>NZ_CP104399.1:0-1880369 GCF_025311515.1 Limosilactobacillus vaginalis
TTGACTGAGCTCGATTCTCTATGGGAAGCGATCCAAAATTCATTTCGTCAAAGTAAAAGCCAAGTTACCTTTGACACGTTAATTGCTCCGGCAAAACCACTCTCTCTCTCTCAAAATCAATTAGAAGTTGAAGTACCCACAAAAGTCCACCGTGATTTTTGGGAAAAAAACTTAAAGGCTGAACTAAAGCAGTATGCTAAAGCAGTTACTGATCAAGAGATTGAACCGCACTTTGTTCTTGAGGGAGAATTCGATCCTTATCAAAATGATCGACCAGCAGAATCAAATAATTTTGAAATGGATACGCCGCTTAATCCACACTACAACTTCAAAACTTTTGTTGTTGGTGAAGGAAACAAAATGGCCCATGCTGCTGCCTTTGCAGTTGCCGAAAGTCCCGGTGGTCTTTATAACCCGCTTTTCATCTATGGGGGAGTGGGATTAGGAAAAACTCACTTGATGGAAGCAATCGGTAACCATATGCTCCAACTCAATCCGGCAGCAAAAGTAAAATACGTTACTAGCGAAGAATTCACTAATGATTTTATCCATTCTATCCAAAGCAACTCTACGGAAAAGTTCCGTGAAGAGTACCGTAACCTGGACTTATTATTAATTGATGATATTCAGTTCCTTGCTAATAAGGAAGGGACTCAGCTTGAATTCTTCAATACTTTCAACGCTCTTCATGACAATAAAAAGCAAATTGTCATGACTTCTGATCGAATCCCAAACGAAATTCCAGAATTGCAGGATCGTCTTGTTTCACGATTCCGTTGGGGGTTAACGGTTGAGATTACTCCGCCAGATCTGGAGACTCGGATTGCTATTTTGCGGAGTAAAGTAGAGGAAGATCACATTAATATTGGAAATGACACCTTGAATTACATTGCCGGGCAGATCGATACCAATATTCGTGAACTTGAGGGGGCGCTAACCAAGGTTCAGGCATTCTCTAACTTAAGCCAAGAACCAATTACTCCCCACCTTGCATCACAAGCCCTGCGTGGACTGCAAAGGACTACTAAAACAACAATTACGATCACGTCAATCCAAAAAAATGTTGCTGAATTTTACAATATTACCCAAAGTGACATTATTGGGAAAAAGCGGGTCAAGCAAATCGTAGTTCCGCGCCAGATCGCAATGTACCTTTCTCGTGAACTAACTGATTACTCATTACCAAAAATCGGCAAAGAGTTTGGCGGAAAAGATCACACAACCGTTCTTCACGCAATTGATAAAATCGAAGAAGAGCTTCGAACTGATAATGAACTTCAAGAGCAGCTAAATACATTAAAAGCAAAACTAAAAGCATAGCTGTGGAAAACTTGAAAGTTATTCCCAACTTTGTCCACAGTTTATCCACAAGCAAATAAGTTGATTTTTCTTAGCCGAACTAAGTTATCCACAATATTAACAGGCTCTACTACTTCGACTATATTTTAAAGTATTAATATAAATATATATAACCTAACAAAGGAGCATTGATAATGAAATTTACCATCAATCGTTCAGCATTTATTAGTCAATTAAATAATGTTCTTCGGGCAATTTCGTCTAAAACTACTATTCCAATTCTGACTGGTTTAAAGATGGTAGTAGCTAATGATAGCATTACACTAACTGGTAGTAATTCAGACATTACGATTGAAAGTGTAATGTCAGCTAGTAATGAAGATTATGAATTAAAAATCGCTGAACCTGGTTCAATTGTTTTACCAGCCCGGTTCTTCAGTGAGATTGTTAAGAAACTTCCAGATAAACATGTAACTATTGAAATTACTAGTGGCTTTCAAGCTGATATTACTTCAGGTAGTGCAAAATTCCAAATTAATGGACAAGATGCAGAAAACTTCCCTCATTTACCAGAAGTTGAAGCAAATAATACTGTGGTTCTTGCCAATGACATGCTTAAAGAAGTCATTCGGCAAACCGTAATTGCTGTTTCTAAACAAGAAAGTCGGCCAATCCTTGCCGGGATCCACGTAACGTTGCATGATGGATTACTGACGGCAGTCGCTACTGATAGTCATCGACTCGCGCAACGGAAAGTGCAATTAGATGGTGTTGGCGACGTTAATTACGATGTTATTATTCCAGGGAAGAGTTTAGATGAACTTTCTGGAATGATTAGTGACGTTGACGATGACGTAAAGATGCAAGTTACCGATAACCAAGTTTTATTTATTTTTGGTAATACGCACTTCTATTCAAGATTGTTAGAAGGAAATTATCCGGAAACGAGTCAGTTGATTCCAGACACTTCAGATACGACAGTGGAAGTAGATGCCGGAACCTTCTTATCTTCAATTGACCGGGCTTCGTTACTTTCACATGAAAGTCGGAATGATGTTGTTAAATTAACCATTAAGCCTGGTGAAAAGCTGGTTCGGATTAGTGGTGACTCACCAGATATCGGAATGGTGGAAGAAGACGTTGCCACATCAGCGGTTGAGGGAAATGATTTGGAAATCTCCTTCAATCCTAACTACATGAAGGATGCGTTACGGTCCTTTGGTCAATCGACAGTTAAGATTTCATTTACTTCTCCACTACGTCCGTTTACGTTAGTTCCAACGGAAGATACAGAAAACTTTGTTCACCTGATTACACCAGTTCGGACATTTTAATACCATGGAAAAGGATTATGATAATTAGTTTGTCATAACCCTTTTTTATTTTAAAAATTTGCTGAAATCGTGTTTTAAGCAAATTAAGCGTTTTTAACTTGATTTTGACAAAAAAGACTAATAACCACTAAGAAGCCTAAAAAAGGCTATCTGCGCGTTTTTAACCTCTTAAATGTGGTATAATAGTATTTGTGAAAAGTAGGTGATTAAGTGTGGAAAACAAGACCATAAAAATAGATCGGCCTTTCATCACCTTGGGACAACTACTCAAGGAAGAGGGAATTATCCCAACCGGTGGTGCAGCCAAGTGGTTTTTGAAGGAGCATGATGTTCGGATTAATGACGAACTTGATAATCGGCGTGGCCGGAAGTTATATCCGGAAGATGTCGTTATCATTCCCGAGCATGAACCAATTATGATTAAGAGTAAGTAGGAATTTGCATGATTCTTTCAGAATTGCACTTACATAATTTTCGTAATTACGAAGATCTGACAGTTCATTTTGCTCCTGGAGTTAACGTCCTGATTGGTCACAACGCTCAGGGAAAAACGAATATGTTAGAGGCAATTTATGCATTGTCATTAACACGGAGTCACCGGACCCATAACAACCGAGAACTCATTAATTGGCAGCATAAATCAGCAACCATTAGCGGAATTGTTCAAAAGACGAGTGGACGTGTTCCGCTAGAATTAGAATTTACTTCTAAAGGAAAGCGAGCCAAGGTCAATCATCTTGAGCAAGCTCGATTATCTACATATGTTGGTCAGCTAAATGCCATTTTATTTGCGCCGGAGGACTTGTCCCTAGTTAAAGGAGCACCAGCACTACGGCGTCATTTTATGGATATGGAATTTAGTCAGATGAGTAGTAAGTATCTTTATAATGCCGGGCAGTATCGGACTTTACTGCGCCAAAGAAATAAGTATTTGAAGCAGTTAAAATATGGTCAGCAGCACGATAAGGTTTTACTTGGCGTGCTTTCTGATCAATTAGCTGCATACGGTGCAGAGGTTATTATTGCCCGTTATCAATTCCTGCAGCATTTGGAAAAGTGGGCTTCGCAGCTTCATGAGAAAATATCATTAAATGCTGAACAGTTAAGGCTGGACTACATTACCCAATTAAAACTGAACGAAGAAACGACTGTTGAACAGGCATACCAAGACTTGCTTGGCCTTTATCAGTCCCATGTAAATTGGGAAATTGAAAAGGGAACTACAATGTATGGACCGCAACGGGATGATATTCACTTTATGGTTAACGGGAAAAATGTTCAGTCGTTTGGCTCACAAGGTCAGCAGCGAACAACGGCATTATCTGTTAAGTTGGCGGAGATCGACTTAATGAAGGAGCAGACCGGGGAATACCCGTTGCTGCTTTTAGATGATGTCCTATCTGAATTAGATACGATTCGTCAGACACACTTATTGACTGCCTTTCAAGATAAGGTACAAACCTTTCTGACAACAACAAGCTTAAATGATGTTGCACGGCAGTTAATTCATCAACCGAAAATCTTTGAAATTGAACATGGTACTTTGAGCAAGGGGGAAACACAGTGAGCGACGAGCAAAAAGAAACAAAAGCTGAGTTAGCGAGCGAGTATGATGCCAGTCAAATTCAGGTCCTTAAAGGGCTTGATGCAGTACGAAAACGGCCAGGGATGTATATTGGTTCGACCTCGGCTCAAGGACTACACCATTTAGTTTGGGAAATTGTCGATAACGGAATTGACGAGGCCCTGGCTGGATTCTGTAACGAAATTAACGTGATTGTTGAACCAGATAATAGTATTTCTGTTACTGATAATGGACGGGGAATTCCTGTCGATACCCAAAAAGAGACCGGAAAACCAGCCCTTGAAACAGTATTTACTGTTCTTCACGCCGGTGGTAAGTTCGGCGGTGGCGGATATAAGGTCTCCGGTGGATTACACGGGGTCGGTGCTTCAGTCGTAAACGCCCTTTCTACAGAACTTGATGTTAAGGTTTCACGTCAGGGTAAGCGTTACTACATGGACTTTGATCATGGTCACGTTAAGACCTCAATGAAGGTAATTGACGAAAATGTACCGGAAGATATTCACGGGACAACGGTTCACTTTAAGCCGGATCCGGAAATTTTCCGCGAAACAACTACATACAACATTAAGACCTTAACAAACCGTCTTCGTGAGTTGGCATTCCTGAATAAGGGACTAAAGATCACAATTGAAGATAAGCGTGACAAGGAGTCAGAACGGCAAGAATTCCATTATGAAGGTGGGATTCGGCACTACGTTGATTTCTTGAATGAAGGGAAAACGACCCTCTTTGAACCACCAATTTACGTTGAAGGAAAAGAAAACGGCATCACTGTAGAAGTTTCTCTTCAATACACTGATTCTTACAGAAGCGATTTATTGACGTTTACTAACAACATCCACACCTATGAAGGTGGAACGCACGAAACTGGGTTTAAGATGGCCTTAACCCGGGTAATAAATGATTACGGTCATAAGGCAGGTGTCTTAAAGAGTAACGAGACACTTTCTGGTGATGATGTGCGTGAAGGATTAACCGCGGTTGTTTCTATTAAGCACCCGGATCCTCAATTTGAAGGCCAGACTAAGACTAAACTTGGAAACTCTGATGCACGAACGGCAACTGATCATGTTTTTGCAGCGACATTTAACCGATTCCTGCTTGAACACCCTGATGAAGCACGACAAATTATCGAAAAGGGACAACTAGCATCTAAAGCTCGGGTAGCAGCAAAACGAGCACGTGAAGTTACACGGAAAAAGAGCGGCTTGGAAATTAGCAACTTACCAGGAAAGCTAGCCGATAACACTAGTAAGGATCCAAATATTTCTGAGTTATTCATCGTCGAGGGGGACTCAGCCGGTGGTTCTGCAAAGCAGGGACGTTCTCGGTTGACGCAAGCTATTCTACCAATTCGGGGGAAGATCCTGAACGTTGAAAAGGCAACCCTTGACCGGGTCTTGGCAAACGATGAGATTCGTTCTCTATTTACAGCACTTGGAACTGGTTTTGGTGAAGACTTTGACATTACTAAGGCTAACTACCATAAACTAATCATCATGACTGATGCCGATGTCGATGGTGCGCACATTCGAACACTGCTCCTGACACTTTTCTACCGGTTCATGAAACCAATGATTACACACGGCTATGTTTACATTGCCCAACCACCGCTATATCAAGTTCGTCAAGGAAAGTTTGTAAAGTACATTGAATCAGATGAAGAACTCGATCGGGTTGTTAATTCACTTCAACCAAGTCCTAAGCCAGTTATCCAACGGTACAAGGGTCTTGGTGAAATGGATGCCGAACAATTGTGGGAAACAACGATGGATCCTGAAAAACGCCACCTGCTCCGGGTAAATCTTGATGATGCCAAGGCGGCAGAGGAAATCTTCCCAATGTTGATGGGGAATAAGGTTACACCGCGGCGTGAATTTATCGAAAAGAATGCTAAGTTTGTAGAAAATCTTGATTTATAAGATTGGTGTGTGAACCGAAGAAAAAGCTTGTTAATTACTAGAGCCTTTTTCGGGCTATACACTCAAATTTAAAGGAGGAACAACGATAGTGGCTGAAAACGATCTATCAAATAACCGGATCACGGACGTTAACCTGACTAGTCAGATGAAAAATTCATTCTTAGACTACGCCATGAGTGTTATCGTTTCTCGGGCGCTCCCGGATGTGCGTGATGGGTTGAAACCAGTACAACGACGGATCCTATACGGGATGAATGAATTAGGGGTTACTCCTGATAAGCCATATAAGAAATCTGCCCGGATTGTTGGGGATGTTATGGGGAAGTTCCACCCTCATGGTGATTCTTCAATTTATGAAGGGTTAGTACGGATGGCACAGGACTTTAGTTATCGGTACATGTTGGTTGATGGTCACGGTAACTTTGGTTCAATTGATGGTGATAGTCCTGCCGCCATGCGGTATACCGAAGCTAAAATGAGTAAAATTGCCGTTGAAATGTTACGGGATATTAACAAGAACACTGTTGATTTTCAAGATAACTATGACGGAACTGAAAAGGAACCAACTGTGCTACCAGCGCGGTTCCCTAACTTACTTGTTAATGGTGCTTCAGGAATCGCTGTCGGAATGGCAACGAATATTCCAACCCATAATCTCGGGGAAGTTATTAGTGCGATCCACGTATTGATGGATAACCCGGACGCTACAACTGAAGACTTGATGAAGGTCTTGCCAGGGCCAGATTTTCCAACTGGTGGCGTTGTGATGGGCAAGTCCGGAATTCGGAAAGCCTATGAGACCGGTCGAGGAACAATTGTTGTTCGGGCTAAAGTTGATATTGAAGAACGAAAGAACGGTAGACAACAAATTGTCGTTCACGAAATTCCTTATATGGTTAACAAGGCAAAGCTGATTGAACGGATTGCTGACTTAGCCCGGAATAAGGAAATTGAAGGAATTACTGACGTTAATGATGAAACCGACCGTGAAGGAATGCGGATTGTAATTGATGTCCGGCGTGATGCTAGTGCTGAAGTGATCTTGAATAATTTGTACAAGATGACCTTGATGCAGACAACTTTCAATTTCAATATGCTAGCAATAGTTAATGGTGCACCAAAGATCCTTAGCCTGAAGGAAATTCTTCAGTATTACCTAGAACACCAAGAAAATGTTGTTCGGCGGCGGACAGAATTCGACCTGAAGAAAGCCGAAAATCGTGCTCATATTGTTGCTGGGTTACGAATTGCTTTAGATCATATTGATGAAATCATTAATATTATTCGGAACTCCCAAACAAGTGAAATTGCGAAAAACCAATTGATGGAAAACTATGGACTATCGGATCGTCAAGCCCAAGCAATTCTTGATATGCGATTAGTTCGTTTAACCGGTTTGGAACGAGAAAAGATTGAAGCCGAATACAAGAAGTTAATGGCAGCAATTGCCGACTACAAAGACATCCTTGCTCATCAAGAACGGATCAACCAAATTATTTACGACGAATTATTGGAAATTCAAAAGAAATTTGGCGATAAGCGGCGGACAGAGCTTCAAGTTGGTGACATTACTAACATTGAAGATGAAGATTTGATTGAAGAAGAGTCAATTATTGTGACCTTAACGCATAATGGTTACATTAAGCGGTTGCCAGTAGATGAATTTAAGTCTCAACACCGTGGTGGTCGTGGTGTTAAGGGAATGGGTGTTCACAAGGATGACTTTATTGAGCAATTAATTTCTAGTGATACTCATGACCTGCTCCTCTTCTTTACCAATTCAGGAAAGGTTTACTCCATGAAGGGGTATGAAATTCCAGAGTATGGTCGTTCTGCTCAGGGAATTCCGATTATTAACTTACTTGGAATTGACAACAAAGAGAAGATTAGTGCTGTGATTAACGTTTCACATGAAACCAACGATGATGATAAGTTCCTCTTCTTTACCACTAAGCAAGGAACCGTAAAGCGGACACCAGTTACCGAATTTAAGAATATTCGAAGTAATGGGTTGAAAGCGATTAACCTTCACGATAATGATGAGCTGATCCATGTTGATATAGTTAAGGATCAACAAAACATGATTATCGGAACGCACCATGGTTACGCTCTAAGCTTTAACTCATCTGTTGTCCGGTCAATGGGACGTTCAGCGGCAGGGGTTCGCGGAATTCGCTTGCGGGATGATGATTATGTCATCGGTACTGCACCGCTTCATGATGATAGCAATGTCCTAGTAATTAGTGAGTTAGGTTACGGTAAACAAACGCCTGCTAGCGAGTATCCAATTAAGGGTCGTGGCGGTTTAGGTGTTAAGACCGTTAACGTAACTAAGAAGAATGGACCTCTGGTTGGCCTAACAACTGTTAAGGGAGACGAAGATATTATGCTGGTCACGGACCATGGTGTGATTATTCGTTTCGGTGTTGAAACAGTATCGCAGACTGGACGTTCAGCATTAGGAGTTCACCTAATTAAGATGGACAACGGAACGCATGTTGCTACGATTGCGAAGGTTGAAAAAGAAAGTGATGAAGATAGTGAAGACGATTCTTCATCAAATGAAAATTCAACTGAAGAAGCAACTACGGAAGAAAAAACTAAATAAATAAAATAGAAATCCTGATTTGTTACGTCTTTATTAATTAGACCGCAAATTCAGGATTTTCTTGTTACCTGTTCCTTGTTTTAAACCAATGTCTGTGGTATATTTTATTCTTGTGAGTATACGTAACAGACGTCTACTCTCCTTGTTCTTCTTAATCTTTACGGGAAGAGCCAGAGTCCATAAGGAGGTGTAACATTCATGGAAACACGTAAATATGAAATTACTTACATCATTCGTCCTGATATGGAAGAATCTGCAAAGAGTGACCTTGTAGCTCGCTTTGACAAGATTCTCGAAGACAATGGTGCAACCATCGCTGATTCCAAGGATTGGTCAACACGCCGGTTTGCTTACCCAATTGACAAGTACACTGAAGGTACTTACCACGTGGTAAACCTTACTACCGACACTGACGAAGCCTTAAACGAATTCGATCGTTTAGCTAAGTTCAACGATGATATCCTACGTCACATGATCATCAAGCGTGAAGCTTAATTTGATCTTCAATTAATAGAGAGGAGACGAGATCTAATGATTAATCGTGCAGTACTTACTGGACGCTTAACAAGAGATCCTGAGTTGCGGTACACAACCAGTGGAACAGCTGTTGTATCATTTACATTAGCTGTTGATCGTCAATTCCGAAACCAAAATGGGGATCGGGATGCTGACTTTATCAATTGCGTCATTTGGCGTAAGTCTGCTGAAAACTTTAGTAACTTTACTCATAAGGGATCCTTAGTTGGTATCGAAGGACGGATTCAAACCCGGAATTACGAAAACCAACAAGGTAACCGAGTTTATGTTACCGAAGTTGTTGTCGATAATTTTGCACTGCTTGAACCACGCCAAAATGGTGGTGGCCAACAATACGGCAACCAACAACCATTTGGTGGTCAAGGTCAACCGCAGTACAACGATAATCAACCACAACCTGGAAATAATGCTCCTCAGTCTAATTCGTCTAATGGCTTTGGTGGTAATAATAACCAACCAAGTCAACCAGATAGCCAATTTCCTAATAATGGGGACGATGGTCAATCCATTGACTTATCTGATGACGAATTACCATTCTAAAGAATTCTTTAACCAGATAGGAGGGTAATTTCATGGCACAACAACGTCGTGGCGGTCGTCGTCGTCGTAAAGTCGACTTTATCGCCGCAAACCACATCGACTACATCGATTACAAAGACACTGATTTATTACGTCGGTTTATTTCTGAACGGGGTAAGATTTTACCACGTCGGGTTACTGGTACTAGCGCCAAGAACCAACGTAAGTTAACTATCGCTATTAAGCGTGCACGGATTATGGGTCTTTTGCCATTTGTTGCTGAAGATTAATTCCGTAAAATAAAGAATCGTAACAATTATTTGTTGCGATTCTTTATTTTTAAAAGATTTTTCATTCCGGATGTGTTGAGATGCAGTCAAATAGGCCAATGTGATATTATAGATACTGATTTGTTTAACAAAAATTAATAATTAACGAAAAACGTTAAAATCGGGAGGACCAGTATGAGAGATCTTATTAGTCGAGAATACTGGCGAGAGCTGTTTAAACAGCCAGCAGTTCGGTGGAATTTTATTTACATTTTAATTTTAACGATTCTCAGTCTAGCGCTGGGATTCTATATTAACTGGCTTCTTGGGATTGCGATCCTGGTGGTAGCTCTTTTCGGTAGTCAGTTTAGTATAAGTCGTTTACGAACAATCGTTGTTGATGCTCATGAGTACTTAGCAGATTTAACTTATCGGGTTGAGCAGGGACAACAAGAAGCGCTGCTCGAAATGCCTTTAGGAATGATCTTGATGAATAAGCTGGGCGAAATTCAGTGGATTAACCCTTATATGGCTAAGTACTTTGATCTAAAAATTGTTGTTGGAAAAAAACTCAAAGAAGTCGATAACGAGCTTGCCAAACTAGAAAATGAACATCGGAATGATAAAAGGCCGACAATCGTTACGTGGCAGGATCGGCAGTTTGAATTCTTGGTTCAAAAAGATAATCACGTTATCTACATGATGGACGTGACAAGCTATGAAGAAATCAATAAACGTTATAAACAGCAACAAATTTTCCTGGGAAACATATATTTAGATAACTATATTGAATTAACCCAGGGGATGAGTGACTCAGATGTTTCTAATTTACATAACTATGTAACATCGGAAATTAGTAAGTGGGCAGCGGAGAATCACTTACTAATGAAGGTAATTGATGACGACAATTACTTGATTATCGGTCACCAAGTTTCATTGAACCGATTGGAAGAGAAGAAGTTTAAGATTCTCGATATTATTCGTGAAAATACTTCAAAGCAGAACTCGCCAGTAACACTAAGCGTTGGAATTGCTTATGGTGAAAATGATTTGGTAAAATTAGCTGATACTGCTCAAAATAACCTTGACCTTGCGCTGGGACGAGGTGGTGATCAGGTTGTTGTCCGGGCTCAAGATTCTGAAGCACGTTTTTATGGTGGAAAAACCAATCCAATGGAGAAACGGACACGGGTTCGAGCACGGATGATTAGCCAAGCTCTTCAGGAGTTAATGGCACAGGCGGATCAACTTTTTGTAATGGGGCATAAAAATCCTGATATGGATTCACTTGGTGCTTGCTTAGGGATTCGCCGAATTGCGGCAATGAATAACCGTGAGTGTTGGATTGTTATTGATAATGAGCAGGCGCACTCTGATGTTCAGCGTCTTTTAAAGCAAATGGATAATTTCCAAGAGATCAAGGAGCATATTATTACCCCTGAAGAGGCTCTTGAGAAAGCTACCCCTAATAGTCTCCTGGTGATGGTTGACCACGCTAAGAAGGGGATTACAATTGCTTCAGAGCTTTATGAACGATTGCAGAATCGCCTTGTGATTATTGATCACCACCGGCGCGGTGAAGAATTCCCTGAAAATCCATTATTGGTTTACATCGAACCATATGCATCATCAACCTGTGAGTTAATTACTGAAATGTTTGAATACCAGCCACGAGAGGGTAAAGGGTTGAATAAGCTTGAAGCCACTGCAATGCTGACGGGGATTCAAATTGATACTAAATCCTTTACCAAGAGTGCAGGGACACGGACATTTGACGCGGCAAGTTACTTGCGTTCTGCAGGGGCTGATGGGATGATGATCCAGATGTTCATGAAGGAAAATGCAGATAGTTTCATGAAACGTAATCACTTGATCTCATTGGCAGAATTAAATGACTCAATTGCGATCTGTGCCGGAGAAGAAGAACAGGTCTATGATCCAGTAACGGCTGCTCAAGCGGCTGATATGCTTCTTCAGGTTAACGGAATAGAGGCTTCGTTTGTTATTACTAAACGGGCTGATGGAATGGTCTGCATCTCTGCACGTTCAATGGGTGACGTGAATGTTCAATTAATCATGGAAAAGATGGGTGGCGGTGGTCACCTAGCTAATGCCGCAACCCAAATTAAGGGCAAAACAATTGCGGAAGTTAAGCAAACTCTGATTGACCAATTGGCTAAAACAGAGGATGATGGAAATAAAGAATCAACTGAGGAGTGACTAAGATGAAAGTTATTTTTATTCAAGACGTTCGTGGTCGCGGAAAGCGTGGACAAGTAAAAGATGTTCCCGATGGCTATGCCCAAAATTACCTCATTAAGCGGGGCTTAGCAAAGCAGGCAACCCATGCTGCAATGAGTCAGTTAGCGGGGCAACAACGTGCAGAAGAAAAGCACGCTGCTGAAGAACTAGCTGAAGCTAAAGAGTTGAAGAAGGTTCTTGAAAATGACAAGACCGTTGTTGAACTAAGTGGAAAGGCTGGAACTGATGGCCGGATGTTTGGTTCAATTTCAACAAAACAAATTGCAACTGCATTACAAAAGCAATTCAACGTCAAAATTGATAAGCGGAAGATTGAGCTTGCAGCACCAATTAAGGCGTTGGGTTATGTTAACGTGCCAATTAAATTGCACCCACAAGTAATGGCTGAAATTCGAGTTCACATTGCTGAAAAGTAAGCTCATTGATTAAAGGAGCGTATCGTCATGGATAATGCACCAGTGCAAGAAGAGCCACGTGACATCGATGCGGAAAAGGCAGTTCTTGGAGCTGTCTTTTTAAGTAAAGATGCCCTGGCTGATGCAATGGAATATTTAGAGCCACGCGATTTTTACCGTAAAGCCCACCAAATCATCTTTCAGAAGATGGTTGATTTAAATGATGAAGACCAGCCAATTGATGTGGTAACGATCCGGAGTGCGCTGGACAAGGATAATCAGACTGAAAATATTGGTGGAGTTGCTTATATTGCTGAAATTGCTACGGCAGTACCAACAGCAGCCAACGTTGCCTATTACGCTAAAATTGTTCATGATAAGGCAACGAGACGACGGCTAATTAATACAGCAACGAAGATTATTAATAATAGTTATGCTGATAATGATAGCGTGTCGGATCTGCTTGATAATGCTGAACAGCAAATCATGCAGGTTTCTCAAGATAATACCCAGAATGGTTTTCAAAACATTAAGGATGTCCTAGAGGCTTCTTTAAAACACGTTAATGACTTATCGAAAAACGATAGTGAAGTTACTGGATTGTCAACTGGTTATCAGCAATTGGATGAAATGACAACTGGTTTGCATAAGGACGAGTTAGTGATTATTGCTGCGCGGCCTGCTGTTGGGAAAACTGCATTTGCACTAAATATTGCCCAGAATGTTGCAACTAGTTCGGATACTGCTGTAGCAATCTTTAGTCTGGAAATGGGAGCGGAATCTCTCGTTAATCGGATGATCTGTGCTGAAGGAAATATTAACGCTAACCACTTGCGGACGGGGCAGTTAACTCAGGATGAGTGGAATAGTCTTTTTATTGCAACTGGGTCCCTTTCTAAAGCTAATATTTATATTGATGATACTGCTGGAATTAAGGTTGCAGAAATTCGTGCACGGTGTCGTCGATTAGCAAAAGAAAAGGGCAATCTTGGATTAATTGTGATTGACTACCTTCAGTTAATTGAAGGGACTAATCCCGATAACCGGCAACAAGAAGTTTCCGAAATTTCACGGCAGTTAAAGAAGCTTGCTAAGGAATTAGAGGTACCAGTTATTGCCCTATCTCAGCTTTCTCGTGGAGTTGAACAGCGACAAGATAAGCGACCGGTACTTTCAGATATTCGGGAATCCGGATCGATTGAACAGGATGCGGATATTGTTAGTTTCCTGTATCGTGATGATTACTATGAGCACGATGAAGATGGTGATGGCGAGGATAATCAGAATAATTCTCAGCAGGATAATGATGACGATGGATCGAACGTGAGTGAAGTTGAAGTCATTATTGAAAAGAACCGTAGTGGTCCGCGGGGAACGGTAAAGTTGTTATTTGCGAAGTCGTATAACAAGTTTGCTTCCGTTTCCTATATTCCAGAAGATAATAATTAATCGAATAATGAGGGCATCTAAGAGCGATCGTAGGGGCCCTTTTGTGCGTTTTTAAAAGAATGGCCGGTTCTATCCCAACCATTTGATAATAAAAAGGGTTATAGTCAAGATGGTAGATCTGTTTGGTTGAAAAGATGATTAAGAAAAGAGGAGGCGTAAGATGAACCGTCAAGGAATTGAATTAAAATGGTTGCTATTAGGAATGTTTTTAGGAAGTATCGGTAATAGTTTTGTTTGGCCGTTAACTACCATTTACATGCACCAACAACTACATGAATCATTAACTGTTTCAGGAATTGTCCTTTTACTCTATTCCGGTGCTAATGTTGTGGGGAGTTATATCGCCGGAACATTGTTTGATAAGAAGAATCCACGGCAATTAATGCTTGGCGGAACAGTTACGGCTACTGTAATTATGGCTCTGCTAATTGCATTTAATGGCTGGCCAGTTTATGGAATCCTATTAACTGGTGTCGGCTTTATGAATGGTTGGATAATTACCATGGTGAACTCTTACGGAACCCAGTCTGGACAAGATGGCCGATATGTTTTTAACATGTTGTACTTTGCCAATAATTTAGGAATGGTGATTGGAACAACAATTGTGGGGCCGCTTTACCAGTATGCTCACGGTAATATTTCACCGATGTTTTCAATTACGACAGTCCTTTATGTTCTTTTTAGTGCCGTTGTCTTTTTCTTCTTTAAGGATAACAAGAGCACTCGAAGAAGTAATCGGGAAGTTGACGTGGACATGGCAGAAGAAAAGGAACAGGTTAAGATGCCCGTTAGCAACCTGGTTATTAGTTGGACTTTCTTTGCGGCACTAATGATTATCTGGACGATGTATGAACAATGGGCAAGTAACCTTTCCGTCTTTATGACTGATCAGGGAATTTCAATGACCAAGTATAGTCTGTTGTGGACGCTTAACGGAGTCTTAATTGTGATTATCCAGCTGATCATTACCTGGATTAATCGGTACCGTTCAAACCTTTATTTGCAGGTATTCCTTGGGATCTTCACAGTCGGTTTCTCCTTTGTTCTATTGTTATTTGCTAAGTCCTACGTTTGGTTTGTCTTAGCAATGACGGTGCTAACAATCGGGGAAGCAACCGCGTTTCCAACCATGCCGGCAATTGTTAATGAATTATCACCGGTTAATATTAAGGGTAAATATCAGGGAATCCTGAACGCCTTCTCTTCACTTGGTAAGGCAATCGGACCGCTATTTGGCGGGATCCTAATTGAACTTTCCAGTTACCGGATCTTGTTCGTCGTTTGTGCGGTGGCGGTTTTTGCTACTTTAGCAGTTGTCTTCGTTGTAGTTAAGGCAAATCAATCGCGAACAGTTCGTTATTAGAAATATTACCCGGGAAATATAATAAAGGGGGAATATGAAACAGGATCGGGAAAGATCGCTGTCATATTCCCCCTTTATTATTAGAGTAGTTATTGGTTGAAAGTCACTCCAATTATTAAGGTTATGTTGTATAATCAAATTTAAAAATTATGGGAGTAATCAAATGAAAAAAATATTACTACTTTCAACGGGAGGAACCATTGCATCAGTTGCCTCAGATTCAGGATTAGTTCCTCGAGAATCTGGTGAAGGACTAATTAAGATGCTCGGCCAACTTCCATATAAGATTGAAGTTCGTGACATTTTACAGTTGGACTCATCAAATATTCAACCCGAAGAATGGGAATTTATTGCTAAAAAAATTTATGAATACCGAAACGATTATGACGGAATTGTCGTTTCACACGGGACTGACACGATGGCCTATACAGCATCAATGCTCTCGTTTATGCTACAAGGAATTAATTTACCGGTAGTGCTTACGGGAAGCCAGGTACCAATTAATGTTATCCTTAGTGACGCGCCAGATAATTTGCGGTTAGCTTTTGCCGCAGCTGCAAATTGTCGTCCAGGGATTTACTTAGCGTTCAGTGAGAAGGTGATGCTAGGCTGTCGAAGCGTGAAGGTCCGAACGACTAATTTTGATGCCTTTGAAAGTGTTAACGTCCCACCGGTTGCGACAGTAACGTCAGATGGCTTAGTCCTTAATCCGCAACAAGCAAACTTTCCCCATGCTGATCACTGTACATTAAACACGAAAATTGATCCCCGCGTATCCCTGGTTAAGTTGTTCCCTGGATTTGACCCGCAACTCCTATTTGCGATGGTTGAAAATGGCTGTAAGGGAATCGTAATTGAAGGCTATGGGCTTGGTGGAATGAATTTCATTCGTCGCAACATGGTTGGTGCGATCGGTGAATTAATTAAAAATGGGATTCCCGTAATTGCGACAAGTCAGTGTTTATACGAACGGAGTGACTTAACTAAGTACGAAGTTGGTCGTGAAGCCTTGCTAAAGGGAGCAATCAGTGCTCATGATATGACTTCTGAAAGCACCATTACCAAGTTGATGTGGGCTTTGGGACAGAAAATGGATGTTCATCAAGTTGCCAAATTCTTTGATCGGAATGTTGTTGGTGAGGTTAGTCTTTGATAAAAGTACTCTTCGTCAAAAAATGCTGAGGGAGAGTTATGAATGAATTTTCATGTATTATAAATAATAGCTATAATATGCAATTAATATAAATCCTGTTTTTACAAGAATTTGTTGTTATAATAAAGTAAGCGTTTTCTGATAAGGGCTTATCAAATGTTCAATTGTGATAGTATGAACATTGTAGAGATGTTAGCTAAATAAACAGGAGATATTTTTATGAAGATTAAAGCTGCAATTGTTGATCAAAAGGGAGCAAAATTTGATATTCGTGATGATGTTGAATTAGCAGATATGCAAGCTGATGATTTACAGATTCACATGGTTGCTTCTGGAATTTGTCACTCAGATGAAGCTTTACGGAAAGGTGACGCAGAAATCGGCTACCCAATCATCCTGGGCCATGAAGGTTCTGGGATTGTTGAAAAGGTTGGTCCTGAAGTTAAGAACTTCAAACCCGGCGATCATGTAATTCTTTCATTCTATGGTTGTGGTAATTGTATTAACTGCTTGAAAGGGAAGCCAACAAAGTGTCTGAACTATGCTGCTAATAACCTTTCTGGTGTTCGTCCCGATGGAAGTGCTCATTTTACTGAGGATGGTCATCAAGTTGACGATATGTTTGATCAATCTTCATTTACAACAACGACCGTGGTTCGTGAACGGAACGCCGTTAAGGTTCCTAAGGATCTTGACTTGCGGAAACTAGGTCCTCTAGGCTGTGGTTACGTTACTGGTTCAGGAACGGTCTTCAATACATTAAAGCCAGAACCAGGTTCTACAATTGCTGTAACTGGTACCGGTGCCGTTGGTTTAGCGGCAATGATGGCTGGTAAGATTTCAGGATGCACTAAAGTCATCGCTATTGATCGTGTCCCTGAACGGCTTGAGTTAGCTAAGGAGTTGGGAGCTACTGACGCAATTAACACTAATGACCAAGACATGGTTAAGTCAATCCAAAACTTAACTGATGGAAAAGGCGTTGATTATATTGTTGATACTACCGGTGTGACTAAGGTTATGGAAGATGCAATTCAATCGCTTGCCCAAGGTGGAACATTGGCACCAGTTGCGGTTACCGCAAACCATATTGATGTTGATACCTGGAACGATCTTTGCCCTAGTGACCGGACAATCGTCGGTGTTAACATGGGTGACTCGATTCCACAAGTTGATATTCCACGGCTAATCGAATTCTACAAGTTGGGAATGTTTGACTTTGACAAGACTGAAAAGTTCTATGACTTCGATCAAATCAATCAAGCCAACGCCGATTCAGTATCAGGAAAGACAATTAAGCCAGTTCTAATTATTGATAAGGACTATCAACCTGGCGACTAAAAGTCTAGCAGCAATGTTGGTAACTATGTTTTTAGAAGTCATTAATATATCAAAAAAGGCCACCGAATAATCGGTGACCTTTTTTACGATGGGCAGTCAGGGGATCGAACCCTGGACCCACGGATTAAGAGTCCGTTGCTCTGCCAGCTGAGCTAACTGCCCATGTCATTGACAACAGATATTATCTTATCAATCTTTAATTGAATTTGCAAGACCTTTTTTGAAGAAAGTGAGGTTAAAATGAGAACGAGAAGGAATAGAAATTGATTGAAGATTCTTGCTTGTATCTGTAAAGTAGGAGTTAAGAATAATTAATTGATAAAGGGATGAAAAATAGTGAAGGGTGCAATTTTAAGCCTCAATCAAATTATTTTGGATACCGATGAATTACAATTCGAAGCATGGCGTAATTTAGCGATGTACGAATTTGGCATGGGGCTACCTGGAAAGGTGGCTCATCAATTAGCTGGACTAGATCGACACCAAGCGTTAGAAGTGGTCCTAAGTCATTTTAACCAAACGGACGCCGACAAGGATGAACTGTTAAATGAGCAATATGAAATGTACACCAAGGTTATTGAAGGAATCGGTGAAGATAAACTTTACCCAAATGCTAAGCGATTACTAAATAACTTCTACGATCATTATGTTGATATGGCTGTTAATGATGTTGACGGGCATGCAAAAGAGATTCTCCAGAAATTAAAGGTCGATGATTTCTTTGATGCCTTTGTTTCTCCAGTAGATAGTGATAACCCATACCTAAAAGCAAGCCAAGAGTTAAATGTTCAACCAGCTGCATGTATTGGGATTGGGTCTAATGCTAAGCAAATTGCACTAATAAACGATACGGGTGTTGTTTCAATTGGTGTTGGTGATGCAACTGAATTGAAAGCTGCTAAGTATCAAGTAAGTCAAGTTGGTGATCTGAAGTACCCAATGATCCGTAAAGTATGGGAAGACAATGAATTAGATGAGTAGATAATAAATCCCCGAGTGTCAGGTTTAAGGCATCCGGGGATTGTTTTATCGATATTCTTCAACACAAAAATTTTTTTGATGACAATTCGGACACGTTAACCTTCTGGTGTTGGGAGTATGTGCGGCCCCAACCCATATTCTGAATGAGGGAACAAATTCAGATTGGCAGTGAGGACAAAGGTAGATTGAGTGTTGGTAATAAGCATAGGTGAGCTCACCACTGATAGCAAGAGAGAAAATTAATCCTAAAACAAACCACCAAATTGAAGCACCGTGGTAAATAACGTATATCAAACTTCCCCACAGCAGAAAATCAACAATAAGTCCCCATCCCAACATTTTTAACCGTAAATAGTGGAGTTTTTTGGTCATATTCATACTAGATAACACCTCTTTTTGTACTTCAGTTGAAAAATTATCTATAGAATTAAGCTGTTTTTGTAGGTGTTTCAACCCTTCAAGCTGTGATTCGACTTGGTGAAGTTGTTCTTGTAGCGAATTTGTTTATCAATTAATGATGATAGAATTTGAGCTGATTGGTCATGATCCATTAGCTTTTGAATATCGTTAAGCTTAAAGCCGAGCTTGCGGTAGGTAAGGATCTGTTGAAGACGTAAAAGATCTTTCTTATCATACTCCCGCCGATTACTGTGGCTTCTTTTAGCATGGAGCAACCCCTTTTGATCATAGTATTGAACTGTTCTAATAGAAGTATGACATCGTTGTGCCAATTGTCCGCTAGTAAGCACTGAATAATTCCTCCCTTCTAAATAACTTTATCTTACATAATGACGTTAGGTAACAATCAAGGAAAAATTTAAAAAAGAAAAAGACCACCAAAATGGTGATCTTGTAAACCTCTGATGGGCAGTCAGGGGATCGAACCCTGGACCCACGGATTAAGAGTCCGTTGCTCTGCCAGCTGAGCTAACTGCCCATATATCTTGTTCAATCAGAACATATATAAATGTATCATCATTCTTTAACACTGTCAATAATTTATTGGAATTTAAATTGATCTTTTACTGATGTGGTATAATGTTAAAAGAGTAATTGGGCGATCTATTAGTGATTTTCGCCCTTTTGGTGGAGTAATTTAAATTATAAACAAAGCTGGAAACTATAAATTTCCAGTCCTTAATAATCAACTGTACCTATGTGGAGGTAAGTATTGATATGGCAAAAAAAATCTTAGTTGTTGATGATGAAAAGCCAATTTCAGATATCATCAAATTTAATCTTGAAAAAGAAGGCTATGAAGTCGTTGTTGCCTTTGATGGGGAAGAAGCCCTAGAAAAAGTTGAAGGTGAAAAACCTGATCTAATTATTTTGGATTTAATGTTGCCTAAGATTGACGGCCTTGAAGTAGCTAAGCGAGTACGGGCAAAACACACTACCCCAATTATTATGGTTACTGCTAAGGACTCTGAATTAGATAAGGTCCTTGGCCTAGAACTTGGTGCTGATGATTATGTTACTAAGCCATTTTCTAATCGTGAATTAGTTGCTCGGGTAAAGGCAAATCTTCGTCGTCAAGCGGCAGTTAAGGCACCAGCTGAGGAGGATAATAACACTGACATTCAAGTTGGCGACTTAGTAATTCACCCGGAGGCATATACAGTTTCCAAGCGTGGCGAAAACATTAATTTAACTCACCGTGAATTTGAACTCCTCCACTACCTTGCAGAACATATTGGACAGGTAATTAACCGTGAGCACCTCTTGCAAACGGTTTGGGGCTATGACTACTTTGGTGATGTGCGGACCGTCGATGTTACAGTTCGTCGACTCCGGGAAAAGATTGAAGATAATCCAAGCCATCCTCAATGGTTGATTACCCGTCGTGGTGTTGGTTACTACTTAGCAAATCCTGATCAAAATTAGAGGCTAGCCAGTTGTGAACAGCAAATTAAAATTTTATCAGTCAATCAAATTCAAAATCGCCCTCGTTTTCGCGTTAATGTTGATGTTAACGTTGGAATGCGTTGGGGCGGTTTTTGTGCGTCAATTGGAACATCAGAATTTAAATACGTTTAAGCAAACAATTGAGCTTCCTTCTTACGTTGATAATTCGTTAAGTGAACAGCTAGTAAACACTAACCATAAGAAGGCTAATCAAAAGATCCGGAAAATTCTGGCTGAGGTTAATAACAACAATATTTCAGAAATTCGGGTAATTGATAGTCAGGGTGTTGTTCGTGGGACCAGTAATTTTGATAATCGAAATATGATTGGTCAAAAAACTACCGAGCAAATGGTAAAGGCAACACTGGTTAATAACCGTTCCCACACCGAAAATGTCTATGATAATAGCAACCATACACGCTACTACGTTAATATTATTCCGTTAGTGGATAATAGTAATAATAACGTGGTTGGGGTTGTTTATCTTCGTGCCAGCTTAGAGAGTGTTTACTCTAACATCAACAGCATTACGTTAATTTACCTTTCTGCTGCCCTGATCACGATCGTAATTGGACTATTGCTGGCAATTATTATTTCCCAGGAAATAACCCGACCGATTGAAGAAATGCGGAAACAGACCCTTCGAATTGCCCGTGGTGATTTTTCTGGTCAAGTTCGGGTAATGGGAAATGATGAGTTAGGTCAATTAGCCGGGGCAGTTAACAACCTTTCAGTTCGGGTTGAAGAGGCCCAGGAGTCGAGTGATTCTGAGCGACGGCGGTTGGATAGCGTCCTATCACACATGTCTGATGGTGTTTTAGCAACAGATCGGCGAGGCAACGTAACGATTGTTAACAATATGGCGCTTCAATTATTAGGGGTAGAACATGATGATGAACTAATCGGAAAATCAATTATTGATGTTCTTGATATTCGTCATGACTATACCGTTCGTCAACTTGTTAACAGTGAACAAAAAGAAATGATTCTCGATATGTCGAATTCCGGAAGTAATTTGATATTGAACGCTTATTTCTCACCAATTCAGCGGGAGTCCGGATTTGTTAGCGGGTTAGTCTGTGTTCTCCATGACGTTACTAGTCAGCAAAAAGAGGAACAGGAACGAAAGGAATTCGTTTCTAATGTTTCACATGAATTGCGGACCCCACTAACCAGTGTTAAGAGCTACGTTGAAGCATTAAGCGACGGTGCATGGCAAGATAAAGAAATTGCACCCCAATTTCTCAAGGTTGTTCAGGATGAAACTGAACGAATGATTCGGATGATTAACGACCTATTGAGTCTTTCACGGATGGATGCCGGTACTACAAAGTTAAACCTTGAATACGTTAATATTAACGAGCTTTTTAACTATATTCTGAATCGGTTCGACATGATTATTAAGAAGGAAGAAGACCCGAAAAAGAAAAAGTACACGATCGAGCGCTTCTTTACCAAGAAGGATCTATGGGTTGAGATTGATACCGATAAGTTTACCCAGGTTATTGACAATATCATGAATAATGCGATTAAGTATTCGCCAGATGGTGGTGTAATTACTGCCCGGTTATTAGAAACGCACAATCATGTTATTATGAGTATTTCTGACCAAGGGCTTGGGATTCCACGAAAGGATTTAAGTCATATCTTTGACCGTTTCTTCCGGGTTGATAAGGCACGAAGCCGGAAGCAGGGAGGTACAGGGCTTGGCCTTGCCATCTCTAAAGAGGTTGTAAACATGCTTGGTGGCCAGATTTGGGTTGACAGTGTTGAAGGAAAGGGTTCAACTTTCTACATTTCCTTACCATACGTACCATATGAAGAGGGGGACGAGTGGGATGATCAAAAAGATCAAAACTAATTGGTTAGCCATTGCGTTAACCATTGTAGTGGTAATCAGCTTATTCTTAACTGCTGCAATCTGGTCCAACCCTGTGCAATATGAGCGAACGAAAGATAGTTCGAGTTCACGAAACCTCAATACAACCCAGTCAATCGGTGATTTATACTTACCGACCCAAGTAGTGCATGTTGATGCTAATCAGCAACAATTCTTACTGTATAGCTCACGGAAAAATTTGATTATAACCATTAGGCACCAATTACGCAGTTGTCAGTTAGGACGCGCTAGTCTGGTAAAAAGTGATAATAGCGATGTTTACCTTAGCTATCTTCACCAGCCTAATTCGTTAATGGTGAGTTATCCGGATAGTATTACGGGCACGATTTTTAATGAGACTTTTTCGCAGTCGATTGATACTAGTCGGGTTAAGCAGATCGACCATATTTTAATTCCATTAAATAATCCGCGAAATGTTTATTTGCTAAATGATCGTGGTTATAAGGTATACCGGGCACGGATTAGTCAGACAAAGGGAAGTAGTAGCTTAAACGCCTTGATTAAGGGAACAGCAAAAGTAGAAGTTGATCATAAGATCATTCACGGTCAAACGATGCTTCTTTACCCAAAGAGCTTTACATTACCGGTTTTTGGCTACCAGGTAACAGCACAAAATATTGATACCTTAAGTCAAAACCTTATTAGTACAAATAAGCAGTCTTCAATTACAACCGAACGTAAGGGAGACACGACTATTTATCGTGATGGTGAAAATAAACGGGTAATTTATAATCATCAAAATGGTACCGTCCGTTATGAGAACTATGTAAGTCATGATGATGTGCCAAAATCTAGTCAGCTGTATAGTTATTTCTTTAATCGAATCGCGAAAACCGGAATTCCAATGGATAATCTCCGCTACGATGGGATTAGTGATCATCAGCGGACCATTAATTACCGGAGCTATGTCGAAGGATTTCCAATTTTTAACTCTGCTGGGTATGGTGATATTCGGATGTCATCAAAGGTTAACGGAATAAATAAAACTTGGTTGAGTTTATACAGCATTCAAGTTCCATTGCCGATTAACCATAAGCCGGTTCGTCTTCCCTCAACGACTACGGTCTTCAAACAACTTCGGGCAAGCAACCGGCTTAAGGATGTTAAGGGAATTCGAGTTGGTTACCTTTGGAAAGAAAATACAAGTGATAACAGTACTGTTAAGTTAACGCCAACCTACTTTGTTGACTATCATGGACAGTGGGTTGACTACACTGAATTACAGAAGTAAGGGGGCATTGGAAAATGGACTTTAAACGAATTCAATGGATCTTTTTCTTTGCCTTCTTGCTCTTTGATGTGATCATCGCAAGTTCATTATTGGTTGAAAACCGCTTTATCGTAACGAATAATCAAAGCAGCCGCTCATCCGTCATTTTGAAGGAAATGAAAGATGATTCGATTAGTTATGGAAAGATAAATAGTGGTCAGCAAAAAGGGTACTACCTTTCTGGTTATCGTTCTGCTGAAAATGGGGCTTTAGATGATGCTTCGACTCGTCTTCATAATCAAGAAACACACTTTTCAAGCAATACTTTAACGAGTGAATTTAATGAACCGATTAACGTTAATATTGAAACTCCTAATGTGCGGCTAAATGAATTAGTTCATAACAGCCATCAGATAGCATTAGGAAAGCATTACCAGTACAATCCAAATCTTTCAACGAAACGTGTAATTGTTTATACACAAATGGTTGAAGGACGACCGTTAATGAACAATGATGGACAAATTCGTTTTCGGGTAAATTCTAACCATGAAGTAACGAGTTATACGCAGACGTTTTTGGAGGGCGTACGGATTCTTCGTCCAGAAACCGCCACAATTAGTCAAAAACGAGCTGTTGTTTGGCTATATAAACATAATCAGATCCCTAATAATTCACGAATTCGGTGGGTTCAATTAGGGTATTCACGATTACTGAGTACAAATACGAATAACCGGAATGTTTATATTCCAACCTGGGTTGCGGAGATTAAAACTAAGAACTCGGGGGCAGTTGAGCAAATCTCAATTAATGCTTTTAACAGTACCATAATGAAAAATACAACTACTAGTGTTAATACTGAAGCACTAAATCAGAAGTAAAGGAGTAATCTGAGGTGACAGAACAGGATCCATTACGTTACAGCATTTTAGCGAGTGGGAGTACAGGAAATGTAACTTACTTGGAAACCGATGAGCACCGAATCTTGATTGACGCTGGATTAAGTGGTAAGCGGATCGAAAATTTAATGGCGAAGATTGATCGGTCACTAACAGATGTTGATGCAATTTTTGTAACGCATGAACATACTGATCACTGTCATGGAGTAGGTGTGCTCGCCCGACGCTATGGAATGGATATTTATGCTAATCAAGGAACTTGGGATGCAATGGCCAGCAAAATTGGCAAAATTCCGTTAGAACAAAAGCAGATTATTGCACCAAACAGCGTTAAGGATCTGGGAGACATTGACGTTGAGAGCTTTGCCGTTTCCCATGACGCGGCAGAACCCCAATTCTATCAGGTTCACCATAATAACAAGACCTTTTGTATCATTACGGATACTGGTTATGTCTCTGATCGGGTTGAAGGAACAATTCGGAACGCCGACGCCTACCTAATGGAGTGTAATCATGATACGGAAATGTTACGGATGGGACCATATTCTTGGCCGTTAAAGCAACGGATCTTAAGCGATACAGGGCACCTCTCTAATGAAGAGGGAGCTGATGCACTGATGGATGTCCTTGGCTCGCGGACCAAACGCATTTTTCTCGGTCACCGGAGTCAGCATAATAATATGCGTTCGTTAGCTCACCTGACCGTGGCAACGATTATGGAGAGGCATGATTTTGGTGTTAACCACGATTTTCAACTTGTGGACGCGGAACCAGACAAGCCAAGTAAACTTTTAACAGTGTAATAATCATCAAAAGACAGATGAAATTTCAAGCTTTTTTCATAATTTAACGATATATTGAATTTGATAATTATGAGATTGGAGGAGTTATTTGATGAGTGACCAAAACCAAAAACCGCGCAATACCAAAAATAAATTTTGGTTAAAAGTGGCTGGAGTTGGCCTTGTCGCTGGCTTAATCGGTGGCGGGCTTTCGCTAGGAATTGGTAATGTAATTGAAAATCATGTTCAGACCTCTAGTACGAACGTTCCTGCAGGTTCAAACAAGTCTGGAGGAACCAAAGTAAATAAAAATAAGGCGAACTTAAGCAACCAAGCGACGAAGGCTTATGATTCTACAAAGGATGCTGTTGTTAGTGTTATTAATAAGCAGGAAGTTCAGTCATCCAATCAAGGAATTATGGGAATGTTTGGTGGCCAAACTAGCGGTGATTCTTCTAATTCAGATAGTTCACAAAATCCTGGCAAACTTCAAACGGCCAGCGAAGGTTCTGGGGTAATTTATAAGAAGAGTGGTAACTCTGCTTATATTGTTACCAATAATCACGTTGTTAAAGGGTCAAATGCTCTCCAAGTAATTTTAAGCAATGGACGGAAAGTAAATGCTAGCTTGGTTGGTTCAGACTCAGCGACTGACTTGGCGGTCTTAAAGATAAATTCAGCGAATGTTAAAACGGTTGCTGAATTTGGAAATTCAAACTCAATTGCAGCCGGTCAAGATGTTTTAGCAATCGGGTCACCAATGGGTAGCGAATACGCTAACACTGTAACGAAAGGGATTATTTCTGCAAAGAGTCGGACGCTAAAGAGTGGTACAGACGGGACGTTAACCTCTGTTATCCAAACTGATGCAGCAATTAATTCAGGTAATTCAGGCGGTCCATTAATTAACATGGCTGGCCAAGTAATCGGGATTAACTCGATGAAGTTAGCAGGGAGCAGTGATGGCTCTTCCGTTGAGGGGATGGGCTTTGCTATTCCAAGTAACGAAGTGGTCAAGATTATCAACCAGTTAATTAAGAATGGTAAGATTTCTCGGCCGTCACTTGGAATTAGTATGATTGACTTAAGTCGGGTAACAACCGATCAGCAGCAGTCTGTTCTAAAATTACCATCAAGTATTACTAAGGGTGTTGTAATCATGGATGTTCAGAGTGGCTCAAATGCACAAACAGCAGGCCTTGAGCAATATGACGTTATTACCAAACTTGGTGATACCAAGATTACGAATACTAGCTCGCTGAAGTCAGCATTATATAAGTACAAAGTTGGCGACACGACTAAGGTAACTTATTACCGTGATGGTCAATCCCATACAGCAACATTGAAGCTGGCAAAATAAATTAAGTATATGAGAGAGGGAGCGTGACAGAAGTCATTTATGACTTCGTTTTCACGCCCCCGCGAGCGCAAATAGGGTTCCAGAGTTCGGTTATACCGGACACTGGAACCCATTTACGTACCGCGCTGTTCGTATTTGAACTTGGTAAAAGTACTTATGTCACAGTCCCCTTTTTTTGAACATTGAAGTAGGTTGTCCCTAGTATTATTTGCATTATAATGAAATCATTAATAAATGTTGGGAGAAGTGAAGATGAATAATCCTAAATTTAAGTATCCTGATACTAAGGCCTATAATTTTGTGATAGACCGACTCGCAAAACGTGGGGTAACCCAATCAGATTTGGCTAAGATTGTCTATGAAACCCAGCACCAGTATGAACCTGAAGTTACACTGAAAGAGTGTGAAGATGCAGTTGTTGATGTTATGCATAAGCGTGAGTTAATGAATAACGCAATGGTCATGTTGGAATTGGATCGATTAACGGAAGAAGGGCAAGTCGATGAACCGCTTGCTTCAATTATCAAAAATGATGCTGGAGTATTTGGGGTAGATGAAACAATCGCGCTCCAAATTGCAACGATTTACGGAACAATTGGAACAACAAACTTTGGCTATTTTGACCGAGTTAAATCTGGGATCATGAAGAAGTTTGATACCTCAGACTTGCACGTTAATACTTTTATTGATGATTTACTTTCAGCAATTGTAGCAGCAGTTTGTGGAAAGATTGCTCATAAGTATGCTTAATCTTGAGAAATAACGAATGATTAAACTATTCAGTTAGTTAAATATTCAGCTAACCACGGATTGTGATTCAATAACCACAATCCGTGTTATTTTTTAACTAAAATTAGCTGTGAATTAGCTTGTGGAAAAGTTAGTGGAAAAATCAGCGAAATTATTTTACTATTGTAAAAGTGCCTTAATAACAGTCATTATCGGTGTGCAAAACTTATCCACAAGTTAGAAACTATATTGTGGATAAGTGGATTAATTGAAAATCAACGAGGGCAAATCCTTGTTATATCAGGTGATTAGAGCATTGTGGACGAACAGCTGTTTCTGTTGATAACTGTGGATAAGTAAAAAATAGGTAAGCGCATTCACTATAGTTTTTCTACCGAACATTCGAGAAAAAGAGAATTATAATCAATCGCCTGTGGATAACTCTGTGGATAAAATGTTGAAAGTGGTGGATAAATTGAATATTAAAATTATCGGTGTTGGTAAATTAAAAGAAAAGTATTTTAAAGCAGGAATTGCGGAATATTCAAAGCGGCTTGGTCGTTTTTGCAAATTCCAAATTGTTGAAGTTCCAGACGAAAAGGCACCAGAGTCACTAAGTCAGGCGGAAATGGATGAGGTAATGGCGAAGGAAGGCGAGCGGATTCTGGAGAAAATAAAGGATAAGGAGTACGTTTATGCCTTAGCGATTAAGGGAAAAGAGCGGACTTCGGAAGAATTTGCTAAGGAGATTAACCAGTTAACCACGTATGGCCATAGTGATATTACCTTCGTGATTGGTGGTTCTTTAGGTCTTAGTCCAGAAGTTTTAAAACGTGCTGATACCCAAATTTCATTTGGTCGTTTTACCCTCCCTCACCAATTAATGCGGTTGGTATTAACCGAACAGATTTACCGGGCATTTACCATTATTAATGGTTTGCCTTATCATAAGTAACAAAAAAGTTCACAAATGCTTAAACTTTCATTTGTGAACTTTTTTTGATCAAATTCTTAAGAAATATTATGATCCAACTTAATAATATTTTCCCTGTGATGGCGTTATAGTAATATATTACATAAAGATTACGAGTATATTACAATAATGTATCTAAAAGCGGATAAAGATAGGTTTAACCCCCTATGAAATAGTGCGGATAGATAGGAAGTAACTTTGTAATAATGCTACTTTTTATTACTAACTCACAGGAGGATTAATACATGTTATCAAAGAAAAATATACAAATGATGATTCGTAAAGGTCAGCCGCAAAAACAACGGTTTGGTCTCCGAAAATTAAGTATTGGTGTAGCATCTGTTCTTTTAGGATTAACTTTCATTGGTGCGAGTAGTGCTTCAGCGGATGAAACAGTTAATCAAGAAGGACAAGCAGTTCAAACAGAACTAGCAACGCCCCAACCAGTAGAAATTACTGGGAGTGAAAGTGCGAGGCAACCGGACAATGATGAGGTAGCGAGTAGTAGTACAGCAGAAGCGACACCAGTTTCGAGTGAAGCTACTTCGCAAGTGGTGGCAGACTCAGCAGGCGCAGTACAAGATCAGACGCCACCTAGTGCACAGCCAGTAACTAGCACGGCTCCAGAAATTAGTGGGGGGGGGACGGTAGGATCAGCTAGTGACCCTGCTTCAGACATCCCGCAGCAAAATGGGGTAGAAATTAAGTTCCAAGATCAAGACGACCACGGTAATGTTCTTCCTGACTACGTTTACATCCCTGGAAAAAAACCGGGCGACAAAATAACGATGGATGAAATTATTAAGCATTTACCTGCAGGATTAGAAATTGTGGAAGGCCAGCCTCAAGAATTTGAAGTGACTGGTGAACCTTATCAAAGTATCCCAATCTACGTAAGGCATATTATTGAAGAAAAGACAGAAAGTAAAGATGTTGAACAAATTATCTACGGTCATTATGGGACTAATAAAGAAATCCTCAACCACCAAGTAGTAACGTTTACAAGGGTTGTGAGGTATGACAAGTACACTAAACAAATGGTTGTTGTTCAAGAATGGCAGCCAAGCCTAACGTTCCAAGACTACACGGTTGTTCCCAAGGATGGTTTTTCAGCTAACCATTCAGTGATTAAGGAAACAACGGTGGATAGTAATTCTGGTACAGTAAAGATCGATGTCTTGATGAAGAAGAACATTGTCAATACGGAAACCGACACAGTTACCCGGACAATCATCTTATACTTACCAGATGGGACAACAAGAGAAATTGTGCAGACAGTAAAGTTTACTCGTGATGTTATTACTAATCCGTGGACAAATGAGGCAACTTACGGTGAATGGACTACGGATAAAGATTCATTTGATAGTTACCAGGCAGGAGAAATTGACGGGATAGCGCCAGACCGGACAGAGATCAGTCAAGTTACGGTTAAGCCAGGAACTAATAGTTGGGTTGAGGAAATTAAGTATCCTCAAAACGAAGTAACAACGGAAACCCGTGATGTAACCCGGACAATCAAACTAATCTTACCGGATGGCAGTATCAAATATGTTCGCCAAACGGTAACTTTCACCCGTCAAGTAACTAAAAAGGCAAATGGTGAAATTGTTTATGGCGAATGGGATCAACCGGGAAAGATGTTTGATGACTATTATCCAGCTGAAATTGACGGAAAAAAGCCTGATAAAACATACATCCCAAGAGAGGTAGCTAATCCAGATACTAAGGATTATGAAGTTGAAGTTCGTTATGAAGCAGCATATTCAACTGCAACTGAAGAAAAGACAGTCAACCGGGTAATTCACCTTCACCACCCGAATGGGACAGTTGAAACGGTTAACCACACCGTAACATTAACTCGTGAAGTAAAAACAAATCTACAAACGGGTGAAAAGGAATATGGTGAGTGGTCAACTGGGCAATTTGCAGAATTTGTTGTGCCAACAGTTGAAGGCCATGTTCCAGATATTGAAAAGATTGAACTGATGGAAGTTAATGGTACAACAGAGGATCAGCTCCACCACGTTAACTACCTGGCCTACCAAGTTGATGCTGATACTAAGACTGTTAACCGGCTGATTCAGGTTACGATGCCGGATGGAACCGTAAAGACGATTACTCAGACAGTAACATTTGTTAAGCACACTACTAAGCACCCAGTAAACGGTGAAATTATTAGTGAAACTGAATGGCAAGTTGTTGATGGGGATGGAACATGGGCTGAATTTATACCAGAAAAGGTTGACGGGTACACACCAAGTCAGGAAAAGGTGGAGGCCGTAACACCAAATGTTAATACCGGGAATGTGTTGGTAGAAATTAGCTACAAGCAAAATGAAAAGCCAACAGATCCGGTAGGGCCGAGTGAACCAACTGAACCGGATACACCAGTAGATCCAGATAAGCCAATCACTCCTGATAAACCTGATAATCCAACGGAGCCGGACAAGCCGGTAAGTCCTGGACAACCGGGAACTTCTGATGGACCGGTAGACTCGGATAAGCCAGCAGGTTCAGATGGACCAACTAGTTCAGGCAACTCCGATCAGCAAGGAAACGAAAACTCAGCTTCTGCAACCACTAATGCAGCAAACGCAGCAGCTACGGCAACTGTTCAGTTAACTTCCGCAACAACAGTTGAACAAGCTGACGTAAAAGAAGTTGATAATAATGCTAAAAAAGCAAACTAGGATAACCAGCAACTACCACAAACTGGTGAAAAGCAGAGTCCAGGACTAATTACTGGAACAATGCTCGTCTTGGTAACTCTCCTTCTTCAATTACTAACGTTTGGTTTAGTGAAAAAGAAGTAGATTGGAGCTGGAAATTAACGTTTCCAGCCCCATTCTTTTGTTTTAAAAGCCAAATATGGTTATGATAAAGTCAAAGACAATTAATGGGAGTGATTTCAATGAAAAAGGTTGGAATAGTTGTTGGTAGTACACGTCCCGGGCGGCGGAGCAAGCAGGTTGCCGATTGGCTACAGAAGCAATTGGCTGTAAGTACAAAGCTAAAATTTAATGAAATTGACTTAAGAACAATCGACTTACCATTTTTAGATGAAAGTAAAATTCCAGCACTAGGTCAGTACGAACACAGCTATACTCGTGAATGGAGCAACTTAATCTCAAGCTATGATGGTCTGATCTTTGTCTTTCCACAATATAATTGGGGTTATCCAGCAGTGCTCAAGAATGCACTTGATTACTTAGCAAACGAATGGAAGAATAAGCCAGTTAGTTTAGTAACATTTGGTGCCCATGGGGGAGCGCAAGCGCAAATTGCAATGCGACTAGTAATTACCGGGTTTCACATGAAACAATTAGCGATTAATCCGCAATTAAAGATTAGTCCGTCCGATTCAGTTGCAGAGGTTGATCGAATTCTTCACACTTATGATCCGATTGCTCAATTACTACGGGCAGAGTTTGAAAAAGATTTAACAAAAAAGGCGGAATAAATATTCTGAAAACTCTTGTAATAAAACAAATGAGGTAATATGTCTAAATTCTCATTATTATTAGGCAATTCTAATTTGCAATGCTCTTCACAATGTTTTATAATGTAAGTGCATACAAGCAATCTAAGGAGTCTATTGCAATGAATAGACAATTTGACTTTCTGATGCCTAGTGTTAATTTCTTTGGCCCAGGTGTAATTGAAAAGATTGGTGATCGTGCTAAGATGCTGGGAATGCACAAGGTACTGGTTGTTACCCAAGATAACTTGGCTGCTATCGACAATGGACCAGTTAAGCAAACTCTTGCATCATTGGAAAAGGCTGGTGTTGACTACGCTGTCTTCACTGGTGTTGAACCTAACCCAAAGATTCGGAACATCAAGGCTGGTAAGAAGATGTACGAAGATGAAGGTTGTGACTCAATCATCACTGTTGGTGGTGGATCAGCTCATGACTGTGGTAAGGGAATCGGAATTATTTTGACTAACGGTGACGATATTACTAAGTTAGCCGGAATTGAAACTTTGAAGAATCCACTACCACCACTGATGGCTGTTAACACTACTGCCGGAACTGGTTCAGAATTAACCCGTCACGCAGTTATTACTAACGAAAAGGATCACTTGAAGTTCGTTGTTGTTTCATGGCGTAACATTCCATTGGTATCATTTAACGATCCAATGCTGATGTTAGATGTTCCTCAATCAGTTACTGCTGCTACTGGTTGTGATGCCTTTGTTCAAGCAATTGAACCATACGTTTCAGTTGACCACAACCCAATTACTGACAGTCAATGTAAGGAAGCTATTCAATTAATCCAAACTGCATTGCCTGAAGCAGTTGCTAATGGTCACAATATTGAAGCACGGACAAAGATGGTTGAAGCAGAAATGCTTGCCGGAATGGCATTTAACAACGCTAACTTAGGTTATGTTCACGCAATGGCTCACCAACTTGGTGGTCAATATGATGCTCCACACGGTGTTTGCTGTGCATTATTGCTTACTACCGTTGAAGAGTACAACATTATTGCTTGCCCAGAACGCTTTGCAGAATTAGCTGAAATTATGGGTTACGACACTACTGGTTTAACTACCATGCAAGCTGCTCAAAAGTCAATTGACGGAATGAGAGAAATGTGCAAGGCTGTTGGTATTCCAGCATCAATCAAGGAAATTGGTGCAAAGCCAGAAGACTTCCCATTGATGGCTGAAAACGCATTGAAAGATGGTAATGCATTCTCCAACCCACGGAAGGGTACTAAGCAAGAAATAATTGACCTTTACCAAAAGGCTTATGATGGTATCTACTAATAATTAGGTAAGATAACACAACTAAAAACTTAAATAACTCCTAAAAAGAGCTTCAAAGTTCGAAAAAACGAATTTTGAAGCTCTTTTACTATCTGTTTCATGTGAAACGTTACTTAATAATATTATCGCCACTAACGTTCTTGAGGTAGATGAAGTTTGGCTCAGTGGTATTTCGTTCGAGCGAACCACCGCTACGATGTTTCCGCTTTAAGTTGTTGTCACCACTCTTAGTTGTGAGTTTAGCACCGTCAATGGTCGATTTAGTAATCGAATTATCCCCGCTTTGGTTAGTAACTGAATAATGACCGATAATAGTTAATCGCTGACCATTAAAGTCACCAGATGTTAACAAAGAACATCCCTTGGTTAATGAAACCTTATTTAAATTAATATCGCCACTAGTTGAAGCAAGTTTTGTCTGGATAAGGGATGAGTTACGAATGGTAATATCTCCGCTGGTAGTAATAATTTTTCCTTGATCAAACTCGCTGTTAAGGACATTAATGTCGCCATTATTACTCTCTAAATTAATCTTTTTGGCAAGAATTCGATTAAGGAGAAGTTCATTATTGACGTGACCTTCTATTTTAGTAAGACTTGCCTTTTGGGGAACAGTAACGATGCAACGCTCTTCATCGCTACTGTTAAGTAACTGAAATTTAGCCAGTTTTGAATGAGTAACGGGTGTCTGCGTAATTTTTAGGACACCATCTTTAACCTGAGCATGAACTGCATGGTTTTTATTTCCGTAATAGGAAACGGTAAAGTGGTTTCCTTGCTTAATAATTACGTCAGCTGAACTAGCAGTAACCTTAATTTTATTAAATGACTTTCGGGTAAGAACATCACGATTAGCTGTTGATTCTTCAATTGGGGACATTGGATCAAATGGTTGTTTATGCCCCAAATAGGCGATTCCAGAAATGATTAATCCGCAAACAATAATAATGCTTCCCCACTTAAATGCTCGTTTCATTGTTTATCATTGCCTCCCAATCGCATTTTAATAGCATTGATCACCCATTTTACCGCTTTGATTAACCATTTAGCGGCCCAGACAAGGAGGGGAACAATGATAATTAAGAGACCAATTTCTGCAATTAATAATCCTAGATAAAAGAGACTTGTCCAGACATTGATTGACCAGTAACTCATCATTTCAACGAGTGCAATGTTAGCAAATGAAAAACCGGCAATAAGGGCAGAAAGGATGGTTACGATCGCAATGAAAATTGCTGGAAGGATAGCAAGTACACCAACGATTATTAGAATTGCAATCAGAACATCTTTAATGCGCTTGGCATTTTCCGTGTTCATTTTAATTCCTCCCGTAAATTAGAAAATTGGTGCTAGAAGGTGGGAGAACTGTTGCTTGAACTTCAGCCACCGTGATTGCTTTGCAAAGTACTCTTCCGTCATCGGTGTGCAATTAAGCAGGTCGGCTTCAAAGATCTTTTTAAGTTCACTGGAGAGCTGTGAATTATAGGTAAAAGCATTTACCTCAAAATTAAGTTTGTAGCTCCGGTAGTCCTGGTTAGCTGAGCCGACAGATGCGATGTTGGAACCACTGACCATTGTCTTAGCGTGGATAAAGCCATTATCATAGCGGTAAACCTTAACACCGTTTTGAACGAGATACTTAGCATAGTACTCGGTCATCCGGTAAACAAAGGGATGGTCGGGCATACATGGGACCATGATTCGAACGTCAACACCGCTTTTGGCAGCGATGATTAATGCCTCAAGAATTGAATCCTCAGGAATTAAGTAAGGGGATTGGATATAAACATATTTCCGTGCAGTGGCAATGATTCCCTCATACCCCCGCCGAATTGCGTAATTTTGGTTATCTGGACCAGAGGAGACGATTTGCATTGGGACTTCATCCGGGTTGGTTGATTGGGGATGCTTGATAGTGAAGTCTTTTAATTCATCATCAATGGAAAACTTTGGCTTACGAGTCTTTCGGCAGGTAGTGTTCCAATCCATCGCAAACCGAACTTCCATCATAACTGAAGCTTGGCCAACCACTCTTAGGTGCGTATCGCGCCAGTAACCAAACTTAGGACTATCACCGAGATACTGATCACCAATATTAAATCCACCAATGTAGCCAATCTGATGATCGATAATCACTAATTTTCGGTGGAGGTGGTAGTTAAGTCGTGGTGAAGTGTACCACTTAGATGAGCTTGAAATAAATGCTTGAGCTTGACCGCCGAGTTTTTCCAGTGGTTCGAAAAAAGATGGCTTGGTTCCGCGAGATCCGCTGGCATCATAGAGGACCCTGACTTTAACGCCTCGTTTGGCAGCATGGACAAGTGCATCAAGAATTCGTTTACCGAGATGATCAGCATAAAAGGTGTAGTATTCGACATCAACGATTTTTTTAGCATGATTAATATCGTCAATTAATTGTTCAAATTTAGCATGACCGTCAGTAAAGACTTCGACATGATTATCAAAGGTTAAGAGTGCTTCGTCATTATTAAGGTTTAAATTAACAAGCATCCGTGCTCGGGGCTTTTGATTGCTTTGCGGCAATAGTTCGTGCTGTTCTAAAAGCCGATGCTGCTTTTTAAGGAAAGTATTTTGATACTTGGCCTGTTCTTCTTGAATTGTGAAGATATCATCATGTGATAGCTGACGACCAACGAACATGTAGAGGATAAATCCGGCAACGGGAAAGACTGATAAAACAAGCAGCCATGCCCAAGTAGCAGCAATATCCCGCCTGCTCCGAAAAACGGTCCAAATAGCAAAACCAATGTTAATTAGCCATAGTACTTCAATGATGCGCCGGATAATATCCCAGGTCCAAATCATAATTTTTCTCCTTATTTCTCTGATTACACGTAATAAAACTATTCTAGCATAATTAATGATGAGGGTAATCAAGGCGAAAAAGGAGAAGACTAGAAAAAACGCCCCAGTGTTCTTTTTGGAATAGAACACCAGGACGGGTATCTTAAATTTAATTATCTGTTTTGCTCGACATATTTTTTAATGAGCTGCCACATTTCAGCATGTTGGTCATTGAAGAACTTTGGTGGCTCTTTTTCAAGATCAAAGTATTGAACTTTAACGGTTTCATCAGGCTTAGTATTAACGTGCTTTTGAGTAGCCAATTTAACGAGGTAAAAGGCATTAACTGGTTGAACCTGATCACCGTTTGGGTAGGTATAAAAATCCTGATCCTGAAGTTTTAGCAACTTTTCCGGGATAATTTCAAAACCAGCATCTTCTTTAAATTCGCGTTTTACAGTGTCGCTAAATGACTCACCGTATTCCATGTAGCCACCGGGGAATCCCCAATCGCCAGTATCAGCGCGTGCTTGAAGAAGAACTTGCTGATCTTGGTTAAGCAATGCTCCTGAAGCGCTAGTCATGATTAAAGGCTCATGGCCAACCATGCTACGGATCCTTTTAATGTATGGCATTATCTTAGCACCTTATTCCCGCACAAAGTTATTAGCAACAAATTTTGTCCCGAATTCAAGGGTGTTTCTTACAGGACACTTCTTTTCGACATCGGCAAGAAATTGCTTAATGTCTTCATCAGATTCGTCTGAACGAAGGTGAGGCGTAAAGCGAATCTCAGTAAATTTCCGTCGACTATCTCCGGCAGCGACATCTTCGCGGTCTAGATCGCCATCAATATCGATCCAAAAAGCTTGTAAGTCGAAATTTCGCTTGTCTGCTAAGGCTTGTGCTGTAATTGCAGTACAAGCACCAAAAGAAGTTAAGAGAATTTCTACAGGATTCATCCCCGTGTTAGTACTGTTTGGCTCATCAAAGGTAATTTCAAATCCTCGTGTTCCAGCAGAAACTTGCATTCCAGTAGTGGTTTTTGTGGCTTTTACTTTAAATGTACTCATATTGCTTATCCTCCTTTTATCGGTAGCAATGGAACTAATACTTCTATCCAACTGCTTTAAGTATGTCCGAATAGGTAATGGGAAGCAATAAAAATGCCTAGCTAAATTAATAGCTGTTACTTAGTAAATTTTAATAAAAAAGATAAAAGGATCATGACAAACAATCATGATCCTTTTACCGAATTGGAATGAGTAAAGTAGTAATTCCCAGACGCTTGGGGAACATCTGGGAATGGAATGTTAGCACACAAAAGAAAAGGGATTACAAGGATACTAAATTATTCATTCCTCAATTGATTAAGAGATTACTAATATTCTAATTCATTTTTAATCAAAGTCAATAAGTTTTTTGGATTTTTTGAAAAAATTGATACTTCACACTTGTGTTATTTCACAGATGTGATATAATATTAATCGTAAAGGAAGTGAAGATATGCGGATTGATATTAAACACTATCTGGCGGTTCACAACTTGACGATCTACCAGGTGTCGAAACGTTCCGGATACGGTTATACCACTTTACATAAGTCTTTTAACAAACCTCAGTCGAGCGCTACGCCACTGAATTTGAGAGACTTAGATGCTTTAGCTCAGGCGCAACACAAAAAAATGTGGGAGGTCCTGAAAGAATTGGAAGAAAATTATCTCGAATAAAGCATTGTAAATATATAAATTTAGTAATTAAAGAAAATTAAGGGAGGAATGTACTTATGGCACAAAACCCAATGAACCCATTTGATGGAGACATGAATGACATTTTTAACCAATTAATGGGGGATATGAACGGTCTTAATTCTGATAACCGCCGCTACCTCATTAACGGTAGAGAAGTCACTCCTGAAGAATTTGCACAATATCGTCAAACTGGAAAGTTACCTGGTGGAGCTGCTCCACAACAACAACCAGGCCAACAACCTAATGAAGGTAAGGAAAGTATCTTATACAAATTAGGCCGGAACTTGACTGAAGAAGCTCGTCGTCACGAACTTGACCCAGTTATCGGTCGGAACAAGGAAATTCAAGAAACCGCTGAAATTTTAAGTCGGCGGACAAAGAATAACCCAGTATTAGTTGGTGATGCTGGTGTTGGTAAGACTGCTGTTGTAGAAGGTCTTGCTCAAGCAATCGTTTCTGGCGATGTTCCAGCAGCAATTAAGGACAAGGAAATTATCAGTATTGATGTTTCTAGTCTTGAAGCTGGTACCCAATACCGTGGTAGTTTCGAAGAGAACATGCAAAAGTTGATTGATGAAGTCAAGAAGGCTGGAAACATTATTCTCTTCTTCGATGAAATTCACCAAATCATTGGTGCTGGTTCCGCTGGTGATGCTGGCGGCTCCAAGGGAATGTCCGACATCATGAAGCCTGCACTATCACGGGGAGAAATTACCGTTATTGGTGCTACTACTCAAGATGAATACCGGAACACGATTATGAAGGATGCAGCTTTGGCACGGCGATTCAACCCAGTAACAGTTAACGCACCAAGCAAGGCTGACACAATCGCTATCCTAAAGGGAATTCGTGACTTGTACGAACGTCACCACAACGTTAAGTTACCAGATGATGTTCTTCAAGCTGCAGTTGACTACTCAGTTCAATACATGCCACAACGGTCATTACCTGACAAGGCAATTGATTTAGTAGATATGACTGCTGCCCACTTAGCTGCTAAGCACCCAGCACACGATGCAAAGCAAATCGAAAAGGATATCGAAAACGAAAAGAAGAAGCAAAAGGAAGCAGCCAAGAAGGAAGACTACAAGACTGCTCAAGCCGCTAAGGAGAAGATTGCTGATCTTGAAAAGCAATTAAAGGAAGGCTCCGAAAATGACAAGGTTACCGCAACCCCTGAAGATGTTGCTAACGCTGTAGAACAAATGACTGGTATTCCAGTTTCTAAGATTGGCGCTAGCGATGTTGAACGGTTGAAGGACATGGATAAGCGGCTAGAAGGCAAAGTTATTGGTCAAGATGAGGCTGTTGAAGCTGTAACTAGAGCTATTCGTCGTAACCGTGCCGGATTTGATGAAGGTGACTCACCAATTGGCAGTTTCCTCTTCGTTGGTCCTACTGGTGTTGGTAAGACTGAACTTGCAAAGCAATTAGCTCTCGACATGTTTGGTAGCAAGAATGACATTATTCGTTTGGATATGTCAGAATACTCAGACCGGACAGCCGTTTCTAAGTTAATCGGTGCAACTGCTGGTTATGTTGGTTATGATGACAACGGCAATACCTTAACTGAAAAGGTTCGTCGTCACCCTTACTCAATTATCTTGTTAGATGAAATTGAAAAGGCTAACCCACAAGTTATTACCCTCTTGCTCCAAGTCCTTGATGACGGTCGTTTAACTGATGGTCAAGGAAACACTATTGACTTCAAGAACACGGTAATTATCGCAACCTCAAACGCTGGATACTCCAATGATGCTCCAGTTAAGTTAGGTAACGACAACGATGAAGAAGACTTGATTAAGAAGTTAACTAATTACTTCCGTCCAGAATTCTTGAACCGGTTCAACGCAATTGTTGAATTCCACAGTTTGACTAAGGAAGACTTGAAGAAGATTGTTGACTTGATGTTAGCTGACGTTAACAAGACCTTGGCTAAGAAGGGAATGGATGTTAAGGTTACCCCAACTGCAAAGCAATACCTTATTGATGAAGGTTACGATGAAGCAATGGGTGCTCGTCCGCTTCGTCGGGTTATCGAACGTGAAATTCGTGACAAGGTAACTGATTACTACCTTGACCACCTTGATGCAAAGCACTTAGTTGCTGAAATGAAGGATGGTAAGTTAGTAATCGTTGATGCTAAGGATGCTGCCGAAGATGACAGTGATCAATACAAGTCAGAAAAGACTGACAAGGGCGAAGACAACGATAAAAAAGCTGAAGACGACAAGTAATCGGTAAGCTTTTCAATGAAGAAAGAAGACAGGAAACTTGTTTCCTGTCTTCTTTCTTTTTAAAATGAGATCATAACGATAGCTTAAGGAGAAATTTATTGAATGAAGGCAAAAGAAGTAAAACGAGGGGACATTTTTTATGCCGATCTTTCACCAGTAGTGGGTTCGGAACAAGGGGGACAACGACCGGTTTTAATTATCCAGAATGATGTCGGTAACCACTTTAGCACGACTGTTATTGTGGCCCCAATCACTACGCACTCACAGAAGAAACCAATGCCGACACATGTTCCGCTGACAACTAAAGTAACTGGAATTCCTAAAAATTCAGTTGTTTTATTGGAACAGGTTCGGACGATCGATAAGCAACGACTGATGGATCGGATTGATCACCTTGATACTTCGGTAATGAAAAAGGTTAACCAGGGACTGCGGGTAAGTCTTTCTTTGTAATTAAAATAACGGTGGCCGGTAAATACGAAATGTTCCCCGGTCACCGTCATTTTATTTTTAACTATGTTAAGCGCTAATTAAGCAGCGTTCTTTTTTAGTTGGTTAATCTTAATTTCAATCAATCCGGCTCGTTCACCGAGATCAAAGAACTCTTTTTGAAGCCTAAAGAGGCGACTTTGGATTGCTGTACTAGTAGGCAACCATTGTTGGTTTAAGTACATCTTCCAGAAGTCATCATCTGGCTTTAAGCCAATTCGCTTACTAAGCTGCTCAATTTCTGGATGAATTTTTTGGATCTTATTAACTAGTTCATTGTGTTGGCGAACTAAATAACCCAGATCGTTTTTTGCGTACTGCATAAAATCCCTCCTATAAGTAAAATTATATCCTACACTTCCTATTTTAACAGTCCTTTCATAAAGTCGTTAGTAATTCTTGTAACTTTATAACCGTGATTGAGATTTAGTTCAAAAGCAAGCCGTTTTGGGTCGTTTTTGTCATTAACGGTAACTTCACCACAACGAATAAAGCCAAAATCATGAGCTAGCTTCTGCATTTGTTTGTTCTTTTCGTGAGTATCAAGGCGGAAGTTAGTCCGTCCTTGGAGTTGACCGACAGTAATAAGGTTACTGAAGAGGAACTTGGCGAGTCCCTGTCCACGGTAATTACTTGAAAGAGCTACTCGATGAATTGTGGCATATGGAGATTGAGGGTGACTCCACTGGCCATTATGAATGTTTTGGTATGAAGGCTCGGGAGCAAGTTGGAGAGCTGCAGTTCCGGCAACTTGATCATTTACCACGAGGCCCCAACTTATTTCCTGGGAAATATCATGAGCAATCATTGCACGATCAGGGTGACCATCTTGCCATTGAGGGTTGCCATCATTCTTAAGTGAATTTCGCGCTTCCTCGATGATCTCCATAATAGTATCGAGATCTGCTAATTTAGCGCGGCGAAGATAAATTGTTGACATGATTTAAATTAACCTCGGTTCACTAATAAATTTCTTTCATTATAGAACAAAAAAGAAAGATTTTGTAACTGCCGTTGGTTATCCAATTTTTATGAGTTAGAATTAAAGGGATAAAAAAGGGGAGTGCCGTAATGATATTAACGTGGAATGTTATTAAGTGGTTGCTGATTACAATTGTCGTTATTAACGAAATTGCGGCACTATTTACGGTCTTTAGAGAAAAGCGAGATATTGCGGCAACCTGGGCATGGCTGCTTGTGCTATTATTGCTTCCGGTAGTTGGATTTATTATCTACGCGTTTCTCGGACGAAAGTTGCCACAGCGTCGGTTAGAGCGAATTAAATCGCAGACGCAATTGAAATTGAAACAGGCTGTTGACCGGCAAAAGGTTCAGTTTCAAAATATGCCAAAACCGAAGCATTCAACTGCTCAAATGTATCGACGGACGGTAATGCTTTTTCAAAGTTTAGATAACGCCTTTCTGACCCGTCATAATAATGTCAAAGTTTATATAGATGGTGATAAGCTATTTCAACAGCTCTTTGCTGACATTGAAGCGGCCCAAAAGAGCATTAATATTGAATTTTATACAATCTATAATGATCAAATCGGGAATGAATTACGGACCCTGTTAGAGCAGAAGGCAGCAGAGGGCGTTGAGATTCGGGTGCTTTATGATTCATGGGGTTCGATGGGGGTTCGTTCTGATTTTTATAACGGACTCCGTAAACGTGGCGGCTATGCAACGCCATTCTTGATGACCCATAGCAACTTTATTGATTTTCGGTTGAATTACCGTGATCACCGTAAGATCGTTGTAATTGACGGCAAAATTGGCTATGTCGGTGGCTTTAATATTGGTGATCAGTACCTTGGGCGGGTAAAGAAGTTTGGTCCGTGGCGTGACACTCACCTCCGAATTATCGGTGGCGGTGTATATAGCCTACAACAGCGGTTTATTCGTGACTGGAATGCCTCAGTTAAGCATCAGGAAAGTCGAATTAAGCATTTTCGGCGCTTCTTCCCTGAAATTAAATTAGATAAGAGTCAGCTTAGGAACGAAACGTCACTGCAGATCGTTTCTAGTGGTCCAGAATCACCACAGGAAAACATTAAGTTAGGTTATTTGCGGTTAATTAACGCTGCGACTGATCATATTTGGATTCAAACCCCATATTTAATTCCAGATGATAGTGTGATTGATGCGCTTCAGGTAGCTGCTCATTCGGGAGTAGATGTCAGGATAATGGTTCCGTGCAAGCCGGATCATCCGTTTGTTTACCGGGCAACTCAATACTATGCTCGAGTATTGGCAAACCATGATATCACCATTTACTTTTACGAAAATGGTTTTTTGCATGCCAAAACGATCATGATCGATGGCAGAATGGCAAGTGTTGGTTCTGCAAACCTTGATTTTCGAAGCTTTAAATTAAATTTCGAAATTAATTCCTTTATTTACGATCGCAATATGACGGATAAGCTAGAACAGATCTTTGTAAATGATATTCGTAGTTCACGGGTGATTACGCCAGAAATGTTTGCCAACCAATCGCGGTGGTTGCGGTTTAAGCAGACATTTTCACGGTTACTATCACCTATTCTGTAGGATTTAATAAGTTAGTTTGATAGGGAGAGAGAAATGGCAGGAATTCCATCGATTGGAACATTAATTTACTTATTACTTGGTGGTGTCGTTGCGGGAATTTTAGCTTCGGCAGCTTCTTTTGCTTCATTGGCATCATACCCACTGCTTTTAAGTGTTGGTGTAGCTCCAGTCTATGCTAATGTGACAAATGATGCTGCACTGATTTGGAATAGCCTGGGCGCGGTATTTGCTTCTGGAAGGGAACTCCACGGTCACTGGCGTCAGGTATGGATCTACGGTTTCTTTACTGTGATCGGTTCAATTATTGGTTGCATTCTTTTACTTGCTTTTCCGGGGAAGGTGTTTGAACGAGTAGTCCCGTTCTTTATTTTGATTGCGGGTGCAATGATTTTAGTTTCAGGGAAGCACCAACCCGACTTAACTAAACAGAAACCTCAGTGGTTAAAAGTTTTGTATATCTTTCTCCTGATAGTTGTTGGGGGATATGCGGGTTACTTTGGTGCCGCAAGCGGGATTGTAATTTTAGTATTATTAACATACTTGACTGATGAGGACTTTTTAGTATCAAACGCAATCAAAAATGCGGTTTGCGGCTTTACTAACCTCGTTGCCTTGATTATTTATTCATTCACATCAAAAATTTATTGGTGGGATGCAATTCCAATGGCAGTAGGAATGTTTATTGGTGGTTACTTAGGACCAATTGTTTTACGATATGTCCCTGCTAAATTGATGCGCTGGGTAATTGCATTGCTTGCTCTAACTCAGGCAATCATCTTCTTTAAGCAGGCATACTTATAAAGAAATATTATTGTTGGGAGTGGGCCTTTATTACTAATGGACTGCTCCTTTTTAAATAATTTACCTAAACATTTGTTCGATGCGTATGGTAAAATTGAATTTGAATTTATGTAAAAAGGATGGATCACCATGGGAACTCTAGGCTTTGTTTTAGGCACTCGTGCAATGGATCATGAACTAGTAATGATCGATCAACTGGCAGACCAAATGAAAAAGGCCTCAGCTAAAGACCGGTTTTTCTACTTGGTTCCTAACCATATTAAATTTGAAACAGAAATAAGTATCTTGGCTGGTTTACGAAAACGAATGGGCCTTGATAATGATCAACGCTTTGCTTCAGAAAAGCTTCAGGTACTATCCTTTAGCCGGTTAGCGTGGTTCCTTTTACGTGATACACCAGCTTTTCAAACACCACGAATTTCTAAGATCGGAATGACGATGCTAACATCCCAAGTGGCTCAGGAACATGCTCAGGAGCTACACCTTTATGCAAGCGAAATTAAGCGGCCAGGCTTTATTCAGAAGCTGACGGAGCAATTAGAAGAACTAAAAAGTGCTAATATTTCAGCGGACGATTTTTCAGTGATCCTTGAGCAAATTCAGCAAGACCAATCATCAGGGGCTAACCGTGTCTGGCTAACTAAGATGCATGATATTGAGATTATTTACCATGCTTATGAGGAACAACTTCGGCAAAATTTCCTGGGAAATAATGAGCTTTATTTGCAGTTAGTTAAGTATTTACAAACTAATAAAGAAGTTCATCACATGCACTTCTTTATTGATCGATTTGCACAGTTTACTGCTAGTGAACAACGAATTGTTGATGCTTTAGTAGAAAATGGGGCAGCTACAATGGTCTCACTGGTTCTCGATCGGGGTTATCCTGACCAAAATCACCCTAGTCCAAGTGAAGTTCCTGCCGAAAATGATTTGTTCTATTCCTCGGCAATGGTTTATCGACGGCTCTGGAAGCTGGCTCAGCAAGAACCACAACAAATCCAACTTCAGCCGAATGTATGGTTTGCAACACAACCGCGAGTTAATGATGATCTTCAAAGGGTTGATCATTACTTTAAGCGGTATGCAGCAGGACCAATTTCAACAACGGAAACTAGCCAGTTGACGGTACCTTCAGCGGTTCAATTTTATACAATGGCAAATCGTCGTGAAGAATTAGAAAAAGTAGCCATAAAAATTAGACAGTTGGTCGCTAGTGGCAAGTATCGTTACCGGGATTTCTTAGTTTTGACCCGGCACCTCGATGGTTATCAGAACATGATCTCGCCGATCTTTGCACAAAATCAGGTACCGGTTTTTGATGATCATGAACGTAAAATGGATCAGCATCCGCTGGTAATCTTGTTAAGCACGTTGTTTAGTATTGACCAACGAGGGTATCAATTAGGAGATATTATGCAGTTGCTAAAGACGTGGCTATTGGTACCACGATTAGCGACTGGTGAGTTAATGCCAATCAAGACTTTTCAAGAAGCGGTATTCACTACCGAAAATTGGTGTTTAAAGCAGGCAATTCGCGGAAAACAGGATTGGATAAACTCAGACTTATGGACCGTTAAAGATGCTGAGGACCAGCGAGAAAAAGCAACCACTCCGCAAGTAGAACAATTAAATCAGCAATTAGCGATTGTTCATAATTACGTTGTTGAAACAATCGTGCCATTTTTAAACCAACTAAAGGAAGCAGAATCAGGCCGGGAGTTGGCAACGATGCTGTTTAACTTTTTGCAACAAAATGGGGTTACTGAACGACTATATCAATGGCAACAATATCAGAGTACTCGTGATCTTGATTTGGCACGTCAGCCACAACAAGTTTGGGAAAAGTTTTGCCAGATCCTTCAAGAATATGTCGAGATCCTTGGAGAAGATCAGTTGGACAAGGAGAATATCGACGATTATCTTGAAAAATTTAATGAGATTATCCAAGCCGGTTTCTCAGCAGCCCAATATTCCCAAATTCCAGCAACGCTTGATCAAGTGGTTGTTTCCGAAACGGGAATTGTGCAAAGTCAAAATAAAAAGGTTGTCTTTATGATCGGCTCAACTGATGATGTGATGCCAGAAGTACGCGAAAACGATGGATTACTGACTGATCAAGATAAGCAGATCTTAGCTCCATATTTAGATGATGATTTTCAATACTTACCGGCTGACATGATAACAGAATTGAATAATGAACCATTTGTGCATTATTTGGGGATGCTTTCTGCAAAGCAACAGTTGATTTTCACGGCTCCACAAGCAACCAATGATGATAAAGAGTTGACGATTTCACCATATATGCGCGACTTGGCTGCTTATCTCCAGCAACCGATTATTAATTCGCCATTAGTAACTAGTAAGGTTGGTAGGGAAAGTGCTCAGCAGTTCATCAGTAGTCCGGAAGCTAGTCTAAGTCAGCTAGTGCGGGTAGGCCGTCAGGTACGGGATGACCAAAAAGCAGTTGCTGCACCAGTCCAGATGCCATCGGCCTGGAAAAAAATTAAACAGGATTTGATTTTATTAGCAAAGCAGTGGCAGTTAAGCTCAGATGCTACTGATAATGCTTTAGGAAAAAGACTTCAACAGCGCTTAGAAATGGTAAATCAAGGATTTAATTACCATAACGTTGTGGACGACATTGGAGCAACGTTAGCGCAAGCATTATATCTCCACGGTACCCCTAATAAGGGTGGACAACGGGTTTTGTATGCTTCAATTTCACAGTTGCAAAACTTTTACATTAATCAGTACGAATATTTCTTAAAGTATGGTTTACAACTTCAAAAACGGGACCGCCTTGAAATGTCTTCTGATCGGATCGGGACTTTCTTCCATAAGGCGATGGAGACCTTTATTAATAACACTCGTCAACAACAAGTTGAATTAAAGGAGTTAGTAGCTGATTCGCAGGAATTAAGAAGGTTTATTGATGAGGCGTTACAGGCCGCTGAAAAGAACCAGCCTGAATTAGTCCGACTAACGGAATCATCAACCCAGGCAAAGTTCCAGTATCACCAGTTACGGACGATTGTGACAACAATGCTTAAAACAATGTGTCAGCAAGCTCAGTATACTGAGGCTCGACCTTTTAAGACTGAAGCGCAATTTGGCCGGATTGGCAGTCCAAATCAAGTTAACTTGAAAGCATTAGACTACCCATTAGCTTCTGGAGATCGGATTTATTTGCGTGGCCGAATTGACCGAATTGATCGCCTTCCTAAGGAGCAGTTAACTGATCTTTTACAGCCAAGTGATTTTCTTACCGTTGTTGATTACAAATCAAGCAACCATACCTTTGACCTTACATCGGCTTACTATGGCATTTCCTTACAGTTATTAACCTATTTAAATGGGTTACAAAGCAATCTGCAGGAATTAGACGAGCCAACAGCACGGCTTGCGGGAGCATTATACCTGCACTTAAATAATCCCAAGTTTGATTGGAAACGAAACCAGCATAAGGATTTAGAAGAGTTACAGTTAAGCTCCCACGAATACAAGGGAATTCTCCTGAATGAACCAGCGATCCTTGACTCGCTCGATCAGAAACTTCAAGATAATCAGTCGGTCTTGTACCCGTTAAAGGTTACTAAAAAGGGCGGCATTTCTGCTAAAAAGGACGCGCTCCTTGTTACTCCTGATCAGTTACACTGGCTCCAAGAATGGAATAAACAATTAATTATTGCCGCGGGAGATAAAATCCTTGAGGGACAGGTTAAGTTAAATCCTTACCGGTTAATTGAGGGAAGTAAACGGTCAACAGGATTAGACTATAGCGACTTCAAGGATATTTACCAATTTGACAATATGCTGGATCAGCAGCGTTACCGTCAGCTTGATCCACGGAAAGCGAAGGAAGATTTTGATAATGCAAAGAAAGAAGGAGGGACTAAAGAGTAATGGCAATATTTAACCCAACGCCAAGTCAACAACGAGCGATAGATGATCGTGGGAAGAACATTCTTGTTTCCGCTTCAGCAGGATCAGGGAAAACAGCAGTTTTGGTTGAACGTGCTATTAAATTGATCAGAGAGGGAATTCATGTCGATCGGATGTTGATGGTGACCTTTACGGATGCCGCGGCAAAGAGTATGCGGGATAAGATTCGTGAAGCTCTCCAAGAAGCAGTCCGCCAACCAGTGCATAACGCTGAAGAACAGCAACAGCAGCGGCGAATGATTAATGAAATTAATCGGTTAGCTACGGCCGATATTAGTACCATTCACGCCTTTTGCCTAAAACTAATAAAGCGCTACTATTACTTAATCCATTTAGATCCTCAATTTCGGCTATTAACGGATGATACCGAGCGTCTCCTTCTTCAAGAAGAAATCTGGCAACAAGTTAGTGAAAAACTATATGAATCACCACTTGAGCAAGCCAATGATGAGCGGGCAAGCTTTAGCGAACTGGTAACTAATTTCTCTAATGACCGTGACGCACAAGGATTAGATGATCTGGTTTTGAAGTTATATGAAACAGCAAATGCTCAGCCAGAACCGGAGAGCTGGTTACAAGGACTAGCTGACAATTATTTCCTGGGAAATGATTCAATTACTAGTACCAAATTCTATCAAGAACAGCTAAAACCAGTTGTTAAAAATAATTTGAAACAGCTGATGAATGACTATGCCGAATTGAGTATTCGAATGGCAGACCTTGGATATGATAAACCAGCTGAAATTATCAAAAGTGACCAGGAACAAATTAGGGATCTGATCACGAGTTTGGATCAAGACCAGTGGGGAGACATCCGTGCCGCATTTCAGGGAGTTAAATATGCTCGAATGAGTGGCGGGGCAAAGAAGAAGGATCCCGAATATGAGACTTACCAGTCATTAATAAAGGCGCGAAACGGACTCAAAGAACAACTGAAATCCTTAGCGACAGATTACTTTGAATATGATGAACAACGTTTCCGGCAAGTTGCAAATCATGCGGCCGGAATCCTAAATGAATTATCAGCGGTTACAATTGAGTTTTCACGAGCTTACCAACAAGCAAAATTGAATCGTCATGTTTTAGAATTTAGCGATTTGGAGCACTATGCTTACCAAATCTTAACGCCACCTGCGGATCAGCCAGATTGGGTTACCCTTGTTAACGAATTACGTGAACACTATCAAGAAATTATGATTGATGAGTATCAGGATACCAACCCGCTTCAGGAAAAGATCTTGATGCAATTAGCCAGTCCAGATCAGCAAAACTTATTCATGGTTGGTGACGTAAAACAGTCAATCTACCGTTTTCGTGAGGCAGATCCAACTCTTTTCCTTGCAAAATATGAGAATTATCGTAAGGGAAAGGGTGGTGAATCAATTGTTCTAGCAGAAAACTTCCGGTCAATGCAAAACGTGACCGGTTTTACAAATGTTCTATTTGAACAGTTGATGGATCGTCAGGTCGGTGAGATTGATTATGATAAGGATGCTCATTTGAAGTATGCCGCAACCTATTACGACGAAAATCCAGATAACCAGGTTACCCCTGCTGAGGTATTGCTTTATGATGCCAACGCCAATCCTAAACTTCCCCAAGAAGACGATAAGTTAACTGGAGAACTACGGATGGTTGCCATGCGAATCAAACAGATGGTAACTAATAAAGAATTGATTTACGATAAAAAAACACAGCAAATGCGGCCAGTTAAGTATGGGGATATCGTTCTCCTTGAGCGAACAAAGAACATTAATAATACTTTAATGGAACAGTTTAATGAGCTGGAAGTTCCGCTGACAGTTCATGATGTCGAAAGCTATTTTCAAGCAACGGAAGTCAGGGTAATGATGGCATTGCTAAAGATTATTGATAATCCTAAGCAAGATATTCCGTTAGTTGCAGTTCTTCGTTCACCAATTGTTGGCCTTAGTAATAAAGAGTTAGCTTTTATTCGGCTTCAAAACCGGCGGGCAGACTTTTATACGGCATTAACGACGTGTCAAAGCAACTTTGAAAGTCACCACCTTCAGCAATCGTCAGCATTGAATTCTGATCAGTTAACACGTCTTCAGCAGAAACTAACTACTTTCATTGAGCAATTAACTGAATTTCGGCAAGTAGCTCAACAACAAACCTTAGTTAATTTAATTTGGCATATTTATCAGGAAACGGGTTATTTAGACTACGTTGGTGCAATGCCGGGTGGGCAACAACGACAGGCCAACCTTCATGCACTATATGAGCGGGCGCATACTTATGAGCAAAGTAGCTTTAAGGGTCTTTACCAGTTCACGCGCTTTATTGAAAAAATGCAGGAACATGATCAGGATCTGGGGGTAGCGCCAACACAATTAGATACGAATACCGTTAACGTAATGACAATTCATGGGAGCAAGGGTCTTCAATTTCCAGTTGTTTTCTTGATTAATACAAACCATCATTTTAATAACGCGGCTGTTCGGGAAAATGCGGTTGTTGACCCGAATTCTGGAGTTGGTATTAAGGTAATGGATCAGCAACGGCTAGTTTATGATACGCCACAGCGACAAATTATTTTAAATAATATTCAGCAAGGCGAACGAGCAGAAGACTTGCGGGTCCTCTACGTTGCGCTAACCCGAGCTGAACAGCGGCTGATCATTACGGCATCGTTTAACGAAACGCGAAGGGGCCAAAAACTAGTTGAAGCATGGAATGGTTGGCAAAAAGCATTCCAAAGCAACCAGCAATTGATTGGTTCGCAGTTACGGATAAGTGTGAAGTCCTTTATGGATTGGATCGGTTTAGCGCTTGCACGGTATTCTAAGCAGTTTAATGCTGCTAAGTTAAGTATTTCAGGGGATGACATAACAGATAAGGGAATTATTTTGGAAGATAGTCCCCTTAATACGGGAAAAGGATTTACCGGAATGGCGACAGAACCATTCTTCGTTGCCCAAACTTTTACCGCTACTGATGTTGAGCAACAACTGGAAAAATTAACTAAGCCAATCAATGTAGCGGATGAAGTAGGTTCGCAATCACTTAAGTCCCCGTCAGCAAAGGAGATTGATCAAGTGCTTGCCTTTCGTTATCCACACGAAGTCGCAACCAAAACGACGGCCTATCAATCAGTTACGGATGTAAAACGGGTATTTGAAGATCCGGATAATCGTGAAATGGGTCAGTGGGATTATGAACAGCAACGAAAGGTGAAGAACCGCGGACTTTATTTAAGAAACGATTTTGCGACACCACAGTTTATTCAACAAGGTGATCAATCGCCAGCGGCAACAGAAGTCGGAACTGCCACGCACTTGGTATTTCAAAAATTACCGCTAAACGACAAAGAGATCACGGTGAAGCAAGTCCAAAAAGAGATTCAGCAACTAGTTAAGGAACACCTAATTAACTCTGCAGTGGCGCCATTTATTAATGTGGAAGGAATTGCTGCATTTTTCCAAACAGATCCAGGACGACAGATTATCGCCAATGGGCAAAACTATCATCGGGAAGAACCATTTGCGATGATAATGAATGGTCATGAACTATTTAAAGAGGTTCAAGCAAGGGATGATGAGCGAATCCTGGTTCATGGGATTATTGACGGCTATTTAGAAACGCCTAAAGGAATTACTTTAGTCGACTATAAAACCGATCATATTAATCCTCAGTATCGAGAATTTGAATTAGCTAAAATTACTGGTCGTTATCGTGGTCAGCTGGAGTTATATCGACAAGCATTAAATATTATGAAACCAATACCGGTTGTTCAGATGGGACTCTACCTGGTAGAATTAGGTGAGTTTATTCCATTTGAAATCGAGGGACGGCCGTAATGGTAACAATTAAGGACATTGCAAAACAGGCGGGAGTATCCGTTTCAACGACATCACGGGCGTTGAATGATAATCCGCGAATTAGTGAGGAGACACGTGAACGGGTTAAGAAGATTGCGGCAGAGTTAGGGTACCAACCTAACTACACCGCGCGGAATCTTACTCGCGGGGAATCAAATATGGTTGGGCTAATTTTTCCGGTCACTGAAGATACGGCGCCAGCAAACCCATTCCATATTGACCTCATGCGGGGAGTTAGTACGGCACTCCAGCCATTGCACTATGAAATGGTGGTTGCAATCGCTGCAACTCAGGATGAATTGCTTGAAGAGGTTCGTTCAATGGTTGATCAATCTAAAGTGCATAACTTCTTGGTTTTCTATGCAATGAGTAATGATCCCGTAACGGTTTATTTACGGCAGAATAACCTTAATTTTGTTATTATTGGTCACCCAACGGATCATCATCCAGATCGGTTCGTTGATAACGATAATGTTGCTGCCGGGAAAGCGGCCACAGAACAACTTTTAAAAACTCATCACTTAACTCATCCGGCTTTTCTTGAATCGGTTGATCCTTGGCTGTTTGAGCGCGAACGGGCTACTGGATATGATAAATGTATGAAAGCTCATCATCTAAAAGCAGTTGTTTGGCAACTAGGTACTAATGCAAATTCATTGGATGATTTTCTTAATAACCATCCCGAAACAGATGGCTTATTATTCTCTGATGATCTGTTATTTGTTCGGTTTTCTCATGAGGTGCAGAAGCGCTCGCTGCCGGTATTTTGCTTTAACAATAGTCGGTTGATGGGGATGCTGACAAATAGTGATGGGCGGATTGATCTGCGTCCCCGTGAGTTGGGAAGAGAAGCTGTTAAGCTGCTTTTTGATCCAATGAAGCATCACAGTTATGTCTCGTTTCAAGTTAAATAGTCTGAGCGTACACTAATTGATAATTAAAATTAAAGAAAAATTAGGCTGAAATTACTGGTATTTCAGCTTTTTTATTTTTAAACAAAGAAAACCCTTCCAAAAATTTTATGCAAACGGTTGCGCAAAAGTAAGGAATCTGGTATATTATTAATTGTAAAAAGTCATGAAGCGCTTTCATGACAAGAAGCATTAATTTTAAGATAAATAGGGGTGTAATTATGAGTCAAGAAAAGCCAGCAGGCGCAGGCTTGCCAACACTCTCCAAGAGTACAATTTGGATGATCAACTTCGGATTCTTGGGTGTTCAGACTGCCTTCACCTTGCAAAGTTCACAAATGAGTCGGATTTTCCAAACTATTGGTGCCGACCCTAACAACTTAGGATGGTTCTTTATCCTGCCACCTTTGATGGGACTTGTTGTTCAACCAATCGTTGGTTATTACTCTGACCGTACTTGGGCACCAAAGCTCGGTGGTCGGCGTCTCCCATACCTTCTTTTAGGGATGATTGTTGCTGTTATTGTTATGTTACTGTTGCCAAATTCAGGTAGTTTTGGCTTCGGGTATGGTTCACTAGCTGCACTGTGGTTTGGTGCTATTACCGTTGCCTTCCTTGATTTGTCATCTAACGTTGCAATGCAACCATTCAAGATGATGGTTGGGGACATGGTTAACGATGACCAAAAGAGTTATGCATACGGTATTCAAAGTTTCTTATCAAACACCGGTGCCGTTTTAGCCGCTATCTTCCCATTCCTGTTTACTTGGTTCGGGGTTAAGAACATTGCTCCTAAAGGGGTTGTTCCTGATTCTGTTAAGGTTGCTTTCTATGTTGGTGCTGCTTTACTGGTTGTTACTAGTCTGTTCACTGTTTTCCGGGTTCACGAATATGACCCAGCAACTTACGCTAAGTATCACGGAATTACTGAAGAAGATAACAAGGAAGGTGGAAACTGGTTCACCTTACTAAAGACTGCTCCTAAGGCATTCTGGACTGTAACCCTTGTTCAATTCTTCTGCTGGTTTGCTTTCCAATACCTCTGGACATACTCAGCAGGTGCTATTGCGAAGAACGTTTGGGATACTACCAACGCTACTTCAGCAGGTTACCAAGCCGCTGGTAACTGGTACGGTGTTTTAGCTGCCGTTCAATCAATCGCTGCTGTTGTTTGGTCATATGTTTTAGCTAAGGTTCCTAACAAGTACCACAAGCTAGGCTATGCTGGTAGTTTGCTTCTTGGTGCATTTGGATTCATTTCTGTCTTCTTTATCCACGACCAATGGACATTGATTATTTCATACATCCTTGTCGGGATTGCATGGGCCGGAATGAACACTTACCCATTAACAATTGTTACCAACGCATTGTCTGGTAAGCACATGGGTACTTACCTTGGACTCTTCAACGGTTCAATTTGTTTACCACAAATCGTTGCCTCATTGCTTAGTTTCGCATTGTTCCCACTCTTCGGTAACTCACAAGTTAACATGTTCATCCTTGGTGGAATTGTGTTAGCTCTTGGTGCCCTTTCAGTTGGTACAATTAAGGAAACCTACGCTGAATAAGGCGGATAAGCTGAATAATAAAGTAGATTAAACTAGAATAGGACTGTGACGGGAATTAGCCACAGCCCTATTGTCTAAAGAAGGAAGGAATTGAATTATGAAACAAACATTTGAAATTGCTCCATGGCACGTTGCAACTCATAAATGGGATCCTGAAGATAAGCGTCTTCAAGAATCAATGACTAGTTTAGCTAACGAAAACTTGGGAATGCGTGGCTTCTTTGAAGAAGGATACTCAGCTGACCACATGCAAGGTGTATACCTTGGCGGTGTTTGGTTCCCAGACAAGACTCGTGTTGGTTGGTGGAAAAATGGTTATCCTAAGTACTTCGGTAAGATGATCAACGCAGTTAACTTCATGAAGTTAATTATTAAGGTTAACGGCGAACAACTTGACCTTGCTAAGCAAACACCAAAGGACTTTAAGCTTGATCTTGACATGAAGCGTGGCGTCCTCGAGCGTGAATTTATTGTTGAAATTGGCGGTACCGAAATGTACTTCAATTTTGAACGGTTCGTAAGTGCTACCCAAAAGGAATTGGTTGGCCAACGTCTTCACATTAAGAACCGTGGCACTAATGATGCTAAGGTAGAAATTACCAGCATGATTGATGCTGACGTTTACAACGAAGACGCTAACTATGATGAACAATTCTGGAATGTTCTTAACAAGTCTGCTAATGGTGAACATGCCGAATTAACTTCCATGACCAAGAAGAACGATTTTGGTACTCCACAATTCACTGTTGGAATGAAGACCACTTCCAAGACCGACCTTGATCATGTTGGTGACGGAACTGACGAAAAAGATGCTTACAACAACTTTGCCGGAACCGTTGCTGCTGGTAAGGAAGTTAACTTTGAAAAGCGGACAGTCGTTGTAACTTCACGTGACTTTGATTCTCAAGAAGCAATCGAAAAGCACCTTGATGAATTAAGTGAAAAGCTTGATGGCCAAAGCTTTGACGATCTCCTCGAACCTCATGTTCAAGAATGGGCAGATCGTTGGGTTAAGTCTGACGTTGAAATTGATGGTGACGATGGAGCACAACAAGGAATTCGGTTCAATCTTTTCCAACTCTTCTCTACTTACTACGGTAATGATTACCGTCTTAACATCAGTCCAAAAGGATTCACTGGTGAAAAGTACGGTGGTGCTACTTACTGGGATACCGAAGCTTACTGTATTCCAGTTTACCTTGGGGTAGCTAACCCTGAAGTTGCACGGAACTTGTTAATGTACCGTTACAAGCAATTAGACGGTGCCTTTGTTAACGCTAAGCAACAAGACCTCGATGGTGCATTATTCCCAATGGTTACCTTCAACGGGATTGAATGTCACAATGAATGGGAAATTACTTTTGAAGAAATCCACCGTAACGGGGACATTGCCTTTGCTATTTACCTTTACACTAAATATACTGGCGATAAGTCATACGTTCTCAACGAAGGTGCAGAAGTCTTAACTGAAATTTCTCGCTTCTGGGCAGATCGTGTTCACTACTCACAAAACAAGAACAAGTACATGCTTCACGCCGTAACTGGTCCTGATGAATATGATAACAACGTTAACAACGATTGGTACACTAACCTTCTTTGCCGTTGGACTCTTAAGTATACTCTTGAAATCTTAGACGAAGTTGACGATAAGGTTGCTAAGAAGCTTAATGTTTCCGAAGACGAAAAGCGTCGTTGGAAGGGAATCGTTGATAACATGTACCTTCCTTACGATAAGGAACGTGACATCTTCCCAGAAAATGATGGCTTCATGGACAAGGACTTAACACCAGTTTCTGAAATTCCAAGCGATCAATTACCACTTAACCAACACTGGTCATGGGACCGGATCTTACGTTCACCATACGTAAAGCAAGGGGACGTTATCCAAGGTCTTTGGGACTTCATTGATGACTTTACTAAGGAACAAAAGAAGAACAACTTTGACTTCTACGAACAATTTACGGTTCACGAATCAAGTCTTTCTGCTTCTGTTTACTCAATCATCGCTGCTGATATTGGTTACGAAGACAAGGCTGTTGAATTATATGAACGTTCAGCTCGTCTTGACCTTGATAACTATAATAACGATACTTCAGATGGTTTACACATCACTTCAATGACTGGTTCATGGCTTGATATCGTTCAAGGATTCGCTGGCATGCGTGTTCGGGGTAACGAGTTACACTATGCACCATTCCTTCCTAAGAAGTGGAACTCATACCAATTCCGTCAAATGTTCCGTGGTCGGATCTTGAAGGTTAAGGTTGACAAGCACGGTACTAAGATTGACTTGGTATCAGGTGACCCAATTACCATTGATCTTGACGGTAAGAAGCTTGAATTGAAGTAATTACTGGGGGAATTTCGAGAATGAAGTTTGAAGATTTGAAAGGTTTTGCTTTTGACCTTGATGGTGTAATCGCTGATACTGCCCGTTTTCACGGTCAAGCATGGCACCAACTTGCTGATAAAGTTGGCACAGAATGGACTCCTGAACTTGCGGACAGTTTAAAGGGGGTTAGCCGGATGGATTCCCTAGAATTGATCCTGAAGGCTGGCGGTCATGAGAATGACTACTCTCAAGAAGAAAAAGAAGCATTGGCTACCGAAAAGAATGACAACTACATTAAGTTAGTTGAAACATTGACTCCTGCTGATATTCTTCCAGGAATGAAGGACTTCCTGGACGAATTAAAGGAAAACAACTACCATATCGTTTTGGCCTCAGCTTCTAAGAATGCACCTAAAGTATTAAAGTACTTACAAATTACTGATTACTTTGAAGGAATTGTGGATCCTGCTAAGTTAACTCACGGTAAACCAGACCCAGAGATTTATAGTGAAGCAGCTAAGCTAATGAACCTTCCTGCTGACCAAGTAGCAGGCTTAGAGGATGCTCAAGCAGGAATTGAATCAATTAATCGTGCTGGTGAACTTTCCATCGGCTTCGGCTCAGAATTGAAGGATGCCGATGTTAAGTTTGCTGAAACTGGTGATGTTTCGCTGGCAGCAATTAAGAAACAAATGAACTAATGTTAACTCTCTATCAAATGAATAATTAAGAATATTAGTTCAGTTGGATAATTGGGAGGAGGATGGATGGTATTAACAGTTAAATCCATTCTTGCTAAAAGTGAATATCACTGCATAATTAAAGGAAATGCAACGTTGAAATTCTTCGTTGTGTTTCCTTTTTGATTAGATTGAGGAATGAACGATGAAACGACAAAAGATAATTAAATTTCTAGGATTAGTAGTGGTTGTAATTGGAATAGGAGTAGGAGGAGCTGTTAATATTGCGCTAAAAGATAGTCATAATGAGAAGCCAAAAACCGTGCAGGAGACCAGTCAGAAGTCACGCCTAAGGTTAACCGATCAACAGTTAAGCATTTTAGTAGGTTTAGCAATGGATCCAAAGTGGTTAACAGAACAGCTTAATAGCAATCAACTAGTCTATGGTGTCGTTAAACCATCGGATACCGTTCCAAAAGGAATTGGAGAAAATGAAAGCTTCCTAATTGCAGCGGGTGAGAGGCAGAGAATCATCTATTTTTCAGTTAATGAAGATCAAACTGTTGAGATTAAGGATAGTCAAAATAACCAAATAAGACGAAAAAAGGAAGTAACGGTAAGGCAATTAGTAAGGAGATTTTATCAAACCTCGAAACAGCAACAACAAGTTAATGAGTTGGTTAGTGAGTTACGAACAGAGTAGGATAAGCGTTAGTAATTGAATAAATACTTAAATTTTATTTGTACTATTACTTAAACAGCGGCCTAGTTCAGTAGTGAACTTAATAATCTTTAGTATTTATGATTGAATATTGCCTTAGAGGAACATAACATGTATATTATTAGAAAATAATGAGAGAGTTATGAGGAGGGACAGCAATGTTCAGTCAAATTGGTCAATTAATCTTTGATAATGAGGCTGTTGCAAAGACTCAGGATTTTACAATGGGCCTTGAAATCGAAATGCAACGGGTGGATGAGAATGGTAACATTAGCCAGGAGCCATATCCATCGGCAATTGGTGATGAAAAGACCAATCCATGGATTACCAATGATTTTTTGGAAACAATGTCTGAAACGGTAACGCCGTCTGCTCAACACGCACTTGATGCAATGCACTATTTATACGTTATCAATAATTCGTTGCGTTCTGCACTAGCTCCTGGAGAATTACTTTGGCCCTTATCAATGCCACCACGGTTGCCAAAGGATAAGCGGAAATTGCGGCTGGCTAAGATGGGCCCCGAAAAAGAGGCGTATTTAAAGGAATGGGCAAAGCGTCATGGCTACTCACAGGGAACTCCCTGTGGTGCTCACATCAACTTAAGTATTGATCAACACGTTATTGCACTAGTTCAAAAACATTTCCCGGGAAAGTTTAAAGATGAGCGGGAAGTCCGTAACTACCTTTACACAATATTAGCGCAAGGCTTTGTTCGCTATCGCTGGTTTATCACTTACCTGTTTGGTGCTAGTCCAATTGCGGAAGCAAACTACTTTGAAAATGGTCAAGGACCTCAACACCCGCTTCGGAGCATTCGCCAAAGCAAGTACGGATTCGGTACCAAGTTTACTGGCGACTTTACCAATCTTGATCGATACATTGCGCGAATTGAAAAGGGAGTTAAGGATGGTGTCCTAACATCAGACTATGAATTTCACGGCTCAGTCCGTTTTAAGGGTAATCGCAATCTTAAGGATTTACCGAAAAATGGAATCGAATACCTTGAATTACGAATGCTCGATCTTGATCCAAGTAGTTCAGTTGGGATTCGTACGGGGACGTTACGGTTTATCCGGCTGCTTGCTAGTTACTTCATCATGCACCCAGCATTAAATGAAGAGGAAGTTAATGATATTCTAAAAAACGCTGATAAGATGAATGAGGTCGTTGCGGAAGAAGATCCACGGGAAAACTGCAAGTACCAAGCAACTGCTCGGGCACTAGTGAAGAGTCTTGAACGGTATGCAAATCAAATTCAATTGGGACCAGAATATGCTGAAGTACTTGAAGATTTAGAAGATCGGGTTGAAAATCCACTGACAACACCAAGTGCTAAACTGCTAAACTACGTCAAAGATGGTTCGTTAACGGAATATGCACTTCGTCGAGCAAAACGTTATCAGGTTGCAGCTCAGGAATCGATTAATCCGTTTAAGGGATTTGAAGATGGGAAAATTTATAGCTCAGACGAGTTACGAAAAGCATTAAGTAGATAAATAAAGAGAAGAGGCAAGTTTTTCTTACCTCTTCTCTTTATTTATTCTTGTGCTCGTTGAATTAGATCAGCGAAAAGCGCTTGTGAATAATCATAATGCTTAAACATGTTTTCTGGATGCCATTGAACAGCCAGAACACGATCATTATCGATCGATTCAATAGCTTCGGGAATTTGGTCATCAGCTCGTGCTGTTACTCTTAGGTCGTTTCCAATTTGGTTTAATGCTTGGTGATGACGAGAGTTAACATAGGGCCGTGAACCAACCAAGTTAAAGATTCGACTGTCCTGTTTTACATTAACATGGTGGGACGGAAAGTTTCCCGGAGCATTTTGGGAGTGCTTTAGGGTTTGCCGCGGATCTTCTGATAAGTCTTGAAAAACAGTTCCACCGAGAGCAACATTGATTACTTGCATTCCGCGACAAATTCCCATTAATGCCTTATTTGCTTCTAGCGCGGCTTTAACTAACGCAACTTCAAATAAATCGCGTTTGAAGTATGTAGATCCTAATTCTTGATGCGGCTCTTCACCGTAAAAAGTGGGATCAACGTCACTGCCACCCGCAAAAATAATCCCATCGAAAAGATCAAGATAGTTGGGAATTAACTCAGGATCCACACTAGGAAAAATTACCGGGAGGCCTCCTGATTTAACAATTGCTTCGATTAGTGGCCGAGGAGCATAAGCAGCGTTACGCTCATTAATAATATTAGTAGCCTCAGTTAAAGTGTCTGCTGGAATTGCAATTCGTGGTCGCATAGAAAACCTCCTTGAATTATTTTAATAGTATTATAATAGAATTTTAATAAAGTAGAAAGAGACATTTTAAAAATTACCCTAAATGAGAGAAAGACTATATAATAGTAAGTATGAAAGAAGTGAAAAAGAATGATTGAATTAACTGATATTAACTCAAAGATGAATTTAAATAACGGGACCCAAATTCCGTGTGTCGGTTACGGGACGTTTCGGACTCCCGCTGACGTTGCCGAAAAAGCGGTTGCTGATGCAATCAAGGTTGGTTACCGTCACATTGACACGGCAGCTGTATATGGTAATGAAGAAGCGGTTGGTAAAGGAATTAAGGATTCTGGAATTGACCGAGAAGACCTCTTTGTAACCAGCAAGTTGTGGAACGACAATCGGGGTTATGAATCGACAAAGAAAGCCTTTCAAGAAACTTTGGATCGGCTTCAAATGGACTACCTTGACTTGTACTTAATTCACTGGCCAGCAAACCAAAAGCAATTCGGTACTGATGCAAGTAAAATTAACGCTGAAACCTGGCGGGCAATGGAAGACCTGTATAAAGAGGGCAAAATTAAGGCAATCGGTTTAAGTAATTTTATGCCGCACCATATTGTTGACTTAATGAAGACCGCAACGGTAGCTCCAGCTGTTGACCAAATCGAGGTTCATCCTGGTTGGCCCCATACTGAACAGGTAAAGTATTTACAAGCACATAATATTCTGGTAGAAGCTTGGGCCCCGCTTGGCGGACAAGGAGCAAGCGTAATGACTAACCCAACAATTCTGCAAATTGCTGATAAGTACGATAAAACGCCTGCACAGGTTAGTTTACGGTGGGTTATTCAGCAAGGAATTGTGCCGCTGCCAAAGTCAGTTCACGAAAATCGGATGATTCAAAACAAGGACATCTTTGATTTTACGTTAACTGATGACGAAATGAAGAAGATTAGTCTTTTGACTAACCTCGGTGGCCAATGTGCAGATCCGGATGATGTTGATTTTTAAGATCTAAATATTTAAATGGATGATCCTAGACATATTGTCGGGATCATTTTTTTGCGTTTTTATCGACCGTTTGTTCGATTAAGATGTTATAATAAATAAAAACAGTGAAAGGAAAATAGCTGATGAATGACCAACAAAGAATCTATATGGCGATTGATCTGAAATCATTTTATGCATCGGTTGAGTGTATTGCTCATCATTTGAACCCGTTAAATGCTAACTTAGTCGTTGCAGATCGGTCACGAACTAATAAGACAATTTGTTTGGCTGTATCACCAGCTTTAAAGCAATTTGGAGTCCCTGGTCGACCGCGCTTATATGAAGTTCAACAAATCGTTGATCGGTTAAACCGGGAACGAGCAAAGAAAGCAACGTGTCACCACCTCTCTAAGCATAGTTCAATCTACCGAGGGAAGTTGTTAAAGTCGCCTAACTTACGGGTTGGCTTCCGGATCGTTCCACCACGAATGCATTTTTATATGGAAAAGAGTGCAGAAGTCTATGGAATATATCTACGGTTTATTAAACCCGAAAACATCCATACCTATTCGATCGATGAGGTGATGATGGACGTTACAGACTACCTTCATGATCATCAAGTATCGCCTCATACACTGGCAAAACAAATTATTCAACAGATTCAGTTAGAAACCGGAATTACTGCAACGGCCGGGATTGGTACAAACCTTTACTTAGCAAAAGTGGCGATGGATATTGTTGCAAAACGGATTCCTGCTGACCGAGATGGTGTCCGGATTGCTCAAATGAATGAGTACCAATATCGACGCTATCTTTGGGCACATCAGCCCCTGACAGATTTTTGGCGAATTGGTCGCGGTTATGCAAAACGATTGGAAAAATTAGGCTTGCATACCATGGGGGACATTGCCCGTTGCTCGCTCGGTAAGTTATCGGATCCGTTGAATGAAGAGATCCTTTATCGTGAATTCGGTAAGAACGCGGAACTACTCATCGATCATGCGTGGGGACATGAAACAGCAACGATTACGGATATTAAGAACTACCATTCAGAAGAACACGGGATATATTCTAGTCAAGTCCTAATGAGGCCATATAAGTATCATGAAGGGTTAGCTGCGGCTCAGGGGATGGTTGATTCAGTTGCATTGAGTATGGTCAAACGACATGTAGTTAGTGCTGATTTTGGGATTGTCATTAACTATGATCCGCAGAGCCTTCAGTATGCACCTAATTACCAGGGACCGGTAGTTGAAGACTTTTATGGTCGGAGAACGGCTAAACCCAGTCATGCACATCAAAAACTTGACCTGCCAACAGCATCCGGCTCAGAGTTAAGGCAAATTTATAAGCAACTTTACGAAAAATGCGTTAATCCTAACCTGCTAATCAGGAAGATAACGTTAATTGTTACTCACATGATTGATGAGGATATTGCAGCAAAAACACCGCACTTCAAACAGGTTAATCTTTTTGAGGATCCGCAAAGGGAGATTAAACAAGAGCGAGTAGCGGCAATTAAGCGTCAGCGTGACCAAAAGCTACAAACGACGATCCTTAAACTTCAGCAGAAACTAGGTAACAAAAATGTTGTCCTGCACTTAGCAGATTTGAAAAAGGGATCGACAACTAAAGAACGAAACGCTCAAATTGGGGGTCATCAAGCATAGCAATGGATGAAAAAGAAATCATTGAGCAGAAATTATTTACCGATACTTCTCGGTATAACGACATCATGAAGCGTCCTTATCAACATTCAAAGGGGCATTTGCCAATGCCACAATCAGATCGCGCGGGTCAATTTTCACCTTTTGCAGCATTGACGGGATTTAATAATTTAATTCACCAAAAGGCAGTAATATATTCTCATAAAAAGTATCTTCCGGCTAAAGTAGAAGCACACCTGCTTAATGTCCTTCAGTCCTTAGCAGGAACGAAGCAAACGGTTGTGATTAACTGCTTTAATGATGACGTCGGCTACTATGAAGAGTTCTGTGATCAGGTATCGGTAGTTAAGCCCGAGCGCGGGAGAGTCTTCTTTAATCATCATTCAGCCATTGCGCTTGCCAATATTAAGCAGGTTCGTCAATGATGAGTGCTGTATAATGGTAAGGACATAAAAGACACTGAATGAATAGTTGAAGAGGGAGTAGTTTTGAAAGTAATTTGGCGTAACCTTTGCCAGTATTCAAAGAATTTTTGGCAACATTGGATATCTTTTATCATTTTATTTGTGGGGATGGATCTTGCTAACCAGCTGATCTTTATCCCGCTTTTTCGGTTAGCAACGACCTATATTTTGCAAGCGGGCGGAATCCCATTTATTTCTTACCAAAACATTGGAATACTAGTAACACAACACACAATGGTAGTGATTGGGCTATTAATCGAACTAGTGCTCCTGCTTCTTGTGATTTATTGGCAGTTTGCGTTCCTTCTATTGGGACTGCGGTTGATTCTGGGTAACCAGGCTAGTTTCAAACGACTGATGAAAGAATCGTGGATAGCGATACAGAATATTCGTCCTGGCTCGTTACCACTAATGCTTCTTTACTTTATTCTCGTTCTGCCTTTTGTGGATCTGGTATTTCGGACGCCATTACTTTCGAAGGTTCAAATTCCTGAGTTTATTTTCGACTTTATGACGCGGAACAATATGCTGTTAGCTGGCTTGATTGTTTTCTACGTTATCATTACAATTCTTGGGATTCGGCTGATTCTCACTTTGCCCTTAATGATTTATCAACGTCGCCGTACTCGTGATGCTCTAGTTAGAAGCTGGCAGCTCACACGGAAATTAGAGTGGTGGCAATATGTTAAACGTTTAATTGTACTTGGGGTAGTAACCACAATAAGTCTAGGCTTATTTTACCTATTAATTTTTGGTTTACAGACGCTAATGGATTTATTTCCCGGGAAATTTGCTTTTGTAATGGCAATTTTTAATTTGACATTAGTGCAGGTTATTAGTGAATTGCTAACAATTTGGACGGGGACCATTGCCTTACAGATAGTGATTTCTTTACTCGATGATTTTTCAACAAGTGATGAACAGGTAAGAAAGAGTAGTTGGCATGGTTGGACTGCAATTACCTTGCTAGCAGTCTTTGCCGGTAGTTTAGCGGTAGTTAATAATTATTACTACCTCAAAGGTTCTGGGTTGACGCGGCCGGTCACAATTTCTCATCGCGGGGTTGCGGAAGAAAATGGGGTTCAAAATACCATTCCTGCAATGAAGAAGACTCACCGTTTACACCCAACCTATGTTGAGATGGATATTCATGAGACAAAGGATCATAAATTTGTGGTTCTCCATGATGAAAACCTAAAGAAATTAGCCGGGGTTAACAAGACGCCACATGAATTAACACTAGCCCAACTGACTCGTTTAACTGCTCACGAAAACGATCACCATGCTAAAATCGCTAGCTTTGATCAGTACCTCAATGCAGCGGAAAAGCTTCACCAAAAATTGTTGATTGAGGTGAAGACCACGCCTACAGATTCTAAGGGGATGCTTAAACGGTTTAATCGTCAGTACGGAAAACGAATTATTAAGGATCATGACTTAGTCCATTCACTCGATTATCACGCTGTTGCGAGATTGAAACAGTTGAATCCGAAGTTAAAGGTGCTTTATATCCAACCGTACAACTTTTCTTATCCAAAGAGCGTTGCCGATGGGTACTCAATGGAATATTCCACGTTAAACTTTGAATTTATTCAGCAAGCCCACCGTCAAAAAGATGTGGTATATTCTTGGACTGTTAATGATAGTAATGTTATGAAGCAGATGATGTATAACCATGTTGACGGGATTATTACCGATAATTTAGGCGAACTAAACTCGACCATTAAAGACTATATGGGTTCAAAGAGCTATGCTAATCGAATCCTCAACTTTATTTTAGCCGTTCCTACAAGTGGTGGGCTAGAACCATGATGATAAAGAATTAATTGCAAGGGATCCAAACTTGAAGGATCCCTTGCTTTTTTATATTTATATTAAGGATCCCTTATTGTTAAAGGGTTTACGGAAAGCTTGTTATAATAAAAAGAGTTAAAAGATGACAAGGAGTGTTGATCATGTCGATCTATGGCCCTTATGAAGGAACGTTAGATAATATTCTTCTTGATGTTGAAAAGCGGATTCGCCAATTAAACCAACAAGAAGTTGCTAGTCAACAGCCAAAATTATATGAACACTTAATTGGCCGGGTAAAGACACCAGCCAGCATGGAAGAAAAGTGTCAAAGAAAAAATTATCCGCTAACGGCTGAATCAGCATTACGAAAGTGCAAAGATGCTGTAGGAATTCGGATTGTTTGTAATTTTATTAGTGATATTGAGCGGTGTCTGACGATTTTACGTAATAGTGATTGGTGTTCAGTCGTTAAAGAAAAAGATTACATTACGAATGCTAAGCCGAATGGTTACCGAAGCTATCATTTAATCTTAGACGTAACCGAAAACTACCAAGATATTGATGGGCAGAATCCAGGTCACTTTTATGTCGAAATCCAGTTGCGGACAATTGCAATGGATTCATGGGCCAGTTTGGAACATGAAATCAAATATAAGCATAAGATAAAAAATCCAGAACGAATCGGTAAGGAATTAAAGCGATGTGCAGATCAGCTTGCCTCGTGTGATATTCAAATGGAAACCATTCGTCAGTTAATTCGGGAAGATTAGGTGGTAATTAAGATGAGAATTTTACTTGCTGAAGACGAAGAACAACTAGCGCGAGTTTTGAAAATGGCAATGGAACAAAGCGGTTATCAAGTTGATGCCGTTGAAAATGGTCAGGCTGCAGTTGAACTTTCGCAAAAGAATGCCTACGATGCGATAATCTTAGATATTATGATGCCAATAAAAAATGGGATCGAGGCTTTAAAAGAGATTCGGGCGCGCGGTGATCGGACCTATATCATGATGTTAACTGCAATGGCTGAAGAAGACGACCGAGTTAATGGATTAGACTCGGGAGCCGATGACTACCTAACGAAGCCATTTTCGCTTAAGGAATTACTTGCACGGTTGCGCTCGTTAGAACGGCGGGCGAAGGATTATGGTGATGGCGATCTTGAGTTTGCTGATTTGCACTTGGATAGTGATGAGCAGGTCCTTGAAAGCAGTAATTCAATCAGCCTTTCTCGTGAAGAAACCCAAATGTTAGGGTACTTTATCCTCAATGCAGGCAAGAAACTAACTGCTGATGACTTGCTTAACCACGTTTGGAGTGCTGATGATGAAGCCGATGCTGAAGATGTTTGGATAAATATTTGTTACTTAAGGCAAAAATTTCAGTCAATTCAATCTACGGTAAAAATTATTGGTGAAAAGGGTGGGCCATATAGTTTGGAGGGATAAGGAACAATGATCCGGCATTTTCGAAAACAATTTATTATCTTTTCAACGTGTGCATTATTACTAGTAATTGTCACAATCGTTGGTAGTATCAGTTCGATTACTTATTTCCGGGCCCATCAGGAAGTAAATTCGGTTTTGCAAATTTTGAGTAATAATGAGGGAGAGATGCCGGCGAGGACGGTTTCTAGCCAACCACAGCTATTTTCGCAGAGTCAATTTACCAAAGAAAGCTTGTATCAGTACCGCTATTTCAGCGCAACTTTTAATAAGAAAAATAAGCAGATGCAGATTGAGGACAGCCACATCTTATCTGTTTCACCAGCAGAAATTCAAAAATTAACGCAACGGGTATTGAAGCGCCACCGAACACAGGGAAGGATCTTTTATCATCAGACCTTTTATGCTTACCGAGTGAAAAACAATAGTAAGCGGACTAACGTTGTTTTCCTGGATGAAAGCCTAATGTTAGCCAAAGCGCGGGAAGTTACATACTTAGGAGTCTTTCTAGGAATAATTAGTTTGCTGCTCTACACAATCGTGCTTATTCTGTTTTCTAATGCCGCAATCCGCCCAATAATTCAAGCGGAAAAACGCCAAAAAGAGTTTATTACCAATGCAGGACATGAACTAAAGACGCCACTAAGCGTTATTTCAGCTAATAATGAAATGCAAGAGTTGCTGAATGGGGAAAATGACCTCACAAAGAGTACAAAAGAGCAGGTTGGGCGATTAACTAAGCTGATTAATTATTTTGTTTCTCTGGCCCGTCTCCAAGAACGGCCACAAATGACGCTTTCCGTGATTGATGCGAGTCAAATCACTAACCGGGTTGCTGATAATTTTAAGAACGTTATTCTTCAGGATGGCAAGCATTTTAAGAAGTCGGTAACCTCAGGCCTTAAAGTAAGGGCAGATGAGAATTACTTCTATGAATTAATCAGCATCCTACTTGATAATGCTAATAAATACTGTGATCCGCATGGCGATGTTTTCCTTAATTTAAGACTAGGTAAACGAAAAAAGAACGTGATCCTTTCTGTTACTAACTCATTCGCGGCTGGCAAGGATGCTGACTACCAACGATTCTTTGAACGGTTTTACCGTGAAGATAAAGCCCGAACGGTTAGTGAGAAAAAATCAGGTTATGGGATTGGCCTATCAATGGCCCAGAGTATTGTTAAAAGCTTTGGTGGCCAGATTAAGGCGAGCTATTCCAATGGTAAGATTTCGTTTATCATCACAATTAAAAGACAAATTAAAAATAAGTGATTGACATCTGGGAAAATCAGTGTAATATTCTAATCAAGATTTAATGAAAGGAGCCAGAATAATGAAAACACGTTATCAAAATAGTTGGCAAGCATGGTACACTTTTGATCGTATTTAGTGTTTTCACACGGGTACGGTCATTTTGAGATTTCTCAAAGCGTACCTGTGTTGGCTCGATAAATTATTAAAGACCACACAGTTCAGTACTGCGTGGTCTTTTTTGGATCTTCCAAACCATTTACGCTTCGAGATCGGTTTTTGAACAGTAAATGATATTGGAGGATTTTTTTATGTCTGGAGTAATTTCTTTAACAATCCTGCTAGTGATTTATGCTGCTAGCGAATATGTTTCCCGAAAAACTAACGGAATTATTGATACGGTACTAACAATTTCAGTTTTAGCGTTAATCGGCTTCTGGACCGGAATCTTGCCGAAAAATCTTTTCTCAAATAGTGGGGTTGAAGAATTCGGGATGGCAATTGTTGGATTGATGCTAACGTCGCTTGGAACCACCATTAATCTTACTGAACTAAAGCGTCAATGGAAGGTAGTTGTGATTGCGATTCTTGGTGCAATCGGTTCATGCGTTTTAATTGTTGCCGTTGCCTTATTAGTAAAGCAGAAGAACTTTGGTGTTGTCGGTGCCCCAATTTTTGCTGGCGGAAATGCCGCGACGTTGGTCTTACTGAATGCTATGCGGGCAAAGAATATGCAGATGCTGTCCACCTACGCCCTAGCAGTGCTAACGTTCCAAAACATAATTGGAATTCCAATTGCTACTTATGCAATGCGGCGGGAAGCTCACCGACTTCTCCAAGACGGTAAATCAGAGCTTCAGGAAAAGCAGACTGAAATGACTCCGCACCGTCGACCATTACAATTATCAGCACTTTTTGATACACCAATTATCAATCTTGCTAAGCTGGGTCTCGTTGCCTCGTTAAGCTACGGGGTTAGTCTCCTGATTCACGGTACGATTAATTACCTGGTCCTGTGCTTTATCTTAGGGATTATCTTCAATCAATTAGGTTTTCTTAATGACCACATCATGGATAAAACGGCTTCTAGTGGGATGATTACATTCTTGGTAACCATCGTGATCTTAGCAAGCCTTGCGAATACAACGCCACAAACTGTAATGTCTGTTTTACTCCCATTATTGGTTTGCCTGATTGTGGGAACAATTGGGGTAGTAATAACTTCTTTCTTTACCGCAAAGCTCTTCAATGTTTCACGTGAAATGGCAGTTGCGTTGGGGATGACATGTACTTTTGGCTTTCCCACTACAATGATTTTGTCTCAGGAAATAGCAGCAAGTACTGGTCAAACAGAGACAGAACAAGCGGCATTAGAAAATTATTTCTTACCAAAAATGATTACTGCTGGATTGGTCACCGTTACCTTAGTGTCGGTTTTCTTTGCTGGCTTTGCAATTAATTATTTATAAGAATTAAGACGATTAATTGAGCGGAGGAGATAACAATGAATCAAATTACAGACTACTTACAAAAACAATTTTCGGCAATGGTTGAGTTAACAGAGGAAATCATCAATGTCGATAGCCCGTCTAATGACATTGCTGGTATTCAAAAGGTAGCGGATATTCTTAGCGCAAAAATGCGCGAAATCGGAATGCAAACTCGTCAACGAGATAGTGGAAAGCAGGGGATGGCCCTAATTGGCGAGTTACCAGGAGAAGAAGGCCTTCAACCAGTGATTCTGCTTGGTCACATGGATACCGTTTTTCCAAAGGGAACTGTCGAACAACGGCCATTTAAGCTTGAGAAGGATCGAATGACGGGACCAGGGATCTTTGATATGAAGCCTGGATTGGTGATTGGCCTATTTGCAATTCAGGCTCTGGTAAAACTGAAGTTGAATCGGCGCCCGGTTAAAATGATTGTCGTGAGTGACGAGGAAAAGCTTCATATGGATTCAAATACGTATAACATTATTGCGAAAGAGTGCCAAGGTGGTGCCTATGGTTTTAACCTTGAAGGGACAAAGGACGATCCAAGTCATGTTGGAACCCATAACCGTGGCGGGATGATCGTTGATGTTACTGTTCATGGCCGAGCTGCCCATTCAGGAGCGGAACCGGAAAAGGGACGGAGCGCGATTATTGAATTGGCCCACCAAATCATTAAATTAAGCGCACTCAGTGATTTGCAAGCGGGTGTCCATGTGAATTGTGGAGTGATTAATGGGGGAACTAGTGAGAATATTATTCCGGATCGGGCAACGACTAGCCTCGGTGTTCGGTTTAAGACGAACCAGCAACGGGATCAATTATTGGAGCGGATTAAATCAATCGCTGCTACGCCAACCGTTTCAGATACGACAACTACAGTGAAAGTGCGGACGAAGATCGATAGTATGGAGGACACGCCAGCAGTTAATAAGCTTTTTGCTGAGTTAAATCAGGTTGCCCAACAGGTTGGTTATGGTAAGCTCCGAGCTGTTGGTGGCGGTGGAGCATCCGATGCGGGAATTATGGTTGCCCGGAATGTACCGACAATTGATGCTTTAGGGGTTGTCGGGGATGACGCCCATAGCGAAAAAGAACATGCTAGTGCGAAGTCGTTGTTAACGAGATCATCATTGATTGCTAACTTTATTGCTCAAAAAGGCTAGTGCTGGTTCCGTTAGTTAATAAAAATAGGTTAAACTGTAACTAACGAATAAGGTAATTAGGGAGCGATCAGAATGAATTTAACGGAAGCAATTAATTCTCGTCATTCAGTTCGGCAGTTTACTGATCAACCTGTTGAACAGGATCTCATTAAGAAAGTTGTGAAACTAGCACAGCGGGCCCCATCGTGGGTTAATTCGCAACCGTGGCAAGTTTACTGTGCAATGGGCAAATCGTTGGCGCAAATTAAGACGGCATATCATGAGAAAGATCTAGCAGGAAATCACGGACATCCCGATTTGACAGTGATGTCACGGGAAGACTGGAGCGATAAAACGCAGGCTAATATGAAGCAGTGGCGCCATGGCATTGTTCATCATTTTCCAACGTTTGACGAGGCTCACCAATAAATGACCGAAGCTAGTCAGACTCTCTACAATTCTCCGGTAATCCTCTATATTACGATTCCAAAGGCTTCACCGGATTGGTCGATTCTGGACGCGGGAGCTTTTGGCCAAACACTAATGTTAGCGGCAACTGATCTAGGCCTGGGATCAATTCCAACCTATAATAGTGTTCGTTTTCCCGATATTTTGCACCGGATCCTGGATGTTCCTGACGACGAGCGCTTTATTGAAGGGATTTCACTGGGCTACGAGAAAAAAGCGAAGATTAATTCTTACCGGTCCGAGCGCCGTCCTTTGGGTGAGGTTTTGCATTTTAGTGATTAGAAATAAATGATAAAGTACTCTACTGAGCATTAAGGAGCTGATGAATAATGTTGCATCGTGAAAATAGAATAAAACAGTATCATACTAGCTCAGCTGCTGATCTACTCAAGGAAGTAATGGGCTACTATGGAATTACGCAGTCTGATTTAGCAAAACGGATTGGAGTAAGTCAGAAAAATATTTCAGATATTCTTAATCGAAAACGATATTTAACAGAGATCTTAGCTCTTCGTATTGAAAAAGTTATGGGGATTCCTAGTAAATTACTACTATCTTTAGACTCTAATTATAAGCTTCAGCTAGCTGAACAAGAATCTAAGCTTAATAAAGAAAAAGGAGATTCACCATTATTTCTTCAACGGTACAGTTGGGTAACCGTATAGCAAAAAAGAGATCGTGAAAAATCAGCTGATTCTTCACGATCTCTTTAGACTTTTATTAGAAGTTAGTGGTGTTCTTACTGCGATATGGCTGAGATCTGCTCGCAGGGAAGCTCCTATAGACAACATAGTCAAGATCTGCTCGCCAGGAGCTTGCTAGAGTTAGCAACCTCCTTCCTAGGCGTAAGACGCCTTCGTCAGGAGAAATTGCTAACTTTCCGCAAGCTCTTTGCTGGCTCGCACTCTGTCGCACTCTGACTTTAATAATCCCCATTCATGATAGAGTTTTTGACGATTACGTAATCGACGCGGCGGATTGATTCAAGATCACGACCACCAGCGTATGAAATTGATGATTGAAGATCCTCTTGCATTTCGCGAAGAGTATCTTTGATTGAACCACGGTAAGGAACGAGCATTTGTTTACCTTCAACGTTCCGGTAAGCGCCTTTTTGAACTTCAGAAGCAGAGCCCCAATATTGCTTATAGCGCTTGCCATCAATTGTGATCACGTGACCTGGAGATTCAAGGTGACCAGCAAGCATTGAACCGATCATTACCATTGAAGCACCGAAGCGCACGGACTTAGCAATATCACCATTATGACGAATACCACCGTCAGCAATGATTGGCTTACGAGCGGCTTTAGCACAGAGGCGGATTGCAGCGAGTTGCCAGCCACCAGTACCAAAACCGGTCTTTAACTTAGTAATGCAGGCCTTACCAGGACCAACACCAACTTTAGTAGCATCCGCCCCAGCATTTTCTAGGTCACGAACTGCTTCGGGGGTTGCGACATTTCCAGCGACTACGAATGCGTCGGGAAGGTTTTTCTTGATGTATTGGATCATTTTAATAACAAAATCGGAATGACCATGGGCAACATCAATTGTAATGTATTCTGGATCTAAATGTTCGGCTTTTAGTTGATCGATAAAGTCGTATTCAGCATCCTTAATTCCAACAGAAATGGAAGCAAAGAGGCCGCGCTCATGCATCCGTTTAACGAACCCGGCACGCTTCTCGGGTTCAAACCGGTGCATCACATAGAAGTAATCATTTTGGGCGAGCCAAATAGCAAGGTCTTCGTTGATCACGCTTTCCATGTTTGCCGGTACAACAGGGATCTTGAATGTTTTTGGTCCAAATTTAATGCTGGTATCAGCCTCTTTTCGGCTTTTAATAATGCACTTGTTTGGGATTAGTTGGATGTCATCGTAATCGAATGTTTGCACGAGAACAGCTCCTTTACTTTCTTAAAAATTCCGTATGCTATTATGCACTGTTTAATGATTATCGTCAATAAAAAACATCGGACAATTATAAAAATGCTTAGAAAAATCGTTCGTTATCTCCTTGACGAAGATTCTGAAGTCCGGTAATATAGTGAAGTAAAAACGTCTTTTACAAATTAATAGTTTGAGGTGAAAGAATAATGTCATCAGTTGTGATTGTTGGTAGTCAATGGGGAGACGAAGGGAAAGGTAAAATGACCGATTACCTTAGTCAAGAAGCGGATGTTGTAGTCCGTTCCCAAGGTGGAAATAATGCCGGTCACACAATTGCGTTCGATGGAAAGAAGTTTGCCTTACGGTTGATCCCATCTGGAATTTTCGGTAAGGATAAGTTGGCGGTTGTCGGTAACGGGGTTGTTATTAATCCACCAGCAATGCTTAAGGAAATGAAGTATCTGGAAGACAACGGAATCGACCTTTCTGGCTTACGGATTTCTTCACGTTCACACATTACTTTCCCTTACCACATTCTATTGGACAAGTGCCAGGAAGCTGCTAAGGGTGATCACAAGGTTGGTACCACTAAAAACGGGATTGGACCTACATATATGGATAAAGTTTCCCGTGTAGGTATTCGGATGTGTGACTTGTTAGAAAAGGATACGTTCGAAATTAAGTTGAAGCGTAACTTAAAGGAAAAGAACGAATTATTCACTAAGTTGTACCACGTTGATCCAATTAACTTTGATGATATTTTTGAACCTTATTATGAATATGGTCAACAGTTGAAGAAGTACGTTACTGATACTTCACGGGTTGTTAATGACGCTTTGGATGCCGATAAGAAGGTTCTCTTTGAAGGTGCTCAAGGGGTAATGCTTGATGTTGATCAGGGTACTTACCCATACGTTACTGCTTCAAACCCAATCGCTGGTGGTGTTTGCACCGGTGTTGGTATTGGACCTAACAAGATTAATACTGTTGTTGGGATCTGCAAGGCTTACTCAACTCGTGTTGGCGCTGGCCCATTCCCAACAGAATTGACTGATGAAATTGGTGACCAAATTCGTGAAACTGGTCATGAATACGGTACTGTTACTGGTCGTCCTCGTCGGGTTGGTTGGTTTGATACCGTTGCTATGCGGCACGCACGTCGTGTTTCAGGACTTTCTGTTTTGAGCTTGAACTTGTTGGATGTTTTGACCGGCTTAAAGACCGTTAAATTATGCAAGGCCTACAAGCTCGATGGCAAAGTAATCGACTACTACCCTGCTAGCTTAAAGGAACTCGACCGTTGCGAACCAGTTTACGAAGAAATGCCTGGTTGGGATGAAGATATTACTGGTGTTAAGAAGTTCGAAGATTTACCAGTTAACGCTCAAAACTACCTCAAGCGAGTTAGCGAATTATCCGAAACCCCACTCGCCACCGTTTCCGTCGGTGCCGACCGAATTCAAACCATTATTGTAAAGGATCCGTGGGAATTATAGAGTGCCTTCGCTTCAAAGAGTTTCCGGAAAGCTAGCAATTTCTCCTGACGAAGGCGACCTGCGCCTAGGAAGGAGGTTGCTAGCTCTAGGAAACTCGAGCGAAGCACGTTTCGACTGTGTAGCAGTAGAACTCTAGCTTACCTAATAATTCAATAGACATTCTAAAAGCTAATCGCTAGGAAAACTTGCGATTAGCTTTTTCATCATGTGCTATAATGCAAACGAATTAACGAGAAAATATGGAGGATATTATGGCACAACCAGTTTTAACGATTCAACGACACTACCTTGATTGGCCACTGGGACAGTCAATCGTCAATTCAGAATTGATTAATCAATTTGGAATTAAAGCAACGAGTGATGGTCGTGACCTCACCGATAAGATTACGTTTAACTTAACTCAGGTTAACATTAACCAGCAGGGTGAGTATCCAATTGCCGTTACAGTAATGGATAGCGATGGTCAAACCGCGTCAGATCACTTAACCTTAAACGTTAAGCCTCGAGAACAAGTTCAATCACAATCAAATCGGGGTCACCAATCAACTGCGCTGAAAAGGCATCATTGGGGTTGGCTAGTAGCATTGATCGTCTTACTGGCAATAATTATTGTGTGGTGGGCAGTTTCAGCACATAACCGCAATCAGAATCAGCAAGCCAATAACGAGGAACAAAGCAGCCAAATTAGCGATAACTCCAGTAGTATTAGTAAGCTGAGTTCTGATAATCAAAAACTTGCGGAACAGGTTGCCGCGCTTCGTGGTGCTGCTCGACAATACGAGAAAGATCATGATCAGCAAGAACTCCAGAACCACTTGAATAATATTTCAAACCAAAATCAACAGATCGAAAATCAGCTAAGTAGTAATTCCGCTAAGCAAAAGCTAAATGACATTGATCAAACTATTACCCAGGTTCAACAAGACCCTGATAACGCTACTAGCACAGTCAATAATCTGAAAAATAAGGATGGGTTCAGTCAGATTTGGGATAATATCACTTCCATGATGGAAAACTGGTTGAATAAGCACGCTAGCCAGAGTAATAGTAACCAATGATAATTATTGACAGGCTTAGGCGAGACGCTTAAAATACTGGTAATAAGAGAAATATCGCCTTTAACCTGATTCCGTGAAATCAAGAAGGAACGAATAAGTAATTAGACCCTTCCTCACAGTTTCAGTGGAGAAGGGTTTTGTAAAAATAAATTGATTAAGGGGAAGTGACCAGGATGGCCCATGAAATTGTTGATGGATCAAGTATGCAACGGGCATTAACACGAATTACTTACGAAATTATTGAACAGAATAAAGGGGTCGAAAACCTTGTCTTTGTTGGGATTAAGACTCGGGGAGTTTACCTTGCTGAACGGCTAGCTAAGCGGTTAAACCAACTTGAAAACGTTGAAATTCCAGTTGGTGCGCTTGATATTACCTTATATCGGGATGATCGGCACATTCCTGATCATCATAAGGAACCAACAGTTAAGACATCTTCACTTGGAATTGATATTAACGATAAGCATGTCATCCTTGTTGACGATGTTCTCTTTACCGGGCGGACAGTTCGGGCGGCCCTAGATGCCTTGATGGATATGGGACGACCACAACAAATTTCACTTGCTGTGCTAGTTGACCGAGGCCACCGTGAATTACCAATTCGGCCTGACTTTGTTGGTAAGAACATCCCAACTGCAATGAATGAAACAGTTCATGTTGCCGTTGAAGAATATGACGGTCACGAAGATATTACAATCGAACATCACGAATAAATTATTAACCATTTAATCTGCTCCAGTGAGGGCGAAACGGTGTTATGAGCGAGAACGCAAAAGCACCAGTCTCCCTTTTCTGAGGAGCACTGGTGCTTTTTTAGGAGGAAAATTATGGAACGCTTTGAACCAATTGTTGCTATTGATGTCCCTGATAAGCGGAAGGCTGTTCAACTCTTTGATCGCCTTTCTAACGACACTGATCATATGCCAATTATCAAAATCGGAATGGAATTATTCTATGCTTTTGGTCCCGGAATCATTAAACAAGCTAAGGAACGTGGATTTAAGATTTTTCTTGATCTGAAGGCGCACGATATTCCGAACACGGTTGAACGGGCGATGGCTCAAGTTGGACGGTTAGGAGTTGCGTTTGTTACCGTTCATGCTGCTGGTGGCAGCGAAATGATGAAGGCTGGTTTACGCGGGTTGAAGCAAGGTGCTGCCGAAGCGCGTAATTCAGTTCCCAAGATGTTGGCAATTACCCAGTTGACATCCATTGACGAGGAGATCCTTCACAACGAACAGAAGATTAACGGTACCGTAATGGAATCCGTTCAAAATTATGCCCGGTTGGCCGATGAGAGTGGCTTAGCAGGAGTAGTTTGTTCCGCCAAGGAAATTTCTGCAATTCGTGAAGTTACCAATCCGGACTTTCTCTGCATCACACCAGGGATTCGGCCTGACTTAAACACACATGATGACCAGAAACGGGTTGTGACACCAAAGCAAGCTGCTGAAATGGGAAGCAACGGAATTGTTGTTGGTCGGCCAATTACCCAAAGTGACGATCCGGTAGCAGCATACAAGGAGATTCGTCATGAATTTTTTGAAGGCGAAAACGCTGATTAGGCTGTTATTCTAATAATAAAATAAGGAATTGGAAAAATAATTTGTTTTTTCCAGTTCCTTATTTTTTTAGATAATGAAATCTTTCTAGTAGTTCGCGTGAACGCTGGTCAGCGGGACGATAGCCAATGTTGAAGGAGTGCTTGAAGTACATCATGTTGTAGAGGATTGCAAACACAAGTGAAGGCCATGGAAATTGCGTTAACCAGTTTAAACCGAAAAAGAGAACTACTAATGCGTAATCAAGGTCAAGGACGATCATTAAGATAAAGTTATAGTAGTCGCCCCGGAATAGTGCCGGTAGGGGACCAAACCAGAGTGTTGTCCATGAAATTCCCACTTTGGCGATCCTAATTTGCCCCTGATCATTAACGATTTTGGCATAATTTGGCGGTAATGGGAGATTATTGAGATCAAACGGGTTTTGGTCATTGTTATTGTTATTACCAAATGGGTTTTGCATTAATCTTCTCCTTCTTTCATATTATAAGTATAAATTTTAACACAAACTGTTTACATGTCCTAATATCACTGCTTTTGTTATGGTACACTTAACCTGTTAACGTAGAAAAGGAGAAAAGCAATGTTATTCTTTCTGAACGATAATATTCAGCATAACAAGTCAGGCATTGAACACGCGCAAATCAAGCGGTTGCACCTGTTTGAGATGTTTGACGAACCAGCTAAGATTGTTACCCGGAAGTATTCAAATGAACTTCACATGGTAACTGCAGAAGCCGGGATCGCTGATGAAGACTTTGTAAACTTATTTGATTATTTCCAAGAAGCACGAATCTTTCCACAAAAAGATGTCACCATTAAGGATCTTAATATCGATCCTAGCTGGGAACGTAAAGCTGACGGAATCAACTATAACTACTATCGGAACGGTAACCGGATTATGTATGTCCGGCGACGCAATGATAAGGAAAAGCACATCATTAACCTTCAGTACTTTGATCACTTTGGCAAGTTGTTGAAGGTTAGTTGGTACGATAATCGTGGATTCATCTCGGTTGAACAAGTTTACGACTGGGATGGCAACATTGCAACTGAAAACTACCTCCGTCCAGATGGCTCTATCGCTATTCAGTTGGAACACCAGAAGAATAAGCGGAATAAGGTAGTTGATACTTACCACCTCTTCAATTACAAGGGACAGGACTACCAGTTTGCTAATCTCGATGAACTGACGCGGTTCTTCTATGATGAGATCGTGACTGATCCCGAATTGGTCGGGGATGGCCCAGTTGGTTTGGTGGTTGACCGGACATACGAAGTTGGTTGGTCAGTACTCCACATGAAACACCGGGTTTTCCGGACAATGCAATTGCACAATGATCACGTTAATGATAACAGTGATATGTTGCATTCAACCTTAAATTATAACTATACTTGGGGACTTAACCACGTCAAAGATTGGGACGGGATCATCACTTTGACTCCCCAGCAACAAAGGGATGTTAAGGACCGGTTTGAAAAGTACGGGACAAAGATTTACCGGATCCCAGGTCCGATTGTTCCTAAGGCAGTCTTGGAAGCTAAGCACATTCCATTCGAACAGCGGACAAAGAACCAAGTCGTAATGGTTGCGCGGCTTTCACCAGAAAAGCAACAGGATCATTTGCTTAAGGCATGGCCAAAGATTTTAGAAAAGGTTCCTACGGCAAAACTGGACTTCTGGGGATACGCGAACGATAACTTTGACAAGACGTTAAAGAAGATCGTGAAGGATGAAGATCTCGGTAATTCCGTAACTTTCCATGGTTACACTAATGATCCTAATGCGGTTTATAATGATGCCCAATTACTGATTCTGCCAAGCCGTGCCGAAGGGTTGCCTTTATCATTAGTTGAAGCACAGTCACACGGTTTGCCAATTGTAGCGAACGACATTAAGTATGGACCAGCTGACGTTGTGATTGACGGCCAAAACGGGATCCTTACCCAAAATGGGGATGTTGATGGCCTAGCCAAGGCAATTATCGACCTCCTGACAGATCAAGAAAAGTTGGCAAAGTTCAGTGAAAATGCCTACCAAGATAGTGAACGTTACTCTGAACCCAATGTCATGAAACTATGGAACGAACTAGTTGATGATATGAAAACAAAGGAGGCCGCTAAATAATGTTCTTTTTCGTTAACCAATACTTATTGAGCAACGATTCAAGTATTGAACACGCTGAAATGAAGCGGCTGAAGCTCTTTAAGGATCACAATGCCGAAGCCAAGTTAGTTACGCGGAACTATGACCAAATTATCCACGCCACCCTGCAACGGTTCGGTTTAACTGATGACCAGCTTGTTAATATGTACGACTTCTTTGCGGGGACAACTGATTACGTGGGGCATGATCTCCACGTCAGCGATCTGAACCTACCGATCGAATACCAGGTAGGAACCGGGAACAACTACCAAGAAGTTAAGGATGGTGATCGCCTGGTCTGCATCGTTTACTTTACCGGTGGAACTGTTGGTCTAGTAAACCACATCGACTGGTTTGATGTTGCGGGGAATGTAACTCTTCGCCAACAGTACGATCTTCGGGGATTCAAGTCTGTTGATCAGTTTATTGGTGAAGACGGTCAAATTAGTTTTGAACGGTATTACCGTCCTGACCAATCCATTTACATGGAACGGTATTACGTTAAGTCTGTTCAGAATACGCCAATCAACTCGTTGAATGTTCTGAAGAATTACCAGGGACACGATCGCTTCTTTGATAGTGAGGAGGATCTCTTTGCCTTCTTCCTTGATGAATTGAATAAGGCAAATGGCGAAAATAACGTCTTCATTGCTGACCGGCCAGCAGTCGCAATCCAGCCAGTGATGAACATGCAAACTGCCGCTAAGAAGTATCTCTGGATGGCCATGAACCACGTCAACGATGGTAATAACCTTAAGACCGGGCCACTTAACCCAATGCTTCAAGGACCACTTACTACTGACCTTGATAAGTGGGACGGGATCATTACCATGACTGAAGCTCAGGCCGAGATGATTCGGAAGCGAATTGGTGACAAGAAGCCAGTTTACGCAATTAACGGTGTTCCGGTTAAGAGCAATAACCAACGGACCGACATGAAGTACCGGATTGCGGGACAAATTATTTATGTTGGTCGTCTTGGTGAAGACAAGCAGACCGGGAAGCTAATTGAAATCTTTACCCGGATTCACAAAAAGGTGCCAACTGCTAAGCTAACTCTTTATGGTTACGGTAATCCTGAAGACGTTAACCGCTACAAGAAGCAGGTTGATGATGCGGGCTTGACTGGTACCGTAGTGTTTGCCGGTTACCAAGTAAAATTAGATCCGGCTTATAATACTGCTCAATTATTCATGGATACGAGCCGGATCGATGCCCAGCCATTAGCAATGGGTGAAGCATTATCCCACGGTGTCCCAGTTGTGACCTACGATTACATGTATGGCCCAAGTGAAATGGTCAAGTCTGGCGTCAACGGTGAGCTAGTACCACTAAATAACGCGAAGAAGATGGAAAAAGCTGCCGTAGACATCCTGACCGATCCAAAACTCCTTCAAAAACTAAGCACCGGCGCCTACGATTCCCTCGATGCAATCAGTAACCTTAATACTTGGAAGCAGTGGAATGCATTAGCCTAAAAATTCGTAAATTAAAATGCCAGTATTGTTTCTTCTTGCGAGAAAAATACACTGGTATTTTTTATTACCTATTTTCTAATTGATAACTTCACCACCGCTTCGCAACGGGTGGTTTGCGGCATCATGTCGACTGGTTGGATATAGTCAACATGGTAGACGCTGGTTAATCGACCGAGGTTACGAGCAAGGGATGCCATGTTACATGAAACGTAGGCGAACTTGGCAGGGCGTTCTTTGATGATCTGTTCAATCAGATCATTGTCTAAACCGGTTCGTGGCGGATCGACTACTAACGCGTCAAAGTGATGACCTTCCTTTCGCCATTGCGGGATAACATCCTCTGCTGAGCCGACTTCGTAATGAGCGTTTGTAATGCCATTAAGGTTAGCGTTTTGTTTGGCGTCTGCAACGGCTTCGGGGATTGTTTCCATTCCCCAAACCTCCTTTACCCGGTTAGCCAATGACAATCCAATCGTTCCAATTCCCGCGTAAGCATCAATCAGGGTATCGTCAGGGGAAAGCTCTAGTGCCTTGGCCGCTTCCTCATACAACGTTTCCGTTTGTTCTGGGTTTAACTGTAAGAAGGAACGGGCGGAGAGGCGGAAGTCCAACCCCATTAGACTTTCGGTAATGTATTCTTGTCCGGCTAAGTGGATCATTTGCTCGCCCCAAATCAGCGGGGTATCGCCAGGATTAACGTTTTGCATTACGGAGACAACCTTTGGGAGCTGTTCCTGAATGGCTTCCAGTAGTTGACGCTTATGTGGCAGTTTTGATGTATTAGTAATTAATGTCAATTGAACTTCACCGGTCGCTGCTGATTCACGGACAACCAGGGTCTTGATGATCCCGCTGTTACGTTCCTCATCGTATACCGGAATTTGGAGGTCTTCGATTGCTTGAACAACAGTGCGAATAACCTTCATTGTGTTTGGCATCTGAACGGCACATTCTTGAATGTCTACTAGGTCATGACTGTTTGCCTTGTACAACCCAGCGGCAACGTGACCATCAATCATCCGCACTTGGAATGAAGCCTTATTCCGGTAGCCATATTCATGTGGTGCTGCAATAGTAGGGCGAACGTCATAGTTGCGATAACCATATGGCTTGAATTTTTCGAGACTATCCAAAACGACCTGTCGTTTAAACCGCAATTGGGCTGGATAAGCCAGCTTTTCTAATTCAAAGCCCCCCGCAACATCGGCATAGCTATCGCGGGGTTCAACCCGATCACGACTAGTTTTGCGCAGTCGGTGGATTTTAGCTTCAAGAAAGCGGGGATGGACCCGGGTTACTTCAGCGACAACGACTTCGTGCGGAAGGGCACCAGGGACAAAGCAGACCTTGTGCTTAAAGTAGCCGATTCCTTGACCGTTAACCCCCAGTCGACGAATCGTTAATGGGAAACGATCCCCAACCTGTACTTCGATGTTTTGTTGTCGTTGCCGTGATTGAACCATGATATATTTTCGATCCTTTCAAAGAGTATTGTCTTATTTTAGCATATCGCTCTTAACAAGTGATTGCTGAACAATAATGTTATTATTTGAATATTACCTTAGCCGACGATAATTAAAATTTATTGGTTTAAAGGGTTTAATTATAATCAAAAGTTTGAAAAATGTCTAAAAATAATCAAAATACTAATAATCTATTTTTTAATCGGTTAAAATATAGTAAAATGGTTGTGAATTAATGAATAAACTGAAAGAGGAAGTGACATACTTGAAAATTGCTGCAATTGCTGGGTCAAATGCTAATCATTCATATAACCGGATGTTGTTAGAATTCATGGCTCAACATTTTAAGGATCAAGATCAGATTGATGTGATTGATATTCGCCAAGTACCAATGTTTAACGAAAGCTTTAAGGGTGATGCCCCTGAAGTAATCAAGGACATTGACCGCCGGATTAAGGATGCCGATGCCGTGATCATCGCTAGTCCTGAATATAATCACTCAATTACCTCAGCGTTGAAGAGTATTGTTGAATGGTTGTCTTACAGTGTGCACCCCCTTACTGGGAAGCCAGTAATGACGATTGGGGCCTCAACGCATGATCAGGGAGCATCACGGTCCCAGGTTCAATTGCGTGATATTTTAATTTCCCCAGGGATTAATGCAAATGTCTACCAAGGTGACGAATTTTTCATGAGTAATGTTACCAGTTTGATGGACGAAGAAGGAAACATTACTGATAAGGGAACAATTGGCTTCTTAGAAAAATGTATGAACGGCTTCCGTTACTATGCGAAAGCAATTGATCGAATGAACGAGGAGATGAGTAAGTAATGATGAAGATTCTCGCTTTTGTCGGTACCAATGCTGATTTTTCATACAACCGGTTACTGTTGCGGTTTATGAAGAAGCACTTTAAGCAAATGGCTGATATTGAGATTTACGAAGTTGGTAAACTGCCACCATTTAGCGTTGACACTCCCCTATCCGAGCAAACAGAAGTCTGGAAATTAAAGCAAAAGGTTAAGGAAGCTGATGGCTTAGTATTCTCCACTCCTGAATACGACCACGGGATTCCTGCCGTTCTTAAGTCAGCTATCGAGTGGCTTTCCTACAAGACCAAGGTACTTTCGGAAAAGCCTGCAATGATCGTTGGGGTAGCTTATGGTCGTCAAGCATCTGCACGTTCACAAGTTCAAATGCGGCAAATCTTGATTTCACCAGATTGCAATACTAACCTGATTCCAGGGAACGAGGTCTTAATCGGGAATGTTCGTGATACCTTTGCTAAGGACGGACGCTTGGTAGACCAAGAAGCAATTGATAACCTAGAAAAGTGCTTTGAACATTTTATTGAATATATTCAAATCTTCAAGAATACAGATAGGGAGGGTCTTGATATGGCCATTAAGCAACCAACGATCAGTGATGCATACATTAATTTCCCTACTGGTCGTTTGACACTCAAAGAAGTTCAGCAAATCTTTAGTACGATTCCGTTTGAAGTTGATTTGATCGATAGTACCGATCATTTCGCTTGGTTCTCAGATAAGCCAAACCGGGAGCACGTTCGGAATACAGCTTCCCTCGGTGAAACTGTTCAAGAATGCCATCCACCAATGGCTGTTCCAGCAGTAATGAGCATTATCAACAGCTTCCGTGAAGGGAAGAAGGACGTTGTTACGCGGCCACTCTGGATGAATGGTCACCGTTCATTGATCCAATACTACGCTTTACGGGACATCAATGGTCATTACCTTGGGACCATCGAATTTACTGGAAGCGTCGAATACATCTTGAACCTCTTTGAAAATGGTGCCTGGAGCAAGGATGCAACTACTGGCGCATCCAAGAGCACTAATGATTCTGCACCAGAGGAAGAAGAACCAGCAGTCGATGCCTCAACTGGTGCTTCAGAAAACAGCGATGATAGTGATGATGAGGAAAATACACCAGTAGCTGCCGACGAAAGACCAGCAGAGGAGACCGACGCCACAACTGGTGCCTCCGAAACTGGTAGTGTTGATGCGGAAGACGATACCGCTGATGCATCAACCGGGGCTTCAGAGAACGATGACTAACGAATTAGTAAATCAACGCCATTCAATGGTCCACCATGCGTTAGGAACAAAGATTGTCCTAACTCTTTTTGGCGATCGCTATTATCCGTTGCTGGCGAGATCAATGCGGTTAATTGATGAATATGAAGATCGGCTGACGGTTAACCGCCCTGAATCAGAGGTAATGAGTGTTAATCATGCAGCAGGAAAGGAGCCCAAGGTTGTTTCACCATCAACTTATGAGTTAATCAAATTAGCTGTTAAGTACAGTCGGGAAAACTTTGGCTTTAACGCCTTGATTGGGCCGCTAGTGAAGCTGTGGAAGATCGGCTTTACGGGAGCGAATGTTCCTCAAGATGCTGATATTCAAGAGCGGCTCAAATTAATCGATCCCTATAAGGTTCTATTGGATGATGACTACCGAACCGTTTTCTTGGAAGAAGCGGGGATGGAGTTAGATCTTGGTGGAATTGCCAAGGGCTACATTGCTGATCGAGTTCGTGACTTTTGGATTGAGCAGGGAGTTCAAGCGGGAATTATTAACCTTGGCGGGAACCTTCTGTTTGTGGGAAAGTCACCGCGTCGTGAAGATGGTCAATGGGTAATTGGCGTTCAGGATCCGCGGTTGAAGCGGGGGGATGACATTGAAATCGTCCGTAAACCAGCTTGTTCTGCTGTTACTTCAGGGATCTACGAACGCTTCTTGGAAGTGAATGGCAAGAAGTATCACCACTTGCTGGATCCACGAACCGGTTATCCTTTACAAACAGATCTTTCTAGCGTGACCGTGTTTACTGAGCAGTCGGTAATGGGAGAAATCGAGGCTAAACGATTGTTCTTTAATGGTGAACCGATAAATGGTTGGCAAAAGCAACCGGGAAATCTTGGTGCGGTCTTTATTAAACAAGATGAATCATTACTAGAAGTCAACGTTTAAAGTACAATTAAGAAAATAAACTAAAAGGGGGCTGTGACATAAGTCCCTAATAATAAGCGGAGTTAGATGAAATCTTCGGATTTCATTTAACTCCGTTTTCCTTTAAAATATGTGTTAGTAAAAGAAAAAGACACCGACCAGCCCGTCGATGTCTTCAAAATACCCTCGAAAGGATACATAAAACATTGGAAACTAATTATAACATGAATCAACTTAGTTTGAACATACCTACTGCCTATGAACCTGAATTAAACCATCCTGCTCGTTATATTAATCAATTAGTTGAAGGCCTTGCGATCCGCAAGCCTAATATTATGGGGCGACCAAGGGAATACGATCCGAGAATGTTATTAAAATTGGTCCTTTTAGCCTACAGTTACGGTATTATTTCCTGTCGGAAAATTGAACGCTTTGCTCGTGAAAATATTGTCGCAATGTGGTTAACTCAAGAACAGCGACCGACTTACCGTACGATTGCTCGCTTTGTGATTTCTAAGGACTTAGCAGAAATGATCCAAAGCAGTTTTAAGGAATTTCATGACTACTTGAAAGCTTAAGGAATGATTGATGAGGCTTCATTTATTGATGGCACTAAAATTCTGGCTAACGCAAATAAGTACTCCTTTGTTTGGAAGAAGCGTACGATCAAATATCGTGAATTAAACGTTGAAAAAGCCCGTAAACTGCTTCAAGAAATCAAGCAAGTTGAAGTTAAAATCGCCGTTGACGAGAATAACTTTGACGTTGATCAGCTCGATACTATTATTGCACTTCTTGAACAACGTATCGAAGAATTGAATCAACAGGTAAGCGAAACCGCTAAGGTTTCGCCTAATCCAGCCAAACAAGAACGACGCCACGCCAAAAAATATCGCCGCGCTTTAGAACACTGTCGCCAAAAAAATTTAGAATATCGTACTCAAATACAGATCGCTGGTTCACGGAATAGCTACTCTAAAACAGATCACGCAGCTACTTTTATGCGCGTTAAAGAAGATCCGATGCGTAATGGACAAACTAAGCCGGCATATAATCTTCAAATTATGACTAGTTCGCAATTTACGCTTGGTTATGACTTAATGCAAAACCCCACTGATACGAGAACACTAATTCCATTTCTTAAGCAGCTCGCCCAGAACGAAGTTTTGGGACGAGAAATTGTAGCCGATGCTGGTTATGGGTCTGAACGTAATTATAAATATCTTGAAGATGAGTTGCCTGATTGTACCGCCTTAATTCCTTATAGCACGATGATTAAAGAGAATAGTCGCAAATGGCGCTCTGATGATCGAAAGGTTATGAATTGGGAATACCATGAAGATGATGATTACTATGTCAATCCAGCTGGAGTCCGCTTTAATTTTAAACGATACGCTTACCGAAACGATAAATATAAGTTCCATCGCGACTTTAAGGTATATCAAGCCGAAAAGTACGATGAAAATCACCAAGTTATTCCTCAGGCATTAACGCCACGTGGAAACACTAAGTATATTATGGTTAATCCACAATGGGAGTATTTTAAAGCTAAAGCACGTAAGTCGCTTTCAAAGTCCACTACGTATTCTCGTCGCAAGTACGATGTAGAAACTGTTTTTGGAAATTTGAAAGCTTATTTGGGTTTCAAGAGGTTCACGGTGCGTGGTCTCAAGAAAGCCAAAAGTCAGATTGGAATTGCCCTAATGGCACTGAATATGAAAAAGATCGCCGGGAGGCTGTCCATATTTAGTATTAATTTTAAGAAAAGGAAGAACCGCTCAGAATTTCAAATGAAATTCCGAACGGTTCTCTTAATTTAAAGGACTTATGTCACAGCCCCAGTCAATGGGTTATCCAACCTGATTCACCAAAGGAATGGGCTGAATTTGATGCTCCTGAAATTAAAGGCTGTGCACCTGATCGGGCATTTTTGCCAAGTGAACAGGTAAATGCCTGGACTCCTGATTCAAAGATCGTAATTATCTACAATAAGTTTGATAATGAACGACTTGATGACCGGTATACCAAGACCAGTTCACGTCCACCGTTGATTCATCGTCCAGCTGAACCAAAAAAGACAAATATTCTTCATGGTCTTGGACTACGGATTGCCGGGTTAACTTCACTATTTGGTTTGCGTCATGCAAATTAAAATAAATTTTATTAAAATATCGATTGCTAAATAACGCCAGATGTAATATGATAATGGCGAATATTAAACACGGATGCATTTCAAGTAGATCATTCAGAGAGACAACGGTAGGTGCAAGTTGTTGATCGAAACTCCGGTGCAAGTAAATGTGGGCGGGTAATGCCGCACGGTTGATGGCCGTTATCCATCGCGAGGGTGACATTTAACTGTCAAACTTGGGTGGTACCGCGGAACTAAGAGCCATTTCGTCCCAAAATATTTTGAGGATGGAATGGCTCTTTTTGTTAGGAGGATACAATGTTAGATATTAAGAAGATTCGTAAAGATCCCGAATTCTTTAAGCAAAAATTAGCTACTCGGGGCGTTAAGGCTGAAGAAATTGATGAAGTAATCGAACTTGATCAAAAGCGTCGTGACTTGCTTCAAAAGACTGAAGCTTTGAAGGCTCAACGGAATGATGCTTCAAAGAAGATTGGTGAAGCTAAGCGGAATGGTGAATCAGCTGACGATGCAATCAAGGAAACCCGTGAATTGGGTGACCAAATCAAGGAACTCGATGAACAAGTTGAAGCAAATGATGAAGTCTTCCACGATAAGATGTCTCGCTTGCCAAACATTCCTCACGATGGCGTTCCAGTAAGTTTGACTGAAGAAGGTTCCGTTGAATTACGGAAGGTCGGCAAGATCCGTGACTTTGATTTCGAACCAAATCACCACTGGGATGTTGGTGAAAACTTGGGAATCCTTGACTTTGACCGTGCGCGGAAAGTTTCTGGTGCCCGGTTTGTTTACTACCTTGGTTTAGGTGCCCAGCTTGAACGTGCCGTTTACAACTTCATGCTCGATGAACACATGAAGGACGGCTACACTGAAGTATTGCCACCATACATTGTTAACGCTGCTTCAATGTACGGAACCGGTCAATTCCCTAAATTTAAGAAGGGTGTTTACCAAGTTAACGGTGAAGATATGACCTTGATCCCAACTGCCGAAGTACCATTGACTAACTACTACCGTGGCGACGTTATTCCGGCAGAAGAATTGCCAGTTTACGTTACAGCCTTGACACCATGCTTCCGTTCAGAAGCTGGGGCCGCTGGGCGAGATACCCGTGGTCTGATCCGGATGCACCAATTTAACAAGGTTGAAATGGTTAAGTACACGAAGCCAGAAGATTCATGGGATGAATTGGAAAAGATGACCGCCAATGCTGAAAACATCTTGAAGAAGCTCGGTTTGCCATACCACGTCATTACATTGACTACTAGTGACATGAGTTTCACCGCTTCTGAAACCCATGACCTTGAACTTTGGATGCCAGCTCAAAACAAGTACCGTGAAGTATCAAGTTGTTCAAACTGCCTGGACTTCCAAGCTCGCCGGATGCACACTCAATACCGTGATGAAAATGGTAAGTTACAATACGTTCACACCTTGAATGGTTCAGGTCTTGCCGTTGGTCGGACCGTTGCCGCTATTTTGGAAAACTACCAAAACGAAGATGGTTCCGTAACCATTCCAGAAGTCTTAGTTCCATACATGCACGGTGTTACTAAGATCACCAAAGAAAACGCGGTACCGTTTAAAAAGTAGAGTGCGAACCGCGACGGACTAGCCACCGAGTACTAAGGAATCCCGGACGATGATTGTTTACAATCAAGGACGGGATAGTTAGACGGAGGTGGCGGTCGCGGTGAGCAGATCTTGACTATGTTGCCTAGAACCACTAGCTCTAACAAGTCTCTGCCGAAACATAATTAAACCAGGAATAACCTCCTTAACAGGTGGTTGCTCCTGGTTTTCTTTTGAATTTAGTTAAAAAGTCCATTTTTTCCGTTCTTTAGTTAGTAGGAGGCGAAAAAATGAACTTAATTCAGAAATGGGAAGATGCCGGATTATCAAATGACTTTGTTTTCAGTAAGGTGATGATTGATCCAAAGATTTGTCAGGAAGTAATTCAACGTGTTTTACCGGAGTTGAAAATTGATCATATCAAACTACCAAATAGCCAAGAAGAGATTAATTTTGCTCCAGATGCGAAGGGAGTCCGCTTTGATGTATTCACTCGGGATACGAAAAATAATTGCTATGATATAGAAATGCAGGTTGCAGATGAAAAAGATCTGTTAAAACGAGCGCGATATTACTAAGCGATGACATCACTTGATTCGTACGAAAAAGGGAAAAATTACCAAGAAGCTAATAATTCATATGTGATTTTCTTTTGCTGCTTTGACCCGCTTGGCTTAGGTTTGCAGCAATATACCATTCATCGACACGTTGATGAAAGTCCAGAACATATCGCAGACGATGGGACAACAACAATTTTCTTAAATATTCCGAGCTTGCGGAAAGATGTTAATCAGCCTTTACAAAAATTTTTGGACGTGATTGCTAATCGTAAAGTTGATGGTGACGATCGTTTCATCGTACAATTAAAGAAAAGAATCGCATTCGTCAAGCATAATAAGAAATGGAGGGCGGAATACATGTGTTTATCGTTATATGAAATGGATCGTCGCCATGGATTGAAGGTCGCGCGGCAAGAGGGTATAGAAGAAGGAAAAGAAGAAGCAATTTTACAGGTTACAAGCTTGTTCATCAAACAGCAATTGCCAAAAGAACGAATCATTGCTAATTTGAAAGAAGCGTATGACTTAACGGATGAGGAAGCTGAGCAATACTATAAACGGTGTCTGAAATAATGAGTAGATAAAAATTAGCAGTTCTAGCTGGTGGTAATACCAATTAGACCTGCTTTTTAGGTTTAAAGTATAAAGAAGTATAAAAGTAGATTTAAAGTATAAAGAAGTATAAAATAAAATAAAAAGTATAAAGGAGTATAAAAATGGTGGAGAAGAATCCTTTTAATCCAAGCTTCGGGCGAGTTCCTCGGCTGTTCTTGGATCGTAGTAAAATTGTGAAGCAACTCGAAGAAGATATTCAAGATCCAGATAGTCCATTTTTAACCACTCTTGTTTACGGGATGCGTGGGTCAGGAAAGACGACACTTCTAACAGATATTAGTCACAACATGATGAAACATGATGATTGGCTGGTTGTTGATTTAACGATGGGAAAAAGGTTTATTCCAACGTTAATTGAATCAGTTTACGCACAAGCAGATAATAGTTTAAGAAAATTGCTTACAGGGATCGATGGAATAAAATTGAGTACAAATGGACTAGAGATTGATTATAATCATCGAGAGACACTGTCTACTAATTTGCCATATCAGGTTCTATTGGAGAAAATGGCAGAAATGTTAAAGAAGCGTGGTTTATCATTATTAATAACGATTGATGAAATCAGTTCAACCCCGGAATTACGTGAATTTGCGGGAATTTATCAATTGTTGCTGAGAAATAACTACCATATTGCCTTATTAATGGCTGGGTTGCCAAATAAGGTATCTGAATTACAAAATGATGAATTATTAACTTTCTTATTACGTAGTCAGCGAATCTATCTTGAACCATTAAGCTTATTAACTATCAAACAAAGCTACCGTCGAGCGTTTAATCGAAAGGGACGGACGATAGATGATGACACCCTTAACCAAATCACAAAGATGACAAATGGTTATGCATATGCATTTCAGCTGTTAGGATTCCTACTATGGCGGACAAAAGAAACAGAGATAACGAGTGCGGTAGTCCAGAAAATTTTACCGAACTATCAAGCGGAACTCTATCGAAATGTATATATTAAAATGTACCAAGAGTTATCCAACAAGGATCGAGAATTTATTAAAGCAATGTCGGAGAGTGGTAAAGCTAGTGTTAAAGTTGCAGAGATTGCCAAAAAGATGCATCGAGATAAAAATTATATTTCAATTTATCGACGTCGACTATTGGATGATCAACTCATTACGGCAACAAAATGGGGAGAAGTTGCTTTTACACTACCGTTCTTTGCTGATTTTATTAAAGAATATCAAACACTATATTAAAGGTGGATTATAGAATGAAGTTAGCCACCCAGTTGGTGGTAAATAAAAAACGCCATTCGGCGTGACATCAGGTATCATATTAAGTGAACCAAACCTATATGAAAGGATGTCCGTCAAATGACGCACTTAAATGATACCATGTCTACTAGTTTATTGACTACTCATAAAAAGAATGCTCATCTTACTAAAGAAGAACGTGTGATGATTGCGACTTTAAAGTCGCAAGGACTTTCCAATCGCGCAATTGGTCGCCAATTAGGAGTTAATCATCAAACAATTAATAACGAGCTCAACCGTGGTACGGTCCGCCAACTTCGTCGTCAAAAATCTAATGGTAAGATTTACGAATATTCTTACTACATCTATAGTTATGAAGCTGGTCAGGACACATATCTTGAACATCACCGCCATTCTGGTCGTCGTCGCTTATATTATTCTTCAAAGCAATTTTTACGATTAGCTGATCAGCTAATGCTTGGTGAGTTTGACGACCACCATTACTCCCCACAAGCGGTTATTTATAAGGCTCGAGATTTAATGAATGATGGCACCCTGATCCCAAAGTCGGTTGTAACTTTATATCAATGGATTAATGAGGGTGTGCTTCGTACGTCCAATTTAGACCTCTTTGAAAAAACTAAACGTAAGCATCATCGAATTCATCCGCGAGCTAAAAGGTGCTTAGGGCCTAATATTGCTCAACGACCTCAAACTGCGGACCAACGGTCCGAAATTGGCCATTGGGAACTGGATACAGTTCAGGGACAGAAAAACGGTAATGACAGTGTTGTACTAGTAATGACTGATCGCCTTTCACGAGTTAATATCACGAGTAAAATTGCTGGTAAAACTGCGCATGCAGTAAATCAGTTCTTTATAAATTTGCGCCAGAAAATGGGCACAGATGCTTACTATCGCATCTTTAAGACAATCACCTCTGACAACGGTTCAGAATTTAGTGAGTTAACACAAGTTCACGATCATGTTTTCTATGCTGATCCGTATTCCCCTTGGGAACGTGGATCCAATGAGATCAATAACCGGTTTCTCCGCAAGGAGATTACCAAAGGTGAAGCTATAAATAACTATAGTAGTGCTCAGATCATAGCGACTAATGATTGGATGAATCACTATCCACGAGCTATGTTTAATGGACATTCGTCAATGGATATCTATCGTAAGGCCTTCTACCAAGAGATATCACAGCTCCATCAACCAATAATCAATTGGTCAGTATTATTTATTTGAGTCCAGTGGCTAACTTATTCTTGAAATTTAGGACACTATATTAAAGGGGAACTTTGGCGTTTAATAATAAATGTCAAAGTTTTTTTGGATCATTTAAAATGAGAAATCTCTCATCAAAAATCATCCATCAAAATTTCACTTAATAAAATTAATCAAATTGTGGGCATTAGCCTTTAAAAAGATTAGTTTAAACCGATTTCATCTTGGATAAGCACACGATTCACTTAAAACTATTCACTTCTTTTTGGCTGAATGATAATGTATTACCAACGTTAAAATTTGATTAAAGAGGAGTCGGTATAGATGCAAAGCAATCATTGGAAAAAATTAATCACTGCCTTTATTGCGATTGTTGGAATTGTAATTGGGTGGGTGGTCGTCGAACAGCAACCGGCATCTGCTGACCCAACCTATACCTTTGCAACAAACAATACGTTTGAACCCTTTGAAATTCAGGATAGCAAGGGTGGGTATTCTGGAAAGAACCCAGGAATTGAAATTGAAATTCTTAAAAAAATTTCTAAACACGAGCACTTTAAGTACAAGCTAAAGCCAATGAGCTTTAACGGTGACTTGCAGGCGCTTGAATCAGGTCAAGTTGATGCGGTAATCGCCGGGATGAGTGTTACTGATGAACGGAAAGCCAAGTATGATTTCTCAACTCCCTACTACACTGATGGTGTTGTTATGGCAGTTGCCAAGGATAGCAACATTAAGTCGATGAAGCAGTTGAAAGGCAAAACCGTTTCAGCTAAGTCAGGAACTAGTGCTGCATTGTACCTGAAGAAGAACCAAGATAAATATGGTTACAAGATCCGGTACTTCGATTCATCGAACACCATGTGGAACGATGTAAAAAACGGCAACACGGCCGCAACCTTTGATGATGGTCCGGTTCTTCAATACGGGATTAAGACCGGAGTTCCGCTAAAGATTGTTACTAAGAAGCCAATTGATGCGCAACCTGTTGCCGTTGGTTTCCAAAAGGGCAAGAACTTGGAACTCCAAAAGAAGGTTAACGATGGGATTAAATGGTTAAAGGATACTGGTCAATTAGATAAAATTATTGATAAGTACACTAAGGGTAACGGGACAACTAAGACTACCGCTGCTGACCACACAATTTTAGGATTATTAAAGACTAACCGTGAAGCACTTCTTCGTGGTTTGTGGATGACGATTGAGTTAACCGTTGTCGGGATTATCTTTGCAATGATCTTTGGTGTAATTCTTGGTGTCTTGGGTGTCGTTAATAATAAGTTTGCTAACGGTATTTCAAGTACCTTAATCTACATCTTCCGGGGGATCCCAATGATTGTTTTGGCCTTCTTTATTTACATGGGGGTTCCAAACGTGATTGGTCATAAGGTTCCGCTATTCCTTGCCGGGATTTTGACATTAACCCTTGATGAAGGGGCCTACATTGGTGCCATTGTTAAAGGTGGTTTCAAATCCGTTAGCCAAGGACAGTGGGAAGCCGCTCGAAGTTTAGGATTACCATACAGTAAGGCTTTAATTAAGGTTATTGCTCCACAAGGGTTCAAGTTGATGGTGCCATCATTGGTTAACCAATTCATCATTACCCTGAAGGATACTTCAATCCTATCGGCAATTGGTGTCATGGAATTAACCCAAACCGGGACAGTAATTATTTCGCAAAACATGGAAGGGTTTAGAATGTGGACCATCATTGCGGTAATCTACATCATTATCATTACCCTATTAACATGGTTATCAAACTACGTACAAAAGAGGATGGCTTAATATGGATAAAAAATACAAAGTTCAAGTTAAGGACCTACACAAGAGCTACGGCAGTAACGAAGTGCTAAAGGGAATTGATCTCAACGTTAAGCCAAGCGAAGTGGTTTGCATGATTGGCCCTTCTGGTTCAGGGAAGAGTACCTTTTTACGGTGCATTAATAAATTGGAAGAACCGAATAGCGGACACGTTTACGTTGATGGTTATGACATTGCAGATCCAAAAGTAAACATTAACCAAGTTCGGCAAAATATCGGAATGGTTTTCCAGCACTTCAACCTCTTCCCGAACATGAATGTTTTACAAAACATTACATTAGCTCCGGTAGAACTGGGGAAAATGAGTAAGGACGAAGCGAAGAAGGCAGCAATGCATTACCTAGATATTGTTGGTTTAAGTGAAAAGGCTGATGCCAACCCAACTAAGCTATCCGGTGGTCAACAACAACGGGTGGCAATTGCTCGAGCATTGGCGATGAAGCCTGACGTAATGCTGTTCGATGAACCAACAAGTGCCCTTGACCCAGAAATGGTTGGGGACGTTCTTGAAGTTATGAAGCGGTTGGCTAAAGAAGGGATGACGATGATTGTCGTTACCCACGAAATGGGCTTCGCTAAGCAAGTTGCCGATCGCGTTGTCTTCTTCCATGACGGTGACATCCGTGAGCAAGGAACACCCGACCAAATCTTCGAACACCCTCAACATCCCGACACCAAGAGTTTCTTGAATAAGGTGCTGAATGTTTGAGTGAGTGCGAGCCGTTACGGATTAGCAACTGAGCACTAAGGAATCCCGGACGATGATTAGTAATAATCAAGTCCGGGATATTTAGGCTGAAGTTGCGGTCACGGCGAACACGTTATGACTGTGTAGCAGTAGAACGACTATGCTAGCTCTAGCAAGTCTCTGTCGAACACGTTACGACTATGCAGCAGTAGAACCTTTTTTAAAAAACAATTGAAATCCTAACAATATCGTTATGAGTAGGCTTTCAAAATCCGAAAGATTACATAAATATTCAAAATATTGTTTGACATTAGGCGTAAAATCATTATAATTATGAGTAATCTTTAATGTTAGTGAACAGAGATTCCGATGTTAGCTGAAATTCGGGACTAACAAAATGGCATGTACGTTTGAATTGGGTGGTTCCTTTATCAACTGAGAGGTAGTTCATTAATTTGAGCTATAAAGATGGGTGGAACCGCGTTAAAAGGACGTCCCTGGTATAAAAACCAGGGGCGCCCTTTTTATAAAAGCGATATATGCAAAAGATAGAAGTTAAATTTTAAGGAGGCAGATTATGGACGAACAGCAACAACAGAAGCTAAAGCGCTCATTAAAGAGTCGACACGTAACGATGATTGCCATTGGAGGTGCAATTGGTACTGGACTATTCCTTGGTTCAGGGAAGGCAATTCAACAAGCCGGATCAGCGATTATCCTTTCGTACCTAATCGTCGGTATCTTTTGCTTCTTTATGATGCGTGCGTTAGGGGAACTAATTCTCGCTGATACTTCTAAACACTCGTTTATTGATTCAGTTAAAGAATACCTTGGTGACCGAATGGAATTCGTTGCCGGATGGATGTATTGGGCTTGCTGGTTAACATTAGCAATGGCTGACTTAACCGCAACGGGGATTTACTTGAAATACTGGTTCCCATCAATGCCTCAGTGGGTTGGTCCGCTGTCAATCGTTGTTCTTTTGATGTTGGTTAACATGGTGAATGTCGGTTTATTTGGGGAACTAGAAAGTTGGTTCTCAATGATTAAGGTGTTGGCAATTATTGTCCTGATTGTGATTGGTGCGGTAATGCTCCTGATGCATAGCCATATCGACAATCGAACAGTGGAACTAAGCAACCTTGTTAATCATGGTGGTTTCTTCCCAACCGGACCCATGGGCTTTTTGATGTCATTCCAAATGGTTGTCTTTGCCTTTGTTGGAATTGAAATGGTTGGTTTGACTGCCGGTGAAACTAAGGATCCGCAAAAGGATATTCCAAAGGCAATCAACACTTTGCCGGTACGGATTGGTTTGTTCTACATCGGTTCAATGATTGCAATGATGGTAATTTACCCATGGACTCAAATCAAGACTACTTCTAGTCCGTTTGTTCAGGTGTTCGCTGCAATTGGTATCCCAGGAGCAGCCGGAATCATTAACTTTGTGGTATTGACTGCCGCAATGTCCGCAACTAATAGTGCAATCTTTAGTACAAGTCGGTCACTGTACTCGCTTGCTCAGAGCGGAAATGCACCAAAGCGGTTCGGTGAGTTGAGCGCCAAAGCAGTTCCTAATCATGCTTTGACTTTCTCGTCATTGATTCTCTTCATTACCGTAATTTTGAACTACATTATGCCAGCTGGAATCTTTGATGTGATTGCCGGGATCTCCACAATTACCTTTATCTTTACGTGGATCATTATTTTAGCAGCACATATTAAGTACCGGCAAAGAAATCCAAAAGGGGTTAGCTACTTCAAAATGCCAGGTTTCCCCGTTACTAGTTGGTTAACGATTATTTTCTTCCTTGCCGTCTTGGTAATATTACTCTTCATCGATTCAACACGAATTCCGTTGATCTTATCAGTAATCATCTTTGCCCTATTAGCTTGGGGATATGGGTTGAAGAAGTAGAGTGCGACCTCGCAAAGAACTCGCGGAAAGCTAACGATTTCTCCGGGGAGTGGTGTTCTACACCGCTTCACGGAGGTAGTTAGCTCTAGCGAGTTCCGAGGGAGCAGATTTCGACTCAGTTGCCTAGAACACCAAAAAAAGGCCAGAAAATTTTCTGGTCTTTTTCCGATCCTAAGCGGGCAAAAATGAATTATTATTCATGAGTATTAGGACAAATTTTCTGAATATGTTTGATTAGTAAAAGTGCTTTCATCCTTGATGTGACGCGGCTAAATTGATCTTTGCAAGTGGAGAATATATACTAAAGGTGTGAAGGGATATTAAGTGATTTCATCGAACATCTTCTCATAATAAACTACTTTGAAAGTATGTTGATATTAATCTGTAAAAAGTTAACAAAGACACACCCCACTCCACATAAAAACAATTTAGTTTCCTTGAAAAGCATGTTTAGCTAATTACTTAATTAGAAGGCCATATCTACAGAGCCCTTACGATAATAATCTCAGTTTAGTTCTCCCATTTTGAAGAACTGCAGAATACAATCTAACGGATCTTGATAACAAACAGTATCACTTGATTATCCCTTCAGCGGAAGCACGGAGACTTTAATTAGTCTCCGCTTTTAATTTTAAATGGTGAATTCGTTTTCAATGATTAAAGGTATGGGTCTGATATTAAAATTAAAAACAAATTAGAAAATAATGAGAAAAACTATTGATTTAGTTAGCGTCTCCATGTAGAATCAACAACATCAAAAATATTTAAGGAGGCGTTAATGATGGAAAATACTCAAGTTAATGCGCGACAAGCAAATGCAACTTATGCCAATTCGTCAGTAGTGAAAGAGGCGGCTTATCGAATTTTTGCGGCGGTGGCCAATGCCATTTTAGTCATCTTGGGAGGAGGACTTTTAGTACAGACTATTGGTAACTTATCTGGTCTGCATGTATTAACTTTGGTTGGTGCAGAAGCCCAAGTCCTCTTAGCGCCTGCGATCGGAGTTGCGGTTGCCTCACAAATGAATACCAACACTTTGGTAACCTTTGCTTCGATGATTTCAGCTACTGTTGGTGCTAATGCTGTTCACTTTACTACCACAGCCGTTAAGGGAGCAACAGCTACTGGTCAGGCTGCAGTTGCCGCAGTTGGTGCACCAGTATTTACAACTGGTCAGCCTGTTTCCGCTGTTTTAGCAGCTGTAGTAGCAGTACTGGTTGGTAAATACCTCACCGGGAAGACACCACTGGATATGGTATTAGTACCATTCGGAGCTTTAGCAGTTGGGATTAGTTTTGGCTTGCTGGTTGCAGCGGTAGTAACTCCAGCATTATTAGCTGTTTCTGCCTACATCGCTCACTCAATGCAAGTATCACCAGTGCTTGGTTCAGCTGTTATCTCTGTTGTTTGGGCCTTATTCTTAATGACCCCAGCTTCTTCAGCTGCCCTGGCCGTTGCCCTAACACTTGATCCTGTTTCTTCTGCGGCTGCTTTAATCGGGACAACCGCTCAATTCGTTGCCTTTACCGCAATGTCCTGGCGGCAAAATAACCTGGGAGCTAATATTGCTCAAGGATTGGTTACCCCTAAAGTTCAGTTCCCTAATATCTTGATCAACCCATACCTTTTAGTACCATCAGTTGTTTCCGCAGCGGTTTGTGCACCACTAGCAACAGTGCTGTTTAACTTCCGCTCAACTTACACGCTTGGTGGTTTGGGATTGAATTCATTGATTGCCCCGATTGCTTACCTTTCTCGGGGATGGGACCAATTCGCAACCTACATGGCACTCGGGGTTGTTGCTCCGGCTGTGATGTCAGTGGCACTCTACTTCTTCATGAAGAAGTCCGGATTGATCGGTGATAATCAACTTCACTTGAAACTTGTTTAGTGATAAAAGAAGTTTAAATTAGAACTATGTAAAATTACGATCCTAGATTAACGTTCATAATGAGTGAACCCCTTGAATACTAGACCTTAGCTAGTTTTCAGGGGGCTTTTACATGAGTATTGATTAAATCGACTTATTTACGGGAATATTTAGTTGGACAATTCTTTTATTCTTGAGAATTGCAATTTGACGGACATAAGGGCAATTACATATTTGATAATGGAGCTTATTTAGGAGAGCCACTTCGGGATGAATATTTAGAGTATCGTTCATTCTTTGTGAAATGACTCTATAACTTTGATAAATGCAATCAAAGGAATGATGGACTAATTGATTTGTTTCAATACTTAAATTATCAACTATTCCTTTTGAAATTGCAGTTCCACCGTTAGTAAAGCTAAGCTCGTCATTATCAGTTATTTTAGTAAATGCAATAAAATCAGAGAATGGAAAGTCGCTCGTCTTTGATAGATTGGTAAAGTTAGGGTATTTATCATTTCCAGCAAAGCCGTGTTCTTCAGAATATGCGAGATCATAATAAAAATCATCTTTTATAAATGATTTCCTGCCTTTTGAATAGGCAACTAATTCATTCATTTTCCAGGTCAGTCTTGTTTCTAAAATTTCATCGATCCTAATTTCGGATTTTAGGTGCTTAATTTGATTGGTTAAGACAAACTGAAAATCGCTTATATGATTAGCTGATCGGAGCTTCTTTATCTGTTGTAGTGGAAATTTGAATTCTCGATATTTTAATATACGAGCTAGATTTTCTATGTCTAAATCATCGTAATAATGATATTTAGTAGCGTTAACTTTTCCGTGAATAATTCCAATTTTTTCATAATATCTTATAGTCTCACGACCAATCCGAAATATTTTTTGTAAATCTTTTGAAGTATACATATTCTGTACTCTCCCTTGACTTGGTGGTTACCACCACCCTTAAACTGAGGATACACAAGTATTAAGGATGGTGAACTTATTATGAAAGGAAATATCTTAGTTATAACTGGCGGTTTAAGCGGTATTGGTAAAGGAACTGCTTTAGAACTAGCTAAAGAAAATTTAACGATTATTATTCTTGATGTACAGGATAAAAAGGCACCTGATGTAATTAAACAAGTTGAATTGCTTGGCAGTGAGTGTAAATACTTCCATTGCGATCTTACCAAACGTCAAGAGGTTGATAGGGGGTTTGAACAGATAGGAAAGCAATATTGACGGGTAGATTATGCATTTAATAATGCTGGACGTGGTATTTTATCGAAGCCGTTTGCTAAAGTAAATGATTCTGAGATTGATTCTTTGATTGATTTGGATATTAAAGCTGTAATGTATTGTATGATTAATGAATTAAAATTTATGACTGAACAACACTTCGGACGAATCGTGAACACTACTTCTGGTGCTGGGCTAGTTGCTGGTAAGGGGATGGCTCTTTATAGTGCTTGCAAGCATGCGGTTGTGGGCTTGACTAAGGCAGCCGCACTTGATTATGCTAAGAAAGAAATTACAATTAATGCAGTTGCTCCGGGAACAATTGCCACTGAATTAATTTTGCCTTACAAAGAAACCGCGCCTGAAGAATTCAAAAAGTGGGAAGATTCTAATCCGATAGGGCGGTTAGGTAAACCAGCAGAAATTGGTCATGCAGTTAAATTCTTTTTTGAGGATGGATCAGAATTTGTAAATGGCGTTATCTTACCGGTTGATAGTGGCTGTGTCGCTGGTAATTTTTAAAACTTATAAATAATATTAAAGCATTTATCAATTAAATTTGACAAGTGCTTTTTTGATTGCATTAATTAAATATTAATTTAGTAGAATAATTAATATTAGTTCCCTAAGGATTTAATCTAATAATTTTTAGGGGACTTTTTGTTTAACATTTTCTTTTTAACTAACCAATAACTGAAAAAGAAGGTCATTGACTGAAAAAACATTGACATGAAGAATCAGTGATACTATCCCTGTTGGATTTTGATAAACGTTTGATATTGGGAGGAAATGTTTTGGAATATAAAGAACATAAAAAGATGTACAAAGTGGGTAAGAATTGGGCAGTTGCGACTTTAGTGTCTGCCGGAATTTTAATGGGGGCAACGACAGTTCACGCTGATACAACGACAGTTTCTGCGACTGATAATGATGTAACTACTACTCAACCTGTAGCAGTTACACCTGTGGAAACAGTATCTGCAGAAAATGGTGCATCGCAACCAGGTACCACAGAGCACCCAGGTGATGTTGCCCAACCTGGCAAGCAAATTAATGATCAAACTACTCAGACAAAGGATCAATATGGATTGACTCCGGATGCTGCTAAGGCGGTTCAAGATGCAGGGATGGATCCAGCAAAGTTAACTCAAGATCAGGTTACCAACTTGGATAAGATTAACTTTAAGAAGAGTGGTAGCGATAAAACCGGAACCCAAATGACTTACGAACAGTACCGGGCAATTGCAAATGACTTGATTAATCGTGATCATCGTTACTCAATTCCATTCTTTAATGCTAAGGAAATTCAAAATATGCCAGCAAGCCATACTCGTGATGCGGAAACTAACGAAATAGCTGATCTTGATATTTGGGATTCATGGCCTGTTCAAGATGCGAATACTGGTGAAGTCGTTAACTGGAATGGTTACCAACTCGCAGTTGCAATGATGGGAATTCCTGCTAAGAATGATTCACATATTTACTTGCTATACAACAAGTATGGTAATAATAACCTAGCAGACTGGAAGAATGCTGGACCAATTTTTGGCTTTAACCAGAATTCACTTCATCAACAATGGTCAGGTTCTGCAACTAAGAATAGTGATGGGACAATTGAATTGTTCTATACAGATGTTGATACATCAGATCATGGATTAAATAATCAACGAATTGCTGCTGCCAATCTGACACTTACAGTTAACCCAGATGGTACTGTTTCAATTAATAAAGTTAATAATAACCATATTATTTTTGCTGGTGACGGTTACCATTATCAAACGTATGCTCAATGGCGCGCCACTAATAAAGGTGCTGATAACGTTGCAATGCGTGATGCTCACGTTATTGAGGTTGATGGTCAACGCTACTTGGTCTTTGAGGCCTCTACTGGTACTGAAAACTACCAAGGTGAAGATCAGATCTATAACTGGCAAAACTATGGTGATAATGCCAAGACAAATATTGAAAACTTCTTTGGCATTTTAAATAATGATGATATGACTAGCCGGGCTAGTTGGGCTAACGCAGCTTTAGGGATTCTTCGCTTGAATAACGATGAATCAAATCCAAAATTAGCAGACGTTTATACTCCATTAGTATCTGCTCCAATGGTTTCTGACGAAATTGAACGGCCAGATATTGTGAAATTAAATGGTAAGTACTACCTGTTTGCCGCAACACGGTTAAATCGTGGTACTGGTGATGATCTTTGGTCCAAGGCGGATAAGACAATTGGTGATAATGTTGTCATGATTGGATATGTTTCTGATCATCTTACTTATGGTTACAAGCCATTGAACGGTAATGGTGTTGTCTTAACATCAAGTGTTCCATTTAACTGGCGAACTTCAACATATAGCTACTATGCAATGCCGATTGCTGGTGATGATAGTGATGTATTAATTACTGCCTACATGACCAACCGTGGTTATGTAGCTGGTCAAGGTAATCGTTCTACCTGGGCACCAAGTTTCCTTGTTAAGATCAACAACGATGGCACGACTCAAGTATTGTCTAAAGCCACCAATCAGGGTGATTGGATCTGGGATAGTAGTTCAGAGAATGATAAGATGTTGGCTAAAAGCATTGATGAAGCTAAGCTAACAGGAGAAGCAGTACCAACTCGGGTACCTGACCTGTCATCTGGATCAAAAAAGGATGATCCAGATCCAGTTCCTGGTTACCAACCTGGCAAGGGCTCATGGGCTGTTGGTCCTGATGATGTTGCACCTGAATTGCCTGAATTTCCACTTCCAGATAAGCCAACACGGACTACACCAGACCGACCAGAAAAGCCAACCACGCCAGATCCAGATAATCCAGGGAAACCAACATCAAATACCCCTGGTACACCAGAGCAACCATTAAATCCTGGTCAACCAGTTATTTCAGGAACTCCGGGTACTTCGGATGTACCGAGTGGTAAGCCTGCAATTCAGCAGACTAATAATGTCAAAAATGATCCAGCAACGTTACCACAAACCGGTAACGAAAGTGGAGTAGTAGCACTTTATGTAGGGTCATTATTTGCACTATTAGGGCTTGCTGGTATTCAAAAACGCGTAAAGTAATTTAAAAAATATCCTTATAATAAACCCCCTAAAAATGAGACAGGCAGAAACAAAGGAAGTTTTTACCTGTCTCGTTTTGTATTTTATGTATGTTGTTCGACATTGGGTTAAAATAGAGTGAGAGTTAGTTAGATTTCTGAATAGGGCTTTTTGGATCATAAAGGATGTTTAAGAATTTTCTGGAGACTCTTTTTAAGCCTATAAAGAGTGATAAAATATATTGGAAGTTTATGGGGAGGTTAATCACTGTGAGCAATAACGATTCAGGAAGCAATGCCAAAGCAAAGATTTCGTTTGATATTAAGAATGTCAAAAAAACAGCCGATACTGAGGAAGGATCTTTAGCAAAGCGTCCCGTTTTTTCGATTAAAAGTAGTCAAACCGATCAAGCAGGAACGGCTGAAGAAAATCCAGAAACACCCGGCAATCAAACCCCGGTTAGCCAACGACCGGTATTTGATATCCATACTGATGCTGAGCAAAAAAATGGGGGAGATTCAGTATCAGTGTCAAGCGATTCGTTAATGAACGCTGAAGCTGCACCACAGATTACGGTTCAAAGCAAGGTGCCAGAATCTTCTGTAGATGGTGATTTTGGGTCACAAGCAATTTCACTAACCAGTGATGACTTGAAGACAGCATCTCAAGGCTTTTCGTTGGCTACTTCTCGGGATCCAGAGAGTTTAGAAACAGAAGAATCACAAAGTTCAGAAATAAATTCTGAAGATATGGGAAGCTCCCTTGATTCGTTAATGTCATTAAATCAAGAATTGTCCAAGCTTCAACAAGAATTAGATGCCAACTCGCTTTCACTAGCATCTAATAATAGCAAAATTGAAACAACGAATGTTGAACAGTCGCTAACCCGTGAAGCATACCGTAGCTCGGTAAGTGAAGTACAAAGCGGGCAAGAAGAGATTAAGTCAGACGAATCTACGGTGGCACAATCGCAGGAAAGCCAAGTTGCTCGGCCACAACCACCACGTCCGCAAAAGAATGGTGGAGAAAAGGTAAAGCCGCTCTTTACAACTCCTGAGGAAGAGCAAAATAAAGAGAAACAGCCTAAAGTTGAGTGGAACGGTCCCCAAGTACAAAGAAGAGAAGAACGTAAGCCGTCACGTGCTGAAAGTCGCCCTTCTTCACGGACCAAAAGTTCAGTAAACCATTCGCGGAGTGCTAGTCGCCGAACCAGTAACCATCAGTCAAAAAAGCAATCAGGTGTCCTTGGTAAGAGCTTCTTAGCGATGCTGGGATTTGGCCAAAAAGATAAATAATAAGTCAATAAATAGAATAGAGGCTGAGAAAATGCGTTTCGCTTTTTCTCAGCCTCTAACTATTTACCGATAATTTATTAGTCAGGATCCTTTAGTGATTTACCGCTCTTCGTATTCTTAAAGTGGTTGAATGCTAATTCAATGGCCTGGTACTCATCATCTGTTAAGGTAATGCCCATTGCCTTGGCGTTAGCGATAACTTGCTTAGCCTTCTTGGCGCCGGGGATGACGACAGAGATGAGCGGATTCTTTAAGTACCAAGCTAAAATGGTTTGAGCAACGGTAGCATGATGAGCATCCGCAATATCCCGAACCATATCAACTGCATCGAGAATGCTGCTGTATCGTGGCTCCTTGAAGTCAGCAATTTGACTTCGGATATCATCTTCAGGGAAGCTAACATCTTTAACGTATTTACCCGTTAATAGTCCCGAAGCTAATGGGAAGTACGGAACAAAGCTAATTTGATTATCGTGCAGGTAATCGAGCATTCCCTCCGTCAAATGATCCTGGTGAAGGAGACTGAATTCATCTTCAACGACATCAACGTAGCCATCCGCGTTAGCTTCCTTGATTTGGTCTAAGCTAAAGTTGGAAATACCAATTGCCCGAATTTTTCCTTCTTCCCGGAGCTTTTGCAGAGCACCCACGGCTTCGGCTTTTGGCGTGTCATGATCAGGAAAGTGGATGTAATAAATATCAATGTAGTCTGTCCCTAATCGTTTAAGACTCTTATTTACTTGGTCAGTTAAAAATTTAGGATCGTTATTGATTACTTCTTCCCCAGTAGAAAAATCATGAGCGCCCTTAGTTGCGATGACAATTTTATGACGATCGTAATCCTTGATTGCTTGACCAACTAATTCTTCTGAGTGACCAAGACCATAAACATAGGCCGTATCTAAGAGGTTGATCCCGTTATCAAGAGCAGCTTTAACTAATTTGATCCCATCTTCATCCTTGAGATCGGGGAAAAGATTGTGTCCACCAACCGCGTTAGTGCCCAGGCCAAGCGGGTTTGCGACAACATCAGAATGACCAATTTTAACAGATTCTACCATTATATAAGCCCCTTTCAATTTACTTGTAAGCGAATACATGCAACTACAATTATTATATCGTGAATTATGTAGAAAGGCGACTAGAGAGCGGTGCAATTGCGTCAGTTTAAGAAAAATTATAGAATAGGGATCCTTGGCAGGGAGAGTGGCTAGGTTGGTCAAATGCTGATTTATCAGCGTTTGAACTGCCAGCCAGCTACTGCGTTGTTGCACTATTATCTATGTAAGATAGCAAAGAGGCTGGGGTGTTTCCCAGCTTTTTTCTTTGGGTAGAGTTGATGGGTGTGGTGAATGAGGAACTGCTGCGGCTGAGCTGAAACGTGTTTGCCGTGACCGCAACTTCCGCCTAGCTATCCCGTCCTTGATTGTAAAACAATCATCGTCCGGGATTTCCTAGTGCTCAGTTGCTAGTTCGTCACGGCTCACACTCTATTTTCCCCTTGAAAAAACCCGGTAATTAAGTTACAGTAGTAAAAGACGTGAAACAAAATTGTTTCACGAAAGGAGAAGCTAAAATGAATCCAGAACAATTTCAGCAGGCGCTTGCGGAACGGGGAATTAACCTTAGCGATGCGCAAATGAAGCAGTTTGCTGAGTATTACGACTTACTAGTCGCAACTAACGAGCATGTTAACTTAACACGAATTACTGAGAAAAAGGAAGTCTACCTTAAGCACTTTTTTGATTCTATTAGCGGAGTGTTTGCAGAGCCAAAGTTAATGACTGATGAATTAACGCTTTGTGACATTGGTGCAGGCGCGGGTTTCCCATCGATCCCAATAAAAATTGCGTTTCCACAGCTAAAGGTTACGATTGTGGATTCACTAAATAAGCGGATTATCTTTTTACAAGAGTTAGTAGATCAGCTAGGCTTGTCTGACGTCACCCTTGTTCATGATCGAGCTGAGACTTTTAGTGCCAAAAGAAGCGATCATCGTGAGCAATACGATATTGTTACAGCTCGGGCGGTTGCGCGGTTAGCGGTTCTGAGTGAATTATGCCTGCCAGCAGCGAAAGTTGGCGGTGAATTTATTGCTTATAAGGCAAGTGCTGCTCCAGAAGAAATTCAGCAAGGTGGAACAGCAATTAAGAAACTTGGAGGACAAATCCGGAAGACGGTTAAACTAGAATTGCCGGGAACTGATGAAGAGCGAAACATTGTCGTTATTGATAAGGTTGCAGCAACGCCCAAGAAGTTTCCGCGACGTCCTGGATTGCCAAATAAGAAACCAATTCAATAAAAGTGAGGGAGAGAGAATATGGCGTTTTCATTATTCGGTATCGGTAAAGATCACTCTGGCGATACAAAGAATAAGGTTGTTGAGATTAAGGTTGATCAAATTATTCCAAACCGGTATCAGCCACGGAAGGTCTTTGACCAAGATGCAATTCGTGAATTAGCACAAACAATTGACGAACACGGTTTACTACAGCCAATCGTTGTTCGTGAATATGAATCAGCAAAGTATGAAATTATTGCCGGTGAACGGCGGTACCGTGCTGTGAAATTGTTAAACTGGGATACTGTTCCAGCAATTGTTGAGAAGATGAGCGATAAAGAAACCGCCTCATTAGCGTTGATTGAAAATCTTCAGCGATCACAATTAAGTTCCGTTGAAGAAGCTCAGGCTTACCGTCAGCTAATGGACTTGAACCACTTGACTCAAGCAGCGTTGGCAAAGGGGATGGGAAAGAGTCAATCCTTTGTTGCTAACAAGCTTCGTTTACTGAAGCTGATTAAGCCGGTTCAAACAGCAATTCTCGATCATCGGATTTCTGAACGGCATGGTCGGGCGATGCTGGACCTGGATGAAAAGCAACAACGAGAAATGTTAATGCGGGTCGTTAATGAACGGTTGACAGTTCGCCAGACTGAAGATGAAGTTGCCCGGACTCTTGGCCGACCATTACCGTCAGAACTTGCTAAGCAACGAGCTGAAAAGAAACGGCAAGAATTAGCTGATCTTGAAGGAATGCCAGCTGAGGAACCAACCACTGAAGAGACCGTTGAAAGCTCAAAACAGGCACAACCAAAGAAAAAGAAGACTAGTAAACGGCGAAAGAAGAGTGCTACTAGTAAGCAGTCCGCGAAGGCTACCGATGCTCGGTTGGCTTTGAACACCATCAAAAAGTCAATTAAACTAGCCACTGATAATGGCTTTACTATTACGACTCACGAAAAAGATGATGATGATACTTACCAATTAGTTATTGAAATTCCGAAGAAACAGTAGGAGGCAGAAAAATGGGGTATGTTATTGCATTAGCCAACCAAAAAGGCGGCGTTGGTAAGACGACAACAAGCGTTAACCTAGGAGCTTGTTTGGCAGACGCCGGTAAAAAAGTCCTCCTGATTGATCTTGATCCTCAGGGAAACGCCACAAGCGGTTTGGGGATTGATAAGAAAGATATTGATGAGAGCGTTTATGACGTTTTGATCAATGATGTTGATCTGAAAAACGTGATCTTGCCGTCAAGTCATCAGGGCTTAGATATTGTTCCAACTACAATCGCTCTTTCTGGTGCGGAAGTTGAATTAACTAACCTGATGGCTCGGGAAACCCGGTTGAAGGATGCTTTCGGTGATGTTAAGGATGAATATGATTATATTTTGATTGATTGCCCGCCTTCCCTTGGATTGTTGACGATTAATGCTTTTACTGCTTGTGATTCGATTCTAATCCCGGTTCAGAGTGAGTACTACGCGCTTGAAGGGTTAAGTCAGTTGTTAAATACCATCAAGCTGGTTCGCAAACACTTCAATTCTGCATTGAAGATTGAAGGAGTGTTGTTAACAATGTACGATAAGCGGACAAACTTGGGTCAGCAGGTTAATGCGGAAGTCAAGAAGTACTTTGGTGACCAGGTCTACGAAACGATCATTCCACGAAATGTTCGTTTATCCGAAGCACCGAGTCATGGACAAGCGATCGTTGATTACGATAAACGATCAACAGGAGCGAAAGTTTACCAACAATTAGCAAAGGAAGTGTTAGCTCGTCATGGCGAAAAATAAACAAAGCGGACTAGGACGCGGGATTGAAGCGCTCTTCGAAGAAAATGATTTTAATGAGATTAACGATAACGAAACGGTCCAAGATGTTAAACTATCGCTGATTCGTCCTAACCCATACCAGCCGCGACGGACGTTTGATCAAAAGGCACTCCGGGAGTTGGCATCCTCGATTCAGGAATCAGGAGTATTTCAGCCGATCATTCTTCGTCAGCCAGATCCAAAGTTAAAGCGGTATGAGTTAATCGCTGGTGAACGGCGCTTCCGAGCATCTAAACTTGCTAAACAAACCACGATTCCAGCCATCATTCGAACCATGAGTGATGAAAAGATGATGGAAGTTGCTGTCTTGGAAAACCTTCAGCGAGAAGACTTAACACCGTTGGAAGAGGCACAAGCTTACCAGACATTAATGGATAAGCTGTCCCTTACTCAAGCTCAGGTTGCGGAACGACTAGGGAAGAGTCGTCCGTACATTGCTAATTACCTGCGTTTGCTGGGCTTGCCGAATGAGATTAAGGAATTAGTTTCTGCCGGGAAGCTATCAATGGGTCAAGCACGAACGTTATTAGGTTTGAAAGATCGCAAGCAATTGGTTAAACTTGCTAAGCAGGCAGTTGAAAAGAATTTAACTGTCCGGCAGCTTGAAGAACTAGTTGCCCAAATGAACGGGACAGCTGAAAAGAAACGGGCAAAGCGTCGCCAACGAAAGCCAGCCTATGTTCGTGAAGCAGAATCTCAGTTGCAAAGTAAATTTGGGACAAAGGTTGCGGTGGCGCCGAGTCGGAAGAAGAATGCCGGGAAAATTGAAATTCCGTACACTTCCGCTGACGACTTTAACCGGATTTTGGAAGTGTTAAACATTTCGTTAGATTAAGGAGGATGATCACTGATGGCAGCATATGATAAGGGCGATATTGTGATGATGAAGAAGCAACATCCGTGTGGTACCAATCGGTGGTTAATCACACGTGTCGGTGCGGATATTAAAATTCAATGCACTGGTTGCGGCCACATTGTGATGATGACACGGCAAAAGTTTGATAAGGGCTTTAAGAAGGTCCTGGAAAAAGCCGCTGAGTCTGAAGATTAGAAATAAAAATTAAATTGAAAAGGAAAGTGAACAACTTATGTCATTAACTGCAGGGATTGTTGGATTACCAAACGTTGGTAAGTCAACCCTATTCAACGCGATTACTAAAGCAGGAGCCGAAATGGCTAATTACCCATTTGCCACGATTGATCCGAACGTGGGGATGGTTGAAGTTCCAGATAGTCGTCTTCAACGAATTGATGAAATTATCCCAGCCAAGAAGATCGTCCCAACAACGTTTGAATTTACTGATATTGCCGGGATCGTTAAGGGTGCCAGCAAGGGTGAAGGACTTGGTAACAAGTTCTTGGAAAACATTCGGCAAACCGATGCGATTGTTCACGTTGTCCGGGCTTTTGATGATAATGACATTACTAGTGTTACCGGGAAGGTTGACCCGATCGATGATATTGATACCATCAACCTGGAATTAGTAATGGCTGATCTGGATGCCGTTAACAAGCGTCTCTCTAAGGTTCAACGGGCTGCTAAGGGTCGTGATAAGGATGCCTTGGCTGAATTAGATGTTCTTAACAAGATCAAGCCAGTTCTTGAAGACGGGAAGAGTGTTCGGTCAATTGACTTTAACGATGACGAAAAGAAGATCGTTAAGGGACTCTTCTTGCTAACCAGTAAGCCAGTTCTTTATGTTGCCAACATCTCTGAAGATGACATGGCAGATCCAGATGCTAACAAGTACATGGATCAAATTAAGGAACATGTTAAGGGCGATGGTGAAGTAATCGGGGTTGCTGCCGCTGCCGAAGAACAAATTGCTGAAATGGACGAAGCAGACAAGGCTGACTTCCTTGAAATGGAAGGCGTTAAGGAACCAGGATTGAACCGGTTGATTCGTGCTGCCTACAAGCTTTTAGGGCTTGAAACCTTCTTTACTGCTGGTGGCCCTGAAACTCGTGCCTGGACTTTCAAGAAGGGTACCAAGGCACCACAAGCAGCCGGAATCATCCACTCCGACTTCGAACGGGGTTTTATCCGTGCCGAAGTGATGAGCTTTGACGATCTCGACAAGTTAGGATCCGAAGCCGCCGTTAAAGAAGCCGGTAAACTCCGCCTCGAAGGAAAAGATTACGTCATGCAAGACGGCGACATTGTGGAATTTAGGTTCAATGTCTAGAGTGCCTTCGCCCCAAAGAGTTTCCGGAAAGCTAGCAATTTCTCCTGACGAAGGCGACTTGCGCCTAGGAAGGAGGTTGCTAGCTCTAGGAAACTCGGGCGAAGCACGTTTTGACTATGTAGCCTAGAACTCTAGCAAGACCCTGGCGAGCACGTTTCGACCATTTAGCCTAGAACATCACGGCGAAGCGCAGTAGCTGAGTGACTTTTGCCATCAACAAGTTGATAGTCAAAAGCCTACTCATCCTTGCGTGGGTTCACAGACGAAATTGATAAATCAATTTCTGGTTCACTCCAACGTTTCGACCATGCAGACTAGAACTCTAGCCGATCCCTGGCCAACCCATTTCAAACAACCAACCTCATACCAAGAGATAAAGAGAGGAGTCTCATTGTGAGCGAAAATCAACCACGAAACGCTCAAGCCGGTCAACGACAAAAAGAACATTTAAAAGAAGACCGGCGTGAAGCGGGAAATGCAATTAGTAAGCATAACTTAACAAAGAAAAATGAAGAATTCGTTTTTCAACTAAATAAGCAGCTTGAACGTCAAGGAGTTGCTAAAGAAAAGCGTCCTGAGATTATTCAAGATACTATTACCCAACTTAAAGAAGGACAAAAGACGGGTAAAACTGCCAAAGCGTTATTCGGAACCCCGACAGAATATGTCAAAAATCTAAAGGACCCGAAGAAAAATAATCAGCCTAACCACATGAGTAAGCAATCTATCAAGCTGCTTGCCCTTGATAATATGCTGATCTTCTTCAGTATCTTTACCTTTATGTTCGGATTAATGTTCTGGATCTCACCAGCAGCAATGAAGATGACCCACTATGGTAGCAGTGGTCTCTTGGCAATTGTGCTAGTATCCGTATCTGGTGGTCTCTTATATGGCTACGTGGCTTCCCAGTTACAACCGGTCAAGAAGAACGGTAAGTGGGTTCAAGCAAAGCCAGTTTGGTTCCGGATCTTAACCGTTGCTTTTGGATTAGTTGTTTGGCTAGCCGTTTACATGGCTTCCAGCTTGTTGCCTAATGTAATCAACCCTCGATTAAATGCTTGGGCCTACATTATCCTTGGTGTAATTGCCTTTGCTGGAGATATTATCTTCCGGCGCAAGTACCACATTACCGGTGCTTTCTACGGCAACCGAAATAATCGGCGTAAGTAAATCATTATTCTAATCAAATTAGCGGGAACGCAATTGTAAAATCCAGTCTGGTTTTACAGTTGCTTTCCCGTTTTTTAGATCGGATTGATGTTACTTAATGGCCCCTAACAGTAGCTTTTTTACTAATAAATTGATAATATGAAAGCGCATACAAAAATAAAGGGCGTGACTGAAATGAAGCTAAGTTGTAATCAATTAGCAAAATACCTGGATCATACGATGCTCAAACCCGAAGCAACTGCAGCGATGATTGATCAAACGGCGTTTGAAGCGATTAAGTATCAGATAGCTTCTGTTTGTATTAATCCATACTGGGTAAAGCGGGTTCACCAGAAATTATCTGAAACGGGAATTAACACTTGTACAGTGATCGGCTTTCCGCTTGGTGCTACTTCAACAGCCAGTAAAGTTCTTGAAAGTCGTCAGGCGATTAAGGACGGAGCAGACGAGTTAGACATGGTAATTAACATTGGTGAGCTGAAGGCTAAACATGATGATGCTGTAGTAGCTGATATTAAAGCTGTTGCGGATGAAGTTCATCATGCACACCGTATTTTGAAAGTGATTATTGAAACAGCCCTGCTAACTGACGAGGAAAAAGTTCGAGCATGTCAGTTAGTGATTGCTGGTCAAGCTGACTTTGTAAAAACTTCTACTGGCTTTTCAACTTCTGGTGCTCAAGTGGCAGATGTTGAATTGATGCGTCAGACGGTTGGTGATGCAATTAAGATTAAGGCTGCTGGCGGGATCCATAGCTATGAGGAAGCGATGGCAATGATCGATGCTGGTGCAGATCGCTTGGGTGTTTCTGCGTCAGTTAAGATCCTTAATGGAGCACCAAAATAACAAGGAGGAGTGTAATAATGGCATATCAACGAGTATTTGTAATCGTTCTGGATTCGGTGGGAACCGGACAGGCAGGGGATGCAGCTAAGTTTGATGATTTTGGTGCAGATACCCTTGGTCATGTTGGTGAATATTATCAGGGGAGACTCCAACTACCAAACCTAGGTAAAATGGGATTAAGCAATCTTCGCAACACGCCAATTGAGGGAGTTTCCGTTGCTACTCCGGCAATTGGAGATTATGGACAAATGGCAGAAGTATCGGCTGGTAAGGATAGTATGAATGGTCATTGGGAAATGATGGGGTTGCCGTTAGCTAAACAGCTTAATACCTTTCCTGATGGTTTCCCACAAAAATTGATTAAGCAGATTGAGGATTTTTCTGGGAGAAAAGTGATCGTTAATAAACCATATTCTGGAACACAGGTAATTCATGACTATGGTGAACGGCAGATGAAAACTGGAGAATTAATCATTTATACTTCGGGAGATTCGGTAATGCAGATTGCAGTTCACGAAGAGGTAATTCCAGTTGATGAGCTTTATAAAATTTGTCAGTATGCGCGAACATTATTAAATGGGCCGGAATATACGGTTGGTCGAGTAATTGCACGGCCTTATGTTGGTCCAGATCGCGAGCACTTTGTCCGGACTGCTAACCGGCATGACTTCAGCTTAGCGCCAACGGGAAAAACTGACTTGGAGCGGCTGCAGGAAGCTGGTTACGATGTAATTGGAATTGGTAAGATTAACGATATTTTCTCTGGTAAAGGGATTGATCGGGGATTTCATAATGAAAGTAACGCGGATGGGATGGATCACCTAGATGAGGTAATGCAAGAAGACTTCACTGGCTTCTGTTTTACTAACCTAGTTGACTTTGATGCAAAATATGGTCACCGAAGAAATCCTCAAGGTTTTGGTCAGGCATTAATGGAACTTGATCAACGGCTTGGTCATGTCCTTGACGAACTGCGACCGGATGATTTGCTGATCATTACGGCTGATCACGGGAATGATCCGGGATTCCGAGGAACCGACCATACTCGGGAAAATGTGCCCCTGCTTGTTTATTCACCAACGATGAAGGAGAAAAATCAGTCGTTAGGGGTTCGAAAGACCTTTGCTGATCTTGGTGCGACGATTCTGGATAACTTTAACGTTCAAGGAGAAAACGGGACGAGTTTCTATCATGAAATTAGAAATGATTAAAAGGCGGATTTCTAAAGCATCAACTAAAATGTAACCACTTAATAACCGAACTTTTATTTTAAAAACCGGCTGATTTAAGTGAATAATTCGTAATTAGTCCCTGAATAGCGAACATTATCCGTCAATTCAAGAAATAATTTACCGATTTTGTTGATTTTTAGAAAAATTACTAGTAAAGTATACCTAATCAAAATTCAAAAAAGGAGTGTCTAGTCACATGTCAAATTGGGATACTAAGTTTGTCAAGAAGGGTTTAACGTTTGATGATGTCCTTCTGATTCCTGCAGAAAGTCACGTTTTACCGAATGAGGTTGACCTTAGTACGAAGTTAGCAGATAACATTAAGTTGAACATTCCGATTATTAGTGCCGGGATGGATACCGTTACTGAAGGAGCAATGGCGATTGCGATGGCGTTACAAGGTGGACTTGGGGTTGTTCACAAGAACATGTCCATTCAAGCCCAAGCAGGCGAAGTAGCTAATGTTAAGAGTGTGGTTGTTCCAGCTAGCGCAACCAAGGCTGCAGTTGACGATCAGCACCGGTTGCTTTGTGCTGCCGCAGTTGGTGTGACTAGTGATACGTTTGAACGGGCACAAGCTTTGCTAGATGCTGGTGCAGACGCAATTGTTATTGATACTGCCCACGGTCACTCTGCTGGTGTTCTCCGTAAGATCAAGGAAATTCGTGATCACTTCCCAGATGTTACATTAATTGCCGGAAACGTTGCCACTGGTTCAGCTACAAAAGCCCTTTATGATGCCGGAGTAGATGTAGTTAAGGTTGGTATTGGACCTGGTTCAATCTGTACTACTCGGGTTGTTGCTGGTGTTGGTGTCCCACAAATTACTGCCATTTACGATGCTGCACAAGTTGCTCGTGAATACGGCAAGCCAATCATTGCTGATGGTGGGATTAAGTACTCAGGTGACGTTGTTAAAGCCTTAGCTGCCGGTGGAAATGCCGTAATGCTTGGTGGAATGTTATCCGGAACCACTGAAGCACCTGGTGACGTTTACGAAGATAATGGTAAGAAGTACAAGGCTTACCGTGGAATGGGTTCTGTTGGTGCAATGGCTCAAGCTCATGGTTCATCAGACCGGTACTTCCAAGGTGGTGTTAACGAAGCCAACAAGTTAGTTCCAGAAGGGATCGAAGCTCGTGTTCCTTACAAGGGTGACGTTGCTGATGTTCTCTTCCAAATTGATGGTGGTCTTCGTTCAGGAATGGGTTACGTTGGTGCCCCTGACATCCCAACAATGATCGAAAATGCCCAATTTGTTCAAATTACTAACGCCGGTCTCCGTGAATCCCACCCTCACGATGTTCAAATCACTAAGGCGGCTCCAAATTATAAGTAGAGTGCCTTCGCTCCAAAGAGTTTCCGGAAAGCTAGCAATTTCTCCTGACGAAGGCGACTTGCGCCTAGGAAGGAGTTTGCTAGCTCTAGGAAACTCGAGCGAAGCACGTTTAAAATAGAGTGTGAGCAGGTATAGAAGACCCGTAAGACAACAATTTCTCCCGACTGGATGCTGGAAGCATTTGGGAGGGAGTTTGTTGTCTATAGGGGCTTCCCTGCGAACACGTTTTGACTTTGTTGTAGTAAGAACATCATCTAAGCAGAGGTCGTTAGCTCTAGCGAGTTCCGAGGGAGCAGATCTCGGCTTGGTTGCCTAGAACGCTAGGCTGCGTTTTGACTCAGTTGCAGTAGGGACAAGCTCCTGACGAGCAAATCACAACTTAATCACCAAATAAAGAAGAAGTAGTTAGTGAATTTTTCACCAACTACTTCTTCTTTATTGCTTATTAGTGGAACGGTGAGTCTTGGTATCCTTGACCGAAATCAGTAATGCCGGAAAATACCATCAAGCAAATTATAATAATTCCTGCGATCATCAGGAGAATAAAACCGACTTTCTGGTAGCTCTTTAATACGTGCCAGATATTCTTTGGTGTAATGAATAATAAGATAAAACCAATAATAGCAATTATATCAAGTAGCGATTTCGTGAAAATCTCCTCCCTTTGCTACTAGATGGTTTTATTATGCACAAGATCGAAACCGATTTCAACGCTGTAATTCCTGGATAATATGTGTTTATGAATAGAGATCGTGTTAGAATCAACTTATAAATTTTGAAATGAATAAATAATCTAGGGAGAAAAAGATGGACAATCAATCAGAGAGCGAATTTCCGTTAACAAGGGCTGAGTACCAGCGGCAAATTCGTCGTGGCAATAACCAAAACGGCGGTAATGGACCGCACCGTCACCGAGGAAGGAAAATTTTCGGGATCATTATCTTGATTCTTCTAGTTATTGTGGTAATTTTTGGTGGTCTTGCTTGGCATAACGCCAAACAAACAAGTGATCAAATGTTCACATCAGCTGGAGCTAATAAACGGCGAAATGCTCAAAAAGTGCTTGCTCAGAAGCGACCAGTATCAATTCTTTTGTTAGGAACGGATACAGGTGACCTAGGGCGAATTTATAAGGGACGGACAGACACCATTATTGTGATGACGATCAATCCGCAAACCAAGAAAACCATGTTAATGAGTGTTCCACGGGACATGAAAGTTAACCTTCCTGATTATGAGGATGAATCTCCAGCAAAGATCAATGCAGCCTACGCATATGGCGGTACTAAGGAGACAATTAACACCGTTCAAAAGTATTTCAATATTCCGATTGACTACTACGCCCTAGTTAATGCTCATGTACGGTAAAGAAGCAAGCAACCGAAAACAATAGATAGACCGCCAGCACTACACTATTCCGAACCAAAGACCAAAAGATAAGCATTTTGAGAAAATCTAAACTTTTGGATTTTCCTACAATGCCGACTACGGCGGAATCCCTCCCACTCCTTATATATTTCTTTCTGTATACATTGAATTTGTATTTAGTAAAATGCAGACAACACCACGGATCGGCTTTTGGCTGGACAATTCCAACCAAACACCGCAGCAGACAGTAGAAACCATTCTGAACGTTAGGAAGCCGGTATGATTGTTACATATAAGGGGAAGAAAAATTTCTTTTAGATACTTGTTTTCCTAAAACTGATGTGATATAATAATTAAATTCCATAAAAGGAGTAAAAAATATGCGGCAAGGTATTATTAAATAAAACTATAATCAAATAGTGGGAACAAAGGATTATGATAGTCCCTTTTGTAGGGGCTTAGTTTTTTGTACCCAATTTAAGAATACTTTTGCCTTATCAATTTTGACATATCCCCAAAAACAGCACTCACAAACAGGTGTATGCTGTATATGTGTATGTCCGCAAATTATCATCCCCAGTGGTAAAAGTATTTTACTGCTGGGGATTTTTATGCCCTTCGGGGCAGTAAAGGGAGGACAATCACATGAAAATAATCAATATTGGAATTCTTGCCCATGTAGACGCTGGAAAGACGACCTTGACGGAGAGCCTGCTATATGCCAGCGGAGCCATTTCAGAACCGGGGAGCGTCAAAAAAGGGACAACGAGGACGGACACCATGTTTTTGGAGCGGCAGCGTGGGATTACCATTCAAGCGGCAGTCACTTCCTTCCAGTGGCACAGATGTAAAGTCAACATTGTGGATACGCCCGGCCACATGGATTTTTTGGCGGAGGTGTACCGCTCTTTGGCTGTTTTAGATGGGGCCATCTTGGTGATCTCCGCTAAAGATGGCGTGCAGGCCCAGACCCGTATTCTGTTCCATGCCCTGCGGAAAATGAACATTCCCACCGTTATCTTTATCAACAAGATCGACCAGGCTGGCGTTGATTTGCAGAGCGTGGTTCAGTCTGTTCGGGATAAGCTCTCCGCCGATATTATCATCAAGCAGACGGTGTCGCTGTCCCCGGAAATAGTCCTGGAGGAAAATACCGACATAGAAGCATGGGATGCGGTCATCGAAAATAACGATAAATTATTGGAAAAGTATATCGCAGGAGAACCAATCAGCCGGGAAAAACTTGTGCGGGAGGAACAGCGGCGGGTTCAAGACGCCTCCCTGTTCCCGGTCTATTATGGCAGCGCCAAAAAGGGCCTTGGCATTCAACCGTTGATGGATGCGGTGACAGGGCTGTTCCAACCGATTGGGGAACAGGGGAGCGCCGCCCTATGCGGCAGCGTTTTCAAGGTGGAGTATACAGATTGCGGCCAGCGGCGTGTCTATCTACGGCTATACAGCGGAACGCTGCGCCTGCGGGATACGGTGGCCCTGGCCGGGAGAGAACAGCTGAAAATCACAGAGATGCGTATTCCATCCAAAGGGGAAATTGTTCGGACAGACACCGCTTATCCGGGTGAAATTGTTATCCTTCCCAGCGACAGCGTGAGGTTAAACGATGTATTAGGGGACCCAACCCGGCTCCCTCGTAAAAGGTGGCGTGAGGACCCCCTCCCCATGCTGCGGACGTCGATTGCGCCGAAAACGGCAGCGCAAAGAGAACGGCTGCTGGACGCTCTTACGCAACTTGCGGATACTGACCCGCTTTTGCGCTACGAGGTGGATTCCATCACCCATGAGATCATTCTTTCTTTTTTGGGCCGGGTGCAGTTGGAGGTTGTTTCCGCTTTGCTGTCGGAAAAATACAAGCTTGAAACAGTGGTAAAGGAACCCACCGTCATTTATATGGAGCGGCCGCTCAAAGCAGCCAGCCACACCATCCATATCGAGGTGCCGCCCAACCCGTTTTGGGCATCCATCGGACTGTCTGTTACACCACTCCCGCTTGGCTCCGGTGTACAATACGAGAGCCGGGTTTCGCTGGGATACTTGAACCAGAGTTTTCAAAACGCTGTCAGGGATGGTATCCGTTACGGGCTGGAGCAGGGCTTGTTCGGCTGGAACGTAACGGACTGTAAGATTTGCTTTGAATACGGGCTTTATTACAGTCCGGTCAGCACGCCGGCGGACTTCCGCTCATTGGCCCCGATTGTATTGGAACAGGCATTGAAGGAATCAGGGACGCAACTGCTGGAACCTTATCTCTCCTTCACCCTCTATGCGCCCCGGGAATATCTTTCCAGGGCTTATCATGATGCACCGAAATACTGTGCCACCATCGAAACGGTCCAGGTAAAAAAGGATGAAGTTGTCTTTACTGGCGAGATTCCCGCCCGCTGTATACAGGCATACCGTACTGATCTGGCCTTTTACACCAACGGGCAGAGCGTATGCCTTACAGAACTGAAAGGGTATCAGGCCGCTGTCGGCAAGCCAGTCATCCAGCCCCGCCGTCCAAACAGCCGCCTGGACAAGGTGCGCTATATGTTTCAGAAGATAATGTAACGTCTTGCGCAATGCAAGCGTTCATTGCTGGCTATTGCGAAATATCATTGATAAAATCAGTATCAGAACGGAGAAGCCCTCTTACAAGGTCAAGCACAGCGTTGAGAACCCCATCGAGAAGCAGGCTATCTTCCCAAATCACCATGAGCCGATTATCGACACGGAAACATGGGAGCGTGTGCAGGAGTTACGCAAGCAGCGAAAACGCCCGAACCGCTATGATGAAGTGGGGCTGTTCTCTGGTATGCTGTTCTGCGCCGACTGCGGCCATGTGCTGTATCAGCAGCGGTATCAGAACAAGAACCGCAAGCAGGACTGTTATATCTGCGGCAGCTACAAGAAGCGTACCCGTGACTGTACGGCACACTTTATCCGCACCGACCTTTTGACGGCGGGCGTGCTTTCCAATCTCCGGCAAGTGACGGAATACGCCGCCAGGCATGAGAGCCGCTTTGTAAAGCTGCTCATCCAGCAGAACGAAATCGGCGGCAAGAGAAAGACCGCCGCAGCCACGAAGCAGCTTGAACAGGCCCAGACACGCATTGCCGAAGTGAACCGCATTATCAAGCGGCTGTATGAGGACAATGTAAGCGGCAAAATCAGCGACGAGCGTTTCATGGAGCTGTCGGCGGACTATGAGCAGGAGCAGCGGGAACTGAAAGACCGGGCTGCCGCTTTGCAGGAGGAACTTTCCAAGTCGCAGGCCGCCACCGTCAACGCCGAGAAATTCATGGGGATTGTGAGAAAGCACCTTGCTTTTGAAGAATTGACCCCCACCCTCTTGCGGGAAATGATTGAGAAAATCGTCGTGCATGAGTGCAGCTATGACGAGAACGGCACCCGCAGGCAGGACATTGAGATTTATTACAGCTTTGTCGGCAAGATAGACTTGCCGGAAGCCTAACGCCTGACCTATCCGACACAGCCCTAAGTGCCGGATAGGAACGGCAAAATTTTTTACACTTCTATTACTTCTTTATCGCACATTAGCAAATATGGCGGGGATGAAGCAGGCCATTAATCAAGTTGGCGGGGTCACCGTTACTTCACCATTAACCTTTACGTATGAAGGATATTCCTTTACCAAGGGAGTCCCTGAACACATGAACGGAACAAAAGCATTGAAGTTCTGTCGAATGCGGTATGATGATCCGCAAGGTGACTATGGCCGTCAACAGCGACAAAAAATGGTAATTATGGCACTGCTGAAGAAGTCCGCATCTTACAAGACAGTTCTTAACCAAAAATTCTTAAAGACAATCTCGAAGAATGCTAAGACAGATTTGTCATTCAGTAATATGATGACCCTTGCGAAGTCTTATCGGGGAGCAACTAAGAATATTCAACAGGGACACGTCCAAGGAACTGATGATGATTCTGATGGTCAAGCTTTCCAAAGTGTTTCTTATAATGAACGACAGCGAGTTTCCAATATTTTGCGTAAGAATCTTGGCCTCGATCCGGTAGATATTGATGAGGGAGAATAACTAAAATTAAGAGAGAGGATGGAAAAAAACTAGGCGTTCTTTCATCCTCTTTCCATATTTAGCGCTCTCCGAACCTATAGAGTCTCCAAATAGGCTCACTTCGTATCGTAACTGAGGGACTCGAGCCTAACGCAGCGAAGCAAGCCTATTCGGCTACGAACGATTCTGATGATTTCATCATCATTCATCGTTCTAGGTTAGCCAACCGTCCCTCCGAGAAAGTTAATTCCCAGCTTCTTGTTCCAGCTTCTTCTAAGTTTCTTTAAACTATTCCGCTAAATCTCGCCGTTAAGATCGATAAACGCTTATAATAGTATGTTAGTAAGAAAGTTCTCAAGGGGTGGATAAAGGATGAAGATTTTAGTAGTCGATGATGATAAAGAGATCGTTCAATTATTAGAAATTTATATTCGTAATGAAGGCTACGAGCCAGTTACCGCATACGATGGTAAGGAAGCCTTGACTAAGTTAAATACTAATCCCGATATTGGGTTAATCATTCTGGATTTGATGATGCCTGAAATGGACGGGATGCAGGTCATCAAGCAGGTACGGAAGGATTCAGACATTCCAATTCTTGTTCTCTCTGCTAAAACCGCAGACATGGATAAAATTCAGGGATTGATTAGCGGTGCTGATGATTATGTTACCAAGCCATTTAACCCGCTTGAAGTAATGGCACGGGTAAAGTCCTTGCTGCGGCGGAGTCAGGGAGAGGTAACCAATGATACTCCTGATATTTTGAATGTTGGCCCATTAACAATTAATAAGGACTCCCATGAAGTTAAGACGATTAAGGGTGATACCATTCAATTGACTGCTTTAGAGTTTGGAATTCTCTATCTTTTGGCTAGTCATCCTAACCGGGTATTTTCCGCTGATGATATCTTTGAGCGGGTATGGCAGCAGGAAAGCGTTGTTTCTGCTAAAACTGTTATGGTTCACGTTAGTCACTTGCGGGATAAGATTGAAGAAGCAACCAATGGTGAAAAGGTGATCCAAACCGTTTGGGGCGTTGGTTACAAGGTAGAAGACCACTAGAATTTAGCGAGGTTATGGAGGAGAAACTTTGAAGCTAACAGGACGGGAGAAAAGTTCATTAATCCTTGAAGGGGTTATTACGGTTATCCTGCTTATCTTGCTGGATATGGCGATTATCACGATTGCTCAGGATGTCATCCAGAGTAATCCAGGAATTACCAGCGGTATTTTCATGATTAAGCAATCAATGAGGATCGGGCCAATGCAGGCGCAAATTTGGAGTTACCAGCGGATCCTGATTGCTATTTTAGTTGTGATTGACATCTGGGTTGTTTGGTGGCGGTTGCGTCGACGATACCACTTGTATCAAATGAACCATATTATCCGGGAATTGCATTATATCGCTCAGGGACACCTGGATCACCGAATCCCGTTTCGACTAAAAGGGAGCGAACAACACGTGATTACCAGTGTTAATGCCCTGGTTGATAGTGCTGTTCGGTCGATGGACGATGAACGAAAAATTGAAAAATCAAAAGACGAGTTGATCACGAATGTTAGTCATGATCTCCGGACACCGTTAACTAGTATCATTGGCTATTTAGGGTTGATTGAGGATAAGCAATACCGAAGTGAAGAAGATATCCTTAAATATACTCATATTGCTTATGAAAAGGCTAAGCAAATGAAGAACCTGGTTGAGGATCTCTTTGAATATACAAAGGTTCAGCAACATGGCAGCCCGGTTAATATCATGAAGATTGACCTTAACCAGCTTTTGGAACAGTTAACGGCAAGCTTTGAACTAGAGGCCCAACATAAGGGAATTGAAATAACATCATCTGTTGAGCCTAACCCGTTGATGATTGAAGCGGATCCGGAAAAATTAGGGCGAGTTTTCAGCAACCTTGTGGCAAATGCCTTAAAGTATGGTAATGGTGCAAGCTATATTAAGGTAGCTGCTCATCAAAAGCAGGATCAGGTTGTGGTAAAGGTTAGCAATGATGGGACGCCAATTCCAGCGAAGTCAATTGAGCACTTGTTTGAACGGTTTTACCGAGCAGAGGGTTCACGGTCGCGGGCAACAGGCGGAACTGGACTGGGATTAGCAATTGTAAAGAGCATTGTTGATCTGCACCACGGGAACGTTCAAGTAACATCTGACGATAACGAAACGAGCTTTATTGTTACTTTGCCGTTGAAGCAAAAACAGCCGAAAAAGAAAAATTAACAAGAAAAACATCAGGACTTATCAATTAAATCCTGGTGTTTTTATATTCAGTTGATTTTGAATGTGTTAAACTGAAGATTGGTTGTATTAACTCTCGCTGTAGAGTCAATTAACACATTTTATTGGAGGAAATTCTGTGGCTAAAGCGCAACAAATTAATCCCGAAAAAGCACGCTGGCTAGAAGTCTTAGGCATTGCAATGCCGCTCTGCTTGAGTTATGTCCCGATTGGGGTAGCTTGTGGTATCTTATTGCACGCTGCGGGCTTTAACTTTATCATGACGTTGATCGTTTCGATCGTGGTCTTTTCCGGTGGTGCCCAGTTTATTTTGGCATCGCTGTTAACGATCCATGCACCGTTAACTTCGATCTTCGTGACTCTTTTCTTTCTTGAATTACGGTATGCTTTACTCGGCTCAAGTCTTTCAAAATATATCAAATCCGAATCGCAGCACTTTATTTGGCTATTTGCTGTGTCAATGAACGACGAAAACTATGCCGTTAACTATTTAAAATTTGCAACTGATAAAAAATGGAAACCGAAAGATGCATTACTGGTTGAACACTATTCATTGCTTTCTTGGTCGGTATCGAACATGGTTGGGGGCTTAATTGGAAGTACGATTTCAATTAACCTTGAGGTGGTTGACTTTGCACTGACCGCACTCTTTATTTACATGATTGTGATGCAAATGCGAAGTCACCTAACTCTTATTATTTGCTTGCTTTCAGCAGTGCTTGCTGTTTTCTTCATGGTAATTACGCACAGCATTATTGGTGTCGTAATTGCTACCCTGATTGCATCATTCATTGGTTTCTTGATCGAAAATGCTGTTCGGAAGCATTCAAAGAAGCCTGATGACAATTGGTTCCTTTCTAAATTATTCCGGCCGCGGGCTACCCGAATTACGGTTGAGGATCAAGAGGCTGAAGAAAAACAGGTTCTTGAAGAAAAGAAAGAGCAGGCAAAGGAACGGTCGACTAATTCACAGTCACCTGAATCAAGTCAGCATGATTAATTGGAGACAGTAATATGGAGTTTTTAGTATCTCGAATCGGTAGTAATCAAATTCTTTACCATATCGTCGTAATTATCTTTGCGGCATTTGCGGCATTCATTCCACGATATTTTCCGATCCATTTCTTCTCCTCAAGGAAGATTCCTGAGTGGTTTAATGAGTGGATGAAATATGTGCCAATCAGTTTGTTTACGGCACTGGTAATCAAAAATATCTTTATCACCACTAAGGGCTATCATTTTGTCCCTTATGGTCATCCGGACCAGATTTTTGCTGCGTTGATCGTCATGGTGATTGCTTACTTTACCCGTTCAATGTCTATTTCAGTCATTGCTGGGCTAGTTGGCGTTTGGCTTCTAAATATGGTTTTATAAATTTGAATAACAAAAGAGATTGAGAAAAGATGTTTTGCTTTACTCAATCTCTTTTGTTATTTCAAGGAGTTATGGATTATATTAGATTGCTTGTAATTGTTGGTTGTTACTCCACTTCATTGGGTCTTCACGCCATTGTTGAAGTGACTTCAAGTGGTCGGCGCTGATTAAACCAGTTTCTTTAGCAAGGTTGATTAAAGTGGTGTAATTAGTTACTGAGAAGTATTGAAGGTCGTTAGCTAAGAAGTTTTGTTCAGCAGCTTGTAATTGGTAGGTGAAGATGGAAACAACACCGATTACTTCAGCACCTTCATTTTCAACGGCGTGAACGGCATTCAAAACACTACCACCAGTGGAGATTAAGTCATCGATAACAACAACTTTTTCACCTTCATGAAGAACCCCTTCAACTTGCTTTCCTTCGCCGTGGTCCTTTGGCTTGGTGCGAACGTAAACCATTGGCAGACCCATTTCTTGTGCAACCCCGGTAGCGTGAGGAATTCCTGCGGTTGCGGTTCCGGCGATGGCATCAACGTTGCCGAAGTGGAGCTTGATTTGTTCTTCCATACCGTTAACGATTGCCTGACGAACAGCTGGGTATGAAATGGTAAGACGGTTATCAGTGTAAATTGGTGCCTTCATTCCGCTAGCCCAGGTGAATGGCTTTTCTGGGCTAAGAGTAACAGCATTGATGTCTAAAAGTGCTTTAGCGACGCGTTGTGAGTATGTCATAAATATTTCCTCCTAGGTGAATCAAAAAAGTAGCTTATTCCAAAATACCTAGTTGAAATAATTGACGTTGGTTCGTGCTGCCTGCCCATTACATAAAAAGAAAACCCTTCTAGTAATGGACTAGAAAGGTAGATCGAATACTTATGACGTTCAATTAAATCCTTCCTAGCCTCTCTGGACTAAGTTAAAGGTATTTCATTGCTCACTATAATAGTCGGCTGAACATTAAATGTCAAGAGAAAAATTAACTTTCATTTTTTTCTTGATGATGCACTCTAAGCGAATGTGGTTTTTTCTTGATTGACTTAACACCGAGAATGTCTAACAGGAAGGTGAAAATTGGGACCCCAACGATTAATCCCCATGTACCAAAGAAGTGCTCAGCAACCAGGAGGACGATGAAAGTGTAAAAGATTGGCAATTCTGTTTTGCTGGCCATGAATTTAGGGTTTAAAACATATGCTTCCAAAGCGTGGATTACACAAATCATAATAATGATATAGATAACATCCCGAATTCCCCCGACAGAGTATGCAACCATTGAAAGAGGGATTAGCGAGATGATAACACCAGCGACTGGAACCAAGCTGAAAATAAAGACCATTAACGCAAGAGCAAAAATTTGTGGCATGTGCATGAATGCAAGGCAGATTGAAGTAATTACTGTATTGCAGATGGCGATGAAGAACTGGGCTTCCAGGACAACGCCAAAGGTATTTACAAATTTTTTGCCAAAGTAGTCAATATCGCTGAAGAACCAGCCAAAGTCACTATCAAGAAATGTTCGGGAAAATGCATTCATTTGCTTCAGCTCAAGGGTGTAAAAGAAGCTGAGAATAAATGACAATAGGAAGGTAATTGTCATTGTGCCAATACTGGTTAATGTACTTACGGCGAGAGTAACCCCGTGCTTCATCTGGGACATGATCGTTCCCCAGCTAATGTAGTGGTTAACGTAGTGCATGATCTCGATTGCCTGCCGGGAGCTGTAGAATTTGATTACGGAGTTAACCATTTTAATAACTTGGTTAACCAGAACTGGCAGATAGCGGGTAACCCCAAAGTAAATTGCCACGATTAATGCAATGTACGTAACAACCACGGTAAGTTTTATTGATATTTTGGGAACGTGTCGTTGAAGCCAACGAACCCAACTAACAACGATAAACGTTAGGATAAACGTAAACAGGATCAAGTTCATCATCGGGCGAAGAAGCCATAGAATAAAGATAATTAGGGCTAAGACCACGAACCGACGTAACTTGACGTTGGCAATAAATCGGTGCCAAGCATCAGTCATTGTATCTCCTCCTCTGTTTTATGCATCAATTATCCTAATCTTAGCAAATAATTAAGGGCATGAACAATAATATCGCTGTATTTTGCTGCGGAGTGTTATAATAATCTCATACTTTTTTGAAAGAGGGATTCGTAGAAATGTTAGAAAAGACGTTCTATAAGTCACTATTAAGCCGCTCATTTAATATTCCGGTTAAGGTTGTTTACTGGGATGGCAAGAGTGCGGTTTATGGTGATGGTGAACCAGAAGTAACTATTACTTTTAAGGAAAAGATTCCTATTCGTGATGTTACGAAGAACGCCTCTATTGCCCTTGGGGAAGCCTACATGGACGGCAAGATCGAAATTGATGGTAGTATTCAAAAATTAATTACCGCTGCGTATGAAAGTGTCGGTAGTTTTATGCGGAATTCTAAATTTCGGCGGTTCTTACCAAAGCAGGGACACTCTGAAAAGGAAAGTGAAAGCGATGTTCAGAGCCACTACGATGTTGGTAACGACTTCTATAAACTATGGCTTGATGATACGTTGACTTATTCCTGCGCTTATTTTGATCATGGTAACCGTGATGATTTGACTAAGGCACAAATTGACAAGGTTCACCATATTTTGAAGAAGCTCGATCCAAAGCCAGGGAAGACTTTACTAGATATTGGTTGCGGTTGGGGAACCTTAATGCTTACCGCTGCCAAGGAATATGGCTTGCGAGTCACTGGGGTAACCCTGAGTGAAGAACAGTTCAACCTTGTTCAAAAACGGATTAAGGATGAAGGACTAGAGGATGTTGCGGAAGTTCTCCTGATCGACTACCGTGAGCTTGGTGACCGGAAGTGGGATTACATTACATCAGTTGGGATGTTTGAACACGTTGGTAAAGAAAATCTTGGTCTTTACTTTAAGGATATTTACAAGTACCTCACTAATGATGGTGTTGCTTTGATCCACGGAATTACTCGTCAACAGGGCGGTGCCTACAACGGCTGGATTAATAAGTATATTTTCCCAGGTGGCTATATCCCTGGATTGCAAGAGATGGTTGGGCACATCGTTGAAAATAACATGCAAATTGCTGACATTGAGATGCTTCGTCGTCACTATCAACGAACCCTAGAAATTTGGGACATGAACTTTAATGCTCATCGTTCCCAAATCGAAGACATGATGGGCGACCGCTTTACCCGGATGTGGGATCTCTATCTCCAAGCCTGTGCTGCTTCTTTCGAATCCGGTAATATTGATGTTATTCAATACCTTATTACTAAAGGTGCTTCCGGTAAGAATCTTCCAATGACGAGGGATTATATATACTAGAGTGTGAGCCAGCAAAGGACTTACGGAAAGTTAGCAATTTCTCCCGACGAAGGCGACTAGCGCCTAGGAGGGAGGTTGCTAACTCTAGTAAGTCCCTGGCGAACACGTTTTGACCGTGTTGCCTAGAACGCTCAAGGGAAATTAGGCTGAGCGCGTCTTAGCTATGTAGTCTAGATAGCTAGGCGGAAGTTGCGGTCACGGCGAGCAGATCTTGGCTACGCTGCAGTAGAAGTTAGCTCAAGCTAGCGCATACTAACTAAAATAATCTGGCAAAGAACGTTAATATTCTTTACCAGATTATTTTTTACCCCCTATATACACGAACTATTAATCTTTAAAATAATATTTAGTTCGTAAAATGGTTGTATTTAACACAACTATTTGGTATCCTTAAAGCAGTTTTTAAGGAGGTCCAATTATGAGTGCGATCAGTGTTGTAATGGGTAGTAAATCAGACTGGCCAACTGTTAAGGAAGGCTGCAAGATCCTTGATCAGTTTGGCGTAGACTATGAAAAGAATGTTATTTCCGCTCACCGGATGCCAAACGAAATGTTCGCGTTTGCTCAAAATGCTGTGGAAAAGGGAACGAAAGTAATCATTGCCTGTGCGGGTGGTGCCGCCCATTTGCCAGGAATGATTGCAGCAAATACTCCGTTACCGGTAATCGGGATTCCAGGTCAAACAAAAGCGCTTGGCGGAATGGATTCACTTTTATCCATCGTTCAAATGCCAGCGGGAATTCCAGTTGCTACTCAAGCAATTGGGGTAGCAGGAGCGAAGAATGCGGCCTTATTAGCACTCCAAATCCTTGGAATTAATGATCCAGCAATTCAACAACAGATTCTTGATTACCGGAAGCAAATGCATGATCAATCAGTAGAAAGCGGTGCTCACCTTGACTAGGATGATTCAACAGGGACAAACGATTGGTATTATTGGTGGCGGTCAGTTGGGTCAAATGATGGCCTTGGATGCTAAGTATACGGGGATGAAGGTGATTGTACTTGATCCCACCCCCGCTTGTCCGGCTGGTCAGGTTGCTGATGAACAGATAGTTGCGGAATATGCAGATGTAAAGGCAATTGAAGAACTAGCTCGCCGGTCAGATGTTTTAACCTACGAATTTGAAAATGTCGACCTGAATGCCTTACGGGACGTTGCTGATCGGGTTTACATTCCCCAAGGAACCAATTTGCTATACACCACTAAAAACCGGATCCGTGAGAAGAGCTTTTTACGCGATGCGGGATTAAAGACTGCTCCGTTTATGGCAGTGAAGAATCGTGATGATCTTGAACAAGCTATTAAGAAAATTGGTTACCCAGCGGTTTTGAAGACTTGTGAAGGCGGCTATGATGGTCATGGTCAAGAAGTTTTGCTAAGTGATGATGATCTCGAAAAATGTGCAGGAATCCTTTCAACGAAAGATGCAATTCTTGAAGGGTGGGTACCATTTAAGCTGGAATGCTCAGTAATGGTTGGTCGAAACGAAAATGGAGAAGTAACTGTTTTCCCCGTTTCTGAAAATATCCACCATGATGAGATTTTGCATTTGAGTATCGTTCCCGCGCGAATTAGTGCTGAGCTGCAAGAAAAAGCACAAAAGATGGCGGTTCAGATTGCTCATGCGATTGATTTACGTGGAATCTTAGGCGTCGAAATGTTTGTCGGTAATGACGGTGAGATTTACATTAATGAACTAGCCCCACGACCACATAATTCAGGCCACTACTCGATTGAAGCTTGCAACTTTTCCCAGTTTGCAATTCATAATCGGGCAATCTGCAATTGGCCATTGCCAAAGATTGAATTACTTCATCATGTCGTGATGGTCAATGTCCTTGGCCAACACGTTGCGGGAGTTCGCGATGAGATTGCTAAGAAGCCGAACTGGCATTTTCATGATTACGGAAAGGCTGAAATTCGTCATAACCGAAAGATGGGCCATGTTACAATTTTGACTGGTGATTTTGCTAAGACATTGAAAGAGATTGACGATACACATATTTGGGATAAATAATTCCCAGAACATGGTATATTGTTACTGAGAGAAATAATTAGAGAGGATTTTTAACTAATGATTGATCGTTATACTAGTCCAGAAATGGCGAAAATTTGGAGCTTGAAAACCCAATACCAATGTTGGTTAGAAGTTGAAATTGCCGCAGATGAAGCTTGGAGTAAGCTTGGTCACATCCCAGCTGAAGATGTGGAAAAAATTCGCAAAAACGCAAAATTTTCCGTTGACGGAATCGCTGAAATTGAAGCGGTTACCCACCATGATGTGATTGCTTTTACCCGTGACGTTTCAAAGTCGCTTGGACCTGAGCGGAAGTGGGTTCACTACGGGATGACCAGTACTGACGTTGTTGATACTGCTCAGGGTCTTCGCCTGAAGAAAGCTAACGATATCATTCGGAAGGATATTGACGACTTTATGGCAGTCCTAAAGAAGATGGCTGAGAAGTATAAGTACACTGTCTGCATGGGACGGACCCATGGTGTTCATGCGGAACCAACGACTTTTGGCTTAAAAGCTGCCCGTTGGTATTCTGAAATGAAACGGAACAAGGAACGGTTTGAACATGCGGCTCGTGGTGTTGAAGCAGGGAAGATTTCTGGTGCTGTAGGAACATTTGCTGAAATTGATCCTTTCGTGGAAAAGTATGTTTGTGAACGACTCGGATTGCGGGCTCAAGAAATTTCAACCCAGATTCTTCCTCGTGATCTTCATGCAGAATACATTTTCGCAATTGCGTTAATGGGGACTAGCTTGGAAAATATGGCAACTGAAATTCGGTCACTGCAACGGACTGAAATTCATGAAGTTGAAGAACACTTTGCTAAGGGACAAAAAGGGTCATCCGCAATGCCTCATAAGCGGAATCCAATTGGTTCAGAAAACATCTGTGGCTGTGCTCGTGTCCTTCGCGGAAACGTTGTAACGGCGATGGAAGATGTCACTCTTTGGCATGAACGGGACATTTCTCACTCCAGTGCTGAGCGGATGATTTTACCAGATTCTACTTCCTTAATTGATTACATGCTTCGTCGCTTTGGTCGCATCTTAGATAATTTAGATGTCTTCCCAGAAACAATGAAGAAGAACATGGATAAGACCCTTGGCTTGATTTACAGTGGTCGGGTTCTTTTGAAGTTAGTTAACAGTGGGATGACCCGTGAAGCGGCATATGATTTGATTCAACCATATACTGCAAAGTGCTGGGCAGAACAAATTCCGTTCCGGCCATTGCTTGAGGCTGACCCAACAGTTCAAAAGCAACTTTCAAAAGAAGATCTTGACGATGCCTTTGACTATCACTGGCACCTCCGTCACGTTGACGATATCTTTAAGCGGGTTGGCTTGGATTAATTTGATTAATGAAAAACAGGTTTCGATATTGCTGAACATCGAAACCTGTTTAGTAGTTTAAAATATTAATTTAAGGCTAATCCCTGATCATGCAATGCTTGAAGCAGTTTGTCCCGACTAGATTCGTGCTGGTTTAATTTTGGCCCATTGATTTGATTGGTGAATGAATCAATGCGCTTATTAGCATCCCGGAGATCGTAGTAGGTGGTAACTGTTTGGTCGTAATTTTTAAGCTCACTGATGTTAAAATTACGCGGATAATTATTATCAAAGGTTATTTGATCAAGGGGTAACCGAGGCTTTAACTGTGGTTCTTGGTCGGGAATCCCAACTTGGAGGCCAAGAATAGGGAAGGTCATTTTAGGCAGGTCGAGTACCTGAATTAGCTTTTCGGGATCGTTCTTGATTGACCCGAGAACGACGCCGCCAAGTCCCATGCTTTCGATTGCTGTTAAAGCATTTTGCAAGGCTAAAATTGCGTCCTCCGCAGCTTGCATAAAAATATCCGTAGTGTGGAGACGACCGTCATCATTACCGAGTTGGTGCCGAATTTGTTGGTTCCGGTATAGATCGGCAATGAAAATAAAGAGATCGCCATTAGCGCCAACATACGATTGTTTTGAAATTTCACGGACCGCAGCCCGCTTTTTCGGATCGGTTAAGTGTAGGATGCTGAATTGCTGAAGAAACATGCTTGATGAAGTGTGACGGGCCGCTTCATACAAGGTTGTTAGCTGTTCGGCAGTTAATGATTGATCCTTAAACTGCCGAATTGAACGGTGATTAACCTGGTGGTCTGTCGTAAAGTTATGAATCATTTTAAAGCACCTCCTACCCTATTATAGTAAAATGACAGAATAGAAGACAAAGTAAAAGGAGTCAGTAAAATGGATGTGACTGTAAAACGCGACGGCCTCACTCTTCGGGGAGTTTTAGAGGGAACGGAACAATTACAAAATAAGCGAGTAGCGATTTTGATGCACGGCTTTCAAGGCGATCGGGGTTATAAAGCAGGCAATTTTTTGTACGACTTGTCTCATGAATTGAATCAAGCAGGAATTCCGACGCTGCGGTTTGATTTTGCTGGTTGTGGTCAAAGTGATGGTTCCTTTACCGATATGACCGTACTGAGCGAAATTAGCGATGGAATGAAAATAATTGATTTTGCGCGTTCAGAAATGAAAACCCAACAAATATACCTGATTGGTCATTCTCAAGGCGGTGTAGTAGCTTCGATGTTGGCGGCTTATTATCGGGATGTTATTACGAAGGAAGTGCTTCTCGCTCCTGCCGCAACATTAAAGGATGATGCGTTACTTGGAACCTGTCAGGGAACTAAATACGATCCTAACCATATCCCGTTAACGGTTGATGTTCATGGTGAAGCAGTGAGCGGCGAGTACTTCCGAACAGCTCAGTTGCTACCAATCTATGAAACCGCCCAACACTTCATGGGACCAGCGCTATTGATTCACGGTCTTGCGGATACGGTAGTTTCACCCGAAGCTTCCAAAAAATATAATGTTATTCTGCCAAAGAGTGAGTTGCACCTTATTGAGGGAGAAGGACACAGATTTATGGGTAAAGATAAACCAGCGATCCTTAAACTTGTGACAAACTTTCTTCAGGAGTAAGGGCCATAAAACGATTCTTAGTTTACAGTTTAGCGGTGTTATAGACTGGTAAATAGCTAACTGCTGAACTCTTGGGGAAGCTTTTGAGTAGTGACTCTAATTCTTGATGAGAAATGACTGGTGTAAGGCCACTCCAGTAGTTATTGCCACTAAATTCTCCTTGCCAGTTAACCGTACTATTCGGCTTAGCAGAAGTCCCGTAAGTGGTAACCAGATATGATTGGGGAACGGTGGTCAAACTACAGGGTTCTAATTCGTTGTGATAATTATTAAATTCGCTCCCGCAATCATAGTCTAAAATGTCGTTTGCTGCAGCGGCAAGATCACTCAAAATACTATTAGCGGTAGGTTTGGCACCAGCACCAGGCCCAGTATAAACACTTGAACCAAGAGCATTGCTTTCGACCGCAACTGCATTTTGAACGCCATCAACTTGGGCGAGCGGATCGTTATGCGCAATCAATGCGGGGCCAACGAAAGTGTAAAGCTTGTTGGCTAGTCGTTTAGCGATTGCTAGTAGCTTAATTGTGTAACCAAAATGGTTTGCGCTAGCTAATTGGGCTGCAGTAATGTTCTCGATACCACGGATACCAAGTTTATTGGGATCCAGTGCTTTTCCAAATGCAAACTGGCTAAGAATACTAAGCTTGTTGGCAGTATCAATCCCTTTGACATCATTAGTCGGGTTTGCTTCCGCGTAGCCTTTTTTCTGGGCATTCATTAACGCTTTATCGTAACTAACATTATTGCTGGTCATTGCCGACAGAATATAATTAGCAGTTCCATTAATGATCCCGGTGATTTGGCTAATCTGGTCTGTTGCAAGACTGCTGCTTAGTACCCGGAGAATCGGGATCCCACCAGCAACGCTCGCTTCATAGAGGAAATCAACGTGACGGCTTTTAGCAAGCTGGGCAAGGCGCGGGCCATCGATTGCCAAGAGATCCTTGTTGGCAGTGATTACGGATTTGTGGTTGTAAATTGCCTGAGTAATTGCCTGACGAGCAAGGTTGATAGTCCCCATTGTTTCAACGATTACTTGAATTTCCGGATCGTTAAGGACTTCATCAAGTTGATCGGTAAGAATTGTATCATCAGGAAGGGTTACATTTCGTGGCTTATCTAGGTGGGCAACCGCTACTCGCTTAAGGACGAAGTGAACGTTGGTGGTTTGCTCGATTTTAGCAGCGTGTTCTTGTAATAGCTTCACAACTCCTCCGCCAACGGTTCCCAGACCGAGAAGACCAATCGTAATTGTCTGCATAACAGGGCCTCCTTTGCTTGGCTAAATCTTTGCTAGTGCTTGGTCAAGATCCGCAATTAGGTCATCCGCGTTCTCAATTCCCACAGAAACCCGAATGAGATCGGGAGTCGCACCAGCGGCCTTTAATTCTTCGGGACTTAACTGGGCATGGGTTGTTGAAGCTGGATGAATAATCAGCGACTTGGCATCGGCAACGTTTGCTAATAATGAGAAGAGCTTGAGGTTGCTGATAAGCTCCTTGCCTGCTTCTTCGCCGCCCTTGAGACCAAGGGTGAAAATTGAACCGACACCGTGAGGGAAGTACTCATTTGCTAATGGCTTATATGGACTATCTGCTAATTCTGGGTAGTTGATCCAAGCGACTTTTGGATGATCGTTAAGGAACTTAACAATTTTTCTGGTGTTAGCAACGTGACGTTCAACCCGGAGTGAGAGTGATTCAAGTCCTTGAAGAAGAAGGAATGAGTTAAATGGACTAATGGTAGCACCAAGGTCACGAGCGGTTTCTGCCCGAACTTTAGTAGTAAACGCAGCGGGTGCTAGATCGGCAAACACAAGGCCATCATATTGACTATTAGGAGTGGTGAAGCCAGGATAGCGACCACTAGCCTTATAATCGAACTTCCCGTTTTCTACAATGACACCACCCATCGTTGTTCCGTGACCGCCAATGAATTTAGTTGCTGAGTGAACGATAACATCGGCACCGAGGTCGAGCGGTTTAACGAGGTAGGGGGTGCCAAAAGTGTTGTCAACAATAAAGAGGATCCCGTGCTTATGAGCGATTTTGGCAATCGCCTTAAAGTCAACTAGGTTAATTCCAGGATTCCCAATACTTTCGACATAAAGAGCTTTAGTATGCTCGTTGATCTGTTTTTCAAAGTTTGCGGGATTATCAGGGTCGACAAAATGAGTTTTGATTCCTAGTTTAGGAAGGGTAACGGCAAACAGGTCATAAGTTCCACCGTAAATTGTACTTGCGGAGACGATTTCATCACCTTCTTGAGCGATATTTAAGATTGCCGCGGTGATGGCAGCCGAACCAGTCGCAAGGGTAATTCCGGCAGTGCCGTGTTCCAGAGCTGCGACCCGCTTATCAACGACTTCGGTAGTTGGGTTGGTTAGGCGGGTATAGATATTGCCGGGTTCTTTTAAGGAGAAGCGGTCAGCGGCTTGTTTAGCGTCTTTGAAAACGTAAGAAGTTGTTTGGTAGATTGGTACCGCGCGAGCACCAGTTTCGTCTACGGTTTGACCAGCGTGAACTTGGAGGGTTTCAAAATGGTATTTTGGTGATTGTTCTTGATTACTCATACTAATGTACCTACTTTCTGTTGTGTGAATGTGTTTAACCAATTTTGATAGATTTGTGTACTTGATTTTCGCCATGAATATTTAATCTCACCGGTATTCCGGTTAGAAAAGTAATTACGCGGTTCCTGAATAGGCAGCCGCTTTTTTAGATCGCGGTAATATTCCTGCGCAAGCGTATCTGCTTCATATTCCGGGTGGCCTGTAATGTAAGTGCGGTGTTTGCCAGGGGAGTGATAGATTAAGGGACCAATTTCATTATTTTCAGCGACAATTTGCAAATCATCGGGAAGGTTCTCTGGATCAACACTAGGATTGGAGTGGCGTGATTGGGGAATGACTAATTGCTGGTTAGTAAAATGCTTTGCTAATTGGTTACACTTATTGATTCCTGTTGCTTGATAGATTCCAAAAATTTTTTGCGACAACTGGTGCTTATTAATTTGATAGTCGTTATAGAGACCGCCAAGAGCAGCCCAACACTCTAACAAACTTTGCTTGGTATGACGCTCTGCCCAGTCACAGATTGTGCGAAATTCTTCCCAATAATCAACCTGCTGAAAAGCAAGCTGTTCAACGGGAGCACCAGTAATGATTAAACCGTCGAACGAGTAATTCTCAATTTCTGCTAAGCTAACGTATGCTTTAGCGATTGTCGAGAAGGAAACATTTTTGAAATGGTGAGTTGCTGGATAAAGAAAAGTAAGTTCAACATCTTGAGTTAATTGATTGAAGCTTTCAAGAAATTGGCGTTCAGTTATCTCTTTGGTTGGCATTAGGTTAACCACCACGATTGATACTGGATTGTTAAGATAATGATTTTGCCACTGACCGCTACTGAGTAAAAAACCATTTTTTGCGTTTGCTGTCATTACTGATTCTCCTTTCCTGGATGATGTGATTAAGGAAGATTAGATTTTAATAAAAAAAGCTTCCATCCCAGTCGTTCAAATAGAACTATGGGACGAAAGCTTTCGCGGTACCACCCTGAGTTTATTGTTACCTTACAATAACAACCTCGTTAAGTACTCATTATAAGATATGAATACTCCGCAATGTAACGGTTGCTATCCGTCTAGCCTAGCCGGGATGACCAGGTTAGATGACTCAGAGCTCATCTTCATACCGTTGTCGAATATCCTCTTTCACCAAATAAGGACTCTCTGCAGAAACGACGAGGTACTACTCTTCTCTTCAAAGTCTAATCATAATTTAATTTTTTATTAGTTTAATATTAATTTTTGAAAAGTCAATAATTATCTTGAGAAATTAAAAATATTTATTTGGGGATAGTTAACGATGGGTTGAAAGACAAATTAGGTTAATTTTATAAGAATTACGGGTTCTAGGAGTGAAAATTAGTGTAAAACGCGAACTATTATAAAGAAAGTATAGATAAAGTTAGTGAATTGTATTGACAATTACTTATGACTGAGAGTATATTAATGACAGAATTTAACGAATGAAATCGTTATTAATTATTTTAATGTTCGTCTTTTATGTAAAAGGAGTCTTAATTAACAATGGAAAAGTTACTTTATACCGGAAAAGCAAAACAGATGTGGCAAACAGACGATCCCGAAGTACTGCGGGTTGTATATATGGACCAAGCAACTGCGCTGAACGGGAAAAAGAAGGAGCACTTTGCTGGAAAGGGTGAAGCTGCTAATGCCATTTCAAGCTTGGTTTTTCAATATTTAATCAAGCACGGGATTGAGACTCACTTCATCAAAAAGTTGTCAGCTAATGAAGATCTAGTTAAGAAATGTACGATGTTTCCGCTAGAATTTGTTACCCGGAATGTGGTTGCGGGACACTTTGCTAGTCGGTATGGGTTGGACGAAGGAAAGAAGCTTCCAGAACCGGTTGAGGAAACTTTTTATAAGAGTGATGAATTAGACGATCCATTTATTAATGAGTCGGCAACGATTGCGTTAGGAATTGCTACCCATGCTGAACTTGAAAAAATGTGGGGCATTTGTCGAGAAGTTAATGGCCTGCTGACACCTCTTTTTGAAAAAGCAGGAATGCAATTAGTTGACTTTAAATTAGAGTTTGGTCGGTTAAGTAATGGTGAAATTATCCTGGCAGATGAATTTTCGCCTGATAATTGCCGGTTATGGGATATTAAGACCGACCAGCACATGGATAAGGATGTTTATCGGCGGAAATTGGCTGACTTAACTCAAACCTATGACCAAGTATTAGCGCGGTTGGAAGACGTTATTGCGGAGGATAAGTAAATGACAAAAGTACGGATTTTCGTTACCTATAAGCAATCAGTTTTTGATCCTCAAGGGGAGACCATTAAAGATGCAATTCATACGCTGGGCCATGACGAAGTGAAAGATGTCCAGGTTGGTAAATTCTTCGATGTAACTGTTGAAGGAACTGGAAAGGCGGTTGAAAAAACAATTGAGGAAATTGCGGATCAACTCTTAGTTAACTTCAATATGGAAACTTATAAGTACCAAGTGATGGAGGAAGATTAAATGAAGATCGCGGTGATTGTTTTTCCTGGTTCTAACTGTGATATTGACCTCTATGAAGCACTCCACTCTATTTGTCATGCTGATGTGGAATATGTTTCGCATCGAGAAAAGAGTTTAGCAGGGTTTGATGCTGTGATGTTGCCAGGTGGCTTTTCCTATGGTGACTACTTAAGAGCGGGGGCAATTGCTCGCTTTACTAATATTATGCCAGCGGTTATCAAGATGGCAGAAGAAGGGAAACCAGTATTTGGAACCTGCAATGGTTTCCAGATTTTAACTGAAGTCGGTCTTCTTCCTGGGGCGTTAAAGCGGAATGATAGTCAAAAGTTCGTCTGCAAGACCGTTCCCCTGGAAGTGGTTAATAATGAAACGATCTTTACTCAACAATATGAAAAGCACGAACGAATCGCTTTGCCAATTGCTCATGCTGACGGAAGCTATTTTGCAGATAAAGAGACACTTGACCGCCTTGAAAAGAATCATCAGGTTGTTTTTCGGTATGCTGAGGAAAACCCAAATGGCAGTCTGCGTAATATTGCGGGGATTACTAATGAACGGGGAAATGTTTTGGGAATGATGCCTCACCCAGAACGGGCTGTTGAAGCACTTCTTGGTAATACTGATGGATTACGGTTATTCAAATCGTTGCTCGCAAATGGAAATGCAAAGGTGGAGGAATAGACAATGGAACAGGCAATGACCCCTGAAGAAATTAAAAAGCAAAAACCATATCTTGACTGGAGTCTAAGCGAAGATGAGTACAACTACATTAGCGAAAAGCTTCTTGGCAGGTTGCCAAACTATACTGAAACCGGATTGTTTTCCGCAATGTGGAGCGAGCACTGTTCTTATAAAAAGTCAAAACCTGTTTTAAGGCTTTTTCCAAATAAGAATTCCCGTGTTTTGCAAGGCCCTGGTGAAGGTGCAGGAGTTATTGACATTGATGATGGTCAAGCCGTGGTCTTCAAAGCAGAAAGCCATAACCACCCAACTACTGTAGAACCATATCAGGGAGCTGCTACTGGGGTTGGCGGAATTCTTCGTGACATTTTCAGTATGGGTGCTCGTCCAGTTGCCTCACTTGATTCTCTTCATTTTGGCGAACTAACTGATCCAAAGATGCGGATGAAGGTCGATGGAACGGTGCGGGGAATTGGTGATTACGGTAACTGTATGGGAATTCCCACAATTGCCGGTGAAACAACTTTTGATCCGTGCTACCAAGGAAATCTTTTATGTAATGCGATGAGTGTTGGCTTGATGGACCAAAAAGATCTCCAAAAAGGGAAGGCAGCTGGAATCGGTAATGCGGTAATGTATGTCGGTGCGCAAACCGGTCGTGACGGAATTCATGGTGCAACCTTTGCATCTGCTGATTTTAGTGATGAGAATGCCACCCAGCGTTCTGCGGTTCAAGTCGGTGATCCCTTTATGGAAAAGCTTCTTTTAGAGGCTTGCCTGGAAGTTATCACTAAGCACCCTGACTGGCTAGTTGGTATTCAGGATATGGGGGCAGCCGGAATTGTTTCTTCAAGTGCCGAAATGGCATCTGAAGGGCAAAGCGGCATGGAGCTAAACCTTGACCTCGTTCCTCAACGTGAACCAAATATGTCAGCTTACGAAATTATGTTAAGTGAATCGCAAGAACGGATGCTCCTGTGTGTAAATAAGGGCCACGAAGAAGACGTTAAAAAGATCTTTGACTTTTATGACCTAGAAGCAGTGACGATTGGTCGGATTACTGCTGGTCACGATTACGTTCTCTACCATGATGGACAAGAGGTCTGCAATATTCCTGTTTCTAGTTTGACCGATGATGTATTGGAAGAAGCTAGTGAGGAAAAGAAACCAGCGCGGATTTCAGTAGCAGAAAAGCAAACTGCCTGGGTACCAACCATTAGCGATGCTGAACAAACATTACGAAATCTTCTTCAACAATCAACAATCGCGGATAAGAGCATTTTTTATCAACAATATGACTCGCAGGTACGGACAAGCACGGTGGTCGGTCCCGGAAGCGACGCTGGTGTCTTGCGTGTTCGTGGGACCCGTAAAGGCCTTTCAATGACAACCGATGGTAATGGACGCTTCGTCTATTTGAGTCCGGAAATTGGTGGTCAAATTGCCCTTGTTGAAGCAGCGGCTAACATTGTGGCTAGTGGTGCTGAGCCATTAGGAATTACCGATTGCTTAAACTATGGTGACCCTAATGATCCCGAAATTTTCTGGGAACTTCACCAATCTGTTAAGGGGATGGCTGATGCCTGCCGGGTATTTGATACTCCGGTTATTTCAGGAAATGTCTCGTTATATAACGAAAATAATGGTAAAGCAATCCACCCAACACCAATGGTCGGAATGGTTGGACTGATTAAGGATATTCAATATGTTATCCCATCATTTGTTCAGCATGCTGGCGATAAGGTATACCTTGTTGGTAAAACGGGGAATGACTTTGCGGGTACAGAAATTCAAAAGATGCTTACCGGTGATATTAGTGGTGTTCTTAACTCGTTTGATATGGAACACGTTCATGACTACATGATGCGTCTTCTTACTGCAATGCAGCAGGGCAATGTTGCAAGTGCTCATGATCTAAGTGAAGGTGGCCTTGGAGTTGGCCTTGCTGAAACATTGTTTAAGACAGATTTGGGAATGAATATTGATATTCGTCACCTGACAGCTGCTCAATTATTTAGTGAAACTCCGGGACGGTTTGTTGTGACAGTTCCTGATGCCAAGACAGTTGCTTTTGAAAAAACGATGGGTGCGGATGCACTGCTAGTTGGGGAAGTTACTAATACCCATTGGCTTGAAGCGCACTTGCAAGATGCTGAGATTAATCAAAATGTTGCTGAACTACAAAAATTGTGGGAGGAGGCGATCCCGTGCCAGCTGAAATCAAAGGATTAAATGAAGAATGTGGTGTCTTTGGCGTTTTTGGTGTTCAAGATGCAAGCCAGTTAACATACTATGGTCTTCATACCCTTCAACATCGTGGTCAGGAAGGTGCCGGAATCGTTTCGACCGATTCAAAAGAACTTTACCAGCATCGTGACCGGGGACTCTTAGCAAAGGTGTTTGCTAACCCGAATGAATTGAAGCGGCTAGTTGGTGACGCAGCGATTGGCCATGTTCGTTACGGTACAAGTGGGCATAACTCAATTGCCAATGTCCAACCCTTTTTGTTTCACTTCCACGATGGCGACGTTGCGTTAGCTCATAACGGAAATTTAACTAATGCCGTTACGTTACGGCGCCAGCTTGAGGATGATGGAGCGGTTTTTCAGTCAGATTCCGATACCGAAATTCTGATTCACCTAGTTCGGAAATACATTAAAGAAGGTTTTATTCCGGCCTTAAAAAAGAGCCTGAACATTGTCCACGGTGGTTTTGCCTTTCTCTTGCTACAAAAGAACAGGTTAATTGCAGCACTAGATCCAAATGGGATTCGCCCTTTATGTATTGGCCAATTGGAAAACGGTGCCTATGTAGTTGCTAGTGAAACATGTGCTCTAGACATTGTTAATGCTAAATTTATTCGAGATGTTCAACCTGGGGAACTGATTGTAATTGATCGTGATGGGTTACATATTGACCACTACACAACGAATACTCAATTAGCAATCTGTTCAATGGAATATATTTACTTTGCTCGTCCTGATTCGATTATTCACGGGGTAACAGTCCATAATGCCCGTAAACAGATGGGAAGGTTACTGGCAAAGCAATACCCGATTGATGCAGACATGGTTATCGGGGTTCCTAATTCATCACTATCCGCAGCATCAGGCTATGCGGAAGAGTCCGGATTGCCGTACGAAATGGGCTTGATTAAGAGCCAATATGTTGCCCGGACATTCATCCAGCCAACGCAGGCCCTTCGTGAACAAGGCGTTCATCTCAAACTATCTGCCGTTCGCGGGGTTGTTGCTGGCAAACGAGTAATCGTAGTCGATGATTCGCTTGTCCGGGGAACCACTTCTAAGCAGATTATTAAAATGCTTCGTCATGCAGGAGCTAAGGAAGTCCACATGTTGATTGCTTCACCGCCATTTAAATTTCCGTGCTTCTATGGGATTGATATTTCAACGCGGTCAGAGCTAATGGCTGCTCATTATTCAGTGTCAACAATGAAAGAGTTGATTGGCGCCGATTCCCTTCACTTTCTGAGTGTTGAGAATTTGATTAAGGCAATCAATATTCCGGATGCGGGGGATGCACCATATGGCGGCCTAACAGTAGCTTACTTTAATGGTGACTACCCAACTCCGCTTTACGATTACGAAGAAGGATATTTGAAGTCGCTAAACGAACAAGAAAAGCGGGCACGAAAGGAACTGAAATCATGAATCGCTATCAAAAAGCCGGTGTTGACGTAAATGCCGGATACGAATTAGTTAATCGGATCAAAGCGGCTGTTAAATCAACTGATCGCCCTGGTGTTGTTAGTGGCATTGGTAGTTTTGGTGGGATGTTTGACTTGGGAGAGTTACACATGGAACATCCAGTTCTCGTTTCGGGGACAGATGGTGTTGGAACTAAACTCCTGATTGCTCAACAAATGGGAAAACATGACACGATCGGTATTGATGTGGTTGCAATGTGTGTTAACGATGTCCTGGCTCAAGGGGCGGAACCATTATTTTTCTTGGACTACATTGCTACCGAACACAACCAGCCCGAGAAAATGGCAGAAATTGTCAGCGGTGTTGCTGCGGGTTGCCGTGATGCTGGTGCAGCGTTAATTGGTGGCGAAACAGCTGAAATGCCGGATATGTACGCGAAAGACGAATATGATTTAGCGGGAACGGTGACTGGAGTCGTAGAGAAAGAGGAGCTTTTAACCACGGCTCAACCACAAGCTGGCGATGTTCTTCTGGGATTACCATCTAGCGGGATCCACTCAAATGGTTTTTCCCTTGTTCGCCAGATTCTCTTTAAGGATCATGATGTTCAACTCGACGAAAAACCAGAGGCCCTTCATGGTGAGACGGTTGGCGAGACCATTTTAAAACCAACCCGGATTTATGTCCGTCAGGTTCTTCCCCTGATTCATCAAAAATTAATTAAAGGGGTAAGTCATATTACTGGCGGCGGACTGATCGAGAATGTTCCCCGAATGATTAGCGATCAATTACAGGCGGTAATCGATCACAAGTCATGGCCGACATTGCCAGTCTTTGATTATTTACAACAGCTTGGTCAGTTACCGCTGGCAGATTGCTTCCAAACATTCAACATGGGGATTGGCTTAGTGTTGGCAGTTGATCCTACTAATGTTAAACAGGTTCAAGAGAAGTTAAAAGAAGCAGGTGAGGCAAGCTACCAAATTGGTCACCTGCGTCAACGTCCTGAAAATGCTGAAAAGATTGAAATTAAGTGAGGTTTGAAAATGAGAGTTGCCATTTTCGCTTCCGGGAACGGAACAAACTTTGAAGTGCTAGCAAAGCATTTTCAAAGCGGTGATATTCCTGGTGAATTATCGCTGCTCTTTTGCAACCATCCAGATGCACCGGTAATGAAACGGGCACAGCGCCTTGGTATCCCTGCTGAAAGTTTCACGGTGAAATCCTGTGGTGGGAAGGAAGAGTACGAAAAACAGCTTTTACAGTTGCTGAAAAAGTATCAAATTGACTTTATTGCTTTGGCCGGTTACTTAAGGGTAGTTGGCCCAACGATCCTGAATCAATATGAACACCGGATCGTCAACCTTCATCCTGCATGGTTGCCAGAGTATCCAGGATTGCATTCGATTGAGCGGGCATTTAATGACCAGCGGAAACAGACTGGGGTAACTGTCCACTATATCGACGCTGGTTTAGATTCTGGACCAATTATTGCTCAACGGCACGTGCCAATTTTGCCTAGCGATACGGTAGAAACGTTGGAAGAACGGGTCCATGAAACCGAACACCAATTATATCCTGAAGCAGTAAAACAAGTTTTGACAGAGCTAGAGAAGGAGAATTAACTTATGAAACGAGCATTAGTAAGTGTATCTGATAAGACAAATTTGGTTCCTTTTGTTAAGGGACTGGTAGAAAACGGCTTTGAAATTGTTTCTACTGGCGGAACAAAGAAGGTTTTGGATGATGCAGGAATTAATACGATTAGTATTGAAGATGTTACCCATTTTCCTGAAATTCTGGATGGTCGAGTAAAAACATTAAATCCATATGTTCATGGGGGCTTACTGGCTCGTCGTGAATTACCAGAGCATATGAAGACTCTTGAAAAACTTAACATTACGCCAATTGATCTTGTCTGTGTAAACCTCTATCCATTTAAGGAGACAATTGAAAAGCCAGACGTAAAGCTTGCGGATGCGATTGAAAATATTGATATTGGCGGCCCAAGCATGGTCCGTTCAGCAGCTAAGAATTACCGTGACGTTACAATCGTCGTTGACCAAAACGACTATGATCAGGTGTTGGGTGAACTTAAGGAAAACGGCACGACAACATTGGAAACCCGTTCAAAGCTAGCTGCCAAGGCCTTTCGTCACACTGCCGCTTATGACGCATTGATTTCTCAATACCTAACTAAGGAAAATGGCCTAGAAGATCCTGAAAAGTTAACCTTGACTTGGGACTTGAAAGAAACGATGCGTTATGGTGAAAATAGCCACCAGAAAGCTTGGCTATACCAGGATGCACTACCAAAATCATTCTCGATTTTATCTGCTAAACAGCTTCACGGAAAGAAGCTTTCCTACAATAATATTAAGGATGCAGATGAGGCTCTTCGTTGCATCCGGGAATTTGATGAACCAGCAGTCGTTGCTATGAAGCACATGAACCCTTGTGGCATTGGCCGGGGTGAGAACCTAGAACAAGCCTGGGATCGTGCCTATGCTGCAGACACTGTTTCAATTTTCGGCGGAGTGATTGCGCTAAACCGAAAAGTTGATTTAGCAACTGCCCAAAAGATGCATAAGATTTTCCTTGAAATCGTGATTGCACCTGGCTTCGATGACGATGCATACGAAATTTTGGCAAAGAAGAAGAATATTCGTTTACTCAGTCTTGATTTCAGTAAGAAAGATGAACCAACCAAGCATGAAGTCGTTTCTGTAATGGGCGGGATGCTAATGCAAGAACAAGATACCCTCAAAGAAGACTATCATGACTGGAAGTGCGTAACTGATGTTCAACCAACCGAGGAACAATTAAAGACACTGATGTTTGCATGGAAGGCAGTTAAGCATGCTAAATCAAATGCAATTGTCCTCGCAAATGATGAACGGACGCTCGGTGTTGGTGAAGGTCAACCGAACCGGATTGATTCTCTCAAGATTGCTGTTAAGCATGCCGGAGATGATATTGACGAACGAACCGTAATGGCTTCAGATGCTTTCTTCCCATTTGGCGACTGTGTTGAATACGCTGGTAAGCATGGCATCAAAGCAGTCGTTCAACCCGGCGGCTCCATCCGTGATCAAGAATCAATCGACATGGCCAACAAATACGGTATCGCCATGGTCACCACTGGGGTAAGACACTTTAGACATTAGAGTGCGAGCCAGAACACAAGCCACCAACAAAAATGATTATCCAACATCGAATTCAGGAGGATCTCATGACAGATAAAGTTAATTTATTAGTGATCGGCGAAGGGGGTCGCGAATTTGCGATTGCCAAAAAGCTGAAGGAAAGCACTAGTGTAGACCATGTTTACTGTGCACCAGGGAACGTGGGGATGCCAAGCGTTGGAGTTGAGCCAGTGGCAATTGCTGAAAACGACTTTGCCGGTTTGATTAAATTTGCAAAAGATCACGATATTAAATGGACGTTTGTGGGACCCGAAGATTGCCTGGTTGATGGTATTGTAGATGACTTCCATGCAGCTGGATTAAAGATTTTTGGTCCTGATGCTCGGGCAGCGCAACTAGAGGGTTCAAAAGATTATGCTTTGAACTTTATGAATAATTACGGTGTACCAACTGCTAAGCATGCTTCCTATCGTGACCAAACAGCGATCCTTGAACACGTGGATCAATTTGGGTACCCGGTTGTTATCAAAGAAAATGGCCTCGCTGGAGGTAAAGGAGTTGTGATTGCCCAGGATCATGATGCTGCGGTCCAGACGATTAAAGAAATGTTTGCATCGGGGCAAGCCCGGATAGTCCTTGAAGAATGTTTAAATGGCCCTGAATATTCGATGTTTGTAGTGATCAGCAACGGTCATTATCGAATCTTGCCAATGGCACAAGACCATAAACGGGCTTATGACGGTGATAAGGGCCCGAATACTGGTGGGATGGGTTCGTATAGTCCGCTTCCCCAGTTATCGGCGGCTGATCGCCAACGAATGATTGATGAAGTGGTTAAACCAACGGTAGATGGGCTAGTGAAGGGCGAATACCATTATCATGGGGTCCTTTATATTGGACTAATGCTGACTACGGATGGCCCGAAGGTGATTGAATATAATGTTCGTCTTGGCGATCCAGAAACTCAGGTCGTCCTTCCACGCTTAGATACGGATCTTTATCAACTTGTTGATGCGGCAATTAATGATCAGCCTTTACCGGCAATTAGCGAGACCGCTGAAGCTAGTTTTGGTGTTGTGTTGGCTTCCAAAGGTTATCCACAAAAACCAATCCATGGTCAAGAATTAGGTTCCTTCCCTGAGGGCAGTGAAGTTGAAATCGACTATGCTAATGTGACGGGAACACTTAGTCATTTGCAGGGCGCTGGGGGACGACTGTTAATGGTTCTGGCCCAAGCAGGAACTCTTCAGGAAGCGCATGATCGTGTTTACGCATATTTAGAAAAGTTAGATCAACCGGAATGCTTTTACCGTCATGATATTGGCGCAAAGGCGGGGTTGTAGATCCATAATCGCGATTAATTTCACAAGATCGATGCTTCTCCTATTGGATTTTTTCAATGTTTGGATTAAAATGATTAGGTAATGCTGTATAGTAGTATAGCGATTTTAAGAAGAAAGAGGTCATTAAAACATGGCAAAACTAGTTTTAATTCGTCACGGCCAAAGTGAATGGAACCTTGCTAACAAGTTCACTGGTTGGATTGATGTTGATTTGAGCGAAAAGGGTGTTGAACAAGCTAAGGATGCTGGTAAGGCCCTTAAGGAACATGGTATTCAATTTGACTATGCATACACTTCAGTATTGAAGCGTGCTATCAAGACATTGCACTATGCTCTTGAAGAATGTGACCAACTTTGGATTCCTGAAACCAAGACTTGGCGCTTGAATGAACGTCACTATGGTGCTTTACAAGGCCTTAACAAGAAGGCTACTGCTGAAAAGTACGGTGACGAACAAGTTCACATTTGGCGTCGGTCATACGATGTTTTACCTCCATTGCTAAAGGCTAGTGACGAAGGTTCAGCATTACATGATCGTCGTTACGCTAACTTGGACCCACGGACAGTTCCTGGTGGTGAAAACTTAAAGGTTACCTTGGAACGGGTTATTCCTTTGTGGCAAGATGAAATTGCTCCAAAGCTTCTTGATGGCAAGAACGTTATTATTGCAGCCCACGGTAATTCTCTCCGTGCTTTGAGCAAGTACATCGAAAACATTTCTGATGATGACATCATGAACCTTGAAATGGCTACTGGTCAACCAGTTGTTTACGACTTTGACGATAAGCTTAATGTTTTAAGCAAAGAAAAGTACTAAAATAATTAATTGAAGATAAGAGCCTAATAGGGTTCTGGAGTTCGGCATTACCGGGCACCAGAACCCTATTTTTGATAATTAAATGGTTACTCTGAACCAATATGGTAATTCTTTGTTAAATAAAACACGAACTATATATATTTATATCAGTATTTAATTTAAGCAATTTTCCATATAATTTTACCAAAATCATTGAATATTATCCGTGGTTGAGATATATTATTGGGTGTTGGGGTAGGAATTACCGAGTTATTGTCCAGCGGAACGGAATGTGAACGCTGGAAGGAAGCATTAGCTGCTTGATAATTTCGCATTCACCACAGAGACACCGGTCAATGTGTTCCCTAACAGAATAAATTTTTAAGTAGGGAGTGGATTGAGATGTCATCAATTTTATCTTTTGCTGGGCCGCGGTTTACTACTAAGCGGCTAACTCTTGCTGGAATGCTGATTGCCCTTGAGGTTGTTTTAGAAAAAATCTCAATTGGTGATCCAACCATTCTTAAATTTGGCTTTGGCTTTATTGCAACTGCCTTGATAGGTTACTATTTAGGACCGTGGATTGGTGGTTGGGCAATGGTGGTTAACGATATTATCAGTAACACTATTCTTAACTCTGGGACTGCCTTTTTCCCAGGCTTTACCTTTTCAGCCTTTATTTCTGGTGTGTTAGCGGGAATGTTCCTGTACAACCAAAAAATCACTTGGCAACGGGCGCTAATTTACGAGTTCTTCCAAATCCTAGTAACCAATGTCATCTTTACAACGCTTTGGATTTATATTATGAGCTTAAATACCGGAAGTACGGGGAAAACCTTCTGGGCACTTCTGCTTATCCGGTTGCCTAAAGAAGTCATTACTTGGCCTTTGGAGGGAATTATCGTTTTCCTTATTCTGAAGCGACTGAGCAAGATTAATTTGCGAGTATAATTTCTCTAGTAATTTAGTTAATTTTGACAAATAGTTTAATAGAGAATAATTAAAGTGCTGACCATCATTAATCGGCTTGCTGACTGTGGTGGCTAGCACTTTTTGAATTTTTTATGAAAAAAGCACCATGAAAATTGAGCTTTATTTGTTTTGTGTTATGATGAAAAATATATTCTGAAATAATTGGAGAGAGTATTAAATGAAGAAACGTTATCATTTATCCTTAAAACAGTTCGTTCATGACTTGAAGGAACTAGTTAAGCCGCATTACCAAGCTTCAATGTGGCCGCTTGGCGGAGTGATGATTATTTTCCTCGCATTATCGTTTATTATTGGTTATTTTGCCCAAGGAATATTGAGTTCAATGGGGATGGCCATGATGATGATTATGTACGGGATGGCATCACCTGCAGCAATTGGATTGGCTTTGCTTGAGTTGCTTCTTGCAATTATTGTTTTAGTAGCATTGTCATTCTTCTATTCATTCTTTACCACAGCTGCACAATTTACTTATCAAGATAAGGTTCGCCACCCTGAACAAGTTGTTAGTGCTGGATCAGTATGGATGCACTATAAGCATTTGCGGAAGAATCAATTATGGCGGATCATTCTTTACACTGGATTATTCGTATTCCTGTGGAGCTTGCCGTTAGATATTATTGGTGGGTTAGTTGCTAAAAACCAAGCATTAGTAATTGTTTGCCGGGTATTAAACGATATTGTAATGGCATGGAAGGGGATTGAATATTCCCAAGCTAACTTCCTTTACCGTGACCGTCAGCCACAATTCCTTGGTCAATCAATGCGTCACGCCCTAACTGCTAGTCGACGGTTTATGGGTGGCCGCAAGTGGAACTACCTATTGATTATGCTTGTTGTAATCTTTGTTCCAATGGTTGTTTGGGAAGCTATTTTCGGTGCCTTAGCATACTGGGGTATTTACACCGCAACTTACGTATTGGTATACATTGGGTTGCTGCTAATGATTCTTGGCTTTGCAGCATATTTGCCAGTGATATTTGCCAGTGGTGCTCTATACTACGAAGAAGCGAAGAAGACCGCTAACTTGGATGAAGACTTTGCGGACACGTTTAAGCCAGTTGCTGAATTAACTGGTGAGGCTTACGTTCATGAAGTTTATACACCAAAGAAAAAAGCAAAGAAAGCTAAACAAAAGCAGGATAAAAAGAAGCAAGAAAATAAATAATTCTTAGCTAAAGGGAAGTCACGAAAGAAATAGTTCTGGTGGCTTCCTTTTGATCTTGACAAAGTACTAATTCTCTAGGTACAATGACGGCAACAATAAAGGCGTTGATGTAATTTAGTAGTTTACCAACCGGTAGATTAGAGATTAGACGGTTGCTGAAAGTCTAACGAGGTTGGCTGACGAATTACACTTACGGAGCTTTTCAACTAAGAACGGATCGTCTCGTTATCGACTAGAGAGGTAATTACCGGATTGGTAGTTGCAATTCAAGGTGGTAACGCGGTAAATCGTCCCTGACTTCAATATGAAGTTGGGGGATTTTTTTGATCTGAAAGATGTTATAGGAGGCAATACGATGAACATTATTGATGAACTTGAATGGCGCGGTGCCATTAACCAAACCACTGATAAAGAAGCATTAAAGGAATTAACCGAAAATAAGAACATTGGCCTATACTGTGGAACTGATCCAACAGGTGATAGTCTTCATATCGGTCACTTAATTCCCTTCATGATTCTTAAACGATTCCAGTTAGCGGGGCATCACCCAGTTATTATCATTGGTGGTGGAACTGGTGCAATTGGTGATCCATCTGGACGGAAGACGGAACGGACCCTTCAAACTGAATCACAGTTAGAGCACAACAAGAAGGCTCTTACCGAACAAATGAAGAAGCTTTTCGGCACCGAGAACTTTACGATTGTTGATAACTACACTTGGTTAAAGAACTTCACCATGATTGACTTCTTACGTGACTTTGGGAAGCTCTTTAACGTTAATACAATGTTAAATAAGGAAGTTGTTGCTAGTCGACTTGATTCAGGGATTTCCTTTACTGAGTTTACCTACCAAATTCTTCAAGCGGTAGACTTCTTGCACCTTTACCAAAATAACAGTGTGCAACTTGAAATTGGTGGGTCAGATCAATGGGGGAACATTACTGCCGGAATTGACCTGATTCATAAGGTAGAAGGCCCCGACGCAAAGGTATACGGATTGACCATTCCATTGATGCTAAAAGCTGACGGGACGAAATTTGGAAAGACTGCTGGCGGTGCTATTTGGCTTGATCCGAAGAAGACTTCGCCATACGAATTCTACCAATTCTGGATTAACCAAGATGATCGTGACGTTGTTAAATACCTCAAATACTTTACCTTCTTATCTAAAGATGAAATTGATGAGTTAGCCGAAAAAGTTCAAAAGGAACCATGGAAGCGGGAAGCCCAACGTCGCTTAGCTGAAGAAGTTACCAAGTTTGTTCATGGCGAAGAAGGATTAGCCGAAGCCCAACGAATTACTAAGGCGTTGTTCTCGGGGGATGTTGCTGATTTAACTACTGAGGAAATTGAACAAGCCTTCAAGGATGTTCCTTCAGTAGAAGTAGCTAATGAAAAGAAAAACATTATTTTATGGTTGGTTGATGATACCAAAATTGAACCATCACGTCGTCAGGCACGACAAGATGTTGAAAACGGTGCTATCCATATTAATGGTGAAAAGGTAACTGATGTTGATGCAGAAATCGATCCAAGCAGTCATTTTGATGGCAAGTTCGTGATCGTTCGTCGCGGAAAGAAACGTTACTTCTTGGTTCGGGTAAAATAATTTAAAAAATAAATTGTTCAGCTTATGAGTGCTTTTGCCAAAAAATGGCGGGCACTCTTTTATTTTATTTTGAAACTTATTAACTATATTTGCCAATTTGAATTTAATGTTCGAATTAGTCGAATACAAATGAATGACTCTTCATATTTGATGTTGACGAAGAAATCAAAAGAAGGTATAGTATAGTTCCTGTTGAGAGATACAAAAAGTTATTTGTTTATCTGATTAATTACTTTTATTTCAATAAACATGTTGACTCGCTCTTAACAAGATGATATATTATAAAAGTTGTCTGTTGAGACTGATTGATGAATTAATTTGAAAATTATCTAAATTAATCATTGACGGCTTGAATGACATCTGATATAATTGAGTTGTTAGTCAGCGCTTATCGCTGACTAAGGTAGACCTTTGAAAACTGAACAAAGTTTCGACGAATCAAATGTGTAGGGTCTTCAATCATTACGATTTGAAGCAAAACATTTGCGAAGTCAATTCGCTTAATTAATTTGAATTAGAGCTATTCAAGTTCTTATATTTTATATGAGAGTTTGATCCTGGCTCAGGATGAACGCCGGCGGTGTGCCTAATACATGCAAGTCGAGCGCACTGGCCCAACTGATATGACGTGCTTGCACTGAATTGACGTTGGATTACCAGTGAGCGGCGGACGGGTGAGTAACACGTGGGCAACCTACCCTGAAGTGGGGGATAACATCTGGAAACAGGTGCTAATACCGCATAACAACGAAAACCACATGGTTTTCGTTTCAAAGATGGTTTCGGCTATCACTTCAGGATGGGCCCGCGGTGCATTAGCTAGTTGGTAAGGTAACGGCTTACCAAGGCAATGATGCATAGCCGAGTTGAGAGACTGATCGGCCACAATGGAACTGAGACACGGTCCATACTCCTACGGGAGGCAGCAGTAGGGAATCTTCCACAATGGGCGCAAGCCTGATGGAGCAACACCGCGTGAGTGAAGAAGGGTTTCGGCTCGTAAAGCTCTGTTGTTGGAGAAGAACGTGCGTGAGAGTAACTGTTCACGCAGTGACGGTATCCAACCAGAAAGTCACGGCTAACTACGTGCCAGCAGCCGCGGTAATACGTAGGTGGCAAGCGTTATCCGGATTTATTGGGCGTAAAGCGAGCGCAGGCGGTTGCTTAGGTCTGATGTGAAAGCCTTCGGCTTAACCGAAGAAGGGCATCGGAAACCGGGCGACTTGAGTGCAGAAGAGGACAGTGGAACTCCATGTGTAGCGGTGGAATGCGTAGATATATGGAAGAACACCAGTGGCGAAGGCGGCTGTCTGGTCTGCAACTGACGCTGAGGCTCGAAAGCATGGGTAGCGAACAGGATTAGATACCCTGGTAGTCCATGCCGTAAACGATGAGTGCTAGGTGTTGGAGGGTTTCCGCCCTTCAGTGCCGGAGCTAACGCATTAAGCACTCCGCCTGGGGAGTACGACCGCAAGGTTGAAACTCAAAGGAATTGACGGGGGCCCGCACAAGCGGTGGAGCATGTGGTTTAATTCGAAGCTACGCGAAGAACCTTACCAGGTCTTGACATCTTGCGCTAACCTAAGAGATTAGGCGTTCCCTTCGGGGACGCAATGACAGGTGGTGCATGGTCGTCGTCAGCTCGTGTCGTGAGATGTTGGGTTAAGTCCCGCAACGAGCGCAACCCTTGTTACTAGTTGCCAGCATTCAGTTGGGCACTCTAGTGAGACTGCCGGTGACAAACCGGAGGAAGGTGGGGACGACGTCAGATCATCATGCCCCTTATGACCTGGGCTACACACGTGCTACAATGGACGGTACAACGAGTTGCGAACTCGCGAGAGTAAGCTAATCTCTTAAAGCCGTTCTCAGTTCGGACTGTAGGCTGCAACTCGCCTACACGAAGTCGGAATCGCTAGTAATCGCGGATCAGCATGCCGCGGTGAATACGTTCCCGGGCCTTGTACACACCGCCCGTCACACCATGGAAGTTTGCAATGCCCAAAGTCGGTGGCCTAACCATTTGGAGGGAACCGCCTAAGGCAGGGCAGATGACTGGGGTGAAGTCGTAACAAGGTAGCCGTAGGAGAACCTGCGGCTGGATCACCTCCTTTCTAAGGAATAAAACGGAAACCTACACATCGAAGAAACTTTGTTTAGTTTTGAGAGGTTTACTCTCAAAACAAGATTATGACGCTTATTTGGGCCTATAGCTCAGCTGGTTTAGAGCGCACGCCTGATAAGCGTGAGGTCGATGGTTCAAGTCCATTTAGGCCCATATATGGGGAATTAGCTCAGCTGGGAGAGCACCTGCTTTGCAAGCAGGAGGTCATCGGTTCGATTCCGTTATTCTCCATTGCTAACCGCGAGGTTAGCGAGCTTGTACTTTGAAAACTAAATAATATCAATTTTCTTTATTAATTAATAAAACAAACCGAGAACACCGCGTTATTTTGAGTTTTTTAGAAATAATCGCTAACTCAATTAATCGGATAATCACGAAGTGATTATCAAGGTTAAGTTATGAAGGGCGCATGGTGAATGCCTTGGTACTAGGAGCCGATGAAGGACGGGACTAACACCGATATGCTTCGGGGAGCGGTAAGTACGCTTTGATCCGGAGATTTCCGAATGGGGAAACCCAACCAACTTAGTCGTTGGTTGCTTGACTAGTGAATCTATAGCTAGCAAGCGGTAGACGCAGTGAACTGAAACATCTCAGTAGCTGCAGGAAGAGAAAGAAAAATCGATTCCCTCAGTAGCGGCGAGCGAACGGGGAAGAGCCCAAACCAACGAGCTTGCTCGTTGGGGTTGTAGGACTGAACATTTGAGTTACCAAAGAGCGACGTAGTCGAAACAGTTGGGAAGCTGTGCCAGAGATGGTGAAAGCCCAGTAGACGAAACGGCACTCTCTCAGTTCAGGATCCTGAGTACGGCGGGACACGTGAAACCCCGTCGGAAGCAGCGAGGACCATCTCGCAAGGCTAAATACTCCCTAGTGACCGATAGTGAACCAGTACCGTGAGGGAAAGGTGAAAAGCACCCCGGAAGGGGAGTGAAATAGTTCCTGAAACCATGTGCCTACAAGCTGTCGGAGCCCATTAATGGGTGACGGCGTGCCTCTTGCAGAATGAACCGGCGAGTTACGATTGCATGCAAGGTTAAGGTGGAAAAACCGGAGCCGCAGCGAAAGCGAGTCTGAAATGGGCGTATGAAGTATGTAGTTGTAGACCCGAAACCAGGTGACCTACCCATGTCCAGGTTGAAGGTGCGGTAAAGCGCACTGGAGGACCGAACCCGTGTCAGTTGAAAATGGCTGGGATGAGGTGTGGGTAGCGGTGAAATTCCAAACGAACTTGGAGATAGCTGGTTCTCTCCGAAATCTCTTTAGGGGGAGCCTTGGGAATTAGAATCGTGGAGGTAGAGCTACTGTTTGAACAAGGGGCCCGTCATGGGTTACCAACTTCAGATAAACTCCGAATGCCATTGATTTATGCCCAGGAGTCACACGATGAGTGATAAGATCCACCGTGTAAAGGGGAACAGCCCAGATCACCAGTTAAGGTCCCTAAATATATGCTAAGTGGAAAAGGATGTGGAGTTGCATAGACAACTAGGATGTTGGCTCAGAAGCAGCCACCATTTAAAGAGTGCGTAATAGCTCACTAGTCGAGTGATTCTGCGCCGAAAATGTACCGGGGCTAAGCATATTACCGAAACTGTGGATGTGCACTACGTGCACGTGATAGGAGAGCGTTCTAAGGGCGGTGAAGCTAGACCGTGAGGACTGGTGGAGCGCTTAGAAGTGAGAATGCCGGTATGAGTAGCGAAAGACAGGTGAGAATCCTGTCCACCGAATGACTAAGGTTTCCTGGGGAAGGCTCGTCCTCCCAGGGTAAGTCGGGACCTAAGCCGAGGCCGAGAGGCGTAGGCGATGGATAACAGGTTGAGATTCCTGTACCAGTTAACTGCGTTTGACGATGGAGGGACGCAGGAGGCTAAGCAAACCTCACGATTGGAAGAGTGGGGCCAAGCAGTAAGTCAGGATGTGAGTCAAATGCTTACATCCGGGTTGACAAGCTGTGATGGGGAGCGAAATTACAGTAGCGAAGTTGCCGATGTCACACTGCCGAGAAAAGCTTCTAAGGAGCACGTTAACTGCCCGTACCGCAAACCGACACAGGTAGTCGAGGAGAGGATCCTAAGGTGAGCGAGTGAACTCTCGTTAAGGAACTCGGCAAAATGACCCCGTAACTTCGGGAGAAGGGGTGCTGGTCGCAAGACCAGCCGCAGTGAATAGGCCCAGGCGACTGTTTATCAAAAACACAGGTTTCTGCAAAATCGTAAGATGAAGTATAGGGGCTGACGCCTGCCCGGTGCTGGAAGGTTAAAAGGAAGGGTTAGCTTCGGCGAAGCTCTGAATTGAAGCCCCAGTAAACGGCGGCCGTAACTATAACGGTCCTAAGGTAGCGAAATTCCTTGTCGGGTAAGTTCCGACCCGCACGAAAGGCGTAACGATCTGGGCGCTGTCTCAACGAGAGACTCGGTGAAATTGAAATCCCTGTGAAGATGCAGGGTACCCGCGACAGGACGGAAAGACCCCATGGAGCTTTACTGTAGCTTGATATTGAGTGTTTGTACTGCTTGTACAGGATAGGTAGGAGCCATAGAAGTCGGAACGCTAGTTTCGACGGAGGCGTTGGTGGGATACTACCCTTGCATTATGACCACTCTAACCCGCAGCACTGAACGTGCTGGGAGACAGTGTCAGGTGGGCAGTTTGACTGGGGCGGTCGCCTCCCAAAAGGTAACGGAGGCGCCCAAAGGTTCGCTCAGAATGGTTGGAAATCATTCGCAGAGTGTAAAGGCACAAGCGAGCTTGACTGCGAGACAGACAGGTCGAGCAGGGACGAAAGTCGGGCTTAGTGATCCGGTGGTTCCGCATGGAAGGGCCATCGCTCAACGGATAAAAGCTACCCTGGGGATAACAGGCTTATCTCCCCCAAGAGTCCACATCGACGGGGAGGTTTGGCACCTCGATGTCGGCTCATCGCATCCTGGGGCTGTAGTCGGTCCCAAGGGTTGGGCTGTTCGCCCATTAAAGCGGTACGCGAGCTGGGTTCAGAACGTCGTGAGACAGTTCGGTCCCTATCCGTCGCGGGCGGAGGAAATTTGAGAGGACCTGTCCTTAGTACGAGAGGACCGGGATGGACATACCGCTGGTGTACCAGTTGTTCCGCCAGGAGCACCGCTGGGTAGCTATGTATGGACGAGATAAACGCTGAAAGCATCTAAGTGTGAAACTCGCCTCGAGATGAGATTTCCCATTCCTTCGGGAAGTAAGACCCCACAAAGATGATGTGGTAGATAGGATGGAAGTGGAAGTGCCGTGAGGCATGGAGCGGACCATTACTAATCGGTCGAGGACTTAACCAAGTTAAGCGGTAAGGTTTGGAAGAAGAGCGATATTGTTTAGTTTTGAGAGCGCAAGCTCGAACCCGCAAAGGGTAAGTGTGGTGATGATGGCTTGAAGGATACACCTGTTCCCATGCCGAACACAGAAGTTAAGCTTCAACACGCCAAAAGTAGTTGGGGGATCGCTCCCTGCGAGGATAGGACGTTGCCACGCTTGATGCTGACTTAGCTCAGTTGGCAGAGCACGTCATTAGTAATGATGAGGTCGGAGGTTCGAATCCTCTAGTCAGCATTATTAATATTTAAAGTCTATAGATTAAGTTAACCTTAAGTCTATAGGCTTTTTTGTTACGTTTAAATAAAATTGGTTATTTTTTAAAATCTGCTTTTAAATACGTGTAGTAAAAAGGAAACAATTATCAATTCTGGTTACTCCACTAAACAGTATAAATTAAAAATATTACTATAATCTTTTAACGCCATAGTGCATAAATCAAGATCGCTAAAATAATTACTCCCCACCAATTAAGGGAAATTTTTACTTTCAAGGATGTCCACACTCCTTCTAAAGATTAACAATCAACTATTTTACTATATTAAGTAGAGAAAATATACTAGGTGCTGTACTTGTGAACAAGGAATCATAGTTTTAGTAGATATTTACTATTATGAACCTACTCTTTTTATTTTTAACTTTTACTAAAAAACACCTTAGTTTATCAATAGTAAATTATTTGTTACAATCAAAACGGCTGAGAGATTTTGCATCAAAGGAGTTATGACTGAAATGAAGAAAACAATTGATGTTAAGACAGTTCGTGATGGTTTATGGATGGATACGAATGTTACTTACGCTCAAGTACCAGGCTGGCTGGGTAATACTACCCGGGATCTTAAATTAACAGTTATTCGTCATTTTCAGAATGATAGTGATAAACGTTATCCGGTAATTTTCTGGTTCGCTGGTGGTGGCTGGATGGATACTGATAATAATGTTCACTTACCTAACCTGGTTGATTTTGCCCACGATGGTTATATTTTAGTGGGGGTTGAATACCGTGATAGTAATAAGGTTCAGTTCCCAGGACAATTAGAAGATGCCAAAGCTGCTATTCGCTACGTTCGGGCTAATGCAGATCGTTATCAAGCTGACCCAGATCGCTTTGTTGCAATGGGCGAATCTGCCGGTGGTCATATGGTTAGTATGCTTGGTGTTACTAACGGTCACCGAGAATTCGATAAGGGTGATCATCTTGATGTTTCAAGTGATGTTCAGGTTGTTGTTCCATTCTATGGAGTAGTTGATCCCCTGACAGCTAAGGAGGGGAGCGCTACTGATGACTTTGATTTTGTTTATCGCAACTTATTAGGTGCAGAACCTGAAGACGCGCCAGAACTCGATCGGGCAGCTAATCCACTATCGTATATTGATCAACAAACTGTACCATTCTTAATTCTCCACGGAACTAAGGATATGGTGGTTCCGCTAAAAGATAGTGAGCAACTCTATGATAAGTTAATCGAAAATCAAGTGCCTGCTGATATGTATATTCTTAACGGTGCTGGTCATATGGATGCTCAATTCCTACAACCACAAGTATTTGAAATTATTAAGAACTTTTTGGCAAAGCATTTATAAAATAAAATTAGCGGTAGGAATAACTAGCTATCTAGAGTGGTATTTAGCAAGGAAACGGTGCTATTGCTAGTAATTTGATCATCATTAAAGGTTTGAACTTGCCAAGTCTGGATTCTTCGACCCAATTTCAACGGAGTAGCGACGGCTTTGAGGACCCCTGTTTTAACGGCACGTAGGTGGTAAGTATTAATATCGACCCCTGTTGCTACTTGGTGACGATCATTGTTAGTTAGCCAAGCATTGGCCCCTAGAGAAGCAGCCGTTTCGGCTAGAATGGCGTTGATTCCGCCATGAACAATGCCAAAGGGCTGTTTTATTTGATCAGTGACGTTGATACTAATGATTACTTGATTAGCAGTTACCGTTTGAATTTTAATTCCTAAGTATTGTAATAGATTCATAATATTCACCTCATATTGGAAGGAAGCTTAAAATGACAAGTGTAGATTGGAAAAATGTTAAAGATTATTCGGAAATTATTTTTGAACGAGCTGGAAAGATTGCAAAGATTACCATGAATCGTCCCAAGAAAATGAATGCCTTTACGCCAGTAACAATTCAAGAAATGATTGATGCTTTTACGATCTGTCGTGATGATAGCACAATTGGCGTGATTATTCTAACTGGAGCGGGTGATAAGGCATTCTCTTCTGGCGGTGACCAGGGAGTTCGTGGAAACGGTGGATATGTTGGTCCAGATCATATTGCTCGCTTAAATGTTTTGGATCTTCAGCATCTCATTCGAATTATTCCTAAACCAGTAATTGCAATGGTTAAAGGATGGTCCGTTGGCGGTGGTAATATTTTGCAATTAGTTTGCGACTTGACAATTGCTGCTGACAATGCAAAATTTGGCCAAACTGGTCCAAAAGTTGGGAGCTTTGATGCTGGTTATGGTTCTGGTTACTTAGCTCGAGTAATTGGTCATAAACGAGCTAAAGAAGTTTGGTTTTTAAACCACTTTTACTCAGCTGAGGAAGCTTACCAAATGAACTGGATTAACAAGGTTGTACCATTGGATCAGGTTGAATCAGTTACCCTTGATTGGTGTAATGAAATTCTAAAAAAATCACCAACTGCATTGCGCTTTATCAAAGCAGCAATGAATGCTGATACGGATGGCCTAGCTGGTCTTCAGCAGCTTGGTGGAGATGCTACGATGCTTTTCTACACGACTGATGAAGGAAAAGAAGGTCGCGATGCGTTCAATCAAAAACGGGATCCAAACTTTGACCAATTTCCAAAATTTCCTTAAGCTGGTGATGTTACAAGATGAAAACGCAAAATTGGTTGCTTAAACAATCGAGTACTCAACCCGATAAGGTAGCAATTACCGATGGACAAAAACAATTAACCTTTAGCGAGCTACGAGACGTTGTCGCTGCTAATATTGGGCGATTAAATCAGTTAAAGCCTGGTAAATTTGTAGGAATTTTGACAGATAATACACTGATTGGGTATGAAATAGCGATGACGGTGCTGGCGAGTGGAAGGACGATCGTTTGGTTAAATTGGCGACTGGCTAAAGATGAATTGGACCGCCAAATGGCAGACAGCCGATTAACTTGTTGCTTAGTGGCTGATTCACTAGTTCGTCCTACAATGGATAAACGATTCACGAGCTTTGAACATTTCCTGCAATTACCAGCACAAGATGGTCAATTAGTTCCCGAGTTCGACTTCGGGCAAGTTGCCAGCATTATGTATACGTCTGGAACGACTGGGAATCCTAAAGGGGTTTTACAAACATTTGGCAATCACTTTTATTCAGCGGTTTCGTCTGCACTTAATTTGGGCTTAGGATCAAATGATGAATGGCTCTGTGTAGCTCCGATTTTTCATATAAGTGGCTTTTCAATTTTAATGCGGGGATTAATCTACGGTATTACCGTGCGTCTAGCTAAAAAGTTTTCCGAAGCGACAATTGAAAAAATTCTAGTAAACGAACCAGTAACGATCATGTCAGTTGTACCATTTATGCTGCAAAAACTGCTTGAACAGCGTAAAAATAGTCAATGTCATTATAACAAGTATTTTCGTTGTATGTTACTTGGTGGAGGAACAACTGATATGGCAACGTTAAAGCAATGTGCTAAGCTTCAAATTCCTGTTGTTCAGTGTTATGGAATGACGGAGACCTGTTCACAAATTGTTGCGTTGCGAGCACAGGATGCGTTAAGAAAACTTGGTTCTGTTGGGCAACCACTTTTTATGAATCAGATACGGTTAGCACCAGAAAATAACGAAATTCTTCTAAAATCACCTGCGTTAACTCCTGGTTATCTTAACCAGCCAGGAAGATTAGAGTGTAAAATGACGGCTGGCTGGTATCATACTGGTGATGTTGGTCGCTTGGATAATGAAGGTTATCTTTATGTTGACGGTCGGTTAGACGAGATGTTCATTTCAGGCGGAGAAAATATTTTTCCCCAAGAAGTCGAGCAGGTTTATCAACAATATCCAGGAATTAAGCAAGTTGCGGTTGTAGGTCAAAATGATCCTAAGTGGGGTGCAGTACCAGTCGCGTTTATTGTTACTGATAGTGAACCAGATATTGAGGATCTAATTCACTTTGGCTATCAGCACCTGGCTCATTTTAAGGTTCCGCGGCGCTACATTCGAGTTGCAAAGTTACCAACGAATGCTAGTGGGAAAATAAAACATTATTTATTACGACAACGAGTTAATAAAAAATAGTTGTTTTTCAACTAGTATGGATGAATAGATAGCAATGCCACTCACAAGAATGTGGGTGGTATCTTTTTTATACAAATAGATAATCAGTAAAGCGTATACCTAAAGTAAGTAGGAGCACGACCAAAAATTGATAATGGCAATTCAGTCACATTGCCAATTTAAAAACCTAAGCTTATCCACGATAACTAATTTCATTGTGGACTAAGCTTAGGTTCTTCTTTTAAAGGCCAAGGTACTTTGCCTTAATCATTTCTGCTTTTTTAGCGTGATCTTCGGGATAGATGAAGCTGTAATCAATCCCTAATTTAGCTAACTCATCAAGAATTGAGCGTTTATACTTTGCTGGGATGATATATTTTTCTTTTTCAGCCGGATTTTCAGCATTATAGAGACTAAGAATGTCGATTGCTAACTGGGCACGACGTTCGACTTCTGAATAATCAATATTAATTGTTGGATCATATTCTTCACCAATAAAGGGAACGAAGAGGAAAAGGCCTTGTTGGTTTTCCATTCGCCGACTCATCCGTTTAATTGTTACGATTTTGGGGACAATTAATTCTAGGGGATTCAACTTGTTGGCAAAGCTTGGAATATCCCGCTTGGCTTCTTCAAACAATCGCAGGAATGGTAAAGTTTGCAGATCACGCTTGAATTCCGCAAAGTAATCAGAATCTTGATCATCAAAGTAACTGTCATAACTATGGCTCCATAGTTTGTGCTGCTGTCCAATGTAATCATTATCTAGTTTGTAGAAATTCTTAATTGATTGGAAAAAGGCGGCTTTATCAGCTAACGATTGTCGAGCGAGAGAAGATTCAAGCTGCATTTCATTACTAAAGGCGTTTTTCTTAAAGTAATTGTGGCTGGTTAGCTTATTCTTGCTTTTATATTCGGCAATTAGATTTTGCCATCCCCGCTGTTCCAACATTTCAGCCAGCTTATCAGGGTTAGGTTCATCCTTATAAACATAAACTTCACCATTTCCTTGTCCGCCCTTTACTGCAAAGAACAGGGCAATTAAGGGATTTGAACTGACATCTAATAACCTGGTAGGGAGATGGTAGTGTTCCATTAAGGCTAACCGTTCAAAATTAGTTCGGCATTTTTCAAAAAGCTGGGGATCCGTCATCAAGAAGTCATTGAATAGGTTATCCTCGTTGTCAAGAAGCTTTCGGCTCCGAAAAATGGCTGGCAGGGTATTGCAAAATGCGTCATCTTGCCCACGAAAATAATAGTTATGGTGCTTATTATTAATTAACTTTTCAATTTCTTCAATATAATTAGAAACAGTCTGGATATTGTGGATCACTAGGCTAACCTCCCTTGTATCCTTAAAAGACTCATTTAAGCAAATTTTAGTCTAGCTTAGTAAGAAATACCAGTGGGAGTTTAGAATGTCAGGGGATGAGTTACCATTTCCTAAAAAAACGACTACAATATAAATTAAGTTATTTTTTAGTTATGAGGGGTTACTATCGCTAGTCAAAAGTCAATTCCTAAAAAACTTTCATTTATTTCAATTTACTTTTTAGGAATTAATGGGGTCATTGGTTCAGGAACATTCTTACTTCCGTCAGTGATTTATCGTTACATGAACTTATCGGCAGTCGTAGTTCTTCTTTGTACTGCTGTTACGGTGTCTTTAATTGCTTTGTGTTATGCCGATATGTCAAGTCGGTTTACCGGATCTGGAGCAGCGTGGCTATATTCTTACCATGCCTTTGGTCGCTTTACGGGTTATGAATTAGGGATCTTTACCTGGTTCTTGGGGTGTTGCACACTTTCGGCAGAAATTGTTGCATTATTAACAACTCTCAAAAGTTTCTTACCAATATTTAAGAACCCCGTTGCTTACGGTATCGGGGCAGTTGGTTTAATTCTTCTTTTTGCCCTGATTAACTTCTACGGTCGAAGTATTGTGAAGGTGGTCAATAACGTTTCGGCAGCTGCCAAGATCTTGACACTGATTATCTTTATCGTGGTTGGGGTGTTCTTTATTCACAAGGCTAACTTTACGCCAATAATTCCCCAGGCAGCACTTAAAGGACCCATGCCGTTCTTCCACCATTTTGGAGAAGCGTTCACACCAATTTTCTACTTATTTACTGGCTTCTCCTTCTTGCCAATTGCTGCTCAGCAGATGAATAATCCTGAGAAAAACATTCCTCGGGTACTGATCGCCGTAATGGTTAGTGTTACGATTTTGGATGCTCTGATGATGGCGGTTGCTGTTGGCCTTGCTGGGACAAAGTTAGGCGGTTATTCAACCCCATTAGCAAATGCCCTTGGGACCGCAATTGGTAAGTGGGGCTATTCAATTATTATCTTTGGGATGCTAGTAAGTATCTTTGGAGTGGCTTTTTCCGCTTCATTTAACACCCCGTCGTTAATTGCGTCACTGGCTAATGAGCATGGGATGTTACCAAAATTTGTTGGAAAAAAGAATCGTCACGATGCACCGTGGGTTGGAATTGTGCTTACTTCGGTTCTTTCAGCACTATTTTCGACTCAGAGTTACCTCTTTTTGGTTAGCTGTACGGTTTTGGCTTCGTTTATTCAGTATGTTCCAACGATTCTTGCCGTTGTTAAATTTGAACATACTAATCAGTACCCGACACACGGGTTTAAACTACCTGGAAAGTATCTAATTCCCGGGTTGGCATTACTGGTTTCATGCTACATGGTCACTAACTTTACATCGAAGACCCTGCTGCTGGGAACAGTGATTGCAGTTCTTGCGGCAGTGGCTTACTTCTTTATTAAGGGAGACCGGAAATATGAAGAAAAGCATGAAAAATGGCTGAAAGAACTTCAGGCTGAAGGGCAAAAATTGAAGTGAAACTAATTAAAACATTTTTCAATAGTAATTTTGCTTGTAAAAAGTAAGCAATAAGATATAATTAATCAATACAAGAAGTTGGTCGCTTTACCGCTTTTGTTGCTAGTCCGTATTCATCTTCCTTCTCTGGTGAAGCATTGCGACTAGATGGCGGATTAGTCCCAACTATTTTCTAAAACAATAATGAGTGGTATTAAAAAGATTCGTGATTGGTTTTAACCAGTTACGAATCTTTTTTGGTAGTTCAATTAATACTTGTTCCTTTTCTCAAGAATTCTTTAGTTCCTCAACAGTTTTTGAAAACGTTTTTCAAAAGGAGGAAGAAACCTATGATAAAGGTAACAAACTAAGGGAGGGTAATCAATGGAATACTATAACGCAACTGCACGGAAAACTAAGCAGGGACTTCAAGTAGATACTCATTCTCATGGTGTACATTATTTAATTGATGAACCTAAAAATGCTGGTGGAACTAATACGGGGATGAACCCGGTTGAATTAGAACTTAGTACTTTGGGTGCTTCTTTGCAAGCTACCGCAAAGCAACTAGCTGCAGATGAAGGATTTCAATACGACCAAATGGTAATCGATCTTGAAGGGGATCTCGATCCTCGTGGGTTTATGGGGAATCCAGATGTGCGGAATGGCCTTCAAGAAATTCGAATTAACTATCAGGTTAAGACTACTGCTTCTGCGGAAGAGTGCGCAAAATTTATGCAACAGGTTGAACAGCAATCACCGATTATGGATAACTTGCGTAATGGAGTCAAAATAGTTGTTGGACAAGTGACTACAAAGTAGAAAGCTGGTGGAAAGCGATGACAACGTATAAGGCAAGTGTTACTAGTACTGGAGAAGCAAATGTTTACCAAGCACAAGTTCGTGATTTCAAAATTAAGTATGACTTAACAGGAAGAAAAAACGGGTATAAAGAAGGATTAGATCCTAAAGAAGCATTGTTATGTGCCCTTGGTGCTTGTGAGTCAATTGTTGCTGGGTCGTTTTATCGAAAGCAGCATTTTACATACCGTTCCTTCTACTTGGTATTAAACGGGACTATTAATGATGATCGTCCAGGATTCGATGAGATAAAAATGGATGCTCATTTTGATACAGATGAGTCGAAAGAAAGTACAGAAAAGTTTGTAGAATTTATGGAGAATACCTGTCCAGTTCGTGATAATTTAGTAAATACCGTTCCAATTAAGAGTCAAGTAACGATTATTAAATAAGAAATAAAGAATCCAACTTTCGTTTTTTGCTGAACGTTGGATTCTTTATTTTTCTTCAATATTAAAATTAATCTTTAAAGACGTCTTCTAGCTTTCCTGATAATGAAATCTTATCAAGGCCGTTAGTTAATTCATAATGATCATCATCAACCTTGCTGTCACGGTAGCCGGCACGTGAGAAAGCAGCAACTAGCTTGGTCATGAATTTTTGCCCTGATTGAGCTGATTCGTAAATCATGTTATCAATGTACATTGGCAAATCAGGACTCTTACGAACTAGAGTAATTGAGTAAACCTGTTGGTCGGTTTTGCTAATTTCTGAAGTATTTTGCATTAGTGACATTCTAATCCCCTCCTGTAGTTAATTATACTTTATATCTTTTAATAGCCAACATAAAAGTACCAATTACTGAGAAGAAATTTAAGAAACCGAAACCGGTTAGCTAATCAAAAATACTTAATATTATTAATTATTTAAAGGAATTGGTTACATAATCTTCTTATTTTAGTGCTAAATTTAAACCACTTTAAGAAGGGACGGTGAAACTGATGACTGAAAAGCTAAATCAGTTAATAAGAATCTTAGATCTGGATATTTCACCTAAACAGCGATTAAAGATGGTGCTTGATGATGAGTTTGCTGTCTCGGTAGATCAAAATGAATTTCTCCAAATTACTCCCGCTTATTTAGGATTAAAGATTTCTCCGCGATCACCGTTTTTTGTTAAATTTCGCCAACTAGTAATGGATGCTTACCCGACTTCTCGTGGATTGAAAGAAGATGAACTCGGGAGAAAACTCCACCTTTTTCGGAGTTACCTTGACTTGTTTTATTTGAATTATATTCATCAGTACCCCGGTCAAAACGATTTTCAGCGATTATTAAATTTTGCTCACAGACAAAAAATACAATTAGACTACGAGACAGCTAGTAATTATCACAACCGAACCAGAAATGGTGCCTGTTATCCTCATAATATGAAGGTTCAACTAATGCGTAATTCTTGGCGGCTTCGTAATAATCCCGCACGAATGGTTGAATTTATTATTAATATTGATCGAGGCGAGTTTATTAGTGAGTGGAATACATATAAGCTAACTGAAAATGGTGAAGTTGATAGTGATCTAACGCATTACTCAATTGAAGAGTTAGGGGAAGTTGCGAATACTGAATCGTTTAACTATGGGATTCCGCATGGCGGTTATTACGTTTACCCGCGTTTTCAACGAACCCACCAATTCTTGGATGTTCAACAGCCACGCGACAATTTGGTTCGTCAACGGGCAAAGAAAATTTATCGGGCGCCAAAGGGATATCATAACGGTGGGCAGTTTGCCGACTTAATCAAATCAGGCGGAGTTAAAGATGCGAAAGCTTGGCAGCGGATTCCGCATGATTTTCGCGCAGAAGTATATCAATCATTTGTTAAACATTTAGTAAGTTCAGGAATGCCTAATTGGGGAATCAATTATTATCTAAGCTCAACGATGCGGTATCGGCAGTACTCTGTGATTTAGGGAACAATTATCTGCCAACCAATTATGATTTATCAAAAAAAGCGTTGTATACTAATGCTAAATCTTAATTGGAGGGGTAACCAATGAAAACGCAAAGTATTAGTAAGCTGATGATTGCTGGGCTTGCATTGCTGTTAGCAGGTTGTGGTAGTCAGCAGGCCAGTCAGGTTAAGGATTCCTCTTCTTCCAGCAGTAGCAGTTTGTTGGTAGCAAAGAGTAACGAAAAGGTCAGCACTGATAATCTTTCACCACAACAAGCAGTAAGTCTGATTGCAACCTATGCCGGGAACAAGTACGGTAACGATTGGGCAAGCATGGCAAAGAAAGCCCAAAAGCAGGGCCTTCAAGTTAACCTATACCCAACCAGTAAATATAAGTTAAGCGATAATGGACAAGGAGTTGCCTATGATGTAACAGCTGGTGGCAAATCAACCGGGTTAGTTTATACCATTAATAAGGACAACACTGTTAATATTTACCAGAACGTTAAAGAGGGGAAACTCAGTCATAAACTAGCAACAATTAGTAAGCAGGACATGGCTTCATACGTTAATCGCCAGGGTCAAGCAAAGCTAGTAGGTGATTTAGCTAAGAATGCCCAAGTAATTGATAAGCAATCCGGCAGTCAATCAAGCTCAACTAGCAGCTCGACAACTACTGGTCACCAATATGGTCGTCAAGGAGTAGTTACCGTTCCAGCAGAAATGCAAGGAACTTGGTACAGCTCAGACTATGGTTCAAACAGTAAGATTACATTTGGCAAGAACACAATCGTGGGTGAAGACGGTCAGCAATACCACCTTTACAAGCAGGACCCAAACTTTCTCGCTGGGGATACTCCTAGTACCAGTGTCCAAAACGCAACCCGGTACTGGTCAAGTGCTCACTTTGTGGATGTTCACGGCTTGCACTTCCTTAATATTCGTGGTTGGTGCCAAACTGCTGGGGATGGTTCATCGTATGCAATTCATACTGAAACCGTTAACGGTAAGCAAGTCAAAGTTCTTGTGGTTGCTGAAGGAGCTGAATACTGGACATCAGGCGTTTACTACCAGAATCCACAGCTGGCTAAGCAACAAGCAGACAAGAAATTTGATGATCTTCACTACATGGAAGATGATAATTAATTAGTTTAGAAGCAATCTTCGGGACGGTTCCTGAGATTGCTTTTTTATTATTGAAATTAAAATAGTCAAGTTTGACTGGGAGAACTATAATAAGACTGAATAAAGTCATTGGAGGGATTATCGATGAGTGAACCAAAAGTGATCAATCATTATTTTTATGATGAAGCGGCATATGACTACCATGACGGTGGTTACGTCCCGCTTGAAGAACCGAAGACACCAGGAAAGCCGTTAAATATTCCGGAAATTTTGAAACCCGATCAGGAAACAGCAACTGATATGTACTACACAATCGTTGCCCAAACGGGTGAAGTCCAATTGATGCCGGGAGAAAAGACTAAGACGTGGGGATATAACGCACCGCTTTTAGGAAAAACGGTGGTATTTAAGAAGGGGAAGACAATTCACCTTCATTTGGTTAATCATTTACCAGAAGTTACCACTTTTCACTGGCATGGGTTAGCAATTCCAGGTCCAATTGAGGATGGGGGATGCCATGCACCAGTGTACCCAGGTGAAAGTCGTGACGTTGCTTTTAAGATTGACCAGCCGGCTGCCTTTGTTTGGCTCCATGCGCATCCGTGTCCATCAACCGCTGAGCAAGTCTGGCATGGGCTTGCTGCTGGAGCAATTGTTCAAGATGACCACGAAAGCAGCCTTCCATTGCCACGGAACTACGGGGTTGATGATATTCCGGTTATTTTACAAGACCGGCGATTCCATGAGAATAATCAATGGAATTACCGTGAAGACTATGATCCAGATGGTGTTGCCGGACCAACGCCAATGATTAATGGAACAATCAATCCGTACTTTGACGTTACAACACAGAAGGTTCGGTTACGGTTCTTGGATGGAGCCAACCGTCGGGAATTCCGGCTGCATTTCAGTGATGATCTTGAATTTACGCAAATTGCTGGTGATTTAAGCCTACTTCCTCATCCAGTGAAAATGACGAAGCTCCTAATTACCTGTGCAGAACGGCAAGAAATCATTGTTGATTTTGGTAAATATAAGCCAGGGGATGTCGTAACGCTTTACTCTGATGATGTTCCGCTATTACGTTTCCGGATTCATGAATTTCAGCCGGATACTACTGTACTTCCCGAAACATTATTTGAAACACCAGATCCAGCTGTTGATAAGGATCTTCCTGTTTACCATGTTACCCTTGATGGGATGGACGAAGCCGTTGCAATGAATGGCAAGAAGTTTAAGATGGACCGGATTGACTATAAGATGCCAATGGGAAAGGTTCAACTATGGGATATTTGCAACACTAATCCAGCACCGGGGATGATTCATCCTTACCACATGCACGGGACAGCATTTAAAGTTGTTTCTCGGAATGGTCACGCTCCATATCCAAATGAGTTGGGACTAAAGGATACAGTTGCCATTAATCCTGGTGAACATGTAGTTATTAAAGTTTGGTTCCATGTTTCCGGAGTCTTTATGTATCACTGCCACATTATTGAACATGAAGATGGTGGAATGATGGCCCAACTTCAGGTAATTGATCCAGCAAACCCTGATAAGAAGTATCATTTAATGAACCATATGACGTTGATGAAGGCCTTTGCTGAGGAGCGACACGTTCCAATGGATCAACTATGGCTCGGTGGAATGGATTCATACAAAAAGATGGGCGAAGAAATGTAGAAAAAAGTGTAAAAAGATCGTTCACTTTTTAAAAAGAAGACTACAATAGGGAGTGAAAGGAAGCATTAATCATGAATATTGATCAAGATGCTCTTAAGAACTTCCAAGCAAGTAAGTTCGATTTTGTAGATGCAAAGGGTAATGATGTTGACTTTAACAATCTGAGTGAAGATGTTAAGTACACCCTTCGTGATGGTGAAACTGTTGTTCAAGATGACATGACTGCTAAGGATGTTGTCGACACAATCAATGATGAATATGGAAAGACTATCAATGTCTGATCCCTATTCACAAAACAAAAGTATTAATTAAACGCCAATTTCAGGTAGCAGATCTGAAATTGGCGTTTTGAGTATTATGGGAGATTGATTACGCGGGTTGTAGTCAACCATTGATCATAGAGATTATCTTTTTGCCACTCATTAATTCGCTTATTGCTAACCCCGACTGACTGGTTTAAGTATGTTACACCGTGACGAGTGAGCGGGGGATGAATTCCGTGAAGGTGGCCGTAAAAAACGTAACGAACAATATTTGAATCTTCGAGGAGATTGCCGAGACGGTCGCTACCCATCATGGCGTTTACCATTTGATAAAAACGTTCTCTTCGGGGTGTGTTAACCTCTTTAGGCTTAGCCGCAAGCAATTCCTGGCGGGGAGCAAAGTGGGTAAGAAAAAGAACAGATTTATTATTATCCTTTGCTAAATCTAATTGATATTTGACCTGTGCAATAACCGTGGCCATTCTTTCTTGATCTGAGATTGGCTGATCAATAGAACTATCGAGCCAGTAAACGTTCTTCCACGTCTGAACCTTTTTTAATTGATCGTGATAAGTCGAAAAAGAATAATCATACCAGCCATTATTTCCAATTATTCGCCAGTCGCTATTTGGAAGATCAATAAATTGATTATGAATATAGGATGGGAAATGAGAATGTTCTGCTTCACTAAAGCTGAGATTGTTTAACATATCATGGTTGCCAAGGATATAGGCAATTCTTGTGTTTGTCGTTAATTGCTGTAATTGCTCGAAATAGGCTTTTGTTTTGGAAAAATCATTAAAAAGATCTCCAGCATATAGGTAGTAATCAAGGTGATTCGTGTTAAGCCAGTGTGCTTGAAATTCTAATGCGTCGCTGATATTTACCTTATTGACATCTAGGTGGTTATCACTACTGATTGCAATTTTAATTTCTATCATCTCCTTTCCCAATATTCAAAGTAACTTTGACTGCTATCATTACAGAATCAAATTAGAACGTCAATTTTTTAGGATTATTTTTAATTTGCTCTTGCAAAATAGGAAGGAAACCTATATAGTATTTAACTGTTGTCTTTTGAAATTAGCAAGTTCAAATTGGCTATACCAATTTAATTGCTTTAATTATATTGCTTTTTCGTTCTAAAAAATAATATGAAAAAAATATCATATTATATTGACAGATTCGTTGGGAGCAAGTATAATAATATTGCTAGTTGAGATGAATTAATGAAATTTGTTGTTGACCAGTTTTATGAAAGATGATATATTATAAAAGTTGTCTGTTGAGACTGATTGATGAATTAATTTGAAAATTATCTAAATTAATCATTGACGGCTTGAATGACATCTGATATAATTAAGTTGTTAGTCAGCGCTTATCGCTGACTAAGGTAGACCTTTGAAAACTGAACAAAGTTTCGACGAATCAAATGTGTAGGGTCTTCAATCATTACGATTTGAAGCAAAACATTTGCGAAGTCAATTCGCTTAATTAATTTGAATTAGAGCTATTCAAGTTCTTATATTTTATATGAGAGTTTGATCCTGGCTCAGGATGAACGCCGGCGGTGTGCCTAATACATGCAAGTCGAGCGCACTGGCCCAACTGATATGACGTGCTTGCACTGAATTGACGTTGGATTACCAGTGAGCGGCGGACGGGTGAGTAACACGTGGGCAACCTGCCCTGAAGCGGGGGATAACATCTGGAAACAGGTGCTAATACCGCATAACAACGAAAACCACATGGTTTTCGTTTCAAAGATGGTTTCGGCTATCACTTCAGGATGGGCCCGCGGTGCATTAGCTAGTTGGTAAGGTAACGGCTTACCAAGGCAATGATGCATAGCCGAGTTGAGAGACTGATCGGCCACAATGGAACTGAGACACGGTCCATACTCCTACGGGAGGCAGCAGTAGGGAATCTTCCACAATGGGCGCAAGCCTGATGGAGCAACACCGCGTGAGTGAAGAAGGGTTTCGGCTCGTAAAGCTCTGTTGTTGGAGAAGAACGTGCGTGAGAGTAACTGTTCACGCAGTGACGGTATCCAACTAGAAAGTCACGGCTAACTACGTGCCAGCAGCCGCGGTAATACGTAGGTGGCAAGCGTTATCCGGATTTATTGGGCGTAAAGCGAGCGCAGGCGGTTGCTTAGGTCTGATGTGAAAGCCTTCGGCTTAACCGAAGAAGGGCATCGGAAACCGGGCGACTTGAGTGCAGAAGAGGACAGTGGAACTCCATGTGTAGCGGTGGAATGCGTAGATATATGGAAGAACACCAGTGGCGAAGGCGGCTGTCTGGTCTGCAACTGACGCTGAGGCTCGAAAGCATGGGTAGCGAACAGGATTAGATACCCTGGTAGTCCATGCCGTAAACGATGAGTGCTAGGTGTTGGAGGGTTTCCGCCCTTCAGTGCCGGAGCTAACGCATTAAGCACTCCGCCTGGGGAGTACGACCGCAAGGTTGAAACTCAAAGGAATTGACGGGGGCCCGCACAAGCGGTGGAGCATGTGGTTTAATTCGAAGCTACGCGAAGAACCTTACCAGGTCTTGACATCTTGCGCTAACCTAAGAGATTAGGCGTTCCCTTCGGGGACGCAATGACAGGTGGTGCATGGTCGTCGTCAGCTCGTGTCGTGAGATGTTGGGTTAAGTCCCGCAACGAGCGCAACCCTTGTTACTAGTTGCCAGCATTCAGTTGGGCACTCTAGTGAGACTGCCGGTGACAAACCGGAGGAAGGTGGGGACGACGTCAGATCATCATGCCCCTTATGACCTGGGCTACACACGTGCTACAATGGACGGTACAACGAGTTGCGAACTCGCGAGAGTAAGCTAATCTCTTAAAGCCGTTCTCAGTTCGGACTGTAGGCTGCAACTCGCCTACACGAAGTCGGAATCGCTAGTAATCGCGGATCAGCATGCCGCGGTGAATACGTTCCCGGGCCTTGTACACACCGCCCGTCACACCATGGAAGTTTGCAATGCCCAAAGTCGGTGGCCTAACCATTTGGAGGGAACCGCCTAAGGCAGGGCAGATGACTGGGGTGAAGTCGTAACAAGGTAGCCGTAGGAGAACCTGCGGCTGGATCACCTCCTTTCTAAGGAATGAAACGGAAACCTACACATCGAAGAAACTTTGTTTAGTTTTGAGAGGTTTACTCTCAAGCTTGCACTTTGAAAACTAAATAATATCAATTTTCTTTATTAATTAACAAAACAAACCGAGAACACCGCGTTATTTTGAGTTTTTTAGAAATAATCGCTAACTCAATTAATCGGATAATCACGAAGTGATTATCAAGGTTAAGTTATGAAGGGCGCATGGTGAATGCCTTGGTACTAGGAGCCGATGAAGGACGGGACTAACACCGATATGCTTCGGGGAGCGGTAAGTACGCTTTGATCCGGAGATTTCCGAATGGGGAAACCCAACCAACTTAGTCGTTGGTTGCTTGACTAGTGAATCTATAGCTAGCAAGCGGTAGACGCAGTGAACTGAAACATCTCAGTAGCTGCAGGAAGAGAAAGAAAAATCGATTCCCTCAGTAGCGGCGAGCGAACGGGGAAGAGCCCAAACCAACGAGCTTGCTCGTTGGGGTTGTAGGACTGAACATTTGAGTTACCAAAGAGCGACGTAGTCGAAACAGTTGGGAAGCTGTGCCAGAGATGGTGAAAGCCCAGTAGACGAAACGGCACTCTCTCAGTTCAGGATCCTGAGTACGGCGGGACACGTGAAACCCCGTCGGAAGCAGCGAGGACCATCTCGCAAGGCTAAATACTCCCTAGTGACCGATAGTGAACCAGTACCGTGAGGGAAAGGTGAAAAGCACCCCGGAAGGGGAGTGAAATAGTTCCTGAAACCATGTGCCTACAAGCTGTCGGAGCCCATTAATGGGTGACGGCGTGCCTCTTGCAGAATGAACCGGCGAGTTACGATTGCATGCAAGGTTAAGGTGGAAAAACCGGAGCCGCAGCGAAAGCGAGTCTGAAATGGGCGTATGAAGTATGTAGTTGTAGACCCGAAACCAGGTGACCTACCCATGTCCAGGTTGAAGGTGCGGTAAAGCGCACTGGAGGACCGAACCCGTGTCAGTTGAAAATGGCTGGGATGAGGTGTGGGTAGCGGTGAAATTCCAAACGAACTTGGAGATAGCTGGTTCTCTCCGAAATCTCTTTAGGGGGAGCCTTGGGAATTAGAATCGTGGAGGTAGAGCTACTGTTTGAACAAGGGGCCCGTCATGGGTTACCAACTTCAGATAAACTCCGAATGCCATTGATTTATGCCCAGGAGTCACACGATGAGTGATAAGATCCACCGTGTAAAGGGGAACAGCCCAGATCACCAGTTAAGGTCCCTAAATATATGCTAAGTGGAAAAGGATGTGGAGTTGCATAGACAACTAGGATGTTGGCTCAGAAGCAGCCACCATTTAAAGAGTGCGTAATAGCTCACTAGTCGAGTGATTCTGCGCCGAAAATGTACCGGGGCTAAGCATATTACCGAAACTGTGGATGTGCACTACGTGCACGTGATAGGAGAGCGTTCTAAGGGCGGTGAAGCTAGACCGTGAGGACTGGTGGAGCGCTTAGAAGTGAGAATGCCGGTATGAGTAGCGAAAGACAGGTGAGAATCCTGTCCACCGAATGACTAAGGTTTCCTGGGGAAGGCTCGTCCTCCCAGGGTAAGTCGGGACCTAAGCCGAGGCCGAGAGGCGTAGGCGATGGATAACAGGTTGAGATTCCTGTACCAGTTAACTGCGTTTGACGATGGAGGGACGCAGGAGGCTAAGCAAACCTCACGATTGGAAGAGTGGGGCCAAGCAGTAAGTCAGGATGTGAGTCAAATGCTTACATCCGGGTTGACAAGCTGTGATGGGGAGCGAAATTACAGTAGCGAAGTTGCCGATGTCACACTGCCGAGAAAAGCTTCTAAGGAGCACGTTAACTGCCCGTACCGCAAACCGACACAGGTAGTCGAGGAGAGAATCCTAAGGTGAGCGAGTGAACTCTCGTTAAGGAACTCGGCAAAATGACCCCGTAACTTCGGGAGAAGGGGTGCTGGTCGCAAGACCAGCCGCAGTGAATAGGCCCAGGCGACTGTTTATCAAAAACACAGGTTTCTGCAAAATCGTAAGATGAAGTATAGGGGCTGACGCCTGCCCGGTGCTGGAAGGTTAAAAGGAAGGGTTAGCTTCGGCGAAGCTCTGAATTGAAGCCCCAGTAAACGGCGGCCGTAACTATAACGGTCCTAAGGTAGCGAAATTCCTTGTCGGGTAAGTTCCGACCCGCACGAAAGGCGTAACGATCTGGGCGCTGTCTCAACGAGAGACTCGGTGAAATTGAAATCCCTGTGAAGATGCAGGGTACCCGCGACAGGACGGAAAGACCCCATGGAGCTTTACTGTAGCTTGATATTGAGTGTTTGTACTGCTTGTACAGGATAGGTAGGAGCCATAGAAGTCGGAACGCTAGTTTCGACGGAGGCGTTGGTGGGATACTACCCTTGCATTATGACCACTCTAACCCGCAGCACTGAACGTGCTGGGAGACAGTGTCAGGTGGGCAGTTTGACTGGGGCGGTCGCCTCCCAAAAGGTAACGGAGGCGCCCAAAGGTTCGCTCAGAATGGTTGGAAATCATTCGCAGAGTGTAAAGGCACAAGCGAGCTTGACTGCGAGACAGACAGGTCGAGCAGGGACGAAAGTCGGGCTTAGTGATCCGGTGGTTCCGCATGGAAGGGCCATCGCTCAACGGATAAAAGCTACCCTGGGGATAACAGGCTTATCTCCCCCAAGAGTCCACATCGACGGGGAGGTTTGGCACCTCGATGTCGGCTCATCGCATCCTGGGGCTGTAGTCGGTCCCAAGGGTTGGGCTGTTCGCCCATTAAAGCGGTACGCGAGCTGGGTTCAGAACGTCGTGAGACAGTTCGGTCCCTATCCGTCGCGGGCGGAGGAAATTTGAGAGGACCTGTCCTTAGTACGAGAGGACCGGGATGGACATACCGCTGGTGTACCAGTTGTTCCGCCAGGAGCACCGCTGGGTAGCTATGTATGGACGAGATAAACGCTGAAAGCATCTAAGTGTGAAACTCGCCTCGAGATGAGATTTCCCATTCCTTCGGGAAGTAAGACCCCACAAAGATGATGTGGTAGATAGGATGGAAGTGGAAGTGCCGTGAGGCATGGAGCGGACCATTACTAATCGGTCGAGGACTTAACCAAGTTAAGCGGTAAGGTTTGGAAGAAGAGCGATATTGTTTAGTTTTGAGAGCGCAAGCTCGAACCCGCAAAGGGTAAGTGTGGTGATGATGGCTTGAAGGATACACCTGTTCCCATGCCGAACACAGAAGTTAAGCTTCAACACGCCAAAAGTAGTTGGGGGATCGCTCCCTGCGAGGATAGGACGTTGCCACGCAACAAAGAAAGACCAATTCAGTTTTAATTACTGAATTGGTCTTTTTGTTATTCGAGCCAATTTGGCAGGTGGTACCATAACTAATCAGTGAAAGTTTCATATAAATCCGTAGTGATCAGAACTATGTAATAACCGGGAACATTTACTTTAAGGGTTGCAGCAAACAAAATTGGTAATTGCTAAAAGGAAGAAAATAAATACTGCAAGGCAAACACCACAAAGAGTTGTTAACAATGAGTACAGTTGATTTTGATTAATGAAATTCTGGTATTCTTAACTGAATGGCAAATTGAAAAAAGGTATAATAATGGGAAAAGGAGGAAGTCGAGATGAAACTTGATCAGGTTAGGGTAGCTCAATTAAGCGATCTTGAGGGAGTTGTGGCATTATATAAAACTGTATGTGATCATCAGTCATTAGATAAATACGGTGCTAAGTGGACCTGGGGAGAGTACCCGAGTGTCGATGGCTTACGTGACTTTATTCAACAAGCCACGGTAGTAGTTGGGATTAAGGATAACCAAATCATCGCAGCTGGGGTAATGACGACTGGAGAGGAATATCCTGATGTGGACTGGCCTACAAAGGCAAGTGAACAAGAAATTGGTATCTGGCATTTAATTGCAGTTCATCCAGATTATCGACGAACGGGAATTTCTCACCAGCTTTTAGATGGCCTGCTTGATGAAGCAAGGCGAGAAGGGAAAAAGGTAATTCACCTTGATGTCTTAGCTGATAATCTTCCTTCTGAAAAGCTTTATTCAAAAATTGGTTTTCGGATCATCAAAGAACTAATTATTCACTATGATGATATTGGAGATCAACAAGCTAAGGTAATGGAATATCAATTATAAGATAACCGTTCTCTAGTAGGAATTACTGCTAGGAAACGGTTATTTTTATTTGAAAGTAGACTGATGATTTTTAAGAGCACCACTAGCAAGTGATAAATAATCATTTTAATTTATTGAACAAAAGCGCTAAAATCCTCTATTTACACTGTTTTAATTACCAAAATTATGAAATATAAAATATAGTATTTATGGTAAAAACGCGAAACATTGGTTCAATAGATGAAAAATCCTTCATTACAGTTATTCGTAATTTAAGGAAAACTTTAGGCTTTTAATATCAAAAAAGTTTCAGTTATATTTATCAATTGAAAGACAAATAGAGTTACTGCTATAGCAATAAATTAGCTTCATAAATGGGAAAATTGTCTAACTTCTTGCTCTTGTTTTTTAACTGATTAATTTAAAAAATAAAAAATAATTGATAAATAAATTTGTCGCGACTACAATGATAATAGCATCAAACGATTATTTACGGAGGAAGTTGGTATTGTGAAAAATCGAAAGAGGATAAGCGATAAAGTTCTAGTCGGAACTGTGGCCGTTACTGGTCCACCCTTCTTGGGGCTTCTACCTTAAACGCACAGGCTGATACTGTGCAACAGACAGTTAAGAATAATGATGTAAACGTTAACCCGCAGACGCCACAACAGGCTGCTCAACAACGTGTCGATACTGCTCAACAACAAGTTAACACTCAACAACAAGTTGTTAACTCTGGTGTTCAAACAGTTAATAGTGCTCAAAATACGGTTAAAGCTGACCAATCTGCAGTTAATGCTCAACAAGCAGTTGTAAATAGCGCTGCGGCTGAAGCAAATTCTGCTAGTGCGGCAGTTGAGTCTGCTGTAACAAGTGCCGCTCAAAGCCAGGGTAATGTTCAATCCGCTGCCAGTGCTGTCCAAGCAGCTAATAGTGCTGTTTCTGGTCAGCAACAAGTAGTAAATAGTAATAGTGCTCAGGTAAATAGCGATCAAAGTGCTGTTAGCTCTGCTAAGGAATTACAAGCAAGCGCAGAAGCACGGTTAAGTGACTACATTGTTGCTTCACAGGCTGCGGCAACTTCGGCCTTTAACTTTGCGTTGGAAAATGCACAGAAGGCAGTTAATGATCAACAAGAGGCTGTTAATGCTGCATCACAAGCTGTTAATACGGCTCAATCAGCAGTGCAAGCTCAACAAAATGCTGTTTCAATTGCTCAGCAAACAGCTTCACAGGCTGCTGCTCAAGTTGCTAAGGATGCTTCTGCTGTTGCTGATGCTCAACAACGTTTGGATGCATTGAAGAATAACGGTAGTAATGACAATGTCACCGCAACTGCTCAATTGCAATCAACAATTTCTCAATTACAAAAGCAATTGGCAAATGACAAGCAAGCGGCTCAAAATGCTCAACAGATGCTTGAATCTGCCCAACAGAATTATGATCATGCTACTGCTGCTCAAAAAGCAGCTGAAGAAAAGGTTAACCAAACTAAAGCTGCCTTAGCAAAGGCGCAACAAGCAGTGACTACTGCTCAGGCTAATGCTACTGCTGCTCAACAAAAGGTGGCTACTGCTAAGGCCGATGCACTGAAGGCTTTGGAAACTTACAACAATTACAAGAATGATAATGGTGTACCAACTGTTAAGACACCAAGTGATATTGTTCAACAGTACGAAAGCTACATTAACGGTAATCGTTACAATAGCCCACAGGTTAAGTCTGATTGTGCAGAAGGAATTGCCCTGAATGGTGGAGACCCTGCCAAGGGATTAATGGCAGCAGGGTGGACAAGTACTGATGGCGGTAAAACCTGGACTCCAATATTGAAGACCAACTACCAAGCAACTGATCAAGATAAGGCTGAGAAAGTTGATCCAAGAAACATGACTGCTGCTCAGCAAACCGAGATTACAAAGTTTGCTGCCCAGATTGTTAATAGCTTCCGTGATAGTTTCCAATCGACGGCTGCTGGTGCCGCTCACAGTTACGGCAAAGTTAAGGTTTCACCTTACGCCACTGAACTTGGTAACCAAGTAATTGACGGTGCTTATAACAATAGTGGTTGGAATAAGAGTAATAACGCAACTGGTTCACCACATAATGAAAATGGGATGGTTGCCGCTGCTAATAAGGCGGGTCTAAACACTGGCTTTGTGGGTGAAAACCTTTCAACCGGGTTATTACTTGACCCTGCTTCACTTCACCGGAACCTTACACAAAGCATGTCAATGGCTGATGTTAAGCAAAGTATCTACGCTGGAATTCTAGCAATGATCTACCAAGATGTTGAAAATTCAGCTGCTGCTCCCCTTTACTATGGATTCGGTGGTCACACAGAAGCATTTCTTAATGATCCAAAGGGAATGAACGGTATTTCCTATGATGATAACGGTAATCAGTACATGACCGTTACTATTGATAAAGATGGTTGGGTTCACTACAACTTCTTTGATGATGGTCGCGCTAGTCAAGCAGTAAAGAATAAGCTTGCTCAAGGGGCAATAACTCCTGAAAATGCTAGTGCTGCACAAATCAACAATGCTCACAACGATTACCTTCAAAAGGAAGGTGCAGTTACTACAGCTCAAAATGCCGCAACTGCTGCCCAAAACGGGGTAACAACAGCACAAGCTAATGTTGCTACCGCCCAAACTGCAGTTAATAATGCTACTGCTGCTCAACAAAAGGCTGCTAACGAAACTCTTAACCAGAAGGCTGTTATGGCAAATGCCCAAGCAGCAGTTAACTCAGCAAACGAAAATATTAATAATTTGCAAGCTAAGTTAGCTAAGGTTCAAGCAGATTTGAATGCTATTAACGGAAGTGTTCAAGATAAGGCTCGTCAATTAGCCCAAGCTCAAACAAACCTAGCTGCTGCTCAACAGAAGTTAAATGCTTCAAAGAATGTTCAAGCTAGTCGGGACGCTGCTGTTAACGAAGCCAACGCTAAGTTGAACCAGTTACAACAGAACGTTCAAGCAAAGCAAAACGACTTACAACAAGCCCAAAGCGAACTTCAAAATAAGAAGAATGAGTATTCTCAATTGAATAGTCAAATTCGGTTGGCTAAGGTCTTTGGTACATCCCTTGCCGCTGTTTCACCACAAAGCAACTACGAGAAGGCAATTAGTGATGCTAAGAAGGCAGTTGCTAGTGCCCAACAAAAGTTAAGCGATGATACTCAAGTTTACAAGGCAAGTCAGGCAAAGCTCCAAGAGTTAACTGCAACGGTTAGTCAACTTCAGACAATCTATGAAGCAGCTCTTTCAAATGCTAAGAAGTCTGACGCAGTTCAAAATGATGCAGCCGTTAAGAAAGCTAAGACTGCTCTAGCTGCTGCCCAGTTGAAGGTTCAAGTTGAAACTGGTAAATTAACGCAACTTAAAGGAACCTTGGATAAGGATCAGACAACCCTTGATGTTGCTAATGGTGACTTAACTAAGGCTCAAGAAAAGCTAAATAGTCTTCAAAACGAATTGAAGCGGGCTCAGATTACTCTCGATGGTTTGAGTCACCCATACATCCCTTCAACTCCTGCTGTTGAAGGAACTGATTCTGAAGGCGAAACTACTACGAGTTCAAAAGTTACTAGTGACGCTAATTCAGCTACTGACCAAACTGAAGCTAACTCAACAAGTAATGATAATGCTTCAACTTCTGAAGCTGCTAATGACGCTTCACAAAATGAAACTCAAGAAGCAAACGTCACGACTGAAGCTAATTACGAAGAAAACGATCAGCAGGTTCTTACTAACAAGGTTCAAAACCCAGGTAACTTGAACCGGGCCTCTGAAGAAGCATCTGTGAAGAGTGAAATTGCTGCTCAGATTGCAGCACGGAATGCTCACGCTGCTAATGACAACATGATGGCTGGCTTTGATGATCCGTACGACAATTACTACGACCTTCAACAAGAAGCTGCAAGTATTCCATCTGCTCCGCTTGAAGGGTATACTCGTCAACTTAGTGGTGGAAAGATCAACGCTAAACTTGAAGCTGCTATTAAGAGTGGTCAAATCAAGTTGCCTTCAAGCAACACTAAGTCTGAAGCAAAGAGGCAACCAAAAGTTAACAAGGATAGTCTTACAGCCATGACGGTAGTTGCTGCAGGAGCTGCTCTTGCTACTGGTGCTTCATTGAATAAGAAGCGGAAGAACAAGGTTGCTAAGAAGCTAGAAGATAATGAATAGTTAAAATTTGAGTTAAATTACTCAAGATAAAAAGAGTGAAGCTGAGAATTAAGTTTCTCGGTCTCACTCTTTTATAGTTTTATGATAAGTTATTAGGGAAGATAAATGAAAATTGAGGGATACGATGACAGAGAAAGCAACGATAAAAAATGCAATTTTAAATGGGTTATACGATCGAAATTATCAAGCCCACCAGCAATTTACACCAAAATTGATCGGAAATGAGGATGGCACAATTTGGGAAACGCTTCGTTATGAGTTAATGAATTGTAAGTCATTTACTTGGGCGGTGGCGTTTATCACCAGTGATATATTGACACCACTTAAAGTTATCTTGGCTGATCTGGCTCGTCAGGGGATTCAAGGAACACTCATTACCAGTGATTACCTTGGCTTCAATTCTCCACAGATGTTTGCGGAATTGCTTAAGATTCCTAATTTAAAGGTCATGCTTACTACGATTCCCGGCTTTCACACCAAGGGGTACTTTTTCACTCATGATGGATATTCGACAGCGTTAATCGGAAGTGCAAATTTTACCCGAGCAGCCTTGCTCCAAAACCATGAAACGATGCTGAAGGTAACTTCAAGCCAAAATTCAACCTTATTTTCACAAGTTGCCACTGGGATAAGTCACCTTCAAAATGAAAGTCACCCGTTAACCGAAGAGTGGATTGCAAATTATGCTAAAAGTTGGCAGTCACCAAAAACGAGTAATGGTTCAAACCAAAGTAATCGGAAAATTATCCCAAATCAAATGCAACGGGCAGCTCTCATAGAACTTCAGGGCCTAATCGATCGGGGTGCACACCGGGGATTAGTAGTTTCGGCAACGGGGACCGGCAAAACCTACTTAGGAGTATTTGCTGTCAAGGAGAACCGGCCACAAAAATTTCTCTATGTTGTTCACCGGGAACAGGTTGCACGAAAAGCAATGCAGAGTTTTCAGCGGGTTATCGGTGGTTCGCAGGAAGACTTCGGCCTCATAAGCAGTCAACACCATGACTTTTCACCACGGTACCTTTTTGCAACGGTCCAAACATTAAGTCAGAAAAAGGTTCTTGAGGGACTCTCTCCTCAAATGTTTGACTTTATTTTAGTGGATGAAGCACACCGGGCAGCTGCTCCTAGTTATCAACGGTTAATGGATCATTTTAAGCCAAAGTTCTGGTTGGGGATGACGGCAACTCCAGACCGGATGGATAACCAGGATGTTTATGGGATCTTTGACTACCATATTGCTTACGAGATTCGCCTGCGAGATGCTTTGAACAACGACATGCTAGTTCCATTTCACTATGTGGGGGTTCAGGATTATGAAGCTAATGGTGAAGTGATTGATGAGACAACTAATCTAAAACGGTTAGTAGCTAGTGAACGGGTAAAGTATGTTTTAAGACAGTTAGAATACTATGGCTATTGTGGGCGGCAACCGCGAGGACTGGTCTTTTGCAGTCGGCAAGCAGAAGCACGTGAATTAGCGAAACAATTCACTGCTTTAGGGCATCCGGCAATTGCATTGACAAACCAAGATAGCAATTATCAACGTCAAGAAGCTGTAAAGCGACTGGAAAATGGTGAACTTGAATACCTGATTACCGTTGACCTATTTAACGAGGGAGTTGATATTCCGTCATTAAACCAAATTGTGATGCTGCGAAATACTGAATCACGGATTGTTTTCCTCCAACAACTAGGACGTGGATTACGGAAATACCCGGGGAAAGACTTTGTCACTGTGATTGATTTTATCGGTAATTATAAGCACAATTACATGATTCCGTTAGCGCTAAACGATGATTCGAGCCGGGATCAGGATCAAGCACGGCGTGAAGTCCAACTTCCACAAAACATTGGTGTTTCCACGATTAACTTTTCACGGGTTGCCAGCGAGCGCATTCTAACCTCGTTGGAGAAGACGAAGCTTGATTCAATGGCGGAACTTCGTCGAGCATACCATGAGTTGGAACAGCGATTAGGGCGAGCACCGCTATTAATAGACTTTCTTCAATCCGGTTCAGTGTCCCCCGTTGTTTTTGCCCGAAATAAGCTTCTTGATAATTACGGGAGCTTTTTGGTTAAAATGGGTGAAAAGGTAAAACTAAATCGGTACGAAAACCAAGTCTTGACATTTATTACGAAGGAACTTTTAAGCGGGAAACGAGCACACGAATTAATTCTTCTTTCACTATTGAAGGATCAAGACGTCACTAAGGAGCAGTTGATTAGTGCTTTAGAGCAAAACAACTGCTATGTTAATGCGGCAGTTTTGCGTTCCCTAACAGATGTTCTTAGTTTACGGTTCTTTGATGTAAAAGCCGGAAAGCAAACGAAGAAGCAACAGTATGGTGATCAGTCAATCATTGCGGTTAACCAGGGTATATACCAGTTGAATTCCCAAATTAAGGATTCGCTAAAACAGAATTCAGCTTTTCAGCGACTCTTTGTTGATGTGCTTGAAACTGGGTTAGCATTAAGCAAAAAATATGATCAACGTCAGCAATTCACCCTTTACCAGCAATATGATCGGAAGGACGTTTGTCGACTATTAAACTGGCCATTAGACGTTAGTGCTCCGATGTATGGCTATCGAGTTGCTGAAAGCGAGTGCCCGATTTTCATCACGTATCACAAGAAATCGCCAAAGCAACGGAATGCAATATATGATAACCAGCTTCAGGATGGTCAATCATTACGCTGGTATACTCGGTCACCGCGTCATCTATCCTCTGCTGAGGTACAGCGTTTGCTTGCAGGAGTTGATGAGGGTCACCAACGGGAGAAACTGCATCTTTTTGTTAAGCGGAGCGATGCCGTAGGAAAGCAATTTTACTACTTAGGAACCGCTAAGATTGATCCGGCTTCAGTGAGGGAAGAAATGCTTGGTGAAAAGAAAAAAGCGGCGGTGGGGATGAACCTTGTTTTAGAACATCCGCTACCTACCACGATGGCAAAAACATTATTTGAATGATGATTTTGTAGTTTAAAACGACAAAGAGACCGAGATAATTCTCGATCTCTCAAAGTAAGTAAGATAGGTAGTTATCGCTACCTGTTTTTAAGTTTATCATAATTGCTTTAATAAGCAAATTATTATTAGACAATCCTAACTAAAATGTTAAACAATCACATATTTAAAAGCGATTTCATCATGAGAATGCCAATGCTAGTCAATCAAAGCCGTTTGGATTAAAATATAAGAAGTTACGAATAAAAAGGTGATTAAGATGAAAACAGTAAAAATCGGGAACACAAATTGGCAGGTATCGAATATTGCATTAGGAACGATGCGGATGGGAAATTTGGCGGTTTCTAAAGTAGTTGATGCTTTACAAGCCGCTCATGAAGCTGGAATTAACTTTATTGATTCGGCAGATATCTATGGTAATGATCCAGAATTAGGAAGAGGTTCGTCAGAAATCCATTTTGGTGAGGCTTTGGCCCAGAGTGGCTTAACTCGAGCAGACTTCTTTATTCAGTCTAAAGTGGGACTGTTTGCCAATGCAGATAATCAAATTATCCGATATGATTCATCCAAATCTCATATCCTTAAGGCTGTAGACGGCATTCTCAGTCGGATGAAGGTGGATTACTTAGATTCCCTACTAATTCACCGTCCTGACACGCTAATGGACCCTAGCGAGGTTGCTGAGGCGTTTGACGAGCTTCAGGCTGCAGGGAAGGTTCGTCATTTTGGCGTCTCCAATTTTAATCCTCAACAAATAGCCCTATTACAATCAGCAGCGGACCAACGATTATTGATCGATCAGCTTCAATTCGGCTTGAAGCACACGGGGATGATTGACTTTGGCCTACACACAAATATGACGGATGATGGGTCGGTTAACCATGACGGTGGTCTTCTTGATTACCTACGATTGAATAAAATGACTATCCAGACATGGTCGCCATTTCAGTATGGGACTTTTGCGGGAACATTTATTAACAATGAGCAATTTCCAAAATTAAATGCTGAATTAGCTAAGTTAGCTGATAAGTATGGCGTTAGCAAGAATGCCATTGCGGTAGCTTGGATTTTGAAGCACCCAGCCAATATGCAGGTCCTAATTGGGACAATGAATCCGCAACATATTCAAGATAGTGCAGCAGGAAGCGATATTACGCTGACTAACCAAGAGTGGTATGACTTATACCTTGCCGCAGGAAACACTTTGCCATAAAAGACTCATGAAAAACTACCAAACCTTTTATCGACGAATTACTAAGCCATTTGTTCAGCATCCCTGGCTAATTCGCAGTCTTCGCTGGTTAAATGGGGCAATTGTGGTAGGAATGTACGTTTCGTATATTTTATTATTGCTTTGGGTTGCCCTTTTTGCAGGTGGTATTAATGAGCTTCTTCCGTTAGTGTTCATTCCGGGAGTTGGTTTCGTTCTTCTATCGTTAATTCGGCATCATCTTAATTACCCGCGGCCATATGAGGAATGGCCGATTAAACCACTGATCCCGCGAAAAGGCAGTGGAGATTCTTTACCTAGTCGGCACGTGTTTTCAGCAACCGTAATCGCAATGAGTGTGATGAGTGTTTCACGAGTGTTAGGGTTAATCTTATTAGCTCTTGCGGTGATCTTAGCCATGGTCCGCGTGATTGGCGGAATTCATTATCCCCGAGATGTTATTGCCGGATTCTTCTGTGGCTTGGCGTGTGGCATAGTGCTAGTAATTTAAAGTTAATAACAAAAAATGAGGCAATGAACCAACTCGTGATTCTTTGCCTCATTTTCTTAATAATGAAACGTTATGAATAATTGCTTTATGCTCGGTTATTCATTATGTGGGCGCTTGTCGCAATAATCAGCCCTACAAAACTTACAGCAGCGATAACATTACTCATAATAGACATCATATTGAACAACTCCTTTTAACATAATTGTTTTTTCTTCTAACGGGATTCAACAACCCCTCCACAAAGTATATTAACATGTTTTGAAGCCCGTGATGATAATAATTAGATAAGCTTTTGCTAAGCAAATTTCTTAAAAATCAGTGGAATTTATTAACAAATTCTTAGTATTTGTTAGCGCTTACATGACGACCCTCTAATTTAGCGTGATCAGCTTAATTTTTTTAATTTAAGATTGGAAAAGCTATCGCCCAAAAAGAATAAATGTTAAATTTAATTATTGGTAACTGAATGGGCGGGTGAGAAAAATGACAAAACAAATGAAAGGAATTCTCCTTGCAGCTGGCGGCGCTTCGTTATGGGGTGGATCGGGAGCTGCAGCACAATACTTATTTGAACAAACGGGCATTACCACTTCATGGTTGGTGGCAGTGCGGTTGCTCTTGGCGGGAATTGTCTTAACAACAGTTAGTTTACTTAAGACGCCCCAACAAGTCCGCCGAATAGTCAGCAATCGCCGCCATTTAGTTTCGTTAATTGGTTTTGCTCTCTTGGGGATGCTTAACTCACAACTGACGTATTTTTTGGCAGTGAAATATAGTAATGCGCCGACAGCAACTGTAATTCAATACCTTCAACCAGTAATTATCATTATTTGGTTAGCTATTGCTCAGCGACAGTGGCCACGACGAATTGATTGCATCTCAATTATTATTGCGTTAATTGGAACTTTCTTGTTAGTTACTGGGGGTCATCTTGGAACGTTAGCGTTAACGCCAGCCGCAATTTTCTGGGGGCTTTGGTGTGCCGTGGCCGCTGCACTATACACCTTATTACCACGACCATTACTTGCAAAGTTCGATGCGTTAGCGGTTTGCGGACTAGCAATGCTTTTGAGCGGGATCGGGATGCTACCAGAAATTATCATTCATCGTTTGCCATCATTGAGCCTGATGGGGTGGCTCTTGGTTGCCTATATTGTTGTTTTTGGAACAATGTTTTCCTACACTATGTTCTTACAGAGTATGCGTTATATTAGTCCGGCCGTTACGGGAATTCTTAGTGCTTTTGAGCCACTTGTTGCGACATTTTTAGCAGTAACATTACTCGGAACAAGATTAACGGGGGCCGCAATTGTTGGTTCGTTATTAATCTTGTTAACTACTTTACTCCAATCGATTCCATCAAATTACTATCAGAGAATTTTCTTTCTTACTGGTAAGCATAAAACAAAAACTAAATAGTCAAAAATGGACCTGTACATTCAACTTTGGTGTGTCCCAGTTTAACTACTGGAACCACATAGTGAATGTTGAGGTCCAATTTTATTATTATCTTAGGATGTCAATGAGGTTTTTATTAGCGGCTTGTCGGGCGGGAAGAATTCCAAAAATTAATCCAACCGCTGCTGATGTTCCGAATGCGAGGAAGAAAGCATTCATCGAGATGTGGGCATGAATATGGATCCCCTGACCACCAATTGCATTTGATAACAATGGTGCCAATAAATGTGCTAATCCTGCTCCGCCAAGGAAACCAAGTAATCCTCCCGTCACCGTTAAAATTACCGCTTCAACTAAGAATTGCATCATAATGTTAAACGGTGTTGCGCCAACTGCCAAACGAATCCCAATTTCTTGGGTTCGTTCCGAAACCGAAATGTACATCATGTTCATTACCCCGATTCCGGCGATAAACAGTGAGATAGCAGCGATAAAGCTAATGAAGGTAGTAATAATCCTCATTTGTGAGGAGAATTGCTTCAAGGCCTTTTCCATATCAATGTATTCATAGGTCCCTTGATTTCTCGCTGGACCGTTTTTCTTTAAATACTTAGCAACTTTGCGTGAGATGCTGCTAGCATTGACTCCTTGGCTAAAAGTCAGTTTTAGAGTATTTCCCCGAGTAGCTCCTTCACCATGATAATATAGCGAATCTGGGACTAAGAGATCAGCACCATATGGGTTTTGATTACCATCACTTGTATATTGCCCCTGCGCTTTATATATTCCGATTATGTTATAGGTGACATCATTAACTGTTACCGTTGTTCCCAAAGCATTTTGGGCTGTACCGTATTGTTTTTTGGCAATCTTATCGCTCATTAAAGCACTTGCTTGGCCTACCGCTAAATTATTTTTGGTGAAATTTTTTCCGGCAATCAAGCGAATTTGGTGACTCGGCTTCTTCAAAAGACTGACGCTAGTATTTTTAGTGGTATCACCAATCTGCGCTTGTGCTGAGAAATTATCGTTTTCACGCTCAATTTTGATATTGTTAATCTCGCCACCAAATTGAGTTTTAATGTTATCTACTTCATTTTGGGTAAAGCCATAGGTGTTGGAAGTAATGTTGTCGGGATTAAAGGCAATTTCGGTTGTTTGCTGTCCTTGCTTAGCATTATTGCCGAATTTGTCGTACATTGTCTGGGTAATCCCATCCCCAATTCCCAGGATTGCGATCACAGCAGCGATTCCAATCATAATTCCGATAATCGTCAGAAAACTCCGCTTCTTATTTGCCCTTAACGATTGGATCGCTGTTTTAAATAATTCAATTACCTGCACGCTGGTTTTCCTCCTTACTATCACTGATTACCCGGCCATCAATGATTTTAATTACCCGCTCACACTGTTCAGCAACGTGAGGATCGTGAGTAACCATAATGATGGTCGTGCCTTCTTGCTGATTAAGGGATTTAAATAAGTTCATAATTTCTTGACTTGTTTCACTATCGAGGGCACCAGTCGGCTCGTCGGCAATCAAGAATTGGGGATGCGTTGAAATTGCCCGGGCGATCGAGACCCGTTGTTGCTGACCACCAGACATGTTTTTCGGTAATTGTTCTTCATAGCCTGCTAGGCCTACTTGTTTAAGCGTTTCAGAAACTCGGCCATTAATTTCTTTTCGGGATTTTCCCGCATATAGCAACGGTAATGCGACATTATCCGCAACCGTTGACTCTCGTAATAGCTTAAAATTCTGAAAAACAAAGCCAACATTCTGGTTCCGTAAACTGGAGAATTGCTTCCGGGTGTAATCGTGAATAGGGTGATCCTGGTAAAAGTAGGTTCCCTCAAAATCATCATCTAAGAACCCGATAATGTTAATGAGCGTTGATTTGCCCGACCCGGATTCACCAATAATGGCGACTAATTCGCCTTGGTCGATTTCAATATTAATATCATGCAAAACATGGAACCGTTGGCTGCCTTGATGATAATACTTATTAATATTCTTTAGAGTGATCATTTTAATCAACCTTTGTATTATTCTTCAACTTGCTATTAGGGTTAATTACGATTTTATCGCCTTCATCAATCCCATCCGTAACAACGTAGGAGCTGTTAACAGCGTGACCGCTAATCTTGGCTTTACGAGCTTTTCCATCGGTATCAACGACAAATACTTTTCCGTTACGGACAGCCTTTTTAGGGATTAAAATGCCATCCTGTTTAATTGATGCCTTAGCGGTTTGGCCGGCCATGAACTGATTTGCGTTAACGCTTGCGGTCACCTTATAGCGAGTATTGTTGCCGGTACCCTTTGTTGGGATTGTGGCTAGGTAATTAACTTGAGTATTAGCTACGTGGTTTGTTGCTAGTGCCTTAACCTTTAAATCAGTGCTTTGATGTAATTTATCATAGTCATATTCAGAAACTTGACCGACAAATTGGAGGTTGTCTGAATAGAGGGTTACTACCGGGGCATCTTCCTTAGATTGATCAATGGACACATACCCGGAATACGGCGCCACAAGAGTCTGGTTAACTTTTTCTGAAATATTTTTTAATTGTTGCTGCATTGAACTACCAGTGGTTTGGTCATCTGAAGAAGCACTTTGCGACTGATCTAGTTGGTTTTGCAAATTAGCAACTTGACTCTGCAAATCATCATTATGCATCGTTAGGATTGCTTGTCCTTGAACTACGTGATCACCATTTTTAACGTTAAGACTTTGAAGTTTCCCAGAAGGTACGGTTAGCATTTGGGTTTCTACCGGTTCGATTTTCCCGGTAAGGTTAAAACTGGGTTGAGAAGTAACCCTCATTGTTGAAAATGTAGATTGCGACTTATCCTTTTTAGTGTTTGAGTGTTGAATTCCGATAATGATTAGAATCAGGATTACGAGAATACTAATAATCATTATCAGCCGTCGTCGCTTGGTTGCTAATAATTTTCGCCATCGTGATTGCTTTTGGCTGGTTCGTTTCGCAGTCATTTAAGAATTCCTCCCAATTTTAGGTTAATTAGTTATGTAACTAAGTGTATAAGGTGGAAAATTAAATTGCAAGGAAAACTTAGAATTACAATTAAGAAGAAATTTACCAGCAAAAACATAAATAAGAGTAAAATCTTAAATTTTTTGTTTAAATTTGCGCAGAAAACGCTTACAATGTTAACAGTGATTAAATTTCACTTAGTTGTTTACCTATTTTACTTTTTATAAGGGAGTGTTTCATTTGTTTAAGTTTTTGAAACCGTCTCCGGATGCAACCAACCTTGTGCCAAAAGATAAAATTCCTAGTGTTTATCGGCGCAAGCAGACGGGGGTTATTTTAGCAACCTGTTTTACTTACCTGGCTTACTACATTATTCGGTTGATTTTTACAACTGAACAGAAGCCGGTAATGAAGGAATACGGCTTTAATATTGGTCAAATTGGGCTGATTCTTTCAACATTTGGGATTGGTTATGGTGTTGCTAAGCTATTTATGGGTGGCTTATCTGATAAATCAAATACGCGGGTCTTCCTCGCATTTGGCCTTTATCTTTCTTGTATTTTCAATGCTTTCTTGGCATTTACTAAGAACTTTTACCTGATCCTATTCTTAATGCTCCTCATTTCCATTACCCAAGCCATGGGAGCACCTGCTTGTCAGCGGGAAATTTCGTTATGGTTTGCTAAAAAGCACCGGGGAGTTGTCTTCGCTGTCTGGGCCTCAGCACACAATGCCGGAGCCTTTGCCTGTGTTGCTTGTATTCAAATAGCAACGTTCCTGTTCTCTGGTTCATTACCAGCTGTCTTCTTAACCGCTTCTGTAGTTTCTGCAATTATTGCTACTATTATGTTATTGATTAATTCGGAGCGTCCGGAAGTAGCTGGTTTGCCGAACATGGCCGTTTATTCTGGTCACGTTGAACTGGATGAAAATGGTAATTCAACTGCTCAAGAACTGTCTAACAAGACTTTCTGGCAAATCCTTTACCAAGATATTCTGTGCAATAAGGTTGTTTGGGCGGTTACGTTAACTTCCATGTCAATCTACATTGTACGTTATGGGATCATGAGTTGGATTCCAAGTTACTTACCAACAAAGGGCTTCAGTGTTGATTGGGCTAAGTGGCTAGTCGGAATTTTTGAATTGTCAGCTGTTCCAGGAGTTATTATCCTTGGTGGTATTTCTGATCTTCTGAAGGGTCGGCGGTCATTAGTTTGTTTGATTTGTGTAATCTGCTTAATCATTTGCTTGATCACTTACTTTACTAGTACGAGTCATGCAGTTATCGTTGCGGTCCTCTTTATTATGGGGAGCTTGATTTATGCACCACTTTCACTAGTTGGTTTAATGGTTAATGAAGCTGTGCCAAATTACGCGGTTGGGTTATCGACCGGATTCATGGGCTTCTTCCAGTATGTCTTCGGTGAAACGGCCGCCACAGCTTTAATTGGTCAATTAGTTAACCATTTTGGTTGGGGCGCATCATCAGTTACGATTTATGTTGCTGCCGGAGCTGCCTTCCTGCTTCTCGTTTACCTTGTCTTCAAGGAACGTCATATTCTTCGGATGGAAGCTAAAGTTAATGCAGCTGACCATGCTAAAGAAAATAATGGTGAAAAAGCTCAAAACTAGTTAACATTAGTCTTGAATAAGTACCGAGTCTTCTCGTAATTTGAAGGCTCGGTGTTTTTATTACTTAGTAGTAAAGCCTGTTCAACCCTTGAGAAGATCCATTTCTCGTTTTCTCTTATGCTATAATATCTAGTGACAAGTAAGAGGAGTAATTATGGTAGAAAAAAAGACAATCAAGTTAGATGACGTGGCAGAATTAGCAGGCGTTTCAAAAACAACCGTTTCGCGGGTCTTGAATAATCGCGGATACTTAAGCGACAAGACGATTAAAAAGGTCCACGATGCAATGGATAAGCTAAATTATCGGCCAAATGTAATTGCTCGACAGTTATTTAAACAAAAGACCAACCTGGTTGCCTTAGTTTTTCCTACAGTGGACAACCCGTTTTTTGCTGAGCTTGAAGCAGAATTGGAAAAGCGGTTTGATCAATTAGGCTATCGGGTTTTGATGGGGAATAGTCAGAATAACCCTGCCAAGGAACAGGATTATTTGAAACTATTATTGAATCATCAGGTTGATGGCTTAATTGTGGGTTCCCATAACCAGGGAATTTCTGAATACCAGAAGACGACCAGACCAATTGTCTCGATTGAACGATTCGTTGGGAAACAGATTCCAGTTGTTTCTTCTGATAACTACCAGGGAGGGCTCCTTGCGGTTCAACGCTTACTGAATGATGGTTGTAAACACATCATTCATACCAACTACCCGATCAATTTAGTATCGCCTAATGAGTTGCGTCAGCAAGCTTATGAGGATCTGATGAATAGGCATCACCGAAAGCCAATTACCTACAGTGTTTCGTTTGATGTATCTGATGAAGAGAAGGAACGGGTTTTCCGTAAAATGTTCCGGGAACATCCAGAAGTTGATGGAATTTTTGCCGATAATGATACTAACGCAAGTTTAATTATTCGGGTGGGGAAAGAATTTAATCGCCACGTCCCAGATGATCTCAAGGTTGTTGGTTATGATGGAGCCAATATTACCCGAACCCTATCGCCAGAATTGACTACAATCCAGCAGCCAATTCCTGAAATGGCAACTAAAGCGGTTGAATTACTCCTTCAATTGATTGATGGAAAGACAGACGTTAAGTCAGTTACTCTTCCGGTAAAGATGATTAATAGTACAACGGCATAATTTAAGCTGGGAATTAACTTTCTCGGAGGGACGGTTGACTAACCTAGAACGATGAATGATGATGAAATCATCAGAGTCGTTCGTAGTTAGGCTTGAGTCCCTCAGTTAATTCCCGCGATTGGACACTATTAGTTCGAAATTTATTAAGTATAGTATAGAAGAGGGTAAGGGAAAGTTTTCCCCTACCCTTAATTTCTAGTGTTATAAAACCACCTGTTAATTACTGATCAAGTCGGCAAAGAAATAGCTATTTTACCATTAATTTCGTTATTTTCTATTAATAATTGGGCTTTTTTTAAAAGATTCTGTTAACCGGTTGCATATAAGCAGTTAACAAGTAAAAAAATTAGTAAATTAGTAAACGGTCTAATGTAAGCGCTTACCATGTTTTGGGCTGAAGATACCGTTAACTACTGGTTTCAAGCGGAAAAGAGTGAAATCGATCACTAAATGTAAGCGCTTTACTAACCTATGTTTACCGGTTACCATAAAGATGTTGAAAGAAATTAGATGAAATAAAAATTCGTTACTTTGTATTAGCAAGTTTGGAGGTTGTTTTTACTATGAAACAAAGTCAGTCACTGGCAACTAAACTTGCGTTCTTGTCCGCATCATTTATGGTTACGAGCGCCTACGCAATTCAAAGTGCCTTGCCACAGATTAAGTCAGCGCTGAATGTTAGTCAGCCGCAAGTTGAGTACTTAGTCACAGCGCCATCCTTTGCGGTAATGTTCTTCGTTGTTCTCTCACCATTGCTTCAGGATTGGTTTAATATTTCTGATAAGCATATTATTATGGCCGGGATTACGATCGTTGGGATTGCTGGATTGATTCCATCATTTGTTAGCAACTACATGGTGATTTTGATTTCACGGCTCTTCCTTGGTGCTGGATATGGTCTTTATAATTCTCAAGCAATTTCGTTGATTTCTGTTTGGTATCAAGGCCACGAACGAACAAGTATGCAGGGCTGGCGGTCAGCATTTGAACAAATTGGGAATGCCTGTACGTTAACGATTTCAAGTTTGCTGCTGATTTATGCTGGTTGGCACGCAGCATTCTTGGTTTACGGATTGGCTTTTGCGGTAATGGCATTCTTTGCATGGCGGGTACCAAATGATGCTCACAGCAACACGACGACTAGTGATAACCAACAAGCAACAGAAACCATTTCACCAATTACTAATGAACCAGTAACTAAGATTAGTCCGTTAGTAATCGCAATTCTGGCATTTGTTCTATTAATCAAGATGGACTTTATCGGAATGGAAGACCGTTTTCCTGGATTAGCCGTTGCAATTAACGGTAAAACTTTCACGGGTACCGGGACCTATCTTTCATTAATGCTGATTGGCGCAACTCTTGGTGGTGCTTGTTATGGAGTTTTGCAGAAGCATTTCGGCTATGTAGGAACGATTTACATTGGCTTAATTCTTTTGGCGATTGCTAACTTCCTGTTTGGCTTCGGTGGAAATAGTTTTCCAATTATCGCTGCCGGGATCCTTTTGGTTGGCTTCCCAATGCAAGTCCTTACACCGTTGATCTTCAATATCCTGCCATTTATGGCGCCAATGAAGCTTCAAACCAAGGTTACATCATTTGTACTAATTGGGTTTAACTTTGGGGCTTTCTTCTCACCAACAGCCGATGCTTGGTTTAACCACCTATTAAGTCAACCGCTAAACGGATTAGGCTTAGCAGCACCATTTCGGATTTATGGAGTAATGATGCTGATTATTGCTGGCTTACTCTTTATGGGGAAGCACCTATACGAACTTAAGCGGATGGATAATACTGTTGAAAAGAAGCAACCTGCAACTGTTCACGTATACACCAAGTAACAGATTTAAATAAAAATACCGTGGTCGAATGACTTTTAATTGTTGTTGGATCACGGTTTCTTATTTTAAATTGGGCTGATAATTTAACCTGAAAATAAAATTCAAAAAATTTCTGTCAACCGATTGACATATAAAATAGAAAGCGCTAACATAATAGTCGTTGAATAGTTAAGCACTTCCAAATGAATGAAGTAAGCTAATTAATAAAAAAGGGGACTGGAATCATGGCTCATATTTCATTTGATCAAACAGGCTTAAAGAAATTCGTTAACGATAACGAGTTAGGCGAAATGCAAGCAATGGTGAATGCAGCGGATGATGAATTACGCAACGGTACTGGTGCCGGGGCAGACTTCCGTGACTGGCTCCACTTGCCAACTGATTACGACAAGGAAGAGTTTGCGCGGATTAAGGCCGCTGCCAAGAAGATCCAATCAGATTCAGACATCTTAGTGGTCATCGGGATTGGTGGTTCTTACCTTGGTGCCCGGATGGCAGTTGACTTCTTGCACAACACCTTCTACCAAGCTCAAAAGGCTGCAGACCGGAAGTACCCATTAGTACTCTTTGCCGGAAATTCCTTAAGCTCAACTTATGTTCATGACTTGATTGAATTAATTGGCGACAAGGACTTCTCCGTTAACGTGGTTTCCAAGTCCGGGACCACAACGGAACCATCAATTGCTTTCCGGATCTTCAAGAACCTCTTGATTAAGAAGTATGGCGAGGATGAAGCTAACAAGCGGATCTACGCTACCACTGATAAGGCTAAGGGTGCTTTGAAGACTGAAGCTGACGCCCACGGCTACGAAAGCTTTGTCATTCAAGACGGTATCGGTGGTCGTTACTCCGTTCTTTCCCCAGTTGGCCTCTTACCAATCGCTGTTTCTGGCGGCGACATTGACCAGTTAATGGCTGGTGCCGCTCAAGCGGAAAAGGACTACACGGATCCAAAGTTAGAAAATAACGAAGCTTACCAATACGCTGCTTACCGGAACATCTTGTACCGGAAGGGCTATGAAACTGAATTGCTTGAAAACTACGAACCAAACATGACGATGTTTGCTGAATGGTGGAAGCAATTAGCTGGTGAATCTGAAGGGAAAGATCACAAGGGCATTTATCCATCTAGTGCTAACTTCACGACTGACCTGCACTCCCTTGGTCAATACATCCAAGAAGGTCGGCGCTTCTTGATGGAAACCGTTGTTAAGTTAGACCAGCCAAATCACGATATGGAAATCCCCAGCGAACCGGATAACCTGGATGGCTTAGGCTACTTGGAAGGCAAGACGATGGACTTCGCTAACACCAAGGCTTATGAAGCCGTTGTCGCTGCTCATACGGCTGGTGGAGTACCGGTAATGACCGTTCACATTCCAAAGGAAGACGAATACACCCTTGGCTACCTGATCTACTTCTTTGAAGTGGCTATGGGAATCTCCGGTTACCTCAATGGGATCAACCCATTCAACCAACCAGGCGTTGAAGCTTACAAGGTTAACATGTTTGGCCTGTTAGGCAAGCCAGGTTACGAAGAGATCGGCAAGAAGCTGCGGGCTGAAATGGGCGAAAACAAGTAAGGAGGAATTGCTATGCTACTAGGAAGTATTGAAGCAGGAGGGACAAAGTTCGTTTGTGCCGTTGGTAATATTAACTACCAAATTCAAGATTCAATCCACATCCCAACAACGACTCCTGAAGAAACCATTCAAAAGTGTATTGAATGGTTTGACCAATACAAGGATGATTTGAGTGCGATTGCGATTGCATCATTTGGACCAATTGAAATTCGTAAGAGTTCACCTAAGTATGGTTACATTACCAATACGCCAAAGCCGGGTTGGCAAGACACTGATTTTGTGGGCCCATTCAAGAAGCACTTTAACGTTCCAATTGCTTGGACGACAGACGTTAATGGTTCCGCATACGGTGAATATGTTCTTTCAACGTTATTTAACAAGCGGATCAATTCACTGGTTTATTACACCATTGGGACTGGTGTTGGTGCCGGTGCTGTAATTGACGGTAAGTTTGTCGGTGAATTAGGTCACCCTGAAATGGGACATATTCGGTTGAAGCGTCACCCTGATGACCTTGACTTTAAGGGAATTTGCCCATTCCACGGTGATTGTCTTGAAGGACTAGTTAGTGGGCCAACCTTTGAAGCACGGTTAGGCAAGAAGGGAAAAGATGTTCCATTAACTGATCATGTTTGGGACATTATGGCTTACTATGTTGCCCAAGCTGCTGTCGATGCAACCCTTATGTTCCGTCCAGGACAAATTGTCTTTGGTGGTGGTGTTGTTAGCGAAGAATTCTTAAAGAAGATTCGTCGTGAATTTAAGAAGCTGCTTAACGATTATGTTGAGGTCGGCGATCTTAATGAATACATCACCATGCCATTAGCCCAACACAACGGCTCCGCAACCATCGGCGACTTTGCCTTAGCATTGAAGGCGGCAACAAATTAGAGTGCGAGCCATGACGAACTAGCAACTGAGCACTAGAAAATCCCGGACGATGATTGGTTACAATCAAGGACGGGATAGCTAGGCGGAAGTTGCGGTCACGGCGAGCACGTTTTGGCTCTGTCGCAGTAGAACTTTATCTCTAGCAAGTTCCTGGCGAAGCACGCTCTAGTCTTAATAAATTAGATATTAAAGTCCATTTAAAGGAGGTGAGACTTATGTCATTTAACAAGAGTTTAGCAGGTTATTATGACGACTTGGCACACGTTGGAATTCCAACTGATGATTTGAAGAAGACAATTGCCTTCTGGGAAAAGTTAGGTTTCAAGAAGCAAGGCCAATTTGATACTGATGATCAAGGACACCAAGTGGTATTTATGAAGGTTGGCCACTTAATGTTAGAGATCTGGGACAGTGATGGTGCTGTTCACAAGACCGGTGCAATTAACCATATCTCATTGAACGTTGAAGATGCAGATAATGCATTTAAGGCCGCTAAAGAAGAAGGATTCGACGTTAAGGAAGACGAAGTACAACACCTTGACTTCTGGAAGCATGGAATCAAGTTCTTCAACATTGTTGGTCCAAACGATGAAACTATTGAATTTTGTGAAGTTGTTAAGGATTAATCCCGCTAGAGGCATTAACCTTTAGTCCAGATCGACCCTAAAGCACTTTGTTAGTGTAGGAGGAATATCTGATGAAAGCTTTAGTAATGACTGGTAAGAAGAAGTTAGAAATTGATGACAATTACAAGAAGCCAGAAGTTAAGCCCAATGAAGTTTTAGTTCACACTGCCTGGGCTGGTATCTGTGGAACTGATAAGGCATTATACAATGGTCTTCCTGGTTCAGCAGATGCTGTTCCACCAATTGTATTGGGACACGAAAATTCTGGTGTAGTTGCAGCTGTTGGGAGTGAAGTTGAAGATTTCAAGGTTGGCGATCGTGTCAGCGTTGATCCAAACATTTACTGCCACAAGTGCTACTACTGCCGGACATCTCGCCCAGAACTTTGTGAACACTTGGATGCTGTTGGTGTTACTCGGGATGGCGGCTTTGAAGAATACTTCACCGCTCCTGAAGAAGTTGTATATCATGTTCCTGACAACGTTTCACTTGAAGCTGCAGCTGTAATTGAACCAATCTCATGCGCAATGCATGCTGTTGATCTTTTGACTACTCACCCATATCAAAATGCATTGATCATTGGTGATGGTTTTGAAGGACAACTGATTGCTCAAATTTTAAAGGCTCGCGGAATTCGTGAAGTTACTCTTGCCGGAACCGTTGACGAAAAGCTTGAAAATAACCGGAAGCATTTCGGCTTTAAGACCATTAATAACATGACTCACCCAGAAGAAGTCAAGGAAGACTCATATGACATTGTTGTTGAAGCCGTTGGTCTACCAAAGACTCAAGAACAAGCTGTTGAAGCTGCTCGTCGTGGTGGTCAAGTATTAATGTTTGGTGTTGGTAACCCTGACTCAGAGTTTAAGGTAAATACTTACAAGGTTTACCAAAAACAATTAACGATTCAAGGAACCTTCATCAATCCTTACACTTTCGAAGATTCTATTGCTTTGCTTCAATCAGGAGATGTTGATCCACTTCCATTAATTTCAAATGTTTTGGACTTCGCTCACGTTGAAGACTTTGTAAGTGGTAAGTTAGGTAATATTTCAAAGGCTATCGTAAAAGTTGCCGGCGAAGAAGCCTAAGTTATCTAAGTAAGTAGGCGTATTTTCTACATCTTATTTCAAATCTTTTCCAAGGCTTTTTCACCGCTTGGAGTGGATAAGCAAATCTTTCCAAATTTGAGCTTTTATTGATTAGGTATAGAAAATTTATTTTATGAAAAGGGGAACGAGAATGAATGAATGAATCAAAGTTTATCAGCTGGCTCGGACGAATTGCCAGTATAATTGCTATCTTAATGTACGTATCTTACATTGCACAGATTTATAACAACCTGCATGGTAATTACGCTGCACCGCTTCAACCATTTGTTGCAGGAGTGAACTGTACTCTTTGGAGTATCTATGCATACTTTAAGAAGGACCGTGACTGGCCAGTATTCTGGGCTAACTTTCCGGGGGTATTCTTTAGCTTTGCGACATTCTTGACTTGTTTCCCTTGGTAAAATAGGTCAAATAACTCCACATATTAATTCAATCTGACTGACAAGAAATTATACTTCTTGTCAGTTTTTTGATAATATAAAGGAAAGATAAAGTTCAAAGTGGTGCCATCAAACGGGTGCCGCTTTCTTTTATGGAAAGGAACAGGAAAATGACAAAAGAAGTAAAGCGGATCATTGCAGTGGTCCTATTTTGCGAATTTTTAATCTGCTTAGGGATGAGTTTGGTATTTCCGGTAGAGCCATTTATTAAAAATGAGTATCACTTTACTGCTTTCGACATGGGAGTGATGTCATCATTATTTGCATTTGTTCAATTTGTGGCATCACCGATTATTGGCCGTTTTTCAGATAAAATTGGGCGAAAACCAATGCTGGTGTGGGGACTCTTAATTTTTGCCATTGCGGAATTTGTCTTTGCGTTAGCTCAACATCTGTGGGTCTTTGATCTTTCACGAGCAGTTGATGGCCTCTCAGCAGCAATGTTTGTCCCGACTTCAATGGCTTTAGCGGCAGATATTACAACTGAACGGGACCGGGCTAAAGTAATTGGCTGGTTATCAGCAGCGTTTAGTGGCGGACTAATTTTGGGACCAGGACTTGGCGGCCTGCTAGCACACGTTAGCTATAAATTCCCGTTTTGGGTTGCGGGAGTTCTTGGTCTAATCAGTACAGTGATTGCTTGGCGGTTTCTTCCTCGAGATGAGGACGAACGGTTCCAAAGTGAAACCAAGGATCCTGAAGGGGAACTTCTCGGCAGTAGTTGGCAGCAAATAAAGCAGATTATGACGCCAACTTTAGCGGTGCTCTTCGGAATGATCTTCGTTGCCGCATTTGGTTTGGCCGGCTTTGAGAGTATTTATAGTTTATACGTTAACGAAGTCCATAACTTTGATCTGGGAGCAATCGCACTTGTCCTTACCTTAAATGGGATCATCTCACTCGTCCTTCAGGTATTTTTCTTTGAACGGCTTGTACAGTGGTTGGGTGAAGTTCGCCTAGTAGAGTATAGCTTTCTATTGAGTATTGTTGGAACAATTTTGGTGATTTATGACCATTCACACTGGCAGCTGATTGTTGCAACTTTATTTGTCTTCGAAGCCTTTGATCTTCTTCGTCCTGCCATCACAACTCTCTTAACCAAGATGAGTAAGAGTAATCAAGGACTGCTTAATGGGATCAATATGTCGTTAACTAGTATTGGTAACATCATTGGGCCATTAATTACCGGGGCGCTGTTAGACGTTAATTACCAGTATCCGTACTGGTTCGTTATTGCCTTCCTACTGATAGCATTTATAATTGGTCTGCGCCTGCGAAAACTTAATGTTCAAGACTAATTTACCGGGGAACAGTGCTAGAATAAAGGTAACTTAATCTGGAGGCTGGAAGAATGGATTACAAGTATACGGGTGATGACTTTGATATTAAAAAGGCACCAACGAAAGTTAAGGATAGCGCCGACGAGCTCGATAAAATTAAAGAGCAGATTGAAGAAAATCTTCGTCATATTCGTCACGCCCAAAAGATGATGTATGCGCGGCATAAGTACGGGATCTTAGTCGTCTTTCAAGCAATGGACGCAGCTGGGAAAGACAGTATGATTGCTCACATTTTTTCTGGTGTTAACCCGGTTGGCTTTAAGGTCGCTAACTTTAAGCAGCCAACTTCTGCAGAATTACGCCATGATTACTTGTGGCGGATTAACAAGGAGTTGCCGTCTCGGGGAGAAATCGGAGTCTTTAACCGTTCATACTACGAAGATGTTCTAGTTTCTCGTGTTCATCCGGAAATTATCCTGAACGCTAATTTACCAGAGGTTGACTCTTTAAGTGATGTCAATGATCACTTCTTTAAGGGTCGGTACCAGGACATTCGCGATTACGAGAAATATTTATCACGGAATGGCTTTGTGATTTTTAAATTCTTCCTTCACATTTCCAAGGACGAGCAAAAGAAACGCTTCCTTCGGCGGATTAACCTCCCAAAGAAACACTGGAAATTTTCTTCTGCGGATATTCGAGAACGGCAATACTGGGATAAGTACCAAAAAGCATACGAAAAAGCAATCAACGCAACGGCTACCAAAAAGAACCCATGGTATGTCGTCCCAGCAGATGATAAGTGGTATTCGCGCTTAATTGTGTCAGATATTTTGACTAAGGAAATTGAAAAATTACCGTTAGCTTATCCTGTGTTATCTCCTGATGAAGCGGCAAGATTAGACACGGCTAAAGAAGAATTATTGAACGAAAAGTAACTTTAATTTACAAAAAATTCATTTTTTGTAAATCAGAGTTATAATGTGATTAGTGAAACGATTTATGATTGGGGGGGAATAAAGAATGAAGAAATGTCCTTGGTGTGGGAAAAACGTGCCGACAGAAGATCGGATCTGTCCTTCTTGTGGGTATGACTTTAGCCGCGGTGAAATGAGTTCGTTTTACGATCAACGGCAGCAAAAGCAAGCCAAGAGTAAGATTCGTCATAAGAATGAGATGGTAATCGTTGCGACATTGGCGATCATTGCTGGCGGAAGCTATATCTTTAATAACCAGCAGGAGCAAACCGAAGCTCGTCAAAACATCCAACAGACGACTAAGACCATTTCAGAATCGTCGACTGCGGATAGCAGCAGTACTGCTTCAAACAGTTCTAGCGAGAGTGCTGCTAAATCTAGTTCAGCAAAGGCAAAGAAAGCCTCTTCTGAATCAAAGCAAGCAGCCAAGACTTCTTCTAAGAAAGCCGAAAGTAAGAAGAATGTTGCTAAGTCTTCCCAATCAAAGAAGAGTGAGAAGAAGCAAGCTGCTAAATCTTCATCTTCAAAGGCAACGAAGAAGAGTAGTACTAAGGTTGCAGAGAAGAAGCCTGCCGTAAAGAAGCAAGTGACAAAGAAGAGCAACGGTGTGCAACTAAAGAACAATATGCAGCCAACTGAATTCGCAGCTGCAGTTGCTAACTATGCTGCACAAAAGAATGTTTCAAAGTGGAAGGATGTCGTTGATAATTCAAACAACGGTATTCTGATTAAGGAAACGACAGAACCAGATATTGTTAACTACCTATCTGCTAAGGGAAATGGTACGGTTTATGTTGCCTTTAACAGTAAGGATAGCAATAATGAGGTTGTCTACTCCGCATACACCATTAATCAGGATGGTAGTGTAAATATTTACGAGTTTGGAACACCAAGTGCACCACATACAGGAGATATTTACAATCCAGTTGAAACTGTTTCTCAACAGGATCTGATCAAGTATCTGAATAGCCATAAACAAGCAAAGAATGTTCAACAAATGGCTAAAAAAGTTGGTATTGCTCACGAATAAGCAGTAATATCGCGGATTATGCAAAAGTGGAAACGCGGATAAGATTATTTGATTCTTAACCACGTTTCCGCTTTTTGTGTATTTAGATAGTGTATAATCGTTAGTGTAAGCGCTATATTGTGTGTGGGGAGAAATTATATTGGAGGAGTTGTCAATATGTTCAGTTTTTTGAAGCCACGACAGAAGGCCCAAGTGCCAGCTGATAAGGCACGGTCCCTGTTTAAACGGTATAAGTGGATGTCCTTGTTTGGGGTTTTTATTGGTTATGCTGCTTTTTACATTGTGCGGAATAACTTTACACTATCAACGCCACAACTAAAGGCATCGTTGGATCTTTCCAAGGGTCAAATCGGGATGCTGTCTAGTTGTTTGCTGATTGCTTATGGATTAGGGAAAGGAGTTATGAGTGCCTGGTCAGACAAAGCTAATCCAAAACGCTTTATGGCAACGGGATTAATTATTTGTGCCTTGCTTAGTATGTGCCTAGCATTCTTTGGCTTTAGTCTATGGTCATTAGCTATTATTTTAATTCTTTTGGGCTTGTTCCAAGGAATGGGAGTTGGGCCATCATTTATTATTCTTTCAACCTGGTTTGATAAAAAACAACGGGGATTTGTAACATCAATTTGGAACACCTCGCATAACCTTGGTGGGGGATTAATTTCACCACTTGCTGGATTTATGTTAGGAATTGTTGGTGCAAGTCACTGGCGGTTTGCAATTTATGTATTCCCAGCATTGGTTGCCATTGCGGTAGCTTTAATCGTGCTGGTCTTTGTTAAGGGTCGACCTGAGGAAGAAGGTCTGCCACCGCTGGAAGAAACAAAGCAAGAACAAAGCAACATTGATTACTATGATTTAAGCTCTTGGCAAATTCTTACCAAGTATGTCTTTAATAACCCTGGTGCCTGGCTAGTTTCGTTTATGGACACTTTCGTTTACATGATCCGGTTTGGGATTTTAACTTGGTTGCCAATCTTCTTAATTCAGGCTAAGGGCTTCACTCATGGTCAAATGATGATTGCATTTGCCTTCTTTGAATGGGCTGCTATCCCCTCAACGTTACTGGCAGGGATCATTTCTGATAAACTTTTCAAGAGTTACCGGATGCCACCAGCAATGATTGCCCTGGTTCTAATTATCTTCTGTATTTTTGGTTACTGGAATAGCAAGTCAGTGACTGCGGTTACGGTTTATGCTGCCCTTGCTGGATGCTTGGTTTACATTCCACAATTCCTTGATTCTGTTCAAACGATGGAAGTTGTTCCACCATTTGCTGTGGGTTCAACTGTTGGACTTCGGGGCTTTATGAGTTATGTTCTTGGCTCAACGCTTGGAACAAGTCTCCTTGGAGTGGCAGTCGACCATTACGGCTGGAATGCGGGATTAGTTCTCTTAATTATCGCAACTGTTCTTTGCTTAGCATGTTCTGTTGCTTTACACATTTTCTCATTAAAGAAACGTCACGCAGAAGCTAAATAGTATTTGACAGATCAAACTCTCAGTATTCAAATGATGGATACTGAGGGTTTAATTTATTTCACAGTAATTATATGACTATTTTTGAAGGCCATTGTAGAAAGTTCGTTGCCAATCCCAGGACGATCTGGTACAGTTAGTTGACCATTTTCTGGCTCATAATCATACTTTGTCAATGCTAACATTTTTGGCATTGCTGTATTAACGTTATACTCGTGAATAACAAAATTAGGTAAGGTTGCTTCTAAGTTTAAGGAAACTGCCGTCATCAAATTACTACCAGTAATGTGGATTTGGACACCAATATCAGAAATTGCTGCTAAATCACAGATCTTCTTGACCTCCGTTACCCCACCAGCAGTTCCAATATCCGGTTGGGCAACTTGAATGGCTCCCTGATCAAATACCCGTTTGAAATCCCAACGAGAATATAAACGTTCTCCAGAAGCGATTGGGAGACCAGTTTCATGGTGCACAGTGGCTAAGAGTTGAGGATCTGGTTTGACTGGTTCTTCATAATATAATGGTGAATACTGTTTAGCCAGTTTGCCGAAACGAATGGCTGCCAGTTTACCAGTCAGTGCGTGGTTCTCCAATATTAAATCGCCATTGGGGCCAAGTACCTGACGAACTGCATGTAGACGTCGGTGAACCAAATTTAGGTAGTCGCTAGTTAAGAGATTCTCCTGGTCGATATGGTTAACTGGCTGGCCTTCCTCATCGAAAGTCAAAAAGTTGATTTTAACAGCATCAAATCCCTTTTCTACCGCAATCCGGGTATTAGCCGCATAGTCTGCCGGTTGGCCAGCATGATGGCGACCAACTCCCCAGCCCATTTGTAACTGACTCGCATAAGCACGTACTCGCCGTTGCTGCTCACCGCCTAATAATTCGTGTAAGGGAGCATGATAATATTTACCCTTAATATCCCACAAGGCAATATCAAAAGCCGAAATAGCGCCAAAGATGACAGGCCCCGCGTTTAACCCAAAGAAACTCTGCCGATATAGTTTTTCCCAGATTACTTCGTGTTCTAACGGATTCATCCCAATTAGCAACGGTGCCAAATCATGCATTTCTGCAAATGCAGCATGACTAACAGCACCATAGGAAAGAGCAACTTCACCATCCCCATACAGACCGGTATCAGTATAAATTCGGCAAAATGATGGTCGCCAGCCATCTTCTACCGGAGCACTATACAACAAATCAATTTTCTTTATTTTCACGATTGTTATCTCCCATTAACGATTTCTAAAATCACCTTAAGCTTAAATGATTGCTAATAGTAAATGAATATTTTCAAAAACGATTAAGCTACTAAAAAGTTTTTGAGGGAAAACTTGAGAAAAATTAAAGAAGTGCTACCCGATTGATGATTAATTCACCAACCGGGTAGCTATTGTTTTTTACAATGAAGTCCAGAGTCATGACAAATTATCACAATTCTTGGTTTTTAAGTTTCAATTTATTTAGTATTAGTCATCTTAAAAGACGTTATCTCGACCATATTTGCAGATGGGGAGAAGGGGACACTTAGTACATTTAGGATTTTTAGCGGTACATTGGTAGCGGCCGAAAAAGATCATTGCGTGGTGAGCATCTAGCCATTCATCTTTGGGAACTGCCTCTTTTAGGCGCTTTTCAATCTGTAAAACGGTTGCGTTCGGTTTAACCATTCCTAAACGTCGTGCAACCCGACTAACATGTGTATCGACAGGGAAGGCAGGAATATTAAAGCACTCTGCAAGGACAACGTTAGCGACTTTACGGCCGACACCGGCTAAACTAGTTAATTCTTTCATTGTGTGGGGAACTTCACCATTAAAATTAGTCACAATTCCCTGAGCGGCTTTAACAAGGTATTTAGCTTTATTATGGTAAAGGCCGAGTGATTGAATAAATGGTTCAATGTCTTCGGGCTCGGCACTTGCTAGTGATTCAGGTGTTGGGTAGCGGGCGAAAAGTGGCGGAGTAACCATATTAACTGATTTATCCGTTGATTGTGCACTAAGAATTGTTGCTAACAAGAAATGAAAAGTTGTGTCGGCCTTTAACGTTGTTCCAGCTTCGGGAAACATGGCGCGCATTTGATGAATGGCATTGACAATTTCACTATCTGTGAGCATGAAAGATCCTCCTTATATTTTCTTTTATTATAAAACAAATAACGCTTTTTAAAACAATTAATAGGCGATTAGTTATCATCCGATAGTGAGACGAAAACATGCGTGGCAGTACATGCTTTTACTGTCTTAAAGCCAAAAAAGATTGAACATTAATTGAGCTATTACTTGATTTTTTTGTCATAAGAAGGTATAACTAAAGATGAACAAGCGATAAATAATGTTATTGCTTGGTTTATAACTGAAAATATTTTATGATTTAGTAGTTCTACTAGATCGCATTGTATATATGATGATTTTTCAGTTATCATGTTTAAACTGAATTTAATTTAATTAGCTTGTGCTTTATCCTTAAATGAGATCATTGTCGCCTCCCCATGACTGTGGTTTCGAAAACAATAATATTGGCTGTTGCTATGACTTAGGTACACACTATCTAAACTAAAACGCTTACCCCCTAAATTAACCTGAGTCGTAAGTAGTTATCAACCACTCTAATTAAATTAATGATGCTTAGACATGCCCTATGAGACCTGCTAGATTGATCTCTAATTAAAGGCTTTTCAGAATTCCCCATTTCTGAAAAGCCTTTTTATTTTAATAATTAGAATTCTTTCATAAACGAATTACCGAGTAAAAATAAAATATTTATTTAATTAACAATTGACCAATGTGCAATCGGTTGTTAGAATAAGTTAATGTTTTCTTATTATTCTAATCTAAATTTAATAGATAAGGAGGAATGGTTATGAGTTTTTGGAAAACAATTACCCGAAAAGAAGACCCGCAAGTATATGCCAATAAAGACGGGCATCTAGTTCGTTCACTAAAGGTGCGGGACTTTTTAGCACTTGGGGTCGGTACAATTGTCTCCACCTCTATTTTCACTCTTCCTGGTGAAGTGGCAGCGATGCATACCGGACCTGCCGTAGCAATTTCGTTCTTACTTGCCGCGGTAGTTGCAGGACTAGTTGCGTTTGCTTATGCAGAAATGTCTGCAGCAATGCCATTTGCTGGTTCAGCATATTCGTGGATTAACGTTGTTTTTGGTGAGTTCTTTGGTTGGATCGCCGGTTGGGCACTTCTTGCTGAATACTTTATCGCATTAGCCTTTGTTGGTTCCGGATTATCAGCGAACTTTCGGGCATTGATTGCTCCACTGGGGTTGAAGCTCCCGGCATCATTATCAAATGCTTTTGGGACTGATGGCGGAATCGTCGACCTGGTTTCAGTTGTTGTGATTGCTTTAGTAGCTGCATTGATTTCTCGCGGGGTTTCTCGGGCAGCCCGAGTTGAGAATGTTTTGGTTGTATTGAAGGTTTTCGCTGTTTTACTGTTTATCGTTGTTGGCTTAACTGCTTTGCATGCTGCTAACTATGTTCCATTTGTTCCCAAGTATCACGAGACCACAAATGGACCATTCGGTGGTTGGCAAGGAATTTATGCTGGTGTTTCAATGATTTTCCTGTCATACATTGGTTTCGACTCAATCGCTGCTAACTCTGCAGAAGCTATTAATCCGCAAAAGACCATGCCACGGGGGATCCTTGGTTCACTTGTAATTGCCGTTGTTTTGTTTGTGGCCGTTAGTTTAGTTCTTGTCGGCATGCTTCCATATAGCAAATATGCAAATAGTGCTGAACCAGTTGGGTTGGCACTCCGGGCTGCTGGTCACGGCGGTGTCGCAACTGTTGTTCAAACAATTGCTGTTGTGGGGATGTTCACCGCATTGATCGGAATGAGCATGGCCGGATCACGGTTGATTTACTCATTTGGTCGTGATGGAATGTTGCCAAAGTGGCTTGGTAAGCTTGACAAGAGTAATCGGCCTAACCGGGCATTATGGACTTTAACGATTGTTGGGATCTTGATTGGGGCATTCTTCCCATTCGCGTTCCTTTCACAATTGATTTCTGCCGGAACATTAATTGCATTTATGTTCGTTTCAATCGGAATTTACCCATTGCGTCGTCGTGAGGGTAAGGATATTAACGATCCAGCATTTAAGGTACCGCTTTATCCGGTTCTTCCGGCTCTTGGCTTTCTGGCCTCATTGATGGTTTTCCTTGGACTAGATTATCAAGCTAAACTATACGCCGGCATCTGGTTCGTCCTTGGCCTAGTCATCTACTTCGCTTACGGGGTTCGTCATTCATACCTTAGTAAGAAAAATTAAAGTGTGAACTGTTGCCTAAACTTTTACCCAAGAAAATTACAATCATTTACTAACAACAAAATAAGATTGGAGGAATTGCTAATGGGATCAATGGAAAATAACCACAAGATCTTAGCAAAAGAAAGTGAAGCATTTGCCACAGCAGCACGGGTTAAATATTACGATATCGTAATTGACAGTGGGCGTGGAGCCATTTTAACTGATGTTGATGGTAATCAGTACATTGATCTCTTAGCAAGTGCTAGTTCTACCAACACCGGGCATTGCCACCCGAAAGTTGTTAAGGCAATTCAGGATCAAGCAGCTAAAATTATTCAGTATACGCCAGCTTATTTTGCGAATAGTCAAGCGGCACGGTTGGCACCGCGATTAGCAGAATTAGCACCGATGTCAGGTCCAGTGGAAGTTGCCTGGGGGAATTCCGGCTCTGATGCAAATGATGCCATTATTAAGTTTGCCCGAGCATCTACTGGTCGTCAGTATATTGTTTCCTTTACGGGGGCATACCATGGTTCCACATACGGTTCAATGACTCTTTCTAGCGTTTCCCTAAACATGGCACGGAAAATGGGACCATTGCTTCCAGGAGTTGTTAAAGTACCATTCCCTGATCCATGGGATAAGCTTCCTGATGAATCAGAGGAGCAATTTGTTGATCGCTATTTTAAGATGTTTAAGTTGCCATTTGAAACTTACTTACCGGTTGATGAGGTAGCCGCAATCCTGATTGAACCAATTCAGGGTGATGGTGGAATCGTTAAGACGCCACCAGAATTTATGAAAAAGATTTATCAATTTGCTAAGGAAAATGGGATCCTCTTTGCAGTTGATGAAGTTAACCAAGGAATGGGACGTACCGGTAAGTGGTGGTCAATCCAACACTTTGGAATTGAACCTGATTTGATGTCAGTTGGTAAGTCGCTAGCTTCTGGGATGCCGTTGAGTGCTGTTATTGGACGAAAGGAGATCATGGAATCTCTTGGTGCACCTGCTAACGTTTATACAACTGCCGGGAACCCGGTAACCACAGCGGCTGCTAATGCTACTCTGGATGTAATCCAAGAAGAACACCTTCTCGAACGCTCAGCTAAGTTAGGTGAGAAGGCTAAGCAGTTCTTTGAAGGTGAGCAAAAGAAATATGACTTTATCGGTGATGTCCGGATGTACGGCCTAGATGGTGGAATTAATATTGTTAATCCGCAAACAGGTAAGGGTGATACCGCAGCAACTACGCGGATCATGTACCGTGTCTTCGAACTTGGTGCAATTATCATCAGTCTTCGGGGTAATATTCTTCGGTTCCAACCACCACTGGTAATTACTGAGGAAGAATTAGACCGAGCCTTTGGAATGCTTGACCAGGCATTTGCAGAAGAAGCAGCCGGGAAGTTAACTCTGCCGGATAATGCTGATGAATTAGGCTGGTAAATTATCACTTTAATAATTGAAGATAATCTCCTATAATATTTTGTTAGACAGCTAACTAAATGCTATAGGAGATTTTTTGATGGAGTTAATTGGTCGATTATTAAAAATGGCAACGAATAGCCTGAATCAAGAATTTAACCGTTTTGTCCAGCAGTATGATTTGACCGGAACGCAGATGTCGGTAATTGACTTTATGGCTAACTGTGAGAGTCAAGAATGTGATCAACACATGTTGGAGCGGGAATTCAATATTAAACGGTCAACAACGACAGTAATTATTCAACGGTTAGTGAAAAAGGGTTTGATTGAGCAGCGACAGTCAGTCACTGATCGACGACAAAAGGTAGTTACATTGACAGCAAAGGGAAGAGACTTAGCACCCAAAGTTAGGGATTATATTTTAGCATCTGAAGAACGATTAAGAACCAACTTTACTGCTGAGGAACTTCGTCAGTTCAAAGAGATTCTGAAATTTATAATTGGGGAGGATGAAGATAATGACCAAAAATGAACCAATTCCGCCTAGGGTAGTTGCGGCCGTTGTTGCGACGGGCTTAATGTCATTCTGTGGTGTGATTGTTGAAACCGCGATGAACGTTACTTTCCCAATTTTGATGGGTGAATTTAATTTAACCACGAATACAGTACAGTGGATGACTTCAATCTATCTATTAATTGTTGCCATCGTTGTTCCGCTTTCAGCCGTCTTAAAAAGCTCGTATAAAACCCGGACCCTTTTTACCGTAGCAAACCTGTTTTTCTTTAGTGGCTTATTAATTGATGCCTTTGCGCCCAACTTTACCCTGCTGCTTTTGGGACGGGCAGTTCAGGGGGTTGGTGCAGGAATCGCATTACCGTTAATGTTTAATATTATTATGGAACAGGTTCCGCAAAGTAAGATTGGTTTCATGATGGGAATCGGAAATTTAATTACAGGAATTGCCCCAGCAGTAGGACCGACATTTGGTGGGATCATTGCTAGCAAACTGAATTGGCGGTGGATCTTTTACATTCTTCTCCCATTTATGGTTGTTTCGTTTATCCTCGGACGTTGGGGAATTCAGCAGAAGTCTGCCATTAGAAAACAACGGGTTGATTTCCTTAGCCTTTTGATGATTATGTTCATGTTTAGCGGATTGGTTGATGGTTTTAGTAATGTCGGAAGCGTCCCCTTTATGAGTGTTAATGTTCTGGGAGCTTTCTGCCTTGGAATTATTGGAATGATTGGCCTAACGTGGCGTTCACTTACAATCGCAACGCCAACGTTAGATCTGCGTCTATTTAAGAATCACCGGTTTGCTGGTCATGTTCTTGGTTTCTTTCTTACCCAAATCATGTCGCTTGGCTTTGCCTTTCTTTTACCAAACTATATCCAGTTAGTTAACGGTAATACTTCCACGATTGCCGGATTGGTTGTTTTGCCAGCGGGTTTTGCTGGGGCAGTCTTCGCACCGCTTGGTGGTAAAATTCTTGATCGATTTGGTGCGCGACGGCCGATTCTTTTGGGAATGACTCTTTGTTTCCTTTCCCTGCTTGTTTTTGCTGTAATTAGTCGGCAAATGAGTAATGGCATAATTGCAACTGTTTATTGTTTCTATATGGCAGGAATGGGGATGTGCATGGGGAGCGTAATGACAAGCGCACTCAGGACTATTAGTTTTTCAGAAACGGCACAGGGAAATGCAATCCTGAACACTCTTCAGCAGTTTGCCGGTGCAATGGGAACGTCAATTGCTGCGATGATCGTTGCTAGTAGCCAAGCACAGCTTAAAGTTAATCGGACATTATCAACCGCAATTGGAACCCAACACGCGTTTATTGTTCTGACGATTTTTAGTATCATTGTTTGGCTGAGTTATTACCGAAATGTTAAAGATTAGCCTGCTTGCAAGTTGTTAACAATTTCGGTTATACTTTAATCGCCGTCTTAGCTCAGATAGGTAGAGCACATCCATGGTAAGGGTGACACGGCGGTTCAACTCCGCCAGACGGCTTAAATTTCTTCTTGACAATTTAAAAATCGCCCTTTATACTAATTATAATTTAATTTTTCTAATGATTTTATAATAATACGTTGATGAGAAGAGTAAGAATAAAAGCTCTCAGAAAGTGACCGCTGATGGTGAAAAGGTGGGAGAGTAATTATTCTGAAGATGAGCTCGGAGTAATTGAAAGTCGGTCAGTAATGGCTAGCTTTCCGGAAGGATCCGTTACCATCCCTGGCATTCTAGTTGAGTGCTGTTGAGGCTGATTAATTCAGTGAAATTGGGTGGTACCACGTTGTTGACGTCCCTAGGTAGTTTCAATACTACTTAGGGGCGTTTTTGTTTATACGAAAGGAAGAGAGCGATGACGAGATTTGATACAAAACTGGTTCATGCGCCAGCACAACATGATAATAATACTGGAGCGGTGACCACTCCTATTTACAAAGCGACTACTTTTGCGTATCCCGAAATCGGTGCACCGGTAAAGGATGATTATTCACGTTCTGGTAATCCGACCCGACGTGCTTTGGAAGAGCAACTGGCAGCGTTAGAGGAAGGAACGGCTGGCTTTGCCTTTTCATCCGGGATGGCTGCTATCCATGCAGCTCTGGCAATATTTAAGCAAGGCGACCACCTAATCGTTGGCAATCAAATCTATGGCGGAACCTTTCGCCTGCTTCACCAATTTTTTGAACGTTGGGGTTTGAAGATTACTGCTGTTGATACCCGTAATCTCGCGGCAATTGAAGCAGCGATTCAGCCCAATACTAAGGCAATTTATTTTGAACCAGTGACCAATCCGCTATTGCAAGTAACATCGGTGCAAAAAGTTGCTGCTTTAGCCCAGCAGCATCACTTGTTGACGATTGTTGATAACACATTTCTGAGTCCATACCTATTGCAACCGTTAACTTTGGGAGCTGACATTGTAATTCATAGTGCCACTAAGTACTTATCAGGGCACTCTGACGTTTCAGCAGGGGCAGTGATCGTCAAGGATCGTGAATTAGCTGAGCGGGTTTACTTTATTCAGAATGCTCTCGGCAGCATTTTGTCACCTGAGGATAGTAATGAATTAGCAAGAGGAATTAAGACTTTGAGCCTCCGCCTAGACCGTCAAATTGCTAATGTTAAGGAGTTAGTTAACTACTTGCAAGGCTTAGGCGAGGTTAAGAAGATCTATTATCCTGGTATTAAAGGCTTGCCAGGCTACCAGGAATTACGTCAGGAAGCTAAGGGGGCCGGCGGTGTGTTCTCGTTTGAGTTAACAGAAAGTGTTGATCCAGTTAAATTTGTCAACAACCTGCGCTTATTTAAACTAGCGGTTAGTCTTGGTGCAGTTGAGAGCCTGGTTGAATTGCCAAGTAAAATGAGCCATGCCGAATTAAGTCCTGAGGAGCAGTTAGCAGCCGGAATTAAACCAGGATTAATCAGGATGGCGGTAGGAATCGAAGATTTTCATGATCAGATTGCCGACATTCAACAAGCCATTGCAAAGTCAAGAAAATAGGGGGAATGATTACTATGTGTAAATATTCGGTTGAAACGATTGCGGCACAAGCAGGAAACCATATTGACGACAAAAAAGCGGTTGCTCTACCGTTATATTTTTCTTCGAACTACCGCCACGATTCCCTTGAAGAAGCTAAAAATTTTGATCCAAGCAAGGGTTATACATATTCCCGAATTTCGACTCCTAATCGTCGAGCACTTGAACAAACAATGGCAAAGCTTGAAGCCGGTCAGCGTGGTTTTGCTTTAAGTTCAGGGATGGCTGCGATCCAACTAGCCTTAAGCATCTTAAAAACTGGTGATCAGTTAATTTCACTGGATGATTTATATGGAGGCGATTTCCGCTACTTCCGTTACCTTCATTCGCATGCTGGAATTAATTTTGATCAATGGGATGGCAGAAAGGTTGAGGATTTGATCGCTAAAATTACTCCCCAAACGAAAATCATTTGGTTAGAAACACCTTCAAACCCGACAATGAAAGAACTTGATATTGCTAAAATCGCTACTGCGGTCCATAAAAAGGATTCCCGGATTTTAGTAATTGTGGATAATACCTTCTACACACCGGTTTATCAACGACCGTTAGAACTTGGCGCAGACGCTGTTGTCCATTCCGCAACCAAGTATTTATCAGGGCATAATGATCTTTTGGGAGGAATATTAGTTTGTAAGGACCAGCAGCTTGCTCAACAATATTTTGAATACTACATTACGACTGGTGATACCTTGGATTCTTTTGATTCGTGGCTATTGTTACGGAGCCTGAAAACTTTAAATATTCGGGTAAAACAACACACAAAAAACGCTCAAGAAGTGGTTAAGTATCTTAAACAGGATCCTCGAATTGAGCAGGTCCTATATCCGGGAAAGGGTGGGATGATTAGTTTTTACCTTAAAAATGAAGCTGACGTTGCCAAACTTTTAGACAATGTAAAGCTGATTACCTTTGCGGAAAGTCTAGGCGGAATTGAGAGTCTAATTACAATTCCGTACTACCAAACCCATGCTGATGTGGAACTTGATCAACGGCAACGACTGGGAATTACGCCACGACTATTACGACTATCTGTTGGTTTAGAAGATCCAGCAGATGTGATTGCTGACATCCAACAAGCATTAGGATAATAAGGAAACGGGAGCGTGACAGAAGCCATTTATGACTTCGTTTTCACGCCCCCGCGAGCGCAAATAGGGTTCCAGAGTTCGGTTATACCGGACACTGGAACCCATTTGCGTACCGCGCTGTTCGTATTTGAACTTGGTAAAAGTACTTATGTCACAGTCCCGTTTGACATTTGTCTGATTTTTTACTTGCTCGAGCTAACGTTCTAGATAACTGAGTCGAAATGTGTTCGCCAGGGTCTTGCTAGAGCTAGCAAACTCCTTCCTAGACGCAAGACGCCTTCGTCAGGAGAAATTGCTAGCTTTCCGCAAGCCCTTTGCTGGCTCACACTCTATTAAATGTGTTCGCAGGGACCGCAACTTCCGCCTAGCTATCCCGGACTTGATTGCAAGTCAATCATCGTCCGGGATTTTCTAGTGCTCAGTTGCTAATTCGTCCCTGCTCACACTCTGTTTAACATTTCCATCCTCAATGCTTCATAGATGGAGTTCTTGGAGCCGAGGGTCATGCTGGTGAAGTAAGCGATGAAGGTGAGAATGGTCATTGGCAGAATTTGGTCAACTGAACCGCCCATTTCGGTAACGAGGAGAATTGCGGAAATGGGGGTTCCTTCAGTAGCGCCAAAGTAGGCTGCCATTCCCATTGCGATTAGGTTTAGGTAGCAACTTGCCGGAACAATACCAAAGTGAATCAGGATGATTCCAGCAATCGCGCCGAGAACACTACCGAGAACAAAGATCGGCATAAAGATACCACCAGGAACAGTAGCACCAGCAGCAATCATCGTTCCGGTATACCGCAGAACGAAGAAGAGGATGAGCATTCCTAGAACTAACAGCCAGTTTGCCTTCAATGACATTCGCGTGATGTACATGATGAAATTATGACTCCCACCAAGAATATGGCAATTCCATAGACCAACGGGGATAACAAGAAGCAACGGGAGAATACTGTGGTAGTAGTTGGGAAGAATGGTAAATTTACGGTACCACCAACCAAGATTAAGCATTCCGTATTGGAAAAGGTAGCCGCCTGCACCAATAACGATCCCAACCAAAATCAGCCATGGGTATGATGATAGTGGCAAACGCGCGGAGATTGGCATTGCTAAGCACGGCTTTGTTCCGAAAAAGAGGATTGTCATTAGATCGGCAGAAATTGCGGCAGCTAAAGCCCCTGCAATTACCTTGAAATTAAAATGCCGAGTGACTTCTTCAAGCAGGAAGACAGTTCCGGCAATGGGAGCGCTAAAAGCAGCGGACAATCCAGCGGCAATCCCGCATTTGATTAGCAGATCGCGTTCTTCAGTATCCTGATAGTGGTAAACATCTTCCGCAAATCCTTGACCAATACAGGCACCAATTTGAATACACGGGCCTTCTCGACCAAGAAAAAGCCCTGGACAGATGGTTAGAAGTCCACTGACAAACTTCCGCCAGAGGACACTCCACCAATTCATTTGATGCTTACCGATTAGTATTGCTTCAATCTGGGGAACACCAGAACCAACGACATCAAACAGTTCAGGACGGATTATCTTTGCAATTAGCCAGACAACAATTAATGTTCCCAAAATATATGGAATAATCATCAGCGGGTGGCTACCCAGATAAGGGTACACAATTGTTAAAAGAATTAGTGTTTGATCAATAATCCACCGGAAGGTACCAACGACTAATCCGGTAATAACGCCCACTAAAATCCCAGGAATTACATAGCGTAAGAATTCAGCGGTAAAGGGTTTTCGTAAAATATCTTTTGCACGCAGGATTGTTCCTGTGTCAGTCGATGAATTCATTTCTTCACTTTCAATCTACACGTTCCAATTATATTCTTTTCAGGATCCTTTCACAATTCTAAAGAAGCGCTGTCATTAGGGTTAGTATGGTACAATATGGTTTTAATTAGGTATGAACGGGAACGGAGGTCTTTTAATGGAATTTATTGCAACGCTAGCGGGATTATTGCTAGCAACCCAATTAGTAGCGCATCTTTGTCGACGGGTCGAAATTCCCGAGGTTATTGGGCAGATCCTGGTTGGGATTATTGCAGGTCCAGCGCTATTGAACTGGGTCCACCTCAATTCAATGATGAACGAGTTTCAAGAAATTGGGGTAATTATTCTAATGTTCATTGCCGGCTTGGAAAGTGATCTTTCGTTATTGAAAAAATACCTTAAACCGGCAGTGGTTGTGGCAATTGTCGGCGTTGTGGTTCCGATTGCAATTATGGCTCCCGCAAGTTACTTTTTCGGCTTCACAACCCTTGAATCAATTTTCATCGGGGTTATTTTTTCCGCAACTTCAGTGAGCATTTCGGTTGCGGTTCTGCGGGAATTCAAGCGGTTGGATAGTCGTGAAGGAGCGACAATTTTAGGGGCCGCTGTGGCCGATGATATTATTGGCGTGATCCTCTTAAGTATCATGATTAGTGTGGTTAACCAAGCTGAAGGAAAAACTGGCGGTCAGCCGTTATGGGCAGTCCTGCTTCTCCAGGTCCTGTTCTTTGGTGGAACTTACCTGGTTGTTAAGTGGCTGGCTCCATACATGATGCACCTCAGTGAGCGGCTATTGACTGTTGCGTCGCCGTCCGTAATGGCGATGATCATCTGTTTAGGGATGGCAGCACTTGCTGATTATGTTGGCTTAAGCGGGGCGGTTGGCTCCTTCTTTGCTGGGATCGCTGTTGCTAATACCCACCGGAAAGAAACGATTAACCGAAGCTTTATTCCAATTGGCTATGCAATGTTTATCCCGTTATTCTTTGTGAGTGTCGGCTTAAACATGCGAATTGATCGATTAAATGAGTCGTTTGTTTTTGTGATTGTGATGACGATTCTTGCCTGCCTGACTAAGCTAGTCGGGTGTGGTACTGGAGCTTATCTTTCAGGATTTAACTTTAACAGTTCATATGTTGTTGGTAGCGGAATGATTGCTCGGGGTGAAATGGCGCTGATCACTGCTCAAATCGGCTATCAAGCACATCTCTTGTCATCAATGTATTATTCTGATGTAATAACGGTAATTATTGTGGCAACTGTTTTAGCACCATTTATCTTGAAACATGCTTTAGTAAAAGCAAATGAGGTTACTGAATAGAAGAATATTTTGCAGATAAAGGAGGTCGGTGAGAAGTAAAATTTGCCGACCTCCTTTGAATGCTGAGAGGGATGAAAAAATGAAATATTTAATTGGGATTGACGTTGGGACAACCGCGACTAAAGCAGTATTGTATGATGAAGATACAACGATCATCGGCCATTTTATTAAGAATTACCCCATTTACCGTGACTCCCAGGGAATGGCGGAACAGGATCCAGAAGAAATCTTTCAAGCAGTTGAAACGGTAATCCGGGCAGCGATTCACCGGGCTGATTTAAAAACGGGCCGATTACTTGGCGTTGCTTTTTCAACGGCTAATCAAAGCTTACTGTTGCTTGATGAACATTATCATCCTTTGACCAGAATTATTACCTGGGCTGATACCCGTGCCCGCCAAGATGCTGTGAAGCTGAAGGAGACACCAGAAGGAAAGCAGCTTTACCAGAAGACGGGGACGCCAATCCATCCGATGACGCCCTTAGCTAAGTTAATCTGGATTAGGCGTAAACGACCGGAGCTCTTTCGCCAAACGCACCATGTAGCAGATATTAAATCGTATATTTTTTGGCGCTTGTTTAAAAAATTCAAGGTTGATCTTTCTGTCGCGAGTTGTACGGGCTTATTAGATATTCATACCGGGAAATGGGATCAGGCCGCCTTACAATTAGCTGGGATTGATGAAAAACAACTACCGCTTCTCGCTGAGCCAACTTCCCAAGAGACAGTGATGGTAGAAAGCGAACGACAGAAAATGGATGTTCCACACAGCACGCCATTTGTATATGGTGCCTTTGATGGTGCGCTTTCTAACATTGGGGTTGGTGCAATTAAACCTAATCAAATTGCCATTACAATCGGGACATCAGCTGCCGTTCGGGTAATCACGGATCGGCCAGTGATTGATCCAGAAGAACGACTATTTTGTTACATGGTAGACAAGAAACACTGGATTGTTGGCGGCCCGTTAAATAATGGCGGGGATGTTTTTCAATGGGCAGTTCACCACCTAATTGATCAGGGGGCCCTAGAGAACGAGCAAGTTGATCGCTATACACTTGCTAACCGGATAATTGAAGGTACACCGACTGGGAGTCACGGTCTGCTATTTCATCCTTACTTAGGTGGTGAGCGGGCGCCAATTTGGGATGCTAATGCCCGCGGTGATTTCTTTGGCCTGACTGCACTGCATACACGGGCCGATATGCTTCGGGCAGTTCTTGAGGGGATTAACTTTAACATTGCAAGTGTCTTTGAAGCGGTGACTAAGCTGGTTGGCAAGCCCCAGTCTGTTACGGCAACGGGTGGCTTTGCCCGGTCAAAAGTTTGGCAGCAAATGTTGGCAGATATTTTAGATTGTCAAGTTAATGTCCCGGTTTCCTTTGAATCAGGATGTCTTGGGGCAGCGATTCTGGTAATGCAAAGTATCGGGATTGCCAGTAGCTATGATGTTGTAGCAAATTATCTCGGTGATGAAACAGAATATGATCCACAACCACAGGCAGTTGCGGTTTATAAGCAACTTCTTCCGGTATTTCGCCAGGTTGAAAAATTACTGGCTCCAGCTTACCCGACAATTGCTAATCTCCAGAGTGAACTTGCCTTGCTTCATGGGGAAGATTAAATGGTGCTACAATAGTTAGACTGATTTAGAGGAGGTTTTTGTGTGAACGAAGAACAAGAACGACACATTGAGCAGCAGCGGGTCGATTTAGTAATGAAACAGATCGACAAGCAAATAGCTGAAACTAAAAAGGCACTTGCTGATGCTCACAAAGAAACTCGAGCAGTTGAAAAGAACTACAGTGAAAACGCCTCAATTAACCGGTACGAAATTGATGATATTGCTGAATCACGAGCAATGATTGAACAGCAGCGGCAGTTAGTTTCACGAGCAGCTGAGAGTGAAACGATCCTTCGGCGGCAGTTAAAGACACTCCAAAACCTTAAGCGGACACCATACTTCGGTAGGATTGATATTCAGGATCCCGGTAAGGATAAGCCAGAAACGTTATACATTGGAACGGCTTCGCTAATGAATGATGATAAAACTGCCTTCCTCATTTACGATTGGCGGGCACCAATTTCGGGTGTTTACTATAACGGAACATTAGGTGAGGTACGGTATGAAACACCGAATGGAATTAGAGAAACGGTCTTAATTAAGAAACGCCAATTTACCATTAAAGATGGGCGGATCGTTAACATGTTTGATACTAATGAAACGGTGGGGGATGAATTACTCCAGGCCGCTCTTGGTGAGCAAAATGATCAATACATGCATAATATTGTTGCAACGATCCAGCAGGAACAAAATGATATTATTCGTGATACCCATAGTGATCTCTTGCTAGTACAAGGGGTTGCCGGGTCGGGGAAAACTTCAGCAGTTTTACAACGGATTGCTTACCTTCTGTATCATAGTCGAACCGCATTAAACGCTGATCAGATCGTCCTCTTTAGTCCCAACCGGCTTTTTAGCCATTATATTTCTCAAGTTTTACCGAGCCTGGGGGAACGAAACATGCGTCAAGTGACGATGTCGGGTTTTGTTCGGCGCCGGTTTGAGGGTTTACAGGTAGAAAATATTTTTGAGAGGTATGAAAAGCGTCAACGAGCATCGAAGCAGGATCAACGAATTGCCGACTTCTTAGAAAGTCAACCGGCAATGAGTGATATTCACCGCTATGTCACCCACCTAATGGATGAACAGCTTCAATTTAGTAACATTACTTTTGAAGGACGGGTCTTTTTTACTGCGGAACATATTCAAGGACTTTACCAAAAACAGCCAAATGCAATGAAGGCTGCTAATCGAATGGTTCAGTTAAAAAATCAATTGATCCGCGAACTTCAGCGACGAGTAAAAAAAGAAGCAAAAAAGGATTGGGTAGCTAAGGAACTGGATAGCCTTGATACTCAGCAGCTTCATAATTTATACAGTAAAAAGACGGTTGACGATTTTCGGGATGAAGATGAACAATATGCCTACCTTGCATATCGTTGGGCAAAACGGCGGCTAAGGATTGTCGCCGATGCAATTTATAATGACTACTTTATTGATATTTATAGTCAGTACACAAATTGGTTGCGACAGTTATCGCTGCCTAAAGAGATTCATCAGAACGAATGGCAGCAAATGATTGCTAATTATAGTAATGAATTAGAAATGCACCGTTTAGAAATGATGCACGCGGCTCCACTGATGTACTTGCGCGATTTGCTAATGGGGACTGGGCAGAATCATTCATTCAAGTATGTCTTTATTGATGAGATGCAGGACTATTCAGTAGCCATGATGATTTATCTGCATCATGCGTTTCCCGGAGCAAAGTTTACCGTCCTTGGCGATAGTGAACAGGCATTGTTTAAGCCGTTAGAACTACCTGAGCAATTATTGGAACGCCTGAGTAAGACCCTAGTTGCTAAGCATCCTAATCTGATTTCGTTACGACGAAGCTACAGATCGACCAAGGAAATTACGGACTTTGCTAAAGCACTGTTGCCTGATGGTGATCAAATAATGTCATTTACTCGTCATGGACAACGACCAGCACTCCTGGTTCGTTCTTCAATTGATGCTGTTGGACAGGCGTTGCAAGATAATGTTGAAAAGTACCAAGAACAATACGAAACGGTTGCCGTTCTTACTAAGAATCAAGAGCAAGCCCAGCAAGCCTACCGTCAGTTGCGGCGCCAATTTTCCAATGTTCACTTGTTGGACATGAACGATACGGAGCTGCCAAGCGGAATCTTAGTTCTGCCTGTTTATCTGGCTAAAGGGCTTGAATTTGATTCAGTGATTGCCTACGATGTTTCGCAAGCAAACCTTAAGGGAACCGATGAAATTGGGATGCTCTATACAATGGCTACTCGATCAATGCATGATCTGACGATGATTAGTAACGGCCAAGTAAGTACTGCTATTAATGAAAAAGCTAGTCGACAGCTAACGATTGAGCATGAATTAATAAGGTAAAAGGCTAGTAAAATAATTGAAAAAGCGCTTTCATTATAAATTGACTTATGTTAGTCTAGATATGTTAGATTGATATGTGAGGAGATGTTTCGCCATGGTAAAAGACGAATACACATTAGTTTTAGTAAAGCCCGATGGTGTTAAGACCCGCCATATTGGGGAAATCATTACCCGAATTGAACGAAAAGGCTACAAGATTGAAGCCTTAAAGATGATTCAACCAACCGAAGAATTGCTCCGTCAACACTATGCAGACAAGGTTGACAAGCCTTTCTTCCCTGAATTGCTTGAATACATGACTGAAGGCCCAATTGTTGGAATTGTCGTTTCAGGAACCAATGTTATTAAGGCTATCCACAACATGGCCGGTGCAACTAACCCAGTTGAAGCCGAATGGGGAACTATTCGTGGTGACTACGGTCGTGAATGGCCAGATGGTAACCTGCGGAATATCGTTCACACTTCTGATGAACCAGCATCTGCTACTAAGGAAATTAAGATTTGGTTCCCAGAATTTGAATTTACTCAAGGAGAATAAGTCGACTCCTGATCATTCAGAAATACAGGAAAGCAATTTCTTCTAATAAACACTAAAAAAATACTGAACATTCGTAAGATGCGGATGTTCAGTGTTTTTTGTGTTATGCAAATTAATAGGATACCTTTTGACGATATATTTTAGGACTAAATCCGCTATACCGTTTAAAAGCCTTGGAGAAAGTGAATTCATCTTTATAACCGACTTGTCGGGAAATTGCCTGGACCGATTCATTAGTGGTACGGAGGAGCTGACTAGCATTTTCCATCCGTAACTGGGTTAAGTACTTTTGTGGAGAAATACTTAAATGATTTTTGAAAAGGGTATAGAGGTAACTTCGGGAAATGTTTAAGTGATGGCTGAGGTCTTCAATGTTGCAGGTAACATTCTGGTAGTTTTCTTTGAGATAGTATTCAGCCAGTTGGAGTTGGTTGGCAGCTTTGTTGTTTAACTGTTGCTTCTTTGCGGGGTATTCGGTTACGAGATCGTAAAACATCTGGTAGGTTAATGCTTCTACTCGAATATCATTTGGAAGTGAGCTTGGTTGTTTGAGTGCTTGATAGAGTTGAAGCAAGTGTTTGTAGAATTCACTATCTTGGACCTGACGTAAGTATCTTTTCGTGAATAGTTGCGAACCAGAAAGCATCGTTTTGATTTTGGTCCCTGATAGGCCAATCCAAAAGTATTTCCACGGCTTTTCACCATCGGCCTGGTAGAAACAAGGAACCCCCTTAGGTAGGATAAAGGCGTCGCCGCGTTTCAAAGTTACTGCTGGATGGTTAGCGGATGAAAATGTTCCTTGTCCTTCTTGGATAAAATGGATCACGTAATTGTCGCGAACGTTATTACCACGATAAAAGTAATTTGGTGGACAACTATATTGCCCGATAAAGAGAATGGTGCTTTCAAAACTTTTGCGGGAAAAGTTTTTGTACTGATCGTCCATTTTGTAATCCCCTCTACAACTAACATGGGTATTTGTTAACAAATAACTAATTGATACTGTTTATTATCGTACGATTGATCTAGAGAATATGTCAATTTGTTTTTTATTATAAAGCCATCCTTTGAAACGCAAATGCCATGGATCGATAAATAAAACTCCAATATAATGAACTTAAATCACTGAAAGCGGATACAGAATGTAACTGCGATAATAATCTGACTAGTGATCACCTAAAAACAAGGTTATAATTGTAATGTAAATGCTTACAATAATATAAAGGAGTTATTTGAAATGAGTGTCCATGTTAATGAAGAACATCAATTATTCCACTTACAGACAAACAAAACGAGTTATGTCTTTAAGATTTTGGAAAATGGTAACGCGGGACAATTGTATTATGGTCCCAAGATTCCGGTAAAGAGCGACTATCCAAACTTAGCTAGTCGTGAGGAACATGATTGTACAAATACTCTTACGGTTGAACAAAATGACTTTCAATTAGAACTGATTAAGCAAGAGTACGCCGGTTTAGGTAAGGGTGATTATCGTTACCCAGCATATCGGATTACTTACGCTAACGGAGCACGTACTTCTGAATTTGAATACACCGGTTATGAAGTGGAAGATGGTAAAAAGCGTCTTGCTAACATGCCATCATCATTTGATGACAAGGGTGACGATGCTCAGACATTAACTGTTACCTTTAAGGATAAGTTAGCTAACCTTACTCTCCAACTTCATTACACAGTCTTTGAAAAAGAAGACGTGATTGTGCGGAGTGCGACATTCATCAATCATGGCCAAGAAGCTGTGACATTAGACCGTGCTTTGAGTTTGCAACTTGATTTGCCAGATCGTAATTATGACATGTTACAATTCTCCGGTAGTTGGGCTCGTGAACGTCACTTAATGCGGACACCACTTCGTCCAGGAGTACAAAGTATTAGTAGCTTGCGGGTTGCTTCAAGTCACCAACACAATCCGTTCTTTGCATTGGCTCGTCCAAATACTGATAATAACCAAGGGGCTGCATTTGGTTTCAACTTTATCTACTCTGGTAATTTCCTCGACTCTGTAGAAGTTGATCAATTCGATACCACCCGGGTTCTTGTGGGAATTAATCCTGATGGCTTTGGCTGGAAGTTAAACAATGGTGAAAGTTTCCAAACACCAGAAGCAGTAATGACATATACCAGTGATGGGCTTAACCAAATGAGCCAACAATTAGGTGAATTCTACCAAGATCACATTATTAACCAACACTTTGCCCACCAAGATCGGCCAATTTTGATCAATAACTGGGAAGCAACCTTCATGGACTTTACCGAAGCTAAGTTAATGAAGATTGTTGATAAGGCCCACGAATTAGGGATCGAAATGTTTGTCCTAGATGATGGTTGGTTTGGCCATCGGGACGACGACAAGTCTAGTCTAGGTGACTGGTTCGTTGACCAAAAGAAGTTCAGTAACGGAATTAGCGGCTTTGCTAACAAAGTTCATGATAAGGGAATGAAGTTTGGCCTCTGGTTCGAACCAGAAATGATTTCAATTGATAGTAAGTTGTATGAAAAGCACCCTGACTGGATGATTGCAACTCCAGGTCGTCATGGTACACCAGCACGGAACCAGTACGTCCTTGATATGACTCGCCAAGAAGTTGTTGACTATCTTTACGATCACATTAGTGCAATCATTAAGCAAACCAAGCTTGATTACATCAAGTGGGATATGAACCGGAATATTACTGAAATGTTCGGCGCTCAATTACCAGCTGATCAACAGTTAGAATTCCCTCACCGGTACATTTTGGGAGTTTACCAACTATATGCTCGTTTGACTGAAGCATTCCCTAATGTTCTCTTTGAATCCTGTGCTTCCGGTGGTGGTCGCTTTGACCTAGGAATGATGTACTACGCTCCACAAGCATGGTGCAGTGATGACACTGATGCTGTTGAACGGATTAAGATTCAAGATGGAACTTCATATGGTTACACTCAAAACATGTGGGGTGCGCATGTATCTGCCGTACCAAATGACCAAGTTGGTCGGTTAACTTCACTTGATACTCGTGCTGCTGTGGCTTACTTTGGTGACTTTGGTTATGAATTGGATATTACTAAGATGTCCGCTGATGAACTGGCAACCATTAAGAAGCAAGTTGCCTTCTACAAGCAGTACCGGCATCTCTTCCAATTTGGTAAGTTCTACCGCTTAGACAATGCTGATACCGCAAATGATAACGTTTATGACTGGCAAGTTGTTAACGCAGACAAGAGTGAAGCAATCTTGGCACGGTTCCAAATCCTTAACGGCGCTAACCCAGCATATATCCGGGTCTACTTTACTGGACTTGATCCAGAAGCTACTTACACTGTTAATGACGGTAAAGAACGCTTCTCTGGTGCTGAATTAATGAATGCTGGTTACTTTGTTCCGCGGATTATGGACCGGACAAAGCCAGAGAAAGATCCTTCTGACTTCAGCTCACGTCTATTTATTGCGAAGAAGGCATAGGGATTTAAAAAGCTTGTTGCATTTTGAGTAGCTTTCTTTCAAATAGCGATAATAATCAAGAAATCAAATAAAGAGTCTAATAATTGTTACAATTATCGGGCTCTTTTTTGAATATTTATTAGAAATAATCACTCGTTGGTAAATGGAGAACTTGTTGTATATGACTTTAAATCGATGAAACATGTTTCACCAAATGAAACGTGTTTAAGGTTGATAAATGCCGTTGCATAAGGGTTGATAACGGTTCCAAAATGATAGTTCATAGTTTAACATAATAACCGTAAAGAAGAAATCAACAAATATAAGGAGCTGTTAATTATGTCAAAGCGGGATTATATCGATACATATACATACAGTAAAGAAGAACTTCAATTCATGGTAGATCTTGGATTAAAGATCAAGGCTGCTATTAAAGATGGTTACTACCCACCACTTTTGAAGAACAAGTCATTGGGGATGATTTTTGAACAAACTTCAACTCGGACACGTAACTCTGCCGAAGCTGCAATGACTGAATTAGGCGGTCACGCACTTTACCTTGCACCAGGTCAAATTCAATTAGGTGAAGGTGGACATGAATCATTAGATGATACTGGTCATGTTCTTGGTCGTTTACTTGATATTATCGGTGCTCGGGTTAACCGTCATTCAGAAATTATGGATTTGGGTAAATATTCCAAGGTTCCAGTTGTTAACTTTATGAGTGACCAAAGCCACCCAACACAAGCACTTGGTGATTTAACTACAATCGAAGAACACATGCCAGCAGGTAAGAAGTTGGAAGATTGCAAGATTGTCTTTGTTGGGGATGCAACTCAAGTTTGTGTATCAACAATGTACTTTGCAGTTCAAATGGGGATGAATTTCGCTCAATTTGGTCCAAAGGGTAAGCAAATTCCTGAAGAAGATCTTAAGCGTGCACAAGAAATTGCTAAGAAGTCTGGTGCAACAATTGAAATTACCGATGACGAAAGTGTCCTTGAAGGTGCTGACTTCATTTACACAGATGTTTGGTACGGTTTGTATGATAAGGAATTACAAAAGGATGAATACATGAAGATCTTCTATCCTAAATACCAAGTTAACGATGAATTATTAGCTAAGACCAATAATCCAGATGTTAAGTTCATGCACTGCCTTCCAGCAAGTCGTGGTGAAGAAGTCACTGATTCAGTACTTGATGGTGAACATTCAATTGTTTGGGATCAAGCAGAAAACCGGAAGACTGCTATGCGTGCAATCTTTACTTATCTTCTTAACCCTAACATGAAGGTTGCTACAAAGGCATTGGCTGATAAGTACCAAGGTGAATTAGACGAAATGTTAGCTCATGAACCATACAAGGCTGACAAGTAATCATTCGAAAAAATAATTGATTAAGAATAAATGGAAAGAGACAGGTGATACAAATGGATGCTAAACCAAAGAAAAAATTCCGTTTGTTTGACGCCGTCTTGATGTCCGTGGTTGTTATTATGACGGTCGAGTCAGTTGCACCTGCTGCCGCCATTGGTCCATCACAATTCTTCTGGTGGATCTTCTTACTAATCTTTTTCTTCTTGCCATATGGGTTAGTTTCATCTGAGTTAGGAACTGCCTATGCTGGTGAAGGAGGCATCTATGACTGGGTTAAACAAGCATTCGGTGATCGCTGGGGTGGACGACTAGCTTACCTTTATTGGGTAAATTATCCGTTATGGATGGCAAGCCTAGCAGTTCTATTTACAGGAGTTGCTAGTCAAGCTTTCCAGCTCCATTTAGGAACGTGGGTAACAATTATTATTCAGCTAATATTTGTTTGGGTAGTAACTTTAATAGGTAATAAACCCGTATCTGAAAGTAAATGGCTGACTAATATCTCCGCAATTTTTAAGATTATCATTATTGTTTCGATGGCTGGACTAGGAATCTATGTTGCAGCAACAAAAGGAGTGGCTAATAACTACAGTGGGACAAATCTTTTACCTAAAGCTAACTTAGGTAGTTTGAGTAATTTGTCTGTAATTATCTTTAACTTCTTAGGATTCGAAGTTGTAGCAACGATGGCTGATAATATGGATGATCCAAAGCATCAAATTCCTAAAGCAACTATTTACGGTGGAATTATGATCGCAATCTTCTACCTATTAGCTGCGTTTGCAGTTGGGGTAGCTATTCCAACATCAAAGCTTTCAGCTTCTAGTGGATTACTTGATACATTCTTGGTATTAATGGGTAAGATGAACTGGTTTATTGTCCTCGTCGGAATAATGTTCATGTTTATCTTAGTTTCGGAAATGATTTCTTGGGCACTTGGGATCAATTATGTTGCTGAGTATGCTGCAAAGAATCATGATTTACCAGCGATCTTTGGTAAAGAAGACAAAAATGGGATGCCAATTGGTGCTGGAATAGTTAATGGAATTATTGCATCAATTCTTTGTGTTGCAGCGCCATTCATTCCAAATCAAGATATTTTCTGGGCATTCTTCTCATTGAACGTTGTTACATTGATCTTATCCTATGCATTAATGTTCCCAGCATTCTGGAAGTTACGTAAAATCGATCCAGATCATGAGCGTCCATTTAAGGTTCCTGGTGGTAAAGTCATGATTAATCTCTTTACTTGGATTCCAGAAATTCTAATTATCTTAAGCGTTCTTCTAACAATTTTACCAACCAGCAAGAGTGACTTTAGTAGTAAGATGCCAGTTTTGATTGGGACAATCATTGCACTGATTGTTGGTGAAATTATGGTTCATGTTGCACAAAAAGGAAAAATAACTAATAGAAAGGATAATGAATTATGAAAACATTAAAAAGCAGTCCTAAAAAAGATGGTTTCCGCATGCCAGGAGAATTTGAACCACACAAGGGTGTATACATTTTGTGGCCACAACGTCCCGATAATTGGCGTAATGGTGGAAAACCAGCCCAAAAGACATTTGTCGAAGTAGCAAAAGCAATTTCTCAATTTGAACATGTTACTGTTGGAGTTAATGATGATCAATATGAGAACGCTTTGACAATGCTTCCTGATAATGTTGAAGTAATTGAAATATCTAATAATGATTCATGGGTTCGTGATTGTGGTGCAACCTTTGTTAAAAATGATAAAGGTGACATGCGCGCAGTTGACTGGCACTTTAATGCCTGGGGTGGCTTAGTTGATGGTCTTTACTTCCCATGGGACAAAGACGATCGTGTTGCCGCTAAGATGGCAGAACTTGAAGGCGTTGATCGTTATCGTCTTGATGACTTTACCCTTGAAGGTGGTTCAATCCATGTTGATGGTGAAGGTACATTAGTTACTACTGAAGAATGTTTGCTTTCTGAAGGACGGAACCCACAACTTTCTAAGGAACAAATTGAAGAAGTTCTTAAGGAATACTTGAACCTAGACAAGATTATTTGGCTTCATAAGGGAATTTACCTTGATGAAACTAACGGTCACGTTGATAATATCTGTAACTTCGTTGAACCAGGTCATGTTGTATTGGCTTGGACAGACGATAAGAGTGACCCACAATATGAAATTTCTCGTGAAAACTTAGAAATCTTAGAGAACTCTACAGATGCTAAGGGCCGGAAGATTAAGGTTACAAAGCTTTATGTTCCAAAGCCAGTTAAGATTACCAAGGAAGAATCAGAAGGTGTTGACGCTGTTGATGGCACACTTCCACGTCAAGAAGGCGACCGTTTAGCTGCATCATATGTTAACTACTACACAGCAAATGGTGGAATTGTATTCCCAATGTTTGATGATCCAAATGACGAAAAGGCTCGTGAAACATTACAAGCATGCTACCCAGATCGTAAGATTGTCGGTGTACCTGCACGTGAAATTCTTCTCGGTGGTGGTAACATTCACTGCATTACTCAACAAGTACCTAAAAAGTAAAGTGTTGATTTGACAGTCTGAAACGAACATCACTCTCTTTGTCCATTTCCACTTATTTTAATAAATTTGATAGTAGCTATTTATAATCCTAAAGCTTGCTAAAAAGCCTACCGAAATAAATCGGTAGACTTTTTTATTTTCTAGGCTCAAAATTGAAATCTCTTCCACCATAGTTCTCAATATATTGGTAGAGGATTAACTCCATGATTGCGATTACTGATATTCGCGAACCAATATCTGTATCATTAACTGTAATCTCATCAGTAAATAGGTAAAAGTTAAGATCGCTAAGATTTTGAATAGTATTGTTATCAGCACCAGTAATTGAAACAATTAGGGGTGAAATTCCTTTCCTCATTAAATTATTGATTAGGCGAATAAATTCTTCATTTTCACCATTGAAACTCATGATAAAGACAAGAGAATTATCATTAATTTCTTTTTCTGCAAGGCGACGATAATCCTTATCTTGAGGGAAACTGACATTAAAGCCCGACATTGAATAAAGGTACTTAACATATTCAGTTAAATGTTTAGTAGTATCCTTTGAAAAAAGAAAAATATGAGGATGCTCAGCAAGCTTATCAGCGATTCTTTCCAATTGTTCAGGCTTTAGGACCCTAATTGTTTCTTCGATGTTCTTAGTATACTCATTTCGGTAATCAGCTTGAGAAACAGTAAATGGGTTGCTAGATTCTTCTTGCTTATTCATCAAGGTGAATTTAATTACTGTTGTAAATTCACTAAAACCAGAAAAACCAATTTTCCTTACAAATCTAAGAAAAGTAGCGGTTGAAACAAAGGCCATTGAAGCAACTTCACGAATACTACAACCATTGATCTTTTCCATGTTTTGAACGACAAATTCAAAAAGATGGTGTTCATTTTCAGTTAGTTCTTTTAGATGCGGTTCAACAATATCAAAAAAGTCCATATTATTACCTCGCTAAGGCTTAGGAATACTATTTACAATTGTATGGAGGCCACCACCACCAATTAAAATTTCACGAACAGGGAAACCAATGATTTTACGATCTGGAAAAAGCTTCTCAAGGATTTTTTGTGTTTTTTGATCTTGCGGATCATTGAAAAGTGGATAGATAATTGCATTATTAATAGTGATGTAATTAACGTAAGAGGCTGTTAAACGCTGGCCAATAGCACGAGGCATTAATCCTTTAACTAAGTCAATTCCCTCTGACTCTTCTTTCGTTAATGTTTGGATTGCTGGAATTGGTAACTTGTGGATTTTAAAGTGGCGATTATAAACATCAGTCGATTTTTCTAAAATTTGCAGGGCTTCGTGGCAAGCACCGTAAAGAGGATCGGATGAATCATCAGTCCAGGTCAAGACAACTTCACCGGGTTTAACGAAATTAACCATATTATCAATATCGCCGCCCGTTTCATCCAAGAAGTAACCGTGCTTTAACCAAATAATTTTTTTAGCGCCTAAGTATTCTCTTAAAACTGTTTCCATAGATTCCTTGCTGGCATTTTGATTGCGATCCTCGGCAAGTAAGACATCTTCAGTAGTGATGATTGTTCCCTCACCGTCAGTAATGATTGAACAACCTTCAAGAATGGTTTTTTCTGAGTAGTAGTCGATCCTCTCTAAATCAGCTACCTTCTCTCCTAATTGATCATCATAGTCCCAAGGAAAGTAGAGACCATCGATAAGACCACCCCAAGCATTAAATTCAAAATCGACTGCACGAACCTCATGATCACGATTTACATAAACGGGAAGAACGTCTTTTGCCCAAGCATCATTGCTACTCATTTCCACAACGCGAGCAAACCCAGAAAGTTTTTCTTTAGCATTTAAATATTGATCTTCATTAACAAGCATTGTTACGGGCTGAAATTTACTGATAATTTTTGCTAGTTCAGTAAAAGCCTTTTGAGCAGGTTTACCACCATTATGCCAATTATCTTGTCGCTCTGGCCAAATCATATATGTTGATTGCTGAGGTTGAAATTCAGCGGTCATCCTAAAATGATCAAGGCGAGGGGTAGAATCATTAATTAACATCGTTATTAACCTTCCTTAATTAGATTAGCTATTTCTTATCATTCAAATACTTCTTCTGCAAAGCCAAAGTATTTCGCGGCCAGAAGACACCGTCAGTATATCCTTGGATGTGAGGATCTTCAGTAGCTTTAGAGATGCGGTATTGTCCCCAAGCACAATATAGGAGACTTTGCTCGATCCCAATAAAATGGCGATTAAGTTTTTTAGCGGTAACAAGGCTAGAACCAGCACCAGCAAAAGGATCAAGAATTGTATCGCCGGGATTGGAACTGGCAAGGATCACCTTAGCCATTAATTTTTCAGGCTTTTGGGTTGGGTGATTTGTATTTTCCGGCATTGACCAGTAAGGGATTGAGATATCGTCCCAGAGATTGCTAGGCATGGTATCGCGAAAATTACCAGTATTTGTGGCTTGCCAATCTTTTGCATGACCGTTTTCTTTATACGGGGCAACTACTTGGCGCCGTTGCTTTACTTGGTCGACATTGAACGTGTAGTTGTGAGAATCGTTTGTGAGGAACCAAATGTCTTCAGAGCTATTTTTCCAGTTGGTAAGCGCACCACGACCTTTTTCTCGTTGCCAAGTAATTCGGTTTTTAATTGTGAAGTACTTTCCGAGAACGGGAGCTAGTGCGATACTTGTTTCCCAGTCCGCAAAAACGTAGACACTAGCATTAGGCTTTAATAAGGGCTTTAATTCGTTAATCCATTTTTCGGTATAAGCTTGATATTTTTCAGGCTTCATCTGCTTGAAAGTCATCCCGTCGTACTTTTTATTGAGATTGTAGGGCGGATCAACGAGGGCGAGATCAATTGAATTAGCCGGTAATTGCTTCATTACTTGAAAAGAATCACCATTGATAATTTTATCGGTAATGTGCTCTGCTGAAATTGATTTTTCCTTATCAAATTGAATGATTGCATCAAGGACTTCTGCCGGAGCATCGTCTAGACTGAAATCAATTGTCTTGTTACGCTTGGACTTCACAATTCTCACTCCCAGATCTTAAGTTATACCTTCATTATACAAGATCATTTGGGTGAATCTTGATTTTTCCTGATGAGATCGCTTAAAATAGGAGGCAAATAAGTAGTGTGAGTTTAGCGAAGGACGGTTGGTGAGAAGGTCCTCAAAGCACGAATTGGATAACAACTTTAATAATTAAGAGTGGTAGCATTTCGCTGCAAATTAGGTGGTACCGCGCAAATGATGCGTCCTATTAGTTTAAAGACTAGTAGGGCGTTTTTAATTTAAGGAGGAATTATCATGGCTAAAGAAAAGCAACACACGATTTTAACTGGTGATCGACCAACTGGTAAGCTCCACATTGGACACTATGTTGGTTCATTGAAGAACCGGGTTCGTTTACAAAATACTGGCGACTACAACACATTCATTATGATTGCTGATCAACAAGCATTGACCGATAACGCTCGGGATCCTGAAAAGATTCGGAAGAGTTTACACCAAGTTGCACTTGATTACTTGGCAGTTGGGATTGATCCAAAGAAGTCAACAATCTTTGTTCAATCACAAATTCCAGCTTTAAGTGAATTAACAATGCACTACCTTAACTTGGTAACAATCGCTCGGTTACACCGGAACCCAACTGTTAAAACAGAAATTAAGCAGAAGAAGTTTGGTGAAAGTGTTCCTGCTGGTTTCTTTATTTACCCAGTTAGTCAAGCTGCTGATATTACAGCATTTAAGGCTGATACTGTTCCAGTTGGGGATGACCAAGAACCAATGTTGGAACAAACACGGGAAATCGTCCGTTCATTCAACCGGATTTACAACGAAGATATCTTGGTTGAACCTCAAGGCGTCTTCCCTCCAAAGGGTGAAGGACGGATTCCAGGACTTGATGGTAATGCCAAAATGAGTAAGTCCCTCGGTAACGCTATTTACCTTTCTGATGATGCAGATACTGTTCAAAAGAAGGTAATGTCCATGTACACTGACCCAACTCATATTAAGGTCAGCGACCCTGGTCACATTGAAGGAAACACTGTCTTCACTTACCTTGACATCTTTGATCCAGATAAGGAAAAGGTTGCTGAATTGAAGGAACAATACCAAGCTGGTGGTCTTGGTGACGTTAAGATCAAGCGTTACTTAAACGATGTCCTTGAAGCAGAACTTGAACCAATTCGTAAGCGTCGTGAAGAGTACGCTAAGAACCTTGATTACGTGGGCCAAATTCTCCAAGAAGGTTCCGCTCACGCCAATGAAGTCGCCAACCGCACCCTCAAACAAGTCCGCGATGCAATTGGAATTAATTACTTTGACTAGAGTGCGAAGCCGTTAAAACCTTCCGGTGGCTAACGATTTCTCCACCGAACGACGTCTCGTCGTCGGAGGTGGAGGTCGTTAGCTCGAGGAAGGTTAGGCTGAGTACGTTTCAACTGTGTTGCAGTAGGACAAGCTCCTGGCGAGCACATTTTGACTCGGCTGCAGTAAGAGGATGGTGTCTTGCGCCATCTCCTGGAGGTCGTTATCTCGAGGGAACTTAGGGCGAGCACGTTTCGACTGTGATGCAGTAGAAAACTAGCTCTAGCAAGCTCCTGGCGAGCACATTTCGCCTTAGTTGCCTAGAACTTTAAAAACAAAATATCATCAAAACAACCTCTAACGGATCAACTCAACAGATCTGTTAGAGGTTGTTTTCTTTTGCACAATCAAACTTTTCACCAACATGAGAACAGAGAACATGGTATCATTAAGAGGATATTAAATTTCGCTTTTTTTCTAAACAAAATACAAGATTATCGGAGGTGAAAATGGTGGAAGAAAACCTCGCGATTGTTGATCTCGGCTCTAATTCGACTCGGATGGCGATTACTGAAATTGCTCCAGATGGTCGGTTCCGTGAAATTAAACGGGTGAAGGAAAATACTCGTCTTTCTGAAGGAATGGGTCGAGAGAAAATGCTTCAGAAAAATGCGATGGATCGAACAATTGCCGCATTGAAACGGTTCAAAAAAATTTATTCAACAGTACCAAATATTCAGGTACGAGCAATTTCAACTGCTGCTGTTCGGCAGGCACGGAATCGGCAAGAATTTCTTGATCGGGTTGAAAAGGAAGTTGGGATTCATCTGCAAGTCCTTTCGGGGAAGAAGGAAGCATATTACGATTATTTGGGTGTTATCCGGACACTCAAGCTCAACCACTGTTTGATTTTGGATGTTGGTGGAGCAAGCTGTGAATTGATTTTAGTTCAACAACGACGGGCTCGGGATCTAATTTCACTCCCGGTGGGTGCAGTTAATTTATCTGAGCAGTTTCACCTTGGTGGTTATGTACGCTCGGCTGATCTTTTCCGCGCGCAAGTTTCAATGAATGAAAGGCTAACGAAGATTCCATGGTTACGGTATGCTACGCGAGTGCCAATTGTTCTCTTAGGTGGTGCTAACCGGACTTTAGCTCGAATGACACGGGCATATCACCATCATGGTCGGCGACACAATTCTAATTCGATCCATGGCTATCAGTTATCGTCTCGGGTAGTCTTCGCGACATATCGAGAACTACTTAGCAAGAACCTTGCACAACGAAAGCGGATGCCTGGATTGGAACCTGAACGAGCCGATATCATTATCGGTGGAATGTTGCCATTGGTATCCCTCCTACAACGGAATAGCGATGGGCGCGTGATCTTTTCTGAAAGTGGTGTTCGGGAAGGAATCATTACTGAGTACGTTAACCAAAGGAAGAAAAATCATGAGTAATGAGCAATGGTCACATGGCTTTTATAAGCTTACGCCAGCACAACGGCGGCAAATTCTTGGCGAACAGTATCATTTGAACATTGCAGATCAGGAACTTCTCGAAAAAAATTCCAGTGCGTTAGGCAATGATTTAGTTGAAAACTACATTACGGACTATTCCTTACCTGAAGGCGTCGTTACGGGTTTGCTAGTGAATGGTAAGACATACACCTTACCAATGGTGGTTGAAGAACCATCAGTAATTGCGGCAGCAAATAATGGAGCTCAGCGAGTGGCCCGATCTGGTGGTTTTATCGCTGATCACCAACCACGAGCTTTAGTTGGACAAGTAGTTTTGGATCAAATAAAAGATCCGCAAAGAACAATTGAATGGTTGAAAGATCACCAAAATGATTTGCTTAAAATTGCAAATGACGCACACCCATCAATGCAAAAGCGGGGTGGCGGTGCCAAACAGCTCCGGATTCGGCAAGTAGGTCGGTTTATCAGTGTTGATCTATTGATTGATGTTTGTCAGGCAATGGGAGCCAACACAGTTAATACGATGGCCGAAGCAGTTGCCCATTATTTAAGTGAAAACGGCAATAATGTTGTTACTGCGATCTTGAGCAATTACGCAACGGAGAGTTTGCAGACAGTAAGTTGCCAGGTTAATTTTGCCCAACTTGCGACTAAGCAAATGAGTGGTGAAGTTGTTGCCCAGCGGATTGCGGATCTAAGTGAGTTAGCACAGGTGGATCCATACCGTGCAGCTACCCATAATAAAGGGATTATGAACGGGATCGATGCTGCCTTGATTGCTAGCGGTAACGATTGGCGCGCAATTGAAAGTGGTGCGAATGCCTATGCAAGTCGGGATGGCCAGTACCGTGGATTGAGCACGTGGCAGATTGTCGATGATCACCTTGAGGGGCAACTGACACTGCCAATGCCAGTTGGCGTTGTTGGTGGTTCGATTGGTTTAAAAAAATTAACCAAGCTGAATTATCAATTAAGTAGCATCAAAACAGCCCAAGAGTTAGCTGCCGTGATCACTAGTTTGGGGTTAGCACAAAACCTTGCTGCTATACGTGCATTAGCAACCACCGGTATTCAAGCCGGCCATATGAAACTACAGTACCGTTCGCTGGCAATTAGTGTCGGTGCCCAACAAAACGAAATTGATCAACTAGTAAAGAAATTGGGACAACAGCAACATGTTGATCAGAACGTTGCTAAAGAAATCTTAGCAACGATGCGAAAGGAGTCTACAAATGAGTGAAGAGCAAGAGATTAAGTTAAATGAAGCTAATAAGGAGCTCCTTGATGAGGTGAACAAGCTGTATCCAGAAGGGTCAGTGTTCGTTCAATTTAAAGGAGAAAAGTCAGGATATGTACGGCATGATCAAGCTACCCAACAAACAATTCCGGGTGCTTTGATCATCTTGGTAACTGATTTGACTGAACCAAACTACACGGCATCCCATGAATTGCTTCATTTATTAATGCTCTTACGTGGTTTCCCGCAAATCTTCTTCCAACTTTCATTAGGTGATAAGGAACTCGATGAGCAAATGATGATCATGGCAACGGATCTTTACAATATTGCAATTCACCGGGTAGTTGTCGCTGAACAACGGAAGCATGACTTGATTAATGATCAAATTGAAGAAGAATACCTTAAGGGGATTAATCATACTTTGACCCCTGAAAGTAAAGACGATGACGAACGGGCTTTACGGTTAATTACACTACTGGATGCCCTAGTTTTCTTCGGTGATCATTTACCAAAATATGAAGATCAACTTCAAGAAAAGTATCCGAATGCATTAGCAGCTGCTAAGAAGATTTACGCTGAAATCACCAAAAAGCCGATCAAAAATGCTTTCGACATGTGGCGTTCTATTACAAAGATTTTCAATTTGTATGATCAACAGATGGAAGCTTGGGGATTACCAGCCTTGAACAATGACCGGTTTACAACCCTTTCACCAGTATTGAGTGAACGTCAACTGCGGCTTGAAGTTCGTCAAGTCTTTGAGATCTTTAATTCTGGGATGAAAGACCGGAAGACTGGTAAACCAGCTTATGTTGGCTTGCGGCGGAATATCGGTCAAAATTCATTTACCACTGCTAAACATTCACCTGAAGAATTTAAGAAGATTTACGATCAACCAGTAAAGGAATTCTTGGAACAGAATCATATTCCATACATCATAAGGAAGTAATTTAATGGAACAAGCAGTACAACAATTATTTGATGATGCCCAACGGATTGTGTTTTTGACGGGTGCTGGAGTTTCAACTGCTTCAGGTATTCCAGATTTTCGGTCCGCTAATGGTTTGTACACGAAGGACCGGAACGCGGAATATTATTTGAGTCACCGTTATTTTGAGAGTGATCCTGAGGGGTTTTACAAGTTTTGTAAAGATAACCTGTACTTCCCCGACGCTAAACCAAATGTTATTCACCGGAAGCAGTCTGCTTTGACTCAACAGGATCGGGCAGTTGTAATTACACAAAACATCGATAATCTGTATGAGGAAGCAGGGACCAAACACTTGATTGACTTTCATGGTAACCTCTTTAATGTTTACTGTGAAAAGTGTCATGAAACGGTACCGGTTGAAGATTATCTGAAGAGTCGGATTCATCAAAAAGATGGTGGGTCTCTCCGCCCGGACATTGTTTTATACGATGAGGGAATTAACCAAGAGAATATTATTAATTCTGTTCAAGCGATGCAGCAAGCTGACTTGATTGTAATCGTTGGGACTTCAATGAAGGTTTACCCATTTGCTGGTTTGCTTGATTACCGGAACCCAGCAGTAAAAGTCTTGGCAGTTAACCAAGAAGCATTAAACTTGCCATGTGATTTTGAGATGATTCAAACTGACGCAAGCAAGTTCTTTGATGAATTAAAAGTAAACTAAACAAAAAAGAAGCTGCCGTGCGGAAAGCATCTAAAACTTATCGCAACTAGCAGCTTCTTTTTATAAAATATCAATAATTAATCGAAGTAGATCACTTTGCCAGCGACCTTAAATGGCATTCCCTGGTGACGTTTTTCGTTGCCACTCTTCTTTAGTGAAAAAACATTACGGATAGTCTTTGTAGTTAATGACATTTTGATCGCTCCTTTCATATTTTGGACACCTATCGTTTCCACCATCAAGATATCATGAATAATCTCAAAATGGAACAACTCTAAGAGACCGTCTCATTTGAATAATACGACTTTTTGCATATTCTGCGTGAAAAGAGGGCTGATCGTGCATAAAAGCTATTAAGACGGTCCTGAGAAGGCAGAATATATGAGTATAGATTTATTTTTGTAAAAATAAGAATTTGCTAAGAAACCGCGGGAGGAAGAAACTAATGAAGGTAACAATGGGGTTAACGACCTGGACTGAACACCCAGCGTTAATCAATAATGAACAACGTCCCGTAACGTTAAATGAATATGCACAGCACTTGCCAACTGTAGAGGTTGATACGTTCTTCTATGCCTTACCACAAATGTCAACAATCCAACATTGGCTTGCTCAAGTGCCGAGTGAATTTCAGTTTATAATCAAAGCACACCAGGGGATGACCCTCCACCAACGTAATCAAGAAAAGGGCGAGTTGGCCTTATTATTTCAAAAGTATCGGCGAACGATTGCACCATTGATTGCAGCAGGGCAGCTTAAAACAGTTTTATTTCAGTTTCCACCGTATTTTGATGCAGAGGTAAAGGATATCGAGTACTTAAAACTGGTACGAGACTGGATGGGGGATCTTCCCATCGCTATTGAATTGCGAAATAATACCTGGTATCGCCCAGGAGTAGTTGATTCATTGATGTCGTATTGTCAGGACCTTAAATTTACCTTAGTTGCTGCTGATGAGCCACATGACACAGTGACTTCGGTACCGTTTTTGCTGACAACGACTAATCCTGACTTAGCCTTAATACGGCTGCATGGTCGTAATCGCAAGGGATGGGATAATGCCGGTAAGGAGTGGCGGAAGACCCGAACTTTGTATCGGTACACTAAGGAAGAATTAGCTGAATTAAAGGAGAAAATTGCCCAACTTGAAGTGCAGCCTAAAGAACTCTGCGTTGTTTTTAATAATAATTCTGGCGGGGATGCTGCACCAAATGCTTTACAACTGCAAAAACTAATGGGGGTTCATTTTACAGGACTCGCGCCACGGGATCCCCAGCAATTAGATCTCTTTTGAGGTTGGAGTAGTTTGCGGATAATGCTATACTAAAGATTAATTAAAAATTAGGAATTAATAAGAAAGAGGGGCCTCATATGGCTGAACAAAAACCAACTTATTACATCACGACACCAATTTACTATCCATCTGGTAAGTTACATATTGGTAATACATATACAACCGTTGCCTGTGACGCTGAAGCACGTTACAAGCGTCTTACAGGCTATGATGTTTTTTATCTAACAGGAACCGATGAACACGGTTTAAAGATTGAACAAAAAGCTGAAAAACTTGGCATGCAACCACAAGAATACGTTGATAAGATGGCTGCTGGTATCAAGAAACTTTGGAAGACAATGGAAATCACCAATGATAAGTTTATCCGGACTACTGATGATTACCACGAAAAGGCAGTTCAAAAGATCTTCCAAAAGTTTATTGATCAAGGTGACATCTACAAGGGCAAGTACAAGGGCTGGTACTCAGTTGATGACGAAGAGTACTTCACCGAAAGTCAATTAGCCGAAGTTTATCGTGACGATAATGGTAAGGTTATTGGTGGTAAGGCGCCATCTGGCCATGAAGTTCAACTAGTTGAAGAAGAATCATACTTCTTTAAGATGAGTAAGTACGCTGACTGGTTGATGAACTACTACAAGGAACACCCTGATTTCATCGAACCACATACACGGGTTAATGAAATGGTTAATAACTTCTTGAAGCCTGGTCTGGAAGACTTAGCTGTTACCCGGACTTCCTTTAACTGGGGAGTTAAGGTACCAAACGATCCTAAGCACGTTGTATACGTTTGGATCGATGCTCTTTCCAACTATATTACTGCCCTTGGTTATGGTAGCGATGATGATAGTCTCTTCAAGAAGTACTGGCCAGCTGATGTTCACATGGTTGGTAAGGAAATTGTTCGTTTCCACACGATTTACTGGCCAATTATGCTTCACGCATTAGGTTTGCCACTTCCAAAGCATGTTATCGGTCACGGCTGGTTAACCATGAAGGATGGTAAGATGTCCAAGTCTAAGGGAAATGTTATTTACCCTGAAACCTTGGTTGACCGTTATGGCCTTGATGCTACTCGTTACTACCTCTTGAAGGCAATGCCATTTGGTAATGATGGGGTCTTCAGTCCAGAAGACTTTGTGGACAAGGTTAACTACGATCTTGCTAACGACTTGGGTAACTTGTTGAACCGGACCGTTGCGATGATTAACAAGTACCAAGATGGCAAGTTAGTTGCGAAGAATGATGCAACAACTGAATACGATGCTGACTTGGAAAAGACTGCAGACGAAGCAATTGCTGAATTCAAGGAAGAAATGGATAAGGTTCACTTTGCCGATGCTCTTTCTGCCGTTTGGAAGCTAGTTGCTCGTGCTAATAAGTACATTGATGAAACCGAACCATGGGTATTGGCAAAGGACGACAGTAAAAAGGCTGAATTGTCTGACGTAATGACTCACTTGGCCAAGAGTTTACGTGTTATTGCTGCTTTGATTCAACCAGTAATGACTCACGCACCAAAAGAAATTGTTGAACAATTAGGAATTCAAGGAACTAACCTTGATCTGACTGACTTACAATTTGATGACTTCCCAGAAACTGCACAAGTAGTGGCTAAGGGAACACCAATCTTCCCACGGCTTGATGTTAAGGAAGAAGTTAAGTTCATCAAGAGCCAAATGAGTGCAAACCAAAAGCAAAAAGGTCGTAAAGCAATGGAACAAGCAAAGAAAGAAGCGCAAAAGACAATGAACGAAGAAGAAACTACTGGCAAGAAGCAAATTCGGATTGATGTTTTTGACAAGGTCGAATTAAAGGTTGCCCAAATTACTTCAGCAGATCACGTTGAAGGTGCAGATAAGCTCCTTAAGTTCCACATGGATGATGGTACTGAAGAAGGCCGTCAAATCCTTTCTGGAATTGCTCAATGGTACCCAGATCCATCTGTTCTTGTAGGAAAGAAAGCTTTGATTGTTGCTAACTTGAAGCCACGGAAGATGCGTGGAGAAGTTAGTCAAGGAATGTTATTATCCGCAGAAAAGGATGGTAACGTTGAAGTAGTAACTGTTCCAGATTCACTTGTCCCAGGAATGGGCGTTGAATAATCGGCTTGTTCAATGAGTAAGCAACATAAAAATTGGCGTCAAGTTTACGATTCGCATACGCATCTAAACGATGACGCCTTTTATAATGATGTTCCAGCATTTGAAGCACGGGCTGCCCATTATGGAGTCACCCAAATGAATATTGTGGGGTCAAATACCGTTTTGAATGCACGGGCGATTAAGCTGGCCCATGAATACGATAATCTTCATGCGATTATCGGCTGGCACCCAGAAGATATTCGTTCATATACTGATCAGGCTGAGAAAAAACTAATTGAGCAACTGCAGGACCCCCTAGTTGTGGGAATTGGCGAAATTGGATTAGATTATTTTAATGATCAAAATTCACCGCATGATCGTCAGCAGGAAATTTTTGCCCGACAGTTAGAGATTGCCCGTCAATTAAAACTCCCAGTTTCAATCCATGTCCGGGACGCCCTTGAAGATGCTTATGCAATTCTCCGTAATTCTCATATTGATGAATTTGGCGGGGTAATGCATAGTTTTAATGGTTCGCCTGAAATGGCAGAAAAGTTCATGGGATTAGGGATGGCAATCTCGTTTAGCGGGGTTGTTAGTTTCAAAACAGCTGAAGAGGTTCACCAAGCTGCATTAGCGGTTCCGTTAGATCGGTTGATGGTTGAAACCGATGCTCCTTACCTAACACCAATTCCGTACCGGGGAAAAGAAAACGAGCCCGGCTTTACTAAGTTTGTGGTTGACGCAATTGCAAAGTTAAAGAATGTTGATGCGGAATTGGTCGCTTACAAAACTTTTCATAATGCTGAAAGATTATTTTTAACGAAGAGAGAGCCAAATGAAGAAGATTAAAGAAGTAATTGTCGTTGAAGGAAAGGACGATACGAAGCAAATCTTAAAAGCGGTCAATGCTGATACCTATGAGACTAACGGGTCGGCATTATCGGCGGTAGATATTGACCGGTTGAAAAAGCTTCAGAAAACACGAGGACTAATCGTGTTCACCGATCCTGACTTTAATGGCGAACGAATCCGTAAGATGATCAGCACTGCAATCCCAGGGGTTAAGCATGCCTTTATTCGTCGTGATCAGGGCGTCCCCGAATTTAAGGGAAGCCTTGGCGTTGAGCATGCAACACCAGAAGTAATTAGGGGTGCCTTAGAAAAGCTTTATACCCAGGGGGCATTGGAGGATGCCGAGATTACTAGCACTGATTTAAAAGCAGCTGGTTTAACCGGGAAGCAAAATTCTCGTTACCGGCGTGAGCGTCTTGGGCAGATACTTGGGATTGGCTACGGAAATGGTAAGCAGCTCTTAAAACGGTTGAATATGTTCCAAATTCGCCGACAAGATTTTGAAGATGCGGTTCATCAATTGGATCAGGAGGAAGCAAAATGAGTGAATTAACACAAATTGGTAGCCGGAAAACAACCCGTTCAATTCTGAACGAATATGGCCTTCATGCAAAGAAAGGGTTTGGTCAGAACTTCCTGACTGATCCGGCAATCCTTCAGCGAATTGTTGAGGCTGCTGAGGTTACAGACGCAGATAACGTGATTGAGATTGGACCCGGAATCGGGGCGTTGACTGAAAAACTGGCACAGGCTGCCGGACAGGTAGTTGCCGTTGAGATTGATCAAGATTTGATTCCCGTTTTAGAGAAAACATTGGCTGCTTACGACAATGTGACGGTAATTAATCAGGATATTTTAAGGGCCAATTTACCAGAGTTAATCCAGCAACAGTTTACCGACCCGACCAAACCAATTAAAGTGGTTGCCAACCTGCCGTATTACATTACTAGCCCAATCTTGATGAACCTGCTGGCTAGTCCGGTGGAGTGGTCATCAATTACGGTCATGATGCAAAAGGAAGTTGCCCAGCGTCTTACTGCTAAGCCAGGGACAAAACAGTATGGTGCTTTAACCCTAGCAATCGAATATCAGATGGATGCAGAGGTTGCCTTTAACGTCTCCCGCCATTCATTTATTCCAGCGCCAAACGTTGATTCCGCAATTGTGGTGCTTAAGCAGCGTCAGCAGCCATTGACAACTAAGCCCTTTGATAAGCAGAAATTAATGGGCTTTATTCGGGGATGCTTTGCTCACCGGCGAAAGAGTCTCTGGAATAACCTGCAAAGTGTAATTGGTAAAGATGCAAATATAAAAGCAAAAATGACAAAAGTTTTGGAAGAAAACGGGATCTCACCACAGCTTAGGCCAGAAAAGCTGACTTTAGCCCAATTTATCAACCTTTTGAATGCCCTTCACCAAGAAAAATTAATTTAAAATACGATTGAATTATTGCTAAACTTGTGATAAAATTTGACTTTTGTGCGGAATTAGCGTATAGTTCAGCCTGTGAGGTGAGATGTGTGGCTAAAAGTATTTTAGAGATTAAACAAGAACTTGAGGGTCGCGTTGGTCAACGAGTTCTGGTAACTGCTCAAGCAGGCCGGAAACGTGTTGCTAAGCATCATGGGGTACTTAGTAAAACCTATCCAGCAATCTTTGTCGTTCACGTTAATGAGGGACAAGGACAAATTAGCCGGATCAGTTACAGTTATACTGATCTCTTAACACAAAATATCTCGATTGATTTCGAAGATGAAGAAGCACAAGCATAAAATAGACGATGAAGAGTCGTGATGGGAGTCAGTGAGGACTTTTGTCACGGCTTTTTTTGATCTCCTAACTTCTTTCCTAGCTTTCTCTTTGCTATAATCTAAGTAACTATTTGACTAAACGGGGAGGTGTTCTGAATGCTGATCACTGAAAAAGCACCGGCAAAGCTTAACCTAAGCTTAGATTCACCGATGAGATACCTCGATGGGATGCCAAAATGGGATATGGTAATGGTTTCTGTTGATCTGGCTGACTATGTTACGATTGAAATTGCTGACCGACCGGGAAACGTTAAAGTATATACGGATAGTAGTTTTCTTCCCAACGACCAACGAAATCTTGCATTTCAGGCTGCCAATATTTTGCGTAATCGGTTCCACCATCGGGAAGCATTAACAATTAATATTAGGAAACATATTCCGGTTGCTGCGGGACTAGGCGGTGGTTCTTCTGATGCTGCCGCGGTATTGCGCATTTTGAATTCAGCCTGGAAACTGGGCCTTTCGTTGGAAGAATTAGCACGGTTGTCACTTTCAATTGATTCAGATGTTCCGTATTGCGTATATGGCAAGCTGGCTCACGTAACTGAACATGGTGAAAAAATTGAATTACTACCCCCACAACCTCATTACTGGGCGGTAATTGCCAAGCAGCAGATTAGTGTATCAACCCCACAGATATTGCGGCAAATTGATTATACGCAGATTGACCACCTAGATAATTCGCTGTTACTCCAAGGCTTACGGAATGGCGATTGGCAGACAGCAACTAAGTATATGGGAAACGTTCTGGAACCACTAACAATGCGTTATTATCCGGAAATCAAACGATTGAAGGATAAGATGCTTGCTTTAGGAGCGGATGTTGCGCAGATGAGCGGGACGGGACCATCGGTTTTTGCAATTTGCCATACCGAATCGCGAGCACGACGAGTTCAAAATGGAATCCGGGGCTTTTGTCGGAACGTTAATATTGTTACTTTACTATAAATTACTAGCTGGGCTTTTCTAATACTGAAGAAAAGTCCAGTTATTTTAATAAACATTAAGCAAAAGACGAACATTTATGTTAAAATCAAAGGCAATTAATACTTTTGGAGGATTAGATATGAAGGTTAGACGTAGTAACCGCCTTGTCGATATGACAAGATATTTGATGGAACACCCCCGTTCTCTCGTTTCACTCAAATTTTTTGGGGAACGGTATGATTCTGCTAAGTCTTCAATTAGCGAAGATCTTAGTATTATTCGGCATACTTTTCACTCTTGGGGAATGGGACGGCTAGAAACAATCCCTGGAGCAAGTGGTGGTGCTGTATTAACGCCATTCTATTCAAAAGAAAATGCGGAAAAAGCAATTGCTGACCTTGTTGATGCTGTGAGTGATGATACCCGGCTGTTACCTGGAGATTATGTTTACCTTTCAGACTTAATTGGCCGGCCAGATATTTTACGGCGTGTTGGTCGGTTAATTGCCACCCAATACGTTGATCAAGACGTCGATGTTATTATGACGGTTGAAACCAAGGGAATTCCGATTGCGCAAAGTGCTGCAATGTACTTGAATAAGCCATTTGTAATTGTGCGGAATAGCTCTCATATTACTGAAGGGCCAACCGTGAGTGTTAACTATGTTTCTGGTTCTGTAAAACGGATTAAGAAGATGGAACTATCACGGCGGACACTTTCTGCAGGGGCTAACGTGGTTGTTGTTGATGACTTTATGAAGGGTGGGGGAACCCTGAACGGAATGAAGTCACTGATTAAGGAATTCGATGCTAACTTGGTCGGGATGACTGTCTTGGCTGAAGGTGAAGTAACCGGTAAACGATTAGTAGATAACTGTACGTCTTTGATTAAGGTCAATGCAGTGGACGATGAGAAAAAGACGATCCAAGCTGGACCGGGAAGCTTTATTAAAGATGTCTTTGAGAAGGAGTAAAGTAATAAAATGAAGCGGAATGCGATTATTTTAGCAGCCGGTAAGGGAACCCGGATGCGGTCAAAGTTATATAAGGTCTTACATAAGGTATGCGGAAAGACAATGGTAGAACATGTTGTTGGTCAACTTGAAAAAGCTGATATTGAAAATATTATTACCATTGTTGGTTTCGGTGCCGAAAAGGTCGAAGAGGTTGTTGGTGACCGGACTAAGTTTGCCTTACAAAATGAACAGTTGGGGACTGGACACGCAGTAATGCAAGCAAAGGATCTTTTAGCGGACGAAGATGGTGAAACCATTGTTGTCAGTGGCGATACACCTTTGTTTACTGCTGATACTTTTAAGAAGTTATTTGAGTACCATGAACAACGCCATGCTGCTGCAACGATCCTTACATCTGTGGCACCTGACCCAACAGGCTATGGTCGAATTGTTCGCAATGATGTGGGAATTGTTGAACGAATTGTGGAACAAAAGGATGCTACGCCAGAAGAACAAGCAATCCATGAAATTAATACCGGTGTTTACTGCTTTGACAACAAGAAACTCTTTGCTGCCTTAAAGAACATCAATAATGATAATGCTCAGGGTGAATACTACCTTACTGATGTAATTGAAATCTTGAAGAATGAACAAGAGATCGTTACTGCATACAAGATGTCAGATTTCGATGAATCAATGGGGGTTAATGATCGGGTTGCTCTTGCTCGTGCTAATAAGATTATGCGCAAGCGGATTAACACTAAGCTGATGGAATCTGGGGTTACAATGCTGGATCCAAAAACTACTTACATTGATGACGGTGTCCAAATTGGTCAGGATACGGTTATTGAAGGTGGAGTTGTTATTAAGGGCAAGACTACCATTGGTAATGGATGCTACATTAGCGCTCATTCACGGATTGAAGATTCTACCATTCACGATGGGGTAACCATTACTTCATCAACCCTTCAAGAAGCCGAAATGCATGATGGCAGTGATATTGGACCTAATAGTCACCTTCGACCAGCTGCTGAAATTGGCAAGAATGTTCACATTGGTAATTTCTGTGAAGTTAAGAAGGCCTTTATCGGTGAAGGAACTAAGGTTGGTCACTTAACCTACATTGGAAATGCCACCCTTGGTAAGAATATCAATGTTGGCTGTGGTGTTGTCTTTGTTAATTATGATGGTAAGAACAAGCACCATACTAATGTTGGCGACCACGCCTTCATTGGTAGCAACAGTAATTTGGTTGCGCCAGTTAATTTGGCTGCTAATGCATTTGTTGCAGCTGGCTCCACAATTACGGACAATGTTGAAGAATACGATATGGCAATTGCTCGGGCACGTCAGGTTAACAAGGAAAATTACGCTAAGAAATTGCCTTGGTAAGCTTTCTGCTCTTGCTTTTTGTGTGGCAAATTTATATCATTAAAGTGTTGGTATAATAATGTTTGTCGTACACACAATTTTTATTAAAGGGACTGGAGATTGTTCTGCCAGTTTCCCAGTTTTGAATTAATCCAGTGGAGGATGCAATGACTACTAATCATTATTTTGACCCTAAGTTGAAGATTTTTGCTTTGAATTCAAACCGACCACTTGCCGAAAAGATTGCTGAACACGTTGGCGTTGAATTAGGTAAGTTGTCCGTTGACCGTTTTAGTGATGGCGAAATTCAAATTAACATTGAAGAAAGCGTTCGTGGTGATAATGTTTACGTTATCCAATCCACCTCAGCACCTGTTAATGATAATTTGATGGAACTATTGATCATGGTTGACGCTTTACGTCGTGCTAGTGCAAAGACCATCAATGTGGTAATTCCTTACTATGGCTACGCGCGTCAAGACCGGAAAGCACGTAGCCGGGAACCAATTACCGCTAAGTTAGTAGCAAATATGTTACAAAATTCTGGCGTTGATCGGGTAATTGCCTTAGACCTTCATGCTGCTCAGATTCAAGGGTTCTTTGATATTCCAGTTGATCACTTGATGGGCGCACCATTATTGGCTGAATACTTTATTAAGGAAGGCGTTGCTCAAGATGCTGTTGTAATTTCACCAGATCATGGTGGGGTTACTCGTGCCCGGGCCTTAGCTGAATTCTTAAAGTCACCAATTGCGATCATTGATAAGCGTCGTCCACGAGCAAACGTCGCTCAAATTATGAACATCATTGGGGATGTTAAGGGTAAAAAGTGTATCATGATTGATGACATGATTGATACCGCCGGAACCATTACTTTGGGTGCTCAAGCCTTGATTGATGCCGGGGCAAAAGAAGTTTATGCTTCTTGTACTCATGCGGTACTTTCAGGTCCAGCTATCGAACGGTTAGATAATTCGCCAATTAAAGAGGTTGTTGTGACTGACTCAATCCAACTGCCAAAGGAAAAGCAAATTGATAAGATTAAGCAAGTATCAGTTGCTCCACTTATCGGTTCAGCTATTAAGCGGATTAACGAAAATCGGCCAGTTAGCCCGTTATTCAAGAAAGTATTTAAGAGTGCGGAAATTTAATCATTAGGAGAGACTTAGAAAAAATGTTTCGTTTTTTCTAGGTCTCTTCTTTTGTAACTAATAGTTTCTGAACTTACCGAGTCTAATTCCCAGCTTCCACCTATTTCTAACGATATTCTTAAGAGCAGGGTCGAGAAGAGTAGTAGTGAACTCAGCATGGTATAATTATTTGTGGAGAAAAAGGAGGAGTAATTATGACAGTAAATAAGTTCTTCAAGAATGTCTCAGTAGGTGCTGCTGCACTGACACTTGTTCTAACGTTAGCCGGATGCGGTAATAGTCAATCGGCTAGTTCTACGAAGAGCTCATCTGCCAATAGCAGTACTCAGTCGTCTGAAAATGATTCAACTAAGGCGGTTCGTTCAGCTAACCGTTCAATTCGCAACAATAACTTTCAAGCAGCATACGATAATTTAAATAACACTAGTAATCGTTCAAATGAAGCTAATAATTTGAAGGATGATTTACAAAATTATTTAACTGCTAAGCGCGCATATGACAATGGTGATTACCAAACTGCCTCTAACAGTTTGAAACCATTAAAGTCTACTAGCACGGCAATGCGTGATGCTTATACAACTCTTCAATCTAAGATTAACAAGAAGCAAAATGCTAAGGCCACAAGTTCTTCTTCTAGTCAACGGATCGCAAATCAACAAGCATCTGATAAGACAAGTGATAGTGTTGTCGAAGCCTTTGCAAATAAGATGGGCTTCACTGGCGAAAAGGGTTATTCAATTATCCCAACATCTGCTAACGGTAGTGTTTATAAGCTAGAAGTTCGGCAAAACAATAGTGATAATACTGTTTCCAATATGATTGGAATTTATCAATATAACAGCCAAACTGGTGCGGTTACTAAATTACAATAAGATATATGCAATGAGGAGCAGCAATAGGGTGGTCTCTAGCGTTCGGCTTTACTAGAACGTTAGAGGCCATTGTTGTACCGCCTATTAGCTTTCAATATAAGTAATAGGATTATGTCACAACTTCTTTTTATTTCAGGTGGGTGAAGATAGATGTGCACAGTATTAACACTAGACCGGGAAAAATTATTTGGACGGACCATGGATTTTCCGCCCCGAACCCCATGGCGATTGACGTTTTTACCAGCTGGTTATCGCTGGTGTCCCGCAAGTGAAGAAAAAACAATCGATAACCATTATGCTATTTTGGGTGGAATGCGTCTTGTTGACGACCATTACCTAATTGGCGACGGGATTAATGATCAGGGACTGGTCTGTGCTGAACTCTTCTTCCCGGTTGCGGCTAGTTATGGGCAAGCACGTCCCGGCAGGTTAACGTTAACCCCACAGGACTTCATCCATTGGGTTTTGGGAAGTCATGCTACGGTACAAGAAGTAATTTCTGATTTGGAAAACATTAACGTTGTTAAGAAACGCTGGTTTGATGGAATTCAATACCCGTTTCACTGGTTCTTAATGGACTCAACAGGGAGCTATGGAATTGAGCCGTTAGCTGGTAAGCTGGTAGTGTTTAAAAACACGGTTGGCGTATATACTAATACGCCAGCTTATCCGGTTCAGATTGAGAAGTTAAATCGTTATCTTGGCAATGATTCAGAATCTCAGTTTACAGCGCAAACGAAAATTGATTTAGCCAAAATGAATGCTCAAATTACTGGTCGAAATTCAAGTGATCGCTTTATTTTGGCGGCCCAGGCACGTTGGGGAAGCAAAATATCAACGGTTGAAGAATTAAAGTCCTTCCTTCAATCCGTAACAATCCCTAAAAATGCCCAACACCCGCATAACTATACCCATTATCAGGCAATTATTAACCAACAAACTGGCGAATACCGCTTTTACAACCAACTAACTGGTGAGACGACAACGGACAATATAAAAAAACACGCTCAAGAAAAAGAAATTCAGCGGTTTGAATAAAATATAACCAGATGGGATTGTGACATAAGTTATATTACCTAGATAAAATACAAACGACGCAGTATACAAATGGGATTCAGTGCTCGGAAAATCCGAACGCTGAATCCCTATTTGTGCTTTCTAAAGACTAGCTACGCGTCGACGGGGGTTCGAAAACGAACTAGCGAGCTAGTTCTGTCTCACTCTCATCCCGTGGTTATTTTTCAATTTAGATTATCGTAAAACGTACTTTTCGACCGCTTTACCAACACCATCGTTATTATTAGTATCAGTAATTACATCAGCGACCGCCTTAGTCTCAGGAACTGCATTTCCCATTGCCACACCAATTCCGGCATATTCGATCATTGAATTATCGTTTTGAGCATTTCCAAGAGCCATCACTTCGTCTTGCTTAATTCCAAGCTCTTCGCTCAATGCTTTAAGGGTACTTCCTTTGCTTGCCCGGTGATTAATGATTTCTAGGTAAAAGTCTTCACTACGAATAACCGTGAACCGATCGCCAAACTCCTTAATAAATTTAGTTTGAACCTGATTTAATTCTTCTTTATCGCCCAGCATCATTCCCTTGGCAAGAACATACTGATCCTGTGTATGTGCCATTTCATCAAGCGAACGGACCCTGACAGGCATACTTACCAGGTCGGATTCATGAATTGTCCACGGACTCAGGTCACGGTTAGTCGTGTAGATATAATCACGAGATTCAAATTGTGATTTAACATTATTCTTGGTGCAGAAAGATTGCCAGTCAATGTAATCATCAAAGGATAACGTATAGTTAACAAGGACCCGTTCATTAGTTGATTGGGCAAGCGCACCGTTAAAACTAATTACGTATTCGTCATCCTGGTGGTTTAAGCCGAGTTCTGTAAGGTAAGCATTAACTCCAGTCATCGGCCGGCCAGTACAAAGAACGACTTTAACCCCTTGTTGCTTTGCAGCTTCGAGGGCTTCTTTGGTTTTAGGGGTAATTTGCCGCTGATCGTTAATTAGGGTTGCGTCAATATCGATTGCTACTAGTTTAATGGTCATTATTTATGCTCCTTTGGGTTAATAATATGGTTGTTTTGAATATAACTTTGAAATTCTTCATAGATCGGCTCAAAAATTTCAATATCTTTGTGTTCGTTGAGCATTTCCTTAGGGAAGAAAAACCGTTGGTCACCAGCTTCTTTACCAGAAACGCTAGCCACAAGCGTACTAACCTGCGACAGTTCGATTAAGTTACCGTTTGGCTGGATTAATTCAATTTGAGTTTGTGGATTTGAATTTTGTGGGTTATAAGTGTCGTAAGGAAGCTTAAAACTATCATTAACAGCGGTGTAGTAGTCGCTGTTGAACCCTGCCGTTTGGATTAATTTACGCAACTTTGGCAAAAGCGGCTTGGATTTTTCATCGTACAATGCAGACTTTAGTGGTCGCCGGTTGAGAAATCTTCTGGCGAGGTCATTAAGGATCTCATCTCGTGAGTGAGTCCAATGGTTGAAGTAGGTAGTAAGGACACCATCGTCAAGGGCAAGGTAGTCGTCTAATGTGAACCGATTATTGAAAAAGGGCATCAGCATGTAAGGGGTGAATTCCGGTTCAAATTCATTTGGGTGCTGGTAAATATACTTGGCCCGTTTTAAAAGGTGGTCAAGGATTACTTCCATTGATCGGGAAACGGGGTGGAAATATATCTGAAGGTACATTTGCAACCGGCTGATAATATAATCTTCAACCGCGTGCATTCCTGAAATATCAAAGGCTATTCCGCTCTTAATAGGTCGCATCATGAGGAGAACCCGATCAAGATCGAATTTCCCATAATTAGTTCCAGTATAGTACGAATCTCGTTGTAAATAATCCATTCGGTCAGCGTCAACCTGACTGGAAATCATTTGGACAACTTGGGGGTTATGGTAAGTGTGATCAATTACGCTCGCAACTTCTTCTGGGAAAGTTGGGGAAACACGACTCAAAATTCGGTTAACGTTGGTTGACGAGTTAGTAATAATTTCCCGGGTAATTGCTTCGTGATCCGTGTGAAAAATATGCTCAAAGGTGTGGGAATAGGGACCGTGCCCGAGATCGTGCAAGAGGGCGGCACAAAGCGCAACCGGACGCTCCCGGTCATCCCAGAGACCATCGCCAGGCTGACGGGTTGGGTAATTTCTCTGGAACCTGTTACACATTCTTCGTGTAATTTCATAAACCCCTAAACAATGGCCAAACCGGGAATGCTCTGCGCCGTGAAAAGTAAGCGAGGAAGTCCCTAATTGTTTAATTCGCCGCAATCGTTGAAACTCTGGAGTATTAATTAAGTCGAGAAGAATTTGATTGTCGACAATGATTTGACCATGAATCGGGTCACGAAAAACTTTTTCTTTAGCTAATTGTTCATCCTGAAAGGACATTTACTTATTCCTCCCCTTGAAGGCGTTCTTGAAGACGGGTAATTGTTGATAGTTCTTGACCTAAGTACTGGATAAATTTCTGTGACCACATTGCTTGCCGTAATTGCTGTTCCCCACGATCAGCAAAAATATTTAACAGGCGTTGTCTAGCTTCTTTAAGACTTAATGGTTTGCAAAGCAGCTCCTCGATGGTGGTCATTGATGTCGGCCAAATGTCTGGAAAGTGCCACTTATTTTCTTCGTTCTGCAGTCCCTTAGTATAGAAATCTCGAATTACTTCACCCCGGAGCATTTGAGGACCATTGACACTGAGGTACAGCATCACAACTACTCCCGACTTGTTCCGGCGTTGGGACATTCCGCCAATTTTTTGCCCATTAACGCTAAGATCAAAGGTTCCGGGGCAGTATGAATGGGTGATTTCTCCAGTCTTGATTGTAAGTTCAGGATAGGCAGCGCTAACGACATCGGTCATCACTTGGTAGGCTTCGTCAATTTTAAGTTCACCGCCGATAACGTGCCATGGTAGGAAAATAGAAAAATTGAGGATCCCAGAGTCGCTAGCAACTGCGAGCCCGCCTGAATTGCGAATGAAGTAGTGCAGTCCCTTATTAGAAAGGTAGTTTAATGCAGTAGAAAGGTGTGGGAGTCGTTGATCCTTTAGACCTAAAATAACCGTATCTTCTAGTGTCCAGAAATGAAGAACTGGGGATGGTAATTGATCGCTGGCGCGGAGGATCGCGTTGGTATACGTAAATGAAGAAAGATTATTTGCTGGCTTTAGTGGTTGGTCAAAGATCTCGACGTGTTGGTTTGAAATATTAATCATAATTAATTCTTCTTTTCTATAAATACTGGTATTATTTAACATTTTCATTATACTAAACTAGGCTGAATAATAACATTCGGAGACAAAAAACAGTTATAATCAGGACAAGATGCTTAATGAATGGGAGGTCTTTAATATCAAACGCGTAGTGCCAGTTCATATTCAATTAACGACCACGATGGAACAAGATGGTCAGCGTGATCAATACCATTTTGACGAACAAGGACAATTTGTTGAATTAAATGGTAAGTACTATCTTCACTATCAGGAACATCAAGGCGGAACAGCCACTCCGGTTCAGTTTCGCCTGGGAACGGATCATCTTCATTTAAGACGAAGCGGAATTCGGGAGACGGACTTTGAATTTCAATTGTCTGCACCAACAAAAACTCGTTACCGAACAGAATACGGAATTATCGGAATGTTGGTTACAACAAACCGGCTAGCGGTAGAATTTGATCCACAAGACGTTAATGGGTCAATTGATTTGGAGTATCAGTTAACCGCAAATGAACAATTAATTGGAACTTACCAAGTTCAATTGCAATTTGCAGCCTAACATTGTATACTGTAATTTAGACTTTTGAAGGGATGTGCACCAATTTGGATTTAAAGATTTTTGACGGCCAAGACAAATCAGAACTTTCAATGATCGAAGTTGCCCACGCTATTCTCGCACACCACGGCGAAGCAATGGCATTTGTTGATTTAACTAATGAAGTTCAACAATACCTTGGTAAGAGTGATGAAGAGATTCGTGAACGACTTTCTCAGTTTTACACTGATTTGAACATTGACGGCAGTTTTATCTCCCTCGGTGATAACACTTGGGGTCTACGTGCATGGTACCCATACGAATCAATCGACGAAGCAACCGTTGGTGAAAATGAAGATGACGAAGAGGACGATCGTCCAAAGAAGAAGCGTCGTAAGGTTAACGCCTTCTTAGCTGACTCTAATTCTGATGATGATGTTATTGATTACGATAACGATGATCCTGAAGATGAAGATCTTGATGATCAGGATGATGACGATGACATAGATTATGATGATGACGACGATGATGACGATTACAGCGATGATGATGGCCTTGATGATGGTATTGAAGGTCAATTATCTGAGTTGCAAGACGACGATGACGATGATGACGAAGAATAATTTTTAATATTTTGTTCTTGACTATCTGATGCCGAGCCTGTATTATCTTTCTTGGGCGCCTGTGAATTACAGGTAATCGTTCGTTAAAATGTTGGCTCCCTGTTTCAGTAGAAATGGGGAGTCTTTTCTATTTACTAACCCCATTAAAAAACAAAAAGGAGAAAATTACGCGATGACTAAATACATTTTTGTAACCGGTGGAGTTGTATCATCACTAGGCAAGGGAATTGTTGCTGCTTCTCTAGGCCGTCTGTTAAAGAACCGTGGCTTAAAGGTTGCTATTCAAAAATTTGATCCATACATTAACGTTGATCCGGGAACCATGAGCCCATACCAACACGGTGAAGTTTTTGTTACTGATGATGGGACCGAAACTGATTTGGATTTAGGTCATTATGAACGGTTTATTGACAACGACTTAAACAAGTACTCAAACGTTACAACCGGGAAGATTTATTCTGAAGTATTGCGGAAGGAACGTCGTGGTGATTACTTGGGACGGACTGTTCAAGTGATTCCGCACATTACTAACGCAATCAAGGATAAGATTAAGCGTGCGGGTGAAAGTACTGAAGCTGAAGTTGTTATTACCGAAATCGGTGGGACCGTTGGTGATATTGAATCACAACCATTCATGGAAGCCATTCGGCAAATGAAGGAAGAAGTCGGTGATGACAATGTCTTATACATTCACACGACCTTGGTTCCATACCTTCGTGCAGCTGGTGAAATGAAGACTAAGCCAACCCAACACAGTGTTCGTGAATTACGTGGCCTAGGAATTCAGCCAAACATCCTTGTTGTTCGGACTGAAAAGCCAATCACTGATGAAATGCGGAACAAGATCGCCCTATTCTGTGATGTTGATCCTAAGGCCGTAATTGAATCAATGGATGTAAATACGCTGTACGAAATTCCATTGAACCTCCAAAAGCAGGGAATGGATCAATTAGTAGTTGATCACTTTGGCCTTGATTGTCCAGTTGCTGACATGCGTGAATGGACTGATATGGTTAACCACATCGAAAATGATTTAAAGAAGACCGTTAAGATTGCCATGGTTGGTAAGTACACCGACTTGCAAGATGCGTACATCTCCGTTAACGAGGCTCTTCGTCATGCTGGCTACCCCGTTGATGCTAAGGTTGACATTGATCACTTTAATGCTGAAAACATTAATTCAGATAATGTTGCTGATACCCTTAAGGATTATGATGGGATCCTTGTTCCAGGTGGTTTCGGTAGCCGGGGAATTGAAGGAATGATTACTGCAATCAAGTATGCACGTGAAAATGATGTTCCTTACTTGGGAATCTGCCTTGGGATGCAAACTGCATGTATTGAATTTGCCCGTGATGTTCTTGGTTATAAGGATGCAAACTCAACAGAATTTGATCCAAATACTGAGCACAACATTATCGACTTGATGTCTGATCAGGAAGACGTTGAAGATATGGGAGGTACTCAACGGTTAGGTGCTTACCCATGTAAGTTGAAGCCAGGGACCGTTGCAGCTGCGGCTTACGATAACCAAAAGATGATTAGTCAACGGCACCGTCATCGTTATGAATTTAACAATGATTACCGTCAAGAGATGGAAGATCACGGACTGGTTGTTTCTGGGATTAACCCAGATCGGAACCTGGTTGAAGTTGTTGAATTACCAGAGAAGAAATTCTTTGTTGCAGCTCAATATCACCCAGAATTCAAGTCACGGCCAAACCACCCAGAAGGTTTGTTTAAGGCATTTGTTAAGGCTGCCGTTGAAAATAAGAATGATTAATTTCTTTTAACTGCTCTCAGGATAGGGATGAGATTTATGGCTTATCTTGAGAGCTTTTTTTGCGAAAAAATAGCCTTCAAAATTATTTAAGATTGCCTGCAAAAGGTTGTAATTTGTTAAATTATTAATTATCATTGTTAATGATTGTTTTGTTTAAGGAACAAACAATGTTTAGCTAAAATTAAATTAAAAATATTATAAAATCATAGAAATTTTAAGTGAGGAAACACGGACATGAAAAGAATGATCATTCAAGGAGGAAACCGACTCTCGGGCGAAGTTACGATCGGTGGTGCCAAGAACAGTACTGTTGCTTTGATCCCAGCAGCAATTTTAGCTGATACTCCAGTTGAATTTGATACTGTTCCAGATATCTTGGATGTTCACAACTTAATGATCATCTTGGAATCGATGAACGTTAAATCATCATTCACTCACGGATTTTTGGAAATCGATCCGACTCAGATCATTGAAGCTGAACTTCCAAGTAAGGCAATTAAGAGTTTGCGGGCTTCTTATTACTTTATGGGTGCTCTTTTAGGACGCTTCCATCGGGCAACACTGACATTCCCGGGTGGAGATAATATTGGACCGCGGCCAATTGATCAGCACTTGAAGGCATTTAAGGCATTAGGTGCTTCTGTTAGTGAAAACAACGGAACTGTTCATTTAGATGCACCAAATGGTCTTCACGGTACACGGATTTTCTTAGATATGGTATCGGTTGGGGCAACGATTAATACCATTTTGGCTTCTGTTCGCGCAGAAGGAACAACCGTGATTGAAAATGCCGCAAAAGAACCTGAAATTATTGATTTGGCGACATTTTTAAACAACATGGGTGCCCAAATTCGTGGTGCTGGAACGGACACAATTCGGATTACCGGGGTAGATACTTTACAATCAATGAATACCCATACTATCATTGCTGACCGGATTGAATCTGGGACTTACTTGGCAATGGCAGCGGCAGTTGGTGATGGCGTAATGGTTCATAACGTCATTCCAGAACACCTAGAATCATTCACCAGTAAGATGATTGAAATGGGTGTTGATTTGCAAATTGATAGCGATAAGATTTATGTACCGCGAGTTAAGCATCTCAAAGCAATTCACGTTAAGACAATGCCGTTCCCTGGATTTGCAACCGACTTGCAGCAACCATTAACACCATTAATGTCACTAGCAGAAGGCGATAGTACGGTTGTCGATACGATTTATCCAAAGCGGGTTAAGCACATTCCCGAATTACAGAAGATGGGAATGAAGATCGAAGCCCATGACGGAATGATTGTTATTAAGCACACCGATCATCTTCACGGTGCTGAAGTGACTGCCGGTGAAATTCGTGCCGGAGCGTCTTTGACGATTGCTGGCTTGATGGCAGAAGGAACGACAGTGATTAACAATGCTGGTAACATCCTTCGTGGCTATGACCGGATTGTTTGGAAGCTTAACCGTTTAGGCGCAAAAGTTTCTATCGAAGACGATAGCTCAGTAAAAATTTAATCAGTCTATTGCATCGATAATTGATTCGTGTTATTCTGTTAGGGTTGATTATCTATGTTTCAGGCAATGATTCATGGCAAAAGGAGCGTAATAAATTATGAAACAAGGAATTCATCCAGATTATCATCCAGTAGTATTCCAAGATGCATCTACTGGTTACAAGTTTCTCTCAGGTTCTACTGTAACCTCAAGTGAAACTATCAAGTGGGAAGACGGTAATGAATACCCATTAGTACGGGTTGAAGTTACTTCAGATTCACACCCATTCTACACTGGTAAGCAAAAGTTTACCCAAGCAGATGGTGCTGTGGACAAGTTCAACAAGAAGTACGGTCTCAAGTAAGACATACTTTACTAATTCAAAAAAGACGTTGGAAATTTCCAACGTCTTTTTCTTTTAAATTATTGAATTGGATCAGCAAAACTAACATTAAGGTAGGTATAATAAGAATAGCTTTTTAAAAGGAATGATGATCAGATGCTTCGGCGGTTAATAAAGATAATAATGAAGCTGAACAACTGCTCGTTTTTTCGGGTAGTTCGCCAAACCTTATCAATGTTATTTCCCTTTGCGTTACTTGGTTCATTCTCACAGATGATATACCGGACTTTTCTTAGTCAGGATGGGCTATTTTATAACGTTGCCTACCTTGGCGTTTGGGTGCCAGATTGGATCATGACAATTCTCCAGTCTGCCTTTATTGGGGTTAGCAAGATTACGTTTAACCTCTTTGGAATCTTGGTTGCCTATGCCGCAGCAAAATATACGGCCAGAATTTATCATCGTGACTCACAACTAGCTGGGGTAACGGGAATTGTCGCCATTCTGATCATTGCTTTTCGCTATGACCACGTATCGGTAGATCGGGCGATTGCCTTCAATTGGCGACTTCTCGGCACACAAAGTTTATTAATTGCACTAATTGTTGGCTATGTGATTGGCCAAATATACCACTGGCTGGGGATCGAGCGTAATTTTCAGAAAACCAACCAAATTATCAGTGTTCGGGAACGATCATTGTATGCGATGAAACCATTAGTGGCATCCGTTATGCTAGCAATTATTTTTACCTATATTCTGAATTTCAGCTGGTTAAGTAAGGTGTTACGGGGCGTTTATTCACAAATGGTGACTGTGGGACATAATAACCAGGGAATCCTTTTGACGATCGCTGGAACAACTTTAGTAACAATTTTTGATTGGCTTGGCTTGGGAAACGTAGCTAACTCAGGTGCAATCTTAAGCGGTGGGCCATTTGCAAGTAACTTGAGTTATGCTCTACGGCATGGTTCCGCGTGGCATGTTCCTTATCCGTTTTTCGGGGGTTCATTGTATAATTCATTCGCTAATTTTGGTGGCAACGGATTGTTACTTGCCTTGACAATTGCAATTATTATTACTTCCCAGAGCCAGGGACAACACCAAGTTGCTCGCTGGACGCTGCTGCCGACACTTTTTAACTCGGAATATGCGGCAATGATTGGGTTACCGATTATTATGAACCCGCTCTACCTCCTGCCGATTTTAATATTACCAATTGTTAATATATTAATTGCTACAGGGGCAATTGCGATTCATTTAATCCCACCAACTCCATATCCTGTTTTGGTTGGAACACCGGGACCACTGATTAGTTTTGTCGCTAGTAACGGTAACTGGTGGGTCCTAATCTTTACCTTGGCACTATTTATTTTGGATGTTTGGTGCTTCATTCCGTTTGTTAAGATCATTGATCATTTTGACAAGGAACTTTACTTAGATTCTTCGGAGGTGGACTACTATGTTCAAAAATGAAGGAAATCTCCGTAAAAAGAGTCGGCAAATTCTCTTTTCATTAATAGTTGTCTTAATCTTGATTGCTTTACCGACTTATTTTTGGATGAAACATACTAACCGGTATTTAGCCCTTCAGGAAAAGTCACGGATGTCACCGGTGATTATGGTTCCTGGTAGTTCGGCAACGAAGGAACGGTTTAACCAGTTGATTAACCTATTAAATAAGGATACTGACAAGAAGCATAGTGTTTTAAAACTGGAAGTATATAACAACGGTAAAATTAGTTACAATGGGTCGATTGCGCGGAATGATAATGAACCGTTCATTATCATTAGTTTTGAAAATAATCGGGATGGCCTTTCAAATATCAAAAAGCAGGCGGCAATGCTGAACGATGCGTTTGATGAGTTGACTGACCAGTACTACTTTAATAACTTTAAGGCGTTTGGTCATTCAAACGGTGGGTTAATTTGGACATATTGGCTAGAGCATTATTATTCTAATTACCAGGACAGCATTAAAATTAAAAGTTTGATGACCCTCGGAACGCCATATAACTTTGCGGAAAAGTCGATTCAGACCCCTACGCAAATGTTCACAGAATTAACCAAGTACCGCGATAAACTACCAAAAACACTAAATGTCTTTTCAATTGCTGGAACGGAAAATTATGATTCTGATGGTTTAGTGCCAGAAGAAAGTGTTCAAGCTGGAAAGTATATTTTCCAAAAGCAGGTCGCTCATTATACGGCGATGACGGTAACTGGGGATGAGGCTCAGCATTCTGATTTACCCCAGAATAAGCAAATCGTTAAGATAATTGAGGAATACCTGCTTGACGGTCGGAACCCAAATAATCCGGCAAATAGAAATAATGCAGGCAAAGGAGACAATGGCAATTAAAGTTTCTGTTCAAAAAATAGAAAACAGGTTATACTATGTCTAGCTAATTGAACGAGAGGGATAAGTAGGATGAAAAAACAGAGAAAATCTCGGGGATGGCTTCGGTGGACTGCGGTAGTCATCTTACTATTGATTTCAGTGGTGCTGATCTTTAACCAACAAATCAAGTATTATTTGACGGAAAGCTACCGACCACAGATTACCCGGCAAGCAATTAAGAAGAACCAAAGCAAGCAAAGCAGTGCTAATTATGATTATAGTAATGCTCAGGATTTAAGCTTACAAACCGTTGCAAGGGCGCGGGCAAAGAAGCAACCAATTAATATTATTGGTGAAATTACCGTACCAGCGATTGGCATGACGATTCCGATTGCTAACGGTGTTGATAACACAACGTTAGCGCTAGCGGCTGGAACGTTACGGCCAAACATGAAGATGGGTGAAGGTAACTATGCGTTGGCTGGTCATAATATGGCTAATGGTAGTAAGGTCTTGTTTTCACCCCTGTATTCTAAATCTAAGGTTGGTCAAAAAGTATACATTACTGACCTAAAGAACGTTTATGAATATAAGATTTATGAACGGAAGATTATTTCACCTTCACAGGTTGAGGTAGTTAATAACACCAAGAGCAAGATCATCACGCTAATTACTTGTGATGAAACAGGTGCTCACCGACTAATGGTTTGTGGTAGCTTTGTTAAGAAGATGCCATTTAAGGATGCACCACAGCAGGTCCAACATAATTTTAGTAGTAAGTACACAACTGGAAGAAAATCATAAGTAAAAGGGACGACAATTAACATTCAATATGCTGAACGTTAATTGTCGTCCCTTTTTTAGCTTTTGTGACTTTTGAGCTTAATGTAGTAGGAGCCTTGGCTGCATGGTTGAAACGCGTGTAGCTTAAGCTTCCTTCTAGGCAACACAGTCAGGATCTGCTCGCCAGGAACTTGCTAGAGCTAACGACCTCCACCTCTGATGATTAACATCATTCGGTGGAGAAATCGTTAGCCACCGGAAGGTTTTAACGTGCTCACACTCTACTTCAAACGTGCTTCGTCCGAGTTTCCTAGAGCTAGCAACCTCCTTCCTAGGCGCAAGTCGCCTTCGTCAGGAGAAATTGCTAGCTTTCCGGAAACTCTTTGGGACGAAGACACTCTACTTTTCCACCTTTTTAGCTTCATCCATTGCCTTCATTAATGAAGGGTTCTTTGAATGGCAGTCCTTGATCATTTGGTAATCTTCTTCGTTTAATTCAACAACGTACTTTGTCATATTAAGAGCCTCGCTTTCTATAAATCATAACTATACTATACCACAAGAATTTAGCAATATTTGGCAGAAATTTAGTGGTTCTTAACTTCGTGACTCAGTTTCTTTAACCAGAACGGGAGAGCTTCAGCAAGACTGCGGTAAGTATCCTCGAACCGGTGGGTGTACCAAGGATCGGGAATCACTGTGCCCTCTTTTCCCGGAACAATGTCGAATGCTTGGTAGATCTTATGGCGATCACTCGCTGGGGCCATTCGCAAAAGGTTACGTTTATTCATATCGTCCATGCAGACAATATAGTCAGCGGAGTCAAAGTCAGCTTTTGTAATTGGGCGCGAGACCAGACCGCTGGGATCTAAGTGATGGCGACGCATCGTTTTTTGTGCGCCAGGATGAGGAGAATTGCCTTCTTCTTCATTACTGGTCGCCGCAGAGTCAATTTTAATTTGGTCACTTAACTTTTCTTGAGCGACCATTTGACGGAACATCGCCTCTGCCATTGGTGAACGACAGATATTACCGAGACAGACAAAAATAATTTTCATTTTAACCACCTCATAATTAGCTTTCTTTTATCATACCGGATTTGCTAATTTTTTGCTAAATTGGTGATTTAAATGTCGCTCTTAACCGCTGAAGTTGATATTATAATTATTACGAAAAACGAAAGAGGAGGAAGAGAAATGGTAGCGACAATTATTATCATTGTAGTTATTGTGTTACTAGTTGCTCTTTACGCTGGCCTGTACAACGGCCTAGTACAATTACGGACCCATGCTCAGGAGTCATGGAGTCAGATTGACGTGCAACTTCAACGGCGAAACGACTTAATCCCTAACTTGGTTTCAACGGTTAAGGGCTACAGTAAGTACGAAGCAAGTACCTTAGAAAAGGTTACTCAGTTACGGAGTCAATTAGAAAATGTTCCAGACGATGATCGAGCACAAAAAATGGCGGTCTCTAACGAATTAACAGGAACGTTACGCTCCCTATTTGCAGTTTCTGAGAACTATCCTGACTTGAATGCTAGTACTCAATACCAATCATTAATGGAAGAATTAAGCAATACTGAAAATAAGATTGCTTATTCTCGTCAACTCTACAACTCAACCGTTGCTAATCTGGATGCCAAGATCCAATCATTCCCAAGTAATATTGTTGCGAAGATTCATCACTTTAAGCAAATGGACTACCTTCAAGCGCCAAAGGAATCAAAAGAAGTTCCAAAGGTTTCGTTTGATGATTAGGTGATGCGAAATGCTATACCAACAAATAGCTAAAAACAAACGTAAAACAGTTTTTGTTTTAGCCGGGTTCTTAATCCTTGTGGCTTTAATTGGTGCAGCAATCGGCTACCTATTTGCAGGGACAGCAGTAGGGGGAATTATAATTGCCGGAGTTCTGGCAGTAATTTATATGTCGGTCATAGTTAGCCAATCAACTGATGTAGTAATGAACATGAATAATGCTCGAGAAATTCATTCAGCACAAGAAGCGCCTGAACTATGGCACGTTGTTGAAGATATGGCAATGGTTGCTCAAGTTTCGATGCCGCGAGTATTTATCATTGATGATCCAAGTCCGAATGCATTTGCAACGGGGAATGATCCCCAACATTCAGCGGTTGCCGCAACGACAGGACTTCTCCAAATAATGAATCGGGAAGAACTAGAGGGTGTGATGGGGCACGAAATGAGTCATGTGCGTAATTATGATATTCGCCTTCAAACGATTGCGCTCGCATTGTCAGCAGCAATTACGGCTTTAGTTAATTTTGCCGGTAATTTCTGGTGGTTTGGCGGTGGGCGGAGTTCGGATGACGATGATGATAGTGCGATTGGTATTTTTGCCATCATTGGTTCAATTTTGTTAATTATCTTGGCTCCATTAGCTGCTTCGATTGCTCAAATGGCATTGTCGCGTAATCGGGAGTATTTAGCAGATGCTGGGGCCGTAGAGTTAACGCGGAATCCTCATGGCTTGATTAGTGCGTTACAAAAACTGCAGAACGCGCAACCGATGAAGAAAGTTGCACCAAGTAGTTCATCACTCTATATTAGTGATCCGGAACTTAACCGCCGTTATAAACGATTTGCGCACCTCTTCGACACTCATCCACCCCTAGATGAACGGATTGCACGATTAGAAGAGATGTAAGAAATTAAGCTGAGAGATTTACTCTTGGCTTATTTTTTTTGCGGTAAATCAAGATCTAAGTAGCTGACTCGTACTCTAATAGTGTGATATAATTAATAAGCTAGACTTAGATATAGGAGATAGAGGAGCTTTTCCATGAAAATGAAATTGGCCGAAATTGCGAAGGCAATCGGCGCAGAAAACAATATTGAACAATGGAAAGATGTTGAAATTACAAGCGTCGCATTCGATAGTCGACAGCTTGATTCAGGAGCATTGTTTATTCCACTTCAAGGGGCCCAGGATGGTCACCAATATGTTGAAAGTGCTTTTGCAAACGGCGCAGTTGCAACTCTATGGGCAAGTGATCACGATGTAACGACGACAGAGGATCAACCGATTCTTGTCGTTGATGATCCGCTTGAATCATTACAGCAGTTGAGTAAGTACTACTTACATAAAATTAACCCAATCGTTGTTGCGGTTACAGGGAGCAACGGTAAGACAACTACTAAGGATATGACAGCTTCAATCCTCAGTACCCAGCTGAACGTTACAAAGACTCACGCTAACTTCAATAATGAGATCGGTGTACCGGTAACCCTTTTGAACATGGAATCCAGTACCGAAGTTGTTGTAGTTGAAATGGGGATGGATCGTCCTGGTCAGCTTGATTTCTTGAGTAAGTTAGTATCCCCTGATTTTGCGGTAATAACAATGATTGGCGAGGCCCATATCGAGTTCTTTGGGACACGCGATAAGATTGCTGATGCAAAGATGGAGATTGTTCATGGATTGAAGGAAGATGGAACATTCATTTTTAATGGGGATGAACCATTGCTTCAAGAGCGCGCAGCTAATGTTGAGCAACGAAAGGTTACATTTGGCCGTCAATTAACTGATGATTTCTACGCAACGAGTGTTAATCAACACGAGACTTCAATCGATTTTAAGGTTAACGAATGGCCAGATGAGGAATTCACAATCCCGATGGTTGGTGAGTATAATGTTAACAATGCATTAGCCGCGATTGCAGTTGGTAAACAGCTTCACATTACGCCGGCGCACATTAAGAAAGCGTTGAAGAATGTTGAACTGACTGAAAATCGAGCAGAGTGGGTTAATGGTGCTCAAGGTGAACGAATCTTGAGTGACGTTTACAATTCTAACCCGACAGCTGCTAAGCAAGTGTTGAAGACGATTGAAGAATTGCCAACAACTGGCAAGCGGATTGCCGTTCTGGGTGATATGCTTGAACTAGGGGATGCCTCAGCACGGCTTCATGCTAGTTTAGCTGCTAATATTGATCCGAAGAAGATCGAAGAAGTTTACCTTGTTGGTTCAGAGATGGAGAATCTTCAAGATGCCTTGGAGAAGCAGGGGTATCCCGCTTCAGCAATTCACCATTATTCCACGGCTGAATTAGACAAATTAGTGGTAGATTTACAAGCAACGATTAGTGCTGATGATCTCGTATTATTAAAGGCTAGCCACGGGATTCATTTAGAAAAAGTTTTAGCAGAATTAACAACAAAATAAATTGTAAGACCAGCCGACAGACAGTGCTTGTTCAGTCGGCTGGTAATTTTTAGGAGGACCATATTGAAGTTTAGTGAATTAGGATTGTCAGATAGTTTATTAAAGGCAATCAAGCGGAGTGGTTATGAAGAAGCAACACCGATTCAAGAACAAACCATTCCAATGGTATTAAAGGGACAGGACGTAATTGGTCAAGCACAGACAGGTACGGGTAAAACAGCTGCGTTTGGGTTGCCAATTATCGAACACGTTGATACGGATAACCCTAATATCCAAGCAATTATCATTTCACCAACCCGGGAATTAGCAATCCAAACCCAAGAAGAATTATTTCGTTTAGGAAAGGATAAGCACGTTCGGGTACAGGTCGTTTACGGTGGAGCTGATATCCGTCGCCAAATTCGTAATCTGAAACAACATCCACAGATCCTTGTAGGAACACCCGGACGACTCCGTGATCACTTGAACCGGCATACGGTGAAATTAGATCACATTAAGACATTAGTGCTCGATGAAGCAGACGAAATGCTGAACATGGGATTCTTAGATGATATTGAAGCGATCATTGATCAGACGCCTGCTGATCGGCAAACACTCTTATTTTCAGCCACAATGCCACCAGAAATTAAGAAGATCGGGGTTAAGTTTATGACTGACCCGACAATGGTGCGGATTAAGGCTAAGGAATTAACAACTGATTTAGTTGATCAATACTATGTCAAAGCACGAGACTACGAAAAGTTTGATATTATGACCCGACTGATTGACGTTCAAGATCCTGACCTTACCATTGTTTTCGGTCGGACTAAGCGCCGGGTTGATGAACTATCACGGGGACTAGTTGCCCGGGGTTACAATGCAGCCGGGATCCATGGTGATCTAAGTCAGGATCGCCGAACTAAGATCATGAAGAAATTCAAGCACGGCGAACTTGATATCTTAGTAGCAACCGATGTGGCAGCTCGGGGATTGGATATTTCAGGGGTGACCCACGTTTACAATTACGATATTCCGTCAGATCCAGACAGTTATGTTCACCGGATTGGCCGGACTGGTCGTGCCGGGCACCATGGTGTTTCATTAACCTTTGTTACACCAAACGAAATGGACTACCTGCGAGAAATCGAAAAGCTAACCCGGGTTCGGATGTTACCATTGAAGCCGCCGACAGCTGAAGAAGCCTTTAAGGGTCAGGTTGCTAGTGCCTTTAATGATATTGATGAGTTGATTTCTCAAGATTCCACGGAACGTTATCAAGAAGCCGCAGAAAAGTTATTAGCAACTCATGACGCTACAGACCTAGTTGCTGCGCTTCTGAACGAAATGACCAAGGAACCAGCCAGTGATGTGCCAGTCAAAATCACTCCAGAACGGCCATTGCCACGGCGGAATCACCGTAATGGGCGCTCAGGACATGGTTACCGTGGTCCACGTGATCATCGCCATAACAACTATGGTGGTCATCATCGCCATAACAACGGTGGTCGGAGTCGTTCCCGTCGTCACGATAATCATGGTAGTAATCATTCTAGTCGACATGCGTTTAATATCCGTCATCGGGAAGATTAGACTAGCTGAGATTTAAAATTTAAGGCAATTCAGAGATTTAGTTAAACTGATACCTCTGAATTGTTTTTTTATTTAGGACTAATTGATAGTAAGTAAAGTTAATTGCTTATAAGTTACAGCTAATTAAATTCAAAAGCGACCCAAGAGGAAATTCCTCTTGAGCCGTTTTTTTTGATCAAAATAAAATCCCAGAATGAATTTATCTCACTCTGGGATTTACCGAATATTACTTATTCAATTTTTGTTCCTTAAACTGGTTTAGATTTTGTTGAGTAGGGATAAGATTTGCCCAAGTCTTGGTCAAGAACTCATCGCTCAAGTGATAGTGTGGTTGAGGTTGGTTCTGTTCAATGAACTTACTTGTAGCACTATCAAATTTAACCCAGCCAGCGTAACCAATGTGAATTGTATCTTCCATAAAGTAAGGCTTGTTACCGTCATGAGAAAGGTCAAGAATGTTATTAAAGCCTTGTTGGCCAAGTTGGAACTTAATCTTGTTAACTGTGCGGTAGTACATCTGCATATCCATTCCGGTGTATGCTTCCCACCGCCCATTAACTGGTGGAATAACGAACATTACGTTAGTGTTGTTATTCTTAAATTGATTTAACACAACTTGTAAATCGCCATATTCTGGTGATTGGTTATAGTTAAAGTGACGTTGTGAGCCTTTTAACTTCTTTAAGTTAGGCTTAACCTTCTTGGTATAGAAGGAATTCTTAACGTGGAAGTCATTATTATCGGTTTCCTTAGCAGCCTTATTAACTGCCATTTTATGTAACCGGGCTTCGTTGTATTTTGCCGGCAACTTATTAATTTGTGGCTTAATGAAGCGGCTATAATTATTATCTAATTGGATCCCTGAGAATAATGCATCCTGGTGTTGCAACAACGTTAAGCGGAAGTTCAAAATGGCTTTATCCCAGCTGCTTAACGGCTTCCCTTTAGCAATCTTGGCAGCGTCTTCAGCAACCGAACCGTCATTACCAATCATTTGAATTAATCGCTTGGCAACATACTGATCATATGGTGACTTTGGATTAGCCTTCTTTAACCAGGTTAAGTCGGCTAATTCACCGTTGTAGTACTTAAAGGCAGGGGGTAAAATCCCTTTTTTAACAAACCATTGTGGAGAAACAATATAAACGGCCTTTTGATCTCGCAACTGTCCTTCCATTGTAGTGATGTTAAAGAATTGGGGAAGCGATTGTGCACCACGTTGTCCTAAAAGGAACGGGGTGTAGTTATGATAACGAGCCGCCATGATTGATGGGTGGAAGTTATCAAACCGCCGTAATTCACTTGAACCAAAGAATGGAACATAGCGGGTATTCTTATCAGAAAGTGCTTGTTGTTTCAGTTTTTGGTTTTTGAAAACTACGGGACTAAGCGAGGAGGCAGCCCGTTGTTCAGTCTTAGCTGAATAGTGGCCGCCTAAAGGCATAGTAAAAAGAATTAAAATCAGAACAAAGGCAAGAATAACTGGGCCAAAGATATACCACAGTCGCTTGCGGTTAGTCATTTTGGAGCTCCTTTACACGGTCAACCATCTTATCAACTGAACTCCATTGGCTCCGGTCAAATTCGGAAACAGGTACTTGAATATCAAATTGATCTTGAAGTGCTAAAAGAACACTAACAGTAGCCATTGAGTCTAATAAACCATCTGCAAACAAGTCTTCACTAGTATCACTGAAGTCACTTGCGTCCCGACCAGTTGCGTCAGCTAAAATGTTAATAATATCGTCTTTCATTATAAAATCCTCCTAAATAAATCTCGATTACCCGAAGAAGTAAGTATTGAGGTAACCACTGAAGAGTAAGAACGTTAACATTACAAAGTTAAACGTTACAAAGATGGCAACACATTCTGTGAACTTGTTATGTGGCAGGTTCTTTAAGTGCTTACGTTTGTACCGCAGCCACCAGTCATTGATAACAAGTGCCAGTCCGTGCAGGAACCCATATAGAATATAATACCATGTAATTCCGTGCCAGAATCCCATTGTCAGCATGTTTAGCATGTACGCTGTTGCGGACAACGTGTTCCGGTTCTTGAACCAGCGTTTTTTGGTTGCCATGAAGACAAACCGCATAAAGATATAATCACGGAACCAGAATGATAAACTAATGTGCCACCGGTTCCAGAATTCCTTGATATTCTTAGATTTGAATGGCTGCTTAAAGTTCATTGGGGTCTTAACGCCCATAAAGTAACTGATAGCAACCGCAAAGAGTGAATATCCAGCAAAGTCAAAGAAGAGGTAGAAACCATAAGTGTACATTACCCCGAGCATGTTCCACGAAAATAATCTATCGCCCATGGCCGCTTGTTCGAAGTGCGGATAGAAACGTTGACCAAAGAAGTAAGCGATGACAAACTTGTAAAGGAAACCAAGGAATAGGTAATAGATCCCCTTTTCAACAAGCTTGAGATAATCGGAACGTTCAGGCGTCTTTTGGTAATCCTTAGAGAAACGCCGGTAACGATCGATTGGTCCAGAAGTAATGGTTGGCATGAAAAGCATGAAGCGAATAAAATGCCACGGTGTAATTTCTTTTACCATCCCATCACGGGTTTCAATGATTGTTCCAACCGCCCGGAAAGTAAGGTAACTAATTCCTAGGAAACCAAGCAACGAGTTATGGCCGACCATTGCCGGTGATAACTTAACGATAATGATTGGAATCAAAGAAAGCAGTGAGAAAAGGTAGAAAACACCGGTAGAATTATTATCTTTTCTGTAATGGTGGTAGTACATTACCAAAATGGTTTGGTAAATAACGTACGCAATTAGGGAAAAGAGCTGTTGCCAACTAGCACCATCAAACATCAGGAAAATGAAGATGAAGCTAATTAAAGCTTCGTACCACTGGAAACGTTTGCCAAAGTAAAGTCCAATACCTAGGGGAAGCAGGGCAAGTAGTAGGTAAATAAAATAAACTGGTGTCCCGTAAGCAGTGAAATTAGGTAAACTCGAGAGCCAATTAATCATTGGTTAGCCTCTTTGATTAATTGTTTAACTGCAATCTTGCCATTTGCAGACATTGGGAATGAGTCCCGATAGATGAATTGGGTTGGCATCATGTAAGGCATGATTAAACCATTAAGGCTTTCCCGAATTTCTTTGGTAAGTTGTTCCTGATCCTTAACCTCTTCCTTAGGGATAACGTAAGCAATGAGGTGGGCAACTTGACCATTTTTATTATATTTTGGAGCGGCAACGGCTTGCTTAATGAGCGGACTCTTTTCAAGGCTTGCCCGTACTTCATCAAGTTCAACCCGGAAACCGTGAAGCTTGATTTGGAAGTCCATCCGACCCTTATGGTGAAGAAGTCCATCCGCGTCAAGAGTACCGGCATCCCCAGTCCGGTAAGCGGGGACGCCATTAATCTTGAAGAAGGCTTTAGCAGTCTTTTCAGGATTGTTCATGTAGCCACGGGCAACACTATTACCACTGATAATAATTTCACCCTGTTGGCCTTGTTCAGTTAGTTGCTTGTCACCATCCCAGATTGAAAGTTCAACCCCTGGCTTAGCGTAACCAACTGGGAGCCGGTCATTATTAGCAACGATTTCTGGAGTAATTTCAATTCCGGAAATTGCTACCGTTGTTTCGGTTGGCCCATAGGTGTTAAAAATCCGTGCGTGTGGGAATCGTTGTTGAAGTGCTTTAGCAGTTTTAACAGTTAATTCTTCACCGCAGAACATAAAGATACTTAGGCTTGGCATCTTTTCTTCATTAAATGCTGGACTCAACATCAGCATGTCAGCAAAGGATGGTGTTCCAACGAAGACATTGAGGTCTAATGTTGGTAACGCAGTAAACATCTGCCCAAAGTTCTCCACTACTGAGTGCGGAAGAGCTTTAATGGTTCCGCCACTTAGTAAAGCTGGCAACCAGTACATGTTAGACAAATCAAACGAGTATGGTGGTTGACCAAGGAAGTTGGCGTGTTCAGGAATATTGAAATCTGAATCAAGAACCCAATCAACGAAGGTCTTGAAATTGTCGTGGCTAACCTCAACCCCTTTAGGAGAACCGGTTGTCCCAGAAGTAAAGAGAACGTATGCTAGTTCATCTCCGGAAACGGGATTAGTAGGGGTAAATTCTTGTTGATTTGCCAAAACGTTAGCGAGTTGTTCATTAGAAACCACTTGAGCATCAAAATTAAGGTCGTCACTTGGAAACTCATCAACGGCGATAATTAATTCTGGCTTAGCAGTATCGAGAATTGATTGGATCCGTGGAATTGCGGAATCAGTCGAGACGGGGATATACGGATGTCCCGCCTTTAATGCTGCTAAGAAACTAGTAATCATCTCAACTTGGTGATCACCGAACACCAGAATTGGGCTTTGGTGAGTCAAATCTTGCTTAGTAAGCCAAGCAGCTAAGCTATCTGAATTAGCTTTTAATTCAGCATAACTTGTTTGCTTTCCCATTTCGTCATAAGCAACCCGCGTTGAATTATCCTTGGCAACTTGGTCAAAGACAGTAACGATATTTGTATTCAATTCTATTTCCTCCACATTAGAATTCATTGTAAATGAACGGTTCTTGACCTGCTCCATAATAACCGTATAGGTAAATTAGCAGGAGAATAACGATAAAGTAGAATACCGTTTTTAAGATGAATGTTAGTGCAGGATGATTCTTAATGCTTTTACTAAAGATTACGAATCGCTCCTTTCGCTCATAAAAGCTAATATACCATAACGAGTTTAATACGTCATGGTAGGTTAGTTAATTGTCCCAGCAAAAATTTAAGATATTCGTAATTAAATTTTTACACCTATTTATTATAGATAATTTGCGGTAAGGTTCAAAGTAAAATAATGCAATCTTGCGAATTATTATTTATTTGTGCGAAAATAAGGGTTCAAACAATATTGACAGGCAAATTTTATTAATATAAGAGGTTATGACAGTGATTAAAGGGATTGGAATTGATATCACTGAAATTAAACGAATTCAGGAAATGCTTCAAAAGCATCCCCAATTTGTTAGCAAAATATTGACGCCAGCGGAAAAAAAGCAGTATGAGCAGCTAGGTGGCCCACGTGCGTTAGAATACTTAGCCGGTCGCTGGTCGCTAAAAGAATCCTTTTCAAAGGCATACGGGACAGGAATCGGTAGTGCAGTTGGCTTTCAAGATATTGAGATCGTTGATAACGAACTTGGTGCGCCAGTTGTTACTAAGGCACCATTTGAGGGCCGGGTCCATGCATCGGTTAGCCATACTGCAGTAAATGTAATAACAGAAATTCTCTTGGAGGAAACAAATGATTAGTGGACGTTTACGAGATACAAAATTAATTGTTAACTTAGGCGCGATCAGACACAATATTCAGGAACAGCAAAAGCAGCTGGCTCCTAACAGTAAGATTTTTGCAGTCGTTAAGGCCAATGCTTATGGTAATGGCTTGGTTCCGGTAGCCCAAACAGCAATTGGTGCCGGTGCAACAGGAGCCTGTGTTGCAATTTTGGATGAAGCATTGGAATTACGGGATAACGGGATTACCAAATTGATTCTGGTTCTCGGAATTACTCCAGTTGAAAATGCGCATGTCGCTGCGGAAGCTGGGGTGTCACTAACGGTTGGTTCTTTAGACTGGCTTAAAAATTATCACCAATTAGCATCAGCCAATCACTGGACTAAGCCATTAAAGGTTCACCTGGGAATTGACTCAGGGATGGGGCGGATTGGCTTTACGACCGTTGAGAGCTTTAATGAAGCAGTTGAGTTTGTCCGTGAACACCGTGAATTTGAATTTGAAGGAATGTTTACCCATTTTGCAACGGCAGATAGTGCAGATGAAAGCTACTTTAACAAACAAGTTAATAGGTGGGAACAATTCGTCAATAGCTTAAACGAACTACCGCCATTTGTTCATATGGCAAACTCTGCTACCGGAATGTGGCATCAAGAAAAAATCACTGCCAATACTGTCCGAATGGGAATCTCGATGTACGGACAAAATCCATCTGGTCGTGAATTAGCTGCGACTCTTGACTTAAAACCAGTGGAACAGTTGGTTACCAGTATTAGTTTTGTTAAGAAGCTCAAGGCTGGTGAATCAGTAAGCTATGGTGCAACCTATACTGCACAGGAAGATGAGTGGTTAGCAACCTTGCCAATCGGTTACGCTGATGGTTACCCACGCTGTATGACAGGGTACAAGGTCCTTGTCGACGGTCAATTTTGTGATATTGCCGGTCGGGTTTGCATGGACCAAATGATGATTCGTCTGCCTAAGCCCTACCCGGTTGGGACTAGGGTCGTTTTAATGGGCCGGTCTGGAGATAAGGAAATCACGGCTGATGATCTTGCTGATCAAGCAGGAACAATCAACTATGAAATTATGACGAATATCAACAACCGGGTTCACCGGGTTTATACTGATTAGTTGCTTGACATCGTTGATCCATTTGATATAATTTAGTTAATTTTATAGGTCCTTTAATGTAGCCCCGTGAGACTACAAAAGACTACCGAATTAATAAGCAGTGATCTACAGTCGACCACGCAGAGATTGGATAGCCTTGAGTTCTTTACGGGACTCAAGGTTATTTATTTAGGAGGAACGATTGTGGAAGATAAACAACACACGCCGATCTTAAGTATTCCCATGAAGAGTCGGCGAACAACAAGATGGGACATGTTTGCGACCTGGGTTGGGGCAAACGCAAATAACGGAACCTGGTTTGTCGGTGGTGTTCTTGCGGCTTGTGGATTCGCTGTGGCAATGAAGGTGCTGGTCCTTTCATCGGCCTTATCATATGTATTCCTGAGTCTAATTGGTTATATTGGTTATAAAACAGGGGTTTCGACCATGGCAATTAGCCGGGCGTCCTTTGGGGAACGCGGTAGCTACTTGCCATCACTAGTTAACATTACTCAGTTTATTGGGTGGACGGCAGTTAATACCTTTATTGCTGCTCAATCAGTTAGCCTTATTTTTCACCAGTTGCTTCACTGGCCGCTTTGGGGACAACCGGGCGGTGATAAAGGGCTGGTTGTTGGAATCTTGATTATGAGTGTTCTCCATATTCTCAGTGTTTCCAGTGGTTCACGGTCGGTTCAGCTGATTGAGCGAATTGGAATTGTCCTTGTCTTCATTTTTGTGCTTTGGGAATCTGTTGCTGTTTTCAAGACAGTTTCAATGGACCAAATTATTGGCTGGCATGTACCAGCAAAGGCACGGATGGCTACCGGAGCAGCAATTGATTACGTAGCTGCTTTTAACCTGGCCTGGGTGACTGCCGGTGCTGACTTTACCCGTTTTACTTCAATTAAGAATAATGCGATCCATACACCATTTTGGGGAGCATTGATTGGGGTTGTGTGGTTTGCCTTTATTGGTTTAATTTCCACAATTAGTATCGCCATTTCAAGTGGTGTTTATAATGCCAACAACTCAGATCCGTCAACAATTGCAAGCAAGTTAGGCCTTGGAGTTGTCGCATTCTTGGTTATTATCCTGACGTCAATGACTGCCAACGCGGTTAACCTGCTTGCTGCCGGGTCAGCCTTATCGAACATCTTTATTCGGTTACGGTTAAAATACTCATTGTGGATCGTGGTTCTCTTAGCAACAATCGTAACCTTTATTCCAATGTTTGTTGGGAGCTTCTTGGATACTTTTGAATCGTTCCTTGATTATGTTGGGATGGTTCTTGGACCAACAATTGCGATTATTTGTACTGATTTCTATATTCGTGCGCACCGTCACTATGAGGTTAAGCAATTAGGCTTAATTAACGGTAAGTACTGGTACCATCACGGCTTTAACTGGATTGCCTACCTTGTCTTTGCATTGGGAGTAGCGTTCTTTATTGCCGTTCACCAAATGCCATTTTTTGCCAACACGGTTGGAGCCACATTTGTTGATATGGTGCTAAGCGGATTGTTGTATTACATTTTAATGGCCATTTATGACCGGAAAGGATCACGTCATGTTAATTAAAAGTGTACACATTGATAATGATGAAGAGTTGAAGGATGTCCGCGTTACTAATGGTCAATTTACTGAAATTGCTACTGAAATTAAGCCGCGTGAAGATGAAAAAGTCATTGATGGTAATGGTGCATTGATGTTGCCACCGTTTGTTGACTCCCATGTTCACCTGGATGCTACGCTAACGGCTGGTGAGCCTGAATGGAACGAAACGGGAACTTTATTCGATGGTATTCGGATTTGGAGCGAACGGAAGCAGGACCTTTCGATTGAAGATGTTAAGCGGCGAGCCAAAGCTACAATTAAGAACATGGTTGGTCACGGAATCCAGCATATTCGGAGTCACGTTGACGTTACGGATCCTCACTTAATTGCCGCTCGAGCCTTATTGGAGTTACGAGAAGAGTTAAAGGATCAGATTGATTTACAGTTAGTAGCGTTTCCTCAAGAAGGGATTCTGAGTTTTCCTCATGGCCGTGAATTAATGGAACAAGCCGTTAAGGAAGGACTTGATGTTGTCGGTGGAATTCCTCATTTTGAATTTACTACTGAGTATGGTTGGCAATCAGTGCATTTCTTAATGAAGTTGGCGGACCATTATGATCGACTGGTTGATGTTCACTGTGACGAAATTGATGACCCCGCTTCACGGAACCTCGAAGTTTTAGCAACCGAAGCCTATGAACGGGGAATGAAAGATCGGGTAACCGCAAGTCATACAACTGCAATGGGATCATACAATGATGCCTATACTTATAAGCTATTCCGCCTATTAAGGATGAGTGAGATTAACTTTGTTGCTAACCCATTAGTTAATATTCACCTTGGTGGCCGGTTTGATACTTATCCAAAGCGTCGGGGAATGACTCGGGTAAAGGAATTAACTGAAGCGGGGATGAACGTTTCCTTTGGTGAAGACGATGTTCGGGATCCGTGGAACCCACTTGGTAATGGAAACATGCTTGATGCTGTAACCATGGGTGTTTATGCTGGTCATTTAATGGGCTACCACCAGCTTCAAGATGCATTTAAGTTTGTTACATATAATGGAGCTAAAACACTTCATATTACCGACCAATACGGGATTGAAGTTGGCAAGCCAGCTAACTTTATCCTGTTAAACGCTCCTGACTTTTACAACGCCTTGAACAAGCATGTCGAAGTATTAGCCAATGTCCGCCACGGCAAAATCCTCGCTCAAACCAAACCAGCGGAAACAAGGGTGAATTTAAAGTAGAGTGCCTTCGCTCCAAAGAGTTTCCGGAAAGCTAGCAATTTCTCCTGACGAAGGCGACTCGCGCCTAGGAAGGAGGTTGCTAGCTCTAGGAAACTCGAGCGAAGCACGTTTAGACTATGTTGCAGTAGAAATTAATTCCGGAAAGCTTCTGCTGAAATGTAGCAGTTAATTACACTTTAACTAATAAAGGGATCAAAAAAAGGAACCAACATGTTGGTTCCTTTTTTAAGCTTCATGTAAATCTTCAATTTCAGTAACTTCAAAGCCCTTTTTGGTCAACCGTCGAACGATTCGCTCCATTCGGTCATGATCAACATCTGTTGGCAAAGTAAACAGAACCTGCTTAACAGATGAGTGATCAGGATCTAAAGAAATAACGTTAACGATTTGACAGAAACGGGTAATTTCCTTTGCGGCATTCATTAAGGCGCCTCGTTCATCATGGGCAACGACAGTTAAAACGTAGCTACCGTTGTTAACGTTCCATCCGGCTGCTAGCATTCGGAGCAAACGGTTGTGAGTTAGGATGCCATAGAATTGGTTGTTTTCGTCTAAAACAGCAATGTATGGGAGATCACGGATCGCAAAGAATACGGAGAAAAAAGCAGAGTCGATGGAAACAAATTTGGTAGAGTTTTTAAGTAATGAGGTTACTGGGAGCGTCATATCGCCATTTCGTGACTTGTGACGGTAAATGTGCATTTTGTAGATATTACCACGGAAAATTTTCCCAGACTTATCTAAAATTGGTACGCAACGATACCCAGTATTTTCCAGGACAGTCAATGCTTCCTGAAGGGTTGCGGTTTCGGGCAGGGTGGTAAGGTCTGCCTTTTTTTTAATGAGCGAACTAAAAATCATAATGTTCTTCCTTTACTAAATAAAACGTATTAAGTGCATAAATCATCATAACACAGAATTGATCTTAGTATTAGAATAAAATGAGAGAATTAAGAATAACTAATATGATACCTAAAGAAGGGCGAAGTTAATTGTTTTAGTTTTAGTCATGGCTAGGGTATAATAACATTCAGGTAATTCTACATAATCAGAATTGAACGAAATAAATAAGCATCAGGCTGCAACTAAGGCGGCCTTTTTGCATTTGACTTAAAGGGGACGAATTAAAACAATGAAAATGATTGTCGGCTTAGGAAATATCGGAACTCGCTACGATGAAACTCGTCATAATACCGGGTTTATGGTAGTAGAACAATTAGCCCGTGATTATCACTTGGGAGCCTTTACGCATCTTAAGCAAGAGGCTGTTGCCGTTACCGGAATGATCAATGGTGAGAAAGTAATGATCGTCAAGCCAACCACCTTCATGAATGATTCTGGAAGAGCTGTTGGTCCGCTTGTTGATTATTATGATATTGATCTTGATGATTTAGTAGTAGTTAATGATGATCTTGATATGCCAGTAGGTAAAGTTCGGTTGAAGACTCATGGTGCTTCAGGTGGTCATAATGGGTTGAAGAGCATCATTAACGCATTAGGAACTAATAAGTTTAACCGCATTAAGGTCGGAATTGATCATCCTAAACACGGCACCGTTGTTAGCCACGTTCTTGGTAAATTCACTAAAGAAGAACGCCCAGATTTCGACCAAGCCGTCCTTACCGCCGAACACGCCCTCGAAGACTGGATCAACGGCGAAAACTTTGCCCAGTTGATGAATGAATATAACTAGAGCGCGAGCCAGCAAAGAACTTGCGGAAAGATAACACTAACTCCCGACAAAGGCGTCTTGCGCCTAGGAGGGAGGGTGTTATCTTTCCGCAAGTTCCTGGCGAGTGCATTTCGGCTGTGTGGCCTAGGAAGGAGGTTGCTAGCTCTAGGAAACTCGGGCGAAGCACGTTTAAACTAAGTTGCCTAACCCTAGGCGGAAGTTGCGGTCACGGCGAGCGCGTTTCGGCTCAGTCGCCTAGAACATTAGCTCTAGCAAGTTCCTGGCGAGCGCATTTACTATTAAAAATTGTAACAGAAAGGAGGAGAAACCATGGAATTAACAGATTTTTGCACCCGAACAAAGGAATTTAAGCAAGTCTTGACAGCAATCCAAAAGCATCAGCGACAGTTAATTACTGGTATTTCTGGCTCGGCACGAACGCTACTGCTTACGGCACTGCAGAAGAGCCTTAACCAGCCCCAATTAGTGATTACTGATAGTCTTTTTCATATGCAGGAGTTGGCAGCGGATTTAGAGAACCTGTTACCAGAAGAAGAAATTTATCAATTCCCGGTAGAAGAAGTTTTAGCTGCTGAAGTAGCAACGAGTTCACCAAATTATCGACTACAGCGAGTTCAAGCATTGAACGCATTAATTAATAACAAACCGGCAATTGTGATTGCATCAACTGCCGGACTTCGACGAAATATCGTTGCGCCAGAATTATTTAAGCAGGCAGAGTTATCACTTAAGGTCGGTGGTGAAATTGATCCTGAAAAAGCAGCAGACCAATTAAGTTCAATGGGATACCAGCGCCAAAAGATGGTTCTGCGACCAGGAGACTTTGCGGTTCGCGGATCAATTATTGATATTTACTCCTTAAATACCGATGATCCGGTGCGGGTTGACCTGTTCGATACCGAGATTGACTCCTTGAGGTATTTTGATGCTAGTACGCAACGAAGCATCAAAAACGTTGACGAAGTTGAGATCCTTCCCGCAACTGACTTTATTCTTCCGGTTAATGAGTTTAAGCGAGTAGAAGAAAAACTAGCCGAACAGTATGGACAGTTAAAGCGTCAAGCTGATGGGGAGGATGAACTAGAGCAACTGGCAAACCGGTTTGAACCACTGCTTACGGATCTAAAGCAGCACCAGTTAACTAACGAATTTCTTACCTATACTAATTTGATTTATCCGCAGGGACATTCTCTTTTGGATTATCTTTCTGCCGATGGTGCGGTTCATATTGATGATTGGACACGGATTAAGCAGACAGCTAAGGAGATCAGTGAAGAAGAATTAGGATGGCTGGAAGATAAGGCCAAGCATCACCAAATCTTACATGCGGTTAGTCTTGGTCACGATGTTGGTCAGCTAATCAGTCGTGACAAACATGCTCAAGACTTTTGGGCGCTCTTCCGGAAGGGGATGGGCCAGTTACGGTTCAAGGCCCTTACCGACTTTGGTAGTCGAACAATGCAACGGTTCTTTGGCCAAATGCCACTGTTAAAAACTGAAATGCAACGGTGGCTTGATCAGGGGCAAACCGTTATTTTAATGGCGACTAGCAAGGAACGTCGGAACCAGATTGCCCAAACAATGGATGATTTTGGGATTAAAGTTACCTCAACCGAGTTGAATCGTCTTCAGCAAAATATTGTTCAGTTAGTGCCAACCAACTTGGCAAACGGCTTTGAAATTCCCCAGATGGGTCTAGTAATCATTACTGAGGGGGAAATGTTTAAGCAGGTCAAGAAACGGCGAATTCGTCCGCAGAAGCTTGCTAACGCCGAACGGATTAAGAATTACTTAGACTTAAAGCCTGGAGATTATGTGGTTCACGTTAACCACGGGATTGGAATTTTTAGCGGAATCCGGACCATGGAAGTTGATGGTGTTCACCAGGATTACATGGTAATTAATTACCGGAATAATGCGCAGATCTTTGTTCCGGTTACCCAATTAAACTTGGTGCAAAAATATGTTTCAGCTGAATCAAAGACTCCTCATATTAACAAGCTGGGTGGTAACGAATGGGCTAAGACTAAACGTCGCGTTGCTTCTAAAGTTGAAGATATTGCTGACGAGTTAGTTGATCTATATGCCAAACGGGAAACCGAAAAAGGGTACGCTTTCCCTAAGGACGATTACCTCCAAAAACAATTTGATGCTAACTTCCCTTACTCCGAAACCCGTGATCAATTGCGAAGTATTGCGGAAATTAAGGAAGATATGGAAAAGGCTAAACCAATGGATCGGTTGCTGGTCGGGGATGTTGGTTACGGGAAAACTGAAGTTGCTTTACGGGCAATTTTTAAAGCAGTTACTGGCGGAAAGCAAGTAGCCTTTCTTGTGCCAACGACCGTCTTAGCCCAACAACATTACGACACGATGAAGAAACGGTTTGAAGGTTTTCCGATTGAGATTGCATTGATGTCCCGCTTTAAGACAAGAAAAGAACTGAAAGAAACCGAAAAGGGGCTTGCTGACGGGACGGTTGATGTTGTCGTCGGTACGCACCGAATCCTATCTAAGGATGTGCATTTCAAGGACTTAGGGCTATTAATTGTTGATGAGGAACAACGCTTCGGGGTTAAACATAAGGAAAAACTGAAACAATTAAAGAACAATGTTGATGTCCTAACGTTGACAGCCACACCGATTCCTCGAACACTTCATATGTCGATGCTTGGTGTTCGTGATTTGTCCGTTCTGGAAACACCTCCTGCTGGTCGGTACCCAATTCAGACTTATGTGATGGAACAAAATTCGGGTGCAATTCGTGATGGAATCCTTAGGGAAATGCAGCGGGGAGGACAAGTTTATTATCTGCATAACCGGGTAATGGACATTGAAGAGACCGTCGCTCGCTTGCAACAGTTAGTTCCTGAAGCACGGATTGGCTACATTGATGGACAAATGAGTGAGAACCAGCTTGAATCTGTCCTTTACGAATTTATTCAGGGCGGGTATGACGTGTTAGTGACGACTTCGATTATTGAAACTGGGGTCGATATTCCGAATGTTAATACCCTCTTTGTTGAGAATGCTGACAGAATGGGTTTAGCCCAGCTGTATCAGATTCGTGGACGAATTGGTCGGAGCAATCGGGTTGCTTATGCCTACTTTATGTACCAGCCGAATAAGGTTTTAACGGAGCTGGGTGAGAAACGGTTAGCGGCAATTCGTGATTTTACCGAGTTAGGGTCAGGATTTAAGATTGCAATGCGCGACCTATCAATTCGTGGTGCCGGAAATCTTCTTGGAAAGCAGCAGCACGGCTTTATTGATTCGGTCGGTTATGACCTGTATTCTTCAATGCTGAGTGATGCTGTTGCTAAGAAGCAGGGGAAAAAGCAAGTTGATAAGTCAGATGCGGAAATCGAGCTGGGTGTTGAAGCCTACTTGCCTGATGATTACATTAACGACCAACAACAGAAGATTGAGTTATATAAGACCATCAGGACCGCAGCTAGTGATGAAGAACTCCTTGATATTCAAGGTGACTTGATTGATCGCTTTGGTGATTATCCAACGGCTGTCGGGAATTTACTCCTGATTAGTCAGTTGAAGCTCCATGCGGATTTAGCAATGATTGCAAGCATCAAACGGCAACGTGATCAAATCATGATTACTTTTACCGAAAAAGGGAGTCGGAACATTACGGCACCACAAATTATTAAAGAATTAGCCCAAACAAAATTTAAGGCAACGATTGGTGAAAATGATCGTCAGCTGAATGTTCGACTGGTAATTCAACCGAAGATGACCATTGATGATTGGCTCCACCAGCTTCTAAAGTTTGTTACGGCATTGAGCAACCTAAAGAAAACCAAATAGGAGAAAGAAGAGGATCAAATGCGACTAGATAAGTTTCTTAAAGTATCAAGGATTATTAAGCGCCGTTCCGTTGCCAAGGAGATTGCTGATCAAGGCAGAATTTTGATTAATAATCGACCAGCTAAGTCTTCAAGTCAGGTTGTTGCGGGTGATACGCTAACAATTAAGTTTGGTAATAAGACCGAAACGGTCAAGGTTAACCAAATTGTTGAAACAACCAAGAAGAGTGAAGCGGAAAATATGTACAAAATTATTGATGAAACCTATGCGGAGAATTTTGATTAAAGCTGATTTTAAACAGTTATTAATAAAATATTTAATAATTTTAAATGTTTATAGACAATTTCCCCAAAAAGCTGTTATACTTAATCCGTGATAAGCCAAATTAGGGGGCAGTAAAAATGAGGGGTCGATCTAACAAAATTTCACAAATTAATACGCCTTATGCGCAGCAGATGACTGTTAATCAGCAGTTAGTTCGTCGTGCGCATATTAAGCGTTGCAAACGAATTTTGTTGATCTTCTCGGTTATTTTTTTGCTTCTTGGTTTTCAGATTATTCAAAGCAAGCGGTCTTTAGCAAAGATTAATGCAAGTATTCGTACTTCAAAGACTCAGTTAGCCCGTCAAAAGGACATTGGGAAAGACCTTAAACAAGAGAAAAAGCAATTACATAATCCCGATTATCTGCAACAAATAATTCGCTCAAAGTACAACTACACGAAAAAAGGCGAGACAGTTTATAATTTAGATAATTAGCAACAAACAACAGGAACAGGGTCATGAATAACTTGTTCCTGTTTTTTTCTTAGGTTTAGCACCTTTTCTGGTTTGAAGTATGGTATACTCAACGTACATTTATCACAATATTGTGGCTTGAGGAGGATCAATTAATTTCATGTCAATTGAAGTTGGAGCAAAGGTTTCGGGTAAGGTTTCAGAAATTACTAATTTTGGAGCCTTTGTTGATTTGGATGATAACCAAACTGGTTTAGTACACATTAGTCAGATCTCAAATAATTATGTAAAGGACATTCATGATGTTTTATCAGTTGGTGATACGGTAACTGTTAAGGTTACTAAAGTTGGTGATGATGGCAAAATTGCTTTATCCATGAAGGATGCGGAAGAGCGTCATCGTGAAGAACGCCATCATAACGAGGAACGTGGCGAACACCGTCATAATAACTTCCATCACGAGCATCATGAACACCGGAATAATGATTTTGAGCGTCAAGGTCAGCATGGTTACCATCGTGGATTCAACTCAGGCCATCACCAATCGCGACACCACGAAAATTTTGATGAAATGTTAGCTGGATACTTAAAGGAAAGCGAATCCCGTCTTTCAACATTAAAGCGTCAAACTGATGGTAAGCGTGGCGGTCGTGGCGGTCGTCGGAGCTAAGATGGAATTAAACAACGAATTTAAGCGGCACCTGGAACGGGGTCGCTTTTTTGATAAAAACGATCGGGTAGTTGTGGCAGTTTCAACGGGAGTAGATTCAATGGTCTTGTTAGCATTGTTGCAGGAGCTTCCCGCAAGCTTACGTCCCCAAATAATTGTTGCCCATGTCAATCACCGGTTACGAAAGCAGAGTGAAGAAGAGGAACAATTTATTCGGGATTATTGTGAAGATCACCGGCTTAAATTAGTTGTTCATCACTGGCCATTGACAGAGCACCCACAGAACGGAATTGAAGAAGCTGCTCGGAAAATGCGTTATTGCTTTTTTGCTCAGGTAATGAAAGATGAACAAGCAACGATTTTACTGACAGCTCATCACCAAAATGACCTTGCAGAAACAATGCTAATGAAACTTACTCGTGGTGGCCAATTGCACCAGTTAATCGGGATTAAAGAGAAGCGGCCTTTTGCATCAGGGACGCTTGAACGACCTCTTTTAAACTTTCCTAAACAACGATTGCGTGAATATGCGGTTAATAATCATTTGAAGTGGTACGAGGATTTAACTAACCGTGAACTGACTGTTAGTCGCAATCGCTTTCGTCATCAAGTTATTCCATTATTAGAAAAAGAAAATTCCAACTTCTTAGCCGCCTTAAGCAACTACCATGAACAGTTAGAATTAGCGGTTGAACTTGAAAATCAGTTTGCTCAGGAACAGTTAGCAAAGCTTAGTAATAAGGAAGGACATCTGGATATAAAAGCACTATGTCAGTTGCCTCTCGCTAAGGAAAGACTGGTTTTAGTAAAGTGGTTGGAGAAAAACGGGGTGTTAGGACTGAAACGGGGATTCGTTGAACAGGTACTTTCAGATATTAATAATCGTCATTTACCCCAAATTAAGCGTCGAGTTACCCCTGATTTGTTCCTATTTAAGAACTATTCTGAGCTATTTGTAAAAAATGTTAATCAATCGCTACAAAAAGTTCAACCTTCCATAAATTCTGTGGTAAAATTGGGCCGTTGGTATTCAATTGAAAACGATTATCAAATCGCCGTTGCTAAAGAGAAGACGTTCTTTAATCAAGGGGAACACTGTCAAGAAATGTGGTTAGCGCCTGAACAGTTACCATTAAAAGTTCGGCGGTGGCGAGAACAAGATCGGCTGCCATTAAAGAATGGCGGTCACCAAAAAGTTAGTCGGGTTTTAATTGACCAGAAAGTACCGTTATCAAAACGTAATCAACAGCTAGTAATTGTTGACGCTCAAGATACTGTTGTCTGGGTTGTTGGTCGCAAGTGGGGATGGTTCACTCGTCCCGGTGACTACACTACTCGGTGGCAACAACTATTTATTGGCAAGCGCGATTTAAAGAGGAGAAAAGAATGAATAACGATATTGAACGAGTCTTATACAGTAAAGATGACATTAATCGGCGGATGGATGAACTCGCTAATCAATTGACTGCTGAATATAAGGATCAGCGGCCATTAATTGTTTCTGTAATGACTGGTGCCGTTTTATTTACCGTTGACATGATCAAACGAATGGACATAATGGCTAAACTTGATTTTATTGATGTTTCTAGTTACTACGGCGGAACTTCATCTACTGGGAAGGTTAAGCTAGTTCAGGATCTGAAGTCAGATGTTCGTGGCCGTTCAATTCTTATTATGGAAGATATTGTTGATACTGGTCATACATTAAAGTACCTAATTGATCTCCTAAAAGAACGTGGCGCAAAGAGCGTTAAGGTATGTACTCTATTAGATAAGCCTGAGGGACGCCAAGTTGAGGTTAAGGCTGATTATGTTGGCTTTAATGTCCCAAATGAATTTTTAGTTGGTTATGGTCTGGACTATCAGGGGTACTACAGAAACCTTCCTTATGTTGGAATTCTAAAGCCAGCAGTTTATGAAAAGGATTAATGAGTGAACGACGAGGGAGAAATTCTCTCGCCGTTTTTATTTGAGATTAGCTACTGTCAAATCAGTGGAAAAGTTAAGTTAAAAAATGTAAAATTGACCATTGTTGGGTAGTGATTATCAGCGCGATAATTGGCTGGTCAATATTTGTCAATTATGCTATGATAGTCACTACAATTGTAACCACACTATTGTTGCTGGTAGATAGGAGGTTGTTATGAATAACAATCGGAGAAACAATAATTTTACTCATAACGTTCTCTTCTACGCAGTGATTTTCTTATGTATTATGGGAATTGCTTACTTCTTCTTTGGTGGAAGCCAAAACAATGGACAAAGTAAGACTGTCTCACAAACAGAGTTTATCTCTGAATTGAAGAGTAACAAGGTTAAGAGTTTCCAACTACAGCCAAATGGTGGAGTTTATAAGATTACTGGTACTTACCGTAAGCCACAATCTGTTGATAATAACTCTGCTAATAGTTTTGGCTTTGCCACGCAACGAAACAGTAAAGTTAACCACTTCCAAAGTTCGGTATTACAAAGTGACGTAACTGTTAGTCAACTGCAAAAGTACGCTAACCGGGATAACGTTAAGATCAGTACACGGGCAGAGGAATCTAACAGTGTTTGGATGAACTTGCTGTTAACTGTCTTGCCACTAATCATCATGATATTCTTCTTCTACATGATGATGGGTCAAGCTGGCCAAGGTGGCGGCGGTCGTGGAGTAATGAGCTTTGGAAAGACAAAAGCAAAGCCTGCTGATGCCAAGAAAAACAAGGTTCGGTTCTCTGACGTTGCTGGTGAAGAAGAAGAAAAACAAGAATTGGTTGAAGTTGTTGAATTCTTAAAGAATCCAAAGAAGTTTACTCGTTTGGGTGCTAAGATCCCATCTGGTGTTCTACTTGAGGGTCCTCCAGGTACTGGTAAGACCTTACTTGCTAAGGCGGTTGCTGGTGAATCTGGTGTTCCGTTCTTCTCAATTTCTGGTTCTGATTTCGTTGAAATGTTTGTCGGTGTTGGTGCTAGCCGGGTTCGTGACTTATTCGAACAGGCCAAAAAAGCAGCGCCAGCAATCATTTTCATTGATGAAATTGATGCCGTTGGTCGGCGTCGTGGTGCCGGAATGGGTGGTGGCCATGATGAACGTGAACAAACCTTGAACCAATTACTGGTTGAAATGGATGGATTCCAGGGTGACGAAGGTGTCATCGTTATGGCTGCCACTAACCGTTCTGATGTCTTGGATCCTGCTTTGCTTCGTCCAGGTCGGTTTGACCGGAAGATCCTGGTTGGTCGTCCAGACGTTAAGGGACGTGAAGCCATTCTTCGTGTTCATGCTAAGAATAAGCCATTGGCGGATGACGTTGATCTGAAGGAGATTGCTAAGCAAACACCTGGATTTGTCGGTGCTGACTTGGCTAACTTGCTGAACGAAGCTGCGTTATTAGCTGCTCGGCGGAACAAGACAAAGATCGATGCTGCTGATCTTGATGAAGCTGAAGATCGGGTAATTGCTGGTCCAGCTAAGCACGATCGAGTTGAATCAAAGCAAGAACGACGGACTGTTGCCTACCACGAAGCAGGACACACAATTGTTGGACTTGTCTTGAATGACGCCCGAGTTGTTCATAAGGTAACGATTGTGCCTCGTGGTCGTGCTGGTGGTTACGCTATTATGCTGCCACGTGAAGATCAAATGTTAATGTCCAAGAAGAACGCTGAAGAACAGATTGCCGGATTAATGGGTGGTCGTGCGGCTGAAGAATTAATCTTCAAGTCCCAATCTTCAGGTGCCTCTAATGACTTTGAGCAAGCAACGCAAATCGCACGGGCAATGGTTACCCAATACGGGATGAGTGATAAGATTGGTCCTGTTGAATTGCAAAGTTCTGGTCAAGTATTTACAGGTCAGGGCTACGATCAGGCACCATACTCTGAAAAGACCGCTGCTTTAGTTGACGAGGAAGTTCGCCGGATCCTTCGTGAAGGACATGAACAAGCTCTTCACATTATTGAGACCCACCGTGAACAACATAAGCTGATTGCTGAAGCATTGCTGAAGTACGAAACACTTGACGAAAAGCAAATCCTTAGTCTCTATAAGACTGGAAAATTGCCTGATAAGGATATTGCTGCGGCTGATGAAGAAGCCCGTGCACAAACCTTTGAAGAGTCAAAGCGTGCTTTGGAAAGATTAGAAGATGAAAAGCACAGTAATGCAACTGAACAACTAAAAGCAAGTAGTTCAGCTACAGATGAAGAAGCTACACAAGCTGCTGATACTCCAAATAGTGAAGCAGCTGATGCACCAACATCTGCTAGTGATGCTGACTCAGATTCCGATCTTTCCGATGCTCCGGATGAGCGAGATAAATAATTAGATTGAGAAACAGGGGGAATAAGCCGGAAGGTCGGTCGTGTTCTTCCTGTTTTTTACGTGAAAGGATGATAAAAATGAAATCAACAGACTATTTAGTAAAAAGTATCAGCAAGGATGGCAAGTTTCGTGCCTATGCGGTTAATGCCAGCCAATTAGTTGAAAAGGCACATGAAATTCATGATACCTGGAGTGCTTCTTCAGCTGCTTTAGGTCGAACACTAATTGGAACTCTCCTTTTGGCAACTGCTAGTCTCCAAGGGGAAGCAGGAATGACCGTTAAAATTCAGGGTGATGGTCCAGTTGGCTTTATTGTTGCTGATGGGACGGCACAAGGAACAGTTAAGGGCTACATGGGGAATAACCACGTTAGCTTGCCAGCCAATGAAAAAGGAAAGATCGATGTTTCTGGAGCAGTTGGTAAACACGGGACATTATCCGTTACCAAAATGGCGCCTGGAGATAAGACCCCATATACCGGACAAGTTAATTTAGTTTCTGGAGAATTAGGGGATGACTTTACATACTACCTTGCTCAATCAGAACAAATTCCGTCAGCGGTTGGTCTTTCCGTCTTTGTTAATCCTGATGAGTCAATTGAAGTTGCTGGTGGCTTTATGATCCAAGTCCTTCCTGGAGCAAGTGATGAAGAGATTAGCAAGCTAGAAAAGAAATTGAAGGACTTACCACTAGTGTCAGAAATGCTTCGTGACGGCGATACTCCTGAAGATATCTTGAAACGAATCTTTGGTGATCAACTGAAAATCTTAGACCGGATGCCAGTTTCATATCGCTGTGATTGCAGTAAGGAATGCTTTGCTCATGCCTTGGCAAGCATCGCTAAAAAAGACTTGGAAAAGATGATTAATGAAGATCACCATGCCGAGGCAGTTTGCCAATTCTGTGGTAAGAAGTACGAATTTAGCGAACAAGAGCTGAAGGATATTTATGACAAAATGGATCAAGAAGAATCCAAATAATCCAATTTATTTGGTGAAAAATCAATGATGTGCTATCATAATTTGGTTATTGAACGAAGAATTAGCCAGTGCAGTTCATATTAATTTTGTAATGAGGTGAAAAAATGAAGTGGCATATTGGAAATGTCGAAATTCCTAACCAAGTTGTAGTTGCCCCAATGGCTGGAGTTACCAACTCAGCATTTCGGGTAATCTGTAAGGAATTTGGTGCGGGATATGTGGTCTGTGAGATGATCTCTGATCGGGGGATTATGTACCACAATAAAAAGACATTGAACATGATGGATGTCGATCCAAGCGAGCACCCGATGGGGATTCAGATCTTTGGCGGAACTAAGGAAACTTTAGTTCAGGCAGCAAAGTACGTTGATGAACATACGGCAGCCGATGTGATTGATATTAATATGGGATGCCCAGTTAATAAAGTTGTTAAAACGGATGCCGGTGCCCGCTGGCTTCTTGATCCAAATAAGGTTTACGAAATGGTATCGTATGTTACCGATGCAGTGAAAAAACCAGTTACGGTTAAGATGCGGACTGGCTGGGATGATAAACATATCTATGCGGTTGAGAATGCTCTGGCAGCTGAACGGGCAGGTGCTGCAGCTTTGGCGATGCATGGTCGGACCCGAAAACAGATGTATACGGGACACGCTGATTGGAATATACTAAAAGAAGTAGCAGATCATTTATCAATTCCATTTATGGCTAATGGTGATGTCCGAACTCCAGAGGATGCTAAGCGAATCTTAGATGAAACCGGCGCTACTGCAGTAATGATTGGTCGGGCTGCCCTTGGTAATCCTTGGATGCTAAAGCGGACAGAACACTATTTGGAAACTAGCGAGCTTCTTCCGGAGGCAACCCCTGAACAAAAAATTAAGATGGCTAAGGAACACCTTAACCGGTTAATCGATCTCAAGGGTGAGTATGTTGGTGTTCGGGAATTTCGAGGCCTTTCTACGTACTATCTTAAGGGGATTCCCCGTTCTGCTCGGACCAAGGCTTCATTGGTTGAAGCAGAGACTCGCCAGGAAATGAATGATATTTTTGATCGATTTGCTGAACAAACAGCTGAGCGTGAATTGAAGAAAGAGCAACGGAAGCACGCTTAATCAAGAGGAGGAGAAAATAAGTGTCACAAGAATTAGATCAAATGCGCGTTCGTCGCGAAAAGATGGAAGAACTTAAAGAGGCGGGAATTGAACCATTCGGTCGTCGCTTTAAGCGGGATCACCTTGCTCAAGACCTGCACGATAAGTACGATCAATTTGATAAGGAAGAACTAAGTGAAAAGGGCCAAATGGTTATTATCGCTGGTCGGATGACTCGGAAGCGGAGTAGTGGTAAAGCTGGCTTTGCTGATTTTGTTGATCGGACAGGTAAGATTCAAGTGTATGCGCGGAAAGACATGGTTGGGGATGAACCATACCATATCTTTAAACGTGCTGATATTGGTGACTTCCTTGGGATTGAAGGGGATGTCATTAAGACCGATACGGGAGAATTAACCGTTCGGGCTCACAAGATTACGTTCTTATCCAAGGCTCTTCGTCCACTTCCAAATAAGTGGGAAGGAGTTACTGATCCTGAAACAATTTATCGTCAACGTTACCTTGACCTTATTTCTAATCCTGAAAGCTTCAAGCGTTTCCACCAACGGACAGCGATCATTAAGGCAGTGCGTCGCTACATGGATGAACACGGCTTTACTGAAGTTGAGACGCCAATTTTGAATACCCAAGCTGGGGGCGCCAATGCCCGTCCATTTATTACCCACCACAATGCTTTGGATATTGATATGTACCTGCGGATCGCAACTGAGCTTTACCTGAAGCGGTTGATTGTTGGTGGCTTTGAACGGGTTTATGAACTTGGTCGGATTTTCCGGAATGAAGGGATGGATCCACACCATAACCCTGAATTCACTACAATGGAAACCTATGCTGCCTACTTTGATTTCCGTGATGTAATGGATGAAACTGAAGGGATTGTAAAGGCAGCAGCTAAGGTTGTTTCTGATGATGGTAAGGTTACTTACCAAGGACATGAGATCGATCTTGGTGGTGACTTTAAGCGAATCACAATGGTTGACGCAGTTAAGGAAAAGACTGGGATTGACTTTAGTGATGAATCAATGACTGATGATGATGCCAAGAAGCTGGCTGATGAGCATAAAGTTGAATATAAGCCATACTGGACAAAGGGTCATATTTTAAATGCCTTCTTTGAAGAATTTGTTGAAGATACCCTGATCCAACCAACGTTTGTTTATGAATACCCAGTTGAAGTTTCACCACTAGCTAAGCGGAACAAGGAAAATCCAGCAATGACTGATCGGTTTGAATTGTACGTTGATGGTAGTGAATTAGCGAATGCCTTTAGTGAATTAAACGATCCAATTGATCAAAAGGAACGTTTCGAGATGCAAGCTAAGGAAAAGGCTAACGGTAATGATGAAGCAGAACCAGTGGACTTAGATTACGTTGAAGCCCTTGAATACGGGATGCCGCCAACAGGTGGTCTCGGAATCGGTATTGACCGGTTAGTAATGCTGTTAACAGACGCTAAGTCTATTCGTGATGTTATCCTCTTCCCAACAATGCGTCCAGAAAAGGAAGAACAGAACGGTAAGAAGAAAAAGAACAAGAAGAACAAGAAGAAGTAACGTATAAGGAGCCACATCCTCTTGAAGATTAAGAAGGGTGTGGCTCCTTTTGGCTATTTCACTAGATCATATATTTTTTGCGCTACCTGCCTGGTTAATACTGGTGCGCTTTGTAAGTAAGAGACAGCAAGAGTTAGAATAGTCGTGGCATCATTTTACTCATTTACTTAGTGGAAGAATCACCAATGGCCGATAATATCAAGCAAGCTGTCATAGAAACCGATGCATATGATGAAGTCCTGTTCAGTGCTGAACCGAAATACTATCGCTCTCTTCCGGGAGAATTACCTAATCGACTGGTTCAATTAACTGACGAAGGCAAAAGCAAAAAAGAAGTATGGCGCGCTGCCAATGCTTATCGCCGAATGCACGATGGAATGATCGACGGTGATCTTAATAAGGGGTATGCTTCGTTTGGTCTTGGCATTTCTTTCATTCATCAGATTGATCCAATTGATAAAGTGGTTGACCGAATTTATTCGGGGGTACCGGAAGAACAACGATAATAGAATCTCATAGTAACTTCGCAATGTCTTGAAAAAGAATGCGGAGTCTTTTTATATTAGATTTCTGTAGAGTAATCAGTTTTAGAAATATAAACGGTAAGTAGAAAGTCAGCTAATTGGATTACTAATGGTGATTAAAGCTCTAAGGGATGGTTGCCTTGTGATGAGTTTTAGAATTACTAGGAACGGACAAAAAAGTGAAAATTGCGATCAGTCAGTGATAAATTTTTGCGGTGAATATGGTGAAAACAATTTTAATTACATGCGTAAGTGTAAATGTTGCTGATAACAGGTCGAACTTTAAACCAATTTATCGTTATTCTTAATGTCCAAACAGCAAATATCATGAACAATAATGAGATAAGAAAACGTAAAATTCGTTTATAGAAAATTCATTTATTTTTTTTAGAATAGGCGTTGACTTATTAATGATGAGCTTGTATAGTAATTAACGTTGTCTGTGAGGCAATGATTTCTTTCAATTGTTGATTGAAATTAGTTGTTGACTTGGAAAAGACAGCATGATATATTATTAAAGCTGCTTGTTAAAAAAGTTGTTAATAGCTAGTTGAAATATTAAAATTAGGTCTTGACAGTTTACACAGCGTTTGATATAATAAATTTGTTAGTCAGCGCTTATCGCTGACTAAGGTAGACCTTTGAAAACTGAACAAAGTTTCGACGAATCAAATGTGTAGGGTCTTCAATCATTACGATTTGAAGCAAAACATTTGCGAAGTCAATTCGCTTAATTAATTTGAATTAGAGCTATTCAAGTTCTTATATTTTATATGAGAGTTTGATCCTGGCTCAGGATGAACGCCGGCGGTGTGCCTAATACATGCAAGTCGAGCGCACTGGCCCAACTGATATGACGTGCTTGCACTGAATTGACGTTGGATTACCAGTGAGCGGCGGACGGGTGAGTAACACGTGGGCAACCTGCCCTGAAGCGGGGGATAACATCTGGAAACAGGTGCTAATACCGCATAACAACGAAAACCACATGGTTTTCGTTTCAAAGATGGTTTCGGCTATCACTTCAGGATGGGCCCGCGGTGCATTAGCTAGTTGGTAAGGTAACGGCTTACCAAGGCAATGATGCATAGCCGAGTTGAGAGACTGATCGGCCACAATGGAACTGAGACACGGTCCATACTCCTACGGGAGGCAGCAGTAGGGAATCTTCCACAATGGGCGCAAGCCTGATGGAGCAACACCGCGTGAGTGAAGAAGGGTTTCGGCTCGTAAAGCTCTGTTGTTGGAGAAGAACGTGCGTGAGAGTAACTGTTCACGCAGTGACGGTATCCAACCAGAAAGTCACGGCTAACTACGTGCCAGCAGCCGCGGTAATACGTAGGTGGCAAGCGTTATCCGGATTTATTGGGCGTAAAGCGAGCGCAGGCGGTTGCTTAGGTCTGATGTGAAAGCCTTCGGCTTAACCGAAGAAGGGCATCGGAAACCGGGCGACTTGAGTGCAGAAGAGGACAGTGGAACTCCATGTGTAGCGGTGGAATGCGTAGATATATGGAAGAACACCAGTGGCGAAGGCGGCTGTCTGGTCTGCAACTGACGCTGAGGCTCGAAAGCATGGGTAGCGAACAGGATTAGATACCCTGGTAGTCCATGCCGTAAACGATGAGTGCTAGGTGTTGGAGGGTTTCCGCCCTTCAGTGCCGGAGCTAACGCATTAAGCACTCCGCCTGGGGAGTACGACCGCAAGGTTGAAACTCAAAGGAATTGACGGGGGCCCGCACAAGCGGTGGAGCATGTGGTTTAATTCGAAGCTACGCGAAGAACCTTACCAGGTCTTGACATCTTGCGCTAACCTAAGAGATTAGGCGTTCCCTTCGGGGACGCAATGACAGGTGGTGCATGGTCGTCGTCAGCTCGTGTCGTGAGATGTTGGGTTAAGTCCCGCAACGAGCGCAACCCTTGTTACTAGTTGCCAGCATTCAGTTGGGCACTCTAGTGAGACTGCCGGTGACAAACCGGAGGAAGGTGGGGACGACGTCAGATCATCATGCCCCTTATGACCTGGGCTACACACGTGCTACAATGGACGGTACAACGAGTTGCGAACTCGCGAGAGTAAGCTAATCTCTTAAAGCCGTTCTCAGTTCGGACTGTAGGCTGCAACTCGCCTACACGAAGTCGGAATCGCTAGTAATCGCGGATCAGCATGCCGCGGTGAATACGTTCCCGGGCCTTGTACACACCGCCCGTCACACCATGGAAGTTTGCAATGCCCAAAGTCGGTGGCCTAACCATTTGGAGGGAACCGCCTAAGGCAGGGCAGATGACTGGGGTGAAGTCGTAACAAGGTAGCCGTAGGAGAACCTGCGGCTGGATCACCTCCTTTCTAAGGAATAAAACGGAAACCTACACATCGAAGAAACTTTGTTTAGTTTTGAGAGGTTTACTCTCAAAACAAGATTATGACGCTTATTTGGGCCTATAGCTCAGCTGGTTTAGAGCGCACGCCTGATAAGCGTGAGGTCGATGGTTCAAGTCCATTTAGGCCCATATATGGGGAATTAGCTCAGCTGGGAGAGCACCTGCTTTGCAAGCAGGAGGTCATCGGTTCGATTCCGTTATTCTCCATTGCTAACCGCGAGGTTAGCGAGCTTGTACTTTGAAAACTAAATAATATCAATTTTCTTTATTAATTAATAAAACAAACCGAGAACACCGCGTTATTTTGAGTTTTTTAGAAATAATCGCTAACTCAATTAATCGGATAATCACGAAGTGATTATCAAGGTTAAGTTATGAAGGGCGCATGGTGAATGCCTTGGTACTAGGAGCCGATGAAGGACGGGACTAACACCGATATGCTTCGGGGAGCGGTAAGTACGCTTTGATCCGGAGATTTCCGAATGGGGAAACCCAACCAACTTAGTCGTTGGTTGCTTGACTAGTGAATCTATAGCTAGCAAGCGGTAGACGCAGTGAACTGAAACATCTCAGTAGCTGCAGGAAGAGAAAGAAAAATCGATTCCCTCAGTAGCGGCGAGCGAACGGGGAAGAGCCCAAACCAACGAGCTTGCTCGTTGGGGTTGTAGGACTGAACATTTGAGTTACCAAGGAGCGACGTAGTCGAAACAGTTGGGAAGCTGTGCCAGAGATGGTGAAAGCCCAGTAGACGAAACGGCACTCTCTCAGTTCAGGATCCTGAGTACGGCGGGACACGTGAAACCCCGTCGGAAGCAGCGAGGACCATCTCGCAAGGCTAAATACTCCCTAGTGACCGATAGTGAACCAGTACCGTGAGGGAAAGGTGAAAAGCACCCCGGAAGGGGAGTGAAATAGTTCCTGAAACCATGTGCCTACAAGCTGTCGGAGCCCATTAATGGGTGACGGCGTGCCTCTTGCAGAATGAACCGGCGAGTTACGATTGCATGCAAGGTTAAGGTGGAAAAACCGGAGCCGCAGCGAAAGCGAGTCTGAAATGGGCGTATGAAGTATGTAGTTGTAGACCCGAAACCAGGTGACCTACCCATGTCCAGGTTGAAGGTGCGGTAAAGCGCACTGGAGGACCGAACCCGTGTCAGTTGAAAATGGCTGGGATGAGGTGTGGGTAGCGGTGAAATTCCAAACGAACTTGGAGATAGCTGGTTCTCTCCGAAATCTCTTTAGGGGGAGCCTTGGGAATTAGAATCGTGGAGGTAGAGCTACTGTTTGAACAAGGGGCCCGTCATGGGTTACCAACTTCAGATAAACTCCGAATGCCATTGATTTATGCCCAGGAGTCACACGATGAGTGATAAGATCCACCGTGTAAAGGGGAACAGCCCAGATCACCAGTTAAGGTCCCTAAATATATGCTAAGTGGAAAAGGATGTGGAGTTGCATAGACAACTAGGATGTTGGCTCAGAAGCAGCCACCATTTAAAGAGTGCGTAATAGCTCACTAGTCGAGTGATTCTGCGCCGAAAATGTACCGGGGCTAAGCATATTACCGAAACTGTGGATGTGCACTACGTGCACGTGATAGGAGAGCGTTCTAAGGGCGGTGAAGCTAGACCGTGAGGACTGGTGGAGCGCTTAGAAGTGAGAATGCCGGTATGAGTAGCGAAAGACAGGTGAGAATCCTGTCCACCGAATGACTAAGGTTTCCTGGGGAAGGCTCGTCCTCCCAGGGTAAGTCGGGACCTAAGCCGAGGCCGAGAGGCGTAGGCGATGGATAACAGGTTGAGATTCCTGTACCAGTTAACTGCGTTTGACGATGGAGGGACGCAGGAGGCTAAGCAAACCTCACGATTGGAAGAGTGGGGCCAAGCAGTAAGTCAGGATGTGAGTCAAATGCTTACATCCGGGTTGACAAGCTGTGATGGGGAGCGAAATTACAGTAGCGAAGTTGCCGATGTCACACTGCCGAGAAAAGCTTCTAAGGAGCACGTTAACTGCCCGTACCGCAAACCGACACAGGTAGTCGAGGAGAGAATCCTAAGGTGAGCGAGTGAACTCTCGTTAAGGAACTCGGCAAAATGACCCCGTAACTTCGGGAGAAGGGGTGCTGGTCGCAAGACCAGCCGCAGTGAATAGGCCCAGGCGACTGTTTATCAAAAACACAGGTTTCTGCAAAATCGTAAGATGAAGTATAGGGGCTGACGCCTGCCCGGTGCTGGAAGGTTAAAAGGAAGGGTTAGCTTCGGCGAAGCTCTGAATTGAAGCCCCAGTAAACGGCGGCCGTAACTATAACGGTCCTAAGGTAGCGAAATTCCTTGTCGGGTAAGTTCCGACCCGCACGAAAGGCGTAACGATCTGGGCGCTGTCTCAACGAGAGACTCGGTGAAATTGAAATCCCTGTGAAGATGCAGGGTACCCGCGACAGGACGGAAAGACCCCATGGAGCTTTACTGTAGCTTGATATTGAGTGTTTGTACTGCTTGTACAGGATAGGTAGGAGCCATAGAAGTCGGAACGCTAGTTTCGACGGAGGCGTTGGTGGGATACTACCCTTGCATTATGACCACTCTAACCCGCAGCACTGAACGTGCTGGGAGACAGTGTCAGGTGGGCAGTTTGACTGGGGCGGTCGCCTCCTAAAAGGTAACGGAGGCGCCCAAAGGTTCGCTCAGAATGGTTGGAAATCATTCGCAGAGTGTAAAGGCACAAGCGAGCTTGACTGCGAGACAGACAGGTCGAGCAGGGACGAAAGTCGGGCTTAGTGATCCGGTGGTTCCGTATGGAAGGGCCATCGCTCAACGGATAAAAGCTACCCTGGGGATAACAGGCTTATCTCCCCCAAGAGTCCACATCGACGGGGAGGTTTGGCACCTCGATGTCGGCTCATCGCATCCTGGGGCTGTAGTCGGTCCCAAGGGTTGGGCTGTTCGCCCATTAAAGCGGTACGCGAGCTGGGTTCAGAACGTCGTGAGACAGTTCGGTCCCTATCCGTCGCGGGCGGAGGAAATTTGAGAGGACCTGTCCTTAGTACGAGAGGACCGGGATGGACATACCGCTGGTGTACCAGTTGTTCCGCCAGGAGCACCGCTGGGTAGCTATGTATGGACGAGATAAACGCTGAAAGCATCTAAGTGTGAAACTCGCCTCGAGATGAGATTTCCCATTCCTTCGGGAAGTAAGACCCCACAAAGATGATGTGGTAGATAGGATGGAAGTGGAAGTGCCGTGAGGCATGAAGCGGACCATTACTAATCGGTCGAGGACTTAACCAAGTTAAGCGGTAAGGTTTGGAAGAAGAGCGATATTGTTTAGTTTTGAGAGCGCAAGCTCGAACCCGCAAAGGGTAAGTGTGGTGATGATGGCTTGAAGGATACACCTGTTCCCATGCCGAACACAGAAGTTAAGCTTCAACACGCCAAAAGTAGTTGGGGGATCGCTCCCTGCGAGGATAGGACGTTGCCACGCGGTTATTCCGGCATAGCTCAGTTGGTAGAGCACCTGACTGTTAATCAGGTTGTCGTCAGTTCGAGTCTGACTGCCGGAGTTAGTAAAAAGCACTGATGAAAATCAGTGTTTTTTTTGTATCTAAAGGAGAAATTTGATGACCAAGGCATTATTAGTAATTGATTTACAAAACGGTGTTTGCCATAATTCTAAAGATATTTTTAATTTAAAATCTCTTCCTAAATTTCAAGAATAAGTTAGCCACTGGACTCAAATAAATAATACTGACCAATTGATTATTGGTTGATGGAGCTGTGATATCTCTTGGTAGAAGGCCTTACGATAGATATCCATTGACGAATGTCCATTAAACATAGCTCGTGGATAGTGATTCATCCAATCATTAGTCGCTATGATCTGAGCACTACTATAGTTATTTATAGCTTCACCTTTGGTAATCTCCTTGCGGAGAAACCGGTTATTGATCTCATTGGATCCACGTTCCCAAGGGGAATACGGATCAGCATAGAAAACATGATCGTGAACTTGTGTTAACTCACTAAATTCTGAACCGTTGTCAGAGGTGATTGTCTTAAAGATGCGATAGTAAGCATCTGTGCCCATTTTCTGGCGCAAATTTATAAAGAACTGATTTACTGCATGCGCAGTTTTACCAGCAATTTTACTCGTGATATTAACTCGTGAAAGGCGATCAGTCATTACTAGTACAACACTGTCATTACCGTTTTTCTGTCCCTGAACTGTATCCAGTTCCCAATGGCCAATTTCGGACCGTTGGTCCGCAGTTTGAGGTCGTTGAGCAATATTAGGCCCTAAGCACCTTTTAGCTCGCGGATGAGTTCGATGATGCTTACGTTTAGGTTTTTCAAAGAGGTCTAAATTGGACGTACGAAGCACACCCTCATTAATCCATTGATATAAAGTTACAACCGACTTTGGGATCAGGGTGCCATCATTCATTAAATCTCGAGCCTTATAAATAACCGCTTGTGGGGAGTAATGGTGGTCGTCAAACTCACCAAGCATTAGCTGATCAGCTAATCGTAAAAATTGCTTTGAAGAATAATATAAGCGACGACGACCAGAATGGCGGTGATGTTCAAGATATATGTCCTGACCAGCTTCATAACTATAGATGTAGTAAGAATATTCGTAAATCTTACCATTAGATTTTTGACGACGGAGTTGGCGGACCGTACCACGGTTGAGCTCGTTATTAATTGTTTGATGATTAACTCCTAATTGGCGACCAATTGCGCGATTGGAAAGTCCTTGCGACTTTAAAGTCGCAATCATCACACGTTCTTCTTTAGTAAGATGAGCATTCTTTTTATGAGTAGTCAATAAACTAGTAGACATGGTATCATTTAAGTGCGTCATTTGACGGACATCCTTTCATATAGGTTTGGTTCACTTAATATGATACCTGATGTCACGCCGAATGGCGTTTTTTATTTACCACCAACTGGGTGGCTAACTTCATTCTATAATCCACCATTTAAAATCTCTTATAAAGCTTATAAACGAGCGAATAGCTTTTTTTCGTGCTCAAGAATTACCGGTTGTTTTTATTCAACATGAAAATTCATTACTATTAAAGGACTCTACCGAGTGGAAGCTTATTAGTGAGTTAAATTATCAGAGGAATGATTTTTATATTAATAAGACTCATCCCAATTCATTTTATAAGACAAAATTACAAGAAACGTTAAATAATCTTCAGGTACGAGAATTAGAAATTTGTGGTGCACAAACAGAATACTGTGTAGATACTACTATTAAAATGGCACATGGACTTGGATATCAACTATCAATGAAACATGGGGCGAGCAGCACGTTTGATAACCAATTCATGACTGCTAAGGAAACAATTAAGTTTTATGAAAATATATGGGAAGAATATTTTCTCGATTTATTTTGAAACAAAAATTAGCTCCGTATAGCCAAGTCATAGCGCTAATTACTTAAATGATGGATATAAGCAATATCAATGTAAACTTCATAAACGCTGAAAGTTAGTAATTGATGATTTCAAAATGAGGTGATTTTGTTGGTAGTTGCATTTTTACTGGGGATAGGAATTGGGATATTGCTTATATATTTAGGATGGCAAATATATAGCGGAAACACCAAGTATTATCAACTCCTGTATGGGCAAGTACTTGGCAAGAAAGATAAGGACGAGTATATTGCAAAGCATCATCAATCTTTCGGTATCTTATATATTGTAGTGGGGATTGTTATTGTGTAGTGGGGATTGTTATTGATGTCGCATTTCTTCTTTTTCAATTCAAATAAGCTGGATTTTGAGGAGAAGAATATAGTTTAATTTAAATTAAGTGTTTTCACTAACTAATTAGCATGATACAATAGTATTCGTTGATTAGTTATGCTAACTTAGCTCAGCTGGTAGAGCATCTCCCTCGTAAAGAGAAGGTCGGAGGTTCGACTCCTCTAGTTAGCATTAAATAAGCCGATTAGAAGTCTGCAGAGTAAGCTGTAAAAGTTTATTGTGTAGGCTTTTTTGTATGTTTAGATATAAAGAGGCTGGCCAGTACATCATAGTAACTAAAAAAAGGACCCAAAGTGCTACTAATTAGCAAATTGGATCCTGTAATGATGGTTAACGAGCTAAGGATAGTGAATTCAACCAGCTATCAATTACTGATTGTGAATTGAGGACGTTACCCTTATTCAATTCAACATTATAGTTATTTTCCTTAATGGTTCGTTCAATATTAGATTGTGCTCGATCATAACCGGTACTGCTTGATGTTCCAAAGGTTGCCAAGTGTTTGCCGTTAAGATCAAGTCTGTCGATGGTGGTAGCGATTAAGCGTGGTGGAATTCCCCACCAGATGGGGTGACCAATTATCACATTGTCATAATTATCAAGTGATGGCAAGTCATCTTTGATTGGAACACGACCATCGTGCTCTTGCTTTTGCTCAACAGTTGCACGGGTTGTTTCATCATGCCAATTAAGGTCTTCATCGGTATATGGATTCTCTGGATGAATCTCAGCAATATCGGCATTAAGTTTTTTAGCCACTTTTTCTGCCACTTTCTTTGTGGTTCCTGTGGCGGAGAAATAAAGGACAAGTGTATTAGCCATATTAAAAACCTCTTTAAAACTCCCTTACTTTTCATAAGTATTATAGTCGATAGATTGTTAACCGGCAAATAATTCGTCATTACGAGAAATTTAATTGATAAATTGAAATCTCTGCTTGCTACTTACGATATTTTCCTGTATAATAAATTTCGTTGTTGAGATAGCAATAACATATTATTCCGGCATAGCTCAGTTGGTAGAGCACCTGACTGTTAATCAGGTTGTCGTCAGTTCGAGTCTGACTGCCGGAGTTCATAGGTGAACTGGAAAGAATAATTTTCTTTCCAGTTTTTTTATACATTGAAAATGAGAGGAACTTTATAAAATTAGGTGTAAAATGGAGCCTAACTTAAAATTATTAACAAAATAATGCTAAAACGCTTAATAACCTTATTCTTAAATTTAATTAATTGTACTATAAACGGCTTGCTATCGCGGTTTATTCTCATCAAAAACTTATTTTTGAATTGACGCTTCCAGATTAGACGCCTATAATAGTTGTATTCTGAATTTTTAATGTGAAAGTTTTTAAAAATTAATTAACCTTCACATCTTATTTTATCTCCTGAAGATATTATTTGGAGGAATTGTATGAGTAAAGAGAGAAACTTAGATACAGCTTTCTTTGGTCAACCAAGAGGGCTGTCTACGCTGTTCTTCACTGAAATGTGGGAACGGTTTAGTTACTACGGGATGCGTGCCATCCTGCTATTCTACATGTACTATGCCGTAACTAAGGGTGGCCTGGGGATGGACCAAGCCACAGCGGCTTCAATTATGGCGATCTATGGTTCATTAGTTTACCTATCAAGTGTTGTTGGTGGGTGGCTTTCTGACCGTGTATGGGGCTCTCGAAAGACTGTCTTCATTGGTGGTGTGCTGATTATGTTTGGGCACATTGCCTTGTCATTGCCAGCTGGCGTTGCTGCATTGTATGTTTCAATTGCTTTGATTGTTGTTGGTACTGGTTTATTAAAGCCCAACGTTTCTGAAATGGTTGGTGGCTTGTACAGTCCGGATGACGAACGGCGTGATTCTGGTTTTAGTATGTTTGTTTTCGGGATTAACTTGGGTGCTGCTGTTGCTCCATGGGCTGTTCCGTGGGCTGCTAATGGTTTTGGCTTCCATTTGTTCGGCAATGAAATGAACTTCCATGCTGGTTTCTCACTAGCCGCAATCGGAATGTTCTTCGGATTACTGCAATATACCCTTGATGGTCGGAAGTACCTTTCTAAGGATAGCCTTTATCCTAATGACCCAATTGAAAAAGATGATTTACGGCCAATTATTATCTGGACACTTGTTGGTGTTGCAGTCTTATTAGTTGTTCTTGGATTGTTAGCCGCTATGGGTCAGCTTAATATTACGAACATTATTAACATCATTACGTTTATTGCAATTGCACTGCCAATTTACTACTTCATTATGATGTTAAATTCCAAGAAGGTTACTAAGCCTGAAAAGTCACGGGTTATTGCCTATATTCCGCTTTTCATTGCAGCCGCAATCTTCTGGGCAATTGAAGAATCTGGTTCAGTTGTTTTAGCATTATTTGCTGAACAACGGACAGTTCTTCACATTGGTAGCTGGCACTTTGCCGCTGCTAACTTCCAGACTTTGAACCCATTATTCATTATGATCCTGACACCAGTATTCGTTGCTCTTTGGGATCACTGGAAAGGCCAACCAAGTGCACCTGGTAAGTTCTCTGCAGGGCTTGTCTTTGCCGGATTATCATACATCTTGATGGCTTTCCCAGGAATGATGTACGGAACAGCAGGTCGTGTTAGTCCATTCTGGTTAGTCGGTTCATGGTTTATTGTTGAAATTGGTGAAATGTTAATCTCACCAATTGGCTTATCAGTAACGACTAAGCTTGCACCAAAGGCCTTCAAGTCTCAAATGATGAGTATGTGGTTCTTGGCTGATTCAGCTGGTCAAGCTGTGAACGCCCAAATCGTTAAGTATTACTCATCTGCAACCGAAGTGCCTTACTTCATGATTGTCGGAATCGTAAGTATCGTCTTTGGTATCATTCTGATGTTCTTTGTTAAGAAGATTCACAGTTTGATGGATGGTGTAAATTAAACCGTTTATAAATTACAATTGTTGAAGATGAAAGAGTTTATGGCAATTTTGCCACAAGCTCTTTTTGTTTTTTCTCAAAAAAGTCCTTGCAATTTTAGGCGAAGTTCGATATTATAATAAACGTTGATTGTTACTACTTAACTATCACGTTGTTATGGAGGAGTAGCGAAGTCTGGCTAAACGCGACGGTCTGTAAAACCGTTCCTTCGGGTTCGGCGGTTCGAATCCACCCTCCTCCACTTTTATTATTGGGCTATAGCCAAGCGGTAAGGCAACGGTTTTTGGTACCGTCATGCGCTGGTTCGAATCCAGCTAGCCCAACTGCCAAAGTCACCAACTGTTTGGTTGGTGGCTTTTTTGTTTATATTTAATTGATTATATGAAGGGGAAATTATAATGCCTAAGCAAGGGCAGTTTGCCAAGTCTAGTCGTCTGAAACAACTGAATCAATTTAGAGTAAAACGGCATTCTCAACAGAACGTAATTGATGATGAACAGTTTGTAGACTACGTAATTTTAAGATTTAATTTAACAAGTAAGAAAAGATTGAAAAAAAACATCCAAGAAAGTAATCAACGGTTCCTGATTGAAATCCTAGATGCTTGTCAAGGACGGAACCTAGATCTTAATTCCACTATTCCAGGTCTACTGAAAAAATTAAATAGTCGCGTGCCCTGGCAATTCTATCGACAGATTATTGCGGGATGGGAAGTCCTTCAGCAGTTTATCCGTCGAGAACTTCCGGGAGTACCGCTAAAAAAACAAATCCTTGTTTCAGGAACGCTTACTAAAGAAGATTTAACTAAAATGGTGGCAGAGGAATTAGCAACTAAGGCGACCGCGATGACATTCTTAAATCACCCAGTCAGCAAGCGAATCCAAGAAGTAACAAAAAGTCGTCTTCTCCAAGCGGTTTACCAAGAAAATAAAATTAACTGGCAGCAGATCGCAACTTTATTCAAACCTTTTCCATTAACAATTGATCCTCAATTAGATCAAGGAACGAAAGAGTGGTTAATGGCATTGGAAAAAGAATAATCGGCTGTTAGAATAATAAGGGATGCTGTGGCGGAGCTTATCGCCATGGCTTTTTTTGATCTAAATTGAGGTGATGAAAAGATGATAGAGAAGATAAAACAGGGTAACCATACCTATGCGGCGATTTTTTCAATGGCATTATTAACCTTCGTCGGGATTTTAAACGAAACCGCAATGAACGTTACTTATCCGGAACTAGTAACGGTCTTTGGTGTCTCCCTTGATGTTATCCAGTGGATTACTACCGGATATTTATTAATGGTGACAATTGTTATGGGAACAACAGCATACCTCTTACGACAATTTCCTGCACAAAAACTGGCACTTGTTGCTGTTGGGATGTTTGTTATTGGGGATGTAATTGGCGCCTGCGCAACTAATTTTCCGGTATTATTGGTTGCAAGGTTAATTCAGGCGATGGCTACGGGGTTGTCGACACCAATTCTCTTTCATTTGATTTTTACGGAAATTCCGGCTAATCGGAAGGGAATCATGACTGGGTTTGCAGGAATGGTGATTTCGTTTGCCCCCGCAATTGGACCCACATACGGTGGAATTGTTTCAGAAATAATGTCTTGGCGGATGATTTTTTGGTTAATCTTACCGTTAGCCTTAATCAGTTTAGTTATTGGCCAACTAACTATTGATACTCGGCCAATCGGTAATCCTAAGCGTTTTAGTTACTTGAGTTTATTTTTATTAAGCTTGGCATTAGTTCTGGTTGTGTATTCAGTATCCTTGATTGGTAATGGCGGTTTAACGGGACGATTCTGGTTTAGTTTATGTTTAGGGATAATTTTCTCCTTGCTATTTATTTACGTTAATAATTCAGGACATTCCCAATTATTGAATCTTTCAATTTTTCGGGTAGTTCCAATTCGCCTTTCAACCATTACGTACTTTAATCTTCAATTTATTAATATTGGAATTTCACTGGTTATTCCGGTCTACATGCAATATGTTCTTCATTCGTCTGCAATGGTTGCCGGATTAGTATTGCTTCCTGGCTCTGCAATCGGGGCAGTTATCGCACCACTTGGCGGTCGATGGGCTGATCAACAAGGATATGCTAGACCAGTTATTACTGGGAGTGCTTTGCTGGTTATTGGAGCATCATGCTTTATTCTTTTCCAATCTAGACTGACTGCGCTAACCGTCGCTATCTTTTTCTTGATTTTACGAATTGGGTTTAATCTTTCATTTTCCTGTACAATTTCAAATGCTTCAATGCTGGTTAAGCAGGAAAATAGTTCTGATGTTAATTCGGTATTTAACATGGTTCAGCAATTTGCCGGCTCGATGGGAACCGGCCTGCTGGCATCCTTGGTTGCTTATTTCCAGAATCAATCAACCGGTTCGTTAATTAACCGAACGATGATCGGGGGACGCGTTGATTACCTAATCGTAGCCTGCTTGGCTTTGGTGACCCTGATTACCGTTATTTTGAATTATCGAATTCAGGAAAAGAATAAGCTTAACTAGTTGATAGCCTTAAGCCGTGGATAATGTTAAAATGAATGACTGTAATGAACAGATTCAAGGAATTATTTGAGGGATAAAAAAAGAAATTCTTATGGTTGATACAATTATTCACTTTATGGTTCATAACCAAGTTTTCACCTTGTTTATCTGCATGGCTTTAGGCTTTGCGATTGGGGATTATAAAATCGGGGGACGGTTTAGCATTGGCGCAACGGTGGCAACATTGGTTGTTACGTTAATCGTTGGTCAAATTGGGGCCTTCCCGCGTGATGAGATGCTTGGCACAATTTTCTTTGGTGCCTTTATGTTTTCTGTTGGTTACCGCATAGGGCCACAGATGATGACAAGTCTGAAGATCTTCGGGTCACGGATCTTGATTATTAGTATTTTTTGGTTGGTAGCGGCCTTTCTTGTTTCATGGGGATTGTTTGTAGTATTCCATATTGGACCAGGAGTAGCTTCGGGGATTATTGCTGGTTCGCTGACTCAGTCCTCAACCGTTGCCAGTTCGTTGCGAACAATTGGCGCCTTGCCGGTAAGCAGTGCCGTTCGTTCAACGTACGAAGCACAATTACCCGTTGCCTATGCATTAACCTATGTTTTTGGGACGTTAGGGGTTATTATTTTTCTTCGTGATATTGCTCCCAAGCTCCTTGGGATTAAGGTCAGCACACGAGGCCCGCTAATGGCGCGGAAGTATCATTTTCATGCCAAAAAACCTAACCCGACCTGGCGACGGACGTATCGCTTGAACGCTGATTCGCCACTGGTTGGAAAAACAATTGGTGGCTTTAACAAGTGGAGTCACTATCGGCTAATTGCATTAGTTGCCTTTCATGGCGATGAAATGACTGACCACTTGGAATACAAATTACAACCTGGCGATCTGATAACGGTAATTGGGTATGCAATTCACTTTGACCGAATGCACGGCATTAAAGGAATTAACGAAGTCTTAACACCGACTAAAGCACCACGAGAACGAAAATTTGTCTTAGGAAAGAACTTCAAGCCGACTCAGTTAGCCCACCTGCGGCAACACGGGGTCTTCATCAATATTCAGGATCCAGATACAGGGAATGAACAGTTATTTAATCAACTGCGTCCTGGGGATGTAATCTCACTGACCGGGAACACGTCACGAACATCGGCAATCTTAAAGAAAATGGGGCGGTGGCATACCAGTGCGTTAGCCATTAACTATTCGCTCTTTTCACTTGGAATTGCAGGTGCTTCCTTATTAGGAATACTAGGATTAAAATTGAATGGAATTCCGTTACAACTAGGAAACGGTGTTGCTGCATTATTAATGGGATTAGCCCTGAGTACGTGGATTTCCCGACACCGTGATCATGATTCAATTCCACCAACAGTGACCGCCTTTTTCCAAAATCTGGGGTTAACGCTCTTTGTCGGGACAGTTGGTCTTCAGTCAGCCCAAGCGTTCACTGGTGCGATTAAGTCTTTAGGGATCGGTGTGCTGTTTATCGGTGCGGTTATTGCGATTGCTCCTCACCTGTTAACGCTGCTATTTGGTCGTTATGTATTACATATGGAACCCTTAGCATTGATTGGTGGCTTAACTGGTTCAGGGACTTGTGCGGCAGTAATGACAGAGATTGCTGACCAAGCTGGTTCAGAAGGTGGAGCATATTTTGCCGCTGCATTAACGCCGGCCTATATCATGGGAAATGTCGGGATTACCTTACTAGGACCAATTTTTGTTGCTTTATTAGCTTAGGATAAGAAATCAGAAACCATAAAGTGAGGTTATAATCATGAAAAAGTTTTTTACAGTTCTTGGTGGGATGGGAACATTAGCCACAGAAAGTTATATGCGGATTTTAGATCAACGGACACCAACAAAGCGTGATCAGGATTATTTAGATTACATCGTGGTTAACCACGCAACGGTTCCTGACCGCACAAGCTGGATCCTTGATCATAGTAAGCCGAGTCCAACCAAGGCTTTAATTGAAGACATTAAACAACAAAGTCTCCTTAAGCCAGAATTCTTTGTCCTCATTTGTAATACTGCCCACTATTCTTTTGATGAGTTACAAGCGGCTACTGATGTCCCGATTCTTAACATGCTTCAAGAAACCGTTAACGAAATTAAGCGGTTAAAGCCTGATGCTAAGCGGGTTGGCCTTTTAGGAACAGATGGAACGATGGTATCTGGGATTTACGATTCTTATATCCAAAATGCTGGTTATGAGGAAGTTAAAGCTACTCCTGAAATTCAGGAAATGACTGAGGACTTAATTTACCATGATATTAAGGAGAGCGGCCATTCTGATGGCAAGAAGTATCATGAGCTTGTCAGAAAGATGATTGAGGAAGAACACTGTGACATTGTTATCCTTGGCTGCACGGAGCTTTCCTATGCTGAAGAAATGAATCCTGAAACTAAGTATCCCGTTGCTGATTCACAGTCAATCATCGTTGGCCGGACCCTTGACCGGGCAATGAAAATTCGCAACGAAAATTAATAAATTTACTGAAAAGGTTCTAGCAGTTGCTTTATAAAACGTTAGGACCTTTTTTCTTAATAATTGTTTTGAAATTGGTCTAATCCTATTAATTGATGTTACAATTGTAAATAGCTAATTATTGTTCTAAATGGTGTAAGGAGGACGAGCAGCATGAGTTCACCAATATATATTAAGATCCATAATCAATTACGGGAGAACATTGAGGATGGCAAATGGAAAGTTGGCGAAAAGATTCCTGCTGAACGGGAACTGGCTGGTCAATTTAATGTCAGCCGGATGACGTTACGGCAAGCAATTCAAGAACTTGTCGATGAAGGGATTCTTGAACGCCGGGTTGGGTCTGGAACATTTGTTGCCAACCGAAAAGTTCAAGAACGGATGTCTGGAGTAACAAGTTTTACGGACCTGATGAAGTCCTTAGGGAAGGTTCCCTCCAGTACCACTATTTCGTATCATTTAACGATTCCTTCTCAAGTTGAAATTGAAAAATTAGCTCTCAAGGAAGGGGATCAGGTTGTCCGGATGGAGCGAATTCGGTCAGGAAATGACGTTCCAATCTGTTTTGAAGTGGCAACCATCCCAGCTAACTTAGTAAAGGGATTAAGCAAAGAAGAAGTAACAACTTCATTTTGGGAGACTCTTGAGCACAAGGCGCACCTTTATCCTGGACATGCAGTTCAGCATATTTCCGCAACTAAAGCGAATGAACGAATTGCAACCTATTTAAATGTTAAGCGTGGCGATCCATTATTACGGATGACACAATTATCGTATTTGCAGGATGGGACACCATTTGAATACGTTCATACTCAATACGTTGGTTCGCGATTTGAGTTCGTTTTGGAAAAGTAAAAATCGTGCTACAATGTTGGTTATTAACATAAGTGAGAGGATACTGAACAATGAAATTTAATTATCCAGATGATAGTACAGCTCTTCATACCGATGCGTATGAACTTAGCATGATGCAAACATATTGGAAGCAAGGGCAAGGAAACCGCCGGGCCGTTTTTGAAGCCTTTTTCCGCAAAATGCCATTTCAAAATGGTTATGCAGTCTTTGCTGGTCTGGATCATATTATTCGTTATATTAAAAGTCTTCATTTTACGGCAAGTGACATTGATTATCTCCGGTCAACTGGTCAATTTGCTGATGACTTCTTAGATTACTTGAAAGACTTTAAGTTTACTGGTTCAATTAGGAGCTTTGAAGAAGGCGACTTGGTATTTAACCATGAGCCAATTCTGCAAGTTGATGCACCGATGATAGAGGCTCAATTAGTTGAAACAGCACTGTTAAATATTATTAATTATCAAATTATGGTTGCAACCAAAGCTTCGCGGATCAAATCGATTGTTGGGGATCAACCGGTAATGGAATTTGGAACACGACGGGCACAGGAATTTGATGCGGCCTTGTGGGGAACTCGGGCTGCTTATATTGGTGGCTTTGATGCAACAAGTAACGTTCGTGCTGGGAAGCTATTTGGGATTCCTATCTCTGGAACCCACGCCCACGCGCTCGTTCAAGCATACCGCAATGACTATGATGCATTTAAGGCCTATGCTGAAACTCACCATGATTGTGTATTTCTTGTGGATACTTTTGATACGTTAAAGAGTGGTGTTCCAGCTGCAATTAAGGTTGCTAAGGAATTCGGCGATAAAATCAACTTCCTTGGTGTGCGGATTGATAGTGGCGATATGGCCTACCTCTCAAAGCAGGTACGGCAGCTCCTTGATGATGCCGGCTTTAAGGATGCTAAAATTTTTGCCTCAAATGGTCTTGATGAAAAGACAATTCAAAATCTTCAAATGCAGGGTGCCAAGATTGATGTTTGGGGAATTGGGACAAAATTAATTACCGCTTATGACCAACCAACGTTAGGAGCAGTTTATAAGCTCGTTGCGATTGAAGACGATGATGGCAAGATGGTTGACACAATTAAGCTCTCAAATAACATTAGCAAGATGTCTACCCCAGGGAAGAAGCAGGTTTGGCGGATTAATGACTGTGCGGATAATAAGAGCGAGGGTGACTACATCACTTTGGCAGATGAGGACCCTCGTGAACAACGCTCGTTAAACATGTTTAATCCCGACTTTCCTCTCCAGCAAAAAGACGTGGATGATTTTAAGGCACGACCAATGTTGAAGGATATTTGGAAGGATGGTCAGTTTGTTTACGATGAACCAAGTCTGGAAGAAACTCGACAACGGCGGAAGCAGAACCTTGATGCCCTGTGGGATGAATATAAGCGGGATCTTAACCCAGAAGTATATCCAGTAGATCTTTCACAGAAGTGCTATGATAATAAGCTTAATATGATTCATCGCATCCATGAGTATGTAAAGACTCTTGGTAATTAGGAGGAAAAAAGATGACTAGTTTACAAGAAACAATCATTAAAACTCTTCATGTCCAGCCGAAAATCGATCCAGCGACTGAGATTGAACGGCGGGTTGACTTTTTAGCTAGTTTCCTCAAAAAGACGGGGATGAAAACCTTGGTTCTGGGGATTTCTGGCGGTCAAGACTCATCATTAGCTGGTCGTTTATCACAGTTAGCAGTGGAAAAGCTTCGTCAAGAAACTAGCGATCAGGGATACCAATTTATTGCGGTCCGGTTGCCATATGGTGAACAAGCGGACGAATCTGATGCGATGATGGCAATTGACCAGTTTATTCATCCTGATAAGATGGTGCGGGTTAATATTAAGCCGTCAACCGATGCATTGCTTGAATCATTAACAGCGGCCGGCGCCAACATCAGTGATTTTAATAAGGGCAATATTAAGGCTCGTGAACGGATGATTGTTCAATATGCAATTGCTGGTGAACACAGTGGTGCGGTTGTTGGTACGGATCACGCAGCTGAAGCAGTTACCGGTTTCTATACTAAATTTGGGGATGGCGGTGCTGACATCACACCATTATCCGGGTTAGATAAGCGCCAGGGGAAAGCATTGTTGGAATACTTAAATGCGCCAGCACACCTGTACGAGAAAGTACCAACTGCTGATCTGGAAGACGATAAGCCAATGCTGCCTGATGAGAAGGCTCTTGGGGTTTCATATCAGGAAATTGATGACTACCTGGAAGGGAAAAATGTTGACTCACAGGCAGCAACGACAATTGAAAACTGGTACAAGCGAACACAACATAAGCGTCACCAGCCAATTAACCCCGCTGATACTTGGTGGCGGTAAAACTACTGACGGAGGATTGTATGGACGAAAAATCGATTAAATTAGTAAGCAAGCAACTCCCAAAACTGCATGAATCACAAATTAAAGCAGCTTTGAAGTTAATGGATGAGGGGGACACCATCCCATTCATTGCCCGGTACCGGAAAGAAGCGACCGGGACGTTGGATGAAGTGCAGCTTCAAGAAATTCATGACCAATATCGGCACGCGACGACACTGCTTGAGCGTCAGCAAACCGTTATTAATAAAATCAAGGAAGCTGGTAAGCTGACTCCTGCTCTGGAAAAGCAAATTTTAGCGGCAACTGAGCTGCAGACCGTTGAAGATCTTTACTTGCCATATAAGCAAAAACGGCAAACAAAGGCTCAAGTTGCTCGGGAGCATGGCCTGGCACCATTTGCTAATTGGTTATTAACTTATCCCGATACTGATCCACAAGTTGAAGCCGCGAAGTACCTAAACGATGACGTTAAGACTGTTGAGGATGCATTGAATGGTGCTCACGAAATTTTGGCTGAAGCAATTAGTGAAATGTCAACTGTGCGGAGCTGGTTGCGGAACTTTATGGGACAACACGGCCAATTAATGACCGCTGTAAAGCGCAATGGTAAGGAAAAGGACGAGCTAAAAACGTATGAACAATACTATGAATTTACAAGTCCCGTAAAGGATTTAAGTTCTTACCAAGTGTTAGCAATTAACCGGGGAGAAAAGGAAGGCATTTTGAACGTTAAAGTTAACGTTGATGATGATGCAGTCCTGAATTATCTTCACTTTCGGTTGATTCGGACAAGCAAGGAAAACGCCACGGTTAAATTAATCGAGGATGCCTATACAGACTCTTACAAGCGCTTCTTAGGACCAGCAATTGAACGGGAAATTCGTCGCCAATTAACAGAAGACGCAGATCAGCAAGCAATTAAGGTCTTCGGTGAAAATCTTTATCACTTATTAATGCAGGCACCGATTAAGGGGAAAGTCGTTCTGGGCTTTGATCCTGCTTACCGGACTGGTTGTAAGTTAGCTGTACTGGACGAAAACGGGAAGTTCCTCACTAAGGCGGTTATCTATCCCCACAAGCCGGCTCCAGAAGAAGAGCGGGCAAAGGCTGAAGGACAATTAATCGATTTAATTGAAAAATACCATGTTGAGATGATCGCAATTGGTAATGGGACTGCTAGCCGTGAATCTGAACAGTTTGTTGTGAACACTCTCAAGAAGATAAAACGGCCGGTCTACTATGTGATTGTGAATGAAGCAGGGGCATCCGTTTATTCGGCAAGTAAGGAAGCCCGGGATGAATTTCCTGATCTTCATGTTGAACAACGGAGTGCAATTAGTATTGGCCGGCGACTTCAGGATCCACTTGCTGAACTAGTGAAAATTGAACCACAAGCAATTGGTGTCGGTCAGTACCAACATGACTTGCCAAAGAAGGAACTAGCTGGTGAGCTTGATGCAGTTGTTGAGCGGGCAGTTAACCGAGTTGGGGTTAACCTGAACACCGCGAGTTACCAACTGTTAACCCAGATTTCTGGATTAAACAAGACTACTGCGAAGAACATTGTTAAATACCGTGATGAGCATGGGAAATACACTAACCGAAAGCAGTTGAAGGATGTTCCAAGATTGGGTCCTAAGGCTTATCAGCAATCGGTTGGGTTCTTACGGATTGTTAATGGTGATAATCCGCTTGATAATACGGATGTCCACCCTGAAAGTTATCCGATTGCAGAGAAGATTATGGAGACCGCTGAGATTAATGTTGATAGTCTCGGCTCCGACGCTGCTGAAAAGCAGTTAAAGAAGATTGATGTTGACGACTTTACTACGGAAAATGCTGGTGAAGAAACGGTTAAGGACATTATCGCATCGCTTCAAAAGCCGGGTCGTGACTTACGTGATTCGATGCCCGCACCGCTACTTCGCCAAGATGTAATGAAGATTGACGATCTAAAGCCGGGGATGAAACTCCAGGGAACAGTGAGAAACGTTGTTGACTTTGGTGCGTTTGTTGACATTGGTGTTAAGCATGACGGCCTTGTTCACGTTTCTAAAATGAGTAAGCAGTTCATCAAGGATCCACGATCAGCCGTTTCTGTTGGTGACATTGTTGATGTTTGGATTGATGACGTTGATCTTAAGCGTCAACGGATCCAATTAACAATGATTGCTCCTCAAGACGGCACTAATGAATAATCAACAATTACAAAAGTTAACTGAAAAATGCTCGATGGAAAGTTTCCACCGACCATTTGAGCATCAAATCTTCTTTAATTCCCGCTTGCGGACAACTGGTGGCCGTTATCATTTAAATGATCACCATATTGATATTAATCCACTAATGTATACCGAGTTTGATTTAGCTAACTTAAAACGGGTAGTGCTCCATGAACTCTGTCATTACCACCTTCACTTAACCGGACATGATTACCGTCATCGAAGCACTGATTTTCGTCAATTATTAGCCAAAGTTGGTGGTTCCCGCTATGCTCCGGCAACGAGTAAAGCAAAAACCAGGCGGAGTACCCACCATTATTGGTACTACCAGTGTACTGGATGTGGGATTAGGATTGCGCGTCAACGACGGTTTAACACTGCTCGTTATGTCTGCCGACGGTGTGGTCACCATTTTATCCTAAAAAATTAAAAAAAGTTGTTGCCAACGAATAGGGATCTTGCTATAATAATATTCGTTGGTTGATATGCGGCCGTGGCGGAACTGGCAGACGCGTAAGATTAAGGATCTTATGGTCGATTATGACCGTGGAGGTTCAAGTCCTCTCGGCCGCACTACTAAAAGCACTTAACTGTTTGGTTAAGTGCTTTTTTGTTTTAAAAATTTTAAGCATTCTTGAAAATGGCTAGTTAATGCTTCTTTCATCATAGAAATTAGTCATTATCAGCTGTTCTTGTCTAGCAAAGCCTATCTTTACACTGATGAAAGCGCTATACTTAGATTGTAATGATTTTTTGAGGAGGCATTTCGTCGATGGAAGCAGAGATAAAATGGTTGGATGATCCGGAGACATTTCGGGTTAATCAATTGCCAGCACATAGTGACCACCACTTTTACCGCAATTATGCGGAATGGCAACGCCACAAGAGTAGTTTTGAACAGAGCCTTGATGGTCAGTGGCAATTTAAGTTTGCCCAAACGCCTCAGGAAAGGATTAAGGATTTTTACAAGGTCGATTTTGACGCTAGTAACTTTGATCAAATCGAAGTTCCAAGTGAAATTGAGTTAAGCGACTATGCACAGAATAATTACATCAACACCTTAATTCCATGGGAAGGTAAAATCTATCGTCGCCCGGCATACGCATTAAGTCAGGACGATCCTGAAGAAGGCTCCTTTAGCGAGGGTAAAGATAACACTGTCGGCCTTTACTTGAAGCATTTTGACCTGAATGATGAATTGCGGGGCAAGCAAATTCGGGTTCGTTTTGAAGGAGTAGAGCGGTCAATGTACTTGTGGCTGAATGGTCACTTCATTGGCTACGCTGAAGATAGTTTTACGCCATCTGAGTTTGATCTCACCCCATATATTCAGGATGAGGACAACGTGATTGCGGTAGAGGTATTTAAGCACAGTACCGCTTCCTGGATTGAGGATCAGGATATGTTCCGCTTCTCTGGTATTTTTAGAAGTGTTGAACTACTAGCCCAACCGGTAACGCACTTGGAAGACTTCACATTGAAGCCGCGGGTTGCTGATAATTACCGTGATGGCGAATTGTCAATGGACCTTAATCTTGTTGGTGAACAGGCTGGAAGTGTTCATGTCATGGTTAAGGATCATGATGGGACTACTTTGCTGGATGAAACCAAATCGATTGACGAGTCGGTTGCAATTGAACCGCATGAATTTAAGGATGTTCATCTGTGGGATAATCACGATCCCTACCTTTACCAATTATTGATTGAAATCCATGATGAAAATGGCAACCTGATTGAGTTAGTTCCATATCAATTTGGTTTCCGGCGGATTGAAATTAGTCCTGAACATGTTGTCCTGTTAAATGGAAAGCGGCTCATTATTAATGGGGTTAACCGTCACGAATGGGATGACCATCGCGGGCGTTCAGTAACGATGAAGGATATGCTGAGCGATATTCAAACCTTTAAGGAAAATAATATTAATGCCGTGCGGACATGTCACTACCCAGATCAGATTCCGTGGTACTACCTCTGTGATCAAGACGGGATTTACATGATGGCTGAAAATAACCTTGAATCACACGCTACTTGGCAAAAAATGGGCGCAATTGAACCATCATATAATGTTCCAGGTTCGGTTCCTCAATGGAAAGAGGTAGTTGTTGATCGGGCACGAAGCAACTATGAATACTTTAAGAACCATACTGCAATTCTTTTCTGGTCTCTTGGCAACGAATCCTTTGCTGGGGATAATTTGGTAGCAATGCAACAATTCTATAAGGAACATGATGATAGTCGCCTAGTTCACTATGAAGGTGTTTGTCATACGCATGATTATAGTGACCAAATTCCAAGTTTGGATCCGGCTAACTACCTGCCAAAGGGTGGTACTAAGGATTATCGGGATCAAATCTCAGATGTTGAAAGTTGGATGTACTTGCCACCAAAGCAGGTTGAAGAATACTTGAAGAATAATCCAGACAAGCCATTTATGGAATGTGAATACATGCATGATATGGGGAACTCTGCTGGTGGAATGGGTTCTTACATTAAGCTTCTTGATAAGTATCCGCAATACTTTGGAGGCTTCATTTGGGACTTCATTGATCAAGCACTCCAAGTAAAGGACCCAATTAGTGGACAAATGGTTATGCGGTATGGTGGCGACTTTGATGATCGCCATTCAGATTATGAGTTCTCTGGTGATGGTCTAATGTTTGCTGACCGGACACCAAAACCAGCTATGCAGGAGGTACGTTATTACTATGGTTTACACAAATAAATTACACGTGATCTACGGTGACGGAACGCTGGGACTTGGTGGTGATGGCTTTCACTATATCTTTAGTTACGAAAAGGGCGGCCTAGAATCACTAAAATTAAACGGTAAAGAGTGGCTTTATCGGGTACCAACCCCAACATTTTGGCGAGCAACCACTGATAATGATCGAGGAAGCGGCTTTAATATTAAGTCAGCACAATGGTTAGCTGCGGATACCTTTACGAAGTGTCTCAGTGATCAAACTCAGTTAACTGTTGACGGTCAGCAATTTGATCACTTACCAATTGCCCCAGAGACAAATAAATTTACGAATAACGAAACTGCTAGTGAAGTAACGATTACATTCACTTACGAAACGTTAACTATTCCTGCAACCAAGGTTACCGTGGCTTATACAGTAACTGCTGGCGGTCAAATTAAGATTAAGGCTCATTACTTTGGTCATCAGGATCTTCCTAGTTTACCTGTCTTTGGTCTTCGTTTCATTATGCCAACCGCAGCGACTGGTTTTGACTATGAAGGGCTATCTGGTGAAACCTATCCTGACCGAATGGCTGGTGCTGAACACGGGAAATATCATGTTGATGGTCTTCCTGTTGCTAAGTACTTAGTTCCTCAGGAAAACGGGATGCATATGGAAACTGAGCACCTTACTATTACCCGGGAAATAACCGAAAATAATGCTGATCATTCAACAGCACCGTTCTCCTTGAAGGTCAGTCAAGCAGATAAGCCATTTAATTTCAGTTGCTTACCATACACCGCAGAAGAGCTTGAATCGGCAACCCACATTGAAGAATTGCCATTGGCTCGGCGGACAGTTCTAGTAGTTGCCGGAGCAGTTCGTGGTGTCGGTGGAATTGATAGCTGGGGTGCAGATGTTGAGGAGCAATATCATATTCCAGCTGACCGTGATATTGAATTTTCGTTCAGTTTGAATTAGCGATAAAAAATAAGGGACAGTGCGACTCAACGTTGATTTAACGGCTAAAAGGGCACTTTCCCTTATTTTTATTCTATTCCTGGCTTAAATTAAAAAACGCCATTACCCAATCCTGTTCAATTGTACACAATTGCTGTATCATAGATAGAGGCAAAGGAGTGGCTAAGAATGGCAAAGTTAGTAATAGTTCGTCATGGCCAAAGTCAGGCCAATCGCGATAATATTTTCACAGGATGGACCGATGTCCCGCTAACCGAAAAGGGAATTGAACAGGGACAGATGGTTGGTGATGAATTAGCAAGAATGGGGATTCAATTTGATGATGCCCATACTTCTTATATGTCACGAGCAATCAAGACGATGAACATTATTCTGGAAAGAATTGATCAGCTTTACATTCCGGTTTATAAAACCTGGCGACTAAATGAACGTCATTATGGTGCCCTTAGCGGTTTAAATAAGGCTAAGGTCAAGGAAGAGGTCGGCGCAGATCAATTGCATCGGTGGCGTCGAGGATACAGTGAAGTTCCGCCAAAGTTGAAGCATCGGCAACACGATCGGCGGTATGATCGCCTTGGCGTAAAGATGCCGTACAGTGAGAGTCTAGCAATGACCCAAAAACGGTTATTGCCATATTGGGAAGACCAGATTGCTCCACGGTTGATGGACGGCAAGAATCAGTTAATTGTTGCTCACGGGAGTTCATTACGGGCATTAATTAAGTATCTTGATCAAATTCCGGATGATCAAATTGACCAAGTGGAAGTTCCAAATGGAAAGCCGATCCTGTATGAGTTTGATCCAGCATTAAATATTACTAAGAAAACTTTTATTACAATGGATGGTGAAGAGAATGGTAATTCATGAGATTAAGAATAACCCGACCCTTAGCGGACAGGTTCGCTTAATTGAAAATGTTGTCTATGCCGCAGCAGATGGTCAAGCATTAAAACTTGAAGTGCTAACCCCATGGACACAGCGTTACCCTCAAGAATACACTACTGAGCCACGGCCACTGATTGTGTTTGTCCAGGGGAGTTCATGGCGGTTACCAACGTTTGGGGAGAAGATTCCTCAATTAGTTCAGTTTGTTAAACATGGCTATATAGTTGCAACAGTGCAACACCGTAATTCTTTAGATGGACATCCGTTCCCCGCATTTCTCGAAGACGTTAAAACGGCAATCCGCTTTTTACGGGCAAACGCCAAGAAGTACGCGATTGATCCTTCACGAGTGGCAATCTGGGGAACTTCTTCAGGAGCCAATGCAGCCATGTTAGTTGGCCTTACGGGGGATGATCCAAAGTATAAGACGGCTGATTATGATGATCAGTCAGATGCTGTTTCGGCAGTTGTTTCTTGTTTTGCGCCAATGGACGTTGAAGAGACGTTTAAGTATACCGATAAGGTTCCGGGGAATGATATTTTGAAATACTGCCTCTTTGGAATGGATAAAAAGAAGTGGCCAGAAATCATGCATGAAATGAGTCCGCTTTACCGGGTGGTTGAGGGAAGACAATATCCGCCATTCCAGCTGTTCCATGGGGATGCGGATAAGGTAGTTCCATACCACCAAATGGAAGAGATGGCGCAAAAGCTGGAATCAGTTGGTGCCGAGGTTGAGGCTTACCGGGTTACTAATGCCAATCACGAGCGCGACTTCTGGAGCCAAGCAATCTATGATAACGTGTTGGCATTCTTGGATAAAGTTTTGAAATCTTAGGAAAATGCTAAAATTAATGATTATGTTAAAAATGCGAATCCATTACAAGTACTTCTAATTAAATTGGAAAGATACTATGATAATTTACGATAGCACTCGACTTAAAATAAGCCGGGTGCTATCGTAAATTATTTACTTCAAAATGTAAAAGAATGTAAAAAAGGATGAATCGATTGGAGAAATTACCTTAACGATACGCAGAATCCCGATTCAGTCCGCTATGATCCATTACTTTAATTTTTTATGTTGACAACTTACAATAAATAAGTTATATTTTATCCATACTTTATTAGGAGGAACACGTCATGAAAAACATTCAATTTGTTAACACAGTTGTTTGTTGCAGTGGATCGCGTCTTATGCGACCCACGTTTTGGCGTACCCAAAGTTAATTTGGCCTGCTAATATTGTCGGGGTAAGTACATAAGGCGCAATTTCAAGTTTAACTTGAGGTTGCGCCTTTTTTGGATCATTTATTCGAAATAATCATTGCGTTTAAGAAAGGAAAAACATCTCATGAAATTCAATACTCAATTAATTCACGGCGGTAATAGCGAAGATCAAACAACCGGAGCCGTATCAACACCAGTTTACCGTTCATCGACTTTTCACCAGCATCAATTAGGCGGCAACCCCAAATGGGAATATTCACGGACAGGAAACCCAACCCGAGCTTCATTAGAAAAATTGATTGCCGAGTTGGAACATGGGGTTGCCGGCTTTGCGTTTTCATCTGGTTCAGCTGCGATTCACGCTGTCTTTTCACTTTACTCTCAAGGTGATCATTTCGTTGTTGGGAGTGATGTCTACGGCGGGACTTTCCGGTTGATTAATAAAGTTCTGAAGCGGTTTGGCTTTGAATTTACGGTTGTTGACATGCAAGATTTGAATGCAGTGCAAAACGCAATTCAAGATAATACGGTTGCCATTTACTTTGAGACACCGACTAATCCGCTCCTTCAAATTGCTGATATTGAAGCAATTGCGAAGATTGCCAAAAAACATGGCGTAAGAACAATTGTTGATAATACATTTGCTACAACATATAATCAGCAGCCATTAACCTTGGGGGCAGATATCATTGTGCATTCCGCAACCAAGTACCTTGGCGGCCATAGTGATGTGGTTGCTGGGTTAGCGGTAACGAAGGAGCAACAAATCGCTGAGCAGTTAGCCTTTTTGCAGAACTCAATTGGTAGTACTTTAGGCCCAGATGACAGTTGGCTATTACAACGGGGGATCAAAACTCTTGGCGCCCGAATGCGGGTTCACCAAGAAAATGCCGCTGCGGTAGTTGACTTTTTACAACAGGATTCACGAATTGAAAAAATTTATTATCCAGGATTAGCCGATTTCCCAGGACTTTCAGTTGCGGCAAAGCAAATGAAAAACTTTGGGGCAATGATTAGCTTTGAATTAAAGGCTGGCCTTGATGCCAAGAAGTTTGTTGAAAGTCTTCAATTGATTGACCTGGCAGAAAGTCTTGGCGGAATTGAGAGCTTGATTGAAGTCCCAGCAGTAATGACTCACGGTTCAATTCCGCGAGAAATTAGGCTAAAAAACGGGATTAAGGATGAATTAATTCGGCTATCTGTGGGAATTGAAGATCCTGAGGACATTATTGCCGACTTAAAACAAGCGTTAGATCAATTAAATTAACTAGGAAAGGATTAAGAAACCATGTGGGAAATTATCAGGACATCGTTACCGCAACTTCTAGCAGCGGGATTTAAATATACAATCCCGTTAGCGTTAATTTCATTTTTCTTTGGTTTAATCATTGCGTTAGTAACCGCATTGATTCGGTTGTCACATCAACGCGGACCATTTATGATTCTCAAGTGGTTTGTTCAATTTTACGTTTGGCTTTTTCGGTCGACGCCACTATTAGTCCAATTATTTATTGTTTTCTTTGGACTACCATATTTAAGGATTCGTGGAATATTACCCCATGGAATTAAACTTGAACCATTTACAGCGGGGATCATTACCTTTTCGCTTAATACTGGGGCATATGCTTCGGAAACTATTCGGGCAGCAATTAGCTCTGTTGATCGCGGCCAGTGGGAAGCTGGGGCGGCAATTGGGATGACCCGCCTGCAAATCTTGTGGCGGATTATTATTCCCCAAGCTCTTCGGGTTGCCTTGCCACCACTTTCAAACAGCTTCATTAGCTTAGTGAAGGATACTTCGTTAGCTGCTTCGATTACAATCATGGAAATGTTTGAGGTTAGTCAACAAATTGCAGCAGCTAATTACCAACCATTATTAATGTACACGTTAGTTGCGTTAATCTATGCAGTATTTACAACGGTTCTTTCTGTTCTCCAGCACTATCTTGAAAAACGGCTGGGCAGTCAGCTTGAAATTAGTTAAGTAGGTGAAAATTGATGAAATTAACCCAAATTAATAAAACTTACGGTAACAAACATGTCTTGAAAGATATTACATTAGAGTTTCCTGCAGGTCAGATTACGGTTCTTGTTGGGCCGTCTGGTTCGGGAAAGTCGACAATTTTACGGTCGCTAAACCTTCTCGTTATGCCTGAGAGTGGTCAGTATGACTTTAACGGTCACCAGATTGACTTTCGCCAGCCCGTTAGCAATAAGGAAAAGTTAGCAATTCGGCGAGAAACGGGGATGGTCTTTCAGAATTATAATTTATTCCCCCATAAGACAGTTCTTAACAACGTTACTGAAGGTCCTACCCAGGTTCTGAAAATGGACCGTCAACAGGCTAATGAGTTAGCTAGAGAAGTGTTGACAAAAGTGGGAATGGCTGATTATGGCGACGTTTATCCTAGTGAATTATCTGGTGGACAGGCGCAACGGGTAGTAATCGCTCGAGCACTGGCAATGAAACCACGGTATGTTCTTCTGGATGAACCAACTTCAGCACTTGATCCGGAATTAGAATTGAGTGTATTAAAAGTTCTTTTACAGCTGGCACGGGAGAAACAGTCAATGGTTCTTGTAACTCACAACATGGCGTTTGCTAAACAAATTGCTGACAAGATTGTTTTTGTAGAAAATGGCGAAATCATTTACGACGGGGCACCAGAAAAATTCTTTTCTACGGAAAATCCGAATGAGCGGATTAGGAACTTTATTGCTTCAATGACCATGGAAAATTTAAAGTAGAAGGAGAAAGATAAAATGAAGATTTGGAAAAAGGTATTAGTAACATTAGCAGCAGTTACGGTCGGAACAACCGCTGGAATTAGTAGCATTCACGCTGCGTCATCACAGGTAAATTCAGAATTAAAACAAAAAGGTGAGTTGACGATTGGTCTTGAAGGAACTTACTCCCCTTATTCATACCGGAAGAATAATAAGCTAACTGGTTTTGAAGTAGACTTAGGAAAAGCAGTGGCCAAGGAAATGGGACTAAAGGCAAAGTTTGTCCCGAGTAAGTGGGATTCTTTAGTAGCGGGATTAGGTTCTGGAAAATATGATGTAGTAATGAATAATATTACGCAGACTCCAGAACGGGCAAAGAAGTACAATTTCTCGACCCCATATATCAAGTCACGGTATGTTTTAATTGTTCCTAAAGATAGTAAGATTAAGAACTTGAAGCAAATCAGCGGCAAGAAGATTGTTGCCGGTACAGGGACAAACAATGCTGATGTTGTTAAGAAGTACCACGGTACCCTTGTTCCTAATGGCGAATTTAGCAATTCAGTGGCAATGGTAAAACAAGGTCGTGCTGAAGGGACAGTTAATTCCCGTGAAGCTTGGTATGCTTACAGTAAGAAGAACAGCACAAAGGGATTGAAGATGATTGACGTTTCCAGCGAAGCTAAACCAACTAAAATCTCGGCACTCTTCAATAAAAAGGATTCAGCAATCCAATCTTCATACAATGATGCTCTCAAGAAGCTCCAAAAAGACGGTACCGTAAAGAAACTTTCCCAAAAATACTTTGGGGAGGATGTTACGGAATAAGAGTGTGAGCCAGCAAAGAACTTGCGGAAAGATAACACTAACTCCCGACAAAGGCGTCTTGCGCCTAGGAGGGAGGGTGTTATCTTAGCAAGTTCCTGGCGAACACATTTTGACTATGTTGCCTAGAATATCGGTTTAAGAAAGATTAAAGTAATTATATAAAGCGAAAATTCCCCTAATACTCAGGAAAGGCCCTGAATACTAGGGGAATTTGTTGATTAATAGGACGACTTTACTGATGGGGACGTTCTACTGCAGCATAGCCAAGATCTGCTCGACCTAACCTTCCTCGAGATGTTTTACTGCAACTGAATCAAAATATGTTCGCGGGGAAGCCCCTATAGACAACAAACTCCCTCCCAGATGCTTTCAGCATCCAGTCGGGAGAAATTGTTGTCTTTCCAGGCAACCGAGTCGAGATCGGCTCGCCGTGACCGCAACTTCCGCCTAGCTATCCCGTCCTTGATTGCAAGACAATCATCGTCCGGGATTTTCTAGTGCTCAGTTGCTAGTTCGTCACGGCTCGCACTCTAGTTTAAACGTGCTTCGCCCGAGTTTCCTAGAGCTAGCAACCTCCTTCCTAGGCGCAAGTCGCCTTCGTCAGGAGAAATTGCTAGCTTTTCGGAAACTCTTTGGGGCGAAGGCACTCTCTTCCTATGCCAACGTTCCCATTGGATCCCAAGGCTTTAGGACGATTGGTTCTTGGGCTTGGGCTTGCTTGAGTTTGTCACTAAGGTACTTTTTATTAACGACAATTTGGTAGCAGTACTTGTCCATCCAGTCGTCACTCATGACAAAGTAACCCTTAGTACCAACTTTTGGTCCCCAGGAGTTTTCGACCTTCCACTTGGTTGGCTGATCGTTGACCAGATCAACACCGGTAAGAACCATTGCGTGATCCATCATGCTTTGACCATAGTCCAGTGCTTGGGCCTTTGTCATTTCCAGGTCGGTGTCAAATAGCTTAGCGTAGTCGTAAGTATTGAGGGCCATAATTCCGAGCTTAGTTTCAGAATATTTAACAACGTCAGAACCGAACCAAACACTTTCACCAGCCTTTAGTTGGTCGATTGCGAGCTTCTTAAATTCGTCCATTGGTAGGTTTAAGTGCTTAATTTGCCGACCACCAACAACATTACCTAACATATCGATTGTGTAAGTCTTGTAGTATTCCTTATCAGCAGTCGGTGCTTGAATAACCGAAATGTAGTCATCAAGGTTCCAGCCGACATATTTCTTGAAGAATTCTTGTGGGGTAATGTTTTCATCCCGGTGGAATTCATTATCCTTCTTTGTCCGGTATTCAAAGTCAAAGTGACTTGCTGGTTCACCAAAGGCATATGCAAGCATCCGGTAAACGTCATTTAACATTTCTTTCCGTTTAATGTTAAGCGCATCTTCATTAGCGTGTTCATCATTAACCATCTTCCGCAAGATTACAGCGTCATGACGCAGCTTATTGTTTAAGAGGTTATTGATCCCGTTAGATCGATTGGAGTTAAATGATTCGGGCATTGCTGACTTAGGCATGACCCCATATTTTTGAATGAGGGCACAGAGCATATCCCATTGACCACCGTCGGATTGTGGGGCAGCCATTAGCCAAGCTACTTTGCGGTCATCGGTAGGTAACTTAGCAGTCTTAATCACATTTTCATAGAAGTAATTAGCCTTTTCAAATTTATCCCAGAAGAATTGGTAGGATTGAGAAAGTTCAAAGTTATCAGGTAAGTTAAACTTATGTTGCATGTCGTGACGCATCGTGTTCAGGGCAGCGAACATCCAGCAACGTCCTGATTGCTTTTGGTCGGCAACGTCACCAGTCTTCAAGTCAATTGAAAAGTGGGGAGCGTTGTCAGCAATTGAGTGCCAGTTAAAACTTGCGGCATTAACCCCATTCTTAGTAACGGCATTTTCGAGGACAGCGGATTCTTTTCGTTGATCATAATCTTCGTGGAAATAATTAATTGCGGAATTATCAATTTCAAAACTCACAATTGGTCACACTCCTTAAAATAGTTACTTACTATTATAGTGGTTCCTCAAGAAAAAGGCGACCAAGTAACTTTACTTGATCGTCGTTAATAATATTAGTATTTTGCTTCCCAGGTCATTTTTTCGACCGCTTTTTTGGCGTCCTTTGCTGAAGAGAAGCCTTGGTCAATTGCAGATTGGGCGACCGCAATGGCAACTGTCTTGGAGAACTTTGCCATATCTCTAACTGGCGGAAGTACCGCAGACCCAGGCTTATCTGGATCGACTAACCCAACAAGGGAGTGGGCAGCCGCTGCTAGCATGGTATTGTTAATCTTCTTTGCTTCTGTTGCGATTGCACCAAAACCAACTCCAGGATAGATTAAGGCGTTGTTTGCCTGACCAATATTATAGGTAACCCCGTTGTATTCAATATCATCAACGGGAATCCCAGTAGCAACCAGAGCGCGACCATCAGTCCACTTTAATAAGTCCGCTGCTTTAGCTTCCGCAAGCTTAGTTGGGTTAGAAAGTGGGAAAATAATTGGCCGTTCAGTATGAGCTGCCATTTCTTTAACAATCTCTTCAGTGAAGGTTCCGGGTTGCGTAGAAGTCCCAATCATGACAGTCGGGTGAATTGCTTTTACAACAGCAGCTAGGTTAGTTAGTTCATCGGCGTTCTTAAATTCACTCCGCTTCCGGGTGAATGGCTTTTGCTTTGGTGTAAGTCCTTCAGTGTCGTCAAACAATAATCCTTGCTTATCAACGAGGTAGAAGTGCTTCTTGGCTTCTGCAGGATCCATCCCCTGGCGGACCAATTCATCAAAGAGCATCTTAGCAATTCCCATTCCAGCACTTCCGGCACCGAATGTTAAGAACTTCTGGTCAGCTAATTTCTCTTTAGAAATGTTCAGCGCACCAAGAACACCTGCTAGGGCAATGATCCCGGTTCCTTGAATATCATCGTTGAAGGTTAAAATTTTATCATGGTACTTATCCAGGATTCGGGCTGCCGTTCCCCGGCCAAAGTCTTCAAAATGCAACAAGCTCTTTGGGTATAGTTTTTCAACTGTTTCAACGAACCGGTCAATGAAGTCAAAGTATTCTTGACCAGTAATCCGGTGGTGACGTTCACCAAGGTAGTTTGGATCGTTAAGGAGTGTTTCGTTATCGGTTCCTGCATCAATTGAGATGGGGAGAACTTGGGAAGGATCGACTCCAGCGGCGGCAGTATAAACCATTAACTTACCGACAGCAATGTCAACACCATCAACACCCCAGTCACCAATCCCTAAAATCCCTTGAGAATCGGTAACAACGATTAGGCGAATGTCACGATCAGCACTAACATTTTGAAGGCATTGCTTGATGTCTTCCGGATGCTTAACGGAGAGGTAAACAGCGTCTTGAGGACGAAGGTACCGTTCATTATACTTTTCAATTGATTCAGCAATTACCGGATCATAAACGATTGGCATCATTTCGGTGATGTGCTTTTCCATTAAGTAGAAGAAGAGCGTTCGGTTAGCGTTAAATACTTCCATCAAGAAGTGACGCCTTTCAATTCGAGAGGTTTTGCTCTGGTAGAGAGCATAGGTATCTGTTTCTTGTTCTTCAATTGTCTTTACCCGGGGTGGCAAAGTACCAATTAACCCTAATTTTTTTCGTTCATCTAATGTAAATGCAGTTCCCTTGTTTTTAAAGGGGTTATTAAGAATTGACATTGCGTCTGTCATTGCAAAGGATCTCCTTTAATTTATTATTGATATTGCAATGATATGAAGCAAATTAGCATATAGTCAAATCTATGCTATCCTATAAATAAAATTGATACACTAAAGCCGATCATCCATTCTTGAGGGCAAAAATGAAAATTAGAGATTTAGAATATTTTATTGAACTTGTTAAAGATAAAAATTTTTCGGTAGTTGCCGATCACTTTCAGGTTAGCCAGCCAACAATTACGATGGCAATTAACCGGTTAGAAGAAGAGTACGGGACAACCTTTTTTATTCGTGATCATATTCATCACCAGATAACCGTCACTAAAATTGGTCAGCAGTACGCCCAGCATGTTCGCGCAATTCTTAGTGAACTAGCGGTTGCGCGCCGTGAGATTGAACACGCTAAGTTAAATAAGATCCGTTTTGGGTTGCCGCCAATTATCGGTAATTACTACTTTCCACCGCTTACTCCACGGTTACTTCGTTCTAATTTAATTGACAAGTTGGAGGTTACCGAAGAAGGGTCAGAAAATTTACTACAGATGTTATTGAGGGGAGAACTGGATATGGCTCTTCTGGGATCCGCCAGTCCCCTTCAACAACCAGAACTATCAGTGAAGGAGTTTGCTCAGTACCCATTTCACATTATCATGAGTCGGGACCACCAATTGGCTAAAAAACAGGATTTACAATTCGCTGATCTTAAGGGACAATCGTTTATTTTGCCAGATACTGATTTTATTCATGAGAAGGCATTTCGTAGAATGTGTCGGCTTGCCCATATTCGTCCCAAAGTTATTTATCGAACAAATGATATTCATATCATTAAGAATATGGTGGCTGAAAACTTGGGAATTTCATTTTTGACTGAATTAGCAATTACCGCCAACGATCGACTGGTTGATTTAGCCTTAGCCGATCCGCAACAACCCGTATTCCATCTTTCACTGGCTGCGCGACATAATGAGATTCTTTCACCTGCCAAAGAAAAATTATGGGAGCTAATTCTTGATTATGGTGGCAAGAAAAACTAGAAATAAGCTGGTAATAGTAAGAGAAGCCGAGAAAAAACGTTTTGTTCTTTCTCGGCTTCTTTAAGATCAATTATTAAATTTTACGTTCTTATATTATGGACGGGCATGAAGGAACTTTGGACCGTCTTGGGTACCAACAAGAACATCATTAACTTGGTTTAAGAACAGTCCATCTTCAATTAAACCAACCATCCCGATTAATTCTTCGTGAAGGGCGAAGGGATCGTTAATGTCCTCAAGATGCAAATCAATAATGAAGTTTCGCTGGTGTGTCCGGAACTTATCACTGTTATCAGGCAGCATCCGCCAGGTTGGGTTATAGCCACGACGAGCTAGTTTGGTAAAGAGGTGTTGACTTCCGTATGGGGTAACTTCCACTGGTAGCGGAAAAGCTCCTAAGTGATGAACTAATTTTGATTCATCAACAATCCACATTACGTGGTCAGAATAGTTGGAAACAATCTTTTCCCAAAGGAGAGCGCCACCGCCACCCTTAATTCCTTGGAAATCGTCACTAATCTCATCAGCACCATCAATAGTAAGGTCAATATGATCAACATCGTCAATTTCTTCAACCTTGATCCCAAGACTTTGAGCTTGGCGAGTAGTTCTGTTTGAGGTTGTAACACAAACAACATCTGATAAATCACCATTCTTAACATGCTCACCGAGTGCTTCCACCAAGCAATGAACGGTTGTCCCTGTTCCTAGGCCGACAACCATTCCTGGATGAATGTACTTAACTGCTTCACGGCCAACTTGTTGTTTTAGCTCATCTTGATTCATGAGTTTCCTCCTTAGAAACGATCTTCAGGTAATAGTAATTGTTGGTATTCGGGATGCGCCTTAAACTGCTTTACAGCATAAGGACACATTAATTTTACGGTTAGTTGATGGGTAGTGGCGTACTTAACGAATTGACGAACCAACTCTGCCGCAATCCCTTGGCCACGATAATCGGGGTGAACAAAGACCCGCTCAACAACAACGCGGTCAGGTACCCCCGTTACTTTTGGAAAGCTTATCTCGCCCACGAAGGGTTGTTGATCATCACTAGCGATAATTCGGTTTTCTTCAACCTTATAATCCATTTGATCACATCCATTCCAAATCTATTCAGTGTAAAGCAATACCATAAATCCTATATCTATTTTATAATAAGTAGATAGTTTATAAAAAGGATTAGGTGATATAAATGAAACGCGGATTTAAGATTGTTTCAAGCAAACAGGATCAGGGGCTTCATTTACCCAGTCGGCAAACTGCCAATGCAGCTGGTTACGACTTTGAAGCTGCGGAAGATTTTGTTCTTCCATCAATTTGGAAAGGGAACTTCTTAAAGACCCTTTGGAAAATCCATCAGCAATCAAAGCTAAGTCCTGATGACCTTAAACACGCTGATCAATGCCTTAAACCATATCTAGTCCCAACCGGAATCAAGGCTTACATGCAGGATAATGAATTCTTGCTATTAGCTAATCGTTCTAGCGGCCCGCTAAAGCGTCGATTAATTCTTCCGAATGGTGTTGGAATTGTAGATGCTGATTATTATGATAATGATAGTAATGAAGGAGAAATTTTCTTCCAACTCATTAACTATGGATTAACAGATTATCATATAAAAAAAGGTGAACGAATTGGCCAAGGAATTTTTATGCCATTCCTTGTCGCTGATGATGAGAAACAACCAATCGCACGGCGGACTGGTGGCTTCGGTTCAACCAAAAAGTAATATAGCAAATCTTGAATAAAATCGGAATAATTTTGGGTAAATTTCTCTCAAAAAGCTCAGATTTTCGCTGGTGGAACGGTCCAATAGTTTTTTTAAAAGTGATTGGTAGGGCGCACTTTTATTTCAGGATCGTTGTTAGTAAGTAAGTTTAGGTAATGAAAGGATGGCATGAATGGCCAGAGTTAAAACACAATATGTTTGTCAGAATTGTGGATATAATTCACCACGATATTTAGGAAGATGTCCTAACTGTGGTGAGTGGAATACGTTAGTTGAAGAACAAATCCAATCCTCAAGTTCCAGTGCAGCCACGAAACGACCAACCACGACGTTAACTGGTTTGGTTGCTAAGCCACAGAAAATCGGTGAAATTAATAGTCACGAAACTCCCCGGGTAAAAACCAAACTGAACGAATTGAACCGGGTTCTTGGTGGCGGAATTGTTCCGGGGTCGTTAATCTTAATTGGTGGGGATCCTGGTATTGGAAAATCAACGCTGCTCCTGCAAGTTTCTGGACAACTATCAAGTGAACATCACCGGGTTCTTTACGTTTCTGGGGAAGAAAGCGCCACTCAAATAAAAATGCGGGCAGAGCGGCTTGACGTGGCAGCAGATGACTTTTATATTTACCCAGAAACCAATATGGACAGTATTAAAGACACGATTCGTGAACTAAAACCAGAATACGTGGTGATTGATTCTGTTCAGACAATGCAGGCTACGGATGTCACTTCAGCGATCGGGAGTGTTTCGCAGATTCGTGAAGTAACCGCTCAGTTAATGCAAATTGCAAAGAGTAATAATATTACGATCTTTGTTGTTGGTCACGTTACTAAGGGCGGTGCAATCGCTGGACCAAAGATTTTGGAGCACATGGTTGATACTGTCTTGTACTTTGAAGGAGATCTTCACCACACATACCGGATCCTCAGGTCAGTTAAAAACCGTTTTGGGTCAACTAATGAGCTGGGAATTTTTGAAATGCATACGAATGGTTTATCAGAGGTGAAAAATCCTTCAGAAATTTTCCTCGAAGAACGATTAAAAGATGCCACTGGCTCGGCTGTCGTTGTATCATTAGAAGGGACGCGGCCAATTCTTGTCGAAATTCAGGCTTTAGTGACACCGACCGTCTATGGAAATGCTCAGCGAACTGCTACTGGTTTGAACCGAAATCGGGTATCATTGATAATGGCGGTTCTTGAAAAGCGCGCCAATTTGATGCTCCAAAACCAGGACGCCTACCTTAAGGCTGCTGGTGGTGTAAAATTGGATGAGCCGGCAATCGACCTGGCAATCGCAATTAGTATTGCATCGAGTTACCGGGATAAGGGGACACAAGCTACAGATGCATTTGTTGGTGAAGTTGGCTTAACTGGTGAAATTCGGCGGGTTAACCGGATTGAACAGCGTGTTGCCGAGGCCCAGAAACTTGGCTTCAAACGGATCTTTGTTCCGAAAAATAACTTGAAAGGGTGGCAAGCACCAACCGGGATCGAGGTTATCGGGGTAACCACCTTACGTCAGGCATTGCGTCTTGCGCTAGGTTAATTTATAAAGGAGGGATGTAATATGCGAAAACGAATTATTCGATTGATCTACGTTATTGTTGGTGCCGCAATTGGTTTCTATTATTTGCCATTATTTTGGGACTTAATTAATTTTCATTTAAATAGTGCCTTATTTGTCTTTATGGATATCGTTATTGGTGCTTTGATTTTTCTGATCCTTTCATTACCACTTGCCAAACCAACTGAACAGTTAGTCGCACGAATTGAAAAGAGTCTAACAAGTTTAAGCCCAGTTTACCTGTTTTTTGGTACGTTACTGACAATTGTTGGGCTAGTCCTTGCGGTGTTGATTTCAATCCCGCTTTGGCGAACCGGAATTCCGGTTGTTAACAACGTTTTACCAATCCTGTTAATGGTTATCTTTAGTTATTTTGGTTACCGTATCGGAACGACCCGTCTTGATGATTGGAAGAATTTGCTTTCTGGACACCGGGTACGCTCAAAAAATTCGAATACCGAAGTAATTGACCAAAAAGATGAGAATTATCATCACTATAAAATCTTAGATACGAACATCTTGATTGATGGTCGAATTTATGATTTAGTAAAAACCGGTTTCCTGGAAGGAACATTGCTCGTTCCTAATTTTGTTTTGTATGAACTTCAATACATCGCCGATTCCGGTGAAAGTATTAAGCGAGTTCGGGGACGGCGAGGTTTGGATATCCTAAACAAATTACGGAAAGAAAAGATCGTGCCGATTGAAATGTACGATGGCGACTTTGAAGATATTCCGGAAGTTGATAGTAAGCTGATTGCGTTAGCTAAAAAGGTTAATGGAGTCATCGTTACTAACGACTATAATCTGAATAAGGTTATCCAATTCCAAAATGTCCAAGTCTTGAATATCAATAACCTTGCCAAATCGTTACGGCCACGGGTAATTCCTGGTGAAACACTCAAAGTTGTTGTTGTTAAGAACGGAACCGAACGTCAGCAAGGGGTTGCGTACCTTGATGATGGAACTATGGTTGTCGTTGAGGATGGCCGTTACTTCATGAATGAACGGATTGAGGTAGAGGTCACTAGTGCATTACAAACCGATGCTGGACGGATGATTTTTGCTCGACCGCTCCATTCTCGTCGGGGGATCAACGAAAAGAATAGTGAATCCACAAAGGACAACAACAAAAAATCAGCAAAATCTGATAAAGAGTCTAAATAGTTGTTTACAAATGACTGAGAATCTTTTATCCTAGACACCGTAGAAGTTAATTCTTAACTTTAACGGTGTTTTTTTTAGTTAAAGTTCGTATTTAAGATTGGAGCGGATTGAAATGACAGATATAGAAATTGCTGACCAAGCCACACTCGAACCGATTAATAAGATTGCTGAATCAATTGGCCTTGACGATGACCAAATTGAACAATACGGGAAGTACAAAGCTAAAATTTCATTGCCAGTTGCTGAAAAGCCAGGGAAGAAGCATAAGCTAGTTCTTGTGACTTCAATCAATCCGACTCCAGCCGGTGAAGGAAAATCAACTATTTTGGTTGGCTTAGGGGATGCCTTAAACCAATTGAACCACCAAACAATTATTGCAATGCGGGAACCTTCTATGGGTCCTGTATTTGGGATTAAAGGCGGGGCAACCGGTGGTGGTTACAGTCAGGTAATCCCAATGGAAGATATTAACCTGCACTTTACCGGTGACCTTCATGCATTGACTAGCGCTAACAACACACTAGCTGCTTTAATTGATAATTATGTAATGCGGGGGAATGAATTGGACCTCGATCCGCGTCGGATTATTTGGAAACGGGTTGAAGACGTTAATGACCGGGCATTGCGGAATGTTATTACTGGTCTTGGCGGAATTATGCAAGGTGTTCCACGGCAAACCGGCTTTGACATTACTGCAGCTTCAGAATTAATGGCCATTTTGTGCCTTTCAACCGACTTGATGGACTTGAAGAAGCGTATCAGCCGGATCGTTGTTGGTTACACTTATGATCGGGAACCAGTAACTGTTGGTCAACTTGGCTTTGAAGATGCAATTACGATTCTTTTGAAGGACGCTATTAAGCCTAACCTTGTACAGACCCTTGACCATACTCCAGCGATTGTTCATGGTGGTCCATTTGCTAACATTGCCCACGGATGCAACAGTATTTTGGCTACCCAAACGGCATTGAAATTAGCAGATTACACTGTTACAGAAGCCGGATTCGGTGCTGACTTAGGGGCTGAAAAGTTCCTTGATATTAAACGGCCTGTATTAGGAAAGAACCCAGATGCAATCGTTATTGTTGCTACGGTTCGTGCCCTTGAATACAATGGTGGCGCTAGTTTAGACGAAATTAAGGAAGAACAATTGCCAGCACTAGAAAAGGGAATTGCTAACCTGAATCGTCATATTAAGAATATGCAACGTTATGGCTTACCAGTAGTAGTTGCCATTAACCACTTCATCAATGATACTGATGCTGAAGTCAAGTTTATTGAAGATAATTGTAAGCGGCTCGGCGTTAACGTTGTTGTAGCTGATAGTTGGGCTAAAGGCGGTAAGGGAACTCAGGATCTTGCCAAGGAAGTTGTTCGCTTGGCTGACCAAAAGAGTGACTTCAAGCCCCTTTACGACGCTAGTGATTCGATTGAAGAAAAAGTAAATACAATTGCAAAGACAATTTACGGAGCTAAGGAAGTTTCGTTTAGTAAAAAGGCAAAGAAGCAATTGAAGCAGTTTGCAAAGTTAGGCTGGAATGATCTTCCTGTCTGCATTGCCAAGACCCAATACTCCTTTACTGATGATCAAACTCAGCTTGGAGCACCAACAGACTTTACCTTCCATATTCGGGAATTTGTTCCTAAGCTCGGTGCCGGCTTTATTGTTGCCCTTTCAGGTAACATGATGACCATGCCCGGCCTTTCCAAGACTCCCGCTGCCGTTAACATGTCCATCGATGCGCAGGGTAGGATTAAGGGGTTGTTTTAGTGAAAAGAGTGCGAGCCCGTTAAAACCTTCCGGTGGCTAACGATTTCTCCGGCGAACGACGTCTTGTCGTCGGAGTCGGAGGTCGTTAGCTCGAGGAAGGTTAGGGCGAGCACATTTAGACTCAGCTGCAGTAGAATTATAGCTCAAGAACAACAACCTTCCCCACAATAAAAAAGCGAGAACAGCTAAATCATAGCCGTTCCCGCTTTTTATGATCCAAAAAGAGATAGCCTAGGGAAAGCTATCTCTTGAGGAGTATTATGAGGACTTGGGGTATCCTCATATTAATTATTTTTTCGGTTACTATTGGGAGGAGTAATTGAAAAATAATAGGTTTCATTAGTAGTAAAGCTTGTATCTTTACTACGCTTTATATACTACCAGGAGAATGTGAAGAAATTGTGACTATTAAGTAAAAAAACTTTTGAAGCAAGTGAAAAAAGTTTTTGAGACATGATGAGGTGTCGCCGCTTTATCGTCAAATGACTTATATGAGTGAATTAAATTATAGTATAATCGTTGGTGTAAAAGAGTTATATATAGTTGAGTAGTTCAATAACTTTGCATAATTTGAAAAATATTGAAGAGGATATTTCCATGTTAAGAGGTAAATATCATTTAAGTGTTGAGCAAAATAAGCGTTTAGCTAGGAGTAATTTGACGCGATTAGTTTATGTTAATTCTCGATTTGAGGGTTTAATAACGACCTTGCAACAAACACAAACAATCATTGATGGCCTAGGAGTTGATGGTGTCTCAATTGACGATATTAATATCATTATTCAGTTGAAGAGAGGGTGGCAATATACTATTAATTCGGATGAGGGGATTAATCTTGATTTTCTTAAAAAGGCTAATAAAATTGTTGCTCTGAATGAGTCGCTGGCTCCAGGAGAACTTCGAACTGGAAATGGTGCGGTTAGCACGATGAAGGGTGAGTATATTCCTCCGCAGGTTAATCAAGAGCAAGAAGAATTATTTTTAACTCAATTACTTTTAGATAAAAACAGAACAAATACTGATAAAGCATTGACGTTAATGTATCACTTAATGCGGAATCAGATTTTTTGGGACGGAAATAAGCGAACGGCAACTTTAGCTGCTAATAAAATAATGATTAATAGCGGTGCAGGGTTGATTAATGTTCCGCTTGATCGGTGGCCAAAGTGGAATCAGTTAATTTCAGAATTCTATTTTAGTGGTGACATGGAAGAGTTAAAGCAGTGGACCTATGATAATGGAATTCAAGGGGTTGAGCTTTAGATAAAAAGAATAGTAATCTGCTGTACGTAAAGAGAAATTAAGCTAACTAATCAGGATTATTGAGCAGTTAGCTTTTTTTATTAGGACAGGTATCAGTCAATTAACTAGATATGTTAGTATTATGGGTATAGATATGAAAGGAGCAGACAGTCATGCTAACAATTTATAATACATTGACTCGTAAACAAGAAGAATTTAAACCGCAAACCCCAGGAGTTGTTAACATGTATGTCTGTGGTCCAACGGTGTATAACTATATCCATATTGGTAATGCACGTTCAGCGATTGCATTTGATACCGTACGGCGCTACCTTGAATTTAAGGGGTACAAGGTGAACTATGTTTCTAACTTTACCGACGTTGATGATAAGATGATCAAAGCCGCCCATGAACAAGGAATCACCGTTCCCCAATTAGCAGATAAATACATTCAAGCATTTATGGAAGATACTAAGGCAATTAATATCGAACCAGCGACAATGCACCCGCGAGCAACCGAAAACATTCCTGAAATTATCAAATTTATTCAGGGGTTGATTGATAAGGGCTATGCATACGAAAAAGATGGGGATGTTTATTATCGTGCCCGAAAATTCAAGGACTATGGTCAATTGTCAGGCCAATCAATTGATGATCTTGAAGTTGGGGCAAGTGAACATGTTAGTGATGATGAAATTAATAAAAAAGAGGATCCAATGGATTTTGCTCTTTGGAAAGCTGCTAAGCCAGGCGAAATTAACTGGGATTCGCCATGGGGCAAGGGACGACCAGGCTGGCATATTGAATGCTCAGTGATGTCGACTAAGTACTTGGGAAAGACGATTGATATTCATGGTGGCGGCCAGGATCTAGAATTTCCCCACCATGAAAATGAAATTGCTCAAAGTGAAGCGAAAACTGGCCAGAAATTTGTTCGTTACTGGATGCATAATGGTTTTGTTACTATCGGCAAGGACAACGAGAAGATGAGCAAATCACTGCACAACTTTATCACTGTCCACGACATCATTAAGCAGGTTGATCCTCAAGTATTGCGGTTCTTTATGGCGACTACTCAATATCGACGGCCAATCCAATACAGTGAGGATAATTTGATTGATGCTAAAAATAATTTGGAACATATCCAAACAGCATTTGATAATTTAACTTATCGTCAAAAAGATGCTCAAGATGGTGCTGATCCGGTAGTTACTCAAAAATTAGCTGATTTTAAGCAATCATTTACGGAAGCAATGGATAACGATATTAATGTTCAAAATGGGATTACCGTTGTTTATGAACTAGTTAAGTTTGCAAATGTATACGCCCAACAAAAAGCGGTTAAAGCAGCTGCATTAACCGAAATGAAGGATCTAATTTCTGAATTAGTTAGTATTTTTGGTGTGAAGTTAGCATCAAGTGACAATGAGCTTAACGATGAACATATTCAAGCGTTGATTGATGAACGAAATGAAGCGCGGAAGAATAAAGACTTTGCCCGGAGTGACCAAATTCGTGATGAATTAAAGGCACAGGGAATCATTCTTGAAGATACGCCGCAAGGAACACGGTTCAAGCGAGTAAAGAAGTAGACAGGAAGGAAATTAATGGAACAAGCAGATTATCAACAATTAAACGGGATTGCCCTTGCTTACTTGGGGGATGCCGTTTATGAAGTATTTATCCGTCAACATCTTTTGAGTCAGGGACTAGCAAAGCCGACTAAGCTTCAGCACATAGCGACTCACTATGTTTCTGCAAAAGCGCAAGCGGCATTGATTGATCTGATGAAGCAGGATGATATTTTGACTGAGGATGAGTGGAGTTACTTTAAGCGGGGGCGAAATGCCAATAGTCACACGCACGCAAAACATACCTCTGTTCTAACTTATCGGATATCGACTGGTTTTGAAGCAATGATGGGTTACCTGCAATTAGCAGGAAAACAAGATCGAATTGAAGAATTAGCAGAATGGTGCATTCAGCAAGTTGAAGCAGGGAGAACGAAGCATGAAAACTGAAAGCAATGATTTTATTATTGGTCGTCATCCGGCAGTGATGGCATTGAAGTCCGATCAGGAGATTAATAAGGTTTTTATCCAATCAGGATTAAAGTCTGATGCCATTTCACAAATTATTAAATTAGCAAAGGAAAAGCGGCTTGTAATTTCCAACGTTCCCAAGACAAAACTTGATCAGATGAGTGATCACCAAAATCACCAGGGAGTGGCCTTGGCAGTCGCCGCTTATCACTATGCAACCATTGATGACTTGTTTGAAAATGCCGCTAAACATGATGAAGACCCATTTTTCCTGATCCTTGATGAATTAGAGGATCCGCATAATCTTGGTTCAATTATCCGGACGGCCGATGCAGCCGGGGTTCATGGGATTATTATTCCCCGGCGCCGCGCTGTTGGTTTAACTTCGGTTGTTGCTAAAACCTCTACCGGAGCAATTGAACACGTTCCGGTTGCCCGTGTTACTAACCTGGTTCAAACCGCTCAAGAATTGAAAGACCGGGGAGTTTGGCTGTTCGGAACCGATATGAAAGGAACTGATTACCGTCGCTGGAATGCAAAGGGAGCAGTAGCGTTAGTTATCGGTAATGAAGGAAAGGGAATCTCCTCATTATTGAAAAAGAACTGTGATGAGATGCTTACAATTCCAATGATTGGTCACGTTCAAAGTCTTAATGCAAGTGTGGCGGCGAGTCTGTTAATCTACCAAGGATTTAATTCCCGGCACCCGCTATAGAAAACAAATCCTCCTTCCTGTTTAATTAAAGCAGGAGGGAGGATTTATTTGTTTGGGTGATTTTTGAAAGTAAAAAAATGTGGGATTCACCTTACATGCTTAAGTGAGTATTCAAAAAACAAAATTTTTTCAAATTATAAAATATCCCATAACAATAAATAATTGGTATATTGAGACACTTGTCGCATTAAAAGACTATTCTGGCGGTAGTGTTCATTCTAGGAAAACAAATTTTTATGCAGAAAAACTTTTCAATTAACTATCGTTTGAATAGTTGTTCAACAAATCACAAGAAAGTACTATTCAAACTATTAAAAGTTTGGTAGATTATTTTCAGGCATTAGTCACCAAGGTTGAGAGACTTAGTATAAGGAACCGGTACTAGGAATTGAAATCTTCCTGACGATGGGAATGAGAACCCCTCGACCAGGCAATCAATGAATGGGTGAAGGAGCCAAATTCAAGAAAGGTGATCCTTAATAAAGTTAAGGTGAAACAATGATAAAAAATCATTCAGCTGATCTCGAATTACTCATTCAGGCACAAGTCGGCAACGAGGATAAATTTATGGCATTATTTGATTGTTACTCTTCACTTGTTAAGCGGCTTTGGCAAAAATTTTATATTGCTGATTTAGAGTTTGAAGATTGGGATCAAGAGGCACAACTAGTACTGCTAAAAGTTATTTACTCTTATAGTGGAAAAGATATTCATCAATTTAGCGGTTTTTATAAGCAAAGCTTGGTCAATCGACTTCTTGATTTATATCGTGCTAGACAAGCAGATAAGCGGATCCCAGTTGAACAATTAGACTCTTTGGGAGAAAATGACAGTGAGACAATCCTTGGTGGGAAAATTTTACTAGAAGATATTGTCTATTGTCATAAGAGTATTGAAGAGATCATCAGAGTTAGTTCGTCTTTTGAACGGGATGTTTTAGCACTGACCGTTACTGGCAAATCGGTTGAATATATATGCCGAAAGCTTCAATGTAACAAGCGACAAGTCCAGAGTGCTCTTTCACGAACCCGGACAAAATTAATAAAGATTTTGGCGGGTGAATGATCGGAGTAAGGCATTAATAATTTGTTCTAATTTATTAAGAAAAAGGCTGGTAATTTCATCAGCCTTTTTCTAGTCCGCAAACGTAAGAAATATAATTTTCTGACTAATGACGACATGACGTAAAGACTTGTTTTAGTAAATGGAACATGCTAATCTTAATTGTGTGTGGAGGTGAAAGTATGTCCCAAAAGAAAGTTGCACTGGAATGTACGAAGTGCGGTGCTCATAACTATACAATTACCGCTAATCCTCAACGACAAGAACGATTAGAATTAAAAAAGTTTTGTAAACATTGTGGTGAATATACTCTTCACCGTGAAACCCGTTAGTTAGCTGGAGGAAATTATGCATCTGTTTCGTTTTATTAAAAGTGTAAATCACGAAATGAAGCTGGTTGTTTGGCCAACTGCCCGTGAAAACCGGCGTGATACAACCATTGTTATTTCGTTAACGCTTTTCTTCGTATTATTCTTTGCCCTGTTTGATTGGCTAATCCAACTCTTGATGAAGTTATTTGTCTAAGCAGTGGTCAAACCATAAGAGATTTGTTATACTAAATTCAACGAGCTTCGTGGGGGATCCGCGAGGTTTTTTATTTTGAAATTGAAAATGAGAGTTAATTTTAATTAAGGAGGATTCATCGTGGAATCAAATGAAAAACGCTGGTACGTTTTACATACATACTCAGGCTATGAAAATCGGGTTAAGAGTAACCTGGAGTCACGTGCTCAATCAATGGGGATGCAAGATTACATTTTTCGAGTAGTTGTTCCTGAAGATGAGGTTCGTCAGGTTAAGGATGGGCAAGCTAAGGAAGTAGTTGAAAAGACATTCCCTGGTTACGTTTTGGTAGAAATGGTTATGACTGACCAAGCCTGGTATATTGCACGAAATACACCTGGCGTTACAGGATTCTTAGGTTCTCACGGTGGTGGTTCAAAGCCAACACCATTACTTCCAGAAGAAGTTGACCGGATCATGAAGCGGATGGGTGTTCAAACCGTTCAACATGATATTGACGTTAGTGTTGGTGATAGCGTTAAGGTTATTGCCGGACCATTTGCCGACTTAACTGGTAAGGTTACAGAAGTTGACCATGAAAAGATGAAGTTAAAGGTTAACGTTGAAATGTTTGGTCGTGAAACGTCTGCTGAATTAGGTTTCGACCAGATTGATACGGTGGAATAAAGAGAGGGTGAACCGCGACGGATTAGCCACCGAGTACTAAGGGAGTTCAGACGATGATTGTTTACAATCAAGTCTGGACTATTTAGACGGAGGTGGCGGTCGCGGTGAGCTATTCTCGACTGTGTTGCATTCGTAGTACTGATAAGCACGTTATGACGATGCAATAGGGACTTCCCTGCGAGCCGATTTATTAGAATAGATATTGTGGCGGTCGCGGTGAGCTATTCTTGACTGTGTTGATTCATATTTCCATCAAGTTACTGATAAGCACGTTATAATCTTGTTTTTACACTATTTATCTTGAATTTTAATTATAAATGTGGTAAGTTACCTAAGTATGCTATTCGACATACTGTGGGAGAGGTAAATTTACTGCCTCATCATGACCACAACACGGACTAAGGAGGTTTTGTCTCGTGGCAAAGAAAGTAGCTAACGTTGTCAAGTTGCAAATTCCTGCCGGTGCTGCTACACCAGCTCCACCAGTAGGTCCTGCACTTGGGCAAGCAGGTATTAACATTATGGGCTTCACTAAGGAATTTAACGCTCGGACTGCAGACCAAAAGGGTATGTTGATCCCAGTTGTTATTACTGTTTATGAGGACCGTTCATTCGACTTCATTACCAAGACGCCACCTGCTGCTGTCTTATTGAAGAAGGCCGCTGGTGTTGAACACGGTTCCGGTGAACCTAACACTAACAAGGTTGCTTCTGTAACCAAGGCTCAAGTTAAGGAAATCGCCGAAACTAAGATGCAAGATCTAAACGCTGCTGACGTTGAAGCAGCTATGCGCATGATCGAAGGTACTGCACGGAGCATGGGCTTCACTGTTGAAGACTAATTGCTGAGTAGCAGGCCGGATGCACTATTAAAGTAGTACATCCCGTGGGAGGTATTAACTCCGCTAGACCACATTTGCAAGGAGGAAAACACAAGATGGCTAAAAATCGTGGTAAGAAGTACCAAGATGCGCTTAAAAAGGTTGACAGCAAGAAGAAGTACGCTGTTAACGACGCAGTTCAATTAGTAAAAGATATTGATTTCGCTAACTTTGACTCAACCGTTGAAGTTGCATTTAAGTTAAACGTTGACACTAAGCAAGCTGACCAACAATTACGTGGTGCTGTTGTTTTACCAAACGGTACTGGTAAGGATCAAACTGTTATTGTTTTCGCTAAGGGAGACAATGCTAAGGCTGCTAAGGATGCCGGTGCTGACTTTGTTGGTGACACTGACTTAGCTGACAAGATCCAAGATGGCTGGTTAGACTTTGATGTTGCAATCGCAACTCCAGATATGATGCCAGTTGTTGGTCGTTTAGGTCGGATTCTTGGACCTAAGGGCTTAATGCCAAACCCTAAGACTGGTACAGTTACTATGGATGTTGCCAAGGCGGTTGAAGAATCTAAGGCTGGTAAGGTTACTTACCGGACTGACCGTGATGGTAATGTTGCTGTTCCATTCGGTAAGGCTTCATTCGACACTGACAAGTTAGTTGAAAACTTAAAGACTATTGAAGATATTGTTATGAAGGCTCGTCCAGCTTCTGTACGTGGTACTTATGTACAACATGCTTCAATTGCTTCAACTTTCGGACCAAGTGTTACACTTGATTTGGAAAGCTTCTAAATTAAATAATTAGAAGATACGCCAGATAGGATTTAGTTATTCTATCTGGTTTTTGTGTTATCAGATATTTTACTAATACGTCGATCTATTAATAATGTTTTTAACAGAGTCTTTTAATTTCTATTGTATTATTCAGTAGAGATGTGATATTATTTTCTGTGGAGTCATTATGGCGGTATTGGTGAAGTTTGGTTAACACACCGGTTTGTGGGTCCGGCACGCGTGGGTTCAAATCCCACATACCGCCCTGACCTAAAAAGAACTCAGGAGAGAATTTTCTCTCTTGAGTTCTTTTTTTGCTTTAATTTCTATTATGAATTTTTGTAATTGGTTTAATCAGCCACTGAGAAAGCCGATGACGGAATGTATTGGTGATCAGCCACCAACCACTTGCGAGGAGAAAGCCGCCAATAACATCGCTAGTAAAGTGATCGCGGAGATAAACTCGCGTAACCATAATTACGACAATCCACAAGAAAGCTATTAAGGTTAGTCCGATTCTTGCTCCTTGAAAGTGAATGTAGGGAAGAATTACGGCAAGGAGAGTAAAAACAAAGATTACCGTAGCAAAAGTGTGGCCACTAGGGAAACTGTAGCCGTTAGCCGGGAAGAGTTTGTTGCTTGGACGGACACGGAGCACGTTATACTTAACTAAAATGACCAATGAATAGCCAACAAATTGAAGGAGAACGTACCACAGACTTTCATTGAACCTGTTTTGCCACCAAAGATAGAGGGCAAGGAGGACAGTAAGAACTTGGATGATGATTGGATCACCAAAATGGGTAAGGATGATCATAATGTGCGTCTTTAAGTGATAAGTAGGTTGAGTTAATTGGTAACCAAAATGATCTATTTGATTAATCCAACCCATGTTATGAATCACACCGATTAAAAATACACCAAATAGTAACCAGCAGATGATCCCACCAATTAATGTTAACGTTTTGTTCTTCATTATTTTCTCCTTAGAACAATGCTGAAAGATTTAAGTCGGTTAACAGGATAACAAGAGCGTATTCAATAATCGTTTGCCAGAGAGGGCTAGCATGGTTCCCCATTAATTTTTGATCACTGGTGATTGCAACCAGTGGAAAAAGGGTGAATGGGAGTGCAATGCTAAGAATAATTTGAGCATAAATAATTAATTGTTCAAATTGTTGTTCGTTAAACCGAATTAGACAGCCAATGATGACGATTGGAATTAGGGTTACAAACCGCGTAAGCAGCCGTCTTTTCCATAATGGAAGACGGATGTTGATATACCCCTCCATAACGATTTGACCGGCTAAAGTACTTGTAATTGATGAAATTAACCCCGTAATCAGAAGTGCAAAGCCGAATAACCAGCTCATAACGGGACTAGATAACGTACCAACAATTTGGGGATTCTTCAGCCCGTAGAAAACATCAGCCAAACTGTTTAGCGATGCGGTATGGAAGAACAAGGTTCCGCCAAGGATGAGAAGGAGTGCATTAACGATTAGAGCAGCAATAAGGTGGATGATTGAATCCCAGTTAGCAAATTTAAGGGTTTCAGTAACTTGTGCTGGATCATGTTCATCATAGCGCCGACTTTGTGCTAAGGCCGAATGAAGATAAATATTATGGGGCATAATTGTTGCTCCAATGATCCCGAGACTAAGAAGAAGCTCGGAATGGTTAGTGATAATTTTTGATTGCGGAATAATGCCGTTAAGAATTGCTAGCCAACTCGGATGAGCACGGCAGACTTCAATTGTAAAGATTGCGCCAACAACAAGAATCGTTGTAAGAACAATAAATTCAACTCGACGAATTCCAAACCGCAAAAAGACAAGAACAACTAGGACGTCCGCAACGGTTAGGAAAACACCCACAATCAGCGGAAGGTGGAAAAGCAGGTAGAGAGCAATCGAAGTGCCGACCACTCCAGTTAGGTCTGTTGCCATCATTGCAAGCTCATTTAATAACCATAGTCCTATCCGGACAGGCTTAGGAACCCGTTGAGCAATCGCTTGAGCTAAATCAGTTCGAGTAACGACACCGAGGCGGATTGAGAGTGATTGCATGATCATGGCAACGATGATTGACACGAAGAGGACACTTAACAACGTGTAGCCATATTGTCCACCGCCGGCCAATGAAGTTAGCCAATTACCAGGATCCATATAACCAACGGCAACTAGAGCTCCTGGCCCACTGTATGCAAGGAATTTTTGCCAAAATGCCGATTCATAGACAGTGGGGACATTAACGCTTCCGTTAATTTCATCTAAGCTTTTTTTCTTCATCAGTTTAGTCGCTCCTTAGCAAGATCAGCGATGAACTCAGCAAAGTTGGCATCATCATTGAGGGATGGAACGACATCAAGGGTGTTACCCCCATTTTCACGGAATGTTTGGTAGTTTTGAACCGAATTTTCTTCAATCGTTTCTAAGCAATCGGTAACGAATGATGGAGCAACAATTAAGATATTTCGCTTACCAAGCTGAACTAATTGGAGAAGGCGATTTTTTAAATAGGGCTTTAACCAAGGCATTGGGCCAAATTTAGATTGATAAGCCATTTCAACCTTCTTTTCGGGAATGTTGAGTCGCTTTTTTAGTTCTATTGTGGTCCGTTCAGTTTCATCCTGGTATGGATCACCGTGGTTAACCATTGAAACGGGGATGCCGTGGTAAGAAATAATTAGCATATCGTAGTTACCATTATCCCAAGACTTTTGAATATGATGACTAAGAACTGTGAGATACCGTGGATCATCGGCAAAACGATCAATAATTGGCAAATTCGGATCGACAGCCTGGACTTGTTCAATAATGGATTGAGTTGTGCTCTTGGTGAAATGTGGGAATAGAGAAAGAACGATAATCTGTTTACATTCTTGTTTCATTTGCCGGAGGGTGTCTCCAATGCTCGGCTTACCATAGGTCATTGCCATTTTAACTGACCATTTAGGGAGAAACTTTTGAACTTTTGTAGTTAAATTTTTTGTGTTGACAATTAATGGAGAACCATTTTTTAACCAGCAGTCGCGGTAAAAAGTTGCGGAACGCCATGAACGCATTGGTAAAATAATGCCATTTAAAAGCGGCTTCCAAAGTGCAGGCGGCATTTCTACGACGTTTCGATCCCCGAGGAATTGACGGAGATATTTCTTAACAGCTGGTGTTGTTGGCTCGGCAGGTGAACCAAGATTGACAAGTAATAGGCCATAGTCTTTCATGAATTGGTGCTCCTTGAGATAAATTAATAAGTTAATTGTACAACAAAGAAGGTTAGTTCAACCTGACGAATCAAGTTAAATTGTTCTTTACAAGTGTAATGGGAAATGTTATACTGTCAAAGTTGATTAAATATGACTCTGCCTAAGACTCAGGTGGCGAAAGCCTTAATAATATGCCTGCCGAGGAAGAAATTAAGTTCCTTCTCTATGTCTGCGGTCATAGGGATTTTTTTATAAATCCGGTCAAACTACATTGCAGGAGGTGAAAATTCATGAGTGAAGCAGCTATTGCTAAAAAGGCTGAAGTTGTTAAGCAAACTGTTGAATTAATCAACAATGCTGAATCAGCTATCGTTGTTGATTACCGTGGTTTAACCGTTGCCGAAGTTACTGATTTACGTAAGCAACTTCGTGATGCCGGCGTTAAGATGTCAGTTATCAAGAACAAGATTCTTGACCGTGCCGTTGAAGGTACTGACTACGAAGATCTTAAGAGTACTTTTGTTGGACCAACTGCTGTTGCCTTCTCTGACGAAGACCCAATTGCTCCAGCAAAGATCTTGAAGAACTTTGCCGATGACCACGACGCTCTTGAAATCAAGGGTGGTTTCATTGAAAAGAGTGTTAAGACTCTCGATGAAATTAACGAATACGCTACTATGCCTAGTCGTGAAGATCTGTTGTCAATGCTTGCATCTGCATTGCAAGACCCAATGCGGAAGATTGCTCGTGCAGTCAAGGCCGTTGCCGACAAGGAAGACGAAGCCGCATAATTGTCGTATTACCATATATTATCAAATCAAAATTAATTACCTAAATATTGGAGGAATATAATCATGGCTTTTGATAAGGATGCTATCATTGCTTCATTAAAGGAAGCATCAATTTCTGACCTTAACGATCTTGTTAAGGCTATCGAAGACGAATTCGACGTTTCTGCTGCTGCTCCAGTTGCAGCTGCAGGTGCTGCTGGTGGTGCTGCTGCCGCTAAGGACAGCTTCACTGTTGAATTGACTGAACCAGGTGCTGCTAAGGTTAAGGTTATCAAGGCTGTTAAGGACATCACTGGTGTTGGCCTTAAGGATGCTAAGGACCTTGTTGACGGTGCTCCTTCAGCAATCAAGGAAGACGTTAAGGAAGACGAAGCTAACGACATCAAGGAAAAGCTTGAAGCCGCTGGTGCTACTGTTACCCTTAAGTAGTCTAACTTCAAATAATTTTCAAAAGAGGTTGAACAATTCTGTTCAGCCTCTATTTTTGTTTAAAAATGTCGCTTTATAAGACAGATATCCAAAAATGAGTTTGCTATCTCTTTTACCCTTTTATAAAATAAAAGTAGGTTCTATGTAACCGTTAACATTTACTATAGGGAGGAGATAGGATGTTATTTTAAATTTATGGTAGCCAGTCAGGTTGGCAATTATTTGGTTGGGTATTAGTATTTGCTTGTTTGATTATCACAAATGAAATAGCACGTCGAAGCAAAGCTGGAGGCCTGTTTTTCTTCGTTATTCTACCAATTGCGCTGACAATTTACTTTACAGCAATTTATATTGGTGCTGCTCATGGACAGGCATGGGCGTTACATAATCAGACCTATGTTCATATGAATAGCTGGTTCCACTATGCGAAGCTATACGCTGCGACATTTGGCTGTATTGGTTTTATGATCCTTAAGTATCATTGGGGTAAATTAGGAAAAGCATACTGGTTTAAGTGCTTCCCGTTTGTAATTGTTGCAATTAATATTTTTATCGCTGTAGGGAGCGATTTTGAATCAGCTATTCGTGGGATGAATGCGTTACAAACTACCGGAAGTCAGTGGTGGCTTTCTTCAGAAGGTGTTTGGCTTTATGGTGGTTGGTGGAATGTCCTTAATGGTATTGCTGGAATTATTAATGTTTTCTGTATGACTGGTTGGTGGGGAATTTATTCTTCAAAGAACGAGGACGATATGTTGTGGCCTGACATGATTTGGCTATTCATTCTTGCCTATGATGTTTGGAACTTTGAATATACCTACAGCAACCTTCCAATCCACTCATGGTATTGTGGGGTTGCTCTTCTGCTTGCGCCAACCTTTGCAGCCGCAATTTGGAATAAAGGTGTTTGGATTCAGAACCGGGCAAATACGTTAGCAATTTGGTGTATGTTTGCTCAGGTGATTCCAGAATTTCAAGACAGTGGTCGATTCGCAGTCTTACCAGTTCTATACAAGAATGGTGTAATGAATCCAGCTGTTCACCCAGGGGCTGCTGATCCAACAATGATGGGAGTAATTACTATCCTTTCACTTGTAATTAACGTTGTGGTCTTTGCAATTATTTGGAAACGGGCTACTAGTAAGGGAATCAACCCTTATACTCACGAAGTCTTTGTTGGAACCAAGGATTACGAAGAAGCTATGGCTCGGGCACAAAAGTAAAACTAGCTTTTGCGGAAATATTTAATTATTGAAATAGTGAAAAGGGACGTAACGAGGAGGAAAAACTTCTCGTTGCGTCTTTTTTAGTGCGGCAAATAAATTCAGTGATAAATAAAAGATTCTCCCTAATAAAAATAATTTATTGGGAGAATCTTTCTAATTATTATTTTTTTCTTTTAAAAGTTCGGTGATTTCTTTAAGGTACTGAACTTCCTCACTTGGCTTGGCAGGCTCTTCATCCTTTTTTGTTCGGAAACGATTAATTGCTTTGACCATCAAAAAAACGACGAAGGAGATGATCAGGAAGTTAATTACTGAATTAAGAAAGGTTCCGTACTTAAATTGAGCATCGCCGACTGTCCAGACGAGGTTTGAAAGATCGATTTTGCCGACAAAAATACCAATTAATGGATTGATGAGGTTATTTACTAATGACTTTACGATTGAAGTAAATGCAGCCCCAACGATAATCCCGACTGCCATATCAACCACATTTCCCCGTGCAATAAAATCCTTAAATTCTTTTATCATGTGAGCCTCCTTTTTGTGGACTGTTACTTAGGTAAGATATATTTTATCAAACTAAATCACAGGAACTAGGAAAAGATCAATCAAATTTAATTAAATTTTAAGATCATACTATATTTAAATACAATATTATACATGATATAATATTGTGGAAGTTAAGGAGGAAGATTAAATGAAAATTCAAATAACTGCTGAACTCCTTGATGGACTGGTATTAGCGATTCTCAAACAGGATGATTATTATGGTTATGCGTTAACCCAGAAAGTAAAAAACGTAATTGATGTTTCTGAATCAACAATGTACCCGGTCCTTCGCCGCTTAAAGAAAAATGGTGACCTGACGACGTATGATAAGTCATTTCAGGGAAGAAACCGGCGATATTATCAAATAACGGATGTTGGTAAGCAGCACCTACAAGAAATCTTGCAATTATGGGAAGAATATAAGAGTAATTTGGACCGAATCTTTTATCGGAAGTGTGGAGAAGAATAATGGATGGTCGCCAGAAATATATTTCGGAATTAAAGAAATTATTAGCACCATTAACTGTTGAAGAGCGAACGGATGCACTGGACTTTTACAATGAGTATATTGAAGATGCTGGTTACAATAGCTATCAGCAAATTGTTAAGGAGATGGGTAATCCGCGGCAGCTAAGCCATAAAATTTTAGCAGACTATTCGATTAAGGCTAATGATGAGGAAACTAAAAGCGGTCATACGGCATCTCCACATTCCAGTTGGCGGGTCTTTTGGCTAATTATCATTGCAATTGTCACATCACCAATTACGTTTGCGATGAGTTTCGGAGCGCTAGTTGTTCTTATCTGTGCTTTAGCAGCTGTCTTCGGCGTTAGTGTTGGTATTTTGGGAACTTTAGCTGGCTTGGTGTTCGCCGCTGGAGTGCTTCTCTATTCAGGAATTGGGGTTGTTGTTGCGGCTCCGATGACCGGAATCTTATATATCGGCTTTGGGATAACAATACTGGGGATTCTGTTATTCTGTATTCCGTTAGTTTATTGGATCATTCGCTGGCTAGCACAGGCAATTGCCAATTTAGCTAAGTATATTTACCAAAAGTTAGTTCAGAGGAGGGCAGAAAAGCATGAAAAGAATGTTTAAGATTAGTTTGGGAATACTAATTATTGGAATTATCCTGATGATAGTTGGTTTTGCTGGTCATGGGATGAAAAATATCAGTTTTAAGGGAACAACTCCGGTGATTGAAAAACAAGTTACTAAGGAATTAAGCACTAATAAGGAATTTACTAAAATTAATCTGACTAGTTCGACTGCTAATGTTCTGATTAAGACGGGCTCAAAATTTTCCATTAGCTATCAAGGAAGTAACGCTCGTCTCCCTAAGGTTAGGGTAACTAATCAGGTTGCCACTATTAGTCAAACCGGTAGTCATGGAACGTTCTTCTCTTATAATGACGGGGATGACACCATTGTCATTACGGTACCTAAAGGAAGTAAATTAACCGGGGAACTCGATATTGCTGATGGTGATTTGAGTATTACAAATGTTGATTTAGAGAACATGGATGTTAACGATGCTGATGGTGACGTTGTTTATAATAATCTCACGGTAACTGGAGGAAAGACAACTCTTGGCGACGGTGACTTCACTAGTAACAGAGTAATCTTTAAGGGACACTACACGGTGAAAACTGATGACGGTGACAATAAAGTGATTGCTTCGCATGCCGATGGCTTTATTCTCCATACTGATGATGGGGATAATAAACTCGATGGGGTTGACCATGGAACTGAAGACCTTCAGCAAAATGAATCAGCAGCGAACCTTCTTCGCTTGGAGGCAAATGACGGTGATAATTCGGTAATTAACATTAAAGCGGTCCAATAAGTAAAAATGGTCCTTAGTATTAGTAAATTCTTAGTACTAAGGACTTTTTGTATTTATTTTATTCAAACGATCACTTGAGGTGAGTTCCTCATTCATTATGAATTGCTCTGCGAACGCAAAGGGGAGCTTAATTATGCCTTTTTTAAGGAATGACAGTAATTAAGAAGGAGCGTTGCAACTTGCTCTTGGATGCTTGTCCTTGGTCCATAGGGATAGGAGAGATAAATCCTTCTATGAAAGCCATTCTTCCCAATTTTATGTAATGAAATTTTTTCAAGGTTAGTTGTACAGTTCCAGGATAACTCAGGAACAAAGCATGAAGCATAGCCCTGAGCTACTAAATTAATCATGAGATTACGATCGCCTGTTCGCAAGACAACTTGAGGATCTATTCTTTGTGCAGAAAGAAAGCGTTGGGTAAAGTCGGCAAATGGTGACTCGTTCATTTCAATTAGGGGTAGTTGGTTAATTTTTTCCAATTGAAATGTTGACTGTGAATTTTCCTTACTCGTCGCCAAAAAGACTTCTTCGGATAGTAACAATTCGTTATGTTGCTCGGGGACCGGTAGAGGTACAAGCTGAAAATCATAATGCCGAGGATCATTGTCGATTTTACTTTGGATAAATTGGAGGTTAATTTGGGGATATTTGTGATGAATGATTTTGAGAAATGAAACCAGTAAGGGAGTAGTTTCACACATCTTAATAGTGATCGTTTTATTGTTAAGTGAGTGAATTGCCTTTACATTTTCCTTTGCTAACCGTAATTGATTGAATGACCGATTAACTACCGTAAAGAAATAATTACCTTGAGCGGTTAAGATTAACTTTTTCCCTTGACGAATAAATAGCGAAACGCCTAATTCGTTCTCTAACTCCCGAATACTGCGACTAATAGATGGTTGAGCAATATGTAATTTAGTTGCTGCCTTTGTCATATTCATTGTTTTGACGACTTCGGTAAAGTATTTTAATTGCGTTAAGTTCATCTTTGTTACCTCTTTCATAGCAATTTTGTTATTAACTAGGCAGATTGTAAAATTTAAGTTGAACATTTTAGTGGACAGAAAAACCCATAAAGGTCTTTAATGGTGTCGTCACAACATTCCATTAGAAAGAAGGACCTTTATGGGCACCACTATTTTATCATTTGAAGACCGCATTGTCATCGAAACGCTTCGTCATGAAAATCGATCTCTTCGATATATCGCTGATTACCTGGGCTTTAGTAAGACTACTATCTTTAATGAAATTCACCGGTTAAAGGGTGAATACCATGCGACTAGTGCGCAAGCCGACCACGAAACTAAACTTAGTTATCGTGGCCGGAAATGCTTATTAACGGTTAACCTCAAACGACTAATCGAAGAAAAGATCAAGGTTCAAAAATGGTCAATTGAACAAGTAGCCCATGTGGTTATGATTGCCTATAAGACTATCTATAACTGGGTTGATCAAGGCCTCTTAGAGATTAGCTTAGCTGACTTACCAGATCATGGTATTCGCCGTAAGCGGGCTAAAGAAACTCGTGGTACTTTTAGTCATGGTCGTTCGATTGAAGATCGTCCAGCTGAAGCTTCTGATCGTAATATTGCAGGCCATTTTGAAGCTGATACAGTTTTATCTGGTAAGCGCAAAGGTCAAGCAGTAGCTACGTTTGTCGAACGCAAGAGTCGCCTTACTATCGTTAAACGGCTTGATGGACGAGATAGCACTTCAATGACTAAGGCTATCCTTGAGTTAACTAATCAATTAGGAACTAATCTCAAGACACTGACGGTTGATCACGGGAAAGAGTTCGCCAACTACCAATCAATTGAGAAAAATACCGGCGTGCCGTTGTACTTTGCACATGCTTATTCTCCGCATGAACGTGGTAGTAATGAGAATCGTAATCGAGTGTTACGGCGATTTATTCCTAAGGGTCAGCCAATTGAAGAGATTAGTGATGATGAATTGATTCAGATTAACTGGTATCTGAATTCACGGCCTCTCAAATGTTTGAACTGGCGAACTCCAATTGAGATCTTTTTGCTTAATCTGCGTCATTAAATTTGTTCAAGTTATTTATTGCAATCTGCCACTACATAAAAAGTAATATTGGATTTTAAAAATAAATGATAATATTCTAATTATATTATAATTTTGGAGGTGATGAAATGACGATTGATGACTATGTTAGGGAAAATCAGCAGCAGTTTATTAATCTATTAGCTAACTTTGTAAGTCAAAAAAGCCTTAGTCAAACAGGAGAAGGAATCCAAACAACGGTTAAATTCTTGAAAGAACTTTTAGAACAATTCATTCATGCGAAAGTTGAGATTATTGAAACGGCTGGTAATCCAATTATTATCGCAACCCTTTCTCCAGAGAAGGATAATGAATACTTGTTTTATGGGCATTATGATGTTCAGTTGCCAGGAAAATTGGCTGAATGGAAAGTAAAGCCATTCAAATTAACTCAGCGTGACGGCCGCTTGTATGGTCGCGGTACTGGCGATAATAAGGGCCAATTAGTGGCACAAATATGTGGTTTTTATGTTTATCAGCAATTATATGGGGAGTTACCTTTTACAGCCAGAATTCTCATTGAGGGTGAAGAGGAGATTGGAAGTCCGCACCTCCTTCAAACAGTTCGTGCCTTGAAGGATCCGTACCTAAATAACCTTTCAGCAGTTTTTGTAATGGATGGATCAATGAGCCAATCAGGAGACCATGTTTTACGATTAGGAAACCGGGGTGTTTTATCGTTTAGGTTAGGAGTAAGAACTAACGAAAGCGCTCTGCATTCAGGGAATTTTGGAAATGTTAGTAAGAATGCGGCCGTTGAACTTATGCGGGTTTTAAATAAGCTAATTAACCCACTAACTGGTCAATGTAGAATTAAGGAATTTTATAAAGAAGTGGTTGAGCCAAGCAGTCAAGAACGAGAGTGGCTAAGTTCTCTGCCAAGTCCGTACAATATTCCAGCACCAATTTATAAGGATAAATTTGATTATTATTATCGGCTAATGTTTCAACCATCAATGACAATTAATGGTTTGAGTAGCGGCTATGAGGGTGACGGGGTAAAAACAATTATTCCTGGTAAAGCAACTGCAATTATTGACTGCCGCTTGGTTGCTAACCAGACATGTGATGAGGTAATTAAATTAATTAACAACACGCTTAAAGCGGAATTAAATGAAGAACAAATCCAAATTAAGTACTTGGTTAAGCTTGATCCTGTAAAAATTGCAGCAAGCAACCCATTAATCCCTCGGCTGGTTTCTACAATTACAGAAGCCACCGGTAAAGCACTGATTGAGCCGGTAATGCCTGGCAGTGTGCCTAATTATATTTGGAAAGATATTATCGGGATTCCGCCATTTACTATTCCATTGGCAAATTATGATCAGCATAATCATGCACCAAATGAGAATATAACAATTGATGCTTTTCTTGATGGAATAAAAATTATTACTTACCTCTGTCGAAATTTAAATTCTAAATAGTGGAAAGAAGGTTACCTTATGGATGAATCACAACAGTTAATGGGCCAGAATGAAAGGCTAAAGTCATATCGAACACTAGTATTGGTTTTCTTGGGATTTATTGTTTGTTTTATTGATCGTTCCGCAATGAATATTGCGCTTGCTTATGTTGGAAAAAGCTTTACGTTGACTCCGGCTCAATTAGGAGTAGTCGGCTCTGCGTTTTTCTTTAGTTATTCATTAATGCAGGTTCCAGGTGGTTGGCTTGTTGACCGGTTTAGCACTAAATGGATGACGGTACTCTCGCTTTTGGCCTGGTCAGTATTTACTGTGATGACAGGATTTGCCTGGTCATTTACTTCGCTGATTATTATTAGGGTTCTGTTTGGAATTGGTGAAGGATCATATCCGTCAGCAGCAATGAAACAGGTTCGCTTGGCATTCCCGGAAAATAAACGTGGTCAAGCATCCGCGGTTGCTATTTCATCTAATTATATTGGGAACGCACTAGCACCGTTTATTGTGGCTCCCTTGATTGCCCTGTTAAGTTGGCGTGGCGCGTTTCATGTTGTTGGAGTGTTAGGCCTTGTTTATTTGGCGTTCTATTACTTCTTCGAACGACCATTAAATCGCGAAATTCCAGATTATGATACAGGAGATCAAAAGGTTAAAGGAAAGTTTGACTGGCGAGTATTAAGCTTTTCGGTAGTTGTGTTTGGCTTTAGTGTGATTACAAAGGGATTAGATACTTGGATGCCTACTTATCTTCTTCAAGCACGCCATATTAATCTAAAAGGAATTGCTTGGTTAGTTCCTCTTCCTTCCATTACGGCAGGGATTGGATCATTTATTGCCGGATTCATCATGGTTAAGTTCTTTACCGGTCATGAGAAATGGTTAATTTCTCTTTCAGCATTAGTGACTATGGTATTCATGTATGGAATGTTCCATTCGCTAAGCTTAACTGGAGTAATTACCTTTGAAGTGTTGGCCTACTTTACTAAATCAATTGGTTTCGCTGCCTCCTATGCGTTTGTGGCACAATTGGTTGCAAAAACAAATTACGGAGCATCAATTGGGGTAGTTAATTTTGGTGGACAACTTGCGGGCTTCTTAGCACCAATTTTAATTGGCCTTGTTATCCAAGGTACTCATAGCTATACGGCAGCCTTCTTGGTATTAACATTCTTTGCATTACTGGCATTTGTTGCTTCATTAACTATCCATGGTAAAAAGGCAAACTAGTAGGGAGAAAGTGATAAGATGAAAATTGAAAAAGCACGATTATTTAAAATTGATTTACCCTTAAGGAATGCTTTTGAGGTTAGCTTCGGGGTAATTAAGTATAAGCGCACGATTATCTTAGAGTTGACGGATCAGGATGGCAATTGTGGATATTCAGAGTGTTCAGCTTTTGATGTTCCGTTTTATAATGAAGAATTTCGCTCAGGAGCATGGGACCTATTAAAAGAACAATTATTACCTAAAGTTGTTGGCCATGACATTAATCATCCAGATGATATTTATCAACTATTTAGCCATATTCGGCGAAATAATATGAGCAAGGCATGTGTAAATTGCGCACTCTGGGATTTATATGCTAAACGGCTTCAGCTACCGTTAGCAAAAGCGCTGGGCGGAGACAAACAAAAAGTTGAAGTTGGGGTTAGTATTGGTGTTCAATCCTCACCGGAGAAATTAGTTGAAACAGTTCGTGGCTATCTCAACGATGGCTATCGGCGAATAAAAATGAAAATAAAACCGGGAGCCGATTATCAGTTCATTAAAGCTGTCCGGAACGAGTTCCCAGAAGCAATGCTCATGGCTGATGCCAATTCTGCATACCGCTTAAAAGATCTACCAATGTTACAACGGCTTGATGAGTTGGGGTTACTCATGATTGAACAGCCGTTGGAACCGGGCGATTTAGTTGATCATGCACAACTTCAATCCAAATTAAAGACAGCAATTTGTCTGGATGAAAGTATCCTTTCTTTGGCTGATACTAAGAAAATGATTCAATTAGGTAGTGGTCGTATTATTAATATTAAAGTTGCTCGGGTTGGTGGACTAGGAGCAGCAAAACAAATTCAGGAATATGCAAGTAAGCATGGTATTCAATGTTGGTGTGGCGGGATGTTAGATTCTGGAGTTGCAAGGGCAGAAAATGTTGCAATTGCTACTCTCCAAGGATATACACTTCCTAATGATATTGCTGCCTCAACTCGTTATTATAATCAAGATATTATCAAACCAGTAGTTGAGCTAGATGGAACTTACGTCAATGTTCCTCATCAGCCCGGGCTAGGCTACGAAATTGATTGGGACAATATGAGAAAATTTTGTAAAGCGGAACTGGTATTAAAGTAAGGAATTTAAGTAGCAAAAAGAAGACCGAGAAAACTCGATCTTCTTTTTGAATTTAATCAGTTGATTAGTCTTTTTCTACACCAGTACCTTCGTAGCAACGTTCAAGGAGTTCCTTAAGTTGGCTAACGAGTGGTTCAACTGGGTTAGTGGTAGTACATTGATCTTCGTAGGCAAGAACAGCAAGCTTATCAACAACTTTGTCAAAGTCTTCCCGGCTAACACCGTTGTCCTTAAGGCTTAACTTAACACCACACTTGTGAGCAAGTTCAATTACTTTCTTGGCGTATGCTTCAGCTAATTCTTCATCAGAGTTTCCTTGAAGACCGATGAAACGAGCAATGTCAGCATAGTCCTTAGTTGCGTGGTAAGTTTCGTAGTGAGGCCAGAGAGCAAGCTTTTGTGGCCGCTTAGCATTGAAGCGGATAACTTGTGGAAGGGCAATTGCAATCAATAAACCGTGAGGAAGGCCGAATGCTCCACCCATCTTGTGGGCAAGAGAGTGGTTAATTCCAAGGAATGCTTGACCAAATGCCATCCCAGCCATTGTTGAGAAGTCGTGCATCTTCCGACGAGCAAGCTTGTTACCCTTTACGGAGTTAGGAAGGTATTTCATAACCCCCTTGATAGTTTGAAGTGACCAACCACGAGTATAATCAGTTGCCATTACTGAAACATATGATTCAGTAGCGTGACAAAGGACGTCCAAACCCGTGTAAGCAGTGGTCTTGGGAGGAACAGTTTCAACGAATTGTGAATCGACAATCGCAATGTTTGGAGTTAATGCGTAGTCAGCAAGTGGGTACTTAACGTGGGTCTTGGAATCAGTAATTACGGCAAATGGAGTAACTTCTGAACCAGTTCCTGAGGTAGTAGGAATTCCAATTAATTGTGACTTAGTAGGCTTCTTGATTTGGTAAGCACGCTTACGGATATCAAGGTACTTTTGCATAACACCGTACCAGGAAGTTTCTGGGTGCTCATAGAACATCCACATTGCTTTGGCAGCATCCATTGGTGAACCCCCACCGAGGGCGATAATGGTGTCAGGCTTAAAGTCGTTCATCATAGCAACACCCTTTTCAACGGTGTTAGTTGATGGATCTTCTTCAACATCATCAAATACCAAGAAAGCAGTTTCGTTTTGACGAAGACGTAATTCGTCAATTACTCGTTGAACGTAACCACGCTTGCTCATTCCTGGACCGGTAACGATAAAAGCCCGGTCAATGTTAGGAATGTCGCGCAATTCTTTTAGTGAGTTGCGTTGAAAGTATACTTTTGGGGGAATCTTAACCCATTGACGGTTTTCACGACGCTTAGCAATAACCTTAATGTTCAATAGATCCCAGTCAGTAACGTTGTGTGATACTGAGTTACCACCGTATGAACCGGTACCAAGAGTAAGGGATGGAGTCATGTTGTTGTAGATGTTACCAATACCGCCGATACCAGATGGTGAGTTAACGATAATCCGGGAAGCACGCATTTCAAGACCGTACTTAGTAGCCAAATCATCATCAAGGGTATGAATGGCAGCGGTGTGTCCTTCACCACCGTAGTGAAGTAATTGACGACAAATATCAAAGGCATTTTCGTGAGAAGTTGCCCGGTACATAGTAAGAACTGGGGAAAGCTTTTCAGCTGAAAGTGGGTAATCGTCACCCACACCTTCGTATTCAGCAATAATTACCTTAGTGTGTTCAGGAACATCTTTCAAGCCACACATTTCGGCAATTGCGTTAGCAGAACGACCAGCAATCGGGCCACGTACTTGGTGCCGCTTAGTGTCAATAAATCCTTCAGTGAAGGTATCTAATTCATTTGGCTTAACGAAGTAACAATTCCACTTCTTGAATTCTTCTTTTACTTGGTCGTAAATTTCGTCATCAACAACGACTGAGTTTTCAGTAGCACAAATCATACCGTTATCAAAGGTCTTAGATAAAACAATGTCGTAAACGGAACGAGCAATGTTAGCAGTCTTTTCAATGTAAGCAGGACCGTTACCAGGACCAACACCTAATGCAGGGTTACCTGAACTGTAGGCAGCCTTAACTAATGCAGGACCACCAGTTGCCAAAATAGTAGCAATGTTAGGGTGACGAAGCAATGCATTAGTAGCTTCAAGACTACATTGTGGAATCCATTGAATCATGTCCTTAGGAGCACCAGCTTTTTCAGCAGCTTCCTGAAGAATCTTTGCGGTCTTAATGGATGACTTCAAAGCTTGAGGGTGGAAGGAGAAAATGATCGTGTTCCGTGTCTTAGCGGAAATAATGGATTTGAAAATTGTGGTTGAAGTTGGGTTAGTAACTGGGACAACACCAGCGATAATTCCCAGCGGATCAGCAATTGTAATTGTTTGATCTTCATCATCGTCTTTGATAATACCAACAGTCTTATCATGACGAATGTTGTTCCAGATGTATTCACTAGCATAGATGTTCTTAATTGCTTTATCTTCAGCAACACCACGACCAGTTTCGTTCGCAGCGTCTACGGCTAAATCCATGTGGTGTTCTTCTGCTGCCAATGCCATTGCTTGACAGATCTTATCAACTTGTTCTTGGCTGTAGTAACGTAATTTGTCAAAAGCCTTTTGACTACGCTCTACTAAGTCATTAATCATAGTTTGAGCTTCTTGTTCTTTATCAACAGGTGTTGTAGTTTCAAGATTTTTCTTATCTTTAGCCATGAGAATAAGCTCCTTTAATTTTTATTTTTGTTAATCATTGAACATAAATAAATATACTATATTTTTAGAAAAAGTAAATAGATATGTGATTGAATGAACAATGGTAAATACTAATGTTAGCGTTTCCAATATTATAGCCTCAATGACTGTAAAAACAATAAAAATATTGGTATTATTTTTGGGATAGTCCACTGATAAAAGATCTTTTATTTGTTAACGATTGAAACTTAGTTCACAATCTTATAATAGAGATATTCAGTGTATAATTGATAGCCATGTTCTTAGTTGAACAGGATAAAGAAAAAGCTGCGAGATAACTTTAAGTAATGATTATCTCGCAGCTTATTAAATAAGATGTTTAATTTTATTCTTTATCGTTCTTATCTTTTGTAGCGTTTGGATCCGCAACGTTGTAGTCATCATCATTCATTGCTTCAACAGCACCTAAACGGTAGCCATTTCCTACTTGGCTAAAGAAGTCATGGTTTGCCGTTGATGTGGAAATCCCGTTCATAACGACTGGATTGACATCTGAAGCAGTATCGGGGAAGAGCGGGTCTTGCCCGAGGTTCATTAGTGCCTTGTTGGCATTGTAACGAATGAAGGTTAAGACGTCTTCTGTCCAGCCAACTTGATCATAAAGCAAGTGGGTGTACTTTTCTTCGTTATCATATAACTCGTAAAGGAAGTTATACATCCAGTCCTTCATGTCTTGTTGTTGCTTTTCTGTTCGGTCGTGCATCCCCACTTGGAACTTGTAGCCAATGTAAGTTCCGTGAACTGACTCGTCCCGTAAAATTAACTTAATAATTTCGGCAACGTTATTCAGCTTATTGTGTCCTAGATAATAGAGTGGGGTATAGAAACCAGAATAGAAGAGGAAAGTTTCAAGGAAAACATTGGCAACCTTCTTCTTTAATGGATCTTCCTCTGGATTGCGGTAAATATTAGCAATTTGAACCGCCTTATTTTGTAAGTACTCTTCGGAATCTGACCAGTCAAAAATTTCGTTAATTTCTTCAGGGGTATTTAATGTTGAAAAAATTGTTGAGTAACTCTTGGCGTGAACTGATTCCATGAATTGGATGTTATTCAAGACTGCTGTTTCGTGTTGTGTTTTAACGTCTTGCTTTAAGGCTGTTAAACCAGCTTCAGACTGAACAGTATCCAGAAGGGTTAATCCACCGAAAACGTGACCAACAGTCCATTGATGATCGGTGTCAAGTTCTCGCCAATCATCTAAGTCGTTTGAAACGGGAATCCGCGTATCGAGCCAGAATTGCTCTGTCAGCTTTTCCCAAGTTGCTTTATCGATCATATCGGAAACTTCATTCCAATTAATCGCTTTGTATTCTGTCAAAGGTTTATATTCTTCAAGCTTCATTTATTAGGCTCCTTATTCGCAATCAACCATTTTTAAGACGTGAATTTTTAAAATTCATATATTTTTAAGTTTAGCAAGCATCGATCTGAAAATCAATTTAATCCCGCTTAGATAACACAGCTTTCACATTGGTTTGCACCAATTTCATCATTATCATCGGTAAATGTCCGGACGTAGTAAATTGACTTGATCCCTTTCTTATAAGCGTAGTGGCGCAGAATATTGAGATCACGAGTAGTCATTTTATTTGTCCGACCGTTCTTCCATTCATAGAGGCCCTCTGGCATTGTTGAACGAACAAAGAGGGTAAGAGATAGTGATTGATCAACATGTTGTTGGGCAGCTGCGTAAGTATCAATTACTGTTCGCATATCCATGTCATATGCGGAACGGTAATATGGCATTGTGTCATTAGAAAGATATGGAGCGGGGTAGTAAATCTTCCCAATCATCTTCTCTTGCCGTTCTTCAATCCGGTTAATGATTGGTGTCAAGCTTGCAGTTGAATCATTAATGTAGGAAGTAGAACCATTAGGCGCAACCGCTAACCGATATTCATTGTAAAGTCCATCAGCCATAACGTCATCCTTTAGCTTCTTCCAGTCATCAATCGTTGGGATATGGATGTTCGCAAAAAGCTTCTTAACAAGGTCAGACTTAGGACCCCAATCCTTACTTACGTACTTATCAAAGTATGAACCATCGGCGTACTTGCTCTTTTCAAAATTATGGAACGTTTCGTGGCGTTCCTTTGCAATTTCATTAGAAGCAACTAGTGACCAGTAATTAAGTAGCATGAAGTAAACGCTAGTGAATTCAACAGCAACCGGACTTCCATATTGGATATGATTCTTGGCCAAGTAGCCATGAAGTCCCATTGCCCCAAGTCCGATTGAGTGACTAAGCTCATTTCCCTTTTTGATTGAAGGAACCACGTCAAGACTTTCTACGTCACTGATCCGTGTTAGACCGCGAACAATTGCGCGAATTGAACGGCCAAAATCTGGTGTATTCATCATATTGGCAATATTAGTAGAACCTAAGTTACAGCTAATGTCAGTACCAAGAGTCTCGTAGCTTTGATCATCGGCAACAATGGATGGGGTTTGAACCTGGGCAATTTCAGAGCAGAGGTTGCTCATCACGATTTTACCGTCAATTGGATTGTCACGGTTAACGGTGTCAATGTTGATAATGTAAGGGTAGCCAGATTCTTGTTGAAGCTTACTGATTTCATCTTCGAGGTCACGGGCATTCACTTTCTTTTTGTGAATCTCATCGTTAGCAACCATATTATCGTATTCTTCGGTAATATCAACATAGGAGAATGGTTTGCCGTATACCCGTTCTACATCGTAGGGGCTGAAAAGGTACATATCTTCATCTTTTTCAACCAATTCATAGAACTTATCAGGAACAGTAACTCCAAGAGAGAGGGTCTTTAACCGAATCTTTTCGTCAGCATTTTCCTTTTTAGCACCTAGGAATTCAATAATATCCGGGTGGAAGACGCTAAGGTAAACAACCCCGGCACCTTGACGCTGACCTAGCTGATTAGAGTAGGAAAAACTATCCTCTAACAATTTCATTACCGGGACAACCCCACTAGCAGCATTTTCGATTTTCTTAATTGGGGAACCTGCTTCACGAAGATTGCTCAGATTGATTCCCACACCGCCACCAATCTTAGAAAGCTGGAGCGCAGAATTGATTGTTCGACCGATAGTGTTCATGTTATCCGTTGGCTGAATGGCAAAGCATGAAACGAACTCTCCCCGCCGTTTCCGACCAACGTTCAAGAAGGTAGGGGTTGCTGGTTGATAGCGTTGATGAATAATCTCATCAGCCAGGATCATTGCTAGCTCTTCATCTCCATTCGCTAAGTAAAGGGCGTTCATTGCAACCCGGTCAATATAGTTTTCAAGGTAATATTCCTTGTCATTAGTCCGCAGAGCATATTGGGCATAGAATTTGTAAGCGGCCATAAATGAATGAAAATGAAAATTTTGTTGCTTTAAGTAGTCGTATAACTTTTCAATAAAAGCATCACTATACTTATCCATAAAGCCGTCTTCAATGTAGTCATTGTCTTCTAACCACTTATAGCGAGCGGTCACGGAAGCAAATTGCTTGGTATTAGGCTTTACGTTATTCTCAATAAAGTCTTTGAGAGCAGCTTGATCCTTATCTAACTGGATTTTGCCATCCTTGGGAATATTAACCTCATTGTTAAGGTCATAGTACTTAACTTGTGTTAAATCAATATCAGATAGTGCCATGTTTATTCTCACTTTCTATCATTTTTTAAAATAGCGAATAAAAAAAGCGGTTGCGATAAAAAATACTTTCTATCACTAACCACTCTAAAATCACCAAATTCCGGTATAAATTGATGAATTTTGAATAGTCCTTGCGATTAGATTAAATTGCTTGAGTTAATTTGTTTAATTCGTCAGGACGGAAACCAGAAAAGGCATTACCATTTGGTAACTTAACAACTGGTGTTGCCATGAAACCTTCTGACTTTAAACTGTTAATAAATTCTGGTTGTTCATCAATATTATGTTCAACGAAATTAATGTTGTGGGCTTTTAAGAATTTCTTAGTCATTTTGCATTGGATGCAGTTATTTTTAGAAAACACAGTAACCATTTTGATCCCCTCACTCGTCTTATTTGATGTTTTCTAGTATAGCGATCTTATGTAAAAAATCAATGAAAAAGTGCTATATATTGTGTGACTTTAAATAGTGAAACACAATATATAGCACATGAGGTGGGCAATTATGTATGTGAAACTTTTTGATTTATTTCTTGATAAATGATAGATTGATCAACAAACTAATATTATACACTTGAAAAGAGAAATTTAACATAAATTAAAGGAGAATTTTTACGATGAAGGAAAGAGTAACAGTTCCCCGAGAAGAACAAGTAAAGTTTATGCGAGCGGCCATTGCTGAAGCAAAAAAAGCAGCGTTGCTAGATGAAGTTCCTATTGGTGCAGTAGTGACCTATCAAGGGAAAATTATAGGACGCGGCCATAACATGCGAGAAAAATTTCAGGACGTGACTTATCATGCAGAAATGCTAGCAATTATGGAGGCCTGTTCCTACCTTCATAGTTGGCGCCTTGAAGATTGTGATCTATACGTTACTCTTGAGCCGTGCATGATGTGTAGCGGAGCAATTGTAAACGCGCGAATCAGAAATGTCTTTTACGGGGCAACTGATCCTAAGGCGGGAACAGTCGATAGTTTATATCATTTACTTGGTGATGACCGATTAAATCATCAGGCTTATGTGACTGCTGGCGTTCTTGGTGAACAGTGTAGTCAAATGTTAAAGGATTTTTTCCGGGCAGTGCGGAAAAAACGTAAACTGGCCCGAAAAAAGAAAAAGACTAGTAATTCTAAATAAAATGTTGTATGATGATATTTGCCGTAAGGCCTTAGAGCAAGGGTATGCTTACGAACCGTGTCAGGTCCGGAAGGAAGCAGCACTAAGTTTGATGTATCTTGTGCTCTAAGTTTTTTAAGAAATTAACCGTGAGGTCGGGATACTATTTCCTGGCCTCTTTAATTTTATAATTGAAAATTTTATTTATCTTAAATTCGGTTCAAATGATTTTTCTTTTGATAAAAGCTAGTATAATATTAAGCAGCATTAAAATTACGGAAAGGAAGCTGATTAATGAGTTACCAGGCATTATATCGTGTATGGCGTCCACAGCGGTTTGACGATATGGTTGGTCAACAAGTTGTTACCCGGACACTCAAAAACGCCATTATTACTCACCAAATTAGTCATGCCTACCTCTTCGCTGGGCCGCGGGGTACTGGGAAGACTTCTGCGGCTAAGATTTTCGCCAAGGCTGTTAATTGCCACCACTCTCAAGATGGTGAACCATGTAATGAATGTGATACTTGTAAAGCAATTACTAATGGTCAATTAAATGATGTTATTGAAATTGATGCTGCATCAAATAACGGTGTGGAGGAGATTCGTGATATTCGTGATAAGGCGAAGTATGCGCCAACGCAAGCGGACTATAAAGTTTACATTATTGACGAAGTTCACATGCTCTCAACAGGGGCGTTCAATGCTTTGCTTAAGACGCTGGAAGAGCCGCCTGCCAATGTAATCTTTATTTTGGCGACAACTGAGCCGCATAAGATCCCGCTTACAATTATTTCGCGGGTTCAGCGGTTTGATTTCCGCCGTATTTCGGCTACTGATTCATTCGAACGCATGAAGTACATTTTGGATCAGAAAAAGGTGGAGTATGACGAAAAGGCACTATGGGTGATTGCAAATGCTGCAGAGGGAGGAATGCGGGATGCGTTAAGTATCCTGGATCAGGTTCTTTCCTTTAGTGATAACCAGGTTAAGCTTGACGATGCCCTTTTAGTAACTGGGAGTGTTACTAAGCAGCTGTTAAAGAAGTACTTCCTGGAAGTTTGTCAAGGCCAAAGTGCTCCTGCGCTGGAAACGATGAAGCAGATTCTCGGCGAGGGTAAAGATGGTCAGCGGTTTATTGAAGATTTGATCTCGTTCATTCGAGATGTCCTTTTGTATCAGGAGTCGCCTGATTTAATAAAGGTTGAGAGTACGGGATTAAAAGATGAAGATTTTGCAGAACTGAGTAAAGCAGCTTCATCAACAATATTATACCGAATGATTGATGACCTAAATAATATTCAAATGGAAATGCGGTTTACGACTCATCCGGATGTTTATTTAGAGGTTTTGACCGTTAAATTATCCCAGCCAGAAGCAGAGCAGCCTGTCGCTAGCGTATCAAAACCAACTCAGGCTCACCAAGAAGCAAACCAAGCAGAAGTTGATAAACTTCAAGCGCAGATTCAAGCACTGCAACAGACTGTCCAGGTGCTTCAGCAACAAGGAACTACTACTATTAGTAAGCCAGTTGCTAATAGTGCTTCTAAAGCAGCAAAAGAGCAACCACGTGTTAAATCACGAAGTAATCGTGTCAATTTGCACCAGATTTATCCAGTTCTTGGTGCAGCTACGCGTCAGGATCTTGCTAAAATGAAGGAACTCTGGGGAGATATGCTTAATATGCTTAGCGTCCCTCAACGATCGCTCTTACACGTTTCTCAACCAGTGGCCGCCAGTCCGGATGGAATTATCGTGGCGTTTGACTATGCATTTCTTTTTCAGCAGGCAACTGATGATCAAGCTTTAATTCAAGCGATGGAAGATGGTCTTCAACGCTTAAGTGGTGATCAGCGAAAAGTTGTGTTTGTCCCTAAAGATCAATGGCCGCAAATACGTAAAGAGTATATTCAAAGTCATGGCTTAGGAAAAGGGTCTTCTCGTTCTACTGGTAATAATCCGCAACCCGCGGCAGCAAGTGCTGAAGCGCCAGCAGAGGAGCCGGTTTCAACCGCGCCGGCAACGGTTCAAGAACCACAACCAAAGTCAGACGAGCAAAAAGATTTGGTTACAACTGCCCAAGAGCTGTTCGGTAGTGATATTGTTAAAGTAGAAAATAATTAAAGGGGAATGATAAATTATGATGAACGGTATGAATATGCAACAAATGGTAAAGCAAGCTAAGGAAATGCAAAAGAAAATGATGGCTGAACACGAAGAACTTGCTAAGCAGCAATTCGTTGGTCAAGCACCAGATGGCATGGTAACCGCAACTTTTACTGGTGATAATAAGTTAGTTAATCTGGAAATTAAGCCAGAAGCCGTTGATCCTGATGACATTGACATGCTTTCAGATCTTGTACTGGCAGCCGTTAATGATGGGATGAAGAAGGTCAACGATGCTACTCAAAGTACTTTGGGTAAGTACACTCGTGGCTTGGGGATGTAAGAGTGCAGTATCCTGAACCGCTAGCAAAGCTAATTGAAAGCTACACAAAACTACCGGGTATCGGTCAAAAGACGGCTACCCGGCTAGCTTTTTATACACTGACGATGCAAGGCGATGACGTTACAAACTTTGCTAAATCATTATTATCAGCTAAGCGTGATCTCCATAGTTGTAGTATTTGTGGCAACATTACGGAAGATGATCCTTGCCCAATTTGCCAAGATAAGACTCGTGATCTTTCACAAATCCTTGTGGTTGAGCAATCACAGGATGTCATGGCAATGGAACGAATGCATGAGTACCATGGCTTGTACCACGTCTTAAATGGTGTAATCTCACCTGTTGCAGGGACTGGCCCGGAAGATATTAATATTACTAGCCTATTAGATCGTCTGAAAAAAGACGATGAGATAAAAGAAGTGATTATTGCAACTAACGCTTCGTCGGATGGCGAGTTAACTGCTAGTTACCTTGCAAAATTAATTAAGCCTGCCGGAATTAAAGTTACGCGGTTAGCCCACGGACTTTCTGTTGGGGCTGATATTGACTATGCGGATGAAGTAACCCTATTTAAGGCTGTTCAAGGACGGACGGAGATGTAACGAATGCTTTTCCATCATCGAAATCAAGAAGAGATAAAGCAAGAGCGTGACCAGCGATTATTGAATTTGATCTATGAAACAAAAGCAAGCTGGGATCATGCAAAGGAAACCGAGCGAGCTGTTTATGAGGCTAATGCAAGTACGGAACTTCATTATCGAAGTCGCTTGCAAGAACAAAAATATTTGTACCTTTACCGAATTGCGCGCAAATTTAAGGTACATGGTGAACTAAACCAGAGCGTAATCGATCGTTAGGAAGAGGATTAATGGCAGGAAAATTTATTTCATTTGAAGGACCGGATGGCGCAGGGAAAACAAGCGTAATTACTGCAATTCAAGCTGAACTAGAGCAACAGCTTGGTAAAGAAAAGGTAATGTATACGCGGGAACCTGGTGGTAATCATATTTCTGAGCAAATTCGCCGGGTTTTGTTTGATGAGCACAACACTGATATGGATGGCCGAACGGAAGCGCTATTATTTGCGGCTGCCCGTCGTCAGCATATCGTTTCAGAGATTTTGCCAGCCTTAAAAGATGGCAAGGTAATTCTTTGTGATCGCTACGTCGATAGTTCAATTGCCTATCAGGGAGCTGGACGCCATCTCGGTGAGCAGAAGATTTGGCAAATTAACCAGTATGCGATTGATGGGTTGTTGCCTGACTTAACTATTTATTTGGATATTGAGTCAAAATTAGGGTTGCAGCGAATTGCTGAACACCGGGCCGATCAAGTTAACCGGTTAGACGAAGAGCAGTTAAGTTTCCATAAAACTGTTCGTGAAGCATTTCTTCGCCTTCAACGAGAAAATCCAGAAAGAATTAAGTTGATTGATGCTAGTCAGTCACTGCCTAAGGTAATTAGTGACGTGAAGCAAACGATTCATGCGAAGTTTAATGATTTATTTTAAGCTAGTGGCATTTAAAGAAAGGTGATTTATTATGAAAATGATAATTGCGATTGTTCAATCCAAGGACAGTAATCGGCTCCGGAAAGCATTTGCCAAGAACCATATCCAAATGACTCAGCTTTCTACAACAGGTGGCTTTCTCCGTGAAGGGAACGCAACGTTTTTGATCGGGATTGAAGATGAACGGGTTCAAGATGTTCTTGAGATTATCAAGAAGAACGCTAAGTCTCGTGAACAATATGTTACGTCGCAAATGCACATGGATGTTGAAGGTGGTTCTGCCTTTCCAGTTAATGTTCAAATTGGTGGAGCAACCGTCTTTGTAATGCCAGTGGAACAGTTCCACAAGTTTTAGTTGAGTAGGTGAAAAGAAGTGGCTGACCAGTTGCAGGCAGAGCGTTTGCAGCCTTTAATAGTTAAACAACTGCAAACGGTAATAAAAAATCATGAATTAGCACATGCTTACCTCTTTGTTGGTCCAACCGGCTCAGGAAAAAGTCAATTGGCCACGTGGTTAGCGTTACGACTTTTCTGTCTCCATTTGCAAAATGGTGAGCCTGACCTTACCTGTCCAGAGTGTCAGCGAATTTTAAGCGGTAATCATCCTGATGTGGTCGTTGCTAAACCGGAAGGCCGACAGATTAAGGTTGACGAGATCCGTCACTTGAAGGATGAATTTACTAAAAGTGCTGTTGAGGGCAATAAAAAGCTTTTTGTAATTCATGATGCCGAAAAGATGACGAATAATGCTGCTAATAGCTTGTTGAAGTTTATTGAAGAGCCGGGTCCAGGAATTTACATTTTAATGTTAACAACCAATAAGAGTGCTGTCTTACCAACAATTCGCTCGCGGACACAAGTGATTGAGCTGCGTCCATTGGCACGGGCTGAACTTGAAAAAGCATTGGCTAAGCAAGAAATTCCACGGACCGAACGAAGTGTTGCTATCGGGTTAACGGATTCTGTAAGCGAGATTCTGGAATGGCGAAAAGATGACTGGTTAAAGCAAGCAATTTCAGCAATCGCACTGTGGTATCGGCATACCAGTAATGCAAACATGCTAGGTTTCGTTGATATTCAAACAGAGATCGTCAAACTAGCAACCGATCGTCAAAAGCAGCAGTTGATTCTCGACCTCATGGCATTAATTTGGCGAGATACCTTACTGGTTGCAAACGGGATGACTGCTGAAGAAGATCTGCACTTTTTACAGGCTCAGGAACTTCTAACGACAATTGCCCAACAATATTCTGTACAAACATTGTTAGAAATTAGTCAGGAAACATTGACTAGCCGACACCTCTTGGATCAAAATATGGCATTTCAAAACGTTGCGGAACAGTTAACTATCAAAATTGTTCAAGCACTTTCGGCATAGGAGGGTAATCACAATGAGTGAACATGGTAATCCAAGTAATATTTATGATCGCTTCGCTCAGGTAACTAAGCAAACGCATGACCTAGTTGCTAATATGGAACAGCTCCAGGCCCAGGTGACAGAATTAATGGAAACGAATGCTGAACTTTCAATTGAAAATGACCATTTACGAACAATGTTAAAGAAGATGCATCAGCAAAAACATGATGATGATCATCTTTCTGGTTCACGGGAAAACTTAAAGAAATTGTATCAGCAAGGTTTTCATGTTTGCAGTGAATATTTTGGCAAGCGGCTTGAACAGAATGAATCGTGTACTTTTTGTTTAGACACGATTTTTGGTCATGATCAGCCAACGATTAAGTAGGGAGAGGACAATGCAACAGGTTAGTAGCTTTCAAAATCAGGATTCAGGAACGTTATACCTTGTGCCGACACCGATCGGTAATTTAGATGACATGACATTTCGAGCAGTTAAGGTGTTAACTGGGGCTGACTTGATTGCAGCTGAGGATACGCGGCATACTCAACAATTATTAAACCATTTTGATATTCACACGCCTGAGATTAGTTTCCATGAACATAATACGGAACAACGCATTCCAGAATTAATTGGTAAATTAAAGGCTGGCCTTACGATTGCGCAATGTAGTGATGCGGGGATGCCATCAATTTCTGATCCCGGGAAAGAATTAGTTGCAGCGGCAGTAAAAGAAGGGATCCCAGTTGTTCCGTTACCAGGTGCTAACGCTGGGTTGACCGCTTTAATTGCCTCTGGCCTCGTTCCCCAGCCGTTTTACTTCTATGGCTTTCTTGAACGGAAGCACCAGCAGCAAGTGCAAGAATTAGAGCAATTACGGAATCGTTCTGAGACCATGATTTTCTATGAAGCACCTCACCGTTTGAAGAAAACTCTCAAAGTGATGGCCGAAGTTTTTGGTGACGACCGCCAAGCAGTTTTAGCTCGTGAATTAACTAAACGTTATGAGGAGTTTAGTCGGGGAAGTTTAGCTGAGTTAACTGCCTTTTATGATGAACATCAGCCACGAGGAGAATATGTTGTGCTAATAGCTGGGAATCCTCATCCTGATGAATATGTTCAAAATGATGAAGCCGGAACACCAATTGAACAGATTGATCAGAAAATTAGTGAAGGGTTATCTACTAATGCAGCAATTAAATTAGTTGCCAAGAAAAATAAGTTGAATCGTCAAGAACTCTATAAGCAATATCATAATATTTAGGAGCAAAAATGGAATTAAAACAATCGGCACAGGAATATGAAATACCGCATCAGCTTGCTTATTACGAATGCAATGAATTAGGTCATCCAACTCTAAGTATGGTAATGAGTATGCTTATGGTTGTTGCTGATAAACAAAGTGACCAACTGGGGTTAAGCCAGGAAAATATTCAGGCGACTGGTGGAACCTGGGTTATTGTTAGTTTTGAAGGAACGCTTGACCTGCAATCACTAAAAATTGGTGATACCGTTATCCTTGGAACGCGGGCGACCGGATATAATCGTTTCTTTGCGACCCGTGAGTTTTGGCTCCGTGATAAGGATGGTCAAAAAGAGTATGCTCATGTTCAATCTTTATTGGCATTCATGAATTTAACCAGTCGAAAAATGGAACCAATTCCCGAAAAGATAATTACAGCTTATCAAGCACCAAAAGTTAAACGTGTGCCACGGGGACGACGACCTAAGCCGATTGCCGCAGATGTATTATTAACAGAAAAACGATACCATGTTCGTTATTTTGATTTAGATGCTAATCGTCATGTCAACAATGCCCGCTACTTTGATTGGCTCTTGGATCCGCTTGGTGAGCAGTTTTTAACGACCCACCAATTAAAGTCGTTTTCAATTCAATACCATCAAGAAGTTCGTGCCGACCATGATATTACTAGTGAGTTTACGATGGCAGATCCATATACCAGTCTTCACCAGATTAAAAGCAACGGTAAACTTTGTACGAAGGCTAAGTTTAGCTGGTTGGGTTAAGAATTGCTGAATTTAAGATATTCGAAAAAGGGTTCAGAAAAAACATTTTGCTTTTTCTGAACCCTTTTTAGCACGCCCTTTATGTCCATTAATGGTAGACTTAAAGTGGAAAAACATTGAGGGGTGATTAGAATGAAAAATTCGTTGACGGCAGTAATTTATTTACAACCGGACCAGATTTTCTTACGGATTATCGAGCTCCCAAGCCTCAAAGTAGTTAATGACGTCCGTTCTGGATTATTTGCTATTGGTGAAGATAATAAAACTGCTAATTATCGAAAGAACATGGCAGCAATCACTGATAATATTGAAGGCTTCAAGGAACTGATTAGCGATTATCAGGTTGATGATATTAAATTCTATGGAGCCTATGAAGATATGGATAGCGTCACCGCAAGTTATGTTGGTGATCAGCTGAAGGTTCGTACGGGACTGAAAATTGAATGGCTGAATAATAATCAATTAATGGCCCAGTCAATGAGTTATATTGTTGATCAGTTACCAGAATTTAAGAATTTAAGCAAGCATTGCCTGTATATTTTGAGTATTGGATTAGATAGCTCAACACTGGCATTTTTCCATCATGGTAATTTTGAGACTTCATGGGAAATTGATCTTGGCGGGGCCCAGATTCACCGCCTTGTTAACCAGTTACGGCAGACGACGACTAATCCGACAGAAATTATTCAGGATTACATTGGTAGTAAGCTTGGTTACTTAGCGCCTGAATTAACGCGGCAAAAGAAGACGACGATGATTGTTCAGAATGCGCCTTCGTTAGCAAAACGCTATGTGGATAAGCACCAAAAAATTGGTGAAATTGACCGTCAAAAATTCCGTGAAACGTTTAATCACCTATTAATTCCTCAGGATCGATACATGTATAACAATGATATTGACCCGACAGAAGCTCAGGATGAATATATTTTACCAAACTATTTGGTGATTGCTCGAATGTCAGATCTGATTAATCCATCAAGTCTTTATGTGACAAACCTTTCGATTATGGATGGCATTTCAAACGGGATCGCAACGGCCAATGATGTTTCTCAAGCTACCGTAAATAATATGATTCGGACCTCTGCTGATAATATTGCTAAACGGTACGGGATTGATTTTAATCATGCAGACTTTGTTAAGAAGTATGCACTTCAATTCTTCGATGAATTACGACCGATTCATCGGTTAAGCAACCATTACCGTCTTTTGCTTGAAGTGGCGGCTAAGGTTGATGATATTGGGAATTTTATTAACCAGCAAGGGCACTATCGACATTCGGCATATATTTTGGAGGCTAATCCCATGATCGGTCTCTCCAATGAAGATAACCTAATTATTGCGGAAGTTGCCCGTTACCACAGTACTGAAAGCCCAACCATTGACCAGTCTCATTATCGTCATTTGGACGAGGATATTCAGATGCCAGTTGCCAAGTTAGCGGCAATCTTAAGATTAGTTGATTCCCTAGATGATTCACGACAGCAAAAGATTAGTCGGATTCAGCTAAAATTAAAGAACGGGCGACTAATTATTAAAGCGACTAGCTCAGACGATTTAGTACTAGAAAGCTGGTCATTTAGCCAAAAGTCACAACTCTTTGACGATGTCTTCGGTATTAAACCTGTATTAAAGGAAAAAGAGGGGCGGTAAAATGTACAAGGAATTTTATAAACCACAAAATTATGTTAATCGAGAACTTAGTTGGATTGACTTTAATGGACGGGTTCTTCAAGAAGCAACTGATACCAGCAACCCGCTTCTTGAACGGGCTAACTTTTTAGGGATTACCCAAAGCAACGTCGATGAATTCTTTATGGTACGGGTTGCGTCACTTCATAAATTGGCAGCGGCGAATGTAACAACAACGGATGCTTCGGGAATGACACCTGAGGAACAATTAACGGCCGTAAATAAAAAAGAACATGAAATGGTGAAGGAACGTTATGAAGTTTATAACAAACAAATAATTCCTGACTTAAGGCAACACCAGATTAATATTATGCACCTAGCTGATTTAGATGATCGACAAAAGGAATTTATTCGGCGGTACTTCAGTGATGAGTTAATGCCGGTACTAACACCAATGGCAGATGATACTTCACGGCCATTCCCGTTCATTGCTAACAACTCACTTAACATTGCAATTCAATTACGCCGGGATCCAAAGCAAAAGAAAGCTGTTCAGGAACAAGAAATTCTTGAAGGTGATCAGGAGGTTAAGAGTCGTCAGCTAGAACCCCATGATGATAGCCGAGAATCAGATATTAAGTTTGCCACTGTTCGTGTTCCGTCCATTTATAAGCGACTAGTTCGCTTACCGGGAGAGAACAACTTTATCCTAATTGATGAAGTCATTAAGCGTTTCCTTGGCCAGCTCTTCCCAGGTTATCAAATTTTGGCTTCAGCAACTTACCGGGTAATGCGTGATATGGACTTGGATGTTGCGGAAGAAGATACTTCTGACCTATTACGGGCCGTTAAGCACCAATTACGTGAACGGGAACACGGTGAGGTAATGCGGCTTGAAGTTGAAAATTCAATTGATGAGTGGCTAGAGGATCAGCTGATTGACAACCTGCACGTGAATGAACGTTCAATTTACCGGGTAAATGGTCCGGTAGACTTAACCTTCTTGAAGAAACTTTCTGGAATGGTTGACGGACATGCTGATCTCCGTTTTCTACCGTTCCACGCCTACCAAAATCCTGCTTTAGACATGGAACACAATATCTTTGCTGCTATCCGGAAGCACGACTACCTAATGCAGCACCCGTATGATAGTTTCCAATCGGTAGTTAACTTCATTCACCAGGCTGCCCTCGATCCAGAAGTTCTTGCAATCAAGATGACCCTTTACCGGGTATCCGGAAATTCACCAATTATTAAGTATTTAGGGATGGCTGCTCAACGAGGAAAACAAGTAACCGTTCTGGTAGAAGTCAAGGCTCGGTTTGATGAACAAAATAACGTTCGGTGGGCTCAACGATTGGAACAAATGGGCTGTCACGTAATTTACGGGCTTGTCGGCCTTAAAACGCACTGTAAGGTTGCCTTGGTTATCCGGCGGGATGAAGATGGCCTTCGTCGTTACATGCACCTAGGCACCGGGAACTATAATGATGTAACTGCTCATTTCTACACTGACATGGGACTTCTGACCTGTGATCAAGAGATTGGGATGGATATGACCAACCTCTTCAACATGCTTTCAGGATTTGCTCGGCCACCGTACTTCAATAAGATCCGTGTATCACCAAACGGAATTCGGAACTTTATTAACCAAAAGATTGATCAGCAGATTAAAATTGCTGAAAGTGGCAATTCGGCACTCATTCGGATGAAGATGAATTCACTCTCGGATAAACAAATTATCGCGCACCTGTATGAAGCAGCATCTAAGGGAGTTAAGATTCAGCTGATTATTCGGGGAATCACCTGTTTACGGAATGATCTGCCAGAACTGCACGGGAATATTGAAGTGCACTCAATTGTTGGCCGGTTCTTGGAGCACTCCCGGATTTACTACTTTGAAGGCAATGGTAATGAAGAAATTTACCTTTCAAGTGCTGACATGATGACCCGAAACCTTAATCGGCGGGTTGAGGAACTTTATCCGGTGGAACAAGCAGATACCAAAGAGAAGGCAATTTCAATCCTTGACGATATGTGGAAGGATAACGTTAAGGCTCGGGTTCTTGTTGGTGATCACTATGAACGAATTGACAACCATGGTGAAGAGCCATTTAATTCCCAAGAATTCTTTGTTCAACGGGCAAATGTTGAAAGCAAGCAAACAAAACGACAGGAAAAGTCAAAGCGTCATTTTTCAAACGTCTTTGAAACTTTAAGCCGTCACGTTCCAAGTCTCCATCTCGATTCACGAAAGGGTGAACGCCATGAGTAAGGATTCTCAATACCTAGCAATTATCGATCTTGGTTCTAACTCAGTCCGCTTAAAGATTGATCAGATTAATCTTGATGGTTCATACCAGACAAAACAGTATGAGAAACGGTATGTTCGTCTTTCGTCAGATATGGGACCAGAAAAGATTTTAAAACCTGAACCAATTAAACGAACGCTAAAAGCCCTGACTGAATTTCGACAGATTTGTGATCAGTATAAGCATCTTAAAATTCTTGCTGTGGCGACGGCAGCGGTTCGTCAAGCACAGAACCAGAGTGATTTCTTACAACAAGTTCAGGAAAAAACTGGCTTTGTAATTCACGTGATTTCTGGTGAACAGGAGGCTTACCTTGACTATATTGGGGTTAGTCATACTCTGGCGCTTAAAAACGGTGCCATCTTAGATACTGGCGGTGCTAGTATGGAGATTATCCTGGTTAATGACGGTCAGGCTGAAGAAGTGGTCAGTATTCCACTCGGTTCAGTTTTGCTCTCGCAACGGTATGACCTTGGTGACCAAATTAGTGCTACCAATCTGTTTAACGCGATTGTAAAGGTTGATCAGGTCCTAAGTAAGGAATTATGGTTAAACCGTGTTCGCCATGGAGAACTGGTTGCGCTAGGAGGTTGTAACCGAGCATTGGCAAAAATCTTTCGTTGGCAACAAGCAGTTAATTCAAGTCGGGTTGCGCCAGTTCATGGCTTAACAATGAGTCCCGATGAAGCATTTACAATTATGCAGCAGCTGTTGAGAAGCTCGCGAAGTGAACGGGCTAAGATTCGTGGTGTTAACAAAGAACGAGCTGATGTTATTGTGGGTGGCCTATTACCATTAATGAGTATTGTCCGCCAGCAGCAAATTCAACAAATCCAATTTAGTGATAGTGGTCTTCGCGAAGGATTGCTATTTCGGTACCTTGAACACGAAACTAGCTTAGAAAACTTAATCACTTTGTAATCGGTTACATTATTTACTAAAATTTTACTTAATTTTACTAAACGGCCAATTATAAAAGTGCTACAATCATATTTGAACAAGGAATTAGTAGACAGTCTGGTAATAGCAGATGTTGTCGGATAAGGAGGAAACAACATGGCAATTTTAGTTGCTGGTGGTGCCGGTTATATCGGTTCACACATGGTTAAGGACTTAGTTGAACACGGTCAAGAAGTTGTCGTTGCTGATAACCTTTCTACAGGTCACCGTGACGCAATCAACCCAAAGGCAAAATTCTACGAAGGTGACATTCGTGACCGGAAGTTTTTGGACAAGATCTTTGATAATGAAGACATTGAAGCGGTTGTTCACTTCGCTGCCTTTTCAATTGTCCCTGAATCAATGAGCAAGCCTTTGAAGTACTTTGACAACAATACTGGTGGAATGATCACTTTGCTTGAAGCAATGCGTGACCACAATATCAAGTACATTGTCTTCAGTTCAACAGCTGCTACTTACGGTGTTCCTGAACACATGCCAATTAAGGAAACTGATCCACAAAACCCAATCAACCCATACGGCTTGAGTAAGTTAATGATGGAAAAGATGATGCACTGGGCTGACAAGGCTTATGGCATTAAGTTCGTTGCTCTTCGGTACTTTAACGTTGCCGGTGCTGCTCCAGATGGAACTATTGGTGAAGACCACGGTCCTGAAACACACTTAGTTCCGATCATTCTCCAAGTTGCTCAAGGAAAGCGGAAAGAATTGAGCATCTTTGGTGATGACTACAATACACCAGATGGGACTAACGTTCGTGACTACGTTCATGTTATGGACTTGGCTGATGCTCACATCTTATCAATTAAGTACCTTGAAGCTGGTAACGAAAGTAATGCATTCAACCTTGGTTCATCAACCGGGTTCTCTAATAAGCAAATGCTTGAAGCAGCTCGAGAAGTTACTGGCGAACCAATTCCCGCAAAGATTGCCCCACGGCGTCCAGGAGACCCTGATTCATTAGTTGCCGCTAGTGACAAGGCCCGGAACGTTCTTGGCTGGGATCCAAAGTACGATGATGTTCATGACATTATCGCAACTGCATGGAAGTGGCATTCAACCCACCCAAAGGGCTACGATGACCGCGACTAGTTATTAATGCTTAGAATGTACTCATAATAATAAACCTTCAAAAAGTAACGTTTAGCAGGGGGAGTTTAGCTAAACGCTACTTTTTATTTTGACGTAAAATTAATGCAAAAAGTGGCTGGTGTGATAAGATGTTAGATGATTGAAAGGATGATCGAAGAAATGAAAGTACTTGCCATTGATACGTCAAACCATCCAATGAGTGTTGCGGTAGTTGAGGATAATCAGCTTTTGGCAACTGAAACATTGAACATGGTACGTAACCATAGTATTTATTTAATGCCAGCAATTGATAAGCTATTTAAGCTTGTCAAGTGGCAACCAGAAGACGTTGACCGGATCGCTGTTGCCCAGGGACCAGGATCGTATACTGGCATTCGAATTGCAGTTTCAACCGCTAAGGTACTCGCTGACACCTTGAAGAAGGAGTTAGTAGGTATTTCGAGTCTTGAAGTGTTAGCGCGGAATGTTGTTCCAACAACTAAAGAAGTAATTGTGCCATTTTTCGATGCCCGGCGCGGAAACGTTTTTGCAGGCGTATACCAGTGGCAAGATGGAAAATTAGTTAATCGGATTCCCGATCAACATTTGGCAATGAAGGAACTCCTGCAGCAACTTGCTCAATTACAGCAACCAATTTTATTAGTTGGGCACTTAACTGAGCGAATTGAGAAGACAATGGGAGAAATGCCAGCCAATATTAAGTTAGCCCCACGACCATTTGCCATCCCTTCGACTTACCAGTTAGCACTTGCTGGAGAAGATGCTCAGCCAGTTACGGATATTGATTCGATGATTCCACATTATCTACGGATTACAGAAGCGGAAGCCAATTGGCAAAAGCTTCACCCAGGTGAGACTAGGCAAAATTATGTTCGCGAAGTTTAAGAACTGGCTTAAACATCATCAGGAAGCTGGTCAATTAATTTTTGAACAGCAAACGAAGCTAATCAATGGACGCCAGTTTACCATTCGCCGTGCAAGGTTCACCGATATTTCTTCAATTATTAGAATTGAGGAATTGATTTACGGGACGGCTCCTTGGAACGCAAATGCTTTTCAAATTGAACTGGAGCGGGATCACGATCGACTGTATCTTGTAACGGTCTACGATGGGCAGGTAGTTGGCTATGCTGGTTGTTCATTTAATTGGTATAAACACGAAAGCCACATTACCAATATTGGTGTGAGTCCGGCATATCAGGATCAAGGAATCGGTGCTAATTTGATTCAAATTTTAAAGACTTATGCTGGCAACCATGGCTATCCGCGAATGACACTAGAAGTGCGGATTCATAATCTAAGAGCACGAAAATTGTATGAACGACTAGGATTTCATCAAACCAATATCAAATCGCACTATTATATTGATAACCGAGAAGACGCGGTTGAGATGGAAGTAAAATTGCAAAGTAGAGGGGAAAATACTTAGTTATGGCAGAAAGAACGTTAATTTTGGCATTTGAAACGAGCTGTGATGAAACAAGTGTCGCGGTTGTTGAAAACGGCACTAAGATTTTATCAAATATTGTTGCCACTCAGATTGATAGCCACCAACGATTTGGCGGTGTTGTTCCGGAGGTGGCTAGTCGGCACCATATTGAGTGGATTACCCGATGCACTGATCAGGCGCTAGCAGAGGCCAATGTTTCATATAACGATATAGCAGCTGTCGCGGTTACTTATGGTCCGGGACTAGTCGGCTCATTATTAATTGGGGTTACTGCAGCTAAAGCAATTGCGTGGGCACACAATTTACCATTAGTTCCGGTAAACCACATGACTGGTCACTTATATGCTGCTCGGTATGTTGGCGAGTTTAAGTATCCACAAATGGCATTGCTTGTTTCAGGTGGTCATACAGAGTTGGTCTACATGAAGGCTGAACATGAATTTGAAATCATTGGTGAAACGCGTGATGATGCTGCTGGTGAGGCCTATGATAAGATTGGTCGGGTTCTTGGAGTTAATTATCCTGCAGGAAAAACGATCGATGAATGGGCAGCTAAGGGAGAAGATACTTTTCACTTCCCACGCGCAATGGAAAAAGAGGCAAACTATGACTTTAGTTTTAGTGGCTTAAAGAGTGCCTTTATTAATACGGTTCATAATGCGGATCAACGGGGTGAAAAACTAAATAAGTATGATTTAGCAGCCAGCTTCCAACAAAGCGTTGTTGACGTGTTAGCAGAAAAAACGATGCGGGCTCTTGAGCGTTATCCGGTAAAACAGCTAATCTTAGCTGGCGGTGTTGCTGCTAACCATGGCCTTCGTTCTCGGTTAGACCATGACATGCATAAGTACCATCCAGACGTAACGATGCTCCAGGCACCATTGAAACTATGTGGTGATAACGCAGCGATGATTGGTGCTGCTGGATATATGTGCTACCAACACGGTGATCGTGCCGGAATGGATTTGAATGCAGAACCGGGATTAATGTATGGGCGAATGAAGTAAAGATAAGTGTGTAAAAATAAAATGTGAACTCCAGTGCTCGGTAAAGCCGAACTCTGAAGCTCACATTTTTTTTATTTCCGGATTTGTCCATTACCGGTAATTTCATACTTAATCGTTGTTAACTGGTGTAGCCCCATTGGTCCACGAGCATGAAGCTTTTGGGTACTAATACCAATTTCAGCACCGAAGCCAAACATTCCGCCATCCGTAAACCGGGTAGAAGCGTTAACGTAAACACACGCAGAGTCAATTTGCTCCTGGAATTTCCGTCCTCGTTCTAAGTTATTAGTGATAATTGTTTCGGAGTGATGGGTACTATGGTCATTAATGTGAGTGATTGCAGCATCAAGACTGTCAACAACTTTAACCGCCATAATGAGATCATTGTACTCAGTGTCCCAGTCTTCTGCGGTTACTGGGATAATCTCGGGAACAATTTTCCGTGCCGCTTCATCACCGCGAAGTTGAACACCGTGTTTGATTAATGCTTTAGCAATCACTGGTAAGTAGGTTGAAGCTACCTGACGATGAATTAGTAGCTTTTCAGCAGCGTTGCAGACGGATGGGCGTTGAACCTTGGCGTTAACCGCAATTGCAGTTGCCATTTCAAGATCGGCATCACGATCGACGTAAACGTGACAGTTACCGGCTCCTGTTTCAATTACCGGAACGGTTGCAGTTTTAACAACTCGTTGAATCAGGCCGCGGCCACCTCGGGGGATGAGGACATCAATATACTTAGTTAAATTCATCATTTCCTGAGCACTTTGATGGCTTGGATCAGCGACCATTTGAATAGCATCGGCTGGAAGCCCGGATTGGGTAAGAGCCTCGCGAAGGGCCTTGGCAATTGCCAGGTTAGTTTGTAATGCTTCCTTACCGCCACGGAGAATTACCGCATTACCACTTTTAAAAGTAAGACCAGCAGCATCAGCAGTAACGTTTGGTCGGGCTTCAAAAATAATCCCAATGACACCCAATGGAACTCGCCGTTGAATAATTTGTAATCCGTCAGCACTAATCCATCCCCGGTCAATTTGCGCGGTCGGATCGGAAAGTTGGGCGATAGAACGAAGACCATTTGCCATGTCAGTGATTCGCTGTTCGTTGAGCATTAAGCGGTCAAGAAACTTCTTTGGCATTTCATTAGCATTAGCTAAGTCTTGTTTATTTGCTGTAAGAATAGCAGTTTGATTGGCTATTAAAGCATCAGCCATTGCAATTAGGCCCTTATTTTTAGATGCAGTATCAAGAATTGCTAATTGTCGTGCAGCTATTTGCGCTTGTTTACCGATTTGATTGAGTGATGTCATGATATGATCCTCCTTGGTTGAATTTTGAGTTTTCTCCTATTGTTATGTAGTCTTTGTTCGCCAGGGCTTGCTAGAGCTAGTGTTTTAGGCGACTGAGTCGAAATGTGTTCGCCGTGACTTTCCTCGAGCTAAGGTTCTAGGCAACTGAGTCAAGATCTGCTCGCCAGGAACTTGCTAGAGCTAACAACCTCCCTCCCAGATGCTTCCAGCATCTAGTCGGGAGAAATTGTTAGCTTTCCGCAAGTTCTTTGCTGGCTCGCACTCTATTTTCCAAACCTTGTTCCCACTTCTTCGCTACCGTCGAGGATTTGGAAGATGATTTTGGGATCACGGCCGTTGCAAAGGACCATGTGCTGGTTAGCTTGCATAATAGTGGCAGCGGCGCGGAGCTTAGTGACCATCCCACCGGTGCCAAATTGGGTACTGCTACCACTTGCGGCTTGCTCAAGTTCTGAAGTCATTTGATTAACGTGACGAATGGGTTGGGCATCGGTAAATTTATGCGGATCACGATTATAAAAGGCATCGATGTCAGAAAGAACGATTAACAGATCAGCCTTAATTTTAGTCGCAACTTGGGCAGAGAGTTCATCGTTATCACTGAAAGTAGTGTGGTGATCCAGCTCATCAACTGAAACTGGATCATTTTCGTTGATAATTGGGACAACCGCATCACCAAGAAGAGTTTCGATCGTATTAAGAATGTGCTGACGGCTAACCGGGTAGTCAAGGACATCTCGGGTTAATAAAATTTGTCCGACCTTAGTCTGATAATCCAGAAATCGTTGCGAATAGATCCGCATTAACTCGGTTTGACCAATTGCGGCCAGGGCCTGTTGCTGAGCAATTTCAGCTGGTCGCTTTGTTAAGCCGAGACTGGCAAGGCCAACACCAATCGCACCTGAAGAAACTAAAACCATTTCGTAACCTTGATGATTCAGCGTTGCAAGAGTATACGCCAGGCGGTCAATTGTCCGTAAATTAACCTGACCGTTGGGGTAGATTAAACTACTTGTCCCAACTTTAACAACAATGCGTTGATGCTGCTTTCCCATATTAACCATCCCTTCTAAACAAAAAACATGCCTAAGTCGAGGCACCAGTTACGGCGTTACCATCCTCGTTCAAAGACATGCTTTACTCTTTTTCAAAAATATTATTTACGTGTTGGATTAATAATGATTAGGATTCGGAATTATGTAAGTGGCTTTCAGCCGATGACCACTATTCTCTGGAACTTCCTACTTGGATCATTTGATTGCAGTTTACTTTCTTCTTGGTTAAAAGTCAACTATTTTCTTGATCAAACTTTTCTAGCTCCTCGGCTGCATTAGTCCACTCCAACTCGACTTCTTCAGACTGTTCATTTAACTTATTCAGTTGTTTTTGCAAATCCGCGAGTTGTCCAATATCAGTAGCAACTTCTGGTTGACTCATCTGCTCTTGAATTGCTTGTGACTGTTCTTCAAGGGAAGCCATTTGATCTTCTAACTTGTCAACTTGTCGCTGAAGCTTTCGCCGGGCTCGCTGAGTTTCCTTACTTTGCTGGTAAGACTGTTGAGCGCTGGATTTTTTGGGCTTAGCTGTTGAGTTTACTTGTTGCTCATCCTGTCCTGCAGTTGAAGCTAATTCCTTATTGACGGCTTCAAGGTAGTCATCATAGTCACCTTCATAATGCTTAATTCCGGTAGCGCTCATGTCAAGAACATCCGTGGCAACTTGGTTAATAAAGTATCGGTCGTGGGAAATAAATAGTACCGTGCCAGAGAACTCGTTGATTGCGTTCTCAAGGACTTCACGACTATCAATATCTAAGTGGTTCGTTGGTTCATCAAGAATTAAGAAGTTGATTGGTTTAAAAGAAAGCTTAGTTAGCTCTAGGCGAGCTTTTTCGCCACCGGAAAGGTCATGGACAAGTTTATAAACATCATCGCCAACGAAGAGAAAACTACCAAGTAGGGAGCGAATATCCTTTTCAGGAACGTTTGAGTGATCGTCCCAAACTTCATTTAAAACAGATTTTTCGGGATGAAGCTGCTGCTGTTCCTGATCGTAGTAACCAATTTGCAAGTTAGCGCCTAGTTTAATCGAACCGCTAATCAGTGGGATCCGATCCAAAATTGACTTTAGCAGGGTTGATTTACCGATTCCGTTGGGCCCAATGATTCCAACTCGTTGGGGCTTACGAACGGAAAACGAAAGCGGCCCGGCAAGCTTTTGATCATTATAACCAACTACTGCGCGGTCAACATCCAGGACTTCGTTACCACTATCCTTATCACTGTGAAAATGGAAGTGGATTGACCGATCGTCAGTCTCGGGACGATCCATCCGATCCATTTTTTCTAGTTGTTTCCGACGCGCCTGAGCACGTTTTGTGGTTGAAGCCCGAACAATGTTGCGGTTGACAAAGTCTTCAAGCTTTGCAATCTTCTTTTGCTGTTGTTCGTAGTGCTTCCATTCAGCAGTAAGCCATTCTTGTTTATGCTGCATAAATTGGGTGTAATTGCCAGTATAATGACGCAACGTATGGTTATCGAGATCGTAAATATCAGAAACAACTCGATCAAGGAAGTACCGGTCGTGAGAAACGACAAGCAGTGCGCCCTGATAGCTCTTTAGATAATCTTCTAGCCATGCAAGAACGTTCATATCTAAGTGGTTTGTTGGTTCGTCTAGGATCAAAAGATCAGGGGACTGCAAAAGAATTTTAGCAAGGGCTAGTTTTGTCTTTTGTCCTCCAGATAGGGAATTGATCGCAGTTTGGTAGTCAGCTTCTTCAAACCCAAATCCTTTTAAGATTCCCCGCATTCGTGACTCGTATTCAAAACCGCCCTGTTTCTTGAAAGTAGATTGGAGCTGAGAATATTTTTCCGTTGTTAGCTGGAATTCTTTAGTTGCTGGATCGAGTGAAGCTAACTGGTTTTCTAACTGGTGAATTTGCTTTTCCATTTTATGGAGAGGAGCAAATACTAGATCAAGTTCGGCCCAGATACTATTTTGGCTATCTAACCCTTGATCCTGAGCCAGGTAACCGATAGTTAGATCCTTGCTTTTAGAAATTGTCCCTTCATCGGGGTTAGTGATTCCGGCAATCATTTTTAAGAGGGTCGTTTTCCCGGCACCATTGCGACCGACAAGGGCTGTCCGGCCATGTTCCTGAATTTGGAGATTAATGTCATGAAAGAGGACATCAGCGCCAAAACGACGCATTACATTATTGGCTTGCAAAAGAATCATTTTGTTTACCTCGTTCTTCAAAAGATGTACTTTTCCATTATACGCTGGTTAGCCTTGATTTCACAAAGTTTAGCTTGTAAATTACGTTAATGATTAAGCAAATGAAAAAATTTTGAAAATAATTTTGTTTGAGTGTTCACAATGAGAGAGTTTGTTGCTAGAATAATAAGAGAATTGGATTTCACAAACTAGCAAAATTGAGTAGAAAATATAAGCTCACTAATGTTGAATAATATAAAAATATCGTAGGAGGAATAACAAAGAATGGCTACCAAGAAAATTCCTAAGGCAACGGCAAAGCGTTTACCAATTTATTACCGTTACCTTAGCGTACTATTAAGTGCAAATAAGCGACGGGTTTCATCAACGGAACTCTCAGAGGCGGTTCAGGTTGATTCCGCAACTATTCGTCGTGACTTTTCTTATTTTGGTGAATTGGGTAAGCGGGGCTATGGTTACGATGTTGAGAGCCTGTTGAATTTCTTCAAGGGGATCCTAAATCAGGATACTCTTACTAACGTGGCCCTTGTTGGAGTCGGTTCATTAGGGAGTGCGCTTCTTAACTATAATTTCCATCAAGATACTAACTTACGGATTAGCGCAGCGTTCGATACTAAGCCTGAATTAGCAAACACTGTAAAGAGCGGGATTCCAATTTATCCAGCAAGTGAAATGCAAAAGCAGATTAAAGAACAACAGATCGATGCCGTGATCTTGACTGTTCCAAGCTCAACTTCCCAAAAAGTTGCGGATCAATTAGTTAGTGTTGGGGTAAAGGGAATCTTGAACTTCACGCCCGTTCGTCTCTCAGTTCCAAAGAATGTTCAGGTTCAAAATATTGATTTGACAAATGAGCTCCAAACATTAATTTACTTCATCAAGAATTATGCTGAAAATAATCATGATGAAAAAACAAACTAAATTATAAAATCGTCGGTGGTTACGCTAAATGTAATTGCCGGCGACTTTTTAGTTAGCATCGTCTGAAAGGTATATTGGTTGCAATCAACTCTAAAAATGGTATAGTAGAAAATGTAATTAGCACTTGGAAGATGAGAGTGCTAAATTAACTTTTGATTATCAAAATGGAGGGATTAACGTGTTAAAACCATTAGGAGATCGCGTGGTTCTTAAAGCTGAAACTGAAGAAGAAAAGACAGTCGGTGGTATTGTTCTTGCTTCAAACGTTAAGGAAAAGCCAACAACAGGTAAGGTTATTGCTGTTGGTGCTGGCCGAACATTAGACAATGGTGAAAAGTTAGCACCAGCTGTTAAGGAAGGCGATCGGGTCCTCTTTGATAAGTACGCTGGAAATGAAGTTGAATACAACGGTGAGAAGTACCTCGTTGTTCATGAAAAGGATCTCGTAGCCGTAATCGACTAATTAGCAGGATTAATCAAAAACGTTACAGATTTTAATTTTGAGGTGAATAATATATGGCAAAAGAAATTAAGTTTTCTGAAGACGCCCGGAACGAAATGCTCCATGGTGTTGATAAGTTAGCAAATACTGTTAAGACTACTATGGGTCCAAAGGGACGGAATGTTGTCCTTGAACAAAGCTATGGCACACCAACCATTACTAATGATGGTGTCACAATTGCCAAGAGCATTGAATTGGAAAACCACTTTGAAAACATGGGGGCAAAGCTTGTTTCTGAAGTAGCTTCCAAGACTAACGATATTGCCGGTGATGGTACTACTACTGCTACTGTATTGACTCAAGCAATCGTTAATGCCGGAATGAAGAATGTTACTGCTGGTGCTAACCCAGTTGGTGTTCGTCGTGGAATTGACAAGGCTACTCGGGCAGCCGTTGAAGCTTTGAAGAAGATGTCACATGATGTTAAGACTAAGGACGACATTGCCCAAATTGCTTCCATTTCTGCTGACAACAAGGAAGTTGGTAAGTTGATTGCCGATGCCATGGAAAAGGTTGGTAATGATGGTGTTATCACCCTTGAAGACTCCCGTGGTGTTGATACAAGTGTTGACGTTGTTGAAGGGATGAGCTTCGACCGTGGTTACATGTCACAATACATGGTAACTGACAATGATAAGATGGAAGCTGATTTGGACAACCCATACATCCTGATCACCGATAAGAAGATCAGCAACATCCAAGACATTTTGCCACTTCTTCAATCAGTTGTTCAAGAAGGCCGTGCTCTCCTGATTATTGCCGATGACATTACTGGTGAAGCTCTTCCAACCCTTGTCTTGAACAAGATTCGTGGGACCTTTAATGTTGTTGCTGTTAAAGCTCCTGGCTTTGGTGACCGGCGGAAGGCTCAATTACAAGATATTGCTGTATTGACTGGCGGTACTGTTATTTCTGATGACCTTGGCATGAACTTGAAGGACGCTACTGTTGATCAATTAGGCCAAGCTAACAAGGTAACGGTTACTAAGGACAGCACTACAATTGTTGATGGTGCTGGTGCTAAGGAAGCCATCGCTGAACGGGTTGACCAAATTAAGCAAGCTATCAGTAAAGCAACCTCTGACTTTGACAAGGAAAAGCTTCAAGAACGTTTGGCAAAGCTTTCTGGTGGAGTTGCCGTTGTTCGTGTTGGTGCCGCAACTGAAACTGAAATGAAGGAAAAGAAGTACCGGATCGAGGATGCTTTGAACGCTACCCGGGCTGCTGTTCAAGAAGGATTTGTTCCTGGTGGTGGTACTGCATTAGTTAATGTTCTTCCAGCCTTGGATAAGGTTGAAGCAACTGGTGACGAGGCTACTGGTGTTCAAATCGTTAAGGCAGCTCTAGAAGCACCAGTTCGGCAAATTGCTGAAAATGCTGGTGTTGAAGGTTCAGTTATTGTTAACCAATTGAAGAGCGAAAAGCCAGGAATTGGTTACAATGCTGCTGACGGTAAGTTTGAAGACATGGTTGAAGCCGGAATTGTTGACCCAACTAAGGTTACCCGGTCTGCCCTTCAAAATGCCGCTTCAGTATCTGCATTGCTTCTTACAACTGAAGCCGTTGTTGCAGATAAGCCAGAACCAAAGGATAATCAAGCTCCTGCTGCACCACAAGGCGGTGCCGGCATGGGTGGCATGATGTAATTTCGCTAATCACAAATTAAATCTAATTAATTAAAAGACTGTCAGTCCTTTGTTATAGAATGAAAGGGCTGATAGTCTTTTTGCTTTAAAGCAGTTAATCCAATTTTTTGTAAGAAAAATTATTTAATTAAGCTTTTTTGAGAAAATCCTGCCATTTTTTAGCAACCTCGTTAAGGGAAAATTTAGCAGCGGCATGTTGAGCATTTTGTGTGTACCGATGAGATAATTCAGGATCAACCAGTAGTTGGCGCAAACTTTGGTAAAGGGCATCACAATCATTAGCCGGAATTAGTTCCCCGCTAATATTATTATCAATAATTTCAGTGGGACCATAGTTAATATCATAACTAATTGCTGGGCAACCATGCCCTTGCGCTTCTAATAGTGCCATGGCAAATCCTTCGTACTGACTTGTTAGAATTTCAGCTTGGGCAGTTTCGTAGACTCGAGTAAGATCATGTTGATAACCACAGAAATGGATGTAGTGATCAGCACCTTGGTTATTAATAATCTTTTTAAGTTCGTTCACTGTTTGATAATTATTCCAACCATCAGAATAGCCGTAAATATCTAGTTGTACTTTAGGGAAATCTTCATGAAGGCGGATGATAACGTTAATTAATTGATCAAGTTGTTTAACCTTTGTAAGACGGGCAACGGCAATAAAATGACCGACCTGCCGTTGGGTGGGTGGAATGCTTTTCTCAAGTTGTGTTTGGCTAAGGAAAGTTACCGGAATGGCGAAACTCATATTGGTATTGAAACGGCGACTGGCATCCATTGCTTCGCGTTTTGTTGATGAGATCAGTCCAGTTAGCTGTCCTTGATTTAGCATTTCATTAATGGGCTGGTAAATAGGTGAGATCTCACTGTTACTTTGTCCATCTTGGGTAAATGCAGAATGAAAAACTTGGTAGCGTCGCGGAGAGGTATGCATTAACCGAAAAGCGGCTAATGTCACGTCAGAACGATCATTAATTAATAATGCATCAGGATCGTTAGTAACTAGCTGATCAAGAAAGTATGCGCGAAATTCGTTTTGGTTATCAAACTGTAATTCTTGATTCTGATCAACTAATTGGATCAGAGTAAGAACGGGGATGTTTCCCTGACCACCACGATAATGATAAGTTATTTTGACCGCTCCTGACTGGTCATAGTATTGCCGACAAACTAGCCGGGCGCGATCTTCAAAGAATTCGGTATAAGTTTTGCATCCACAATCATAATAGTCACGCCGATCAGTAAACCCATACTGATCTAAATAATCGACATAGTAAAGACGATTATTATCTTGGTTAACTTTAATTCGCACTTTCCCATTGCGTTCAGCCTGGTTGCCTTTTACCTGATAACCTGGAACATTTAAAATTTGCTTAATAAGGGATTGATCGAAGCCTGGATCCATATGATAAGGAAGTCGTTGGTAAAATTGGAAAAGATTAATTACCCGTCCGCTAGTACCTAGCTTGTTTTCAGCATCAAGATGAGCAAAATTATAATACATGGTCACAATCTTGGCTGGTTGATGAAGGTAATCAAAAATTTGTAGTCGTTTAACTTGAGCTAGTTCAATCGCTGAAGTTTTGATGTCTTCACGGCTAGTGATGAAATAATTCATAATGACTCCTTTAGTTTTAGATTATTTTAACAAAAAAACTGGAAGTCTAGTACTAATTCCGAAAACAACGTAAGCTAATGCTGATAGGACGATCCCGATAATATACATCAGCTTAAAATTGAATTTTTCTAATCCCTTACCAATAAATGGCGAGGTGATTGAAGAAGCAACTGCGCCAAAGGTAAAAATCAACATGATTAATCAATTTTATTCTCCTCTCATCATTTCATTTGTGGCAATTATCATTTATATTATCGAGCTATTGCCTTAGTAAATTAATTAAAGCGGAGCGCTATTTTAAAATTAAAAAAATAAATAATAATTATATATTTATCAAATGATGCTTGTATTTTTTGATTTTGATAACAAAGTGTTAAAGTTAGTGGTATGATAAATTGTCTATTCAAAAGAAGAAGCTAACGGGAGAGAAAGCATGGATAAGTTGAAACGGCATAAAATTACGTTATTTTCCGGTGTAATGCTGGCACTGAATTCGTTGATCGGTTCTGGGTGGCTATTTGGTGCCGGGACCGCTGCTAAGGTTGCTGGACCGGCAGCAATTATTTCATGGATTATTGGTGCGGTTATTATAATCAGCATCGCCCTGACCTACGTTGAATTGGGGGCAATGTTTCCAGAAAGCGGTGGAATGAGTCGCTATGCACAATATAGTCACGGCTCGCTTCTCGGCTTTATTGCGGCTTGGGCTAACTGGATTTCATTGATTACTCTTGTCCCAATGGAAGCAGTTGCATCTGTTCAATATATGAGTTCATGGCCATGGTCATGGGCTAACTGGACTCATCACTTTGTTAGCGGGGGCAACGTTACTCCAATGGGGATGTTCGTTGTATTCATTTTTATGGTGATTTTTACCTTAATTAACTTTTGGTCTGTTAAATTAATGACTCGTTTCACCAATTTAATTTCAGTGTTTAAGATTCTATTACCGACTTTAACGATTGTAATGCTAATCATTAGTGGCTTTCATGCTGGGAACTTTGGCCATAATGTTCAGACGTTCATGCCATACGGGAGTCGTTCAATATTCGAAGCAGCAGCGGTATCCGGAATTATCATGTCGTATGATGCTTTCCAAACTGTCATTAATATGGGTGGCGAAATGGTTAATCCGCATAAGAATATTGTGCGGGGAGTCTTAATTTCGATGCTGATTACTGCTGCAATTTATATCATGCTTCAAGTAGCATTTATCGGTGCGATTAGTCCTGCGTCACTAGCAAAGAGTGGCTGGCATGGAATTAACTTTGCGTCACCATTTGCTGATATTGCAATTTTGCTGAGTTTGAACTGGTTAGCAATTCTCTTATACATGGATGCGTTTGTTTCACCATTTGGGACAGGGGTTGCGTTTGTAGCAACGGCATCACGAGCATTGGCCGCAATGACCCATACTGGACACTTGCCAAAATGGCTTGGCCGGTTGGAGCGTCGTTATATGATCCCACGATTTGCGATGGTTGCTGACTTGATTTTAGCCACGATTTTGGTAAACGTCTTCCGGAACTGGAGCTTGTTAGCAACGGTTATCACTGGCTCAACTCTGATTGCCTACTTAACTGGGCCGGTAACGGTTATTTCTTTACGAAAAATGGCACCAGAATTAAAACGGCCGTTTGCACCTAACTATATGAAGTGGCTGGCACCATTCGCGTTTGTGGTAACGGGGTTGGCAATTTATTGGACAATGTGGCCAACAACGATTCAGGTAATTTTTGTGATTGCACTTGGTCTACCGATTTATCTTTACTATGAATGGCGCTATCAAAAGACAAATTGGCGTCAGCAGCTGAGAAGTGCCGCATGGTTAATTTGTTATATGATTTTTATCTCCTTAATTTCTTATGCAGGGAGTGAGGGCTTCGGTGGTCAAAACTGGATCCCGTACCCATTTGATTTCATTGTGATTATTTTAGTTTCCTTATTCTTTTATGCTTGGGCAGTTAACAGTCGAATGACTAAAGTCGACCCGGCAGCCAAGAAAGTTAATGAGCGACTTAAATAAAAATGGACGGTTAATAGTAATTACGTCTTGTCTTAGCAATTGCAAAGAAGTTAAAATAATTGTATTATTGTTCAGTTATCCGAAATCGATTAAACGATTACATTCCATGAATATTGGGAGGATAGTATGTGGCGTTATATTAAACGAGTTTTAATTGGGAAACCTTTGAAAACTTTAGATGAGGGGCAAACTCACCTAACTAAATTTAAAGCATTAGCGATGCTGTCATCCGACGCAATTTCGTCAGTCGCTTATGGTCCAGAGCAGATTACTACGGTTTTAGTAACCTTGTCTGCGATGGCAATGTGGTATTCGATTCCGATTGCCGCAATCGTATTATTGCTGTTGCTAGCAATTACTCTTTCGTATCAGCAAATCATTCGTGCGTACCCAAGCGGTGGTGGTGCCTATGTTGTTGCTACCCGAAATTGGGGAAGCAATGGTGGATTGTTTGCCGGGGGATCGCTGTTAGTTGACTATATGTTAACCGTAGCGGTTTCTACAACATCAGGAGTAGAAGCGATTACTTCTGCAATCCCGGCACTTTACCGGTTCTCTGTTCCAATTGCAATCGTTATTGTTCTATTAATTATGTTCATGAACCTGCGGGGAATGAGTGAGAGTGCTAATTTCCTGACAATTCCGGTTTACTTTTTCGTAATTATGATTTCTGTAATGATCCTTTGGGGTGCTTACAATATCATCACGGGACAAGTTCATTATCAAGCACCTGCTGATTATGGAACTCCAGTTACGGGGATGACATTTGTACTGTTTGTTCGTGCATTCTCTGCTGGGTCATCTTCATTAACTGGGGTTGAAGCGGTAAGTAATGCTGTACCAAACTTTAATAAGCCAAAGGAAAAGAACGCTTCGGTTACTCTGGCAATTATGAGTACGATCCTGGCAATCTTCTTCATTGCCATTATCTTCTACGGTTTTTACTTTGGAATTGTCCCTAATAAACGGACTACCGTGCTTTCGCAAATTGGTTTTGCTGTATTTGGCGGCCATGGGATTGGCTTTTACCTTCTTCAATTATCAACGGCAATGATCCTTGCTGTTGCTGCTAATACTGGGTTTTCTGCTTTCCCAATTCTTGCTTTTAACATGGCTAAAGACAAGTACATGCCTCACGCATTCATGGATCGTGGGGATCGCTTAGGCTATTCTAACGGGATTATCTCGTTAGCAGTTGGCGCAATTATCCTGATTTTGATCTTCCATGGACAAACCAACATGTTAATTCCGCTTTATGCCGTTGGGGTCTTTGTTCCGTTCACACTGTCTCAATCCGGGATGATTATTCACTGGTTCCGTGAACGTGAAGGCTTCTGGTTAGGGAAAGCATTTATTAACCTTGTTGGTGCACTGATTTCGCTTGCGTTAGTTCTTGCATTATTCTGGCAGCACTTTGGCAATGTTTGGCCGTACCTAATTATCATGCCGTTATTGCTTTACATGTTTCATGCAATTCACCGTCACTACATTAAGGTTGCCAAGCAATTGCGGGTTGCCGAAAAGACAAAGGTGCAGTTACATGACTATGATGGCGCAACCGTCATTGTTCTAGTTGGGAACGTTACGCGAGTTACTCGGGGAGCAATTAACTATGCGCGTTCCATTGGTGATTACGTGATCGCAATGCACGTTTCGTTTGATGAAAATCCGGGCAAAGAGCACAAGACAGCTAATGAATTTAAGGCTGAATTTCCAGATGTTCGTTTTGTCGATATTCATTCGTCGTATCGGTCTATTGCTAAGCCAACTTTGCGGTTTGTGGACGTAATTGCTAAAAGAGCAGCTGCTCGTAACTATTCAACCACTGTCTTAGTTCCGCAATTTATCCCTAAGCACCCATGGCAGCTTGCCCTCCATAACCAGACGAGTGTTCGGCTACGGACGGTTCTTAATTCGCGTCAGAACATTGTTGTTGCAAGCTACAATTATCATTTACATGAGTAATGAATACTAATGAAGTTCAGGGCAGTTTTCAATGTTATACAAAAGTTAGCTTGAAATTTCCCGGGAAATTATTTGCGGGGTGGATAACGTGAGAAAAAGAAATATTGTCTTGGGCTTGCTGTTTGCTAGTGGCCTGTTCTTAATGGGCGGCTACAGTCTTGATCGGTTTGGCTTTCACTCTGATTTGATCGGGATACTAGGGACATTTCTCCTAATTGTTTCCTATATTGGCTTTAATTGGTCAAAATTAAAAAGTGGTGATCACAAAACAAAGGTGGTCACCACATGGGTTATTATTTTATTGCTGCTTATCGTTATTCTTAACGTAATTGAAGCAGTATTAAACTAGTCAGTAAGATATGGAATCTCGTGTTCGCGCGAGGTTCCTTTTTTGATCGTTAATTGATCGTTAAAGCGATCGATTAGTAACTTAGTAAAAGTATCAACTTTATCCTCATCAACATAGACGTTTGTTTGCACAGTAGCACTAAATTGCTCATCAGCAACCTCGATCTTGTATTCTTTTAGATAGTGGAGAAGTGAATCATGTTGTGCATAACTAACGGTGATTTCAAGAATAGCTTGAGTAACCAGTTGAACTAGTCCTGCTTTGTGGATTGCATTGGTAGTGGAGTTGCTATAGGCACGAATAAGTCCCCCAGCACCTAGCTTGATTCCGCCAAAATAACGGGTAACAACGGCAACTACATTATGGAGCTTAGCTAACTGAAGTGATTCTAAAATTGGTACTCCGGCTGTACCACTCGGCTCACCGTTGTCGCTTTCTCGTTGAATTTGGTCACGATCGCCGACCATGTAGGCATAGCAGTTGTGAGTTGCCTTTCTGTTTTCGGTACTAATTTGGTTAATAAATTGTTGGGCTGCTTCATCAGAGGTTACCCGGGCAATTGAACATATGAAACGAGATTTTTTGATGACCATCTCGTTGCTAGTGTTTTTAGCGATAGTGAGAAATGGTTCTGACATTAATTATTACTCCTTTGATGAATTCCTGATCTTTTTCCGTATTAACTTAATGGGAGGGACCAGAATGGATATTAGTGAATTATATGGGCGGCGAGTACTATGCCCTCAAATAGATCGATTACCAATTGAAAGTCAGCAAATTCAGACTTTACCAACATTGAAGGTAGGAGAAAAGACGATTACCTGTTTGCGCTGTGGAACGGTAACAAATAAGGGCGTTACTGAAATGCCTAATCGGCAATACTATTGCCCACAATGCGTTACATTAGGACGGGTTTCAACTCTTGATAAATTTTACCATGTTCCAGAACCAAATCAATTTGAAATTCCTGATCGCATTTTAACGTGGATGGGGCAACTTTCATCATTACAAACTAGGGTGTCGACAATGGTGAAAGAGCGAATGGATCAGCATTGTCACCAATTGTTATGGGCAGTTACTGGTGCAGGAAAGACGGAAATGATTTTTGCAGGAGTTGCTGCCGCGTTGAAACGGGGTGAGCGGGTAGCAATTGCGTCACCACGGGTTGATGTTTGTCTGGAACTATATCCTAGACTCCAAGCTGCTTTTGCTGATTTTCCAATTGCACTTCTTCATGGGAGAGCGCCACAGGAATATAAGTATCGTCAGCTGACAATTTGCACGACTCACCAGTTGTTACGCTTTTACCATGCCTTTGATAATTTAATTATTGACGAGGTTGATTCCTTCCCGTATGCTGCTAATTCGGCATTGCTTTTTGCTACTAAACAGGCCGTTAAAGAAAATGGCGGTATATTGTTCATGACCGCGACTCCCGGGAAAGAACTAGTCAGTCAAATTAACAAGAAAAAATTAATGGTTAGTTATCTTCCGCTCCGGTATCACGGGAACCTTCTTCCCCAAATTAAACTCTTTCTAACATTTGATTGGCGAAAACAGTTGCAACGAAGAAGACTCCCTAACAGACTCTTGAATGAATTGAAAAAGACGCTGGTCAATCATTGCTGCCTCCTATTTGTTCCCCATGTTTCAGATCTCCAACCAACTTTTTTATGCTTGCAAAAAATCTTAACTGATAAGAAATTTACTACCGTTCATGCTGCAGATCCTAAGCGACTTGAAAAGGTTCAGCAAATGCGAGAAGGAAAGTATGAATTCTTAATTACTACCTCAATTTTAGAACGTGGGGTTACTTTCCCGGAAATTGACGTTTTTGTTCTTGGTGCTGATGATCAGGTCTTTTCATCGTCGGCGCTAGTTCAAATTGCGGGACGGGCAGGACGTTCGGCTAGTCGCCCTACCGGCAAAGTGATGTTCTGGATTCAGTCATATAGTCGCCAAGTCCGGGAAGCTCAGCGACAAATTGCTTATATGAATCGGAAAGGTCGGCGGTTGCTTCATGGCTAATTGCTTGCTTTGTAACCATTCATTAACAAAAAAATTAACGATTAGTGAGATCATTTTTCCTGGGCCAATCAGAGAACAGGTAGTTTGCGATGATTGCTTTCAAAAATTTAATCGTTATTCTGATAAGGATGCTTGTCAAGGCTGCGGGCGTGAGAATGATGGGAATTTATGTGGTGATTGTCGAAGGTGGCAACAACAATATGGGTGGCATTTAAGCCACTACCCGATTTTCCATTATAACCAGGCAATGAGAGAGTTCATGCAACAGTATAAATTCCAAGGGCAGTATCATTTGCGGGCAGTTTTTCAACAATCACTACAAAAAGTAATTAACCAAATGGATTATGACTTTTTAGTTCCGATTCCCGTTACTAATCATACTATGAGAACACGAGGCTTTAATCAGGTGACGGGATTGATAGAAAACGTTCAGTATACGGAATTGATAAAACATCGTGAAAAGCAAAAAGTAGCCCAATCAAAGAAAGACCGTCAATCGCGGCTCAAAACTAAGCAGCCGTTCTTTCTTGATAAAGATATTAACTTGCGCGGGCGGAAGGTTCTCTTAGTTGATGATATTTACACCACCGGACGAACCTTATATCATGCTGCAGAACTTTGCTATCAGAATGGCTGTAAACGCGTACAAAGCCTTTCGCTTGCTCGTTAAAAAAATCTAAATATTCCCCTGATCTATTTGTTAAATAGTATTAACTACACTATAATATAATTAAGGATATGAGAAGAGTGGTCCTTCTGATACCAGATCAAGCAAATTGCTTGAACTGAAAGGAGAAATTACTATGTTAAAGTTCAATATTCGTGGTGAAAATATCGAAGTAACTGATTCAATTCGTGATTATGTGGTAAAGCGGATTAATAAGTTACAAAAGTTCTTCGAAGACAACGTAGAAGCAACTGCCCATGTGAACTTAAAAGTTTATCCTAACCGTACTTACAAGGTAGAAGTTACTATTCCGTTACCATACCTTACATTACGGGCCGAAGAAACTTCTAATGACATGTACGGTAGTGTTGACCTCGTTACCGATAAGCTTGAACGGCAAATTCGGAAGTACAAGACTAAGGTTAACCGGAAGTCACGTGAAAAGGGCTTCAAGAGCTTAGAATTTGTCCCAACCGATGACGATGCTGAAAGTCAAGATGACTTAAAGATTGTGCGGACAAAGCAAATCTCACTCAAACCAATGGATCCAGAAGAAGCTGTTCTCCAAATGGACATGCTTGGACATGACTTCTTTGTTTTCCAAGATGCTGAAACCGACGGAACCAGCATTGTTTACCGTCGTAAAGATGGCCGTTATGGTTTGATTGAAGCTGAATAATCAAATATAAGTGAGACTGGTGAAAAAACCAGTCTTTTTTATTAATGTCTTTAGACCTAGTTGAGCACGGGAGCGTAGCGAGTGTGCGAAACAAAAAACCACCTGCTTTGCGGGTGGGGGGATAAAAATTATATAAATAAAGACCTCTTTTGCCTTAAGATGTAGGTGTTCAAGCCAAAATCAAATAAGGGAAAAGAGGTTTTATAAATATGGCTAATAAACTAAATAGCTTAGCCCATACGAAGTGGTTATGTAAGTATCACATCGTATTCATTCCAAAGTATAGACGGAAAATAATTTACAATCAATATCGGAAAGACTTACGCGATTACATCAAATTATTATGTCAGTATAAAGGTGTAAGGATTGTTGAAGGTCACTTAATGCCTGACCATGTACATTTGTTAGTAAGTATTCCACCGAAGCTAAGCGTTTCGCAATTCATGGGATATTTAAAAGGCAAAAGCGCTTTGATGATGTTTGATCATCATGCTAATTTAAAATATAAATTTGGTAATCGTCATTTTGGGCAGAAGGATATTATGTCAGTACAGTGGGATTGAACGAATCCACCATTAAGAAATATATCCGAGACCAAGAAAAACATGATATGGTGGTAGATAAGTTAACCACTGTTGAATACTCCGACCATTTTAAGGGTAAGGTGAAGTAATACGAACACTGCTTAAAGCAGTAGCGAAGTAGTCAGAGCATTTTGGCTTGGACGAAGGAAAAGCCAGCGCCTTGAGACGCTGGCTTATCTTATCGGCTTTTAGCCGAAGAGCAAACCACCCGTTTCACGGGTGGTTATGATTTTAGTTGGTGTTTCAAGCAGCATCGTATTACCTAGACGCTTTTTACAGCTTCATACGCTACTGGCTCGCACTCTAATCCGAAACGTGTTAGAATATTAAGGTTAGAATATAAATTAAAATTGGCTTGAGTAGCTGCTAAATCTCAAGTTAAAATTTAAAAACGTTAATTAGGAAGGACGCTTTTATGGCTAACATTCTAAAAAAATGGATTGAAAGCGATCGTCGTGAACTGCGGCGGATTAATAAGATCGCTAATAAAGTTGAAAAATATGCTAAGCCAATGGCGGCACTATCAGATGATGAATTAAAAGCTAAGACTGATGAATTTCGTGCGCGCTATAAAAAAGGTGAAGATTTAGACCACATGTTACCGGAAGCCTTTGCGGTAGCTCGTGAGGGGGCAAAACGGGTCTTAGGGCTTTACCCATTCCATGTTCAAATTATGGGGGGAATCGTTCTTCATGAAGGTAATATTGCCGAAATGAAGACTGGTGAAGGTAAAACCTTGACCGCTACCATGCCTGTTTACTTAAACGCAATCAGTGGTAAGGGTGTTCACGTTATTACGGTTAACGAATACTTATCAAAACGTGATGCTACTGAAATGGGGCAGCTTTATAATTGGTTAGGCTGCAGTGTTGGTATCAATAATTCCGAGATGTCTCCTGACCAAAAGCGTGAAGCATATAAGGCAGACATTATGTATTCCACCAACAGTGAGATTGGATTCGACTATCTTCGTGATAACATGGCCGTTTATAAAGAAGACCAGGTACAACGGGGACTAAACTATGCCCTTGTTGATGAGGTGGATTCAATTTTGATTGATGAAGCGCGGACCCCATTGATTATTTCCGGTCCGGGAACAGGAACATCAAAGCTTTATAAGCAAACTGATCGGTTCGTTAAAACGTTAAAGAACGAGGTTGATTACAAGGTCGATCTTGAATCAAAGACGGTTGCCTTAACTGATGAAGGAATTCAAAAGGCTGAAAAGTACTTTAACTTGAAGAACCTGTATGATCCAGAAAATACTGCATTGACCCACCATTTGGATCAGGCATTACGTGCTAATTACATTATGCTTCGGGATAAGGATTACGTGGTTTCTGATGGTGAAGTTTTGATTGTTGATTCATTTACCGGACGGGTAATGCAGGGACGGCGGTTCTCTGATGGTCTTCACCAAGCAATTGAAGCTAAGGAAGGCGTTCAAATTCAGGAAGAGAACAAGACCATGGCTAACATTACTTACCAGAACTTGTTCCGGATGTACAACAAGCTTGCGGGGATGACTGGTACTGCTAAGACCGAGCAAGAAGAATTCCGTGAGATTTATAACATGGAAACAATCACCATCCCAACTAACAAGCCAGTTCAACGGAAAGACGAACCAGACTTGCTTTACCCTACATTGCAGAGTAAGTTTGCTGCGGTAGTTAAGCGGATCAAGAGTCTCCACGAAAAGGGACAGCCAATCCTAGTTGGTACCGTTGCCGTTGAAACTTCAGAATATCTTTCTCACTTGCTGGATCAAGAACATATTCCACATGTTGTTTTGAACGCGAAGAACCACGCAAAGGAAGCTGATATCATTAAAAATGCTGGTCAGCGAGGCGCGGTTACGATCGCAACGAACATGGCTGGACGGGGGACCGACATTAAGCTTGGCCCTGGTGTCCGTGAATTAGGCGGACTCGCAGTTATTGGTACCGAACGACATGAATCACGACGGATTGATAACCAGCTTCGGGGACGTTCTGGTCGACAGGGTGATCCAGGCCTTTCCCAATTCTACCTTTCCCTTGAGGACGACTTAATGAAGCGATTCGGTGGTGACCGGATCAAAGCCTTCCTGGAACGGATGAAAGTTGACGATGATGATGCGGTAATTAAGAGTCGGTTCTTAACTCACCAAGTTGAGTCAGCTCAAAAACGGGTTGAAGGGAATAACTATGACTCCCGGAAGAACGTTCTTCAATATGATGATGTAATGCGTGAACAACGGGAAATCATCTATAAAGAACGTCAGGAAATCATCACAGAAGATAAATCATTAAAGTGGGTCCTGATGCCTATCTTTAAGCGGACAATCCAACGAGAAGTTGAACAACATACTTTAGGTGATCGCAAGGATTGGGATCTTAAAGGAATTATTGATTTTGCGGAAGAAGTCATTGTTAAGCCGGATACAGTTACCGTTGCCGACTTGGCAGATAAGTCGCCACGACAGATGGTTGATTTCTTAATGGGATACGCTAAGCAGATCTACAAGGACAAGCAGAAGCAGCTTTATGATCCAGCTCAAATGCTTGAATTTGAAAAAGTTGTTCTCTTGCGGGTTGTTGACTCACACTGGACAGATCATATTGATGTGATGGATCAGTTCCGTCAATCTGTCGGTCTTCGTGGTTATGGTCAGTTGAATCCATTAGTTGAATATCAAACTGCTGGTTACCATATGTTTGAACAAATGATTGCGGATATCGAATACGAAACTACCCGACTCTTTATGAAGTCACAAATTCGGCAAAACGTTACCCGCTAATTGATAATTAAATATTGATAACTATCAAGGTACGGTAGCAGGTGGCCCCAAAGCGGTACCTGTTACCGTTTTGGTTTAAATTAAATATTGGAGGAACCATTTTGGAACTTAGTGAAGCAAAGAAAAAAGTAGAAGCAATGCAACAAGATGTTGCCCGCTTCGGGAGGTCTCTTTGACCTTGATGCTTTAGATGAAAGTATTGCAGAAAATGAACAAAAAATGGCTGAACCTGGTTTTTGGGACGATAATGTTGCAGCACAAAAAGTAATTAATGCAAATAATGAATTAAAGGATAAGCGCGATACTTTTGTAAAGCTCCGGGATAATATCGGTAATTTGCAAACGTCAATCGAGTTATTGGAACTGGAACCTGATGATGAGCTACAGAGTGAATTTGAAAAGTCGTTTGGTGAAACACAAAAAGAGCTAGAGCAGTATCGGTTAAATCAGTTGCTTGATGGCGAGTATGATGCTAAAAACGCAATTTTGGAAATTCATCCGGGAGCTGGAGGAACAGAAGCTCAGGACTGGGGAGCAATGTTGCTTCGGATGTACGTTCGTTGGGGTGAACAACATGGCTTTAATGTTGAAACTGCAAGCTATGAAGCAGGAGAAGAAGCCGGAATTAAAAGTGTTACCTTATTAATTAAGGGACACAATGCGTTTGGTTACTTAAGAAGTGAGAAAGGGGTTCACCGCCTTGTCCGGATTTCACCATTTGATGCGGCAGGCCGGCGACATACATCGTTTGCCTCAGTGGATGTAATGCCTGAACTTGATGAAAGTGTAAATATTGACATTGATCCTTCCGATCTTCGGGTTGATACTTTCCGTTCAAGCGGGGCTGGTGGTCAGCATATTAATAAGACGGAATCAGCAGTGCGGATTACTCACATTCCTACTGGGATTGTTACTTCTTCTCAAGCAGAACGATCGCAGTTGCAAAACCGGGTAACCGCAATGAACATGTTGAAATCGAAACTGTATGAATTAGAGGAAGAAAAGAAGGCAAAGAAGCGGGCTGAAATTGAAGGTGAACAGCTTGAAATTGGCTGGGGTTCCCAGATTCGCTCCTATGTTTTCCATCCTTATACTTTAGTTAAGGATAACCGGAGTGGTCATGAGACGCATAATGGGCAAGCAGTTATGGATGGTGATTTGGATCCGTTTATTAATGCCTATCTCCAATGGAAATTAAGCCAGAAGAATCCACAGTAAATCTAATTGCAGTTACCGGAAAAACACAGTAAGATTAAGCTATTAGGAGGGATGAATTATGTCAAAAAAGTTAACCCGATCCTACGATGATCGTTGGCTAGCTGGAGTCCTTAGCGGGTTTGCTAAGTATTTCAATACTAAGCCACTTTACTTGCGGATTGCCTATATCCTATTTACTGCAATTACCGGGATTGTTCCCGGGGTTATTGTTTACATTGTTTTATTGGCAATTATCCCGCCCGATCCAGCACATCCCGGAATTGCCGGTCTCTTTAAGACGTTTGCCGATTTGACGTCGACCCCGCAAAAGACACGGGATTCACAAGAAAGACGGCAATTAACTGATGTTGAAGAGAAAGATATAAAGAAGAATGGACGGTCGTAGATGGAATTTATTAAGCGTGTAATAATAGATACAATTCTCTTTATTGCATTAGCCGGTCTCTTTTCGCGGACTGGAATGTTCTATGTCAATAGTGTGGGAACTGCCCTGTTAGCAAGTGCTGTTTTAGCAGTGTTGAATGTATTAGTAAAACCAATTTTATTAATACTATCGTTGCCCATTAATGTGCTTACCTTAGGATTGTTTAGTATTGTGATTAATGCTTTGATGCTACAATTAACATCATCTTTTGTCGGATCATTTTATTTTCACTTCTCATCCTTTGGCTCAGCAATGTTGATTGCAATTGTTATGTCGATTTGCAATGTGATTATTTCCGATCACATTAATAATTAGTGAAGGAGTGGAAATAGTGGCAGATCATATTACCGTTAAAGAACTTGTTGATAATGTTCGATTAAAAGTTTTACAGGGTGAAGAATATCTTCAACGACCAATTACTACTAGTGATATTTCGCGGCCGGCCCTTGAATTTGCTGGTTATTTTAAACACTATCCAGCAATGCGGATTCAATTATTAGGGATTACTGAAACGTCCTTTGCCAAGGATCTAACTCACGAAAAACGGGAGAAGTATTTAACAAAAATGTGTGCTCCCCAAACACCGTGCTTTGTTATTTCAACTAACTTACCAATTCCTGCAGAACTGCAAGTTGCAGCTAAGAATGCCAAAATTCCAATTTTAGGAACCCACTTAACGTCATCACAAATTTTAAGTAACATGACTTCCTACCTTCTTGGTCGACTAGCACCGCGCCAGTCTTTACACGGTGTTCTTGTCGATATTAATGGTGTTGGGGTCTTAATTACTGGTGATTCTGGAGTCGGGAAGAGTGAAACTGCTCTTGAATTAGTTCGTCGGGGTCACCGTCTAGTAGCTGATGACCGGGTTGAAGTATATGCTCGAGATGAACAGACCCTTGTTGGTAAGGCACCAGCAATTTTAAAGCACCTTATGGAAATTCGGGGTATCGGAATTATTGATGTTTCTACTCTTTACGGAACCGGAGCAATTATGCCAAGTGATGTCATTAACCTAATCGTTCACTTGGAAACGTGGACTCCAGATGTTCAGTTTGACCGGTTAGGTGATCGGGGTGATAAGCAGACAATTCAAGGTGTAATTGTTCCTAAAGTTTCTGTCCCCGTTAAGACTGGGCGGAATTTGGCAATTATCATTGAATCTGCTGCAATGAACTACCGGGCAGAAACAATGGGGTATGATGCTACCAAGACCTTCGATGATAATTTGAACCGGTTAATTAAGCAAAATTCTGCACGGGATACAAAGGAAAAGTAAAGTAATGATTAATTTAAGCTTACCGCTTCTGGCATTTAATCCAATTGCCTTCAATCTTGGACCAATTCAAGTTCACTGGTACGGAATTATTATTGCGACTAGTGTTGTTCTCGCATTGATCCTTTCAGTGCGTGAGGGCCGACGACGAGGCATCAATGAAGATTACTTCTATGATTACCTTTTATGGGCGCTACCGATTGCGGTTATTTGCGCGCGGTTCTATTATGTTATTTTTCAGTGGGGTTACTATTCACATCATCCTGCAGAAATTATTGCAATTTGGGATGGTGGAATTGCAATCTATGGAGCGATTCTTGGTGGAATCCTCACACTATACTTTTTCTGTCGTGTCCGGCAAATTTCGATGTGGACAATGATGGATGTTATTTCGCCAACGTTAATTATGGCGCAGGGAATTGGCCGCTGGGGAAACTTCATGAATCAAGAAGCATTCGGGGCAATTACTAGCCGTGCAGCATTGATTAGTCAGCATCTACCAATGTGGATTATTAACCAAATGGATATTGGAAATCATTATCGCATACCGACTTTCTTATATGAGTCGCTATGGGATCTTGTTGGCTTTGCTTTATTAATGCTTTTGCGTCACCGTCACCACCTATTTAAGCGGGGTGAAGTTTTCTTGACCTATGTTATGTGGTATTCCGTGGGCCGCTTCTTTATTGAAGGGATGCGGACAGATAGTTTAATGATTGGTAATACGCTGCGAGTGTCACAGATATTATCATTGATCTTTTTTGTTGGGGCACTAATTACCTTAATCGTCAGAAGGCAACGGACAAATCTTCCGTGGTATGTAAATCAATAAGTTTAATTTGTTAAAGGAGAATAATTATGGCTGAACAAATTGCAGTTTTAGGAGCAGGTTCGTGGGGAAGTACATTGGCAAATATGTTGGTTGAAAACGGTCATGACGTTAAGCTGTGGTCGCGTAATCAAGAACAGGTTGACCAATTAAATAATGAACACGTAAATCCTCATTACATGAAGGATCTTGTTTATTCAGACAAGCTAGTGGCAACTACTGACATGGCAGAAGCCGTTAAAGGGGCCCAAGTTGTTTTAATTGTTATTCCAACTAAGGGACTTCGCCAGGTAGCGGGCCAACTTAATAAAATTCTGGAACAGAACAATCAACGGCCATTAATTGTTCATGCTACTAAGGGGTTGGAACAAAATACTTATAAGCGCCCTTCTGAAATGCTGATGGAAGAAATAAATGAAGAAAATCGGCGAGACATCGTTGTTCTGTCTGGTCCTAGTCATGCCGAAGATGTTGCAATTAAGGATATGACTGCTGTAACCGCTGCATGTGCTAACATCAATGATGCGGATAAAATTCAGAAGCTTTTCAGCAACAATTATTTCCGGGTTTACACGAACAATGACGTCATTGGTGCAGAATTCGGTGCTGCCCTGAAAAACATCATTGCAATTGGTGCAGGGGCACTTCAAGGGCTCGGTTACCATGACAATGCTCGTGCTGCATTAATTACTCGGGGACTTGCTGAAATTCGGCGTCTTGGTGTAGCGTTTGGTGCTAATCCGATGACCTTTATTGGCCTTTCTGGTGTTGGTGACCTTGTCGTTACCGCAACCAGTAAGAATTCTCGAAACTGGCGTGCAGGTTATCAATTAGGTCAGGGGAGAAAGCTTGATGATGTAATTGAACATATGGGAATGGTAATTGAAGGGGTATATACTACCAAAGCGGCTCACGAACTAAGTCTCAAGCGTCAGGTTAAGATGCCAATTACTGATGCCCTATACCGGGTTCTGTATGAGGGCGAGGACATTAAAAACGCAATTTCCCAGCTGATGAGCCGAGATCTTACTTCAGAAATTGAATAAGTATGGTAAAATGCATACAGTAGAGATTGAGAATTAAAATAATCTCATGGAAAGGGTTTATTATTATGAAACGCGTACGTAAAGCAATTATTCCTGCTGCTGGTTTGGGGACTCGTTTTCTTCCAGCAACAAAAGCTTTAGCAAAGGAAATGCTACCAATCGTTGATAAGCCAACGATTCAATTTATTGTTGAGGAAGCTCGGAAGTCTGGGATTGAAGATATTGTTGTTGTTGATGGCAAGAACAAGCGCTCAATTGAAGATCACTTTGATTCTAACCCAGAACTTGAAGATAATTTACGGGCTAAGCACAAGAATGAAATGTTGAAGTTAGTTGAAGAAACAACTGACATTAACATTTACTTCATTCGTCAATCACACCCACGTGGCCTTGGGGATGCTGTCTTAACAGCTCGTGATTTTATTGGTGATGAACCATTTGTTGTAATGTTAGGTGATGACTTGAACAACATTAACAATGATGGTGAACCATTAACTAAGCAATTGATCGAAAGTTATGAACAAACTGGCGCATCAACCCTTGCTGTTATGCGGGTACCACATGAAGATACTGCTAAATATGGTGTTATTAATCCAAGCAAGGAAGTTACACCAGGCCTCTTTAACGTTACTAGCTTTGTTGAAAAGCCAGATCCAAAGAAGGCGCCAAGTGACCTAGCAATCATTGGTCGGTATGTCTTTACCCCAGAAATCTTTGATGTTTTAGCAAAGACTAAGCCTGGTAAGGGTGGCGAAATTCAATTAACTGATGCAATTGATACCCTTAACCAAACTCAACGGGTCTTCGCTCGTGAATACATGGGTGACCGTTATGATGTTGGTAACAAGTTCGGCTGGGTTAAGACTAACATCGAATATGGTCTGAAGCACCCACAAGTTAAGGATGAACTTCGTCAATACATCAAAGAACTCGGCACCAAATTCGAGGCTGAGGATAAGAAAAAGTAGAACGTGAGCAGGTTTAAAAGAGCCTGTAAGACATAGTAGCAGGTGAACGTCTTTAGTCACGGCTGCAGTAGAAAGGATGCTTAAATTCCGGTAATTGGATTTAAGTATCTTTTTTTGCTTAAAGCACGCCTTACTACTTATAAAAAGTAAGCATAATGATAGACAATAACAGTGAAACAAGTTATTATGAATAATAATTAAATTGTGGATTAAGGAGGAGCTTTAAAATGGCTAACAAGGACCGTTATGACGTAGTAGTAATCGGTGCTGGTCCCGGTGGAATGACTGCAGCAATGTATGCTTCCCGGGCTAACTTATCCGTCTTAATGCTCGATCGGGGAATTTATGGCGGTAATTTGAATAATACGGCAACGATCGAAAACTATACTGGTTTTAAGAGTATTAAAGGACCAGAGCTTGCTCAACAGATGTACGATGGTTCGATTCAATTTGGTGCTGAATATGCCTATGGAACTGTGACTAACGTTGAAGTAAATGCTGATGGGACTAAAACGGTTTCCACTGATATGGATGAGCAATTTGTTGCTAAGGCAATTGTAATTGCAACGGGATCTGAGCAGCGTCACTTAGGAGTTCCTGGTGAAGAAGAATTTAGCGGTCGTGGTGTTTCATATTGTGCTGTTTGTGATGGTGCATTCTTTAAGGATAAGCCACTGATCGTTGTCGGCGGTGGTGATTCTGCTGTTGAAGAGGGAATGTACCTTGCTAATTTAGCATCCCAAGTAACGGTTTTAGTCCGTAGCGATAAACTTCGCGCACAACCAATGCTCCAGGACGAAGCAATGAAAAACGATAAGATGAAGTTTATCTTTAATACTAGTGTAACTGAGATTGTCGGTAATGATACAAAGGTTACCGGTGTCAAAACTCACAACAACCAAACTGGTGAAGATGGTACTATGGATGCAGACGGAATCTTTATTTATGTTGGTAACGTGCCGATGACAAAGCAGTTTGCATCATTAGGCATTCTTGACGATGCTGGCTGGGTTAAAACTGATAACACAATGAAGACAGCGGTTCCCGGGATCTTTGCTGTTGGTGATGTTCGTGAAACACCATTACGGCAGATCGCAACAGCTGTTGGTGATGGTTCAATTGCTGGACAACAGGTCTACCAATATATTCAATCATTAGAAAAGTAAATAAGTTAATCACGGGGGGAACGTGGCAGAAGCCGAGTAAGACTTATGTCACCCCTCTTTTTTATTTTCTTTTTAAAGCTAAAAGGGTATAGTTATGTTGAATAAAAGGAGGAGCACTAAGATGTCAGCACCAGTAATCGCAATGCAATGTAACTATGCGTATCTTGATAAATTATTTACTAGTTTGAAATCACTTCTTTACCATAATAACGGTTTGAAAATTTATATTTTGAATCCTGATATTCCTCAGGAGTGGTTTAAAAATGTTAATCAGCAATTGAGTTCAATTGGCGATAATATAATTGACTTGAAAGTGGATCAGTCGGGTTTCGGTGATAGCCAAATTTCATTTAGTAATCGTTTAAACACGATGACGTTTAATAAGTTATTGTTGCCAAGGCTTTTGCCGGAAGAAAAGGTGCTGTACTTAGATAGTGATGTAATTATTAACCATTCAATAACGGCTTTACTTAATCTTGATTTCTCTGAACCATTAGCTGCGGTTAAGGATCTTAATTCTCCAGACAGTGAAATTAATGCTGGAGTGGTGTATTTTAATAATCCGGTAATTAATCAGCACCCGAAAATTGTTGATCAATTATTACCTGCTAGCAAACAACCTGGATTAAAGAATGCTGATCAATCAGTTTTGAGTAACTTCTTTTACCACCAGGCTAAATTTTTGCCCCGCACCTATAATTATGAAGTTGGGGTAGAAGGCTATGCGGTCTATCATCACATTGACCGTATAATTAGTGAACTAGCGCGAATCAGCGATCCGGCAATTATTCACTTCGATTCTGACGACAAGCCTTGGAATTTACTCTCGACAGTTCGCTACCGTGAATTGTGGTGGTACTATAACGGGATGAGTATTCGGGATATTATTGATCACGTTACTTTAGGGACAAATAAGCCACGATGGTCAAAACTCCGTGGTCCACTATTTTGCTTAACGAATAGCCAAGACTTTAGCCATTTGACCGAACTGGTGACTACTTTATCAGATTACCAATTTGAAATTGCTGCGCGAACTTCAATGGGACCTAAGCTAGTGTCACTCTTAAAGTACCCTAATGTTCGTTTATATCAGGGAATCCTTCCACAGGTAATGGCAGATCGTCTTAATTGTGCGAAAGCCTATCTTGATGTTAATCAGGGGATGAAGGACACCAAAGTAATTAGACAGTTTCTTGAAAGCGGGAAACCGGTTCTTGCATTTAATAATACGATGAGTATGGCCGGAAACGACCAGTACTTAGTCTTTGCTGATGATCAAGTAAAAAAGATGGCAGACTGGATTCGGACGATCGATTAGGTGGAGTAAAACTTTAGTAAAACAATGAAGTAAACGAACACAGCTGCCTGATAATGAGTTATACTGATAGCAGATTATGAGAAACAAAGGAGCAATTTTGATGAGCTGGAAAGATACTTACCAAGTTTGGAAAGACCGGACTGATCTTGAACCAAAATTAAAGAAAGAATTAGCTGCAATGCATGATGATAAGGAAATTGAAGATGCATTTTACGCACCAATGTCTTTCGGTACTGCCGGGATGCGGGGATTGATGGGCCCTGGAATTAACCGGATGAATGTTTATACCGTTCGTCAAGCAACTGAAGGTTTGGCAACGTTGATGGATTCCTTGGGGGATGAAATCAAGAAGCGTGGGGTTGCAATTAGCTATGATTCTCGTCATAATTCACGCCAGTTTGCTCACGATTCAGCACGAGTACTAGGTGCTCACGGAATTAAAGTTTACATTTACGATAATTTACGGCCAACACCAGAATTGTCATTTGCTGTTCGTCATTTACATACTTATGCTGGGATCATGATTACGGCTAGTCACAATCCTAAAGAATACAATGGCTACAAAATTTATGGTGAAGATGGTGGTCAAATGCCACCAAAGGAATCTGACATGATGACTGGCTATATCCGGAAGATTACCGATATTTTTGGCATCAAATTAGCTGATGAACAAGAATTATTGGACAACGGAACGGAAACAATTATTGGTGAAGATGTGGATGCTGCATACTTGGCCGATGCAAAGAGCGTTACCGTTAATCCGGATTTGGCAAAGGAATATGGTAAGGACATGAAGTTTGTCTTTACGCCATTATGCGGTACCGGTCGGATGCTTGGTGAACGAGCATTACGTCAAGCTGGCTTTACTAACTTCACAATCGAACCAACCGAAGCACAACCAAATGGTGATTTCCCTGGTTTGGAACACCCTAATCCAGAATTCCCAGAAGCATTTGTTCGTTCCATTAAGTTAGGTAAAGAAATTGATGCAGATGTTCTAATTGCTACTGATCCTGATGCGGATCGTCTTGGCTGTGCAGTTCGTCAACCAAATGGCGAATACCAATTGCTGACTGGTAACCAAATTGCCTCAATCATGTTGGCTTACATTCTTGAAGCCCACAAACAAGCAGGTACCTTGCCAAAGAATGCTGCTGCTGTAAAATCAATTGTTTCAACTAACTTTGCTGCTAAGATTGCCGAAAGTTACGGTGTTGAAATGATTAATGTTTTAACCGGCTTTAAGTGGATTGCTGACCAAATTCACCAATATGAAACGGGGAAGGCTGACCACACGTTCATGTTCGGCTTTGAAGAAAGTTACGGTTACCTCATTAAGCCATTTGTCCGTGATAAGGATGCTATTCAATCATTAACCTTACTGGCTGAAGTTGCCGCTTATTACAGAAGCCGGAAGATGACATTGTATGATGGCCTTCAAGAATTGTTCAAGAAGTATGGTTACTTCCGTGAAAAGACAGTTGCTAACATGTACCCAGGCGTTGATGGCCCAGCTAAGATTCAAGGCCTGATGAAGAAGTTCCGTGAAGAAGCACCAACCGACTTCGCTGGACACAAGGTAATGGTAACTGAAGACTTCTCTAAGGGAACAAAGACAACTGCTGACGGCCAAGTTAGTGAACTTGGAATTCCTGAATCAAATGTTCTTCGTTACATTCTTGATGACGAGACCTGGATTGCTATTCGGCCATCAGGTACTGAACCAAAATTGAAGTTCTATATCGGTACTAGTGCCCCATCACTTGATGAAGCTAACTCTAAGCTAGCTGCTTTTGAAAAGGCATTGAAGGAGTTTGCCGAAGAATAGTTTTAGTGATATAGGAAATTAAAGAGAAAAAGTCGCCCCAAATTTGGGACGGCTTTTTCTCTTTATTTTGCGATTTGTTTTAAGAATGAGTCCTTTAGCAGGTAATGGTGACCAGCAGTAAAGTCATACTGAACTAGTTGATAGTCGTGAAAGAGTTTCTTTTGCTGTGGAGTAAGCTTAACGTGCTTTCCACGAGCATTAACAAAATCGGTTCCTCCTTGATGAGCTGAATTGTTTTTCGCGGTCCCGTTGGTTGGTAATGAGGTTGCCGGAATATCTTCAGCAACTTTCGTTAGCAGAGCGTAGTAGGGCGAAACTTTAACATCCATTTGTGCAAGTGCCATTGCAGCAAAATTGTTTGGCCCAACAAGCCGGTGCTGCCAAGTAAGCCGATTTTGGTTAGTTTTTCGTGCGGCTGCATTACTATAAATAAAGTAATCAGTTTCGTGGAGCTGAGTGCCATACTTTCCCATTGGTAAGCCATGATAAATTCCGGGGAGGTGATCACCGTACCAAACAACAGTGGTTGGCTGTTTAAGCTTATCCAGTTGATTAATCCACTTCTTTAATGCTTGATCAGTATAGTGAATTCCCTGAATGTAGGTTTCAATTTGTGCTTTTTGATCGGCCGTCTTAAAGCCCTTTCCGGAAACATGGTAATTATTTTTGGCGTAGTAGGTTGGTTCATATGGCATGTGGTTTTGCATCGTCGCTAATTGAACAAACTTACCGTGGGGTTGACGCTTAAGGTTTAATGTTACTTCCTTATAGGCAGAATCATCACTAACACGGGGACTCCGTTGAATTTTTTGAGTATAGGTAATTTTGTCACCACCATCGAAGTGATAGAACTTATTAAAGCCAAACTTTTTGTAAACCGTTTTTCTACTATAAAGGTTTGCGGAAAATGGGTGGATCCCAATACTGTAATTAAACAGATTGTTAATGGTAAAGGTTCGCTTTTGGTAAGGAACTAGCTGTGAATACGGTGTTGGTAATGTTGGTGAGAAGTTTGCAATCGAAAGACCAGTTAGGGCCTGGTATTCCATATTAGCTGTTCCGCCACCATACCCAGAGCTAAGCATTAATCCGCTAGTTGAATGCTTTTTTAGCTGGTGAAGGTAGGCAATCGGGTTGCCACTGACTTTCATTCCTGGAACCCGGGATGGATCGGAATAGCTTTCACTAAGGACAAACACCAGATTCTGTTTTCCAACACTATTATGGGTACGATTTTGATTGATTTTTGCTCCTAACTTAGAGTAGCGTTTAGCTAAATCTTTCATCGTAGCAGCCGAATATCCTTTAGGCTTGTTCATTACGTGGACATCAATGTTATTGGCAAACTGGAGAAGAGTACCGTTCATTTTGGCACCCCGTAATTGAGAGTAAAAGTATGGAGTGTCGTCGATGTTTTGCAACTGCTTATAGACGATCGAATTACTATGGTTTGCAAAGCTAAAGCTAAAAAGATAGGCACAGGAAAGAACCGCAATTGCAATCCGGACAATTGGGTTAAACCGGCATGACTTGCCAACATGCTTTTCTAGTTGCCAGCAAATCGCAATAATAATGATGGCGCCAATTAAAGTAAAAATAATTACCCACTTATTAACCATTCCCAGCATTTCACTAGGAGCGGTTAATGTTGAGATATCAGTAGGGATAATTGGCTCATTTCTGGCTGCAATTTTAAGGATCGAAGCGCCTAACCAGCCTAAGTAGAAAAGAATTGTTATCCCTGAGCTTACCCACCAACGGTTAGTAATCGCCATTAGGATCAAAGTAATTGCAAAAATAATAAGAACGTTTACCGTAATGATCTTTGGTCGTTCGGTTAGCATCCACTGAACCATTGTAAATTTACCACCCCAAAGGATCGCAAACGAACCGAGAGTGATCAGCCAGAGAATAAGAAAGGTTAGGAGGACTGGCCAGAAATTTTGGCAAATTTGTTTGAGGCGGTTAAAAAGGTTGCGATAATTTAACTGCCAAGTTATTTTATTTCCCAGAAAATTAATGAGCGTTAAAATTCCAGCAAAAGCGGCAGCAATTATAACACCAATTAGAAGTGAAAGTTGCCAGTTAACGTGTGGTAAGAGCAAGGGAGTAAAGATCATCGGTAATCCGAGCAAGTTAAGAAGCAGGATCCCGGTAATAGGTAAAAGGTGCTCTTTTGGTTTCTTATTCCTTTCCCGTAAGAACCATGCAGTCATTAGTAAGCAAGTAAGGAGAAGGAATGGCTGGTATGGGTTAATCCCTAATAAATAGTGAGTGTTGGGCGTGAGATCACTATGCGGACTATAATCAACATGGTTCATATTGAGCCAGGTAATTAGTGATGAAAACAGTAAACTGATAATTGTTAATCCAGCATAGCGCCTGTTTGACCAGTTTTTCAGCCAGCGTTGATCGCTTGCTAGCCAGTCACCAAGGGCAAATAGATAGCTGAACCAGATCAAGCTTGTTCCACGGTGAAAGCCAAATGCGTCATAACCGCTGATAAGGTTGATAAGAAAGAAAATAAATGAAAAGCTAATCAACCAGTGACGGCGCGTTATTGTTGACCAACGATGACACAGCTTTTGTAATGGGTGAGCAAAGAGATATAGCCCGCTGCAGACGAGCCAAGTGATAAATACCTGTTGAACAACATAGAGCTCGGGAGACGGCTGGGCGGTTGTGGTTACCGGTTGGGTAGTAAACTTTGCCCAGGTGAAAGTAATAATTCCGATAATCCACAGGGTAAGGACAACTATCTGGCGATTAAATTGCCGTTGCTGTTGATTAGCACCAATAGCGATCGGTACCCATAGGACAACCGTGCTAACAAATGTTTTGAGAATCCACCAAAGAATAAAGGGCCAGGTAGCTTCTTGAAGGTGGGTAAGAAGCTGACTTGCGGTTCCTAAAAAGCAAATAATTGTTAAGACAACAAATAAAGTCCCCAATTGTTGCCCGCGCTTTTGCTTTAAACTACTAAACATCGATCTCCAACTTTCCTTTTATGAAATTTAAACATTACTATTATATGTACAAGCAAAGTCGTGATTCAATAGGGGAGAAAAATGATTAAGGTAAAGTTAATTTACGGATGTTGATTGTTTTATAGTAAGACAATTTAGAATTTCTATATTGATAGACGAATGCATGTTCTGATGATAAACTAAAAGAGATAATTATGGTAAGACGGAAGGTAACGAAGAACGAATTGTTGCCTTCCATTTTCGAGTGCTGAGGAGGATTAATCGTGATATATCGTCAACCTCATAAAAATTTTGAACTAGTTTCGGACTATAAACCGACTGGTGATCAGCCAGAGGCAATTAAGAAATTGACTACTGGAATTGAAAAGGGAGAAAAAGCACAGATCCTATTAGGGGCAACCGGAACGGGGAAAACTTTTACGATTTCAAATGTGATTGCGAAGGTTAATAAACCAACATTAATTCTATCCCATAACAAAACACTGGCTGGGCAATTGTACAGTGAAATGAAAAAGTTCTTCCCGCATAATGCGGTTGAATATTTTGTTTCCTATTATGATTATTATCAACCAGAAGCATATGTTCCTTCTAGCGATACATACATTGAAAAGGACGCATCAATTAACGATGAGATTGATGAATTGCGCCATTCAGCAACTAGTTCATTAATGGAACGAGACGATGTTATTGTTGTGGCATCCGTTTCCAGTATTTTTGGTCTTGGTGATCCAAGCGAATACCATAACCATGTCGTTTCACTACGGGTTGGTCAAGAAATTGAACGGGATCGGTTACTCCGCGAGCTGGTTAATATTCAGTTTGAACGGAACGATATTGACTTTCAACGGGGGCGGTTCAGAGTTCACGGGGATGTTGTTGAAGTCTTCCCCGCATCACGTGAAGATAAGGCGCTGCGGATTGAATTTTTTGGTGATGAAATTGATCGGATTCGTGAAGTTGATGCCCTTACTGGCGAAGTAATTGGTGATCGGGAGCACATTTCAATCTTCCCGGCAACTCACTTCTTAACGAGTGAAGAGATTATGGATCGGGCCCTTCCACAGATCGAAAATGACATGAAAAAACAGGTCAAAAAGTTTACTGATGATGGAAAACTCCTTGAGGCAGAACGAATTCAGCAACGGACAACTTATGATATCGAAATGCTTCGTGAAATGGGGTATTGTAACGGAATTGAAAATTACTCACGGTATATGGATGGTCGAAAACCTGGAGAGCCGCCATATACCCTACTGGATTTTTTCCCCAAAGACTTCTTATTAGTAGTTGATGAATCACACCAAACAATGCCTCAAGTTCGGGGAATGTACAATGGTGATCGTGCACGGAAGCAGATGCTAATTGACTATGGCTTCCGCTTGCCAAGTGCGCTTGATAACCGACCATTAAAACTAGCAGAGTTTGAAAAGCACGTTAACCAAGTCGTTTATATGTCGGCTACTCCTGGTCCATATGAAATGGCCCAAACAGATCACGTTGTTCAGCAAATTATTCGACCAACTGGCTTACTAGACCCAACGATTGAAGTTCGACCGGTAATGGGACAGATTGATGATTTGGTTGGTGAAATTAATAAGCGGATTGAGAAGCATGAACGGGTCTTTGTCACAACACTGACTAAGAAAATGTCAGAGGATCTTACTGACTACCTTAAAGATCTTGGATTAAAGGTTAAATATCTTCATAGCGACATCAAGACACTAGAACGAACACAAATCATTCGTGACCTGCGTTTAGGCAAGTTCGATGTGCTTGTGGGAATTAACCTTCTTCGTGAAGGATTGGATGTTCCGGAAGTATCCTTAGTCGCAATTCTTGATGCGGATAAGGAAGGCTTTTTGCGGAATGAACGTTCATTAATTCAGACGATTGGTCGGGCAGCACGGAATGCAAATGGTTCCGTAATTATGTATGCTGATACGGTTACTGATTCAATGCAAAAGGCAATTGACGAAACGAAACGGCGACGGGAAATTCAGATAGCTTACAATAGAAAGCACGGGATCACTCCTAAGACCATCATTAAGCCAATTCAAGAAGCTATTTCCTCAACCACGAAGACTGAGGATAGCGGAAAAGAAGCCGACAGTACGGAATTTACTACTAAGGATTTTGCCAAGCTAAACCGTGATGATCAGACAAAGATGGTTGAAGAATTAACTGAACAAATGCGGACAGCAGCTAAGCGGTTAGACTTTGAACAAGCCGCAACGCTTCGTGATACGATAATGGAATTAAAGGCACAGATGACAGGAAAGAAAACTAAAAGAATGAAGCATAGTAAAAAATAAGGGGGAGTGAATTATTCGTGGCAAACGATAAGATTATTATTCATGGCGCACGTGCACATAATTTAAAGAATATTGACGTAAAAATCCCCAAGAATAAGCTAGTTGTAATTACCGGCTTATCCGGATCGGGAAAAAGTTCGCTAGCATTTGACACCTTATACGCAGAGGGACAACGTCGTTATGTGGAAAGCTTATCTGCATATGCCCGTCAGTTCTTAGGGCAAATGGATAAGCCGGATGTTGATTCAATTGATGGCCTCTCGCCCGCAATCTCGATTGACCAGAAGACCACATCCCATAACCCCCGTTCCACAGTAGGGACCGTTACGGAAATTAACGACTTCCTGCGGTTATTATGGGCACGGGTAGGAACACCAATTTGTCCCAATGATCATATCCCGATTAGCAGTCAATCGCCTGACCAGATGGTTGACCTGGTACTGGAACTCCCTGAACGAACTCGGCTTCAGATCCTTTCCCCAGTTGTTCGTGATAAGCGTGGAACACAAAAGAAAGTCTTTGAAAAGATCAAAAAGGAAGGGTTTGTGCGGGTTCAAGTAGATGGTGAAACCTATGAATTGGATGAAGTTCCGGAGCTTGATAAGAATAAGAAACATACGGTTAACGTTGTCATTGACCGGATTATTATCAAGGATGGGATTCGTTCTCGTTTATTTGATTCATTCGAAGCTGCTCTGCGATTAAGCGATGGTTACGCAATTGCAGACGTGATTGGTGGAGACCCAATTCCGTTTTCTGAAAAATATGCTTGTCCAATTTGTGGATTTACTGTAGGAGAGCTTGAACCGCGACTATTCTCTTTCAACGCTCCAATTGGCGCTTGTCCTGAATGTGAGGGCTTGGGTTCAAAACTTGAGGTTGACGTGGATCTAGTGGTTCCTGACCGAACTAAAACACTTCGGGAAGGAGCAATGATTCCGTGGAATCCGATTTCTTCACAATACTATCCACAGTTACTGGAACAATTCTGTAAAGCTGCCGGAATTAATATGGATACGCCATTTAATAAACTTTCCAAAAAGCAACAACAGCAGGTTCTGTATGGTAACGGCGATCAGACATTCCATTTCCATTACGAGAATGACTTTGGTGGAGTTAGGGATGTTGATGTGCCATTTGAGGGAGTTATTAATAATATTAAGCGTCGGTATAAGGAAACCAATTCTGACTTTACTCGAGAGCAAATGCGAAAGTATATGACAGAACTGCCTTGTCCGGCTTGTCACGGTTATCGGCTTAACCAACGGGCGTTAGCAGTTAAAATTAACGGTCAAAATATTGGTGAAGTTTCCGAATTGCCAATTAGTAAGGCCATTACGTTCTTTGAAGGAGTTCAATTCTCCGAACAGCAAGAAAAGATCGCCCGGCCAATTTTGAAAGAGATTTTAGATCGACTGACTTTTATGAAAAATGTCGGTGTTGAATACCTGACATTGAGCCGCTCTGCACGAACACTCTCTGGGGGAGAAGCTCAACGAATCCGTTTGGCAACCCAAATTGGTTCAAATCTTTCTGGGGTAATGTATGTCCTTGATGAACCTTCAATTGGATTACACCAGCGGGATAACGATCGGTTAATTTCTTCCCTTAAGGCAATGCGTGATCTTGGTAATACCTTGATTGTGGTTGAACACGATGAAGACACCATGCGGGCTGCGGACTATATTGTTGATATTGGTCCGGGAGCAGGAGCTAATGGTGGAAGGGTAATGGCCGCTGGAACGCCAAAACAAATCATGCGTTCCAGAAAATCACTAACGGGTCAGTATCTTTCTGGTAAAAAGATGATTGAGGTGCCTAAAGAGCGTCGAGAAGGTAATGGGAAACACATTATTCTTAAAGGGGCTGCTGAGAATAACTTAAAAAACATTAATGTTGATTTTCCTCTTGGCAAGTTTATCTGTGTAACTGGTGTTTCCGGTTCTGGAAAATCCACCTTAGTCAACGTAATTTTGAAGCGGATTCTGGCGCAGAAATTGAATAATAATTCGGCTAAGCCTGGTAAGTATAAATCAATTAGTGGAATTAAAAATATCGAGAAAGTAATTAATATCGATCAGTCACCAATTGGACGGACACCACGGAGTAATCCTGCTACATACACTGGTGTCTTTGATGATATTCGTGAACTCTTTGCGCAAACAAACCAGGCCAAGATGCGTGGCTATAATAAAGGACGCTTTAGTTTTAATGTAAAGGGTGGCCGTTGTGAAGCCTGCCATGGTGATGGAATTATTAAGATCGAGATGAACTTCTTGCCAGATGTTTACGTTCCGTGTGAGGTTTGTCACGGAACACGTTATAATTCGGAAACGCTTGAAGTTGAGTATAAGGGAAAGAATATTTCACAAGTCCTTAACATGACTGTTTCTGAAGCATTGAAGTTCTTTAGCGCAATTCCGAAAATCAAGCGAAAGCTACAGACAATTGAAGATGTTGGTTTAGGTTACGTAACTTTAGGTCAACCAGCTACCACGCTCTCAGGTGGTGAAGCCCAGAGAATGAAGCTTGCTGCTGAACTCCACCGTCAATCACGAGGTAAAAGCTTTTATATTCTTGATGAGCCTACTACTGGGCTACACATGGATGATATTAAACGCTTGTTGGCGGTTTTACAGCGACTAGTTGATGCTGGGAATACAGTCTTGGTGATTGAGCATGATCTTGATGTTGTCAAATCAGCTGACTGGCTAATTGATCTTGGCCCTGAAGGAGGAGAAGCAGGTGGTTATATAGTTGCTACCGGGACTCCTGAAGAGGTGGCAAAGGTTAAGGAAAGCTATACCGGTCAATATCTGAAGAAGATGTTAAAACGGGATCAGGAGCTTGAGGAGAAAAAACAACATTAAGTTTTCTGATTAATCTTGAAAATACACAAACAGGAGGCTTCAGAGTTCGACATTGGCGAGCTTTGAAGCTCTTTTGCATCTTTTAAGTATTAACTAGTATTTTCTGAAAAACGACAAGACTTGCCTTAGTTCTAGTTATTAAAAGACACGCCCGGATTGTTGTGATACAATAATTAGGTATAAGTGTAGAAAAGAGGGAGAGAACATGGTGGAAAAGATGCGAGTGGTAATTATTACCGGAATGAGCGGTGCCGGGAAAACCGTTGCTGTTCATAGTCTTGAAGACTTAGGCTACTTCGTGTTCGATAATATGCTGCCTAACTTGGCGGAAAAATTTGTCGATGTGATGGAGAAAGCAAGTCAGTTTAATAAGGTGGCCATGGTGATGGATTCTCGTTCTCAGGGATTTTATGATCAAGTACTGCCAAGTATTCAACAATTGAAAAAGCGTGAAGATCTTGAGGTTAGTTTACTTTTTCTCGATGCTGCTGATGATAAATTGATTTCTCGTTATAAAGAAACGCGTCGTTCACACCCGCTGTCACCTCATGGTCGGTTATTAAACGGAGTGACGGCTGAGCGAAAATTGCTGAATAACCTCAAGAGTGAGGCGGATATTCGGATTGACACTACTTCCTTGACGCCACGGAACCTCAAATTAAGGCTCAATAAGATCTTTGGTCATGGCGAGGGGAGCAATTTCTATATTGAAGTAATGTCGTTCGGCTTCAAGTATGGATTGCCGTTAGATGCTGATATTGTACTTGACGTTCGTTTTCTCTCTAACCCCTTTTACGTCCCAGAGCTTAAACATTTGACGGGTAATGATGCTGCTGTTCAGGAATACGTGATGAAAAGTCCGTTAGCAAAGAAATTTTATGCTCATTTAAAGTCATTGTTAGAAACGGCGATGCCAGGCTATATTCATGAAGGAAAAAGTAGCCTAACAATTGCAATCGGCTGTACTGGCGGGCAACACCGTTCCGTTACCATTGCGAATAGGGTTGCGGCTGATTTAAAAGCTGATGGTTATCAAGTTAATATTCACCATCGGGACGTTGATAAGGCAAAATAAAAAAGTAGAGGAAGGATTATATGTTTCATAAGCCAAAGATCGTTGTGATCGGGGGCGGGACTGGCCTGCCAGTTGTCCTTCGGGGGTTACGCGATCAAAATGCTGATATTACAGCGATAGTTACCGTTGCTGATGATGGTGGTTCGTCGGGGATTCTTCGAGATTATATTAATGTGGTACCGCCTGGTGATATTCGAAATGTTCTGGTTGCTCTCTCTGAATTACCAAAGTTACAGAAAGAGATCTTCCAGTATCGGTTTAAGACAACTGACCAATTTTTGGCGGGTCATGCCATTGGTAACCTTATTATTTCCGCTCTTTCGGAAATGCAGGGTGATATTTTTGATGCAGTCCAGGAGCTTTCAGAGATGATGAAGATTCGGGGACATGTTTTTCCCGTTTCTAATGAACCATTAACGTTAAATGCTGAATTTATGGATGGTTCGACTCTTAGTGGTGAGTCAGAAATCACTAAAGCCCATAAGCAGATTAAACATGTCTGGGTAACGCCATCAAATGATGATGACGGTCACAAAGCCAAAGCAGTTCCTGAGGTTGTTAAAGCAATTGAAAATGCAGATCAAATTGTTTTGGGACCCGGTAGTCTGTTTACAAGTATTCTGCCTAATTTGATGATTCGTGATGTTGCTCAGGCCGTATGCAGGAGTAAGGCAGAAGTAGTCTATATTTGTAACATTATGACGCAAAAGGGAGAAACCGATCATTTTACTGATGCTGATCATGTTCGGGTACTTAACCGTCACCTTGGGAAAGACTTTATTGATACCGTATTAGTTAATATTCAGCCAGTTCCCGATAACTATATTGACTTTAAGGAATGGAACGAAATTTCCCAGCCTGTGGGACATGATTTTCAGGGGCTCCGGAAGCAGGGATGCCGAGTTATTAGTTCCAACTTCTTACAGTTAAAGGATAATGGAGCATTTCATGACCGTGATAAGGTTGTTAATGAGTTAATGAATCGCCTCCATGAAGTTCATGATTAGGAGGTGACTAGCATTGTCCTATGCTAGCGAAGTAAAAAAGGAGCTAACAGCAATTAAGGTTCACCGTGATAATGCTAAAGCTGAGCTAATGGCCTTAATTAGGATGAATGGCTCAATCGGAATCAGTAATCACCACCTCGTATTGAATATTCAAACTGAAAATCCCGCCATTGCCCGGCGGATATATTCGTTGCTGAAAGATTTTTATCACGTCGAAAGTGAAATTGTTGTCCGGCGGAAGATGAAACTAAAGAAAAATAACCAGTATATTGTTCGTTTACGTTATTCTGCAGAACGTGTTCTGGATGATTTACAAATCTTACAAGGGATGCAGATCAAGGAACAGGTTCCTGTTGAATTACTAAAGGACGAATGGATGGTTCGCTCATATTTGCGTGGTGCCTTTTTGGCCGGTGGTTCTGTAAACAACCCTGAAACTTCTCGTTACCATTTGGAAATCTATTCCCTCTATGAAGAGCATAATGAGATGATTGCCCGGATGATGAATAAGTTTGGCTTAAATGCTCAAACAACTGCTCGACGAAGCGGGTATATTGTTTACCTTAAGGAAGCTGAGAAAATTGCTAACTTCATGTCGCTAATCGGTGCAACTAATTCGATGCTGCAATTTGAAAATATTCGGATTGTCCGTGATATGCGTAATTCAGTTAACCGTCTCGTTAACTGTGAGAATGCGAATATGAACAAGATTGCTAATGCTTCAACTAAGCAAATCGAAAATATTAAGCTCATTGAAGCAAGTGTCGGCTTAGAAAGTTTGCCGGATAAGTTACGCGAGATTGCTGAAACGCGGCTTGCTCACCAGGAAGTCAGTTTGAAAGAACTAGGAGAACTAGTTCCCGGTGGTCCAATTTCAAAGTCTGGCGTTAATCATCGCTTGCGAAAGCTGAATGCGTATGCAGATGAACTCCGCAATCGAGCACTGGCTAAATAAGTAAGTTTAAACAAAAATAAGCTGAAGGAAATTTTCCTTCAGCTTATTTTTTGATCATTGATTACTTCAGCTTAGAATTGTTTTCCATAATTCCGTCAAGCAAACCATAATCAACAGCTTCTTGAGCAGTTAAGTAGTGATCACGTTCGGTATCACGGTTAATCTTTTCGATTGGCTGTCCTGAATTCTTGGCCAGAATTTCATTAATCATCTTTCGTGTCTTCAAAATTTCAGTAGCAGCAATTTCAATTTCGGTTTGTTGACCTTGAGCACCACCAGATGGTTGGTGAATCAAAACTTGTGAGTGTGGTAAACCAAAACGCTTACCCTTAGCACCTGAAGATACTAAGACGCTGGCCATAGAAGCAGCCATCCCGATAACAATAGTTTGAACATCAGATTTGATGAAGTTCATAGTATCGTAAATTGCCATTCCAGATGTAACCACACCACCTGGAGAATTAATGTAAAGGTAAATGTCTTTTGTTGAATCTTGCGCATCTAGGAAAAGAAGTTGCGCAACGATTGAATTAGCCATATCGTCTTCAATTGGGCCAGATAACATAATGATCCGATCCTTTAGAAGCCGTGAATAAATGTCATAAGCACGTTCACCACGAGATGATTGCTCAATGACAGTAGGAACTAAATTCATAGTTGATTAGCCTCCCTTATTTTTAGCACTTGTTAGCATCAATTGCTAACTTATGTGAATACTATACTCGTTTGGTCAAAAAAGGTCAAATAATTTGTCATGAAAAATAAAAATGAGGCCGGGAGTTTAACGGCCTCATTATTTTGTTATGGTCAATTCGTGGTGTTTATACGGCTAGGCATCATTAATGATAGGGGGAGAGGAAATAATGAGCCGCATGGTTAGTATTAGTTTAGTGGAGATCCTTAGCAATCAAACTGAGTTCAGTAGCAGCTGATTCCTTATCAAGACTTGTCCAGTCAGTTTTGTTAAATTTAACAAATGCTTTGAATGTATCTTTAGTCATAATAAATTACCTCGTTTTCATATAATAGGCGTTTTAATTAGCCCTTGTTTGTTTACGACTATATAGTATCTCGTATTGGTATACTTTGCGAGACCTTTTGCCTATTAATTTTGTTAAAGATATTGTTAAATTGGTCTAGTTTAATTTGAGAAAAATTTTTTCTTCAAGTAAATGCTGCTATAATAATCCTGACGAGAGATAGCCTTTTATGAAGGGTTGCTTTTTAAATCCATGCCCGGTATAATTGGAGCGTTAATTAATTTACGTTTAATATATAAGGAGGCATTTGCTATGCGTAAAGCACACCCATACGGCGTTCAAGGTCGTCGGCCAATTGCTCCTAAGTACAAGCGAGCATTAAAGGAAAAGAAGATTGAAGCTATTCGTAAATGGGCTAAGGAAAAGCCAGCTGAAGAAAAGTAATTTTAATATTATAAGTGGTTGACCGAATTTATTTAGTCAGCCTTTTTTATTTAATAAGAGAAAAGGGAGCGGCTTCCAACATGGTGCCGGTCCTTTTTTGGCTTTATTTATCATAGAACTAAATTGTGAATTGATTGAGGAAATTGTAAATCAACCCTTTTAAGAACCTATTTGGATTTCTACGATTAGATTCAGTAAGGCCGAAAACTACTGATAAATAGAAAGAGGCAAGAAAAGCATTTCGCCTTTCCTGCCTCTTATAAAAATGCGCCCCCCGAGAGTCGAACTCGGATCTCGAGAACCGGAATCTCACGTGCGATCCATTACACTAAGGGCGCGTCAACAAATATTATATTATCTTACTTTAGCCATAATTGCAACAATAAATTTTTATTTCAAGAATGATAACGTTTTCACAAGAAAAATCAAACTTTTCAGGTCAATTAGATAGACAAGTTAGTGAAATGTGAGTATTATTAATACCGTAAGGTTGTAATTGCTAAATCATGATCTGGTATAGATGCTTAACACTACTTAAGTGTGGTTAGTATCGTATAAATGTGATTGAATTAGCAAAGACACTAATTATGTTTTTCCTAAAGGAGGAAATTGCAGTATGACTGTAAAGATTGGTATTAATGGTTTCGGCCGTATTGGTCGTTTGGCATTCCGTCGTATTCACGAACTCAACACTGATGACATTGAAGTTGTTGCTATCAACGACTTGACTTCACCAGAAATGTTGGCTTACTTACTTAAGTACGATTCAACTCAAGGTCGTTTTGATGGCGAAGTTTCATCAACTGACAAGGGTATCGTTGTTGATGGTAAGGAATACCCTGTATACGCAGAACGTGACGCACGTAACATTCCCTGGGTAAAGAACGACGGTGTTGACTTTGTCCTTGAATGTACTGGTTTCTACACTTCTGCAGAAAAGTCACAAGCTCACTTGGATGCCGGCGCAAAGCGTGTTCTTGTTTCTGCACCTGCTGGTAACGTTCCAACTGTTGTTCCTGGTGTTAACTTGGATACTTTGAAGCCTGAAGACAAGATTGTTTCAGCTGGTTCATGCACAACTAGTTGTCTTGCACCAATGGCTTACTGGTTGAACAAGAACTTCGGTATCAAGGTTGGTACTATGACTACTGTTCACGCTTACACTGGTAGTCAAGCTGTTCTTGACCAACCACGTAGTAAGAAGTTCCGTAACAACCGTGCTGCTGCTGTTAACACTATTCCTCACTCAAGTGGTGCTGCTAAGGCTATCGGTCTTGTTATTCCTGAATTGAACGGTAAGCTTTCAGGTCACGCACAACGTGTTGCTGTTCCTACTGGTTCATTAACTGAACTTGTTGCTATCTTGAACAAGAAGGTTTCAGTTGATGAAGTTAACAGTGCAATGAAGAAGGCTGCTGAAAACAACCCTGCTTACGGTTACACTGAAGACCCAATTGTTTCAAGCGATATCATTGGTTCTACTTTCGGTTCAGTATTTGACCCATCACAAACCGAAATCATGGAAGGCGAAGATGGTACTCAATTAGTTAAGACTGTTGCTTGGTACGACAACGAAAATGGTTTCACTTGCAACATGATCCGGACTTTGCTTCACTTTGCTGAACTTTAATCCGAAACGCTGAAATATTAGCGGTATAAAAAGGTGGGAGGAGGAGACTCCGACCACCCTTTTTCTTAACAGAGAAGGAGGAAACATAATTTATGGCAAAATTAACTGTTGAAGATTTACCATTAAGTGGTAAAAAAGTTTTAATGCGGGTCGACTTTAACGTTCCAATTAGTGACGACGGTACTAAGGTTGAAGATGACAACCGGATCGTTGCTGCTTTACCAACTATTAAGTACGTTATTGAACATGGCGGTAAGGCTATTCTGTTCTCACACCTTGGCCGGATTAAGAAGGAAGAAGACAAGCCTGCTAAGTCTTTGAAGGCTGTTGCTGAACGTCTTTCTGAATTACTCGACAAGCCCGTTAAGTTTGTTCCAGTTACTGAAGGTAAGGAACTAGAAGATGCTATTAACGAACTTAAGGACGGCGAAGTATTGCTTGTTCAAAACACCCGTTATGAAGATGTTAAGGACGGCGAATACGTAAAGCGCGAATCTGGTAATGATCCTGAATTAGGTAAGTACTGGGCTTCATTAGGTGACGTTTACGTTAACGATGCATTCGGTACAGCTCACCGGAAGCACGCTTCTAATGTTGGTATTGCTACTAACATGCCAGGTAAGGCTGCTGCCGGCTTCTTGATGGAAAAGGAAATCAAGTTCTTAGGTGACGCCGTTGATAATCCACAACGTCCATTTGTTGCTATTCTTGGTGGTGCTAAGGTATCAGACAAGATTGGTGTTATTGATAACCTTCTTGACAAGGCTGACAAGATTATCATTGGTGGTGGAATGGCTTACACATTCTACGCTGCTAAGGGTATTAAGACTGGTGACTCACTTGTTGAAAAAGACAAGATTGATGTTGCCAAGAAGATCCTTGATAAGGCTGGCGATAAGATCGTTCTCCCAATTGACAATGTTGTAGCTGACAAGTTTGATAACGATGCCAACACTAAGGTTGTTGAAGGCGACATTGACGATGGCTGGATGGCTCTTGATATTGGCCCTAAGTCTGTTGAAGAATTCAAGAATGTTTTGAAGGATGCTAAGACAGTTGTTTGGAATGGACCAATGGGTGTCTTTGAAAAGCCTAACTTTGCTAAGGGAACCCTTGAAGTAGGTAAGTTCCTTGGTACTTTGAACGATGCAACCACAATTGTTGGTGGTGGTGACTCTACTGCCGCTGTTAAGCAATTAGGTGTTGCTGATCAACTTACCCACATTTCTACTGGTGGTGGGGCTTCATTAACCTACCTTGAAGGTAAGACTTTGCCAGGAATTGCTGCAATTTCTGAAAAGTAATATATAATAAAGCGGAATGGTTGAAACGGGACCATTCTGCTTTTTGCGGTTTAAAGGAGTGATTTTGATGAGGGTGCCAATTATCGCTGGCAATTGGAAAATGCATAAAACGGTAGCTGAATCAGTTGATTTTGTTAAAAAAATAAAGGATCAGCTACCACCAGCAGAACAGTTGGAAACTGCACTAGCCGGGCCAACATTATCGTTAGTTTCAATGAAAGAAGCTGCTGCAGGCTCTCCACTGAAAATTGCTGCTGAGAACTGCTACTATAAAAATGAGGGTGCATATACCGGTGAGACAAGTCCATACGCCCTTTACCAAGCAGGAATTCACCATGTGATTCTTGGACATTCGGAGCGTCGGAAGTATTTTCATGAAACTGACGAAATCGTCAACAAAAAAATTAAAGCAGCGTTAGCAGACCATCTTTGTCCCATCGTTTGCTGTGATGACACAATGGGACGACGAACAGCAGGGAAAAAAGTTCATTGGGTTGTAAACCAAATTCTTTACGATGCCAAGGGACTTTCAAGCGACGAAATTAGGCACGTTACAATTGCTTATGAGCCAAGTTGGGCAATTGGAACTGGTCAGAGCGCTGACCCTGATGAAGCTGAAGAGGGGTGTTACCTAATTCGGCAGACGGTAGCTTATATGTATGGGAATGACGTTGCTAATGATGTTCGAATCCTTTATGGAGGAAGCGTAACAACTAGTAATATCAATGCTTTAATGTCAAGTCAGGATATTGATAGGGTTCTTGTAGGTGGTGCGAGCCTGGATCCTGAAACATTTTTAAAATTAGTTAACCACTAAATGCTTGTTTTTGGTTGCACAAAATAATACAATATTAATGAAATAGCGCGATTGCTATCGAATTTAAGACAGAGGAGAGATTCATCAAATGTCACTTATTACAGATATTTATGCACGTGAAGTTCTTGATTCACGTGGTAACCCTACAGTTGAAGCTGAAGTATATACTGAAGCTGGTGGTGTTGGCCGTGGAATCGTACCTTCAGGTGCCTCAACTGGTGAACACGAAGCCGTTGAATTACGTGACGGTGATAAGAACCGTTTTGGCGGTAAGGGAGTATTAAAGGCCGTTGCTAATGTTAACGACGTTATTGCTAAGGAAATTGTTGGTATGGAAGTTACCGACCAAATTGCAATTGACAAGGCAATGATTAAGTTAGACGGTACTCCAAACAAGGGTAAGTTAGGTGCTAACGCTATTTTGGCCGTTTCACTTGCTGCTGCCCGTGCTGCTGCTGACGAATTACAAGTTCCTCTTTACAACTACCTTGGTGGTTTCAATGCTCACGTATTGCCAACACCAATGATGAACGTTATCAACGGTGGTGCTCACTCTGATAACAAGGTTGACTTCCAAGAATTCATGATCATGCCAGTTGGTGCACCAACTGTTCGTGAAGCAATTCGTTGGGGTTCAGAAACTTTCCACGCTTTGAAGAAGGAATTGGAAGCAGCTGGTAAGGTAACTTCTGTTGGTGACGAAGGTGGATTTGCTCCTGACTTTGCTAACAACGAAGAACCATTCGAATACTTGATCAAGGCTATCAAGGATGCCGGTTACAAGCCAGGTAAGGACATTGCAATTGCCTTTGACGTTGCCGCTTCAGAATTGTGGAACGACGAAGACAAGAAGTACAAGCTTCGTTGGTCAACTGGTGAAGAATTTACCACTGACGAATTCATTGATTACCTTTCAGGAATCATTGAAAAGTACCCAGTCGTATCTGTTGAAGACCCAATTGATGAAAACAACTGGGATGACTGGGTAACTCTTACTAACAAGCTTGGTAAGAAGGTTCAACTTGTTGGTGATGACTTCTTTGTAACTAACACTGACTACCTTAAGAAGGGTATTAAGATGGGTGCTGCTAACTCAATCTTAATCAAGCTTAACCAAATTGGTACTTTGACTGAAACTGTTGAAGCTATCGAAATGGCTAAGGAAGCTGGTTACACTGCTATCGTTTCACACCGTTCAGGTGAAACTGAAGATACTACCATCGCTGACTTAGTTGTTGCTACTAATGCTGGACAAATCAAGACTGGTTCTATGAGCCGGACTGACCGTCTTGCTAAGTACAACCAATTAATGCGGATTGAAGACCAACTTGGTGACGTTGCTCAATACAAGGGTATCCACTCCTTCTACAACTTGAGTGAACAAGCTCGTCAAGACATCGAAAACCGTTAATTAGTTTAACGTTAAAGAATAATAGACTTTTCATAGTCAATCTTAGTTGGCTGTGGAAGGTCTATTTTTTGTTCAACTGGCCATTTTAGTTGTTTTTATTACGTTAGTGGCCTTTCTTTCTTAATTAAGTTAATTATTATTTGCTTAACTAGTTAATAATGAGAGAATGATTAGAAAAGTTCTTGGCAATCAGTGATTCATATAATATAATTTGAAAAGTTATAATTTGAGAAAGGGATTTGATACTAATGAAAAATTCTGCGCCAAAGTTACGGCGATCAATGACCGCTGGCCAAATGGAAATGATTTCCTTAGGTGGGGCAATTGGTGTCGGTTTATTTATGGGTTCAACGTCAACAATTAAGTGGACCGGGCCATCGGTACTCTTGGCTTATGCATTTGTTGGCTTAATCCTCTACATTGTTATGCGGGCTCTCGGAGAAATGATCTACATTAATCCAGGTACGGGATCGTTTGCGGATTACGCAACTGAATATGTTCATCCGCTTGCAGGATACCTTGCTAAATGGGCTAATGTTTTTGAATATATTGTTGTTGGTATGTCAGAAGTTGTGGCGGCAACTGAATATCTGAAATTTTGGTGGCCGCACATGCATACCTGGATTGCCGGAATCGTGATCATTATCTTCTTGGTATTAGCAAACCTTGCTAGTGCTAAAGCGTATGGCTCGCTAGAATTTTGGTTTGCGATGATCAAGGTTATTACAATTATCTTCATGATTTTTCTGGGCTTCATGGTAATCCTCTTTGGTTTTGGTAATGGTGGTCACCCAACTGGCTTTAGTAATCTTTGGGCCCATGGTGGTTTCTTTACGGGTGGAATTAGCGGTTTCTTCTTCTCAATGTCAATCATCGTTGGTTCATATGAAGGAATTGAATTGCTAGGAATTTCTGCTGGTGAAGTCGCTGATCCGCAAGAAGCAATTATTAAGTCCGTTAAGTCGGTTCTTTTCCGGATTCTGATTTTCTATGTTGGGGCAATCTTTGTTATCGTAACGATTTACCCATGGAACAAGTTAAGCAGTGTTGGCTCACCATTCGTATCAACTTTTGCCAAGGTGGGGATTACTGCCGCGGCATCAATTATTAACTTTGTGGTACTGACTGCAGCCCTTTCCGGTGCTAACTCTGGAATTTACAGTTCAAGCCGGATGCTGTTTAAGCTCTCTCACGAAGGGGATGCACCAAAGATTTTTGGTCGTCTTTCTAAGCGAATTGTCCCTGATGCAGCAATTCTTGGAATCTCTGGGGGAATTTTAATTGGGTTTATCATTGATATGATTTCCTCGATTTATAATCACTCAACTTCCGATATGTTTGTGGTTGTCTTTAGTTCGTCCGTTTTACCGGGGATGATTCCGTGGTTTGTTATTCTGCTTGCTGAGTTGCGTTTCCGGAAAAATAACCCAGACTTAATGACGGATCACCCATTCAAATTACCCCTTTACCCATTTTCTAACTATTTTGCGTTTATTATGCTGATCGTGATTGTGATCTTTATGTTCATTAATCCGGACACCCGAATTTCTGTTATTGTCGGGGCAGTTGTCCTGATCGTTGCAACAATTGTTTACCTGATTCGTCATGGCTTAAAGAGAACAACAGCTGAATAAGATCTTAACTAGCAGGTTTTGGACTAATCACTATCCATTACCTGCTTTTTCTTTGGAGATGTAGTACAATACTGGGGTGAATCTTAGGGGAAAGTTAGGAGAAATAATGAATAAGGAAGCAATTGTTAACCAGGATAACCAATTTAAGCAAATGATTCGTGCCGCTATTATTGGCTTGTTGACTGGGTTAGTGGTTAGTACGTTTCGGTTAATCATTCAACATTTTTTGGAATTCGTTAGTGTGAGTTTTGCGTATTTTCATCATCATCCAACGGGACTAATTTATTGGGCAATTGGCTCGGTAATTCTCGCCTTAATTTTGGGACAGCTTGCACAACGGTATCCAAATATTAAAGGATCCGGGATTCCCCAGGTCGAAGGTCAGTTAAAGTGCCAATTTGACGAAAAATGGTGGCCAGTTTTATGGCGGAAGTATCTTGGCGGAATTTTTGCCATCGGTTCTGGCCTGTTTCTTGGCCGTGAAGGACCGTCAATCCAGTTAGGTGCAACGATTGGTCAGGGGGTTGCCGAAACGGCCCATGTTGATTCGCTTAACCGTCGTGTCGGAATTGCTAGTGGTGCGGCTGCTGGATTAGCGGCAGCGTTTAATGCACCGATTGCAAGTACCATTTTTATTCTGGAGGAAGTTTATCATAATTTTTCGCCATTAATTTGGTTGGCAACCTTTATTAGTTCCCTTTGTTCAAATATGGTTTCCATGACCATCTTTGGCCTCAAGCCAGTGTTAAATGTTCCATATCAATATGAATTGCCGGTTGGCTTATATTGGCATTTAATTATTTTAGGAATTGCCCTTGGTTTTCTTGGCCGGCTTTATCAAATCGTTATCTTGCGACTTGATCATTGGTCAGGGAAGTTAACATGGCTTAAACCTTCAGCATATCCAGTTATCCCATTTCTTTTAGTTATCCCGGTTGCTTGGTATCTTCCTTATACTCTTGGTGGTGGGAACCAGTTAATTGCTGAGTTAAGATTACTGCCTTTCTCCCTAACTCTTTTTATCGGCTTGTTTGTTCTTCGTTTTGTCTTTTCAATGATTAGCTACGGAAGTCAATTGCCTGGAGGAATCTTCCTGCCGATTTTGACTTTAGGAGCGGTTTTGGGAGCAGTCTACTGTACATTAATGGTTAAAGTGGGAATTCTCCCCGCGCGATACCTCCCCAATTTCATTATTTACGCAATGGCCGGTTACTTTGCTTGCATTAGTAAGGCTCCGTTTACCGCGATCCTGCTTATTACAGAAATGGTGGGTTCGTTAGCACACCTGATGCCGTTAGCGATGGTTTCAATTATTGCCTATCTCGTGGTTGACGCTTTACATGGTAGACCTGTTTATACCGCAATGTTTGAAAACTTTATCGGACTACGCACTGATAAAAAGCCACTCCACCAAGAGACGCTTTCGGTAACAATTTATCCGGGATCAGAACTTGATGGATGCCAAATAGCGGATTATTCATGGCCAGCTGATTGTATTGTTTCCCTTATTTATCGTGGAGAAGATAAAATTATTCCAAATGGAAAAACAGTTCTTCTGGCTGGTGATACCTTGCTCATCCAAGCAAATATTTCCGACAAAAATAAACTTCAGGAAATTTTGGAACGGTCATCTCATGCACCAAAAATGTAGAAATTAGGCAAAGAGTATGGTATTCTGTACTAGATATAGTGGGCAATTATTAGGAGGAAAAATCCTTGTATAACACATTAATGACTTTATTTTTAATAGATTGTGTAGTTCTGATTGCATGTGTAATGATGCAACCAGCTAAGAACGATAATGATGCAATGTCTGCTTTAACAGGTGGAGCTGGAGATTTATTCTCACGGCGCAAGGCTCGTGGATTTGAAGCCGTTATGCAGGTTGTTACTACGATTTGCGGGGCGATCTTTTTTATCCTAGCTTTGGCCTTGGTTTTTGTTTCATCACACTAAAGCGGCACTGCCTCCTGTATCATGCATTCAGGAGGCCTTTTTTATTTTAAGGAGTAAGAAATAATGGAAGTTAGTTCGGGGAAGCCCTTTTTATTTCCGCACGGTCGTTTTGGGGTTATTCTATTACATTCATATACGAGTAGTAGTGCTGATATGCGGATGCTCGCACGGCACCTGGAACGGCAGAATTATACGATTTATGCTCCAGTGTTTACTGGACATGGGAGCGATCCACTGACTGTCTTAGAAAAAAGCGGTCCAGAAGATTGGTGGACTGATACGCAATTTGCGATTCGGCGATTAAAGGATATGGGAATGGAGAAGATAGCGATCCTCGGTTTGTCATTAGGGGGATTACTAGCTACCAAGGCATTAGAGAATGATTCAACCCTAGTAGGCGGGGGAGTTTTTGCGTCTCCCGTTACTACTTGGGGACAATCAAATGTTCCGCAATTTTTCCCACAATTAGCAACTGCTTATTATAAGAAAGCAGGATTAAGTTCCCAAGAAATTAACGAACGGATTGTAAAAATTAATCAATTGTTGCCGAAACAATTAACTGCTATTAGCGAAATGACCCGGGAAATAGATCAGCACCTGGAGCAAATTCACCAGCCATTTTTTATTGGTCAAGGTGGTCGGGATGAAATGATTAATCCTCATTCTGGAAAAGAATTAGCAGAAAAGTTATTAGCCCAAGGAACTCCAGTTGATTATCATTACTATCCACAGGCTGGTCATGTCCTTACCGTTAACAATGCCCACCGACAGTTATTCGCTGACGTTACTGACTTCCTACAAAAAACATTCGAGGTGTAATATGACAACAAAAACGAAATTAAAAGATCAGATATTAGATTACCTAAAGGAAAATGCCAATGTTAGTTTTTCGGCTGAAAAACTAGGACGGGCATTAAAGATGGCTGATGCTGATTCCTTTACGCCAATTGTTCAAGCATTAGCCGAACTTGAACGTGAGAAGAAAGTGACAGTGACTGATCGCGGAGAATTTAAGGCTGTGATTAAGCCCCAAGCAATTGTCGGGACTTTCCATGCTAATGATAAGGGCTTTGGCTTTGTTGACTATGATCCTGACTTACCGGACATGTACATTAATCCTGATCATACAATGCACGCTTTAAATGGGGATCAGGTTGAAGTAAAAATTCTTCGTCCCGCTAAGCCAGGGAGTGACCAGGGTCCTGAAGGCCAAGTGGTTAAAATTGTTGAACATAACTACGATCAGATCGTTGGTGAATTTAAGCAGGAAACTGTCGGTGATTATATTGGTGAAATTCTTCTAAAGGATAAAAAGTTATCTAACTACCGGTTCTTCGTCAATGATCAGGGATTAAAACCGATGGATGGCCAAGTAGTTACCGCAACTGTTGCTACCTATCCTGATGATGAGGCACCGCAAGTAATGACTGGTGCGGTTAACGAAGTGATTGGTGATAAGGATGAGCCGGGGATTGATATTCTTTCGGTGATCTATGCCCACGACGTTCCTCATGAATTCCCTCAAGAGGTAATGGATGAAGCTAATAAAATTCCATTGAAAGTCCTTCCTGAAGAAAAGAAGGGTCGGGTAGACATTACCGATCAGCCATTAGTAACAATTGATGCAATTGAGTCCAAGGATCTGGACGATGCGGTTGTTGCGTGGAAGATGGATAACGGTCACTATCATCTTGGAGTTCATATTGCTGATGTCAGTCACTATGTTAAGCCTGGATCCGCCCTTGATAAGGAAGCATTTAAGCGGGGGACTTCAGTTTACTTAACTGACCGGGTAGTACCAATGCTTCCTAAACGGCTTTCTAATGGTATTTGTTCACTTAATCCAGGTGAGGAACGGCTTTCAATGAGCTGTGAAATGGAGATTGATGAGCAAGGACGGATTATTAAGCACCGGATTTTTCCAAGTGTAATGCGTTCCCACGCGCGAATGACCTACAAGGCAGTTAATCGGATCCTAGAATCCCATGACGCTAAGACAATGGCTGAGTACAAGGATTTAGTTCCGATGTTTGAAACCATGCGGGACATTCACAAGATCCTGTTAAATGCACGGAAACGCCGGGGTGCAATTGACTTTGAGGCACCGGAAGCAAAGATCATTGTCGATGATCAGGGGCACCCAATTGATATTCAACTTCGGGAACGGGGATTAGCAGAGCGGATGATCGAATCATTTATGCTTGCTGCTAACGAAACCGTTGCTGAACATTATTACAAGGAGCATGTTCCGTTCCTTTATCGGATCCACGAACAACCTGATAATGAGAAGATAAAGTCCTTCTTTGAATTTTTGAGCGTCTTCGGAATCAATGCTCATGGTGACATTAATAATGTTAAGCCAAAAATGCTTCAAAATGTTTTGAAACAGGTTGCCGGAAAGCCGGAAGAACAGATGGTTCAAGTAATGATGTTACGGAGTATGCAACAGGCAAAGTATGCTGATGAAGAAGTTGGTCACTTTGGTCTGGGTGCAAAATACTACACACACTTTACGTCACCAATTCGGCGGTACCCTGATGATACGGTTCACCGTTTAATCAAGTGGTATGAAAAGCATGGTAAAGGTGAGGACGCAAAGGCTGCCTGGCGTGACCGTCTGCCAGAGATTGCTGAGCATACGTCATTTACAGAACGCCGGGGAATTGATACTGAACGTGATGTTGACAGCATGAAGAAGGCCGAATACATGGAGGACCATGTTGGGGAAACCTTTGATGCAGTTGTTAGTTCAGTTATGAAGTTCGGCCTGTTTGTTGAATTAGAGAATACTGTTGAAGGACTCGTCCACATCAGTGTTATGAATGATGATTACTATGAATATTCGGAAAAGCACTTGGCTTTAATTGGTCGTAGCCACCACCGAATTTTCCAAATTGGTCAGCCAATCAAGGTTAAACTAGTTCGGGTTGACAAGGATCTACGTGAAGTTGATTTCCAATTAGTTAACCCTGAAGAAGCACCAACAACCAAGATTCGGGTTCCCCATAATGATGATCGTCGTGGCGGTCGTCGGGGAAATAATCGGCACGGTCACGGTAATGGTGGTCATAAGCGAAATGATGGTCACTTCCGGAATACACAAGGAAAGTGGAAACACGATGGTCACGAAAACGGTAATCGAAATAACCGACAAATAAATCGTGGACAGACTCGTCACCACAACAATTCTCGTGATATTGAAGGACATCATCGACGTCGACACTAATATTTTGACCTGATGGGGGGATTCCATGGCCAAAAAACATGAAAATAACGATAATTTAATTGCTCAAAATAAAAAGGCCCGTCATGATTATTTTGTAACTGACACTTATGAAGCAGGTCTGGTTTTAACGGGGACGGAGATTAAATCTGTACGAGCACACCGGGTTAACCTAAAAGATGGCTTTGCTCAGATTCGTAATGGCGAAGCATGGTTAATGAACGTTCATATTAGTGAATATGATAATGGAACCTTTTTCAATCAGGATCCACTTCGTAATCGCAAACTGCTTCTCCACAAAAAAGAGATTCATAAATTGACCGGTGCTCTTCAGGATAAGGGAGTTACCCTTATTCCGTTAAAAATGTACATTAAACACGGCTATGCAAAGGTCCTTCTCGGTCTTGCTAAAGGAAAGCACGAATACGATAAACGTGAATCCATCAAGCGCCGCGAAGCCAACCGCGAGATGGAACGAGTGATGAAGCATTATTAGAGAAAGAGTGCGAAGCCGTAAAAAGCTCCCGGATGATAACGATTTCTCTCGACGAAGACGACTCGCGCCTAGGAGAGAGGTCGTTATCTTGAGGGAGATCAGGCTGAGCACGTTTAATAGAGTGCGAGCCAGCAAAGAACTTGCGGAAAGCCAGCAATTTCTCCTGACGAAGGCGTTTCGCGCCTAGGAAGGAGGTTACTGGCTCTAGCGAGTTCCTGGCGAGCAGTTCTTGACTATGTTGCCTAGAACCCTAGGCGGAGGTTGCGGTCACGGCAAACACGTTTCATCTACATCCGCCTATACAACCATATAAACAAAACAAGAGACTAGCAATTCTGTCAGTCTCTTGTTTTGCTTATGCAGATCTAATCGTTATTTTTGTTTTTTAAATTGGGATGGTTCAATTTGATACCCAAGACAAGCGTCGTTACCTGTAGCAACGCTTCCCCAATGGACGCGGAGTGGGGATGATTGTTTGCGACGAGCCCAATGTTGGAGAACGCTAGCAACAAGAATCGCAAGCGGTTCATCTTCTTCATTTTTCACTTTTAATTCGTGATAATAATCGCCGGTAAAGGCAACGGGTTGGATTGAGAAGACAAGGTGATTCTTTTTAAAAACGCGGTACTTTCCCGAGAATGGCGAGCCAACGACAACCCAGTTGAGTCCTTTAATATAAATAACCTCACGAACGAAACCAAGGGACTTACTAACCGTTCCTACTTTTTGGCGATCCCTAAATAAGGCAAACTTTGGAATTATTCCAAAGCTGAGCTGCTTTACCTCGGCAAGTAAGTCGCCAGAAATTGAATATAAAGATAAAACGTCATGAAGTGCGCCCCATTTACCCACCAAGAGATATAACGATCGTCCTTGATAGTTACGAATAACAGTAGTTCCGTGGAGATCCGTATCATGATCGCGTAAATAAAGTTGCCGCATCCAATCACCGCTCCTTAAAGACAGATTAATTACCATTATTGTACCAGTTTGCTTATAAAAATGATAACTTTACAAAGCGGTTTCATTTTTCATTTCCGCCCATCGCCACTTATGCTAAAATATTAGTTGAGGTGCTAGAATCGTGAAACAACTTATTCATAATGATTGGTGGGACGTTTTAAAACCCCAATTTGAAAGTGCATATTATGCGCAGCTACATAATTTCTTAAAAGAAGAGTACAGCCACCGGACAATCTATCCGGAGATGCACCATATTTTTGAGGCTTTTGAATGGACGCCCTTTAGTAAAGTCAAAGTTGTCATTTTAGGTCAAGATCCGTACCATGGTCCTCACCAGGCTCATGGATGCAGCTTTTCGGTTTTACCAGGAATCCCTGTTCCGCCATCATTGCAAAATATTTATAAGGAACTGCAAAGTGATGTCGGTTGTCACCCGGTTCAACATGGTTACCTAAAAAAATGGGCTGATCAAGGTGTTTTGCTTTTGAATTCGGTCTTAACGGTTCGTGCAGGCCAAGCCTTTTCTCACAAGGGGCATGGTTGGGAACAATTGACGGACGCTGCAATTCATGCATTGTCCGAACGCCCTCAACCAGTTGTCTTTATTCTCTGGGGAAGAGCGGCACGGGATAAGAAAAAGCTGATTAATCTCAAGACAAATATTATCTTGGAATCAGCGCACCCAAGTCCGCTTTCAGCTAACCGTGGATTCTTCGGTTCAAAACCATTTTCAAAGACAAATGAAGCACTTCGCGCAATGGGAGAGGAGCCAATTGATTGGCAATTACCGGACCAACCGATAGTTGACGGTAAAGCTTGATAACCAATAAGGAGGTTCTTGTAGATGGATTTATTTGATGAAATTGCTGCAAAGGTAAAGGGGCAAGACAAAACCATTGTCTTCCCTGAAGGTGCTGACAAACGAATTTTAGGTGCTGCCGTTCGTTTAAAGAATGATGACTTAGTAGAACCAATTTTACTTGGCTCAAAGAGTGAAATTGAAGCAACAGCTAATGAAAATAATTTTGATATTACTGGTTTGCAAATTATTGATCCAGCAGCTTATCCAGAAGCAGACAAGAAGGCCATGTTTGATGCACTTTTGGAACGGCGGAAGGGAAAGAATACCCCTGAACAAGTTGAAAAGATGCTGGAAGACGTTAGTTACTTTGGTACCATGCTTGTATACATGGGCAAGGCCGATGGAATGGTTTCCGGTGCGGTTCACTCAACCGGTTCGACCGTTCGTCCAGCATTACAAATCATTAAGACAAAGCCAAATGCTCACCGAATTAGCGGGGCTTTCTTGATGCAAAAAGGCGATCAGCGGTACATTTTTGCTGATTGCGCAATCAATATTGAGTTAGATGCGGACACCATGGCTGAAGTTGCTGTTCAAAGTGCCGAAACTGCCAAGCTATTTGGAATTGATCCTAAGGTTGCTCTCCTTAGCTTCTCTACTAAGGGATCCGCTAAGGGAGACATGGTTACCAAGGTTGCCGAAGCTACAGAAAAGGTTCACGAAATGGAACCAGAACTTCCTGCCGACGGTGAAATGCAATTCGATGCTGCTGTTGTTCCTTCAGTTGGTGAGTTAAAGGCTCCAGGTTCTAAGGTTGCCGGCCATGCAAATGTCTTTATTTTTCCAAGCCTTGAAGCCGGAAATATTGGTTACAAGATTGCTCAACGTTTTGGCGGCTTTACGGCTGTGGGCCCAATTCTTCAAGGCCTGAATGCTCCAATTGCTGACCTTTCACGGGGATGCAGTGAGGATGATGCATACAAGGTGGCCATTATTACAGCAGCCCAAGCATTATAATTAAATACAGTAAATTTAAAAATTACGAAAAAAAGAGAAAAGATTGAAAAACGTTTTGATTTTCTAGTCTTTTCTCTTTTATTGCTTTTAAACTTGGGTATCGGCTACAATAGCTGTAGAAAAACTGAGGAGCGGAGTCGGATGAAAGAAGTAAAGTTAACGGATCGAAAAAAAACGATTGAGCTTGGTGAAAAGGTAGGACAGTTGTTAAAAGCTGGAGATGTTTTGGTCTTGGATGGCGACCTTGGTGCTGGGAAGACAACTTTTACTAAGGGGTTAGCTAAAGGATTAGACATTCCAGACTTAATTAAGAGCCCAACCTTTACCATTATTCGTGAGTACCATGATGGTCGCTTGCCGCTTTACCATATGGATGCGTACCGTCTTGAAAATGGTGGAGCAGAAGACTTGGGATTAGAAGAATACTTTGATAGTGACGGCGTGAGTGTTGTGGAGTGGGCCCAATTTGTTGAAGATGAGTTACCTGCTGACTTTTTGGCAATTCACTTCAAGCGGACGGATGATGAAAATACCCGCCTTCTTCAATTTGAACCGCACGGTCGTCACTTTGAGCAGGTAGTTACGGAGCTGTAATAATGTCAGAGACTGTTGAAATCAAGTTAGCTGAACCCGAGAATGCAGCAGCTATTCTCAACTTCCTTCGACAGGCAGCAACGGAAAGTGATGCGGTTACAATTCCACATCTAGAAAAAGTAACTGCGAAGGAAGAATTCAAAAATATTCAAATAATTAACGATGTAGACGATTGTATAATATTGTTGGCAGTGTTTGAAAAAGAAATTGTGGGGATGGTAACAATAATGCGGTTACCTAATGAACCTCAAGTGGGCGAGTTAGGAGTCATTGTTGCTAAAAAATACTGGCACCAAGGAATTGGCCAATTATTAGTTGATGAGGCTGAATATTGGTTTGTTAATTATAGTAGCTTGGTGCGACTGACCTTAGATGTTTTTGAGGATAATGTTCCGGCAATTAACCTATATCGTAAGATGAACTTTGTTGTTCGTGAACACCGATTAGTTTCAGGACGAAAGGCACTCCAGATGGATTATCGGCAAGAATAAAAGGCTCTTGGCATTCAGAGTTGCGAATGTCGGGAGCCTTTGTTGATTAATGTCTTTAGACCTAGTTGAGCACGGGAGCGTAGCGAGTGTGCGAAACAAAAAACCACCTGCTTTGCGGGTGGGGGGATAAAAATTATATAAATAAAGACCTCTTTTGCCTTAAGATGTAGGTGTTCAAGCCAAAATCAAATAAGGGAAAAGAGGTTTTATAAATATGGCTAATAAACTAAATAGCTTAGCCCATACGAAGTGGTTATGTAAGTATCACATCGTATTCATTCCAAAGTATAGACGGAAAATAATTTACAATCAATATCGGAAAGACTTACGCGATTACATCAAATTATTATGTCAGTATAAAGGTGTAAGGATTATTGAAGGTCACTTAATGCCTGACCATGTACATTTGTTAGTAAGTATTCCACCGAAGCTAAGCGTTTCGCAATTCATGGGATATTTAAAAGGCAAAAGCGCTTTGATGATGTTTGATCATCATGCTAATTTAAAATATAAATTTGGTAATCGTCATTTTGGGCAGAAGGATATTATGTCAGTACAGTGGGATTGAACGAATCCACCATTAAGAAATATATCTGAGACCAAGAAAAACATGATATGGTGGTAGATAAGTTAACCACTGTTGAATACTCCGACCATTTTAAGGGTAAGGTGAAGTAATACGAACACTGCTTAAAGCAGTAGCGAAGTAGTCAGAGCATTTTGGCTTGGACGAAGGAAAAGCCAGCGCCTTGAGACGCTGGCTTATCTTATCGGCTTTTAGCCGAAGAGCAAACCACCCGTTTCACGGGTGGTTATGATTATTTATGTTTGAATAATACTTGTTTAATGTTATGTAACCAGGCGCCCTTTTCTTGGTGCCCTGAAACATCTTGTGTTACTTCAACACAGCCGATATATTTACCGCTATCGTCATGAAGCGAGTAGAAGGCAATGTTAATTGGCTTACCGTGGTAGTGAATGATTAGGCTTAAAACACCGCGCTTGCCATCGTGCATTTGCTGTAAGACTTGTTTCACCCGTTCTTGGCTATGGCCAGGGTGAACCTCTAGGACGTGCTTGCCGAGATCGTCGTCAGTCCGCTTGAAGAGGCGGTGCTTATTTGCCGAAGACCAGCGAACAATGTCGTGTTCATCAATAAAGTCAAATTCTTCGGGAATGGTTTGAAAAATAGCATTTAATTGGGTTAAGGTTAAACTACCACCTAGTAGCTTGACTGTTTCGTTATCCATAGATTGAGTACTCCTTTAATTATAAAAATTAATAAATGGGCGAAGCTGTTCTCCACCAAAATGCTGGGCTTCATATAAAAGAATATTGGCACAGGCTTGAGCATCATCAAGAGCATTGTGGTGGTGATGCAGATCAATTTGCAAGGCATCGCAAACGGTGTTTAGCCGGTAATTATCAAGCCCAGGGATTAGTCGACGACTGCTTTTTACGGTATCAAGCGTTTGGAAAGTCGGTGGCTGAATACCATAATGGAGAAGGGTATTCTTTAGGACGCTATTATCAAAACTATTATTATGAGCAATTACAAGTTGTTCAGGCCGGTAGAATTGTTTAATGTGTTGCCAAACCTCGGGAAAAGTTGGCGCATCTTGAACATCTTCTTCATGAATTCCATGGATCTGCACGTTTCGCCAGAAGAAGTCAGTTTGGGGATTAATTAAAGTGTAAAATTCATCAGCAATTTTGCTATCCCGAACAATTGTCAGTGCTAGAGAACAGGCACTGTATCGTTTACCGTTTGCTGTTTCAAAGTCCATCGCAACAAAGTTCATGAAGCGAGATCTCCTTTCGTCAGGCTTGGTTTAATGCTCTATTCAATTTTACCAGTAATTCGTTTTCTACGCCAAAAGATTAGTGATTAAACATGGTACAATAATACTAGATTAAAATAAAGGACGACAAGATTATGGTAGTTAATTTAATTAAAGAATTTCCCGAAATTAATATAAAAAAACAGGAACCACTATCTAAATATACTTTTACTCATACCGGAGGAGAAGCTGATTGGTTGGCTTTTCCAGAAACTGTTGAACAAGTTCAACAGTTAGTAAAGTTCGTTAAGAAAAATGACATTCCATTAACGGTGATTGGTAATGCCAGTAACTTAATTGTTCGTGACGGCGGAATTGCAGGGTTAGTATTAATTGTAACTGGCATGAACCAGATTAAGGTTGAAGGCAACAATGTGATAGCTCAAGCTGGGGCGACCTATATAAAGACGACCCAGGTTGCGCGGGATCATAGTTTAACTGGTTTGGAATTTGCTGCCGGAATTCCTGGGAGCATTGGTGGTGCTGTCTTTATGAATGCCGGTGCATATGGCGGGGAAACCAAATTTGCGGTTAAATCGGCTACCATTATGTTACCAACCGGTAAAATTAAGGAATTAAGTAATGAAGAACTTGATTTCGGCTACCGTCATAGTAGTGTTCAGGATAATCATGGGATTGTTCTCGAAGCAACATTCGAATTAAAACCTGGTGACAAGGAAAAGATTACCGCCCAAATGGATGAACTGAATGCTCGGCGTGCCGCTAAGCAACCATTAGAGCTGCCATCTTGTGGAAGTGTCTTCAAGCGGCCAACAGGATATTTTGCTGGAAAATTAATTCATGACGCAGGGTTGCAGGGATATACTTCTGGTGGTGCACAAGTATCAAAGAAACACGCTGGCTTTATCGTTAATATTGATAACGGAACGGCCACTGATTACCTAAATGTTATTCATCACGTTCAAGCGGTTGTTAAAGATAAATTTGGTGTTTCATTGGAGACCGAAGTGCGGATTATTGGTCGGAATTAATTTATTAGGTTAGAAGTGAAGCTGGGAATTAACCCATTTAAGAGCCTGGTGGGCTAACCTAGAACGATGAATGATGATGAAATTATCAGAGTCGTTCGTAGCCACATAGGCTTGCTACGCTGCCTTAGACTCGAAGGCTCGGGTTAATTTCCGCAATTAGACTCAGTAAATTCAGAAATTACCGGTAATAGTAAGAGTCTGGGAAAAAACATTTGTTTTTTCCCAGACTCATTACTTTTTATATAACCACCTATTATCCCTTATATTTGGTGTTTTGGACTGTCTTAAGGATCCAGTAGGAAAGAATTTGTAAACAGGTAAGGATTAGAGTGAATTTAAGCATGTTGATGGACCAGATGGATAATAGCTGACGGAAAAACCAACTTGGGGTAAAGAAAAGGTAAATGGAGTGGAGACGAAGAAAACGGCCAATGTAGATGCCGATGCTTGAGACGAATGAAAAGAAAATGATCCACCAAAATTTAATTTTTGGATGATGCGGGCAAACTAATTCAGTAAGTTGGTGACTAACCTGATCCAATGATAAAAGGCCGAAAAAGAGACAGCTGATCGCGCAAAGAATCATTATGGCAAAAATTAACCAAATATGGGGATCGGATTTTAGGAGGCCGTTGATACTAGTATGGGGACTAAGCCAGGAGAGGTGAAAAAGGTCTGTCATGACGTAAGGGGTATTTGGGTAAAACAATAGCCAAATAATGAGGCATGTCCAGAAAGCCAATGCCCGTCGATCGTTAAAGCGGGGGAGCTGAAAACCAATTTCAACCGGAATATAAGCCAAGAAAACGTTAAAAGCCATGAAGTTAAACGGTTTTGGCATAAAAATTTTCAGGAGAATAATTGCAATCCAGAAGAAAAAACGAATTTGCCATTGCTTAGTTAATTTAAACATCTGATTGGGTTCCTTCCGTAAATAAGTATTTCATAGTTCAGAATAACAGACTTTATCGCAGATACCAGAAATTTAATGAAGTACAGTTCTTTCCGGGATAAAATGATATAATGTTATGGTAATTTAGAGGATGGTGAGATAAGTTATGCAGTTTATTTCGGCGCTGTTTACTTGGCAAAACCTGATCCATCTAATTGATATCTTAGTAATTTGGTTTTTAATCTACGAATTATTATTATTAATTCGTGGTACTCGGGCTGTTCAATTATTCCGGGGAATTCTGATTATCATTCTGGTTAAGGTAGTCAGTTGGTACATTGGATTAAGTACGGTTTCTTGGGTAATGGATCAGATCATTAATTGGGGTGTGATCGCCATTGTGATCATTTTCCAGCCAGAAATTCGTCGGGGACTGGAACACCTAGGACGAGGGACGTTCTTTACCCACAATCAAACGGCTAACGAAACCGAAGAAGAGACGATTAAGCAATTAGATCAGGCAATCCAATACATGTCAAAACGACGGATCGGTGCTCTGATTAGTATTGAAATGAAGACGGGATTGGAAGAATACATTGAAACCGGGATTCCGCTAGATGCAGACATTTCAGGCGCATTGCTAATTAACACGTTCATTCCTAATACGCCGCTTCATGATGGTGCGGTAATCATTAAAAATAATCGGATCTCAGTTGCGGCGGCATATTTACCCCTATCTGATAGTAAGTTGATTCCTAAAGAATTAGGAACCAGGCACCGGGCCGCTGTTGGGATCAGTGAAGTTACCGATGCACTAACAATCGTTATTTCTGAAGAAACTGGTGAGGTTTCAATTACGAAGGATAACGAGTTAATTCGTAATATGTCGCGAAATGATTACTTGAAGTTCTTGCGGGCCCAACTATATAGCCAAGCAATCAAGAAGAATAATAACTTCTTTACTAAGCTATTTTCCTTCTTCGGTCGTCAGGGAGGTGGCAGCAATGAATAACTGGGAATTCTTTAATAATAAGTGGTTCTTGCGGATCACTTCTCTTGTTCTGGCTCTCTTCCTCTTTTTCTACGTTAATAATGGTAGTAATGGCTTTTTAAGACAAAATACCAGGCAGCATGACCAGACGAGTGCCCTGATGTCTAACAAAACCGCGGTTATCAAGATGCCACTTGACATTACGACCGATAATAATTACGTTGTTAGCGGCTACCCCAAAACTGTCCGCGTAACCGTAAATGGTCCTTCAGCGTTGGTAACAACAACTTCAAATACGCAAAACTTTAAGGCTTATATTGACCTGACTAACGTTGGAGTAGGAAAGCACCGGGTGAAAGTTAAAACTAGCGGCTTGAATTCCGAACTTCACGCAACAGTAAAGCCACAGTATGTAACGGTTAATGTCCAGCCACGGAAGACAGTTACTAAAAAAATTACTGTTCGGTTAAGTTCCCATTCACTAAGTAATAATTATCAGGTGGGAACGCCACGGACTGATGTTGATCATGTTCAAATATCTGGATCCCGCGAAGAAGTCAATAAGGTTGACCGGGTTCTTGCCTTTGTCGCAGTGCCAACTAAGGCAACGTCCGATATTCACCGGTTAGTAACTCTACAAGCGGTGGATAAAAATGGTCAAACCCTTAACGTGGTAATCGAGCCAAACACAACTAACGTAACGATTCCAATTCATGGTGAGGGCGATAATACTAGTAGTTCAGCAAGCGATAATGATAATGCACAGTCAAGCTCAAGCAGTAGTCACGCTAGTCGTGCAAGTTCAAGTGAAAGCAGTTCATCGAGCAGTAGCTCACAAGCAAGTTCAAATGAGTAGATTTTAGTTAAGAGGAGAAAAATAATGAAGTTAAAATATTTTGGTACTGATGGTGTTCGTGGTGTTGCAAACCAAGATTTAAGTCCTGAATTAGCCTTTCAGGTTGGCCGTGCTGGTGGATACGTTCTTACTCGGCACTCTGAACGAAAGCAGCCGCAAGTTCTTGTTTCACGCGATACTCGGATCTCTGGTCAAATGTTAGAGAATGCGTTGGTTGCTGGCTTACTTTCAGTCGGAATTGAAGTTTTACGATTAGGGGTTGTTACTACTCCGGGGGTTGCCTATCTTGTTCGTGCCCAAGAAGCCGATGCTGGTGTAATGATTACCGCAAGTCATAATCCAATTAAGTATAACGGTATTAAATATTTTGGTGGAGACGGCTTCAAGCTATCAGATGACTTGGAATATGAAATTGAACAGCTATTAGATGCCGAGCAAGATACGTTGCCACGACCATCTGATGAGGGATTAGGAACAGTTGCTGACTATCATGAAGGTGCCTTGAAGTATACTTCATTCCTTGAACAAACAGTTTCAACCGATCTTTCAGGGTTAAAGGTAGTTGTTGATGCTGCTAATGGTGCAACTTCAGGCTTTGTTTCCAACCTATTTGCTGATATGAACGTTGACTTTATTCCAATTAACGCTCAACCAAATGGTCTGAACACTAATCTTAAATGCGGTTCAACTCATCCTGAAGGGTTACAAAAAGCTGTTGTTGAAAATAAGGCTGATCTTGGGATTGCCTTCGATGGTGATGGAGACCGTTGTATTGCTGTTGATAATGAAGGAAACATTGTTAATGGTGACAAGATTATGTATATTTGCGGAAAATACATGGATGATAACGGCTTATTAAAGAAGGATACAATTGTCACTACCGTAATGAGCAACTTGGGGATGTACAAGGCACTTGAAAGTCATAATATGACCAGCGTGAAGACAAAGGTCGGTGACCGGTATGTTGTTGAAGAAATGTTAAAGAACGGCTATAACCTGGGTGGTGAACAGTCGGGACATATTATCTTCTTGGACTATAATACGACTGGTGATGGAATGCTGACTGCTTTACAGCTCCTTTCAGTAATTAAGGAAACAGGCAAATCACTGAAGGAGTTAGCTAGCGACGTTACAAACTATCCACAAGAGCTTGTTAACATCAAGGTGGCTGATAAGGCTGCTGCAATGAAGAATGAAAAGCTTCGGGCGATTATTGAAGAAGTCGAAGGTGAAATGAATGGTGATGGACGAGTTCTTGTTCGTCCGAGCGGAACAGAACCATTGCTTCGGATCATGGCAGAAGCAGCTACACCAGAATTAGTTCATCAATATGTAGAACGAATTGCTGATGTTGCCCGTAAGGAATTAGAAGTTAAATAATAATTAAAAAGAACTAGGAAAATTTCCTGGTTCTTTTTTCATCAGTTTACTAGACATCTTACCTAGACCAATTAAAGTCACTTAGTTTGACAATGCTAGTTAAAAACATTATCATACTAAGTGTATTCAATGGACTGGACATGCTATATATGTCTATACCAATTTTAAAAAGGATGGTATTAAATATGTGTGGAATTGTTGGAGTGACTGGGAGTCAAGACAGTCTATCAATTTTAATTAATGGTTTAAAGCGGCTTGAATACCGTGGCTATGATTCAGCTGGGGTTTACGTTAACGATAATAAGGGTCATGACTACCTGGTTAAGCGTGCTGGCCGGATTAGCAACCTTGAAGATGCATTGACCGACGATGTTCATGGAATGTCAGGAATTGGTCATACTCGGTGGGCTACCCATGGTGAACCAAATGAAGCCAATGCTCACCCTCAATATTCAAATGACGAACGCTTCTATCTTGTTCACAACGGGGTAATTGAAAACTATGCCCAATTGAAGGCAAATTATCTGGCAGACGTTGACTTTAAGAGCCAAACCGATACAGAAGTAATTGTTCAATTAGTGGATAAGTTTGTTGTTGAAGATCACCTTTCAACTAAGGATGCATTATTAAAGGTTTTGAAGCTAATCAGTTCTGATTCATCATATGCATTTGTATTAATGGATAAGGAAGAGCCAGATACTCTTTATGTTGCTAAGAATAAGAGTCCATTACTAGTTGGAATCGCTGATGGCTACAACATGGTCGGCTCAGACGCTACCTCAATGTTGAAGCAAACTAACCAATTTATGGAATTGGATGATCATGAATTAGTTATTGTTAAGCCGGACTCAGTTGAAATCGAAGACTTTGACGGTAACGAAAAGCACCGTGATACTTTCACTGTTGATATGGATCCAAACGCAGCAGACAAGGGTGCTTACCCATTCTACATGTTAAAAGAAGTTGATGAACAACCAGCCGTAATGCGGAAGTTAGTTCAAAAGTACTTTGATGAAGATAGCAAGCCAACAATTGATGAAGAACTATTAAAGTCAATGTCTGAAGCCGATCACCTTTACATTGTTGGGGCTGGGACTAGTTACCATGCTGGGTTGATTGGTGCTCGGATCTTTGAAAAGTTGGTTGGTATTCCAACTTCTGTTCACATTTCATCAGAATTTGCTTACGAACAACCATTGCTCTCCAAGAAGCCATTCTTTATCTTCTTGAGTCAAAGTGGTGAAACAGCTGATAGTCGTGAAGTATTGGTTAACGTTAACAAGAATAATTGGCCAAGTCTTACAATTACTAACGTAGATAAGTCAACTCTTTCTCGGGAAGCAACCTTTACCGAATTGCTTTATGCTGGTCCAGAAATTGCCGTTGCCTCAACTAAGGCTTACACAGCGCAAATTGCCGTTGAAGCAATCTTAGCTAAGGCACTTGGTGAATACATGAATAAGCCAGTTGCTGGTGCCTTCGATGTTAAGCACCAATTAGGTTTGGTTGCCAACGGGATGCAATCAATTACTGATAGTAAGAGCATTTTGAAGGATCTTTCAGACAAGTACCTTTCAAAGCCACGGAATGCTTTCTACATTGGTCGGGGAATTGACTGGTCGGTTTCTCTTGAAGCAGCCCTTAAGCTAAAGGAAATTTCATATGTTCAAGCTGAAGGATTTGCTTCAGGTGAATTAAAGCACGGAACAATTGCCTTGATTGAAAAGGGAACACCAGTTATTGGAATTATTACTCAAGACCGGACCGCTGGATTAACACGGAGTAATCTGGAAGAAACTGAAGCGCGGGGTGCTAATACTCTGACAATCGTATCTCGTCACTTGGCAAAGGATGGCGATAACATTATCCTACCCGATGTTGATGAATTACTTAGTCCGCTTCTGAGTGTTGTTCCAGCACAATTATTGGCATACTACACTAGTCTTGGTAAGGGATTGGATGTTGATAAACCACGGAACTTGGCAAAGTCTGTTACCGTTCAATAATTAATCAAAAATCGTCAGTTGCGCATAAAAGACGTTAGCAACTGGCGATTTTTTGTGTATTAGAGAAGAAATACTTTGACACTTTTTAGTAAAATTACTAAAAAGTTGTTGACAGTGATATATGAAACCGCTATCATAATAAATGTAAGGTATTTAAGTAATTACCTTCTAATCAATTCTCTTTCTCTCTTATGCCAATCATCGCCAATTTCGACGATGATTTTTTTTGTGCTTCTCGTTATAATAATTGGAGAGTATGAAGGGAGTTAGGATTGTGGAAGAACAACATGAAGTTTTGGATTTGATTGAACAAATTACACGGAATGATGGGACCAGCTACTATGAAATTGGTAATATGGTCCAAAATGGACGGGCTGAATTAGCTGCTGAACGTGGCTTTATTAAGGAAGTCCGGATCCTGCAGTTAAATATTCCTCATTCCCAAAACGTAATTAAGTATGAACACTTCATTAACACTCATTACAAAATGCAGGACGAGTCAATGGATCACTGGGACGAGTGGAAACGGACCCCGGAAGCAGATAAAATTGTTCATGATATTTTGGAAGAAAACCATATTGGCTAAAAAGTTAAAAGTAATATTATTTAATAAATTTTCTTTTAAAAGAGTCTATACAGCAATTTGCCAAGACCTTATAATTAGAAAAGATATTTCTTGGGGGTTCTGTTAATGAACAAAAAGGAAGGCCTAGTAATCAATCGGGCTCAGCCGCATCACGTCACAGGAATTGACGGCTTACGAACAATTGCAGTGCTGGGAGTAATTATTTACCACCTGCTGCCAACCCAATTAAAGGGTGGCTTTCTTGGTGTCCCGCTATTCTTATTAATCTCAGGCTATTTTATTACTTACCAGTTCAGTAAAAAGATTGAACGTGGTGATCGACTTGGATTAAAGCATTTTTATGCTAAGCGCTTTTACCGTCTTTATCCAGTTTTAATTACGATGTTAGTGTTAACAATTGCGTACATTACGCTGTTTGCTCATGAGCTTTTGCATGACATTCGGCAAATCTTTGTTACTAATATCTTGTGGGTTTACAATTGGTGGGAGATTTATCATGGACAATCATACTTTGATCAATTCGCTAACCAGTCACCATTTACTCACCTTTGGACATTGGGGGTTGAAGCACAATTCTATGTTCTTTGGCCGATTATTATATTTCTCTTGTTTAAGGTGTTCAAGAAGCGTTCAATTGTTCAATACCTTGTTTTGGGGTTGGCGATCTTGTCCGCAATTGAAATAGCTGTCTTGTACCATCCTGAGACGCTTAACCGAGTTTACTATGGAACTGATACGCGGGCTTTTTCTCTCTTGCTTGGCTCATGGCTTGGCTTAGTCTGGCCGCTTGATCGGCTAAGTACAAAGGTTACGGTAACTGCTTCACGGATATTAGATGGTTTAGGAGTCATCGCTTTAATTATTACTCTATTTGGCTTTATAACCTTAGATGGGCAATCCTCATTCACGTACCATGGGGGAATGTTCTTTTATAGTGTAATTGGGACCGTCTTACTAGCAACGATCTTTCACCCGGGAAGCCACATGAATCGGTGGTTAACCAACCCGTTCTTTAGTTGGTGTGGTCAGCGATCATACGGAATTTACGTCTATCAGTATCCTGTTCTTGTATTTTATGAACGGGCAATTGATGTTGGTATCCACCCAGTTATTAGTGGGATTGAAGAATTAGCATTAATTGTTATTATCAGTGAAGTTTCATATCGGTTGATTGAACAACCGCTTGCTAAGCGTCGGTTAAGTGATTTCCATTGGCAAAAGATTAAGTTTAATAATTGGAAACAGGCAGCAACCGCAATCATTGTTTTGCTAATTGCCGGTACAGCAGGCTATGGTCTCTGTCAACCTAATGTTCAACCAAAGAAGACAACTGTTCAGAAGCAAATTGAAAAGAACGATCAATTAACTGAAAAACATAATAAGCAACTTAGTAAGGGCAAAAATGTTGAAACAACTAAGATTAGCACCGTTCAAAAAGAGTACCAGCTAAGCAAGACTGAAATTAAGCAGGCGCAAAAACTGAAGGTTACTGCAGTTGGCGATTCAGTAATGCTTGACGCTTCTAGTAGCCTTCAACAATTGATGCCACATGCTTACGTTGACGCTAAGGTGGGACGGCAGGGCTCACAAACGCCGAAAGTCCTTAGTCAGTTAAAGGAGAGTGGTCACCTTAACCAGATCGTTATTTTAAATTTAGGGAATAATGGTGCCATGGATCAGAAAACAATCGATGATATCCTCAAGACTATTGGGAAAGATCGGCAAGTTTACTGGGTAACTCCGCACATTCCATCAAAGAGTTGGCAACAACAGGTTAATAACCAGATCCAGGAAATTGCGAAGGAACATCATAACGTTCACCTAGTTGATTGGTATGCCGCAAGTAATGGTCAATCCGGCTGGTTTGCAAAAGATGGCGTTCACATGAACAAGCAGGGGAATAACCATTATGCAAAATTGATTACGAAAACTATTTTGAAGGATCAACGGGGTGAATAGTTAATGAATGATAATGAAAAATTACTAGATAAGGCGATCGATCTATATTTGACCGGTTTAAAAGGCCTCGATTCGTTTATTTCGGAGCCTTCTGCAGAATATTCCCTTTCCTTTGAACAGTACCTGATTTTAAAAAAGATTGTTCATAATCCCAAGATAAAATTAATGGACATTGCTGATGAACGCGGCGTAACCAGAAGTGCCATTTCACGACAGCTTCGGCCCCTCTTGAATCATAATTACATCCAACAAGAAGCCGATCCTGAAGATCGCCGGCGGTTGTTCTTAATCAGTACTATTAGAGGGAAGCAGGTTGAGCAGCACATTGGTTCACTTGTGTTGAAGCGTTTTTCAAACTGGCTTGATGTTTACGGGAAGGATCGGGGTGCTGAGCTGTTAGATCTTTTGGAAGATTTTAATAAAGAAATTGTTCAGGCAAATTATAGCGAGGAGAAAAAATGATTAAGGTAATTGCGTTAGACTTAGATAATACCCTGTTAAACAGTAATAAGGAAATTAGTGCTCGAAATGAACGAGTCCTAAAGAAACTTCATTCTCAAGGTATTCACGTTGTTTTGTGTACTGGTCGACCAATTAATGCCATTTGGCCACTGATTGAACAGCTTGGGCTGACAAAACCAGATGATTATACAATTACTTTTAATGGCGGATTAGTGATTAACAATGTCTCTAAGGAACACCTTTTTGAATTAGGAATGACTAGGGATGACCTTCAACCACTGTTAAAGTTTGTTAAGCAGGAAAATATCCCTCTTGATATATTGGACTACGATCGAGTTTATGAGTTAAGCGATCAACCGCGTTCAATCTATAAGACAGTCTTAAAGAACATTGAATTCCGTGATACTAAGAGTACCGAACTTAGGGAAACAACTTATAGCAAGGCAGTTATGGCGATTCCCGCTGAGAAATTAACCCCGATCATTCAGAACCTTCCCGCTGAACTTAAGCAGAAGTATCATGCGGTTCAATCACAATCAATGATTATGGAATTTTTGCCTCCAAAGGTTAATAAGATGGTTGGTTTACAGGCGCTTTTGCAACACTTTAATTTGGACTTCAGTAACTTGATGAGCTTTGGCGACGCTGATAATGATCTGGAAATGATTCAAGCAGCTGCTCAAGGGATTGTCATGGCAAACGGTCTTCCTGAGGTTAAGAAGGCGGCTACAGCAATCACGGATTCAAATGATGAAGATGGGGTTGCAAGCTACTGTGAGCGGTATTTTGCAACACTGTTGTAATAAAAAACAGAAAATTAGTTAATAAAGTTGTTGAATTAGACGATTTTAGTGAAAATCGCCCTTGATTCAACAACTTTTTTCATTATCACACGAAGAAGTTAGGACAACCAAAGAAATCATTAAATCCCATTATGACGGCCTTTAACAAGCTAAATTTTATAAATGTGTGATCGTTTACAATCAATATTTCAGTAGCTTTACAAACGCTTCGCAATAATTAGTTAAACGATAAATCGCTGTTATCTAGTAGTAATATTCATCGTGTAATATAAGAACTGTTGAATCGGAATAATAAAAAAGGATGGTATTGAATTTATGGTTTCTAAGAAAAAACTCGCAAAATTAACTGCTTCTGTTGGTGCAATTATCTTCGGTGTTGCAGCTACTCAAGCTGTTGTTAATGCTAATACAGTTTACACCGTTAAGAGTGGTGATACACTTTCAAGCATTTCTTACAAGTTTAATAAGAACAACAGCCTTGTTAATGAAATTGCTCAAAAGAACAGCATTAAGGATATTAACAAGATTTACGTTGGCCAACGCTTAATTATTAAGAGCGATGGTGAAATCCAACCAGCATCATCTCAAACAACTACCCAAAATAGTAATAATACTAATGACAGCCAACAGGTATCAACAAGTACTGTAAGTGGTTCAGAAGCAGCTGCTAAGGCCTGGATTGCTAACCGCGAATCTGGTGGAAATTATGGTGCTACTAACGGCCAATATATCGGAAAGTACCAACTTTCAGCATCATACCTCAATGGTGATTACTCAGCTGCTAACCAAGAACGGGTTGCAGATCAATATGTAGCTAGTCGTTACGGTTCTTGGACCGCCGCCCAACAACACTGGATGGCGAATGGTTGGTATTAAGAATAAGAGTGTGAACCCGTAAAGAATTCACGGTTGATAACGATTTCTCCCGGCAGTGGTGTTTTACACCGCTGTCGGGAGTTCGTTATCTCGAGTGAATTTAGGGTGAGCGCGTTTAGACTATGATGCATTAGAACAGCTCTAGCAAGCTCCTGCCAAACAGAACTCAACTATATAGCCTAGACTAAATCGATTTCTCCCGGCAGTGGTGTTTTACACCGCTGTCGGGAGTTCGTTATCTCGAGTGAATTTAGGGTGAGCGCGTTTAGACTATGATGCATTAGAACAGCTCTAGCAAGCTCCTGCCAAACAGAACTCAACTATATAGCCTAGACTAAATCGATTTCTCCCGGCAGTGGTGATTAATACCATTACCGGGATTGTTATTTAGGAAAAATAATGCATAAATGATGCATTGCCGCTTTATCAATGTTACAATTAATACTGTATTTTGGGGATGTTTTTGGATTCGACAGGTATAGGTCGAGTTTCAATTGCGTTTCGAAGGTTGCGTCTTCGTAAAAACGCTCAGTTTTAAATTATAACTGCAAACAATAATTCAAACTCTTACGCATACGCTGCCTAACAAGTAGTGCGCGTAAATCCATCCTGGGTTCGTCCATGATGCAGTGATGGGTTTCATATCTTAGTGGACTACGCTTAATACTCACGCTTGAAGTATTAAGAAGAAATTACCAAGCTAGTTAGTCATGGTTGCCCTGATCAACGGCGTTTTGATTAATGAAACCTAAATAGTTGAGATATGAACGTAGAGGTTGAAATGGCGATATGCCTGGACACGGGTTCGACTCCCGTCATCTCCATTGCAGAAGGGAGGCTGAGAAAAAGCATTTGTTTTTCTCAGCCTTTTTATTTGCTAATCTTATTAAGATAGGGTGAAGAAAGTTATTTCCCGGGAAATAGTGAATTGATTTTGGTAGTTAGTGAGGGAGAATTGTAGAATGAAAATTTTGATGATTGAAGACAACCACTCAGTATGCGAAATGATGGCAATGTTCTTCAAAAAAGAAGGCTGGCAGTATGAGTTCGCCTATGACGGGGTTGAAGCAGAAGAAAAGTTTAGTGCTGCTCCGCATGAGTGGGATGTTATTCTCTTAGATTTGAATTTACCGAAGAAGGATGGTATGCAGGTGGCAGCGGATATTCGCCGGATTTCAACCACGGTACCATTGATTATGTTGACTGCGCGTGATTCTGAAAGCGATCAAGTGCTCGGATTGGAAATTGGGGCGGATGATTACGTAACTAAGCCGTTTAGTCCGATCACGTTAATTGCTCGAATCAAGGCTCTCCAACGACGCTCTCAATTAAGCGCAACGCAAGGAGCCCAACATTCTAACCAGGATCGTTTTGATATTAAAACTAAGCATTTTAAGATGGATACTAAGACCCGTGAAGTATATATGTATGGTAAGCCAGTGAAGGATCTAACTCCAAAGGAATTTGATCTATTAAAGACGCTGGCTAGCAAACCTCGCCAGGTATTCACCCGGTCTCAATTACTCCAGCTGGTTTGGGACTATGAATACTATGGTGATGAGCGAACGGTTGACGCCCATATTAAAAAGCTTCGTCAAAAGCTTGAAGCTGTTGGTCCACAAGTAATTCAAACGGTCTGGGGCGTTGGTTACAAGTTTGATGATGAAGGAAATGAATAATGAAGTTACTATATCGATTAATGATTGCCTTCTTTACGGTAATTATTACGCTGATGACGGTTTTAAGCCTGGCTTTCATTAATGTTACTAATGAGACGATGTATCGAAATACCTGGAATCAGTTAAAAACTTACTCTGATAGCTTGGTTCAGGATGCAATTCGTTATGATACAGTTGACCATACTTTTAAGGGCTTTGAGAATCAGGCCTTGTTGAGTAATGCGGCACTGCTTTCTAACCAGCATGTCCATTTTGCAATTTTTGATATGACGCAGCGGCAGACGTTTGCTAGCAATGGTTTTGCACCTCAAATAAGTAAAAATGATTGGAAAAAACTAAAAAAGGGCAAAACAATTTACTTACGGCTTACTCGGCCACAGATTAATAATCAAAAAGCTCACCAGTCAGCAATGACAGAGGTAATTCGCCCGTACTTCTACCACAAGAAAATGATTGCGGTCGTTTCAATTGCTACCTTTGTTTCGGTGGTAGAAGAAAATATGCATCAGCTGAAAATAAACCTAGCAATTGCCTTTCTTATTGCTACCTTAGCAGCACTTCTAATTAGTTATCTTCTCGCTCGGTCAATTACTAAAAAGATTGATCAGCTTCGGACTGCTACCCGGCAGGTTGCTAAGGGAAATTACCATGTAAAGGTACCAGTTAACGGTAAGGATGAGGTTGATGATCTTGCCCGAAGCTTCAACCAGATGACAACTGCCCTTCGTGAGTCCGATCAGGAAATTCGGCGACAGGAAGAACGGCGACGGAAGTTCTTGGCTGATGCCGCTCACGAAATGCGGACCCCGTTAACGACAATTAATGGATTGTTAGAGGGACTTCGGTATGATGCTATTCCCAAAGAAGACTGGAACCATAGTATTGAATTAATGCAGAACGATACTCAGCGGTTGATTCGGTTGGTTAACGATAATTTAGATTATGAGAAGATCCGTACTAATCAGATTTCAATGGACCGTAAACTATTTGATTGTTCTGCTGTTTTGACTAATCTTAAGGAACAGTTGAATAAACGTGCAGCGGAGAAAGAAGATCGGATTCAATTAGACGTTCCTGCTGGCCTGTTGGTGTACGCTGACTACGATCGTTTTGTTCAAATTATGTTCAACGTTATTCAGAATGCCATTCAGTTTACCAGTAATGGCTTAATTAAAATTTCGGCGCGTCGTGTTGAACGGGGATGCAAATTTAAGATTAGTGATAATGGAATTGGGATGACAAATGATCAAGTAAAGAACATTTGGGAGCGATTCTATAAGGCTGATCAGTCACGGAGTAATCAATATGGCGAATCGGGACTTGGCCTGCCAATCGTTCATGAACTAGTAAACCTTCATGGCGGGAAAGTAACGGTTGAAAGCAAGCCGAAAAAGGGAACAACCTTTACTATTTTTCTCCCGGATCCTCAACATGCACCACACAGGAATAGTCAGAATTAGCATTTCACATTTATACCAATAATTTATTAAACGCTTTCTTATAGATAATATAAGTTTTTCTTATATTTATACCATCTATTTATTTTGTGAAAATACTTGTGTAAACGTTTGCAACCGTTTATAATACTATCTCGTAATCAATTATTCATTTGATAGGAGAGAAATAAAGATGGTTTATTTACTTGCATTAATTCCAGCACTTGGTTGGGGGCTTATGCCATTAATCACTGGTAAGATTGGTGGTTCTGCTGTTAACCAGATGTTCGGTATCGGTGCTGGTGCCACAATCATTGGGTTAGTTGCTTATGCGGTTACTCAGCCGACTGTTAGCACGACTGCTTTCTGGTTTTCTGTATTATGTGGTGCTTTATGGACGATTGGTCAGGTTGGGCAATTCGTTTCTTTTAAACGGATGGGTGTCTCAAATACCATGCCGCTTTCCACCGTTTTACAATTAGTTGGTAATTCACTAATTGGGGTTATTATCTTTGGTGAATGGCATAGTGCTCGGGCGCTTACAATCGGTTTTGTTGCATTGGCAATCGTTATTGTTGGTGCTTTGATGACATCAGTTTCTGATAGTAATTCGGATAAGAAGGTTACTGCTAGTAACTTTATCTTCTTGTTGGTAACTACTATTGGTTACTGGGTATATTCAGCATTTCCAAAGATTCCAATCGTTGCCAATGAAAGCGCCCAAGGGATCTTCCTTCCAGAAATGCTCGGAATCTTACTTGGCTCTGTAATTTATGCTCTTTGTTCCGGTAATGCTTCTTCATTCAAGCAAAAGGAACAGTACTTAAATATCCTTGGTGGTTTATCATGGGGAATTGCCGCCTTTGCTTATATCTTTTCTGCTAAGGCCCTTGGTGTTACCGAAGCGTTCATCTTCACCCAATTAAACGTTATTATTGCAACCTTTGGTGGAATTTGGATCCTTCACGAACACAAGAGTCATCGTGAAATGGCCTACACTATTTGGGGAATTGTTTTGATTGTTGTTGGTAGTATTGCTACTGCTTTTGCATAGAATAAAGCAGTTAACTGAAAAAATATCTAATAGAGGAACGGCAAAGAATATGTGTCGTTCTTTTTTCTTTTAAATACGAGAATGTTGAAATGAAGACGTGTAAGAAAAATAAAATTGTGATATAAAATGGCTCCAGTGCTCGATAAAACCGAACATTGGAGCCTTATTTATAATTCCATACTTTCCTAAGTTTAGCCGCGTTCTTGTTGAGGCATCTTTTCATCAGCAGGGTGTTTATATTGACGAACTAAGGCAAAGAAACTTTTAGCTTTGCGACGAGCAATCGGACAGGTCATACCATTGTAAAATTCAATTTGGCGATGATAGAAGTCCACGTTTTTCACGGTATGGGGATTTACCAGATAACTCCGGTGGACCCGAATAAACCGAGAGTCATTGTTGGCAATCGTGGTGAGGTTCTGATGAATCTCGATTGCTCGATTGTCATTGGTGAAAATGGTGGCCGAATGGGTATTATCCTTGTTGGACTTAAAGAAGCAAATATCATCGAGCAAAATGGTCCGGTCCTGATTATAGCTGGTGTAGTGAAAAAGATTTTCTGCCTTTTTTTGGTGCTGGCGAGTAATCAGACGAAAGTCCTTCATTAATTCTTGCTCAATATTATCTTGATCTTTTGAAATAAAATCCAGTGCCTGAACCCGGTATTTATACGTGGTATAAAGCAATTCATCGTGAACGGTAATGAAAATAATGGAAGCTTCTGGATCTCTTTGCCGGATTAATTGACTTAACTGTAGTCCTGCGCGCTTATTATGATTGATTTGTAGATCAAGGATAAAAACGTTATCTGCACTTGGTTCTGGTAGTGCCTTATTTAAGCTGGTCGTAGAACTGAACGGTAATACTAACGAGTCAGTTACCTGTAATTTTAAAAGAATAGTTTTCACAACAGCTTGCAAGTTGTTAAGTTGTTGTAAATTATCCTCCATAATGAATACCTTTAGCATTAATAACCCCTCTCCAGATTACATACTTAATATAAATTAAGTGGGGGGGGGAGATTCCAGCGTTCTATTTGATTTTTCATTAAGAAGTAAAAGAATCCTGAAAAAAGAATAGAAGTTTTTTCAGGGTTAGGAATTAACTAGTTTTTGTATTCTTAAGTTAAGGTGAAAAATTTATTGGCAATTAGTTAGCTTTTTCACTTTTTGGTAGTTACTTTTCAGTGAAGACTTAGGTAAAAAGATTTTATTAAGAATCTTCCTTTCTCTTTTAATCGGATTGACGTAACTTAATGGTTGTACAAACAAAAAAGTATTAATTCGGATCACAATGATAGAATTAATGATTTAGTTACGAGGGGGAAATATTACATTATGAGTAAGAAAAAGGTTTTACAAGCGGTGGCTACTATCGGTGCCGTTACCGCAACCGGTGCGATCGCTACCACGGCCCATGCTGACACAACGCCAGCCACTAGTAATGCTGCTGTTAGCCAAACACCATCAGCTGATCAACAATTGTCTAGCCTGCAAGCTAGTCAAGCAAAAGCCGAACAGAGCTTAGCTGACCAAAATCAGGCTGCATTAAATTCACAAACAGCAACTATCGAGCAACAAGCCAGTGAAGCAGCAAATAAGGAAAATGCTGCTTATAGTTCAGCAGTAGCTAGTCAAAGCGCTGCTAACCAAAAAGAACTCGCTAATGCTGCCCAACACATTGTGACACCCGCACAAAAGGCTCAACAAGAATCCGCAGCCAAGAGCGCTTACGATAAGAGCAAAGCTGACTTGGATGCTCAACATTCAGCCAAGAGTAATCAAATTAAGACTGATTACGATGCTGCAGTAAAGAAGACTACCGATGAGGTCAAGGCAAACCAAACTACTGCTGAACAACAACACACCCAAGAAGTTCAAAATGCTACTAAGGCGGTTAGCGATGCCCAAATCAAGGTCAACAACTTAACCCAACTCAACCAGCAGAAGCAAACGGAATTAACAAATGCGAAGAGTCAACTGGATCAAGCGAAGGAGAACAGTAAAAACACCGACTCTTTTGATAACAGTACTTATGATAATGCTAGTGATCCTCTTATCTTTTTATCCAGTGCTTCCTGGTAGTCCTTTGCGGCTTCTGCAGGATCAATTTGGCGAATATTGATTAAGAAGTTTTCAACTTGTTCCTTAGTTTGGCCGCTTTTGATTAAGTCGGTTATTAAGGAGAGACGCTCTTTAACTAATCCTTGCTCAATACCTTCTTCAATGCCTTCTTCACGTCCTTGCTCAATGCCTTGTTTGAGTCCTTCTTCATGCCCTTGCTTTAGACCTTCTTCGTGTCCTTGTTTTAGGCCTTCTTTTAGTTTGTTTTCGATATCCATTTCGTATAATGTCCGTAGCATATATTCTCTCCTCCATTCCTGGTTCTGTTTTACAAACGATATTCTTTTCTTTAATTTTATAATGAAGTCGTCTTCTTCATCAAGCTTTCGATTAGCTATTAGGTCCAGTACGTTTTGCAACTTTGGGCCAACCGTTTTTCGGTGACTAGTAATATCGAAAAAAACTGATTTTTCGTGATCTTGGTATGTATAGTTAGGATAATTCTCAATAATCCGCTTAACATCGTATCGCTGTTCACCGAGGCCAAAGGGATCAAAGCAACAGAAAAAGATCACAAATGATTTATTAGCTTTGATGTAGTTTTTCACTTTTGTATACGCAGCTGTTGCGAGACTTGATTGGTAAAAGCGGGCCCGTTGTGGCAAATTATGATTATTTTCGACTTGTATTTCTAAATCATAGTGACGGTTATCATAATCTTTGACATAAATATCAAAACGGGAACTTTTGGCATCATGGGTGGTTTTGATTTCCTGTTGGCTATTGAGAATCTTAATTCCTTTAATTGTCATTGTTGGAAAGATTCGCCGTAATAACTCTAATGTGATTTTGGGATCGAGAAAGGTCTTACTAAAGATGAAATCATCAGTCAGACTAGCCTCTTCCCAGCTTTTCCTTGAACCTGTTTGTTCCATTTTCTATTCCTTTTATATGAATTTTGAGAAGACCTCTCAAATTAATAGAACGAAGAATAATGGAAAAATCACTAAATTATTTTTGTTGTTTCTTCTAATTGAAAACGGCTTCATGGTTCGGTATGATTAGGGGTGTAAATATTAATAATAAGAAAGAAGTTCTGGAAATGACACATATTTCATTTGATCGAACAGGCTTAAAGAAATTCGTTAACGATAACGAATTAGGCGAAATGCAAGCAATGGTGAATGCAGCGGATGATGAATTACGCAACGGTACTGGTGCCGGGGCAGACTTCCGTGACTGGCTCCACTTGCCAACTGATTACGACAAGGAAGAGTTTGCGCGGATTAAGGCCGCTGCCAAGAAGATCCAATCAGATTCAGACATCTTAGTGGTCATCGGGATTGGTGGTTCTTACCTTGGTGCCCGGATGGCAGTTGACTTCTTGCACAACACATTCTACCAAGCTCAAAAGGCTGCAGACCGGAAGTACCCATTAGTACTCTTTGCCGGAAATTCCTTAAGCTCAACTTATGTTCATGACTTGATTGAATTGATTGGTGACAAGGACTTCTCCGTTAACGTTGTTTCTAAGTCCGGGACCACAACGGAACCATCAATTGCTTTCCGGATCTTCAAGAACCTCTTGATTAAGAAGTATGGCGAGGATGAAGCTAACAAGCGGATCTACGCTACCACTGATAAGGCTAAGGGTGCTTTGAAGACTGAAGCTGACGCCCACGGCTACGAAAGCTTTGTCATTCAAGACGGTATCGGTGGTCGTTACTCCGTTCTTTCCCCAGTTGGCCTCTTACCAATCGCTGTTTCTGGCGGCGACATTGACCAGTTAATGGCTGGTGCCGCTCAAGCGGAAAAGGACTACACGGATCCAAAGTTAGAAAATAACGAAGCTTACCAATACGCTGCTTACCGGAACATCTTGTACCGGAAGGGCTATGAAACTGAATTGCTTGAAAACTACGAACCAAACATGACGATGTTTGCTGAATGGTGGAAGCAATTAGCTGGTGAATCTGAAGGGAAAGATCACAAGGGCATTTATCCATCTAGTGCTAACTTCACGACTGACCTGCACTCCCTTGGTCAATACATCCAAGAAGGTCGGCGCTTCTTGATGGAAACCGTTGTTAAGTTAGACCAGCCAAATCACGATATGGAAATCCCCAGCGAACCGGATAACCTGGATGGCTTAGGCTACTTGGAAGGCAAGACGATGGACTTCGCTAACACCAAGGCTTATGAAGCCGTTGTCGCTGCTCATACGGCTGGTGGAGTACCGGTAATGACCGTTCACATTCCAAAGGAAGACGAATACACCCTTGGCTACCTGATCTACTTCTTTGAAGTGGCTATGGGAATCTCCGGTTACCTCAATGGGATCAACCCATTCAACCAACCAGGCGTTGAAGCTTACAAGGTTAACATGTTTGGCCTGTTAGGCAAGCCAGGTTACGAAGAGATCGGCAAGAAGCTGCGGGCTGAAATGGGCGAAAACAAGTAATGAATCGTCAGCAACTCAATAAGCAACGTCATCAGCTTCAGATACGAATTGCTGTTTGGTGTGTTTTGACAATTTGCTTTACGATTTTGAATATGTTCAAATTAATCTCATTCTTGCAGTGGGTCATGTGGATTGCCACACTATATACCGTTATTTTGATTGTCATTTGGGTTTATTTAACGATCCAGCTGATAAAAAAGTAAGAGAAAGCCATTCAGGAACTAGCAAAGTTTCTGAATGGCTTTCCTTTTACTTTTGAGCACTTTCTTGAACTAGACCGTTGAAAAAGTGCTTGACTGAGACCTGGCCGCCACGTGAGGCAGTACCATTAATAATTTTCATTTCATTATGAACATTCTTGTATTCAAAAAGGTTATTAGCATATTCCAAAATAATATCATTTTCTGGATAATCAATGCACATATGGGCAAGGTTATTTAGACCAGTCTTGAGGTCACGACGAATCCGTTGAAGAATAATCTTTTTACCATGATCGTCACACCGAAAAATTTCATGAAAGTTAATATTGTCAAACGTGATTCCCTGCTCAATCATAACATTGATAATTCGGGTAATGTCCTGGGCGCCAGAACCGTTTGTGATCCCGAGAAAACGAAGAATTGACTTCACGTTCTCTTTTTCCTTACTCTTGAAGTTAATATTAGTCGTGTTCTGATTGGCAGCTCCACTGACCAGATCAAGTATCTGCAACATTCGGTTTGACATATTAATGTTTTCACCAATTAATTTAATAACAGTTTTCACTTCAGCAACGTTCAAGGGCTTTTCGATACAGAAGTCAACTCCGGCTCGGTAGGCGTTTGTTCTTCCTGCAGGATCGAATGCCTGACTAACCATTATGAAGTGAGGGTGATGGTTGCTTTGTTGAATTCGCTTAATTAGCTCAATCCCGTTAATCTGTGACAGGGACGGGTTAACAAACATAACATCAATACTCAAGCGAATAACATCTTCAAATGCTTGTTCAGCATTGAAGGTTGTACCAACAACTGAATTATTAAAGTCGTTCTCAATAATATCTTTAAGAAGAGATGTAGCGTTGTTATCATTATCAACAATGTAGAAGTTCATTTTAATACCTCGAATCAATTTGAGTCATTTTGAGTTTATTTGAAGCTGGAGCGAAAGTCAATAATAATTCATTAGATATTGAATATTAAGCATACTGATTAATAAAATGCTTGTGAAATGTATATTATTGGGTTGAATAATGTATGAATAGTGATGGATCCGCTTTCTTTAAATGCATATTTTTGATCATTGTGAAAATAAATTTAAACTTTTTGATGAATCATTTTGAAGCAAAATGATTTTTTTTGAAAGTGCTTACTATTATATAAACCGTAAAGAATTTCAAGGAGGAAATTTAATTATGGCATTCAATTTACGTAATCGTAGTTTTTTGACACTTTCAGACTTTAACAAGCGTGAAATGGAATACATGCTTGACCTTGCTGAAGACTTAAAGAAGGCTAAGTACGCTGGTACTGAAGGTAAGAACCTTGAAGGCAAGAACATTGCCTTAATCTTCGAAAAGAGTTCAACCCGTACTCGTTGCTCATTCGAAGTTGGTGCTAAGGATGAAGGTGCTCACGTAACTTACCTTGGCCCATCAGGCTCACACATTGGTCACAAGGAATCTGTTAAGGATACTGCCCGTGTTCTTGGTGGTATGTTTGATGGTATTGAATACCGTGGTTTCTCACAACGGAATGTTGAAACTTTGGCTAAGTACTCAGGTGTTCCAGTTTGGAACGGTTTAACTGATGAAGACCACCCAACACAAGTATTGGCTGACTTCTTAACTGCTCATGAAGTATTGAAGAAGCCTTACGAACAAATCAAGTTCGCCTTTGTTGGTGACGGTCAAGATAACGTATCTAACGCTTTGATGTTAGGTGCTGCTGTTATGGGTATGGAATACCACGTTGTAACTCCTAAGGAATTGAACCCAACTAAGGAAGTTCTTGACAAGGCTAACGCTATTGCTGCCGAAACTGGCGCTAAGATCGTTGTTTCTAACGACGTTAAGGAAGGCGTTAAGGGCATGGATGTTATCTACGCCGATGTTTGGGTATCAATGGGTGAATCAGATGACATGTGGGAAAAGCGGATCAAGCTTCTCAAGCCTTACCAAGTTACTAAGGAAGTTATGGACGCTACTGAAAACCCTAAGGCTATCTTCGAACACTGTCTTCCAGCATTCCACAACCTTGACACTGAAGTAGGTAAGGAAATCTACAAGAAGTTCGGTCTTAAGGAAATGGAAGTTACTGATGAAGTCTTCGAAAGCAAGAGCTCAGTTGTATTCCGTGAAGCTGAAAACCGGATGCACACCATCAAGGCTGTTATGGTTGCAACTTTAGGTGAACACAACTAAGGAGGACTCTCTAGATGGCTAAAGTAGTTGTTGCCTTGGGTGGTAACGCCCTTGGTAAGTCCCCCGAAGAACAATTAAAGCTGGTTAAGAATACTGCTTCTTCTTTAATTGGTTTAATTGATGCTGGTAACCAAGTAGTAATCAGCCACGGTAATGGTCCACAAGTTGGTGCTATTAACCTTGGAATGAACTTTGCTGCTGAAAACGGTAAGACTGCTGCCTTCCCATTCCCAGAATGTGGGGCAATGAGTCAAGGTTATATTGGTTACCACTTACAACAAAGTCTTCAAAATGAATTGCACCGTCGTTGGATGAACAAGAACGTAGCAACTGTTGTTACTCAAATTGCTGTTGATCCTAAAGACCCTGCATTCCAGAATCCTTCCAAGCCTGTTGGTGACTTCTACACTAAAGAACAAGCTGAACAGATTGAAAAGGAAAAGGGCTACACCTTCAAAGAAGACGCTGGCCGTGGCTATCGTCAAGTTGTTCCTTCTCCACTTCCACAGAAGATTATGGAATTGAACAGTATCAAGACTTTGATTGAAGCTGGCGATCTTGTTATCGCTGGTGGTGGTGGCGGTGTTCCCGTTATCATGACTGACGATGGCTTAGAAGGTGTTCCAGCAGTTATCGACAAGGATCGTTCTAGCGCATTACTTGCTGATAAGATTGATGCTGATACTTTAATCATCTTAACTGCTGTTGATTACGTATTTGTAAATTACGGTAAGCCAGATGAAAAGGCTTTGAAGACATTAAACGTTGCCGAAGCCCAAAAGTACATGGATGAAAAGCAATTTGCTGCTGGTAGTATGCTTCCTAAGATTGAAGCCTGCTTATCCTTCGTTGAAGGCCACCCAGAGCGGAAAGCTTTGATTACTTCACTTAACGGCTTAGACGATGCCCTTGCCGGTAAGGTTGGTACTGTTATTAGTGATAACTAATCATAGATGAATCAAGAAAAGAGTCATTTGGAATAATTCCAGATGGCCCTTTTTGAATTATATAGAAGAAAAGAAGTTGAGAAGAATATTTTTCTCAGCTTCTTTTGACTAACTATTCCTTATCCTGGGCTTCACTATCAGGACTAATTGTTTGATTATTAGCCTGATCCTCGTTATACCTTGCGAGAAGGATTTGCTGGTCTTTATCTTTAATGAGGTTTTTAATATCCTCATCAGATTTCAACTCAGGCTTTTCCTTAACAATTTTATCCAATACTTCATCAGAGAACTTAAACTCGGGTTGGACCTTAGTATCACCATTAAGAACATCAATTGTTTCATCGTAAGAAAGAACCTTTAGCTTCCAGCTTGTCCGATCAGCGTCGGGCTGGTGAAGAACATTGGGATCATTCTTAAGATCCTCACGAAAGCCATCTTCATCATATTTATAACCATCTTCTGTCATATTATATCCTCCTTCTTATTAGTCACTAGCATTCTTGCGGTGTGGACGAATGTTGATTGCACATACCGCAACGATAACCAGAATGGATCCAAGAATATCAGCTCCGGTTAGGTAAAGGTGGAAAATTAAAACGGAACCGATAGTTGCCGAAAGTGGTTCAAAGGCATCCATTAGACTAAATGTTGTTGCATCAATGTATCTGAGTGAGGTATTTGCCAAGTAGAACGGAATGATTGTTCCAATAATTAAGATGCTTGCACAGTCGATCCAAACACTGGGAACGTTTGGAATTGCCGGTTGCTGAGGGTGAATTGCTAAAAGAACGATGCCAGCAAACAGAAGTCCCCATGCAGTAACGTCTAGCGATGGTACACGCCCAGTTTGTAACATTTTCTGGGGGATCAAAGTATTGGTGGCAACACCAACCGCTGAGATAAAGCCCCAAAAGAGGACCGCTGGTGTGACAGCTAAGTGGTTGAATCGACCATGAGTGGCAATGATGAAGACACCGAGGAAGGCGATGATTGCACAAATGATTTCAATTCTTCGTGGTGGCTCATGTCGAAAAACGGCCAGATAAGCGATAATGAAGAAGGGGCCAACAAATTGAAGAATAGTGGCAATGGAAGCATTTCCTTCTTGAACTGCCATAAAGTAAGCAAACTGGACAGGTACCAGACCAATTACACCATAGGCAAAGATAACCCAGGTATCGTGTAAATTATGGAAAATTGCAAATGGATGGTTGCCCATTAGTTTGCTAATAACAATCATAATCACACCACCAAAAATTAACCGCCACTGGGTTAGCCATAGTGAAGTGATGGACGGACTAATGTTAAAAAGGGCCTTGGCAAACAGACCGGAAATTCCCCAAAAAGTGGTTGCGGTGATTACCATTGCAAGACCGAGAGCTTTTTTATTTGAATTCATTGAAACGATAACCTTTCTTAAAAATACACACGGTGTCATTTTATCATGAATCAGCTGGTGGATTTTAAATTTAAGAGGGAATCTAGTTATTATTAGTAGTATTAGTTTGAGACTGAGATGAAGTTGATGCAGTGTTTTTCCGTGAATAGAGGAGCTTAACGTTTTGAATATCTGTTGATTGAATTGGGTAATTAGAACCGGTTGGCTGCATTACTGAAATGTTATCTGTATGGTGAAGACCAATGGCGTGACCAAGTTCATGCTCGGCTGTATTGATAATCCGTCGTTGTGAATAACCGTAAACCGGATTTAGCAGATATGCAGAGTTGAGTTCGACCCTTACGTAGATGAAGTTGCCATTGCCAGAATTAATATTTGCTTCTGTTAAACCAGCCGCTCCATCCTTATCATCATCAATCGTTGTGAAAAGAATATTTGCATCTTTTTGCTTCTTAACCACGTGAAAAGTAAAGGAGCCAGTATCATTCCATGCTTTGATCGCTGATTTAGCAGCACTTCGTAAGACCGGATCTTTGATATTAATAAAAATAGTGGCAGAATTTGTCGGCCATTTACCGACAGGCTTCGAGTAAGTGGCCTTTTTTTCTGTCCTTTGCGAGTTATCTTTTGTTAATTTCGGTTTTTGTTTCTTTTTTCCCGTAACCTGGTTAATAATATTTTGAGTGTGAATCTGGACTTCATGAATGAAGATGTTAGTGTTTGAGTTTACTGTTTCAATATTCTGATAGGACCAGATCGCGGTGATAAAAATCAAGCTATAGATTAGCGGGAGAAATAATTTCGAATACTTCTTCATTAAAAAGCTACCCCCATAAAGTGCATTCTAGTGAACTTCTTAGAGCTTGTCTATTATTTAGAATGGATTTTTCCCTATGTGAACCGCTACAGGGAAAAGATTTGCGGTAAAATAGTAATAACAAGGTTGCGAGGGGGAAATCTATCATGGTTGCGGCATTTAAACTCCATGTTGTACTTAGTTGGGGCGAAGAGAGAAATTACCTATTAGCAAACGATGTTGAGCCGGGATTAGAGCATCGTTATCAAACACGAGAGAATTGGCAAGAGGTAATGAAGGGTGCCTTGATTAACGTCCCGGTTGGCCCATATATTAAGGATAATCGGGTAATTCCGCCAATTGCGACTGCTAAAGTATTAGGTGTCACCGCGGTAGACCAAGTCGATCCAAAGTTACAACGGACCCGAAGCCAGTTTATAATGGCTGCTATTTGGGAAAGCCAGTCTGAGGTGCAAGATTATAACTTTATGCACCATGATTACTCTCGGTGGTCACAACGGCAAATTAAAGCAGATGTTGACTATTGGAATAATGGGACTAGGCATCCGTGGATTAATATGGTAACGCAGTGGCGGATTTGGTTACAAAAACATCGTCATTAGTGAATTTGATTAAGATGAATCCGAAGAAAATGGTTGACTAATTAAAATTCACCGTGTATATTATTATTGTTATCTTATTGGGCATTCGCCAAACTGGTAAGGCAGTGGACTCTGAATCCATAATTTACTGGTTCGAGACCAGTATGCCCAATTAGTTAGGGTTCCGTATTATTCGGAGCCCTTTTTTGTTGAAATTTTACGTGTGATTTGTTTCTTGGTAAAATACCTTTAGACATTGAGGAGAAGAGAAAATGGCAAGTAATTCTGATTCAATTTATTACGTATTAACCAAGATTAAGCATCATCCAGAACTAATAGTGAGTGAAAAAGTACAGTATACCAATACAATTTCCGTTTTTATTAAGGACTCATTGAAAATTGCAGATGCTGCTTTCTATTTTCCGGATGATCGCTTAATGGTAAATCGACTATCAAATGACTTTGTGGCTAAAAATGGTGATTTGCTAGAAAGCTTTTTTGTTAAGACGCATCAAGAAAAGAAGAATTATCACGATGTTTGGGCGACAACTGCTCACGTCAAGAAGATGAGGATTTATTTACTAGAACTATCGTTTGAATGAGTTTGTCTTTATTAATTGATCTAAATAGTAAATTAATTAATGTTTGACAATATATGAGAAAATCTGTATACTTCTCTTGTATTGTTTATTGCCCGCTGGTCAAATTGGTTAAGACGTCGCCCTCTCAAGGCGGAGTTACGGGTTCGATCCCCGTGCGGGTGATTTTTTAGTTTTAAATCATTAGTAATAGATAGATAATATAACACTCTTAACAGAGTAACTATAAGGAAGCGCAAAGGAGATAGGCTAACTACTTCTCTTAGCGCTTTTTTGAATTTAACAATTATTTTAATGAAAATGATTAAGAATAATAGTGAAACGTGTTACACTAAGATAGTGTTATTTTTAAATTTGCAAAAATAAATGGTGTTTTAATTATGAATTTAAAAAATGTACTTATAATTGTTGGGGTAATTGCACTAATCTTGTTAATTATCCAGTATGTTGGGCAAGTTAGACGAATGCGCCAAGGCGACAACTTTGTTAGCCGCGGGCGAGCATTTGTTAACTGGTTGTTGTTATTCATTATTATTGGGAGTATCGGTGGTACTGTCTATGCTGATCACCACTCAAAGTCGGATTCTGATATAACAGAAACCAAGGCAATAACCAATGATGATGACGAGGAAGCTGACCAAGTCTATATTAACTTCGATAAGAAGAAGGCACGGTTGAATAGTGATGGCGTAGCACCAATGAAGATTATTGTTTCACCAAATACAAAGGTGAAGATCGTTGGTCATGATACCGGTAAAGTTTACAAGACCTTCAAGGCAGAAAAGAGTGATGGTCCTGTAACGATTAAGTATAACTTTGAATATGCCGCTAAGTACGATATTATCGCAACTCGTGGTGATAAGAAGGTTAAGAAGACCATTACAATCAAGGAACAAAAGAATGATTCATCATCTTCTTCATCCTCATCCGTTACAAGCAGTTCTAGTTCTTCTAGTTCATCCTCTAGTCATAGCTCATCCCATTCTTCAAACAGTAATTCCAATAACAGTGGGAACAGTAATGCTGGCGGAAGCAATAACTCTGGAGCATCTTATAATGGCGGTGGTAGCAGTTACCGTGGTAATACAGGCGGTGGCGGCTACACCCCATCCCATTCCTATAACGGTGGTGGCCATACTGGTGGCGGTAGTACCATTAGTAACCAACCAACGATCAGTACTCAACCGACTATTGGTAACCAATAATTACGTTTTTCGTTAAAATTACTAAAAACTCAGGTACTTCACTTTAGGTGAAACCTGAGTTTTTATTTTTAAAATTCGTTCATGATCATTGCTTTTTACAGAAAACGTGGTTATTATGTAATAGTTATGTACCTAACAATTATGCACCTAACGATAGAAGATGGAAGAATGATCACCGATGATGAAGTATTTCCCCGATTATTTAGTTTAATCAGGCAAATGCATAATCTCTCCAAAAGGAACGTTAAGCATTCGGGAATGTTCCTTGGACGGGGCCGAATAATTCATATCTTGGCAATGCGGGATCAACCGTTATCGCAACGAGAATTAGCTGATATGGCAAATATTAAGCCGGGTTCCTTAACGGAAGTCCTTGAGCGCTTAGAACGTGACGATCTTATAAAACGGGAACGGCTCGCAAGTGATCGCCGGGTAATTCTCGTCCGGTTAACAGCAAAGGGGCGCAAGGCTTACCAAAAGCTTGTAGAAGAGCGGCATGAATTTGGTAACCACCTTTTAGAAGAAATTGATCAGGAAGACCTAGCGCGCTTTGTTAAGGTAGTCAATATGATGGACAAGAACCTTCACCGTTATTATGGTGATCGGTTACCAAAAGAAAGGAAAGGTGAACGGTTTGATCAAAATTGCTAGAGAAAATCTTGTTAAATGGGCGACAACCTTAGCCGTGCTGTTCCTATTAGTTCAAGTCGCCTGTGATTTATACTTGCCGACAATCACATCCGATTTAGTAAATAACGGGATTGTGAAGCAAGATTTAGGCTACATTTGGCATGCCGGCGGGTTAATGCTAATTGTCGCTGGAATTGGTGTCGTGGCAGCGGCAGGGAATGTTTATTTTGCAGCTACTCAATCAATGCAAGTGGGTGAGAAGCTGCGTAAACAGGTGTTTAGTCATGTGATGAAGTTTTCCAGTCGCGATATGAGTAAGTTTGGCGACTCATCACTAATTACCCGGTCGACTAACGATATTGTGCAAATTCAGAATGTTATGATGCAGGTCTTGCGAATGATGTTACAATCACCGATTATGCTGGTGGCGGCTTGTGTTTTAGCCTATATTCGTGAGCCACGATTGACTAAGGTGTTTTTAATTAGTTTACCGATTTTGGCAATCGTTGTTGGTATTGTGATGTACTTTGCGGTCCCGCTGTTTAAGAGTATTCAGTTTAAGACTGACCGAATTAACTTGATTTTCCGAGAAGGACTAACCGGCGTACGGGTAATTCGGGCATTCCGTCAGGATCGACGTGAACAAAAACGGTTCAAAGAGGCTAATACAGATTACACAGATACTGCAATTAAGGCGTACACACTAGTTTCATTCTTGTTCCCCGTAATGACTTTGATCCTAAGCTTGACGAATGTTGGGATTATTCTTTTAGGAAGTCATTTGATCGCAAATATGACGATGCAAGTCGGGAACCTAATTGCATTTATGACCTACGCTACGCAGATCATGATTAGTTTCATGATGCTATCAATGGTCTTTGTTTTTGTTCCTCGGGCATCTGCTTCAGCGGCGCGGGTTAATGCTGTCCTTGAACATCAGCCAAGTGTTGAGGATCTTCCTGTAAAAGATCGGGAACACCTTGCAGAAGATGCTTCAGCTTCATTAAGCTTTGATCACGTTAATTTTCGGTACACGGGTGCTGAACGCCTAGCATTAGAAAACCTTAATTTTAAGGTAACAGCTGGTCAGACGCTGGCGATTATCGGTGGGACCGGTTCTGGGAAGTCAACCCTTGTTAATTTAATTCCCCGGCTCTTTAATATTGAGAGTGGTGAAATCAAGGTTGACGGTGTCCCGGTTGATAAATTAAGCCAGCAAGAACTGCACTCGGTTATTTCAATTACCCAGCAAAAGGCGGTTCTCTTTACAGGGACGATTCGTTCAAATCTTCAATTTGGAAACCCGAATGCAACGGAGAACGAAATGTGGTCAGCCTTAAGAGTCGCTAAAGCTGCTGACTTTGTTAAAGAAGCTGGTGGCCTGGATGCTAAGGTTGAGCAGTCAGGAAGCAACTTCTCCGGTGGTCAGCGGCAACGATTAGCGATTGCACGGACGATTATTAAGCCAGCTTCAATTTACATTTTTGATGATTCATTTTCTGCTCTTGATTTCAAGACGGATGCCGAATTGCGGCAAGCGCTTAAGCAAGATTCGCAATTACAGAATGCTGTTAGTGTAATTGTCGCTCAGCGGGTATCAACAGTCGCTAATGCAGACCTAATTATTGTTTTAGACGATGGTAAAGTCGTCGGTCAGGGAACCCACGAGCAATTAATGAAGGATAATCCGGTATACCAAGAAATTGTCTACTCACAAATAGCAAAGGGGGATGACCAGAATGCATAATGGACCACGTGGACGGGTGAAAAAGGCACAACACTTTTGGCCCACGACGAAGCGACTGTTCGCTTACCTTAAGCCGTGGCGATTTGGCGTAATTATTTCAATAATATTGGCGATCATCTCCGTTGTTTTATCAATCTTAGCACCAAAAATTCTTGGGGAGGCAACCACCATTATTTATAATGGGGTAATGCGTGGCTATGCAGAAATGAAGCAGGGAGTCCACCTTACTAGTCTGCCAATTGATTTTCACCGGATCTTTCAGATTGGTTTAACCGTAATCTTGCTGTATGTTTTCTCGGGATTATTTAGTTTCGCGCAACAGATTATTATGACGAAAATTTCCCAGAAGGTTGTCTTTAATCTTCGTGGGGATTTGAAGGAGAAGATGGAACGGGTTCCAGTTAAATTTTACGATACCCATAGTAACGGTGACATCATGAGCCGGATGGTCAATGATATGGATAACATTGCGGGAACTCTTCAGCAAAGTCTGATTCAGATCGTTATAAGTGTGATTACCTTTGTCGGGGTTTTGGCGTTGATGATTACAATTAGCTGGAAACTAACATTAGTGGCACTGATTACATTACCGCTGAGTGCATTAATTGTTGCTTTTGTAGCACCGACTGCCCAACGACTTTTTAGTAACCAGCAGGCAGAACTTGGTAAAATTAATGGTCAGGTTGAAGAAACCTATGCTGGACACACAATTGTTAAGACCTTTAATAAGGAAAAAGATGAAGAGAAAGCATTTGCTAAGGAAAACCACCGCTATTATCAGGCTGCCTGGAAGTCTCAATTCTTCTCAATTCTGATTTTCCCGTTAATGAATTTTGTTCGGAATCTTGGCTACTTAATGGTTGCTGTGGTTGGGGCAATTGGGGTTATTCATGGACAGATCACGTTAGGTAATGTTCAGGCTTTCCTTCAGTATACGAATCAGTTTTCTCAACCAATCACCCAAATCGCTAACTTAAGTAGCACAATTCAGCAAACAATTGCTTCTGCAGAACGAATTTTTGAAGTACTTGATGCGCCAGAGATGGTTCCTTCAGACGCGGACCCAACGTTAATTGAAGAAAAGCCATTGCCAAAGATCGAGTTCGCTAATGTAGACTTTAGTTATAATGATGAACCATTAATCGAAAACTTTAACCTTAAGGCAATGCCAAACGAAATGGTTGCAATTGTTGGACCAACTGGTGCAGGAAAGACCACTATTATTAACCTTTTAGAGCGGTTTTATGAGGTTAAGGGCGGTAAAATCTATCTTGATGGGCAAAATACAAGGTCAATGTCCCGTGACGAATTACGGAGTCATATTGCAATGGTTCTTCAAGATACTTGGTTATTTACTGGAACCATATTTGATAACATTAAGTATGGACGGGAAGATGCAAGCGCTGATGAAGTGTACCAGGCTGCCCGACTAGCACACGCGGATAACTTTATTCGTGAACTTCCAGACGGGTATGACACCATATTGGACGAGTCAGCATCTAATATTTCACAGGGGCAACGTCAACTATTAACGATTGCCCGGGCGTTCTTAGCAAACCCAGAAGTGTTGATTCTGGATGAAGCGACAAGTTCTGTTGATACGCGGACAGAGGAATTAATTCAAAAGGCAATGAATGAATTACAAAGGGGAAGAACAAGCTTTGTTGTTGCCCACCGTTTGTCAACAATTCGGAATGCAGATAAGATTATTGTGTTGAATCATGGTCATATTCTTGAAACGGGGAACCATAAGTCCTTGATGAAGAAGAATGGCTTTTATGCTGACCTTTACAATAGTCAGTTTGTTGGCAATAACCTTTAATGAAACAATCTAAGATTAGTTTAGAAGCTGGGAAGATTTCCCGGCTTTTTTATTTGCGCTACAATAGTGTGGACTGAATGGAACGGATGGGGGAAACAGGAATGAAAAAGCAATATCGAGAAACAATTGCTGGACTGAATAGGTTGGTTGAACAAGGGATTGTCCCTGGAATCAGCTACGCACTTTTTGATCACGGAATAGAATATCGAGAAGTGAAAGGCTATGCAGAAATACAGCCGAAGAAAGAACCGTTACGGGCAAAAATGCAATATGATTTAGCCTCGTTAACGAAAGTGATTGGTACTGTTCCGGTGATTGCAATTGCGATTCAAGCGGGGAAACTCAAGCTGACCGATCCAGTGCAAAAGTATTTACCTGAATTCAAGGATTCTCGACCGACTATCCAGAACCTCTTAACACATACTTCGGGAATTTGCGGGTATATTCCGCATCGTGATGAGTTAACGGCAAAGGAGCTGAAACAGGCATACTTAACACAACAACACGTTGATTCCAGCCTAAATCGCCAAATTAGGTATGCTGATGTTAATTTCCTTTACCTTGGTTGGATTGCGGAAAAAATTTATGGACAGTCAATTCAGTCGCTAATCCAAAGCCAGGTATTAGATCCGCTAAGAATGAAAGAAACAACATTTGAGCCGCTTGCCGCAAATAGTGTCCCAACTGAAGTGCAGGCAAAACGAGGGCTAATTCGCGGAACTGCTCATGATCCGAAGGCATATGTTTTGGGAGCTGAATGTGGGTGTGCTGGGATGTTTTCAACTTTGGATGACTTGCTGCTTTATAGTCACGCGTTGATCGAGACTAACCTTAATGGCCTATTGGATGATTGGATGGTTGACCAACTCTTTAAGGACCAGACGTTGATCCCGGGAGAACACAGCCGTTCGTTAGGGTGGAAGCTTCTTCACGCGGTTAATGATCGTCATTGCATTATTAGCCATACCGGCTTTACGGGAACTTGGTTAATCCTTGACCGAGAAGAAGATCAGGGGATGATTGTTTTAACAAATCGAGTTCATCCTACTGCTCAAAATAATGCTTACTTGCAGGCTCGTGACCAACTTTATGCTACTTATCTTCACGAAAAGGAAAATGCATAATCAAGTATGTAAAAAACTTTGTGAAATTATTATTCAATTTTATGCAAAATTAACGAACGGAATATTCATTTTCACTGTCTCAACTGTATATAAAATTGTATAATTTTGACTAAAATTCATCTAATAGTAAAATTGCACAAATCTGCGTAAAAACGGGATTTGACAACGGTTTCAAAACTGGTTATTATATACACGTAATCAAATGAAAGCACACAAAAGGAGTGAGTGTATATGCAAAGCCCAATTCACGTAACATCTGAAATTGGTAAGCTTAAGACAGTTATGCTTCATCGACCCGGTCATGAAATTGAAAATGTCTACCCAGACATTCTTCACCGGATGCTTGTTGATGACATTCCATACCTGCCAATCGCACAAGAAGAACATGATTACTTTGCTAAGACTTTAAAGGACCAAGGAATCGAAGTACTTTACTTCGCTAAGTTGGCAGCTGAAGCTTTAGCAGATGATCAAGTAAAGAATGAATTCCTTGAAAAAATGTTAGCAGAATCTGGCCACGCTGCTGGTGCTGTTCATGACGCTTTGAAGGAATACTTGCTTAGCATGGATACTCAAGCAATGGTTGATAAGATTATTGCTGGGGTACGGAAGGATGAGATCCACACTAAGTTCGTTTCACTTGCTGAAATGGCTGAAGATGCAGATTACCCATTCTTCATGGATCCAATGCCAAACGCATACTTCACTCGTGACCCACAAGCCTCAATTGGTGATGGTATTACTATTAACCACATGACATTTAAGGCTCGTCAACGTGAATCACTGTTCACTGAATACATTATTAAGCACAACCCTCGGTTCGCTAACAAGGGTGTTCATGTATGGCGTGACCGTTACCATGGCACTCGGATCGAAGGTGGGGATGAATTAGTTCTTTCCGACCACGTATTTGCTATTGGTATTTCTCAACGTACTTCAGCAGATGCAATCATGGACATCGCACGGAACTTATTCAAGGATTCTAACTACGACACTGTTGTTGCTATCCACATTCCACACAACCATGCTATGATGCACCTTGACACAGTCTTCACAATGATTAATTACGATCAATTTACTGTTCATCCGCAAATCTTGGATGGTGGTAAGATTGATACTTACATTCTCCACCCAGGTAAGGATGGCGAAATTGAAATCCAACACCGCACAGACCTTCAAAAGGTTCTTGAAGAAGTATTGGACAAGCCTGAAATTGACTTGATCCCTACTGGTAACGGTGATCCAATCGTTGCTCCACGTGAACAATGGAACGATGGTTCTAACACGTTAACAATTGCACCAGGTGAGGTTGTTACTTACGACCGTAACTATGTATCTAATGATTTGCTGCGGAAGCACGGAATTCTCGTTCATGAGGTTCGTTCAAGTGAATTGTCTCGTGGTCGTGGTGGTCCACGTTGCATGTCCTGCCCAATTGTACGTGAAGATCTTAAAAACTAGTTAGTTTGAAAGCAGCAAATACACTTGGATGCTGAATAATGATTCAGTTAGCGGTGTTTCTTGCTGCTTTTATTGTACTGAAACGACATTGTTGTATAATTATTTTGTTAAATTGTGATTAGGGGTGAACGTGAATGAATCGTAAGGCGCGACGAAAGGTGATCGAACAGTTAGTCAGTGATCACAAAATCGAAACCCAGGATGAATTGTTGGATTTATTAACCCAACAGGGGATCGAAACCACCCAAGCGACGATTTCTCGTGATATTCATGCGCTCAATATTGTTAAGGCTAATGATGGTGAAGGTCATACCTACTATGTCCAGCTACAATTAACGCCGGAGCATGATTTCAGTAGATTGTATACGGGAATTCGTGAGAACGTTCGAACGATTGAAACCGTGCAATTTATTAATGTTGTAAAAACGGCCTTGAATTCTAGTTACGCAACGATCCTCGGTGGGATGTTTGACGAACTGGATATTCCTGAAGTTGTTGGAACAATTGCGGGGAATGATACGTTAATTATTATTAGTAAAAATAATAATGATGCGCGTGCAATTTACAATTTAATAATGAAGCACATTAGCTCACATTTAGACTAAAAGGGGTGTAAAGATGGAAAATGAAAAGAAAGGGATCGGTAAAGGCGAATTAATTGCCCTTATTGTTAGTTCCTGTATTGGTACTGGTATCTTCGGTATTACCAGTGACGTTGCTGCTGCTGCCGCTCCAGGCCCTGCTCTATTAGCATGGATCTTCGTTGGTATTGGATTCTTAATGCTTGTTCTCTCATTGAACAACTTATCTGAAAAGCGTCCTGACTTAACTGCTGGGATCTTCTCATACGCTGGTGCTGGTTTCGGACCAATGGGTGAATTTATTTCCGGTTGGTCATACTGGTTATCTGCATGGCTTGGTAACATTGCCTTCGCGACAATGTTGATGAGTTCAATTGGTACTTTCTTCCCAATCTTTAAGGGTGGTCAAAACCTACCATCAATTATTGTTGCAATTGTTTTCTGCTGGCTTTTGACAATCCTTGTTAACAATGGTGTGGAAAGTGCGTCCTTCGTAAACATGATTGGGACAATCTGCAAGGTCTTACCACTTGTTATCTTCATCGTTATTATGGTTGTTTGCTTCAAGGCTGGAATGTTTACTGCAGACTTCTGGGGCCGTGTTGCTAACAATGCTTCAAAGGGAACTACTACTGGTTCTGTTTGGTCACAAATGCAAGGAACATTGATGACTCTGATTTGGGTATTTATCGGTGTTGAAGGTGCTTCTGTTATGGCCCACCGTGCTAAGTCACGTTCTGCTGCTCAACAAGCATCAATCATTGCTTTTGTAACCTTAGTTGTTATCTATGTTTTGATTTCTATTTTGCCTTATGGTGCTTTGACTCGTGCACAATTGGCTTCAATGGGTCAACCTGCTATTGGTCACGTTCTTCAAGCAACTGTTGGTACTTGGGGTTCAATTCTGATTAACGTTGGTTTGATTATTTCAACCATTGTTTCATGGTTATCATGGACGATGCTTCCAGCCGAAACTACAATGCTGGTTGCTGAAGATAAGGCAATGCCAAAGGTTTGGGGAAAGGTTAACTCAAAGAACGCACCTACTGCTTCCTTGATGATTACTGCCGTATTGCAAACCATCTTCCTCTTCTCATTGCTTTTCACTGATAAGGCATATGAATTTGCTTACTCACTTTGTTCTGCTGCTATCCTGTTCTCATACTTATTCGTTGGTCTTTACCAAATGAAGTACAGTTCAGAACATAAAGAATGGGGTCAATTCACCATTGGTTTACTTTCAGCCGCATTCATGTTTGCATGCATGTTCTTGGCTGGTTGGCAAGAAGTTTTACTTGTTTCCATCAGTTTCATCCCTGGATTCATCATCTACTACCTTGCCTGCCGTGAAAACGACCACAAGATGAGCGCTGCTGAAAAGTGGGTTATGGTATTAATTCTTGTACTTAGTGTTGTTGCTATTTGGCTTGTTGCTAATGGTACAATCACTGTGGGTTAATGTGGTATAATAATTGAATAAAAAACAAGCGAGGTGATTAAGGTGAAGGAAAAGAAGTTAAATCTGTTCCTCTTAATCACCTTAATTGTTGGTACAATAATCGGCGGTGGAATTTTTAATAGTCCCACCGACCTTATTTTAAAAGCAAATCCGTTGACAGCGCTAATTGCGTGGTTAATTGGTGGCTTTGGGATTTTAATGTTAGCGCTAGTCTTCTATAAGCTAGCACTTGTTAAGCCTGAACTTGATGGTGGAATTTATACATACGCTAAGGAAGGCTTTGGAAATTACGTTGGTTTTAACTCGTTTTGGGGTTATTGGTTGGGATCAATTTTTGGCAATATTGCCTTTATCTCATTGTTCTTTAAGACCTTAAATAGTATGTTGCCGCATCCGCTATCGCCATTTGGCTGCTTTATCGGCGGCTCTGTCATTTTGTGGATCTATACGTGGATAGGTTGGCGTGGTGTTCGCGAAGTTAGTATTCTGAACGCGGTTATTACAATTGCTAAATTATTACCGTTAATTTTAGTAATTGTTATTGGAATTACTTTATTTCAACCACATGTATTTAGTGTTGCCCAATGGACACACGTCTTAGCATCAAATCACCACTCAACCAATATTTCTCAACAAATAGGACAGGCAATGAGTACGATTGTCTGGTGCTTCGTTGGAATTGAGGCTGCCGTTTCAATGTCGCGACGGGCAAAGAAGCATTCTGAAGTTGGCTTGGCAACGGTGATTAGTTTTGTAATTGTTTGGAGCTTATATGTTCTAATATCACTACTGCCAATGGGAATCATTCCAGCGAACGAGTTAGGAAGTTCTTCAGTCCCATTAGCAACCGTATTGAGTAAGAGTGTAATTGGTAATTGGGGAGCGTTAATTATCAAGGTTGGGCTACTGATTTCTCTATTGGGAGCTCTCCTAAGCTGGTTTATGATTGGTCCGGAAATTGCCTACGTTACTAGTATGGACCACGCCATGCCAAAACCTTTCAAACTTATTAACCGGCATAACGTTCCCGGGTTTGCCTTAATTGTTTATACGTTAATTATGCAATTGATCTTGGTGGTGCTTCTTTTGCCACAGCTACAGACGGCTTATACAATTGCATATACGCTTGCAGCAACGACTACACTAGTGGCATACCTGTTATCGGCTCTATATGGTCTTAAGCTAGCAATTAAGGAATCTTACGGTTTCGGTTTTAAACTGATTGCAATTATCGCTTCTGCCTATGCAATCTACACATTGTTTGCTACCGGAATTGAATATGCTTTTGCAAGTGCAATTATCTTTGCACTCGGGATCCCGCTCTATTTGTCGGCAGCACCGAAGATGAAGCGGTTTGAAAAAGTAATTGCATTGGTAATTGGGGTAGCAGGAATTTTAGCTCTGGTAATGATTGTTCGTGGTGGAATTAGTTTCTAACGTAAAAAACAGGTCTTACAGACGATTTTCATCTGCAAGGCCTGTTTTTTTGTATTAAAACGTTGGTTTAATTACTAACTGTTCTTGTTTACTAAAATCTTCATTTGGGTATTTCTTATGAAGAGCAGCTAATAAGAGGTGCTTAGCAATTTCACCGTTCCGGGTAAGAATTGGTCCGTGGAAGTAAGAACAATAAACTTCTTTGTAAATTGCTCCTTCAGTTTTGTCCTGACCATTATTTCCGTGACCAGAGATTACTTTACCGAGTGGTCGTTCGCCATCGCCTAAGAAGGTCATTCCGTTATGGTTTTCAAAACCATGGTATTCGTCACCTGTTTGTTCGTTTTTAATAGTGATATTACCAATAAAACGGTTGTGATCCTGACTAAGAGTGTAGTGGGGGAGAATATTCAATCCCGGAATTTTTTCTCCATTGGCACCAATATAATATTGGCCCAGCAGTTGGTAGCCACCACAGATTGCAAGTAATGGTTTTTGATCGTCAATAAATTGTTTAATCCCGGCCTTTTTATTTGGCAGATCCTTTGAAACAACGAATTGTTCATAGTCTTGACCGCCTCCAAAAAGGGCAAGGTCAAACTTTGCTGGATCAAACTCTTGACCAATACTGATAACCTGAACTGTAATGTCAGCGTCCATCTGCTTAGCATAGTACCGCAAAGCAATAATGTTACCGACGTCGCTATAAGTGTTTAGCAGGTTTCCGTACAGGTGTGCAAGATTAAGATGATATTTTGTCATTAATCCATTCCTCCCTTAATGTAGCCTTTTTCTGCCAGTTGCTTTCGTAATTGCAGGACTGCAGTGTAAGTAGCTAGGATATAGACATGCTTCGTCGGCATTTCTTTAATCTTAGCAATTACGTGAGTTAGATCAGGCTCATGCCACATGTTATCGACACCGGCCATCGTAAGTCGGGTGGTGATATCTTTATAACGCTCACCACCGGTCATATATTGAGGAATATTATGCTGAACCAGCTTTTCAAAATTGCCATCCCAAATCCAACTAGTATCAATCCCGTCAGCATAGTTAGCATTTAAGAGGAAGGCAAAGCTAAAAGGCTGGGGATCAGTTTCAATCATATCAAGAACCTGGTTTAGCCCGACCGGATTCTTAACAAGAATTAACGTAACCTCTTTACCATCAACATTAATGACTTCTTGACGACCAAAGACGCGTTCATCAGATTCAAAGGCATCCTTAATTTGGTCTTGGCTAACTCCAAGAAACCTTCCTAGCGCATAGGCAGCTAAGGCATTATAAATATTATAGAGACCGCCAATTCCAATTTTGTATTTCTCACCGTCAAGCTCAAAGGTTGAACTGGTTGGTGTCAGCTGATCGATTTTTGTGACAGCATAAGTCAGCTTTGGTCGTTTGAAGCCACAATGAGGACAGAAATAGTCACCGAGGTTAGCGTAAGTTCGCATTCGGTATTTTAGAATGTGCTGACACTTGGGACAGAGAAGGCCATCTGTGTTAGCAGGTGCATCGAATGGTTCCCGTTGTTCATGGTTAAACCCATAGTAAATAATGGGATTGGGTAAATCATGAGAATTAAATAACTGTTCATCACCATTAGCAATAATTGTTGCTTTTGGTGCTAATTTAACCCCGTTAAGAATCTTTTGGTAGGTAGTGTAGATTTCCCCATATCGATCCATTTGATCACGGAAAATGTTAGTAAAGATAAAAGCAATTGGTGTGATATACTTAGTAACCTTTACCACGTTTGCTTCATCAACCTCAAGCACTGCCAATCCCTTTTTCTTTGGCCGTGGTGCCGTAATGAAGGTAGTAACGATTCCTTGTTCCATGTTTGAACCGGTTGGGTTGGTTAATACTTGGTCGTATTTTTCACGGAGAACCCGGACGCTTAAAGATGTGGTTAGGGTTTTCCCGTTAGTACCAGTAACAATTACTAAATCATACTTTTTACTGAATGCTTGCAGAATATTAGGGTCAAGCTTTAATGTTAATTTCCCGGGTAATGAACTCCCACCATTCATAAAAGTGTGGAGGAACCAGTAGCTTGAACGACCGGCTGCTTCAGCAAATGAACTGCGTAATGACATGTATTAAAAATCCTTTCACCGAAATTAGATTACGACTAATTTTAATCTTTAATTGATTAAAAGAAAAGTGTTTCGGATTAATATTACGAAACCATTACTCACTAGCTAAGTATTTAAATGAAAAATGCTTTCAGATATAATAGATTTATCTATGTGTATAAAAGGAGTGCGAATTGTGGCGCAACTATTTTTTAAGTATGGCGCAATGAATTCCGGAAAGTCTATTGATATCCTGAAGGTTGCTCATAACTATGAGGAACAAGGTAAAAAGGTAGTCTTGTTAACCAGCGGGGTTGATGACCGTTCCGGAAGAGGTGTAATTGCAAGTCGAATTGGTCTTTCACGGAAAGTTCAACCTGTAATGGCTGACACGGATATTTATGACTATGTTTGTCAAATGAACGAAAAAATTTATTGCGTTTTGATTGATGAGGCACAATTCTTAAAGAAGAGACATGTTCTTCAGTTAATCAAAATTGTTGACGAGCTTCACATTCCGGTAATGACGTTTGGCTTAAAGAATGATTTTAAAAATGAATTATTCGAGGGGTCGAAGTACTTACTAATTTATGCCGACAAAATTGAAGAAATGAAAACAATTTGTTGGTTCTGCGGAAAAAAGGCAACGATGAATTTACGGGTTCATAATGGACAACCAGTTTATGAAGGCGAGCAGGTTCAAATTGGTGGTAATGAGTCGTATTACCCAGTTTGTCGTTACCATTATTTCCATCCAAAAATACAGGGAAAAGGAGAAAAGTAACCTATGGAAATGGCTGAAATTTTCGATAAGCTGCAAGCTGTAGCTGATCGATATGACGAATTAAATGAGTTGATTAGTGATCCTGAAGTGATCGCTGATTCACAGCGGTTTATGAAGCTCTCTAAGGAAGAAGGGAGCTTACGGGAGACTGTTGAAAAGTATAATGAATATAAAAAGGTAACACAGACAATCAGTGATGATGAGGAACTATTACGTGAGAGTGATGATCCTGACCTGACTGAATTAACAAAAGATGAATTAAGTAGCGCTAAGGATCAACAGGCCAAATTGGAAAAAGAATTAGAGATCCTCTTGATTCCAAAGGATCCAAATGATGATAAAAACATTATTATGGAAATCCGTGGTGCTGCTGGTGGGGATGAAGCAAGCCTATTTGCGGCTGATCTTTACAACATGTACCTCCACTATGCTGAAAACCAGGGATGGAAGGTTGAAGTTGTTGATAAGAGCGAAACGGAAGTCGGTGGCTTTAAGGAAATTGCTTTGATGATTACCGGTGATAAGGTTTACTCAAAGTTAAAATTTGAAAACGGGGCGCACCGGGTTCAACGGGTACCAGTGACTGAATCTGCCGGACGGGTCCATACTTCTACCGCTACTGTTGGAGTAATGCCAGAAGCAGAAGACGTTGACGTTGATATTGATCCAAAAGACATTCGGGTTGATGTTTATCGTTCGAGTGGTGCAGGTGGTCAGCACGTTAACAAGACTTCATCAGCTGTGCGGATGACTCACTTGCCAACTGGAATCGTTGTTGCCATGCAGGATGAGCGGTCACAGCAGCAAAACCGGGCCAAGGCTATGCGGATTTTGAAATCCCGGGTTTACGACTACTACCAACAAAAAGAGCAAAGTGCGTATGATGCTAAGCGAAAAGACGCAATCGGAACGGGTGATCGTTCTGAACGAATTCGGACGTATAATTATCCACAAAACCGGGTTACGGACCACCGAATCGGTTTGACCTTAAACAAGCTTGATAAAATTATGTCAGGTGATCTTGATGAGATTATCGAGGCATTAATCGTTGCTGACCAAACGAAGAAATTGGAACAACTACGGAATGAATAATCAAACTTATTTTGCTGCGCAACGCTGGGCAAAGGAACAGTTAAGCGGGCACCCTATTGATCCTGGCTCACCCCAATTTCTTTTAAAAGAGCGTCACGGTTGGGATGATACCCACCTGCTGGTTCACAATCGCGAATTGATGCCAAGTGATGAATGGCAATGGTTTCAAGGGGCAATTAAGCGCTTGCTAAATGAGGAGCCTGCCCAGTATATTGTTGGGAGTGCCCCGTTTTACGGAAGAACATTCATGGTTAATCATGATGTCCTGATTCCGGAAGCTGAGACTGCTGAGTTAGTTGACTGGGTTTTAAAGGAAAATACATCTACACCATTAAAAGTTCTTGATTTAGGAACCGGAAGCGGGGTAATTGGAATTACCTTGGCTCTGGAGCGTCCACAGTGGAATGTTACGTTAAGTGATGTTTCACCTGCTGCTTTGATGGTTGCACAAAAAAATATGCAGCGGTTCAACCTTAATTTAAGGCTGGTGCAAAGCGACCTTTTTGCTAACCTGACTAATGAAAAGTATGATTTGATTGTTACTAACCCGCCATACATTTCTCATGATGCTACTGCGTTGATGGATAGGTCAGTTTTGAAGTATGAACCTGAATTAGCACTCTTTGCCGATGAGAACGGGCTAGGCTTTTATCATCGTTTGTTCTCAACGATTGCTAGTCATTTGACTTTGCAAGGACAGCTATTTGGTGAAACCGGTTTTGATCAGGAACAAGTAATTCAAGAATTATTGCATCGGGTAGATAGAACTGCCCAGATTGAACCACGGCATGATGTTGCTGGGAAGATGAGGATGATACACGTATGGGATTTTTCAAATGTAGGAGGAAATTAGAAAGAATGGATACGAGGATTTTTCATTTAGATGAAATTAATCAAGCAGCTAAAGCCATTCAAGACGGTAAACTAGTTGCATTTCCTACCGAAACTGTTTATGGACTAGGAGCAGATGCAACTAACGAAGCGGCAGTCAAAAATGTCTATCTGGCAAAGGGACGACCAAGCGATAACCCGCTAATCGTTCATGTTGCCTCAGTTGAAATGGTAGAGAGATATGCAAGTGTGATTCCGGATAATGCCCGAAAATTAATGAAAAAATTTTGGCCGGGCTCACTTACAATTATCCTAAATATTAAAAAGGGAGTTCTCTCAAAGACCGTTACTGGTGGTCTTTCAACGGTTGCTTTTCGTTTTCCAGATTGTCAACCAACACTTGATTTGATTAAGAAGGCCGGAGTACCGATTGTTGGTCCGTCAGCTAATACTTCTGGGAAGCCTAGTCCAACAACTGCTCAACACGTTTATCATGATCTTCATGGGAAAATTGCGGGAATCATTGATAATGGCCCTACTCGGGTGGGTGTTGAGTCAACAGTTCTTGATATGTCAACTGATCATCCTGTTATTTTGCGTCCCGGAGCGGTCACAAAGCATCAGATTGAAGAGGTAATTGGTTCAATTGATTTGAATCACCACCATGTTGGTAAAAATGAAACCCCAAAGGCGCCAGGAATGAAGTATAAGCACTACGCTCCTAACGCTCAGGTTTACATTGTTGATGAGGGAACCGACTGGAAACAAGTTGTTGATTGGATTAAGCAACAGCCGTTTGACGTTGGAATGATGGCAGAAGAAAAGATTTTGCAACAGGCAACCCTGCCAATGAATGCAATTCAATTTTCATTGGGGAAGAACGTTGCTGATGCGAGTGCGCGCCTATTTGATGGTCTGCGACAGTTTGATGATCAACCGAATGTTAAGGCAATTGTTACCCAAGCATTCCCGGCAAAGGATCTTGGTCGGGCATACATGAACCGGTTAAATAAATCAGCTGGTGGCGAACATTTTGCAACAAAATAAAAAAAGTTGCCTATTTGTTTATCAAATAGGCATTTTTTTTGGTAAAATAGGGAAGAAATTCAAAGGAGTGTATTAGGCATGGGTAAATTTGAAGTGATGGATCACCCATTGATTCAACACAAATTGACAATGATTCGGGATAAGAACGTTGGAACAAAGTTTTTCCGTGAAACGGTAAAGGAAATTTCAACATTGATGGCATATGAAGTTGCTCGTGATATGCCGCTAAAGGATGTTGAAGTTGAAACGCCAATCGCCAAGACAACTAAGAAGGAATTAGCAGGGAAGAAAGTAGCAATTATCCCAATTCTTCGTGCTGGCTTAGGAATGGTTGACGGAATGACTGATTTGATTCCAGCTGCCAAGATTGGCTTTATCGGGATGTACCGTGACGAAGAGACATTAAAGCCACACGAATACTTTGTAAAGCTACCAAATGACATTACTGAACGGCAATTATTCATTGTTGACCCAATGTTAGCAACTGGTGGTTCAGCAATGATGGCAATTGAAGCATTGAAGAAGCGTGGCTGTTCTGAAAAGAACATGAAGTTTGCATGTTTAGTTGCTGCTCCAGAAGGGGTTAAAGCTGTTCGTGAAACTTATCCAGACGTAGATATCTACGCTGCCGGGCTTGATGATCACTTAAATAAGGACGGTTACATTGTTCCAGGTTTAGGTGATGCTGGTGACCGTCTCTTTGGTACTAAGTAAATTTGATTAGACTCGGTAAGTTAGAGACTATTGATTATGGGAAGAGATCGAGAAAAGCAAAGTAGTTTTTTCTTGGTCTCTTTTTGTTTCTTCTTCAAATTTAAATGGGCATTTATTGAACTGGTCATTAAGAAAAGATTCTCCTATAATAGATGTAAACCGGTTTCTTTAAAGAGGGTAAGCAGATAGAAATGACTTTAAAAATGACAGGGACAGCGGCTAGTAATGGTGTCGGAATTGCGCCAGCATACATTGTAGATAAACCAGATCTGAGTTTTGAAAAGCGTCGGATTAGTGATCCATTTGCGGAAATTCAGCGCTTTAAAGATGCTTTGCTTGCAATTAGTAATGATCTTAGAGCACTAAAAAAAGCAGCCACGAAAAAGTTATCAAAAGATGAGCTTGCGATCTTTGATGTTCATATTGAAATCCTAGATGATCCAGAAATGTTTAATCAGGTGGTTACTCGGATTCGAAGTCAGCGGATTAACGCGGAAACGGCTTTTGAAGAAGTAATTACGCGGGTTATTCACGAATTTGAATCAATGACGGGAAATAAGTACATGCAGGAGCGGGCAACGGATTTTGCTAGTATTCGGGATCAGGTATTGGCAAAGCTTGAAGGAAAACAACTTCCTAACCTGCAAACGCTTGACCATCCAGTAATCGTGGTTGCTCACATGATTGGACCATCAGATACTTCCCAAATGAATGCTAAGTATGTTAAAGGGATTGTTACTGAAGTTGGCGGTCGGACCAGCCATGCTGCAATAATGGCTCGTTCATTGCAAATTCCGGCAATTGTTGGTTGTAAAAAGGTTGCTCATCAGGTAAAAAATGGTGAGCGACTGGTTGTTGATGGTTTTTCGGGAACAGCGATTGTTGAACCCACTACTCAGCAGGTAGCGCATTATCAGCAACTAGCAAGTCAGTATGCAGCGGAAAAGCTTCAGTGGGCGAAGTTAGTCAATAGTCCTTCAGTTACTAAGGATGGTCAACAGTTAACCATCTCCGCTAATATTGGGTCGTCAAATGACATTCCGGCAGCCGTTAATAATGGGGCAGATGAAATTGGCCTTTTCCGGACTGAATTTCTTTACATGAAGAGCGAACACTTACCGACTGAAGAGGAGCAGTTTCGCGCATATCGGGATGCGGTTGAAAGTCTTGGGGGCAAGACACTAGTAGTAAGAACTCTGGATATTGGTGGTGATAAACCGCTGACCTTTATGCCGCTCCCTCATGAATTGAACCCGTTTTTAGGCTATCGAGCAATTCGAATTTCATTAGATCGACCACAAATGTTTCGTACCCAGTTACGAGCATTGATTCGTGCTTCACAGTTTGGTCAAGTTAATATTATGTTTCCAATGATTACGACTTTGGAAGAGCTCCAGGCAGCCAAGAAGATTTACTATGAAGAACGAGAAAAATTGCGCCAAGATTATCCACATATTGGGGCAAACATTAAATTAGGAATTATGATTGAGGTTCCACTGGCTGCATTATATGCAGAGCGATTAGCTAAGGAGGTTGACTTCTTTAGCATCGGAACTAACGATCTGATTCAATACTGTTTTGCGGCTGATCGGGGGAATGCATCAGTTTCCTACCTTTATCAACCACTGAATCCACCATTTTTAAGATTAATTGAGCACATTATTAAATCAGGTCACCAGCATAATACAACGGTGGCAATGTGTGGTGAAATGGCTGGCGATCGTCTTGCTTTGCCTCTTTTAATGGGAATGGGATTGGACGAATATTCGATGAGCGCAACATCGATCTTACGTACTCGCTCAATGATGAGAAACCTTGACATTAATGAATGCCAAAAGTTATACCATGAAGCAGTGACAAAGTGCGAAACCGCCAACCAAGTTCACGATTTAGTTGAAGAATGGCTAAAAAACGAATAGGTAACTAATAGTGAAGAGCTTACGATAAAGATAAGATTTTTATCAGCTCTTTTTTTGTTTTAAATGAATAGTAAAATATTGGGTGATTGTAAAAAAGAGGAAGTGAAAATCGTGACAATTCAGTGGTCACGCCAGAAAACATTCTTATTAATTGGGATGATTATTTGTGGCCTTGCAGCAATGCTTTTTGTTACTCATAATCAGCGCCTTTACCAACAGCCAATTGCTCGGGTTGTGCGAGTAACTAATGAAAAGCCTCAGCGAACTGAAGACCAGTTTAAAAATGTTGATCACCAAACTAATCAGGAACTTACAACAATCCTGATGAACGGGAAAAGACGTGGGGATAAAGTTAAGGTTCAAAACACATTTAGTGATTCGCAACCAATGGATCAGCAATATAAGGTTGGCGATCAGTTATTTCTTTCTCAGTTAAAAGCTAGCCATGGGAAATTATCAGCTAATCCAGCGGGGCCAAAACGGGATACAGTAGTTGTCTTTTTAAGCTGGCTTGTTATTACCGTTTTACTGCTAACGATGGGGAGAGCGGGGACATTTGCGCTTATTAGTGTAGTAATTAATACTATTTTATTCTTACTTGCAGTTTCACTAGACCTTCATAACCAGGGGAATCATGTCCTGCTGATTTTTTCAACGTTAGCTTTAATTTTTACCGTTATTAGTCTTTTACTTGTTCTTGGCCCAACTAAAAAAATGCTCGCTACGTTAGGCGCAACAGTTATCGGAACAACAGTTGCAATTTTAATTGGTGTCCTGGTTCTTCACCTTACCCATAATCGGGGGGTCTACTATGAATCTATGCAGTACGTGACTCAAGTACCGCGACCGTTATTCATTGCGGAAATTTTACTGGGATCATTAGGTGCAGTTATGGATGAATCAAGTGATATTGTAGCAACATTATTTGAGTTAAAACGGATTGATCCGACCGTCACACGGTTGCAGCTATTTATGTCTGGAAGGAGTGTCGGTAAATCGATCATGGGCCCGTTAGTAAATGTCCTCTTTCTGATCTTTATGGCAGATACCTTTACGAATAGCTTACTTTACTTGAAGAACGGTAATTCATGGGGGTATACGTTCAGCATGAATATGAGTTTAGGAATGGTGCAAAGCTTGGTTAGCGGAATTGGAATTGTGTTGGCAGTTCCGGTAGTTAGTATCCTCGGCGCTTTACTGCTAGGAAGGAGGAACCGATAGTGAGTGCAATTTATGCATTAGGAATAGTGTTACTGTGTTCGATGGTTCTCGTTGGCGGTAAGCAGGGATGGCGATCCTTTCTTAGTCTATTGTTGAATTTTGGCTTCTTGTTTTTTGCCATTGTCTTGATTGAGTTTCACGTCCCACCAATGTTTGTTACTGCGACTACAGGAATCACGATTTTAGCAATCACGATTTTTATGGGGGAAGATGATTTGAAAACGACAGTGACAGCCTTTTATGCCTCATTGATTGTTTTAGCAATTCTGATTTTACTTATTCTGTTTGTCAGTCATTGGGCGATGGCTCAGGGCTTTGGTACTGAAGATAGTGATGATCTTGAGGGAATGTCGATCCTAATTGGAATTAGTTATTTAAAAGTTTCGGTTACCGCAATCGTTATTAGTACATTAGGAGCGATTGCTGAAGCAGCGATGGCAATTTCCGCAGGGTTGACGGAAATTCTGGAAACTCATCCTCAAATTAGTAATCCACGATTAGTTGAGGGAGGAATGGAAATCGGCCGTCAAATTATTGGAACGACATTGAACACCCTTTTCTTTGGCTTTTTTGGTGGCTTCCTTTCTCTTTTTATTTGGTTTGCAGGGTTACATTATTCATTTGGAATGATTTTTAACAATAAGATCTTTATTGCCGAGTTGATTGAAATCTTAATCTCGTTTCTCGGTGTCCTGCTAACTGTTCCAATCACTTCGTTAGTAATGGTTAAACGGCGAAAGCGGGTCATTGACAAACCGGTAGAAACGAAGTAAGATATTTTTTGAAATTAAAACCTTTAAAAGAGGTCCCGTGAGGCCTCAAAGGTGCGGTGAAATAACACTACATGGTTGTAGCATATTTACTAAAGCAGCTTTGGGGCTTCACTCAAAGCTGCTTTATTTTTTAGGGAGGGAAATATTCATGGCTCATCGTGACGATGTCGTTTTAGACGTTAATGAAAAGCCAAAAACTGGTCAATGGATTGGGCTTTCACTCCAACACATGTTTTCCATGTTTGGTTCCACTGTTCTGGTGCCAATTCTTGTTGGGTTGAACCCGGGCATTGCACTTTTTAGTTCCGGTGTTGGTACGTTAATGTACCTTCTAATTACGAAACACAAGATCCCGGCATATATGGGTTCCAGTTTCTCGTTTGTTGTCCCAATGATGGCATTAATGAAGTCGACTGGTTATCCAGGAATTGCACAAGGGACAGTTGCCGTTGGGTGTGTTTACCTGATTGTTTCAATAATCGTTAGTTTAATTGGTTCGGATTGGATTGATAAGATCTTGCCGCCAATTATCGTTGGACCTGTAGTTGTTGTTATTGGACTTTCATTAGCTAGTACAGCAGCCAAGGATGCAACAATTAATTCAGTAACGGGAAAGTACGATCTTAAATTCTTTGCAGTTGCAATGATTACAATGCTACTGACAATTGCTTTCAATATGTACTTTAAAGGGTTCATGGGATTGATCCCAATTTTGATGGGGATTGTCTTTGGCTACATTGTTGCATGTTTGTTTGGGATCGTTGATTTTACACCAGTAGAGAAAGCTCACTGGTTCAGTCTGCCTGCGTTCCAAGTTCCGTTTATCGACTACCACCCACAATTTTATTGGGGAGCAATTTTAAGTATGGCGCCAATCGCGTTTGTAACTATGACGGAACACTTGGGTCATATTATGGTATTAAACGAATTGACAGAACGGAACTTCTTTAAGGATCCGGGATTAAACCACACCTTAGCAGGGGATGGGACTGCATCAATTATCGCTGGATTCGTTGGTGGTCCTCCAGTTACCAGTTATGGTGAAAACATTGGTGTTATCGCTATTACTAAGGTCCAATCTGTCTATGTTATTGCTGGTGCCGCAGCGTTTGCAATCTTCTTCAGTTTTATTGGCAAGTTAAGTGCCTTAATTGAAACGATTCCGATGCCAGTTATTGGTGGGATTTCCTTCCTTCTCTTTGGGGTGATTGCATCCAGTGGTCTACGAGTAATGATTGAAGACCAAATTGATTTCAACAAGAAGCGTAACCTCATGATCGCTTCAGCAATTCTGGTTATCGGAATTGGAAATGCCTACTTAAAATTAGGACAATACCAATTCTCTGGCTTAGCAGTTGCTGCTGTTTTGGGAATTGCATTAAACCTCATCCTTCCACAAGAAGCGCGGAGCGAAAAAGAAATTTCCGAAAAAGTTAATAAAACTAAATAATTAGATTAATGGGTCGAGAAGCAAGAAAAAATATTTTCTTTGTCTCTTGGCTTTTTAATTAAAAGATGATTAAAGGATCACGATTAGAAATGAATCTGTAAGGAGGAAATCTAATTAGGACGGTCTTTGTTAACGGTTTATTTCTTAAAAAAGCAAGAAATATTTTTGAATGTTGCTTCAAATGATGATATATTAATACTCGTATATTGGGCTAGTTCGTATTAGTATACGACGTTCATCCAATTTACAGCCAAATTATTGTTATTAAGGAAAGAGGTGAAATATGAATGGGCGGTGATGCTTTTACTTTTAAGTTTCTTGGCTTAACGTTTAACGCAACCAACATCATTTCAGGCCTTGTTATTTATGCAATCGTATTCTTTGTATTATTTGGCATGTCCCGAAAGATTCAAATGAAGCCAAAGGGTGCACAAAATGTTTTGGAATGGCTAATCGACTTCACGAACGGAATTGTTCGCAGTCAGATGCCAAATGAGGAGACAGGTCATTATAGTTTTTTGGCCTTTGTTCTTTTTATTTTCATCTTCTTTGCCAACCAGTTCGGCTTAATTTTCAATCTTAGTTGGAATAACCAAGAAATCCTTAGAAGTCCAACGGCGGATCCAGTTGTTACTTTAACATTCTCGCTGATGGTAATTACACTGGCTCACTTTGCAGGAATTGCAAATAAGGGTCTTGGCGGTTACTTGAAGGGGTATGTAAAGCCATTTGCATTGATGTTGCCAGTCAATATCATTGAAGAATTGGCTAACTTCTTAACTTTGGGTTTGCGGATCTTTGGTAACATTTTTGCTGGTGAATTGCTATTAAAGCTGGTTGCTGGGGTTGCCTTCTCACACGGTGCTTTAACAATCATTCCAGGATTCTTACTTGAGTTGCTTTGGCAAGGATTCTCAGTATTTATCGGTTCAATTCAGGCATATGTTTTTGTAACATTAACGACAGTTTATATTTCTCGGAAGGTTTCCGAATAATAATCTATCTCTTAAGGAGGAATTTAAAAATGGCATTAGGAGCAATTGCTGCAGGACTCGCGGCTATGGGTGCCGCTATCGGTGGTGGTATTGGTGATGGTATCTTAATCGGACATACTGTTGACAGTATCGCACGTCAACCAGAATTACAAAGTAGATTACAAGCAACGATGTTCATTGGTGTTGGTTTGATTGAAGCCATGCCTATCATCGCTATTGTTATCGGCTTCCTTGTTATGAACAAGTAATTATTTTGATTAATAATTTTTATTTTAGAGAACAAGGAGGTGTCAATAGATGTTTGTGAACAGTGTTTTAGCTGAATCTAATAGCTTATACGTTGGTGATTTGGTATTCTACATCGTTACCTTCATCATCCTGATGTTGCTTATCAAGCACTTTGCTTGGAAGCCAGTTACGGATATGATGAAAAAGCGTGCAGATAAGATTGCTAGTGATATTGACAATGCTGCTAAATCACGTGAAAACGCTGAAAAGATGGCTGCTAAACGACAAGCTGAGTTACAAAACTCTCACCAAGAAGCTGCTGACATTGTTAATAATGCCAAGAAGTCTGGTGAAGCTCAACGTACTCAAATTGTTGAAGCTGCACAAAATGACGCTCAAGCACTTAAGCAACGCGCACAAGAAGATGCTAAGCAAGCTCGTCGTGATGCGTTGAATGGTGCAAAGGATGACGTTGCAAACTTATCTATTGAGATTGCTTCCAAACTCATCCACAAAGAATTAAATGCGGACGATCAAAAGGAATTGATCGATTCGTACATTGAAGGGTTGGTAGATCATGAGTCTTGATAAGCAAACAGTTGCAAATCGTTATGCGAAAGCACTGTTCGAGTTGGTCGATGAAGACAATACACTCGATCAAACTTATCAAGAATTGACTGCTCTACGTCAAGTCTTTGAGGACAACGCTGCACTGGCTTCTGTCTTATCAGGAGCTCAATTATCACTCAGTGAAAAGAAGTCCCTTATTGATGATTTGAAGAAAGGTTTTTCTCAACCAGTTTCAAATTTAATTCAAATGACTTTTGATTATGGCCGGATTAACGATCTAGTTGCAATCATTGATGAGTTTGAGCGACGGTATGACGCTAAGATGAAACGCGTTCATGCTGACGTTGTTACAGCGATCCAACTTGATAAACAACAACGTGATCAACTTAAGGCTAACCTAGCTCAACGATTTGGAGCTAAGGAAGTTGTTCTTCACGAACAAGTTGATCCCGAAATTTTGGGCGGAGTTATTGTTCATCTTAACAATAAGACATTGGATGGTAGCTTAAGTTCAAAGATTAAGCAGATTCGTCGTTTACTAGTTAGATAAATTATCTTATTTCGAAGAGGTGAGACCTTTATGAGCATTAAAACTGAGGAAATCAGTTCACTCATCAAGAAACAACTTGCCAACTACCAAGACAAAGTATCTGTCGAGGAAACGGGTACTGTTACCTACGTTGGTGATGGTGTTGCTCGTGCCGACGGCTTGGAAAATGCCATGGCTGGTGAGTTGCTCGAATTTAGTAACGGTGTTTACGGAATGGCACAAAACCTCGAAAGTAACGATGTTGGTATCGTTATTTTGGGAGACTTTTCTGGCATCCGTGAAGGTGATACCGTTAAGCGGACGGGTCGAATCATGGAAGTTCCCGTCGGTGACGCATTGTTAGGACGGGTAGTAGATTCATTAGGTCGACCAATTGATGGACTTGGTGAAATCAAGACTGACAAGACACGTCCAATTGAAAAGAAGGCTCCAGGTGTTATGGAGCGAAAGAGTGTTAGTGAACCATTGCAAACAGGTATTAAGGTTATTGATGCCTTGGTACCAATTGGTCGTGGTCAGCGTGAGTTGATCATTGGTGACCGGAAGACCGGTAAGACTGCCATTGCATTGGACACCATCATTAACCAAAAGGACAAGGACGTAATTTGTATTTACGTTGCTATTGGACAAAAGGAATCAACTGTTCGTGCAAACGTTGAAACCTTGCGGCGTTACGGTGCATTAGACTACACAATTATTGTTTCAGCTAGTGCTTCTAACCCTGCACCAATGCTTTACATTGCCCCTTATGCTGGTGCTGCAATGGGTGAAGAGTTCATGTACGGTGGCAAAGATGTTTTGATTGTTTATGATGACCTTTCAAAGCAGGCCGATGCTTACCGTGAACTTTCATTGATTCTTCGTCGGCCTCCTGGTCGTGAAGCTTACCCTGGTGATATTTTCTATACTCACTCACGGTTACTGGAACGTGCTGCACGGTTATCTGATGACCTTGGTGGTGGGTCAATGACTGCATTACCAATTATTCAAACCCAAGCCGGTGATGTTTCTGCCTACATTCCAACCAACGTTATTTCAATTACTGATGGACAGATCTTCTTGAACTCTGATGAATTCTATGCAGGTCAACGTCCAGCCATTGATGCTGGTACATCAGTTTCTCGTGTTGGTGGTGATGCCCAGGTTAAGGCGATGAAGAAGGTTGCCGGGACATTGCGTTTGGATATTGCATCATATAATGAATTAGCTTCATTTGCCCAATTCGGTTCTGATTTGGATGAAGCAACTCAAGCCAAGTTATCACGTGGTAAGCACACTATGGAACTTCTGAAGCAAGGATTGCACCAACCACAACCTGTTGAACAACAAGTTGTAACGCTGTTTGCTTTGTCAAACGGTTTCGTTGATCAAATTCCAGTGGATGATGTTCCACGCTATGAAAGCGAACTTGCTTCATTTATGCATGCTAATCACCAAGACCTTTATGACACGATTAAGTCAACTGGTAAATTACCAGAAGGTGACGACTTAAAGAATGCTGTTGCTGAGTTTACAAAATCTTTCCAAACCAGTGATGACAAGAAAAAAGCCGCACAAAAGAATTAATAATGACTAGTCGAAAGGACGGTGAGATTTAGTGCCAGCTTCACTTGCTGCTGTTAAGCATAAGATTGAATCCACAAAGAGCACGCGCCAGATTACTTCTGCCATGCAAATGGTTTCAACTGCAAAATTGAATCAAATTCAACACCATACTCAGTCATATGAAGTATATGCTGAGAAGGTTAAGAAGATGTTGTCCGATCTGGTTAAATCTCACAACGCATCTGCAGCTAGCGCCAGTCATGACGCTTACGCTGCGTTGTTTGAGAAGCGTCCAGTTAAAAAGACTGGAATTTTAGTTATTACATCTGATCGTGGCTTGGTTGGTAGTTATAATAACAATATTATCAAGCAAACTTTACAGTTAATGAAGGACAAGAATTTAACTGCTGAAAATACAGTATTCTTAACTGTTGGTAAGACCGGGACTGAATTCTTTAAGAAACGTGGGATGAACGTCGTCTACGAGTATTCAGGAATTAGCGATGTACCAACATTCCGTGAAGTTCATCAAATTGTAAAGACTGCTGTTCAGATGTATGACGATGCCGTATTCGATGAAATGTACTTGGCATACAGCCATTACGTTAATCGGATTACGTCCCGAGTACGGGTTCATGATGTATTGCCAATTACGGCTGAATCATTGATGGAAGATGAGGAAAAGTCCGCAGAATCCGTTCAAGATGAGTCACCGATTACTGCTGAATACGAATTTGAACCTTCGGATACGGAAATTATTGCTGGACTTGTTTCACAATATGCTGAAAGCTTATTGTATGGAGCAATCCTTGATGCAAAGACGTCAGAACACTCATCAAGTGCGAACGCCATGCGGTCTGCCACTGATAATGCTGATGACATCATTTCATCATTAGAGCTGCAATATAACCGTGCTCGTCAAGCTGCTATTACTACCGAAATTACTGAAATTACCGGCGGTATGACAGCACAAGAATAAAATTTAACTGAGGAGGAAACAACATGAGTTCTGGTAAAGTTGTTCAAGTTGTCGGACCAGTTGTTGATATTGAGTTCCCCTTAGATGAAAAGCTACCAGAGATTAATGACGCGTTAAAGATTAAGGAAAGTGATGACAAAACCCTAACTACTGAAGTTGCCCTTGAATTGGGTGATGGAGTAGTACGGACAATTGCCATGGACGGTACCGATGGTCTTCAACGGGGAATGGAAGTCGAAAATACCGGAGCACCTATTAGTGTACCGGTTGGTGACGATACTCTGGGACGTGTTTTCAACGTTTTAGGTGAACCAGTTGATAACGGTCCTAAGTTTGGACCAGATGCAAAGCGGATGCCTATTCACCGTGATGCACCTAAGTATGATGAATTAAACAACAATACTGAAATCCTTGAAACTGGGATTAAGGTTATTGACTTGTTAGCCCCATATGTTCGTGGTGGTAAGATTGGGTTATTCGGTGGTGCCGGTGTTGGTAAGACCGTTTTGATTCAAGAATTGATCCACAACATTGCACAAGGGCATAATGGTATTTCTGTCTTTACGGGTGTTGGTGAACGGACCCGTGAAGGTAACGATATGTACTACGAAATGAAGGCTTCAGGAGTTCTTGAAAAGACAGCCATGGTTTATGGTCAGATGAACGAACCTCCTGGTGCCCGGATGCGGGTTGCCTTAACTGGACTTACCATTGCGGAATACTTCCGTGATGTAAAGGGTCAAGATGTTTTGCTATTCATTGATAACATCTTCCGGTTTACTCAGGCTGGTTCAGAAGTTTCTGCCCTGTTAGGACGGATTCCTTCTGCCGTTGGTTACCAGCCAACATTGGCTACTGAAATGGGTCAGTTACAGGAACGGATTACTTCTACTAAGAAGGGTTCAATTACCTCAATTCAGGCCGTTTATGTTCCAGCCGATGACTATACCGACCCTGCTCCAGCTACGACATTCGCTCACTTAGATGCCACTACTAACTTGGAACGGCGGCTGACTCAAATTGGTATTTACCCTGCCGTGGATCCATTAGCATCAACTTCAACAGCGTTAACTCCTGAAATTGTAGGTAAGGAACACTACGAAGTTGCTACTGAAGTTCAACATGTTTTGCAACGGTACCATGAATTGCAAGATATCATTTCTATCTTAGGGATGGATGAATTATCTGACGATGAAAAGGTAATTGTTGCTCGTGCTCGGCGGATTCAAAACTTCTTATCACAAAGTTTCAGTGTTGCCGAACAGTTTACCGGTACACCAGGTAAGTATGTTCCATTGAAGGATACCATTAAAGGATTTAAGGGTATCCTTGAAGGTAAGTATGATGACTTGCCAGAAGAAGCATTCCGGTTAGTTGGTACAATCGACGATGCTGTTGAAAAAGCTAAGAAAATGAAGGCTGATACTGCTGAAGAAACTGCAGAGTAGGAGGGATAATTATGGCTGATACTAAGTTTAAAGTCACCATTATCACTCCTGATGGTACGGTTTATGATAATGATAATGCCACGATGGTTATTATGAACACTTCTGGTGGTCAAATGGGGATCATGGCTAAACACGTACCTGTATTAGCGTCATTAACGATTAGCGAGTTACGAATTAAACATGATCAAGGCACCGATGAAATTGCCGCTGTTAACGGTGGAATCATGCAATTTGATGGAGAAACTGCCTTAATTACTGCAGATAGTGCTGAAATGCCCGAAAAGATCGACGTTGCCCGTGCTGAAGAAGCCAAGCAGCGTGCTGAAGAAGAAATTAAGAAGGCAAAGAAAGCACACCGTCAAAACGATCTTGCCCGCGCTGAAGTTCATTTGAAGCGTGCTGTTAACCGGCTTAAGGTTTCTAAGTTTAAGCAAAAGTAACCGTTTTTTAACGATGAAAAGGATATTTAATGGGTTTCCATTAAATATCCTTTTTTGATTATTAACTTAGTCTAAAGGTTGTTAATGATGACTGATCACTCATTAGTTGGTATGATAAGATTGTAGTTGGTTTTAAAGAGGGTGAAAAGGTGCAGATAACAGGAATTAAAGCTTTAGTAGAAATAGTTATCCAACTCGGAATGATCTGGCTAACCTTTACCGCAATTCAGGGATTTCGAATCGAGCGCTTTTTTCGTCATCCCCCGAAGACGCTACCTTTAGCGATTGTCTTATGTTCTACAGCGATCGGTTACTTGTGCGCTAGTTTTTTCATTGGATTCATTAATGCAGTGAGCCAACTACCCGGTTTATTGCGTTGATTTAATAAGGAGTTAATTATGGAAAAGATAATTATAAAGGGTGGTCACCGTTTATTTGGGCGTGTCGCCGTTGAGGGAGCAAAGAATGCCGTTTTGCCGCTTCAAGCAGCAGGGATTCTTGCCTCTACCGGAACTCTTCACTTAACTAATGTTCCAGTATTATCAGATGTCATAATGATGAATGAATTATTGAAATTCTTAAATATTCGGGTTCAATTTGATCGGGAGAATCACGTTATTGATTTAAATGCAGGTCAAAGAATTTCGTCAGAAGCACCTTTTCAATATGTAAGTAAAATGCGCGCTTCGATGGTAGTTATGGGCCCACTATTAGCAAGAACCGGCTATGCCAAGATTGCTCTTCCGGGTGGATGCGCAATTGGTTCCCGGCCAATTGATCTCCACCTTAAAGGACTCCGCCAGCTTGGAGCAGTTATTAAGCAGCATGATGGCTATATCGAAGCACGGGCTGATCGTCTAGTTGGAACGAATATCTACTTGGATTTCCCTAGTGTTGGTGCTACCCAGAATATTATGATGGCAGCAACATTGGCAGAAGGGATTACAACAATTGAAAACTGTGCTCGTGAACCAGAAATCGTTGATCTAGCAAACGCCTTAAACAAAATGGGCGCACGAGTTCATGGCGCCGGGACTGATGTTATTCGTATTCAGGGTGTTAACTTCCTGCACGGCTGTGACTACCGGGTAATGTCTGACCGAATCGAAGCGGGAACCTTTATGATTGCAGCAGCCGCAACTAATGGTGATGTCGTTATTGAAAATGCCGAAAGCAAGTATAACGAACCATTAATTGCAAAGTTGCAAGATATGGGTGTTACAGTAATCGACCAGGATGATGGAATTCGAGTATTAGGGACCTCGGTCTTGTTGCCGTCAACCGTCCAAACAGCGCCATACCCTGGCTTCCCAACGGACTTACAGCCACAAATGACAGTATTACAGCTATTAGCAAACGGAACAAGCACAATGAATGAAACCGTCTTTGAAAAACGGTTTATGCATCTTGAAGAATTGCGGCGAATGAATGCAGAGTACCAAATTAAAAACTCAACGGCCGTGTTAAGCGGTCCAACAAAATTTAGCGGTGCAGAAGTCGCTGCAACTGATTTACGTGCTGGGGCTGCTTTAGTCATCGCTGGCTTAGTTGCCCAGGGAATCACCCAGGTACGCAATTTGAAATACCTTGATCGGGGATACTACCACCTTCACCAAAAACTGGCACAGCTGGGTGCACAGATTGATCGGATTAACATTGATGATCAAATCGAGTTAGCATCTGCTAAAGAAGTTAACCATCCTGAACGTGGTTAGCATTTTCAATTATGTGGTATAATTACCAACGTTATTATATAGAATTGGCCGGAAGGAGAAATTACATAAATGGCAAAGGATATCGGAATCGATTTAGGAACTGCAAACGTTCTAATTTATGTTCAAGGCAAGGGAATTGTCCTGAATGAACCTTCAGTTGTCGCAATTGACACGCAAACCAACAAAGTATTAGCTGTGGGTTCAGAAGCATATCGAATGGTTGGACGGACACCAAGTAATATTCGTGCTATTCGTCCATTGAAGAATGGTGTTATTTCTGACTTCGATGTTACTCAAGAAATGCTTTCATACTTTATCGGCAAATTGAGTGTTAAGGGCTTTATGTCAAAGCCAGATATCATGATCTGTGCCCCAACAAATATTACTGAAATTGAACGAAAGGCAATTATCCAAGCAGCTGAGCAATCAGGCGGGGGTAAGGTTTACCTTGAATACGAGCCTAAGGTTGCTGCAATTGGTGCAGGTCTCGATATCTTTAAACCACGTGGTAGTATGGTCATTGATATGGGTGGTGGTACTAGTGATATTGCCATTCTTTCGTTAGGTGATATTGTTGCTAGTCAATCAATCCGGATGGCTGGTGATAAGTTAAACAGTGATATTACTGCTTACATTAAGGATCATCATGGTCTAGTTATTGGTGAGCACACTGCTGAACAAATTAAGATGGAGATCGGAACTGCCTTACCAGTTGACGAACCTAAGAAAATGGATGTTCGTGGTCGTGATGTTGCTACTGGGATGCCAAAGCAAATCACAACTGATGAGAATGAAATTGAAGAGGCAATTCATGGAACCCTTGACCAAATTGTTAAGGCAACGATTGGTGTCCTGGAAACCATTCCGCCTGAGCTAGCAAGTGATATTATTGATCGCGGAATTATGCTTACTGGGGGAACTTCGCTTCTTAAGGGAATCGATCAGCTCTTTAGTGATCAATTAAAGGTACCCGTTGTTGTTTCTCAGGATCCGCTTGATAATGTTGCTAAGGGTGCTGGTGAAATGCTAGAACGGATGCAAAAGACTGATAGTAACAAAAAAGGTAAAGACTAGTGAGTAAATTCGCGTGTCGGATGATTCGGTGGTATCAACGAAACATATCGGCAAAGCGATTATTTAGAGCTTGTCGGTACTACCCCTCTTGTTCTCAGTATACGTTGGAAGCAATTCAACGCTTTGGAATAAGGGGGATATTGCTTGGAATGGTTCGGATACTACGGTGTCAACCCTTTGCCCGTGGTGGTTATGATCCGGTTCCAACAAAATTTACTTTCCATCGAGTTATGAAATAATAAAGGTGAAAAAGTGGCAAAAAAAGATAAAAAAATTGAAGTTAATGTAAAGGATATTGAACGTCGTCATCAACCAGTTCAGCAAGTTTTCATTGGCAAGCGGCTGATTGGTGAAGTACTAGCGGATGGCAACCGCTTCAAAGCTTTGTTAACCGCTGACGAAAGCGAGTTTTATGTTCGTTCTCAAGAAGAGGGACTGGAAGTTGTCCTCCAACAATATCATTTACATCAAGGATAATGCGATGCAGTAGCGTTGCTAAAAATCTCAAAAAAGGAGCTCAAGAATGCAACGTTCTCAAAGTGATGATGAGAGTCGAATTGACTGGGGAATCATTTTCTGTGTTTTACTGTTAGCTTTAATCGGTTTAGCATCGATTTATGTTGCGGCTGTTCATGATACTGGTGGTTCAACTAGCGTGATGCGTCAAGTAGTTAGTCAGCTGGTTTGGTATATTATCGGGACAATCCTTGTAATTATAATCATGCAGTTTGATTCAGAACAGCTATGGAAGGTTGCCCCGTTAGTTTATTGGGTTGGGATATTTTTAATGTTTGCAATCCTCGTATTTTATAGTCGAGCATATTACGCCAATACGGGGGCCAAAAGTTGGTTTGCAATTGGACCGTTTACTTTCCAACCATCAGAAATTATGAAGCCGGCCTACATCTTGATGATGGGACGGGTGATTACAACTCATAATAACCACTACAATGTCCATACAGTTAAATCTGATTGGCGGTTAATCGGGACAATGTTCCTATGGCTATTGCCCATTTTAATTTCATTAAAGTTACAAAATGACTTTGGGACGGCACTGGTTTTCTTTGCAATCTTTTGTGGAATGGTTCTGGTTTCCGGAGTTACTTGGCGGATTATTGCGCCAACTGCAATTGGGCTAGTTGTTGTTGGTGGTTCAGCATTGGCAATGGTAACGAGTTCTGTCGGTCGGACGATTTTGGAACATATTGGTTTTCAAGCTTACCAGTTTGACCGGGTTGATACTTGGCTTCATCCAGAACAAGATACGAGTAACCAGGGCTATCAATTATGGCAAAGTATTAAAGCTGTTGGTTCGGGGGGAATTACTGGAACCGGCTTTGATAACTCTAAAGTGTACGTTCCTGTTCGTGAGTCAGATATGGTTTTCTCGGTTATTGGTGAGAACTTTGGCTTTATTGGAAGTGCCCTGTTAATTCTTCTCTACCTCCTATTAATTTACTTAATGATTCGGGTAACCTTTGATACCAGAAACGAATTCTATGCATATATTTCAACGGGTGTCATCATGATGATTTTATTCCACGTTTTTGAAAATATCGGAATGAACATTGGGTTGCTACCGTTGACTGGTATTCCATTGCCATTTATTAGTGCTGGTGGTTCTTCTCTGATTGGTAACCTGATCGGGATCGGGATGGTAATGTCGATGAGATATCACCATCACTCTTACATGTTTAGTAATAACAAAGAATTTAGATAGATGGGGTGTAGTGGAAGATGGCTACTGAAAGTTATTTTTGGACAGAAAAACAAGATAACGGTAACACACGTTTAGGTTTGAATGATAATGGTCGTGATGACCTTGGCCAAGTTAGTTTTATTGATGTTCCTGCTGTAGGGACAAAATTAACTAATGGTGGTAAGTTTGTTGCTGTTGAAGCCGAGAAGGCAGTAACTGATATTGATAGTCCAGTTGACGGTGAAATTGTTGCGGTAAACCAAAAAGTAATTGACCAACCAGAATTACTTGGTTCAAGTGACAAAAATGATAATTGGATTGTTGAGGTTAAGGCATAACATTCTAATGCCATATTAAGAGGGTTAGGGAAACCTAGCCTTTTTTCATTTTAAAATTAATTTGGATTAGGTATTGACAATAAAAAGTGAACTTAGTATTATAATATCAATCGAAATATTAGAATACTATTTGAAAAGATGAGTAGATACTAATTAATCACTCAGAGAGTTCTTGATTGGTGAAAGAGAATTGGTTGATGGTACCGAAGATGGTCTTTGATTAAAGCGTGTTAGTGAGTCTGATGATAAGCTAATATTGGTTACTGCCCATTATCGCAGGTGAGTGTTTTACTGACACTTATTGAGGTGATCATTGTGAGGTGATCATGAACTGCGGTGGTACCACGGAGCCTTTCGTCCGTTTAATAATTTGTTTATTGAACGAACGAAAGGTTTTTTTATTGAAAAGGAGGAAGAGTAATTGATTCGGTTTAAGGATGTCTCAAAAACATATGACGGCAAAGAAGGGCCGGTAAAAGCAATTAAAGACGTCAACCTGACAATCCCTGATGGAAAGATTTATGGTATTGTTGGTTATTCTGGTGCTGGGAAAAGTACTCTAATCCGAATGATTAATGGCTTAGAGACACCAACTACCGGCTCTGTGGCTGTAAATGGCCAAGAAATTAGTCAACTAAAAGGTGAAGCTCTCCGGGAAGCCAGATTAAAAATTGGGATGATTTTCCAACACTTCGACTTGTTATGGTCACGAACCGTTCGGGAAAATGTTGAATTTCCGTTAGAAATCTCTAAAAAGGGAAATAAGACGGAACGCCAGCAAAAGGCGGAAGAACTGATTAAACTGGTTGGTCTTCAAGGAAAAGAAAATGCCTATCCTTCAGAATTATCTGGAGGGCAAAAGCAACGGGTTGGGATCGCACGGGCCCTTGCTAACGACCCTAAAATTTTGTTGTCTGATGAAGCGACAAGTGCGTTGGATCCAAAGACAACGGATGAGGTTTTGGATCTCCTTGTTGATATTAACCGCCGTTTAGGATTAACAATTGTCGTAATTACTCATGAAATGCATGTCATTCGTAAAATTTGTGATCACGTTGCGGTACTGGACGCTGGAACAATTGTTGAAGAAGGGCCGGTTTTGGATGTCTTTAAGCACCCACAACAAGCAATTACGAAACGCTTTGTTAACCAAGAAACATCTACTGGTTCTGCCGATGATACCCAGGTTGTCGTTAAACAATTGTTGGAATCCCATCCTGATGGGGTAATCGTTAAATTGACGTTCCATGGTGACCAGGCAAAGTTGCCAATCGTTTCTGAAATGTTACGCCAATTCCCTGAAACAAACATGAGTATTATTGAAGGGAATATTCACCAAACACAGGAAGGCTCAATTGGTTCATTGTATATTCAATTAACCGTCGACAATGACAGCCAAGATCAAATTAAGGGCGCCTTAGATTATCTGAAAACAATGAGAGTAGAAACAGAGGTGATTAACCGTGAACAATAGTGGATTTGCTTCATTCTTTGAATTTAATAATGTTGATTGGACAAAAATGGGTCAAGCAACCTGGGAGACCGTTTGGATGACGGTTGTTTCAATGATTGCAGTAGCAATTTTCGGTATTATTCTTGGATTGATTTTGTTTGAAACTCAAAACAGTAACTCAATTGGTGCCAAGATTGTTAACTGGGTAGTTGCAGCGTTGGTAAATGTCTTCCGGTCAATCCCGTTCATTATCTTAATCGTTCTATTGCTACCAGCAACACAAGCACTGGTTGGAACGATTATGGGACCACGGGCGGCCCTACCGTCATTGATTATTTCAGCTGCTCCCTTTTATGCACGACTTGTTCAAATCGCCTTTGATGATTTGGATCATGGGGTAATTGAAGCAGCTAAGTCAATGGGCGCAACCCGCTGGCAAATTGTTACTAAGGTTTTGATTCCGGAAAGTTCACCAGCCCTAGTTTCAGGAATTACGGTTACTACCATTTCATTAATTGGTTACACCGCCATGGCCGGGGCAATTGGTGCTGGTGGTTTGGGGAACCTTGCTTACTTAGATGGTTTCCAGGCAAGTAACAATGCCGTTACAATGATGGCCACAATTATTATTGTCATAATTGTTTTTGTCTTCCAGTTCTTGGGTGACACAGTTGTTAAGAAAATTGATAAGCGTTAGTTAGAAAACGGAGGGAATACTTATGAAGAAAAAATGGTTAGCAGCAATTGCAACATTAGCATTAGGGGCACTAGTCCTTACTGGATGCGGAAAGCAAAAGGAAACAACTTTGACTGTTGGGGCTTCTTCAACCCCTCATGCTGAGATTTTGAAGCACGTTCAACCCCAATTAAAGAAGGAAGGGGTTAACCTTAAAATTAAGACGTTCCAAGATTATGTATTGCCAAACAAGGAATTAGCTAGTGGTGATTTGGATGCTAACTATTTCCAACACAAGCCATTCTTGGATAACTGGAACAAGAAGAATCATGGAACTCTAGTTAGTGCCGGAAATGTGCACTTGGAACCAATCGGCTTCTACTCCAAGAAGTACAAGAAGTTATCTGATTTGCCTAATGGGGCAACGATCCTAGTTTCAAATAACGTTGCAGACTATGGACGGGTTCTTCAAATCTTAAAGGATGCCGGTTTAATTACATTGAAGCCGGGAACTAAGATTGAATCCGCTAACTTTAATGACATTCAAACTAACAAGAAGAACCTGAAGTTTAAGACAGACCTTGAACCAAAGCTCATGACCCAATTCTACAAGCGTGGTGAAGGTGATGCAGTCGTTATCAACGCAAACTATGCCGTTCAAGCGGGCTTAAATCCAAAGAAGGATTCGATCGCCCTTGAAAAGAATAGTTCACCTTACGCTAACTTAATTGCAGTTCAAAAGAAGAACAAGAATAATCCAGCAATTAAGAAGTTGGTTAAGGCTCTTCAATCCAAGTCAACTCAACAATGGATTAATAAGCACTACAACGGTGGTGTCGTCGCAGTTTACCCTAATGGTAAATAAAAGAATAACCATTTCAATATAAATAAATAGCTCCAAGAATTCGGGTTTACCGAAAGCTTGGAGCTATTAGTATTTTAAATTTAGTCTAGTGAATTAACGACATTGAGTTTGAAGAGGAGAAGGTTAAGGGTAACAATTCCGGCTGTAATGATAAATACCATGCTGTAACTTGAAACCCCAGCGATAGTGGAGCCAAGTAATGGACCAAAAATATTTCCAATGTACATTGCACTTTGGTTCCAGGAAAAAATACGTCCAGTAATCATTGCAGGCGTGTTCTTGGTAAGAAGGGTTTGGACTTGTGGGAAAAGACATGCATCCGTAAAGCCAATCAGGAATCGTAGGATACCAAGTTCAAACGAGTTTTGGACAAAGGCGGTCAAGAAGAAGAGAATAATTGCACCAGTAAAACCGGCGATAATTACTTTTTGGGTACCAATACGGTCACCAATTGCACCAAACCGAGAAGCGGCAAGGAAAGTGGCAATTCCAGGAAGTGCTGCAATTACTCCAGAAACTAAGACAACGTTTCCCTGGTGGTGCATTAATTGACTAACGTAGAGGGAGACGATCGGGTTAATCGAATTATTGGCTGCTTGAATGATCAGGGTAGTTAGGAGAAGATCAAAGATCAATCGTGGATTCTTGAGTGTAGCAACCACACCACGTGAACTTTCAAGTTTCTTATTGGTTACTGGTTCAAAATCATCTTCATGAACAAAAAAGAGGGCTAAGAAGAAGGCGATCAAAAGCAAAAGACCGGTAATAAAGAAAGTAACCCGATAACTAAATAACGAAGCAAGGGCACCGCCGATAAAGGGGCCGAGAAGATTTCCGGCTGTAAACGAGGAAGCCATGGTTCCAAGCGCTTGACCTGATTTCTCTTTTGGTGTTTCTGTTGCAATTAGAGCGTTGGAGTTAGAAACAAAGCCGGCAAAGAAACCTTGAGTCATCCGGAGAATAAATAGTTGCCAAACATTAGTGACAAGTCCCATTGCTGCTAAGACGATTGCCATGCCAAGAGATGCACGAAGAATCATTAGTTTTCGTCCTTTTTGATCTGCCAATTTACCCCACCAAGGAGAGACAAAAGCAGAGACAAAATAAATTCCTGAAAAGACTAATCCGGCCCACATATTTAATTGTTGATGGGAAAAATGGCCCAGCGTGTTAATATAGAGTGGCAAGAATGGCATTACTTCTGAAAAAGCAATTCCGGCAATAAAGACGGCAATCGCGAGAACACGTAAATTTCGTTGCCAAATTGGAAGCCTCTTTTCTACCATACGATAACTCCTTTAATCTGAATTTGCGAAAAAGTGATGTTTATTATAACGCAAAGTATCGGGGATGTTAATTTAAGGCTTTCCTGTTCAAATCTAGTAAGAAAAACTAATTCATGGTATACTAAAGATTCTAGGAAAACGGTAATAAATAAAAATAAACTAAATAAGGTGGTACACGCAATGACTAAAAAGTTAAACATCGCATTGCTATTTGGTGGCAACTCATCTGAGCATGATGTTTCAAAACGTTCGGCACATAATATTTATGATGCCCTTGATAAAGATAAGTATAACGTTAGCTTATTTATGTTCACCAAAGACGGAATCCTTCTTGGCAATAGCGCATCACAGCGAATCTTTAATGGTGACGATGAAGATCAGGTTGTTCAAGAAGAATACCAAAAAATGAACCTGAACCAACCACTAGCACCAATTATGGCATTAAACGAGATGAAGGCTGTTGATCTCTTCTTCCCGGTAATTCATGGTAACCTTGGAGAAGATGGAACTGTTCAGGGGCTTTTTAAGCTCTTGAAGAAGCCGTATGTTGGTTCTAATATTGCGGCCAGTGCGATGGCCTTTGATAAGGACTTAACCAAGAAGATCCTCACAGAAGCCGGAATTCGGAATACTCCTTACGTAGTGGTTACACCAGAAAACCGGGCAGATTATCCATGGGCTAAGGTTGAAGAAAAAATTGGTGACTTGGCATTCGTAAAGCCGGCTAAGCAAGGTTCCTCTGTTGGGATCCATAAGGTAACGAATGCCGAAGAATACGAAAAGGCGTTGGATGATGCCTTTAAATATGACTACAAGATTCTTGTAGAACAAGGAATTGATCACCCGCAAGAAGTTGAAATCTCAATTCTTGGAAATGAGCATCCGGTAGCTTCTAAGCTTGGGGCTGTTCGTGTCCCTGAAGGTGATTCATTCTATAACTATGAAAATAAATTTGTGGATGCCAGTGGGGTTGTTTTTGAATTACCAGTAAAGTTGCCAGAATACTTAACTGAAGAAATTACTTCAATGGCTTTGAAAGCGTACAAGGTTCTCGGTATGAAGGGGATGGCACGGATTGATTTCTTGGTTGATTCGAATAATGTGCCATACCTTGGTGAACCAAATACCTTACCAGGATTCACTAATATTAGTTTGTATCCACAAATGTGGGAAGTTTCAGGAATTGGTTATTCCGATTTGATTGATCGATTAATTCAGCTCGGCTTAGAAGAATTTGATCGGAATAGTAAGATTAAATATGACTTCCGTAAACTTGGTGAAGAAAAAGTCGGCACTAAAAAATACAATGAAGATTAAGCAAATATGGGGTAAATTATAACGTTTTTATTTATATCCATATTCACAAAAATTGTCTATTAAGATAAATAAGGATCATGAAAAATGAGGGAACTGGCAAAAAATATAGGTTGCCGGTTCCTTTTTGCTCCGGATTTCTTCGCATAACATCATGATTAGTGCTATAATGCATAAGGATATTTTCAACTATGGTTTGTAGATCATTTGATCTTTCCAATAATTTTAGTCATATTATTAATAAGTTGAGGAAGGGAAGAAAATGAAACTCCGAGGAGACGTCTTAAAGAAAATTCGCCGCAAAAGAGGTTTATCACAGACAGCATTGGCAGAAGGTATCTGTACCCAGGCAACGATTAGTTTAATGGAAAAGCAGAACCGGTTGCCTAAAATGAATATTCTGACTGCAATTTGTGAGCGGCTAAATATTCCCACAGAACGAATTGTGGAGAATAGCGGAAGTGGTATTAATGACCAATTCAACGCAATTGTAAACGAGCTGATTGCTGGTAAGTATGAGACCGCTGCGGAGGCATTAAACAAGATTCCAGTAAAGAAGCTAGAGAGTGATTTTGATAAGCAACGGTATTATTACCTATTAGGAATGGTTCAAGTCAAATCTAATAAGATTGATGAAGCAATCTTTAACTTTGAATTGGTATTAACCCAGTTTGCGACAACAAGCGCTAATATTTACCTTGCAATGACTACTGCGGGGATGGCGTTAGCATATTATAAACGTGATGATCCAGAGCGGGCAGCAAGGTTAACTGATCGAGCAGTTCGCTTGATTGACAATAAAAAGTTAATCGGAAGCCTACACCAGTGGGCATTAATTTATTGCCAACTTGGTGAGCTTTACAGCAACTTGGGCAGTTATAAGGACTCAAAAGACATTGTTGAACGTGGAATCGAACTTTGTCGTGAGCATGATTCGTTGTTCATTTTAGATGAACTGTACCTTATTCGGGGGAAAGACGAACTAGCATTGGGTGAGGATAAGCAAGCAAAAGAAACCTTGGAAATTGCCCGAAGTATTAGCATAGCGCGTCGTGAATCCTTCGTTAAGGATGAAATTGCTGCTGAATTAAAGAAATTAAAGTAAAAAGGAATCGCTAGTTACGGTAATTATCGTAGCTAGCGATTTTTTTAAGTGCGCCCGGATGGGTATTAGCTAGGTGGTGAAAGTCTACTATGGGCCGTAGTAGTCGGAACCATGAGCTGAGGACAAGGGTGTCCACTGTGAGGTGGAATCTGAAGGAAGTCTAAGGCAAAGTACTGCACCGATGAACAAGAAGTAGCTATAAGGCTGAGGGTAACTGGATAAGGTTGCTTAACAAACTGAAGTCCAATACTACTCGAAGTTACTCTCAGTAAAGCTGACGGTGACATGGTACGAAAGTTAATATTCTTACCCGGGGAGGTCTGGCCTACACGTTTCCGACAAGAGGAATGAGCGAAATTCCACAGAAACAAGCGGTGCAGTGATGTAGCGTTGAGTAAGTCAGAAGTCAGCTGAGGTCATAGTAGTCTGGCTATCTGGACGAAGGACCGAACGACAATAACTTGTAACTTATATCGGAGGTGTAATCAGGTGCGACAATCGCAGAAAACAGAACCACAAGCTGACCGCTTGTCGAGGATAGGTTTGAAAAACCGAAAGTACACAAGGGCGCGTAGTACCGATTATGGTGAAGGTAAAGGTATGAGTGTCACTATCCAAGATTTAGTCTTGGACCGCAATAACCTTAATCAGGCTTATTTGCGAGTTAAGAGAAATAAAGGAGCAGCGGGCATTGACGATATGACTGTCGATGACTTACTGTCGTACCTCAGGGAAAATAAAACGGAGTTAATTACCAGTTTACGTGAGGGCAATTATAAGCCAGCACCAGTTAAACGGGTGGAAATTCCGAAGCCCAATGGTGGAGTAAGAAAACTTGGAATACCAACAGTGGTGGACCGCATGGTCCAGCAGGCAGTTGTTCAGGTGCTTACGCCAATTTTTGAGCGCATTTTCTCTGACAATAGTTTTGACTTTCGCCCTCATCGTGGTGCCCAAGACGCAATCGCCAAGGTAGTTAAACTATATAATCATGGTTATCGACGAGTAGTCGATTTAGACCTTAAGGCCTATTTTGACAACGTCAACCATGATTTAATGATTAAATACCTCCAACAGTATATTGATGACCCATGGACATTAAGACTTATTCGTAAATTTCTAACGAGCGGGGTCTTAGACCATGGGCTTTTCGCTTTTCGCTAGGAGTGATAAAGGAACTCCGCAAGGAGGACCACTGTCACCATTACTGGCAAATATCTATTTAAATGAGCTGGACAAGGAGTTGACCAGACGTGGCCATCACTTTGTACGCTATGCGGACGATTGTAACATCTATGTTAAAAGTCAACGGGCCGGAGAACGAGTAATGCGCAGTATTACCCACTTCCTTGAGAAAAAGTTGAAGGTTAAAGTTAACCCAGATAAAACTAAAGTTGGTAGTCCCTTAAGATTGAAGTTTCTTGGATTTTCACTAGGTGTAGACCGGAACGGTGCCTATGCCCGGCCGGCCAATCAATCGCAACAACGAGTAAAACAAGCATTGAAGTTGTTAACCAAACGCAATCGAGGAGTTTCCCTGATTAAAATGTTTGAGGAAATCCATCAAAAGATGCGCGGCTGGCTTCAGTATTACTCAATTGGGAAATTAGCCAATTTTATTCATCGCCTTGACCAATGGTTAAGGGCGCGAATAAGGCAATATATCTGGAAGCAATGGAAGAAGTTTAAAACTAAGGTTACTAACTTACAGAAGTTAGGTCTGTCTTACCGTGATGCGTACGTCTTCGCTAGTACCCGTAAGGGTTACTGGCGGACTGCTCACAGTAAGACGCTGAATTATTCTCTAACTAACAGAAAACTGGAGCACCTTGGACTAATAAACCTGTCCAAGACGCTCCAGTCAATTCAAAGTGATTAAGTTGTCGAACCGCCGTATACGGAACCGTACGTACGGTGGTGTGAGAGGTCGATAATTGAACTAATCAATTATCTCCTACTCGATTTACCATTTTTGGTTATATTCATATACTAGTGCTGGCTCCTTACCGACACGGGTAAAGTCGTTTAAACCGTCAATTGCGGCCATTTCCTCAGCAGTAAGAGAGAAATTATAAATGTCAATATTCTGCTTTATCCGTGCTTCGTGAACTGACTTAGGGATGAAAGCTACTCCGCTTTGCAGGTGCCAACGAAGGACGATTTGGGCGGGTGATTTGCCGTGCTTTTTTGCAATTTTTTCCAAGATGGGGTTAGTAAGAATTGTCCCGCGACCAAGCGGACTCCACGCTTGAGTAACAATGCCATGTTGATGATCGTATTCAATTAGTGGCTTTTGATTTAATCGTGGATGACGTTCAACTTGGTTCACAACTGGCATCTCGTGGGCTTGAGTAGCAAGATATTGTAAATGAATTATTTGGTAGTTACTGACACCGATTGAACGAGTAAGTCCCTGCTTCTTTAATTCTTCAAGGGCAGCCCAAGTATCGAAAAATGCTCGTTCAATTGGCCAATGGATCAAGAGAAGGTTTACATAATCCAGCTTCAATTTATGAAGAGAATCCTTAACTGAGAGGATGGTTCTTTTAAAACCCTGATTTGGCTCAGCAACTTTAGTGGTAATGAAGAGCTTTTTTCGTGGCAGAGATAGCTCTTGGAGGGCAGCACCAACTTCAGCCTCGTTTTTGTATAGCTGGGCGGTATCAAAAAGCCGGTAACCAGCATTATATGCATTTCGGATTGAAGATGTAATTGTACTCTGATCAGTAATCTTGTAGAGACCGAATCCTTCTTGTGGCATTAATTGACCATCTGCTAATTTTAATAGGTTAACGTTCTCCATATTAATTCTCCTTTGATCTTACAAGAATTGCTGAATCACGTTTAATAATTTGTGGAGTATAGAACTTCGATGTGACTGATTTATCATTAATCATGTCGATGATCATTTCTCCGGCATCTTCGCCTAGCTGCCGTTTAGGGTGGTTGACTGTTGTTAGTTTCGGGGTAATCAGTTGGGCCATTTCATAGTTATCAAAACCAACAACAGAAATATCGTGAGGAACTTGAAGTCCTTGAGATTGAAGGTGACTGATGATCCGGGTAGCCAGCTCATCGTTATAACAGGCAATTGCGGTGATGTGCGGGTTGGCTTTAAGGATCGTATCAGCTTTATTCACGATATCCGTAAAGGCATCGTTTGATTGGTACATTACAATATTTGATTTAGTAATTGGAATGTTTTCTTCCTGATATGCTTGGACCATTCCACTCATCCGGTTAACACCCTGTTGATCATTAATTTGAAAGATTCCTAGAATGTTAGAATGTCCTAATTTGAATAAATATTTAGTTAGTTCTTTTTCGGCTTCAAGGTCTTTAGTAAGCAGGGTGGGGAAAGAGAAACCAGGGTAAGTAGAGTGAAAGAGGATAGTTGGAATGTGGTAATTTTGTAGCTGACGATAAAGATCGAGGTTTGAGTTAGGAAGAGCACTTTGGGTTGGCTCGATAATCAAGCCAGCGATCTTTAAGTCAAGCATGTTTAAAAGTGTCTGTCGTTCACGATCATGGTTATTTAATGTGTTTCCGACAATTAATGAGTAACCCTGATCAGTGACAACACTATCGATTCCCGAAATAATTGATGGAAAAATGTAGTCTGCCATATGGGTACTAATGACTCCAATGATCTTATTTTTTTCGGGAGTCGACCAATCACGTTGCCAATCTTGCACAAACATCCCCCCACCCTGAATGCGGTAGATGTAGTGTTCGTTTTCTAGGTCACCAACGGCACGACGAATCGTATAGCGCGAAACATCAAATCGCTTCATCAATTCGCTTTCGGTTGGTAGCTTCTCATTAATTTTGTATTTACCATCAATAATCTCATTCCGTAGGGTCTGCTTAACGGTTTCGTATTTCACTTTCAAAATGAGAACTCCTGTTCTTATAAGGAATAATTAAAAAACTCCATAACTAGTATTAATAATTATGGAGTTCTTGTTAGATTTAGTTAGGGTTACTTCTTTTTCTTCTTGTCAACTTCAATTGGCTTGTTATCTAAGTCAGTCCGAACAACTAATACATCACAGATTGCCATCCGAGTAACATATTCGGTAACAGAACCAATTAAGATCCGTTCAACAGCATTTAACCCTGTAGCACCGATCATAATTAGGTTAGCGTTCATTTCCTTTGGCACATCCCGGGCAATAATTGTCTTAGGTGCACCATATTCAATTGAGTAGTTGACATTCTTAACACCCTTGTCTTTAGCATAATCAATATACTTATCAAGAGTCTTCTTTGCGGTTTCGGTAACTTGTTCAACCATTGAACTATCGAAACTGGAAATGTTTTGGAATGCCCGGGTATCAACAACGTGTAATAACCGTAATTCTGTTTCTTCACCATTCCGCTTAGCAACAGCGACAGCCTTCTTGAAAGCTAATTCAGCTTCTTCAGAACCGTCAACTGGAACCAAAATATGTTTGTATTGTTGAGCCATATTGTGGTGCCTCCTTAATTATTTACTTCTATTATACACTGAAACAAAAATGACAGTAAAGACTCAAGCGTCTAGTTTTTTCGTTGTTCTGCCTGAAAATATCCCATTAATGAATAAGCCATTAAAGTTTCACAAACACAACCGATAACGACCATTGTAACGATAAACAAAATTGAGTTAGTCCAGGCTGATATTATTGCTAAGACACCGATGATTAATAGCAGGATTCCCCAGATAATCAATGCTTTGGAAAGGGGAGCCTGACGTTCAGGATGAAAGATTAGAAATGACTTATGAAGGTGGGTTAAGAAAAAGCAACCTTCAAACGCTGCAATTAAACCGAAGAGGGTCATTAAGATTGATAATAGCATAGATAAACCTCACATTATTATTTGAAAGATAAATTAAGGAGGCTGGAAAATGATGTTGCTTTCCAGCCTCCTTAATTGGTTATGTACGAAAACTCCGTTAGTGCCGTTAATTGTCATTCAGTGTTGACCTGTGTTTAAGACAGGTGGGACATGGCTGTTAGCTATTCAGTTACCAAGTGAAAAGGCATACTGGCCAACTAACGAAGCATTAGTCCCAATTTTATAAGACTGTAAGGCAAACCTGCGTTTAGACAACGCGTACACCACAGAATTTTCAACATATATATTAGCATGATCTGACTAAATTAGCAATTGGTTAAGGGTGTTGTGGATGGTGACGAAGACCGTTCCTTTGGGCATTTTTAAGTTGCCAATACTGGTTTCCAAGCGCTTGTTCGAAGCGGCCGTTCTTCTTTGGGTGGAAGTACTGAGCATTCTTGATCCTTTCTGGAAGGTATTGTTGGGCAACCCAATCTTGAGGGTAATCATGAGGAAATAAGTAATTAGTACCATGGCCTAACTTACTAGCACCCTTATAGTGGGCATCTTTCAGGTGGTCAGGAACTTCGCCTGTTCCACCGGCTCGGACTTGTTCTAGTGCACTGTCAACGGCACTAATTCCCGAATTGGATTTTGGCGAAAGACAAAGTTCAATGACGACATCAGCTAATGGAATCCGTGCTTCAGGGAAACCGATTTGCTGGGCAGCTTGAACTGCGGTTACGGCCCGTTGGACTGCAGGCATGTTAGCAAGGCCAATATCTTCGTAAGCAATGACAATCAATCGCCGACAAATGCTGATGAGGTCGCCGGCTTCAATTAGCCTAGCAAGGTAATGGAGAGCGGCATCGGTATCAGAACCCCGGATCGATTTTTGAAATGCGGAGATCACATCATAATGGGCATCTCCATCCCGATCACTAGCAATTGCTTTCTTTTGAACGCTTTCTTCAATTACGGGGAGAGTGAGGTGGATTATACCATCTTTATCTGGATCAGTTGATTTGGCTGCTAATTCAAGGCCATTCAATGCACTCCGAAGATCGCCATTAGTTGCCGTTAATAATTGTTCTTCGGCATCCTGATCTAGTTTGATTGGCATCTTACCCAAGCCGCGTTCCGAATCGGTTAGGGCGCGGTTAACTGCGACTTTCATATCTTCAATACTTAAAGGATGTACCGGGAAAATTTGGGTTCGGCTTCGAATTGCTGGGTTAATACTAATATAAGGATTTTCGGTTGTGGCACCAATAAGGATGATTCGACCATTCTCTAAGTGGGGAAGCAAAAAGTCCTGTTTGCTTTTATCTAAACGATGAATTTCATCAAGCAAGAGAATTACTGTTCCGCTCATTTTTGCTTCTTCAGCAACCACTTGAAGATCCTTTTTTGTATCCGTTGCAGCGTTTAATTTACGAAAAGCATACTTGGTTGAACCAGCAATGGCACTAGCGATACTTGTCTTTCCAGTACCAGGCGGTCCATAAAGAATTAGTGATGACAACATCCTTGCTTTGACCATTCGGGAAATAATTTTATTGGGACCGACGAGGTGTTGCTGACCAACGACTTCACTAAGGTTCCGTGGTCGCATTCGATATGCCAATGGTTGCAAGACTATTCGTCCTCCCTTTTAAATAACTTTTGCCAGAAATGTTTCTTTGGAGTCTCCTGTTTTGCTGACGGCTGAGATTCGACACTAGGATATCTTTTCTTGACATCAACTGGTGATTGATAAACAGCCGTTTTTGCAGCCACAACAACGGCTAACGATTCTGGATCAGTTCGAAATTCTGGCTCGGTTTTTAATGTAAAGTTAGCATTAGCTGCAGTGGCGCTTTTAATGTAATCGCGTAATTCAGCATGAGGAAGGTTACCGTTAAGAAAAACTTGGTTACCAATCCCGCGCTGTAATTCTTTAGAGATAGCAAATGACCAGTTTCGTTCTTGAAGCTCAGCAACGCTAATTGTGAGGCAGACACGTTCACGAAAAGTGCCAAGATATTTTCGTTGTTCGTCTGGTTTGATCTTCGGCGGACCATATATTGCGTTATCAATCCGTTGTTCCATTGCTGACTTATCTTCTGCCATGGCTTAACCTCCCGTTGATAATATATTTAATTATTATACCAATAATGATTAGTCGGTGGTAGAAAAGAGCATTTGGTAAAAGATGCGAAGCTTGATTCCCGCGATTAGACTTTGTATTTTCAGAAATTACTAGTAATAGTTAGAGGCTGAGAAAAAACATTTTTTTCTCAGCCTCTCTAATCGCGGAAATTAATTACCAATATCAAGAGCTTGGTGCTTTAGTTTAGGGAAAATCTTCTTATCGGCCCAACCAGTAATTGCTCCCTGGAAAGCAAGGGCAAATAAGGTTCCAAGACCGAAGTTGTAAATCCCGCCTTGCATAACGGCAGCAATGATTGCCATGATTGTCGGTGGAATGTATGATAACCACATCGCAATTGTAGCGTTTCCCTTGCAGTAACGGAAACGGATGATTTGGAAGAGGTCATCAGCCGGGTGCAGAACTAAGTTAGCCCGTTGATAAATTGAAATAGCTGTCCCAATAAAGGCAACTCCCAAGAAGTTAATGAATACGTAAAGAATAATCATTGGCAGGGTGGTTGCATCAGGCATAATTCGGTTGAAAATGTTTGAGAACCATTGGATAAACAGTGAGAATGGCAACATAAAGATAAAGTTACCGCCAATCCGCCGCCAATCCCATTTGTGCATCAAAATAGCATTAAGGACGGAGGTTAACATTCCTAGTACCATGAATGCCCAGAAAAGGGTAGTCGGCTTGTTTCCGAGAACAGCAATCCCAAGGTTGTTTTCGGCAGCTGTCCAATATGCTGAACCAAGAAATTGGGGATGAATGTGTGAACTAGTTACTAGTGTCAGAACGTTCCCCATTGAATTGATTACAATTGAGAAAGCAAAGAAAGCCCAGCTAGCGGCCAAAGAAATTGTCCGTTGCTGTACTTGTCCTTGTGTTGGAATATCATCGTTCATAATTATGCTCCTTTGATCTGTGAACTTGCAATCGTGAAAACATTCACGCTTATTACGGAAAATAAATTTACAACCTTCTGAAAGGGTTGTCAATAGCGGAATTGTGACATATTAATCCGTTATAAATAAATTTATTAAATTATATGTTAACCGGTTAACATATAAGTGATTTTAAAAACAAAAAAATTGCAAATAAAAAATTTTTCGGTTATTTTGATTAGGAGGAGGTAGACAATGAAAATTATTATTTCACCAGCACGAAAAATGAAGAGCGATCCCGATTCTTTACCGTATGATGCTCTCCCGCAATATTTGGAGCAGAGCCAAGAAATACTGAAGTGGTTAAACACATTAACATTTAAACAATTGCACCAGCTATGGTGGAATTGTAGTGAGCGACTTGCGCAGACTAACTATAGACGCGTTAAAGGAATGAACCTTACTGATAATCTCACGCCAGCAGTCTTGGCCTTCCAAGGACTTCAGTATCAGTACATTGGCGCTGGGGTAATGACTGAGCATCAATTAAGGTATCTTCAGGAACATTTGCGAATTTTATCAGGGCTTTACGGAATCCTTAAACCATTTGATGGGATCTCTCAATATCGCTTGGGGATGGGTGATCGAGCAACGGTTAATCATACTAAAAATTTATATGAGTTTTGGGGTGACCGCTTGTATCAGGAGCTGTTTCGGGATAATCAATTAGTGATTAATCTCGCTTCAAATGAATATTCAAAGGCAATTAAACCATTCTTGCGGCCACAGGATCGAATGATTACTTGTATCTTTGGCGAAAAAATTAACGGTAAGATTAAGCAAAAGGCGACCCTAGCAAAAATGGCTCGGGGGAATATGGTTCGTTTTTTAACAGAAATTAACGCAGCCAAATCAAGTGATTTAAAAGGCTTTTCCGTTGGTGGATATCAATTTCGAGCAGACCTTTCTACAACGGAAAAGTATTATTTTGAGCTTCAGAAACATAAGGGCTAGGAAAATTTTATTTTTCCTGGTCTTTTTAATTTAAACGAAAAAAGAGCCGGAAAATCCGACTCTTTTAACAACGTAGCAACCTTAAAGATTACTTGTTGTAGAATTCAACGATAAGTGATTCGTCGATATCAGCATCCATGTCTTCACGGGCAGGGATACGGTTTAACTTACCTTCAAGCTTGTCAGCATCGAAGTCAACGTATGATGGACGAGAAACAACTGCGTCAACAGCGTTCTTGATTACATCAAGGTTCTTTGACTTATCACGAACAGCGATAACTTGACCAACACTAACTTCGTATGAAGGAATGTCAACGCGCTTACCATCAACGGTAATGTGGCCATGGTTAACCAATTGACGAGCTTGACGACGAGTAGTAGCCAAACCAAGACGGTAAACCATGTTGTCAAGACGACGTTCAAGTAAGGCCATGAAGTTAGCACCGTGAGTACCTTCCTTGATCTTACCGGCACGTACGAATAGATTTGAGAATTGACGTTCAGTCATTCCGTACATGAAACGAAGCTTTTGCTTTTCCCGAAGTTGAGTACCGTATTCAGAAAGCTTACCGTGACGATCACGACCATGATCACCAGGAGCGTAAGCCCGACGAGCTAATTCCTTACCAGTACCTGAAAGTGAAACACCTAAGCGGCGTGAAAGACGCCAGCTAGGACCTGTATAACGTGACATAAATAAAATCCTCCAATATTTTTGTTGGAGTAAAATAATCCGATGTGAGATTGACATTCGTGCAGGCTGATCTGAATTGTTCACCCTTGCAGCTGGGTTACTAAAAACACCTTACGGCACCAGTCTGTTGACGAGCTTGCCCCTCACTGCTGCATTATTTTACACAAAGAATAATATACAACAATTATTCCTTACTAGTCAATAGTTGCCATGAGCCGATTAGCAAATTCTTCCATTTCGTTAGCAAATGATTGATTAAATCGCTTTAAGATTGGCGCGTCCAAATCAAGGACACCATAAAGTGAGCCGTTCTGTCTTAACATTGGGACAACAAGTTCTGACTTGGCAGCACTATCACAGGCAATGTATGAAGAAAACTTAGAAACATCGTCTACAATTTGTGTCTTTTTAGTTGAGGCGGCAACCCCGCATACTCCCTTGCCGAGCTCAATGTGCATGCAGGCAACCTTACCTTGAAATGGTCCAAGATCAAGCTGGTCATTTTTAGAGTTATAAAGATAAAAGCCAGCCCAATTTAGGTTATCTATACTTTCATTAATTAATGCGCTTGCGTTTGCTAAGTTAGCGATTGCTGAATGTTCGTTGGTTAATAACGCGGAAAGTTGTTCATTTAACAGGGATAATTCTGTCATAATCGTTCCTTCTTCCTTCTAATGTTAAATTGGTTCCAGTAATAGCAGACCATTATGGTATAATTTTCATAGAATTTTAGAGCCGATGGATATAATTTGTCAATGATGGCTTAAAGATGTAGGTGGATAAATTGGTTTTTCAAATAATAATTGGGATTTTAATTGTTCTTGCAATTATCTTGGCGGCATTATATTACTACCAAAAGCGGCTAATCCGTCAGTATGAGCAAATTGATGCACAAGTTAAGCAGTTACAGGAAATGAAAATTGAACAACATTTTGAAAAAGTTGAGCAATTGAAGGTAACTGGCGATTCCCAGGAACAATTAGAGAAACTTGAAAAGAACTATCAAGACGAGGTCGTTTCTCAAGAAAAGAAGCTAGCGGGCGAGTTAGAGACAATTAAGTCACTAATCCACACAAGCAAAGTTTTCTCTCTTGCTAAACGGTTAAGTGATTTAGAATTAGCGGTTCACCAGGTGAATGACCAGTGCTTGCAGATAAAATCTTCACTTCATCATATAGAAGAGCTGCACCAAGCTCATAAGCGGGCAATCGATCAAATTAAGCAACGTTATCGTCATTTCCATCACGTTCTTGATGAAAAGAGCTTTGAATATGGTGATAGTATCAAACTGCTTAATGATCAACTTGATGATCTTGAACATGAATACGATAAGTTTTCCCAGTTGAGTCAGACGGGAGATTTTGATGCTGCCCAACAGATATTGACTGATTTAAAGCAGAATAATCAAAAATTGGCAGACTTGATTGAGCAAGTCCCTAAGCTTTATAAACCATTGATTGCTGAATTTCCTACCCAGTTAAATGAATTAGCAAGTGGCTATGAGCAGCTCACTAAGCAAAATTATCGCTTTACAACGGATAACATTCCTGAAAAAGTTAATCAGCTTCGGCAGTTATGCCAAGAGGATCTCAAGCAGATTAATACCCTTCAGCTTGATGGGGTTGAGGATTCAATTAAGGACATTGCTGATCAGATTGATGATTTGTATGCAACAATGCAAAGTGAGATTGATGCTCGTCCACAAGTTGAACATCTGATGGGAGTTTTAGGAAAGTTTATTAACCATGCTTCAACTCAAAATAATGAGTTAAGTAATGAACTTGAGCGGCTAAGCATTAATTACACATTGAATAACCACGAAATTGAAACCGCTCGTTCGTTAAATGAACAAATTATTAACATTGAAAAGGAATATAAGGACGACCAGGCCGCAATCAAAGACCATACTGCTATTTATAGTCAAGTCCTTGCACGGCAAAATAAGAATGAGCGTTCCTTAACGGAGATTGAAAAGCAACAGGCAAAGATTAACGATGAGGTTGCCAAGCTACAAGGTGATCAGCAACGGGCTGAACAAATGCTGCAAAAGTATTCAACAAAGCTGAGGACGACACGGCGGCAAGTTGAGCAACTAAACTTGCCTGGATTACCAAAGGATTATTTAGATTACTTCTTTGGGGTTAGCGATGAAATCAAGCGGTTGGCCGATGAACTACAAAAATATAAGGTTAATATGGATGAAGTTACTAAGCAGCTAATAATTGTTGAATCAGACTTAGAAACTCTTGACGAAAAGACAAATGATATTCGTGATAGCGTTGAGTTAACTGAGCGGCTTCAGCAATATGCTAATCGCTTTAGTGATGAATCAAAAGTCGCTGCTGCAGCGGCAAAGTCTCAAGAAGAGTTTAATAAGTTTAATTACACGACAAGCTTAGAAACAATCGCAACGGCTCTGGAAGAGGCTGAACCTGGTAGTTATAAGCGGATTGAAGATAGCTACTATAATGAAAAGTAGCAAAAATTAAGAGGGTAAGAAAAAGCAGATGTTTTTTCTCACCCTCTTAATTATTATCTGCTATAATAAAAAACTGGTTTATTGGCGTCGCAACCAAAACATCTATCCAATTTTTAGCGCATTAATAATATTTATAATCAAGCTTTGTTTGATGAAAGGAAAATAAGCATGATCTATTTTGATAATAGTGCGACAACTCAGGTAGCACCTGAAGTTCTCCAGACCTATAATACGGTTAGTCAAAAAATTTGGGGTAACCCAAGCAGCCTTCACAATTTTGGTGAAGAAGCGTGGAACCTGCTGGAACAAGCACGACAACAAATTGCTAACTTATTTCACGTTAATCCAGGCGAAATCATCTTTACCAGTGGCGGCTCTGAAGGTGACAACTGGGTAGTTAAAGGAACTGCGATGGCAAAACAACGCTTTGGTAAGCACATCATTACGACCTCAGTTGAGCATGCCGCTGTTCGTAACCCAACTGAACAGTTAAAGGAACTGGGCTTTGATGTGACTTACCTTCCCGTTGATAAGGAAGGGCGGATTAATCCAGCAGATTTAAAAGCAGCTATTCGTCCAGACACGATCTTGGTTTCAATTATGGCAGTGAACAACGAGATTGGAACAATCCAACCAATTAAAGAAGTTGGTGAAATATTAAAGGATTATCCGAATATTCATTTCCATGTTGATGCTGTTCAAGCAATTGGCAAGGGGATTGATGATGCTGTTTTTAGTGATCGGGTTGACTTCGCTACGTTCTCTGGGCACAAGTTCCATGCTCCTCGGGGAACCGGCTTTGTTTATGTTAAGGCTGGCCGAAAGTTAGCACCGCTAGTAGCTGGTGGTGGTCAGGAACGTGGATTGCGGAGTGGTACTGAGAATACTCCTGGTGACGTTGCAATGGCCCGGGCAATTCGGTTAGTTAAAGAGGGCGAGGCTGATGCTGTCAAGCGTGAACAAGCCATTAAGGAACGAATTTATGATCACATTAAGCAGTTTGACCACGTTAAGATCTTTTCTGGACGTGATCAGGGATTTGCTCCACACATCCTTTGCTTTGCAATTGTTGGTGTTCGTGGTGAAACAATCGTTCATGCGTTTGAAGATCAAGGAATTTACATCTCTACGACTAGTGCTTGTTCATCAAAGAAGCATGCTGAAGCAGGAACCTTGGCCGCAATGAAAGTTCCAGAAAACGAAGCAACGAGTGCAGTCCGGATTAGTTTAGGCGATCAGAATACGCTGGAAGAAGCAGAGCAGTTTAATAAGACCTTTGATAAGCTCTATGCAGGATTTAAGAAAATTATTGAATAGGAGGGAGCAATACTAGTGGATTATACTGAGATTATGGTTCGGTATGGTGAATTATCAACCAAGGGCCATAACAAGAAAAACTTCATTGACCGCCTTGGTACTAATGTCCGGAAGGCGCTTCATCGCTTTGAACAGGTTAAGGTTCATGCCCAGCGTGATCGCCTTCACGTTGAATTAAACGGGGCAAATTACAACCAGGTCATGGAACGGTTGCAGGACGTCTTCGGAATTCAAAATTTTTCACCATCGATCAGGGTTGAGAAGAGCTTTGAGGCAACTGCCAAGGCTGCTGAACAGATGATCCGTGAGCAGGTTAAGTCCCCAATTACATTTAAGATTAATACCCGCCGTTCTGATCATAAATTTCCAATTGATACGTTTGAAATGAATGATCAGCTGGGTGGCTACCTCTTGAAGAAGTTTCCAGATCTTTTGAAGGTTGACGTTCACCATCCTGACTTAACGCTCCGGGTGGAAATTCGCTTGAACGGGATCTTCCTTTCAAGTGAAACTATTAAGGGTGCTGGTGGTCTTCCCGTTGGAACCGCTGGTAAAGGAATGATGATGCTTTCGGGTGGAATTGACTCGCCAGTTGCTGCCTATCTAGGAATGAAGCGAGGCGTTTCCATGGAAATGGTTCACTTCTTCAGTCCGCCATATACCAGTCCCCAAGCCCTTGCTAAGGCAAAGCAATTGACGGAAAAACTTGCTAGGTATAGCGGGAGTATTAAGTTCATCCAGGTGCCGTTCGCTGAGATCCAAGAAACCGTCAAGGAGAAGGTTCCTGAAGGCTACTTAATGACCGTACAGCGACGGATGATGTTACGATTAGCTGCTGCACTAACGATGAAACGTCATGGCCTAGCAATCTTTAATGGTGAATCTTTAGGACAAGTGGCATCGCAAACGATGGAAAGTATGCTGGTAATTAATGACGTTACTAGTCTTCCGGTATTGCGGCCGGTTCTTTCTTATGATAAGACCGAAATTATTGATGTCGCGAAGAAGATTGACACTTATGATCTTTCGATTTTGCCATATGAAGATTGCTGTACTGTCTTTACACCGCCTTCGCCAAAGACTAAACCTGATCTTGAAAAGACACGAAAATACGAAGAACGTTTGGATATTGACGGCTTAATCAAACGGGCGTTAGACGGGATTGAAATTACTGAGATTCATTCTGGTGAAGATTTCTTAAACCAGAATGAGGACGTTTTTGCAGAACTTCTTTAAACTTCTGCTTGACGATGGTTTTTAAATTGGCTATCATTACAAGCAAATAGTAAATGCGTTGATCAAAAGAGTAGGTAACTATTTTCTTCACAGAAAGGGAATAATTAATGGAATATTCCTAGAAAGTAGTTATTGAAAGTAGTTTGGTAGCACTCTAACTGAAGTAACAGTAGGTTGGAACGGTTCATTTTACCGTTATAAAATGAATGAGTGAGACTATAATTAGATAGTCTAAAATAGGTGGTACCGCGGAACTCGTCCTATATGTTAGGGCGAGTTTTTTATTTTCAGCGTAAAATACTTGCAAATTAACTACTTAGAGGAGGACTCATAATGAGTACTGAGAAAGAAATGTCCACTAAGTACGACCCAACAGCTGTTGAAGCTGGTCGTTATCAATGGTGGATTGATCAAGGTTTATTTAAGCCTAGTGGAGATAAAAAAGCACATCCATATTCAATTGTTATTCCGCCACCGAACGTTACCGGGAAGCTTCACTTAGGTCACGCCTGGGATACAACGTTGCAGGATATGATTATTCGTCAAAAGCGGATGCAGGGATACGATGTCCTTTGGCTTCCAGGAATGGATCATGCTGGGATTGCTACCCAAGCAAAGGTTGAAGCACGGCTACGTAAACAAGGAATTTCACGTTACGATTTAGGTCGAGAAAAATTTGTTCAACAAGTTTGGGACTGGAAAGATGAATATGCTGACATTATTCATAAGCAATGGGCCAAAATGGGGATTTCCGTTGATTATGATCGGGAACGATTCACCCTTGATAAGGGATTGAACAAGGCTGTTCGGAAGGTCTTTGTTGATCTTTACAATAAGGGATTGATTTACCGGGGAACTTACATTATTAACTGGGATCCGCAAGCACGGACCGCATTGTCAGATATTGAAGTAATCCACAAAGACGATAAAGGGGCATTCTATCACGTTAAATACCCATTTACTGATGGAACTAAGTTTAACGGTAAAGATTACATTGAAATTGCTACTACTCGTCCAGAAACAATGTTTGGTGACGAAGCAGTTGCCGTTAACCCGCATGACGAACGGTACAAGGACTTAGTTGGTAAGCATGTTCGCGTTCCATTAGTTGATCGGGAAATTGAAATTATTGCGGATGACTATGTAACCCCTGACTTTGGTACCGGGATGGTAAAGATTACCCCAGCTCACGATCCAAACGACTTTAAGGTTGGTAAGCGTCACAATCTTCCTGAGCTAAATACCATGAATGAAGATGCTTCAATGAACGAGAATGCCGGAAAGTACGAAGGAATGGACCGGTTTGAAGCACGAAAAGCAATGGTTAAGGATCTGGAAGACCAAGGCTACATGCTTAAGATTGATCCAATTGTTCACTCAGTTGGTCACTCAGAACGGACTGGTGTTCAAGTTGAAGCACGGCTTTCGACTCAATGGTTTGTTAAGATGAAGCCATTAGCAGAAGCTGCCCTAAAGAACCAGGAAACTGACGATCGCGTTAACTTTATTCCTGGGCGCTTCGAACATACCTTTACACAATGGATGGAAAACATTCATGACTGGGTTATTTCCCGTCAATTATGGTGGGGACACCGGATTCCAGCTTGGTATAACAAGAAGACCGGTGAAGTTTATGTTGGGATGGAAGCACCTAAAGACGCTGAGAATTGGGAACAAGATAAGGATGTTCTTGACACCTGGTTCTCAAGTGCTCTTTGGCCATTCTCTACAATGGGTTGGCCAGACACTGATTCTGCAGACTTCAAGCGTTACTTCCCAACCAATACTTTGGTAACTGGTTATGATATTATCTTCTTCTGGGTTTCCCGGATGATCTTCCAGTCACTCGAATTTACTGGCAAGGCACCATTTAGAAACGTTCTTCTTCACGGATTGATTCGTGATGAGCAAGGCCGGAAGATGAGTAAGTCCCTTGGTAACGGAATTGATCCAATGGACGTAATCAAAAAATATGGTGTTGATGCCTTACGGTGGTTCCTGATTACCGGTTCAACTCCTGGACAGGATATTCGCTTTAGCTACACTAAAATGGATGCTGCCTGGAACTTCATTAACAAGATTTGGAATGCTAGTCGTTACGTAATTATGAACCTTGGTGATATGCCAGCCCCAGTTCTTCCAGAAAAGAGTAAGTGGGATCTCGCAGATCGCTGGATTTTAAGCCGACTAAATGCTACTGTTAAGCAAGTTAATGCTCAGTTTGAAAAGTTTGAGTTTGGTGAAGCGGGTCGAGCACTTTACAATTTCATTTGGAATGACTTCTGTGACTGGTACATTGAAATGACCAAGGAAAAGCTTAATAATGGGACCGCAGAAGAACAGGCCAACACGAAGAATATTCTTGGCTATGTTTTAGACCAAATTCTGAAATTAATGCACCCAATCATGCCATTTGTTACAGAAAAGCTTTGGCAATCAATGCCTCATGATGGCAAGTCAATTATGGTTGCTAAATACCCAGTTGCTCATGATGAATTTGACGATGATGCCGCAACTGAACAAATGAGTCACTTAATTGAATTAATTACTGCCGTTCGGAATATTCGGAACCAGGCAAATGCGCCAATGTCTAAGCCGGTTGATTTAATCATTAAGGTTGAAAATGATCACCTTGCTGAGACGTTTAAAGCCAATAAGGATTACATTGACCGCTTCTGTCACCCAGAAAAATTAATTATTGGGACCGATGTTGAGACACCTAAGCTTGCCCTATCCGGGATCTTGACCGGAGCAGAAGTTGACATTCCGATGGCGGAATTAGTTGACTTAGATGAAGAACGGGCACGGATGAAGAAAGAGATTGCTAACCTAGAAAAAGAAGTTCAGCGTTCAGCAAAGAAGTTAGGCAACGAAAACTTTGTTAAGAATGCACCAGAAAAGGTTGTTGAAGAAGAACGAACTAAGGGCAAAGAGTGGCAACAAAAACTTGATGCTGCTAAGGATCGTTTAGCTTCACTTCAGGATGCCTAATCATTATTTATGACGTAATACCCCCCATAGTTGGACGAAAAAATCTAACTATGGGGTTTTACTATACCTAAATTAGCAATTGAGTAATCAAGTCACTCCTATGGATGCAGGCGAGTAAGCCAGTAACTTAGTTCAAATTAAAATTTTTAATTCTTTATTTTTATGAATTGCATATCATTTGATAAGATGAAAAAGACAGCTAAGTCAAGTGATTAGATTTGAAAAAAGATTGAAATAATTTGGAATAAAAATTGTAATTATTTATCAACAGTATTATGATTAAAGGTGAATGAAACACGGTAACGGTTTCACGTTTATTTCTTTTCGGAGGGAGGCCTTTATTATGAGTATTCTTAGTCTTGCGCGATTTCAATTTGCAATGACGACTGTCTACCACTTTTTCTTTGTTCCATTTACTATCGGGACAGCCTTCATTGTTGCAATTATGGAATCAATGTATGTTCATACTAAGAATGAATCATATAAAAAGATGACAAAGTTTTGGGGGAATATTTTCCTGCTGAGCTTTGCTGTTGGTGTTGTTACAGGTATTATTCAAGAATTTCAGTTTGGAATGAACTGGTCTGATTATTCACGGTTCATGGGGGACATCTTTGGTGCTCCATTAGCCTTGGAAGCTTTGCTATCATTCTTTATTGAATCTACATTTATTGGTCTCTGGGTATTTACCTGGGATAAGGTAAAGCCAGGACTCCATGCTTTCTTTATTTGGATGACCAGTTTTGGTTCACTTACCTCTGCTCTTTGGATCCTTACTGCTAACTCATTTATGCAGCACCCGGTTGGTTATGCCATTCGTGGTGGTCGTGCAGTAATGGTCGATTTTGGTGCTCTATTGAAGAACCCTCAATTATGGTTTGAATATGGACACGTTATCTTGAACGCAGTTATGATGGGTGGGGTAATCTTTGCCGGATTAACCGCATTCCAATTGCTAAAGAAGCATGAGATTTCCAATGAAGCACGGACAATTTACAAGAAGACAATGCGTCTTAGCTTGTGGATGTCACTAATTTTTGCAATCTTTGGCTTGGTTCTTGGTGATCTTCAAATGCAATACCTTGTTAAGGAACAGCCAATGAAGTTCGCTGCTACTGAAGATGTTTACACTACGACTGGTGAACATGCTCCATGGACCATTGTCGGAATTGCTAATACGAAGGAACATAAGGTTCAAAATAACATTGATATTCCAGATATGTTAAGTATCTTGTCTTATCACAAGACGACCGGAGCCGTTACCGGGATGAATGAACTGAATGCCCAATACAAGAAGAAGTATGGCAAGAACATTGATTATTATCCACCGGTAAATACGCTATTCTATAGTTTCCGGATTATGTGTGCAATTTCTGCTTGGATTATTCTGGTTTCATTCGTTGGCTTGATTATGAGCCGTAAGAAGTCCGAATATTTGTATGAGCATAAGTGGACGCTATGGATTTTAGCATTAACCACCTTCTTACCATTTATGGGTAATACAGCTGGTTGGTTCGTAACAGAATTTGGCCGTGTTCCGTGGACCGTTTACGGACTCTTTACAATTCAACAAAGTGTTTCGCCAAACGTATCTGCTGCCTCGCTGCTAACTTCTAATATCGTTTACTTCGTATTGTTCACAGCTCTTGCAATTACGTTAATTGGTTTGATCGTTCATGAATTAAAGAAGGATCCGACCCAGGTCATCGAGCCAAAGTTCAAGAAGGTTCTTGATCCATTTGATAAGGAGGCGTTCTAAATGAGTTTTCTCCAATTATTATGGTTTATTTTGATTGGTGTCCTCTTTGCCGGCTTCTTCTTCCTTGATGGATTTGATTACGGTGTTGGAATGGCAACCGTTACGTTAAGCAGTGATGAAGCAGAACGTGATCAAATGGTGCAGACAATTGGACCTGTTTGGGACGGAAATGAAGTTTGGTTAATTACTGCTGGTGGGGCAATGTTTGCCTCTTTCCCATACTGGTACGCAAGTTTATTTAGTGGTTACTACATTATTTTGATGTTAGTTCTAGTTGGCTTGATTATTCGTGGGGTTTCATTTGAATTCCGTGCAAAGTCACCAATGCCACGAAAGCGGATCTGGGATTTGGCCCTCGGTATCGGAAGCTTTATGGCACCATTCTTCTTGGGAATTATGTTTATTAGTATGATTCAGGGAATGCCAATTGATGCTAACGGTAACTTCCACGCAACTTTCTTTGATTACATTAACTGGTTCTCCGTTGTTGGTGGGGTTGCTTTAACCCTCTTAACATACCTTCACGGACTTAACTACATTGCATTAAAGACTGCGGGAGATATTCGTCAACGGGCAAACAATGTTGCTCAATTCCTTTACTGGGTTCTTTATGTTGGCTTAGTTGTCTTTGCATTAATGCTAATCTTTATGACCGACTTTATGAAGGTTCACCCAGTTGCAACAATTACAATGTTAGTCGTAATGGTTGTTTTGACCATCATTGCGCAAGCAGCTGCTATTAAGGGCAAGGAATTAACCGCCTTTATTGCTAGCGGATTAACTCTAGTTGCATTAGTTGTCCTTCTGTTTGTCGGCTTATTCCCACGGCTACTAATTAGTTCAATTAGCTCACGGTATGATCTATTGATTCAAAATGCATCGTCAACTCAGTACACATTGACAGTAATGACAATTGCTACATGCTGCTTATTGCCATTTATTCTTGCTTACACGATCTGGGCATACTGGATCTTCCGTAAGCGGATCGCCATGCCAGTTGTTACGGAGGCTAAGTAAGCATTATGATTGATCGATTACTCTTCACGCTTAAGGGGAGCAAACAGATCATGATAAAGCTTGTAGGGGTTTATGTCCTGCAAGCTTTTCTTATCATTGGTCAAGCAATTTCGCTAGCTTCACTATTAACAAATCTTTGGGCCGGTCATTCGCTGGCAAGTGAATGGGGCTGGCTAGTCGGATTTATTAGTTGTTTTATTGGTCGTCATATTATTAATTGGCTGGATACTGTATTGCTTGATAACTATGCCCGGAAAACCGCACAGCATTTACGGCAAGAATTACTAGCTAAGCTATTTAAGCTTGGCCCCCAACTAGTTCAACAACAGGGAACAGGGAATATTGTTACGTTAACTCTAGACGGGATTTCTGAAGTGGAGAACTACATTAATCTTTTGTTTAGTAAGTTTGTCAGCATGATGATTATTCCAGTGATGCTGCTTATTGTTTGTTTTTGGTTGGACTGGATTTCTGGCTTGGTGATGCTTTTGGTGTACCCATTAATAATTCTTTTTATGATTATTCTTGGTTATGCTGCCAAAGCAAAAGCCGATCGTCAATATGCTAACTTCCAAGTCCTGTCGAACCATTTTATTGATTCGCTGCGGGGGATTGATACACTAAAGTATTTTGGCTTAAGCAAACGGTATTCTAAAAGTATTTTTCGCTCAAGTGAACGTTTTCGAAAGTCGACGATGAGCGTTATCCGGGTTGCAATGCTATCTACTTTCGCCCTTGATTTCTTTACTACCCTATCGACTGCTGTTTTGGCAGTTTTCTTGGGCCTGCGATTAATTGAAGGGCACTTATTGCTCTTTCCAGCATTAGGAATCCTGATTTTAGCGCCGGAATACTTCATGCCAATCCGTAATTTTGCCAATGACTACCATGCAACCCTTAACGGCAAAAATTCATTTCATGCAGTTGAAAAAATTCTCCAGGAAGAGATTCCGCCTGAGCCGCATGTTGATATCAAGAAATGGCAAGCAGATAGTAAACTGGAATTAAATAATGTGGAGTTTCAATATGAACACGGGAGTCAATTGGCACCCGTCAACATCAATCTCCATGGTTTCCAGAAAGTAGGAATTGTGGGGATGAGCGGTGCTGGGAAAACCACTTTGATTAATCTCTTAGGCGGGTTTCTCCATCCCACATCTGGGACAATAAAGATTCAGGGACAAACTGTTAAGACTCTAAATATTGAAGATTGGCAAAAACAGATTATTTATATTCCCCAGGATCCATATATTTTTGATGATACTTTGCGGAATAATATTTGTTTCTATACACCGGATGTCAGCCAAGAACAAATTGATAAGGCGATTGAAATGATGGGACTCACATCACTGGTTGCCGAATTACCCGATGGACTTGATACAATGATTGGCAAGGGGCACCGGCAATTAAGCGGTGGTCAGGCACAACGAATTGCTCTTGCCCGTGCCTTCCTGGATCAATCGCGACGAGTTTTGATCTTGGATGAGCCAACTGCTCACTTAGACATTGAAACCGAACTAGAGTTGAAGGAACGGATGATTCCGATCATGAAGGATCACCTTGTCTTGTTTGCTACTCACCGGCTGCACTGGATGCGGCAGATGGATTACATTATTGTGATGCGTCACGGCAAGATTATTGAACAGGGAACCTATGATCAATTAATGGCTAAACCAGGATATTTTACGGACTTGGTATTTGACCGTTCAAAGGGGGAAGATTAATGAATAGAATTCCATTATTGAAAGCCCTCCGTCATGATCGTTGGGTTCGACCATTTCTCAAAAAATATCGCTGGACATTAGTACTGGCTATTTCATTGGGAATTTTAACCTTTGTTTGTGCTGGCGGGCTAATGTTTACCGCGGGTTACCTAATTAGTAGGTGTGCAACGATGCCGTTTAATATTTTGCTCGTGTACGTTCCAATAGTTTTGACGCGGGCATTCGGAATTTTTCGTCCCGTATTTCACTATGCTGAACGATTAACGAGTCATAATTGGGTTTTTAAGATGACATCAATGTTTCGGAAGAGACTCTATGACTCGTTGGAGAAGGATGCAGTATTTTTCAACAGCAAGTACCGAATTGGCGATGTTTTAGGGCTGCTTTCTGAGGATGTTGCCCATATTCAAAACCTATATTTGAGAACTATTTTTCCAATGTTGGTTGCTTGTGGGCTGTACCTTATTATAGTGATTGCTCTGGGGGCTTTGACACCATGGATGGGATTGTTAATGTTAATCCTATTTGGGTTAATTATTTTTGGCATCCCAGTTTGGTCGATCTTAGTTAATGGAGCACGTCAAGAACAAGAAAAGGAAGCAACAAACCGGCTTTATTCTGACTTAACTGATAATGTGATGGGAATTACAGATTGGGTGCTTTCAGGAAACTCTAGTAAGTACCTTCAGCGACATGATAGTGATGAGAAGAAGCTGCTAAGTTCGCAACGAAAGATGCACCGGTTCAATAATTTCCGTGACTTTGTTCTCCAAATGCTGATTCTCTTGGTTATCATTTCATTAGTAGTCTGGGGTTCCTATCATTTTGGCGGTCATTGGGGTGCTAACTGGATTGCCGCATTTGTTCTCTGTGTTTTTCCGCTAGATGAAGCATTAGCTGGATTGCCGGTTGCTGCTCAGCAAACAAACGTTTATACGGATTCGTTAGACCGCTTGAATAGTCTTCCAGAACCTAGTAAGGAACAGCAAGCCACTCCTCAAATTGAAGCACCATACCAAATTGATATTGATAATGTCAGCTTTCAGTATTCGTCAGACACCGAGCAAATTCTGCAACACTTGAACTTGCAAATTAAGCCGGGAGAGAAGTTAGCAATCCTTGGACGGAGCGGAACCGGAAAAAGTACGTTAGCTAGTCTAATTCGTGGTGATCTGCAACCTACTGAAGGTCAGATCACGATTAATGGTGAGCTAACAGATAAATTTGGTGATCAAATTGCTAACTATATTGGCGTCGTCCACCAGTCGCCATACTTGTTTAACACGACCGTTTTGAATAATATTCGTTTAGGAAATGAGGATGCAACAGAAGAAGACGTTTGGAGTGTCCTGAAACGAGTTGGCCTGGAAGAGAAGATTCGTCAATTGCCGGATGGTCTTAATACGAAAATCGGTGAGGCAGGACTAATCTTTTCTGGTGGTGAACGACATCGCCTTTCTTTAGCGCGGATCCTGTTAAAGGATGTTCCGATTGTTATTTTAGATGAGCCAACGGTCGGTCTTGACCCGCTAACTGAACAACGAGTTATTGATACTTTTATGAATGAATTGGCTGGAAAGACGCTTATTTGGATTACCCACCATTTACAAGGAATTGATGCAATGAATCGTGTGATTTTCCTTGAAAATGGTAAAATAACAATGAGTGGGACACCACAAGAGTTATGGGAGAATAACCCTCATTACCGAAAACTCAAAAAAGCAGATCAAGGTCTGTAAAAAAGAAGCATAATTGACAAAGAATGTTTTATACTATTACTTAAATAGGGGATGAATTATTTATGAAGAAGATTGTTGTACTAGGTGCGGGATACGCTGGCCTAAAAACTGTTGTCCTCCTTCAAAAGAAGCTGAAGGGTGAGGGACGAATTGTCTTAGTTGACCGGAATACTTATCACTACGAAGCAACTGACCTTCATGAAGTGGCTGCAGGAAACCTACCACCTGCAAAGATTTCATACCAGGTTAGTGACTTGATTAATTCTAAGGTAACAACCTTTATTCAGGATGAAGTTGTTAAGGTTAACCCTGATGATAAAACGGTTGAATTAGCACATCGTGAACAACCATTAGATTATGACTACTGTGTTGTTAGTCTTGGATTTACTTCTGAAACGTTCGGAATCGAAGGCGCTAAGGAAAACGCACTTCAAATGACAAACGTAAAGGAAGCACTTGAAATTCACAGTCACATTATTGACAAGATGAAGGATTACAAGATTACCAAGAATCCTGATGACTTGAAGATTATCGTTTGTGGTGCCGGATTTACTGGAATTGAATTAGCAGGTGCATTAGTTGATGCTCGTCCACGCTATGCCCAAATTGCAGGGGTAAAGCCTGAAGATATTCAAATTTCATTGATTGAAGCCTCAGAACGTCTTTTACCAATGTTTAATCAGGATCTTGCTAACTATGGTGTTAACTTGGTAAAGAAGCTTGGGGTTCACCTTTACACAAGTTGCTTGATTTCACGGATTAAGCTAAGTACCGTAATTTATCAACATGGTCGTGGTAATGGTGATGAATCAATGACTGCTGGTACCATTATTTGGACAACCGGTGTTAGTGGTAGCCCAGTAATGGCTGAATCTGGATTTAACGAACGTCGTGGCCGGGTTGTTGTCACTGATCACTTAAATGATCCAGATCATGATGACCTATACATTATTGGAGATGTGGCAGCGGTTATGGCACCAGGTTCTCCTCGTCCATACCCAACTACAGCTCAATTGGCACTTTCAATGGCTGATTATGTTGCCGATGACATTGACGATCGTGTAAGAAAGGGCGAACGATTGAGTGAACCTTATGCATACAAGTCACTTGGTACTGTTGCCTCAGTTGGTAACACACGAGCTTTCGGTGTTGCAATGGGACACGAAGTTAAGGGATATGTTGGTTCATTCATGAAGAAAATGATTGCTAACCGTTCACTCCTAGAAGTTGGTGGATTGAAGGAACTCTTTGCTAAGGGACGCTTTGATTTATATCACTAGAATATGATAAAGGTCGAGAAAAGCATTTTGTTTTTCTCGACCTTTATTTTTGTATATTGCATTGTAATAAATTAACGTTATAAGAATAAAGTCCATTTGCCGATTAAATTATGTTAAGATGTGATATTAAGTTGCTAAGGGATTTAAGTTAATTGAGTGGAAGGGATAGAAATGATTGAATCATATGCTGAAGCGCTGAACTTTATTCATGGACGGACAAAATTCAAAAAGATTCCAACGTTAGACCGGATGAGACTTTTCCTTGACAGGTTAGGAAACCCGCAAAAAGGCTTGAAGTATGTCCATATTACGGGAACAAACGGCAAGGGTTCAACTGTTGCAATGTTAAGGTCAATGTTAATGAAGGCAGGGCTAAATGTGGGGAGTTTTACTTCACCGTTTATTACCCGCTTTAACGAACGAATAGCATTGAATGCTGAGCCGATTAGCGATGAAGATTTGACAAGGTTAGCCCGCAAAGTAGAACCGGTTGTTCAGCAGTTAGATCAGGAATTACCAACCGGTGGACCAACTGAATTTGAAATTGATACTGCAATTATGTTCTGCTATTTTGCAGAAAAACAACCAGATTTAGTCCTTCTTGAGGTTGGCATTGGTGGGCTATATGATTCAACAAACGTAATTACGCCACTAGTTAGCGTGATTACCACCGTGAGTTGGGATCACATGAAATATCTTGGTGATACTTTAGCTAAAATTGCTCACCAAAAAGCAGGAATCATTAAGAAGGGTGTTCCCGTAGTTATCGGCCAGCTTCCCTCATCAGCGCGTCAAGTAATTATGAGAGAAGCAAATGAAAAGAGCGCCAAGGTTTATGAATTAGGCAAAGACTTTTCGGCACAGAAGATTAACCGAAATGCCATTAAAGCAGAGATCGTATATGATGGTGATCAATTGCACCATTTTCGGAGTAATCTCGGGTTGGCCGGTGACTATCAGGTTGAGAATGCTGCAATTGCGATTACAACAGTACAAATAGTGTTAACCAAACTAGGGATCCCGGTAATCACTGGCGATTTGAAAAAGGGGTTAGAGATGACTCGGTGGCCCGGCCGAATGGAAACGATAATTAGTGAGCCGTTAGTATTATTAGATGGGGCACATAATCTTCCCGGAATGCAGGCGTTAGTTAAAACCATTCGCGATGATTTTAGTGATCGTGAAGTGTACGTCCTTGTTGCCATTTTGGCTGATAAACAATATGAATTAATGCTTGGTGAATTGGCTAGTTTGGGGAATGTCCACTTGATGGTTACTAATTTTGCAGGCCCTGGACCTAAGCGACCAAGTGCTGATTTGGCGACTACGATTGGTGAATTTAAGACAAAGTACCCAATTCAAGTTGCGGAAAATTGGCAAACTGGATTCGTCAAGCTATCTCAAGAATTGGCAGCTGATGATGTAATGATTATCACTGGTTCACTTTATTTTGTTTCTGAAGTTAGAAAAAATTTAAAATAAAATAATGCAAAACTTCTTTTATTCCGTTATGTATATATAGAACGGGAAAAAGGAGTTTTTATTTATGTTTACACCAGAATCAACACAATACTTGCAGCTTGTTGGCAGAATTTTAATTGATGGCAGTGAAGAAGCAAATGTACTATTTCGCCAGTTTATCGGCCAATACCCAACACCAATTTCGATCAAAAATATGACAAATGCTGAGAAAGAAAGGCTACTTGAAGAAGATGAACGAATGGAAGTTCTTCTTGCAGCAATTGAACTCGGGACAATGGTAGTCCGGAGCCAGGCACCATTGCTTGGTCACGCTTATTCCAGTCAATTATTAAGCACTGAGATGATGGACCGGTTAAGCGGGGAAAATCAAGAAAGCCTCTATTTAGTTGGCACGGATGTCCATAACGATATTATTGATATTAAAAAAATGTTTGTCGGCGGGTTAAGTGAATGTAGCGTCTATCCTGATCGCGTTTTTCGGCGGGCATTGCTTCAATCGGCTAATGGGATTGCGGTTGTCCATAATCACCCCTCTGGAAATGTTGAACCGTCCTCAGCCGATATTGCGATGATTAAACGGTTAGAAAAGGGAAGTCGGATCTTAGGGATAACGTTCCTTGATTTTCTCATTGTCGGTCGGAATAGTTATTATAGTTGGCGTGAAAATCAGGCATTTCACAAAAATGAGGAAGAAAAAAGTTAAAGAAAACGTTAATTTATCAAAGAATAAGTCTTTTATGGCAATTTATTGTGTATATTAAGGTTCGTATATGGCTTTTTGCTATGGTATAATATGCTCGATATTAGATTAAAAATAATTTACTAAAATGAAGGGAAGAAGCAGATTGCTAGGAATCGGAACCAAAAATATTGGCATCGACCTCGGAACAGCAAACACAATTGTGTATGTTGAAGGCAAAGGAATCGTATTACGTGAACCATCAGTTGTTGCTCGTAATACCAAGACCAATGAAGTTATCTCTGTAGGTAAAGATGCTCGAGACATGATCGGTCGAACCCCAGGTAGTATTACAGCCATTCGTCCAATGAAGGATGGGGTTATTGCTGATTATGATACGACTGTTGCCATGATGAAGTATTACATTGAAAAGGCCCTTGGTAATTCTAACGGTAAGCCATACGTGATGGTATGTGTTCCAAGCGGAATTACTGAAGTTGAAAAGCGGGCTGTGATTGATGCTACTCGTGTTGCAGGAGCACGTGACGCTTACGTTATTGAAGAACCATTTGCCGCTGCTATTGGTGCTGGTCTTCCAGTTATGGATCCAACAGGAAGCATGGTTGTTGATATTGGTGGTGGAACTACCGATGTTGCTACTATTTCATTAGGTGGTATTGTTTCTAGTCGTTCAATCCGGATGGCTGGGGATGAAATGAATGATGCAATTGCCCAATATGTTCGTCAAAACATGAACTTACTGATTGGTGAACGAACTGCCGAAAAGATTAAGTGGGATATTGGTTCTGCTTCTACAGATGCTGCTGCTGAAATGGGTTCAACAGAAGTTCGGGGACGGGATCTTGTTACCGGATTACCAAAGACAATGGAAGTTTCTGCAAAAGACGTTTCCGTTGCACTGCAAGATGTTGTTGCCTCAATTATTGATGCAATTAAGGGGACACTGGAAGAAACATCTCCAGAAATTGCTGCTGATGTTATTGATCACGGAATCGTCCTCACCGGTGGTGGTGCGTTATTAAAGCACTTGCCTGACGTAATTGCCGATGCTACTAAGGTTCCTGTATTTATTGCAAACGATCCGCTTGACTGTGTTGCAACTGGTACGGGTGAATCATTAAAGAGTATCGATGTAATGAAGAAGAAGTAATAAGTAACGGGATGGGGCTGGTCGCAAAACGATTTGTTTTGTCCAGTCCTTTCTTATTACCTAGTAAAGAAATGCTGGAGGAATAAAATGCGCAAGTTTTTTTCCAATCGACGGCTTGTTATTCTTGTGCTAATTTTAATTGCGTGTTTCGGTTTAATGGCCGGCTCTGTTTCAATGCGCAATCGGCGGAATACGCCCCCATTAATCCAACAATTTGGTAATGATATTGTTGGCTTTGTGGATGGAATCGTTGCTATTCCGGTAAATGCTGTTCAGGGCGGTTTTAGTTCCGTAGGGCAATTGATGAATACATATTCTGAAAACCGGGAATTGAAGCAGCAGGTAACTGAATTAGCACAAACGAAGGTCCGTGATCAGACCTTAGCAAAGGAAAATAAAGAACTGAAGCAAGAGTTAAAGCTTAATAAATCCTTGACTGATTACAATACAATTACGGCTTCTGTAATGATGAGAACACCATCATCATGGCAGAAACAATTGGTAATCAATAAGGGACAATCTAATGGAATCAAGAAAAACATGCCAGTAATGAGTGGTAGTGGTTTGATTGGTCGAATTAGTGAGGTTAACAAGACTAATAGTAAGGTTGAACTATTAAGCAATACTAGTGAATCCGCTAATCGTTTTGCCGTAACGATTGATGGAACTAATGGTCGAACAGTTAACGGAATTATTACCGGTTATGACGCTTCAACTGATGAACTAATTATGGGCCAAGTTAGTTCTAAGGCTAAGTTAAAGAAGGGTACTAAGGTAATGACAAGTGGTATGGGTGGGGTAACACCGAAGGGCCTTTACGTTGGCCGTGTAACCCGTGTAGGGAAAGATGACTATGGATTAGCCCAAAAGGTATATATCAAGCCCGCTGCTGACATGAATGACGTTAATATTGTGACCGTTGCCGAACCGGCTTAATCGAGGTGGTTTAATGTATAGATTATCGAGATTAAGATACATTTTTCCGTTAGGGTTATTTATATCGTTGTTTTTAGATGGTTCGTTAAGTAATGTTTGGGCTAAACTATTTTTTAGCTATCCATATTCAATGATGAGTGAGTTAGTATTGCTTTGGTTAGTTCTCTCGTATTACTTTGAAGAAGAGATTGAAATTCCGTTAATTCCCTTTGCTGCACTTGCAGGGATCGTTTTTGATGTCTACTTTACGGGAATTTTGGGATTAGACATTTTCCTTTTTCCGTTAATTGTTGAACTTACCAAAGTTCTTTCAAGATATTTTAGCCAGTCGTTTTTAACGATCATTATGATTTTCTTTATTGATATTGTTGCCTTTGTAACGTTGACGTACTGGGCATATTCATTAGTTGGGATTACACATATGGATATTGGCGATTACCTTGTGTTTACTCTTGCACCAACCCTAGCGCTTAACTTGGTTTACTTTGTAATCCTCTATTGGCCAATTCAGGCAATTTATACTTGGGCTCTAACACAAAAAAGATCTAAAAAAGGATTGACAAAGTGAATTATCAAGTGTAGGATACATGACAATATCAAAAAACGAAGAACAGACTAGTAAAGAATTAACTTGCTCTTAAGAGAGTTCACTGTGGTGGGATGTGAATGAGCTGGTGTTCTTGAATCACATCTGCAAGTTGATCCATTGAAGTAAGTAGGTGGATCCGGGGAAGCCCGTTACAGCGCGGAGTTTAATTAATGAACTTACTGAGGTTGCTTTTGTGAGAAAGTAACAACATGAGGTGGAACCGCGTGAAACGCCCTCATAGTCATATTTGACTATGAGGGCGTTTTTCTCTTTCCAGATAATTAGACTCACGAGGTAATTACTGTGAGGTAATTATAAAATGAGGTGGGACCACGACTTGCTCGTCCTCTTAAACTAATGTTAGTTTAAGAGGACTTTTTTGTTTAACGTTTTTGAAATTCAAGGAGGTTTTAAAATGTCACTTAATTATGTTTCACAAATCTTACCCTCACTTATTCAAGGGGCTGGATTAACGCTACAAATCTTTTTTTGGACGCTAATTGTTTCAATCCCCTTAGGAATCATTGTAAGTTTGGGACTGACATCGAAGGTTAAGCCGCTTAAATGGATTTTAGAAATTTACGTTTGGCTGATGCGGGGCACGCCATTACTTCTGCAATTAATCTTTGTCTTTTATGGATTACCAATTATTGGAATTGTCTTTCAACGATACGATGCGGCCTTAGTTGCATTTATTCTTAATTATGCCGCCTACTTTGCTGAAATATTCCGTGGTGGTTTTCAATCAGTTAGTGTTGGTCAGTATGAAGCTGCCAAAGTGTTACGGTTAAATTACTGGCAAACCGTTCGGAAGATTATCATTCCCCAAGTTGTTAAAATCGTTATCCCGTCAATTGGAAATGAAGTTATTAACTTGGTAAAAGATTCTTCCTTAGTTTATGTTATTGGTCTTGGTGACCTCTTGCGTGCAGGAAATGTGGCAACTTCACGGGATGTTACTCTTATCCCATTACTTCTGGTTGGCTTAATTTACCTAATTCTTGTTGGAATTTGCACGTTGGTATTACGTCAAGTCGAAAAACGGTACTCATATTTTAAGTAAGGAGGAGTAGTCAATGTTAGAAGTTAAAAATTTAAAGAAAAGCTTTGGCAATCGGGTAATCCTTGATGATGTTAACCTAACCGTTAAAGATGATGAAATTCTTTGTATTGTTGGTCCTTCTGGTGCTGGGAAAACGACATTGTTACGTTGCATTACAGGATTAGATACTCCTGATAGTGGTGAATTCTTGATGGATGGTAAGCCATTCGATCCTCAGGGAACTGGTGCTTCAGATCGGGTAATTGGGGTTGTCTTCCAAGATTTTAACCTTTTTCCGAACCTTTCAGTAATGGAAAACATTACCCTTGCGCCAACGATGGTGCTTAAACAACCCAAAAATGAAGCGGTAAAAAAGGCTCAAGAGTTATTAGCTGAATTAGGGTTATCAACAAAGGGCAATCTTTACCCTTGGCAATTGTCTGGTGGGCAGAAGCAACGGGTAGCAATTGCACGGGCTTTAGCAATGAAACCTAAAATTCTTTGCTATGATGAGCCAACGTCAGCCCTTGACCCGAACCTTCGTCAAGATGTTGCTAACATTATTCTTTCGCTAAAGAAGGGTGGAGTAACCCAGCTAGTAGTTACCCACGATTTGGACTTTGCCGAAGAAATTGCTGACGATTTGTTGAAAGTTAACCCACTTGATCAAGGGCAAGACTAAGAATGAGAGGTGCTTGCGATGCGTAAAATTAAATATTGGCTGGTGCTTCTAGCTTTAATTACGCCCATCATTTTTCTTAGTGGTTGTGAGAGTGTTACCCAACGTGCGAATACTCAAGATACCTGGAACCGAATTGAACGCAGAAAGCGGGTTGTTATTGGACTGGATGATAGTTTCGTACCAATGGGCTTTCGGCAAAAAAACGGGAAATTAGTTGGGTATGATGTTGATCTGGCACGGGCTGTCTTTAAGCAGTACGGGATTAAGGCCGATTTTCAACCAATTGATTGGTCGATGAAGGAAACGGAATTGAAAAATGGGACAATTGATTTGCTATGGAATGGTTACTCAATTAATTCTAGTCGGCGGAAAAAGGTTGCTTTCAGTCGACCATACTTGAAGAACGAGCAGATTCTTGTTACCAAAAAAGCTTCTAACATTTTAAACTTTGCCGGTATGAAGGGTAAATCATTAGGGGTTCAGAATGGTTCAACTGGACTTACTGCATTGGACGAGCGGCCTAAAGCTCTTAAGGACTTAATTAAAAACCAGAAACCGGTCCTCTATGATACTTTCCCGGATGCGTTTATCGACTTAAACGCAAACCGGATTCAAGGAATTTTGATGGATCAGGTATATGCAGATTATTATATTAAGCACCAAAAAAATAGTTCTTCATACAGGACCTATTCTAGTAAAGAACTCCCTGTTGAGTATTATGCTGTGGGGATGCGGAAGGGCGACAAGACTCTTCACCAAAAAATTAATGCTGGACTGGGTAAATTACAAAAGAATGGTGAATTAAGAAAAATTAACCAGAAGTGGTTCGGTACTAATAGTAACTACCTTGGTGCAGATTAAAATTTTTCTGTGACATCTTTAAACCATGGAAGTGGAGAGCGCAAATAGGGTTCCAGAGTTCGGCTATACCGGATACTGGAACCCATTTGCGTACCGCGCTGTTCGTATTTGAACTTGGTAAAAGTACTTATGTCACAGTCCCCACATTTTCTTAAAATTAAATTATTGACAAAGTTTGTAATTTAGAGCGTGATAAAGTATCATTATTCAGTATGATTTAGTTTCGATCTATAATTTTAATTGCATTGGGGAAGGGAGATATATCAGTGGATTATCGTCTTGCTAAGGGTGTCGATTTGCATGTTATTCCGACAAAGCAGTTTAAGATGACCCATATCTTGATTGACTTTGCGACACCACAGACAACTACGAATGCCACAGCAAGGAACCTCCTTGCTAACCTATTGGAAACAAGTACTCATCTTTATCCGACACAAACAGCGCTTGCACGTCAGATGGCAAAATTATATGGAGCATTTGTTTCACTTGGTGTTGGTCGGGTAGGCCGGTTACACACCGTTCGGCTGCGATCAAGTTTTATTAATAACTACTTGGCACAGAATAATTTATTTGCGCAGGTAACCGAGTTGATTAATCAGGTACTGTTCCACCCATTAATTGATGATGGTGAATTTGATAGCCCGACTTTCCGTCTTCAGGTAAATAACCTTGCTAGTTCAATTAAAGCGCTATACGATGACAAACAATTTTATGCTAATCAGCAATTATTAAAGCTCTATTATGCTCCTGATTCTGTTATGAGGACGCCGAGCTTTGGTAAAATTAAGGATCTTGATTACTGTACGCCTGCAAGCCTTGTTCAAACATATGAGAAAATGATTAACCAGGATAAGGTTGATATTTTTGTCTTGGGAAATGTTGATCCTGAAAACGTCCATTCAGCAATTTGTCAGCTACCGTTTGCTGATCGAAATTCACAGCTTCCTGAGACGCCATTTTACTTTCAACAAGCTCATGAAGATGTAATTAATCAAGAAGAACAGCAGCATGTTAGTCAGGCTAAGTTAGACCTTGGCTATCACCTGCCAATTTACTACCGAGATCCGCTATATCCGGCTGCATTAGTTTTTAATGGGCTCTTTGGTGGGACCCCTTATTCAAAACTATTTACTAATGTTCGTGAAAGGGCAGGGTTAGCATATTACGCTTCAAGTCGCCTGGCACCATTTTCCGGGTTAGTTAACGTGCAAACCGGAATCCAGCCAACTGATTACCAAACTGCTCTAACAATGATCCAGGAACAAGTAACCGAACTCCAAACCGGAAACTTTACTGAAGACTTAATGCGTGAAGTTCAGGATGCATTAATTAATCAGCATTATGCTGGCTTTGACCTTGCAAATAATATTTTGGAACACCATCTGGTTAACCAATTGCTTTCATTAGGAGAACAAACGGATTTTGCAAATCAAATCAACCAGGTGACGAAGAATGATGTAATGAAGGTTGCATCAATGATTAAACTACAGGCAAGTTATTTATTGAGTGGTGAAAAATAAAACTATATGAATAAAGAAGTTTATGACGAATTTAACCAACCGGTTTATCGACAACAGTTGCCAACCGGTTTATCCTTGCAGATGATCCCGATGAGTGGTTACCATAAAACTTATGCAATTTTTACTACTGATTTTGGTTCAATTGATAATCACTTTGTTCCGTACGGCAAAAAAGACGCAATTCAAGTTCCAGATGGGATTGCGCATTTTTTAGAGCATAAAATGTTTGAAAAGGCTGATCACGATGCATTTGATCTATTCGGAAAACTTGGTGCTGATTCAAATGCCTTTACAAGTTTTACCCAAACAAGCTACCTCTTTTCTACTACCGATCATGTTCGGGAAAGTTTGAATGTCTTGCTCGACTTTGTTCAAGAACCGTACTTTACAGAGCAAACGGTTAAAAAAGAACAGGGAATTATTGGTCAAGAGATCAAAATGTATGAGGATGACGCTGCTTGGCGGTTATATCTTGGAATCTTAGGCAACCTTTATCCCAATGATCCCATGCATATTGATATTGCAGGAACAGTCGATAGTATCAGCAAGATTACTCCCGAGTACTTAATGGAGACTTACCGGACTTTCTACCAACCTAGCAATATGAACCTAGTGTTGGCAGGGAAGTTGGATCCGGATGAGGTTGTTGAATGGGTTACTAACAATCAAAGTCGTCGGCAATTCTTACCTGCAATAACACCAGAGCGAATCTTTAACCTTCATGATCCAGCTGCTCATGATGTTATTCCGTTTCGGTCCCTAACAATGGATGTTGCCAGGCCAAAAGTTATTGTTGGGTTGCGTGGAATTGAGCTTCCTGACAGTGGTCGAGAACGGTTGCATTACAAATTAGCGATTGACTTATTACTCGATGTCCTATTTGATGATACTTCGGACAATTATTTGCGTTTATACAATAATGAGGTTCTTGACGATTCATTTGCTTATAATTTAGAAATGCAACGCGATTTTTACTTCGCATATTTCAGTTCTGACACGGATCAAATGGAACGATTTGCGGACGAAGTGATTGCTATTTTAGAAAGTGCGGATCAGCAAATTGATGCTGCGAGAACACGCTTTAATGAAATTAAGAATGCGGAGATTGGTCGCTTAACTGGCTTATTGGATTCGCCAGAGGCTGTTGCAAACCATTATGGAGGAAGTTTCTTCGATGGTGCTAACCTGATGGATGAGATTAGGGAATTACGATCAATCAATTTGAATGACCTTTATGATGTTGCCAAACGCTTCATTGTTTCACGGGGGATTTCTGTATTCCAAATTATTCCACAGCACCGTTAATTCAATACTTTCTTAATAATTGATAGCGGGATGCCATGCTATAATTAGCAGGTAGGATTAAAATTCAGAGATGGAGATATCACAATGAGTGAAAACGATAATGAACAACAAATCCAAATTGGAAAGAAGCTACGTGATGCCCGCCAAGCCAAGGGTTACACGTTAGATGACTTACAACAGTTAACGAAAATTCAAAAGCGATACTTAATTGCAATTGAAGACGAAAAATTTGACGAATTGCCAGGGGACTTTTACGTTCGGGCCTTTATTAAGCAATATGCAGATACGGTGGGCCTTGATGGCAATGAGCTGTTAAAAGAGTTCAATGAACAATTACCTAAGGCGAAGACGGAGGAATATTCCGACCACATTAGTCAGGCAGTTGAAACACGAGCAAATCGGCGGAAAACCGTTAGCCAAGGGGTTAGCAAGGTTCGCCAATACATGCCAACCATTATTATTGCGTGTGTAATCGTGATTGTTCTAGCTGCAATTTGGGTAACAGCAATTGTTCGTGGTCATCAGGATGCTTCAACAAAGATCGATAATAGCTCTGTTTCGGTTTCGGGTGAAAGTCGGAAGAAGAGCAGCAGTTCTGTAAAGAAGAGTTCTAATAAGCCAAAGAAGAGTGCGGCTATTAAATTAACAGAAGCTAGCCGGAATAATAATAGTGTTACTTACAATGCTGCTTCATTAAAGAAGGATGCCAAGTTACAAATTAAGACAAGCGGTCGGGCATGGAACAGTGTTACTACTGATGGTACAAGTGCTCTAAGCCGGACAATGGACGCTAATTCAACGGCTAATGTAACTATTAAACGAACTACCAATACAGTTGTTATTACTGTTGGTAATGCTTCAGCTACTACCTTAAAGCTTGGTAATAAGAAGATTAACTTTACGGATAATGGTCGTTACAATAATACTCGAATAGTGACGATCCACTTTGGTAATTCATCAAGTTCATCTGTATCAAGCAGTGTTTCCTCTAGTCGAACTACTAGTGGTCAGCAAACTACTACCCAGACGACGAGAACTAGCCAAACAACCCAAAGCACTACAACTAATGCGGCCCGGACTACTACAAATCAAAGTCAGAACCGGACACAAACGCAACAGTCACAAACTAACCAAACGCAGTCACGTTAATGGTTATGAGGAGGAAGTAATTTGAATTTACCTAATAAACTAACCGTTGTGCGGTTAATCATCATCCCCTTTTTCTTACTGCTAATGGTTCTCCCATTACAATCGTGGGGTGCGATTAGCTTTTGGGGTGCGACAATTCCCGTTTCACAATTTATTGCTGCAATCTTATTTATTGCAGCAACGTTAACCGATAATTTAGACGGTCGAATTGCGCGTAAGCACCACTTAGTAACTAATTTTGGAAAGTTTACTGATCCGCTAGCAGATAAATTACTAGTAATGACGGCATTTATTGTTTTAACTGGTAATCAAGTTGTTCCTGCCTGGGTAACATCAATTATTATCTGGCGAGAATTATCGGTTACTGGGTTGCGTCTCTTGTTGGTAGAGCAAGACGGTATTGTTTTGGCTGCTAAAATGCCAGGGAAAATTAAAACAACTACCCAGTTTATTGCAATTATCTTCTTACTTCTTAATAACGTGATTTTTGCAATTTGGGGAATTCTGTTCGGTCAAATTATGCTATACATTTGCCTATTCTTTACCATTTACTCCGGGGTTGACTACTTTATTCAGGGACGAGATGTCTTTTCAGACGGTTTTAAATAATTATTACTTTTATATGTATAAGAAACGACTTGGCTCATCTTTGAGCGAGGTCGTTTTTGTTTTGATAAAAAAAGTTATTGATATTTTTAGAAAAAATGTTCATTTATTGTTTGAAATATGTTAACATTGGTCTGTACCTTTTTTTGAAAAGGATTTCATATTAAGGAGATGTAGTTATGCTTTCATTTTTGAAACCAGCTCCTGATGCTAAAACTAAGGTTCCAAAGGATAAAATTTCAACCGTTTATAAGTGGCGTCAAGTTGGTGTTTTATTGTCAATCTGTATTGGTTACATTGGCTATTATGTTATTCGTCTTATTTTCACAACCGAACAGAATGACATTATGAAGCAATATGGATTTACTACGGCTGATATCGGGATGGTTCTTTCTTGTTTTGGTATTGGTTATGGTATTTCTAAGCTGTTCATGGGAGCACTTAGTGATAAGAGTAACCCAAATCACTATTTAGCAACTGGGTTGATTATTTCAGCAATTTTGAACTTCGGGTTAGGGGCTACAAAGAACCTTTACGTAATGATGTTCTTAATGCTTGTAATGTCAGTTGCTCAAGGGATGGGGGCTGCCGCATGTCAACGGATCGTTCAACTTTGGTGGGGTAAGAAGCACCGTGGAGCTATTTACTCTATTTGGTCTTCTGCCCACAACGCTGGTGCTTTTGTCTGTGTTGCCGTTGTTCAATTGGCAACTTTCATGTTCTCAGGTTCAATTCCGGCTGTGTTCTACACGGCATCAGTTGTTTCATTGATTATCGCTGCCTTCGTATTGATCTGTGGTGCTGATCGGCCAACAACTGTAGGTTTGCCAAGTATTTCTCAATACACTGGCGATGAGGTTGTTCTTGAAAACGGTAAGGCTTCCTCATCAGAATTAACAAACTTAACCTTGCCACAAATTTTTGTAAAGTACATTTTGACTAACAAGGTAGTTTGGGCGATTACGCTAACTTCAATGTCTCTTTACCTGGTTCGTTACGGGGTTATGAGTTGGATTCCAAGTTTCCTTGTTCAATCTAAGGGCTTCAGTCCATCGTTTGCTAAGTGGTTAGTCGGGATCTTTGAATTAGCAGCTGTTCCAGGTGTTATCATTATGGGTGCCATTTCTGACTTCTTAAAGGATCGACGGGCAATTGTTTGTATCGCTTGTGTTATCTTGCTTTTCATTTGCCTGACTACTTACTTCTTTAGTACAAGTCATGCCTTAATTGTTACTGTTCTTTTCATTATGGGAACTTTAATTTACGCCCCATTAACATTAGTTGGTTTAATGGTTAATGAAGCTGTTCCAAAGTTTGCCGTTGGGTCCTCAACAGGATTCATGGGCTTCTTCCAATACATTTTTGGTGAAACTTTGGCAACTGCCTTAATTGGGGTTTTAGTATCCAAGTATGGTTGGTTAGCAAGTAACATTGTCCTCTATTCAGCTGCAACACTTGCCCTCTTGTTGTTAATCTACATTATGTTTAACGAAAACCGTGTGGCAAAGCTTGCCAAAGAGGAAAATAATAAAGAATAAGCACTAAGCTGTTTTTGTAAGCAAAAGACTCTAGTTTCAGTTTATCTGGATACTAGAGTTTTTTGATCGAGACTTATATCTCTAAGAAATTAGTTATATCATTTATCTAGGACAAAAAATTATTTTCCATAAAAAATAAAATTGAAGTAATTTTACGTTATTGATAGTTGGAGGCAAAAAACATGAATGCAGAAATTATTTCGGTTGGTGATGAACTTCAGCGTGGTGAAATCACGAATACTAATTCAGCATTTTTAGCAAAAAAGCTCAATTCTTTAGGCATTACGGTAGCATCGCAAGTAACAGTCGGGGATGATCCAACTGCTATTATTAATTGTGTACGGGAAGCGCAGGATCGTGCAGAGATTATTTTTATTTGTGGCGGTTTAGGACCAACAGCAGATGATGTTACCTTGTCAGCAGTCGCGAGAGGTGTTGGTGTAATGGTAAAGACCGATGATCAAACCTGGCACCACCTTTTGGGAATCTTTGCACAGCGGCAAATTCCGGTTCAACCGGAGAATAAGCGCCAGGCTCAATACATTGGCGAGCTAATTCCAAATTCGCGGGGACTCGCTTTAGGAAGCTGGTTCAAGACGGCAAAGAGCCGAGTGGTAATTCTTCCCGGACCCCCTGCCGAATTTCAAGCAATGGTGGATCGAGAGGTGCTTCCGCGAATTATCAAAGAGTTTAGTATTCAAAAAACGATCAAAACACGAGCACTCCATTTTCTTGGTCGGCCTGAATCAACCTTAATGAGCGAGTTAAAGCCGATAATGAAGGATTACCCTAACGTTGCTATTACTTCCTACGTCAAGCCAACTAATATTGAGCTCCGGTTAACGATAATTGCAGGTGCACACGCAGATATTAAAGCAACATTTGATCGGGTAACTAAGGCAATTCTGAAAAAAGAGCAGCAATACTATCTGGGAATGGGGAATGACTTTAATTTAGCCAATGAGGTTGTTGGTCTCCTTAAGCAGCAAAAGCTAAAAATTACGGGGGCTGAAAGTTTGACTGGGGGACTCTTTCAAAGTACGATTTGTTCTATTCCTGGAGCTTCGGCGATCTTTGATGGGGGCTTTGTTACCTATTCTGCTGAAGCAAAAATTAGCTTGCTTGGTATTCCTGCTTCACTGATTAACCAAAACGGGGTTGTAAGTAGTGCGACTGCTCAGGCAATGGCAGATTACTCACGAAAGAAGCTTGATGCGGACTTTGGAATTGGCTTTACAGGGGTTGCGGGGCCCGATGAACTCGAAGGACAACCAGCTGGAACGGTGTGGATTGGATTGGCGCGCAAAGGCCAACCTACTATCTCTAAGCAATTACGGTTGGCCGGATATTTGGGACGACAAGAAATTCGCTTACTGAGCGTTCAGTATGGTTTACAGATGCTTTTAAAGGAATTAAGAAAATAACCGAACTTTTGTTTGCTAAAATTCTTGTTTTTTTGCCCAAAACTGTTATGATTATTAACGGATATTCCGTTTCAAAGGAGGAATTATTTTGGCTGATCAACGAAAAGCAGCACTTGATGTCGCAATTCGTAAAATTGAAAAGAATTTCGGTAAGGGCTCCATCATGCGGATGGGGGATGCTGCCGATATGAAGATTGCTACAGTTTCAAGTGGTTCATTAGCAATTGACAAGGCCCTTGGTGTAGGTGGTTACCCCCGTGGCCGAATTGTTGAAATTTATGGTCCTGAAAGTTCAGGTAAAACGACCGTTGCTTTGCAGGCGGTTGCCGAAGTGCAGCGTCAAGGCGGAACAGCTGCCTATATTGATGCTGAAAACGCCCTTGATCCTCAATATGCAGAGGCATTAGGTGTAAACGTCGATGACTTACTTCTTTCTCAACCAGATACTGGTGAAGAAGGACTAGAGATTGCGGATGCTTTGATTTCTAGTGGAGCAGTTGATTTGGTAGTTGTTGACTCGGTAGCTGCACTTGTCCCACGTGCCGAAATTGAAGGTGAGATGGGGGATGCCCATGTTGGTCTTCAGGCACGGTTAATGTCACAAGCATTGCGGAAGCTTTCTGGGGAGATTAACAAGACAAAGACGATTGCCATCTTTATTAACCAAATTCGTGAAAAAGTTGGTGTGATGTTCGGTAATCCAGAAACTACTACCGGTGGCCGAGCATTAAAGTTCTACTCAACAATTCGAATGGAAATTCGGCGGTCTGAACAGATCAAAAACGGCACTAATGTTATTGGTAACCGGACAAAGATTAAAATCGTTAAGAATAAGGTTGCTCCGCCGTTTAAGCGCGCTGAAGTTGACATTATGTATGGCGAAGGAATTTCCAAGACCGGTGAACTTCTTGATATGGCTGTTGAACAAGATCTCGTTAAGAAGTCTGGTGCATGGTATTCATATGGCGATGAACGGATTGGTCAAGGACGTGAAAATGCTAAGAACTGGTTGGCTGAACACCCTGATAGTATGGCTGAACTGATGAATAAGGTTCGTGAAGCTAACGGAATGGAACCGTTAAAGGATACTGAAAATAAGTCTCAAAACGGGAAGCAAAGCACCAATTCTGAAGCTAAGCAGGAAACAATTGAAGAAGCAAGCAAAAAATAAAAGATTTAAATACTAGGAAGAGATTAGACTCTGTAAGTTTAATAATTACTAGCAATAGATAAAGACCGGGAAAACATTTTTCCGGCCTTATTTAATTATTGAAAGAATGGTTGACACTAATTAACGGCAAGCTTAAAATTTAATTTGTGTGGTATTTAATTTATCATACGGTTAAATTAAACTAATTAATTGAACCAATAATAAAAAATAGTGAAAGCGGAGGTGAAATGATGGAAGCTTTCGGCTTAGTTTTCGCCGCGCTTGCTATGATTATCGGTGTTATTATTGGATATGCAATTCATAAGGTTTCTGTTGAAAAGCAACTCAAAGCTGCTAATCAAAGTGCAGAGCAAATTCTTTCCACTGCAAAACAGGATGCTGCGACGGCGAAAAAAGAGGCTATTTTAGAGGCCAAGGAAGAAAGCCATCGTTACCGAGAAAGTGTTGAACAAGAACTGAAACAACGGCGAAATGAGGTTCAGAAGCAAGAAGATCGACTCTTGCAACGGGAAACCTCATTAGATCGCAAAGATGATGCTCTTGAAAAGCGAGAGGGTGCTGTTGGTAAACGGGAGCACCAACTTGAACAACAAACTAACCAGTTAAAAGTATCTCAAGAAAAGGCAGATTCGTTAATTGAACAGCGACAACAAGAATTGGAAAAAGTTGCCCAATTGTCTCACGAGGATGCAAAAACCCAGGTCTTAGATCAGGTTAAGGAAGAGCTAAAGATCGAGCGGGCAATTATGATTCGTGATAGTGAACAAAATGCTGAATTGGTTGCTGATAAAACAGCAAAGAAGCTGATTGTTGAAGCAATTCAACGAAGCGCTGCGGATGTTGTTTCCGAAGCAACGGTTTCTGTTGTTAACTTACCAAACGATGACATGAAGGGGAGAATTATTGGTCGAGAAGGACGAAATATTCGGACCCTAGAAACTCTGACGGGAATTGATTTGATTATTGATGATACTCCTGAAGCTGTTGTGTTAAGCGGATTTGATCCGGTTCGGCGTGAAATTGCTAAGATTGCTTTGGAAAAGCTGATTCAGGATGGACGTATTCATCCGGCAAGAATTGAAGAAGCTGTTGATAAAGCCCGTCAAGAAATGGATGCTAACCTTCGAGAAACTGGTGAACAAGCTCTCTTCGATCTCGGAATTCATTCAATGCATCCGGACTTGATTAAGACAATTGGTCGGATGAAGTACCGGACTAGTTACGGTCAAAACGTTCTTGATCATTCGATTGAAGTTGCTAAGCTTGCTGGAATAATGGCAGCAGAGTTAGGAGAAGATGTGACCCTTGCTAAGCGGGCAGGTCTTCTTCACGATATTGGAAAGGCAATTGACCACGAAGTTGATGGTTCGCATGTTGAGCTAGGTGTTGAATTAACTACCAAGTATAAGGAAAATAAAGTAGTAATTAACACGATTGCTTCACACCACGGTGATGTTCCGGCAAAATCAGTGATTGCCGCGCTTGTTCAGGCTGCTGATGCTATTTCTGGTGCACGCCCTGGTGCGCGGAGTGAATCACTTGAACAATATATTCAACGATTAAAGAAACTGGAAAGTATTGCAAATGACCATAATGGTGTCGATCATAGTTACGCAATTCAGGCAGGTCGTGAATTGCGGGTAATAGTTAAACCAAAGAAGATTTCGGATCTTCAAGCAATTGCTTTGTCTCATGATATTAAACATGAAATTGAACAGGAGCTTGAATACCCTGGTCATATCAAGGTAACTGTTATTCGTGAAACTCGAGCGATCGACTACGCAAAGTAAATGACATGTTAGAGAAAAACGCTTTAATATGGTAAAGAGACTAGGTTATTTCCTGGCCTCTTTCTTTATTTTGCCATTCTCTTTCTTGCACTTGAATTACGCAAAAAATATAATAAATAAAGTAAAGATACGGTAAAAAAACGTTATAAGTTATATAGAGAGAAAAATTACGGGGTGAAATTAGGTGGCAAAGAAAACAACGCCAATGATGGAACAGTACCAAAAGGTCAAGGATCAATACCCAGATGCATTTTTATTTTACCGGTTAGGGGACTTTTACGAGCTCTTTAACGATGATGCAATTAAGGGTGCCCAATTGCTTGAATTAACGCTAACAACAAGAAATCATAGTGCTAAGAACCCGATCCCGATGTGTGGCGTTCCCCATCGAGCCGTTAACAGCTACATTGATGTACTAATTGATAAGGGATATAAGGTTGCAATTTGTGAGCAAATGGAGGACCCCAAAAAAGCCAAGGGGATGGTTAAGCGGGCAGTTACCCGGTTAATTACTCCAGGAACTCAAATGGACTTGAACGGTGATCAGGCTAAAAACAATAACTATTTAGCGGGAATTATCCGTCAAAACGGTCATTATTATCTGGCGTATACTGATTTATCAACTGGAGAATTAAAAACAACCAATTTTGCAAGTGAGGATGAGGTCATTAATGAGCTGATTAACTTGCAGAGTCGGGAAGTTGTCCTTGATGATTCAGTTGAAGATGATTTTAAGCAACAGTTAACTAAACGAAATATTTTGCAATCACACCAGCCTGAAATTGTGAATGAAGCAGAGGTGAGTTACCTAACCCAAGACTTAACTGATGAAGGTCAGCAAGCCGTTGTTTCACTTCTAGTTTCGTACCTGCTCACAACGCAAAAACGTTCACTAGCGCATTTGCAAAAAGCAATTTCTTACCGGCCCAGCTCCTTTATGAAGATTGATCACTATTCAAAAACTAATCTTGAATTAATGACCAACATGCGGAGTGGTAAACGACAGGGAACGTTAGCCTGGTTGCTTGACGAAACAAAAACGGCAATGGGAAGCCGGCTATTAAAACGGTGGCTAGATCGACCGTTAATTGACCCCAAGCAAATTAGTGCTCGTCAGGATAAGGTTCAAGAGCTCCTTGAACACTATTTTGAGCGAAATAATATCCAGCAAGAGCTGATTAAAGTTTATGATTTGGAGCGGCTTGCTGGTCGAGTAGCATACGGAAGCGTTAATGGCCGGGATTTAATTCAGTTAAAGACTTCATTGCTTCAGGTACCAAAAATTAAGTATACCTTAGAGACGCTTGATGCACCGGCATTTGCTGACTTGGAGAAGCAACTCGATCCCTTGAGTGATGTAGCATCCCTGATCGAAAACTCAATCGTTGAAGATCCACCAATTAGTGTGACTGATGGTGGAGTAATTAAGGATGGTTATGATCAGCAGCTTGATGAGTACCGTGACGCGATGAATAACGGTAAGCAATGGATTGCGGATTTGCAAAAGCACGAACGAGAGGTAACGGGAATCAATAACCTCAAAATCGGTTATAACCATGTTTTTGGTTACTATATTGAGGTGACAAAGGTTAACCTCAATAAGATTCCTCGTGACCGCTATGAACGGAAGCAAACACTGGTAAACGCGGAACGGTTCTCAACGCCTGAGCTAAAGGAAAAAGAAGCGTTAATTTTAGGTGCTCAAGAAAAATCAACCGCACTTGAATACGATGTCTTTGTTAAGATTCGGGAGAAAGTGAAAAAGCAGATTAAACGGTTGCAAAGCTTGGCTCAAGCGTTGTCTGAATTAGATGTTCTCCAAAGCTTCGCGGTTGTCAGTGAAGATTATCATTTTGTTCGTCCACAAATGAACACGGGTCACGTATTGAAAATCAAGGATGGTCGGCACCCCGTTGTTGAAAAGTTTATGGGTCATCAAGAATATGTTCCTAATGATGTTATGATGGATGAATCAACGGATATTCTTTTGATTACTGGACCAAACATGTCTGGTAAGAGTACCTATATGCGTCAATTAGCATTGACCGCTGTGATGGCTCAAATGGGGTGCTTTGTTCCGGCAGAACGGGCAGAGTTACCTATTTTTGACCAAATTTTTACCCGCATTGGGGCAGCGGATGACTTAATTTCTGGTGAAAGTACCTTTATGGTTGAAATGATGGAGGCTAATAATGCCCTAATGCACGCTACTGATCGGAGTTTAATCTTATTTGATGAAATTGGTCGGGGAACTGCTACCTATGATGGGATGGCATTAGCTCAAGCGATTATTGAATACATTCATGAGCATTTGCGGGCTAAAACGCTTTTTTCGACTCACTATCATGAATTAACTGCTCTTGAAACAACCCTGTCCCGGCTAAAGAATGTTCATGTTGGCGCAACGGAGAAAAATGGCGAATTAGTATTCTTACACAAGGTGAGTGCTGGACCAGCAGATAAGTCATACGGGATTCACGTTGCTAAATTAGCTGGGATGCCTGAGGATCTCCTGAAGCGTGCCGATCAAATTCTCAGCTCTCTAGAAAAGAAGGATGTAAAGCTGCCGACAATTCCTGCGTCTATTGAGCAGCAGTCTGAGGCAAGTAAGGTTAAAGAAAAAACTGTTCATCCTGCTACTCAACCACCATTGGTTGATCCAAATGGGCAAGTAGAACTATTTGGAACTCCAGCACCCAAAGCAAAGGACCCGGCAGCTGCAAAAATTATTAAGCAGTTAAAGAACCTTAACTTGATGGGGATGACACCAATGGATGTTATGAACCAAATTTATCAATGGCAGCAAAAGTTAAAGTAAGGTGGCATAAATGGGAAAGATCCATGAATTAACTAATGTATTAGCGGATCAAATTGCCGCTGGGGAAGTAATCGAACGGCCCGCGTCAATTGTTAAGGAGCTGGTCGAAAATTCGTTAGATGCTAACAGTAAGCGAATTGACATTATTGTCGAAAATTCTGGCCTGGATAGTATCAGGGTAATTGACGATGGTTCTGGGATTGCGGATGATGATGTTAAAATTGCATTTAAGCGTCACGCTACCAGTAAGATTACAACTCGACGCGATCTTTTTAAGGTTCGGACAATGGGTTTCCGGGGTGAAGCTTTGCCAAGCATTGCCTCAGTAGCTGATGTTACCTTAACGACAGCTACACCGGGTAGTACGACTGGTTCTTTAATCCATATTCATGGTGGTGAACTAGTTGACTTAAAGCCGGGACCAGCGCGTCAAGGAACTGACGTGGTTGTTCGTGAACTTTTCTTTAATACCCCAGCACGGTTAAAATATTTAAAATCCCCCCAAACTGAATTAGCACGAATTACTGATATTGTGAACCGCTTGGCTTTAGCTAATCCACAAGTAGCATTTAGCCTGACGCATAATAACAAGGAGCTATTCCGAACTGCAGGAAATGATAATTTACAACAGGTTGTTGCGGCAATTTACGGCATTCAGGTTGGTAAGAAAATGCTCCCCTTTGCTGGAGAGGATAACGACTTTAAGATTAGCGGTTTAGTTTCCTTACCCGAACTTACGCGAGCATCACGGCAGTACATTACAATTACGATTAATCATCGTTATATTCGCAATTTCGAATTAACAAAGGCAATTATCAATGGCTATGAATCAAAGCTAATGGTCGGCCGTTACCCAATTGCTGTCCTTAATATTCAACTTGATCCCGTATTGGTTGATGTTAATGTGCACCCGGCTAAACGTGAGGTGCGACTAAGTAAGGAACCGCAGCTGGCAGGACTAATTGCAAAAGTGATTCGTCAGCGAATATCGACAGAAAACTTAATCCCTGATGTGGATGCTAAACAATTCATTCCTGACGAACCAGATGTGGATGAATTAGAACGCCAACTGAACGAGGCTGCTAAACAATACGAAACGCCAGCGACTAATTTTGTTCATCCCTCAGCTTCTTCATCTTCTACGAGTGGAATTAAAAACGGTGGTCCAGCGGATGTTGATGCAGCTGATAGCATTGTGCATGAACCAGTTGTTATTCATAAGAAAGATGAACTAGCAAGCTCGCAGATGCAAAAGTTTGACCAGCGCTATCTTGATGAGGGAATTGCTTACCCGTTTGGTAGTCCGGATGAGCAGGCTCCCCAGAAACCTACCCGGGCGGAAAGCATTGAGCTAGATGTGCGCGATAAAAGCGATCAATCCCAAAAACGTTTTCCTGATTTACAGTATATTGGTCAGTTACAGGGAACCTTCCTCTTAGCACAGGCGGGAGACGGATTGTATATTGTTGATCAGCACGCAGCTCAAGAACGAATTAATTACGAAAAGTTTCGCAAAGAGATCGGTCAAGTAAGCGATGATCAGCAAACCTTTTTGGTGCCATTAGTGTTAAATTATTCAACAGTTGATACGATGACGATTACTCAACACTTGGATACCCTTGAGGCAGTCGGTCTTCACTTAGAATCTTTTGGCCCAAACAGTTTTATTTTACGTTCTCACCCCACCTGGTTCGCAGAAGGTCAGGAAGAAGCAACTGCTAAGGAAATGATTGAATGGCTGATTAATGATGGAAAAATTTCAGTTCACGATTTTCGTCAGCGGACCGCAATTATGATGAGTTGTAAACGGGCAATTAAAGCTAATCACCACCTTGATGATCGTGAGGCTAAGGCACTTTTACACCGGTTGCCAAAATGTGAAAATCCCTTTAATTGTCCACACGGTAGGCCAGTGACGGTTCACTTTAACGACCGTGATTTAGAGAAAATGTTTAAACGGATTCAAGATTCGCATGTCCCGTTTGCCCAAGATTTTGATGAACACGAATTTTAAAAGAGGAGTACAAGAGAATGTATGAATACCTAACCGGACTAGTTACAGTGGTCGAACCTCGTTACATTGTGGTTGAGGTTAACGGTATCGGGTACCGACTATTAGTTGCAAATCCTTACCGTTATCATATTGACAAGCGACAAAAAGTAACCGTCTATGTTTATCAAGCTGTTCGTGATGATGATATTTCACTATTCGGTTTTAGTGATGAGGACGAAAAGCAGTTGTTTATGCAATTGATTAATGTTTCTGGAATTGGTCCCAAGAGTGCTTTGGCAATTTTGGCCAATCCAGATCATGAAGGGTTAATCAATGCAATTGCCAATAATGATGTTAAATACCTGACTAGGTTTCCAGGAATCGGTAAGAAAACTGCTTCACAGATTTGTTTAGATCTTAAGGATAAGATTGAACGTTTGGCACCGAGTGAATCTAACTTGTTAAAGCCATTATTACCAGAGAATGAAAATGTTAATGATGCTTTACAGGATGCGCTAGAAGCGTTAACTGCTCTGGGCTACAAAGAACGGGAAGTTAAGCGAATTAAAAAAGAACTGGAAAAGGAAGGAGAAACCTCTACGGAAGAATATCTGCGGCATGCTTTAAGGTTACTAAACTAGTGGAAGGTGGTTAGAGAAGATGGCAGATCGAGATGAACATGAACTGGTTTCTGGCAAGGCAACGGGAAAAGCAGAGTCGGCCTTTGAACTAACTCTCCGTCCGCAAAACTTAGCTGATTATATTGGTCAAACCAAGATCAAGCATGAATTGAACATCTATATTAAGGCCGCAAAAGAACGAGAAGAAGCATTGGATCATGTTCTCCTATACGGCCCGCCTGGCTTGGGGAAGACCACTCTTGCAATGGTAATTACAAATGAATTGGGAGTAAATATCAAAACAACGAGCGGTCCAGCAATTGAAAAGCCAGGAGATCTTGTGGCACTGTTGAATGAATTGAAGCCGGGAGATGTCTTGTTTATTGATGAAATTCATCGCTTGCCCAAAGTAGTTGAGGAAATGCTGTACTCCGCAATGGAAGATTACTATATTGATATTGTAATTGGCGAAGGACCAACAGCACATCCTGTTCATTTTCCACTACCGCCCTTTACTTTAATTGGTGCAACAACCCGTGCTGGAATGCTATCTGCCCCGCTGCGCGATCGTTTCGGCATTGTGGAGCACATGAGTTACTATAACCAGGATGAACTGACAAGGATTATTTTTCGTTCAGCCGGTATTTTTCAAACAAAGATTGAAGATGAAGGGGCACATGAATTAGCCTTGCGTTCACGAGGAACACCACGAATTGCTAATCGCTTATTGAAACGAGTTCGTGATTTTGCTCAAGTTACCGGAAAGGGCTCAATTGATTTAGCGAGTGTTCGTCAGGCATTGAAGCTACTTCAAATTGATGATCAGGGCCTTGATGAGATTGACCGGAAGCTCCTTTTGACAATGATTAACTATTATCATGGCGGTCCGGTAGGGTTAAAAACAATCGCAGCCAATATTGGCGAAGAAAAGTCAACAATTGAAGAAATGTACGAACCGTACCTTCTGCAAATCGGGTATTTGACGCGAACCGCTCGGGGAAGAATGGTTACGGAAGCTGCTTATAAGCATTTAGGCTTAGAGTATCCGACAAAGTGAGGGTTGCTATGAATAGGTATTTTAAAATTAATCGGACTGAAGACGGATTACGAACCGGAAAATTGGTGGTTAATGGGCTAGAATTGAGGACGCCACTGCTTGTTCACTCGGAAAACGTAATTCGATACTTAAGGCCAGAACAAGTTCGCGCTACTAATACCAAGGCTTTATATTATGATCCAATAGTCCTTGCAGAAAAGCTGGACAAAAGAGATCTTGCCGATTTGCCCGATTTACACCGGGTACTCGGTTGGCAAGGAGTATTTTTTACAACTTCTGGTGCTGCTGAAATTGGTAAACTTGCTAAACCGCGAGGATATAAGACTAATGGAATTAATTTTCGGCTACCCAATCAGGGACAGTTGATTAGCCTATCACCAAAAAAAGCAATCCAACTTCAAGTGCAATTGGGAGCAGACATAACTGAACAGTTATATCGTGACGTAAATTATTATGCTCCGGTTGATGACTTAGCTGCCGCGGTAGAATTAACGGGACGTTGGTATTTAACTAATCAGAATGAGTTATTTCCAATTACTGGCGGCGGCTTGAAAAAGCTTCATCGACAGAGTGTTGATTCTGTAACCGGACAGCAACCGTTTGGCTATTTTATTACCCAAACTGAACAGATTGATTCACTTGCTGAAATTGAACGCAATCTTTCAGCGATAATAAAGCTGCTACCGTTTGAAAGCCTGCGGGTAACGAAGACAAGGGCTAATTTCGAACAATTAACAACGGTAATTCGTTCAGGGATTGATGTTGTTTACTCTGATGTGGCTGTTCACGAAGCAGTAATGGGGAATGCACTGGTAGATAATGGAAAGCGACTTAACTTTACTCGGGAGTCTTTTAGCAATGACTGGGAAGCTATTGATCCAGAATGTCAGTGTCCCGTATGTACCAGTCACTATTCACGAGCTTACCTTCATTACCTTGCTAGAATAAATTCACCACAATACATCAGTTTAATCTTGGAACACAATCTCTTCTGGCTAAACCAGTTTGTGGCTAACCTTAGTTCTAAAATTAAATGATTTTGATTACTATTCTACTTAGTAGTGAGTAGCTTTTTACCGTGTTTTTTGTTACAGTTAAACTTGAAGAATTTTGAAGGGATGGATATTCAGTGAACGGGTTACAATTTATGAACCTCGGTGCTGCATCAAGCAGTGCTAGTAGTTATTCTGGAATGATCTTAATCATTCTAATGATTGCTTTAATGTATTTCTTTATGATTCGCCCACAACAAAAGCAACGGAAGCAACATCAAGACATGATGAGTCAGTTGCATAAGGGTGATGAAGTTGTCACAATTGGTCGGATGCACGGAAAAATTGATTCAATTAACCGTGAAGACCGGACAGTTACTTTGGACTGCGAAGGAATTTACCTAACTTTCGATATGGTAGCAATTGCTCGGGTTGTTAAACCAGCAGATACCACAGAAACTAAGGCAGAAGATAAGGAAGCTAAGGAACCTGCTGAAAAGAAAGAAACTAGCTCTGACGCTAAGGAAGAACTAGCTGCTTCTGATTCAGCCAAGTCTGAAGCTCCAGCATCTGATGATAATAATGACGAAAAGTAATTGACACGTATAGCGAAACGTGGGAAACTTTTAAAGAATGTTATTGCAAGCCTTTTAGTTTGCAATTTCATAGTGACAATGAGCTGTTGTCATTATTATTGTTGAGTGTTCGCATTTTCGCTCATCACGACTGTAAAACAGGAGGGAATTTAGAATGCAAATTGGATTGATTGGTTTAGGTAAGATGGGTATTCACCTTGCTCAAAACATGATGAACAATGGTAACGATGTTGTTGCCTTTGATTTGAATCAAGACCTTGTTGATGAAGCTGCATCTTATGGTGCAACTAAGGCAAGCAGTCTTGAAGACATGGTTGCTAAGCTTGATAAGCCACGTACTGTATGGGTAATGGTTCCAGCTGGAAAGCCAACTGATAGCACCATGGAAAAGTTAGCTGAATTGCTTGATGCTGACGATGTTGTTATTGATGGTGGTAATACTTTCTGGAAAGATTCTATGGGCCACAACCGTATGTTTACCGAAAAGGGTATTCACTACTTCGACTGCGGTTCCTCCGGTGGTTGGAAGGGTGCCCTCAAGGATGGTAACTTCATGATCGGTGGGGATGACAAGAAGGTCTTTGACGAACGCCTTGCCCCACTTTACGATGGCATCGCTGAAAAGGATGGTTACCTTTACACTGGTAAGGCTGGTTCAGGCCACTACCTTAAGATGGTTCACAACGCAATTGAATACGGTATGATGGAAGCTATGGGTGAAGGTTTCGAAGTTCTTGAAGCTTCTGACTTTGACTACGACAACGCTGCCGTTGCTAAGATGTGGAACCACGGTTCTGTTATCCGTTCATGGCTGATGGAATTGGCTCAAGAAGCCTTTGAAAAGGATCCTCACCTTGACAAGATTGCTGGTCGGATGCACAGTTCTGGTGAAGCTCACTGGACTTTGATGGATGCTATGGACAAGCAAGTTCCAACTCCAGTTATCTACGAAGCCTTAAGTCAACGGTTCCGTTCAATGCAAGATGACAGCTTTGATGGTAAGGTTGTTTCTGCATTACGGAATGGTTTCGGTGGCCACGCAATGGACAAGGCTAAGTAAACCTTAATAAATAACATGAGTGGGAAAACTAGTATATGATTTTATACAAATTTTCCTAATTATAAATGGGTCAGGTATTCACACTGTGAGTGCTTTGACCCATTTATTTTGTTTTAATAATGGCAGCCTAGACATTCAGTTAATTTATCGGTAAAATTAATGTTTTAATCAAACTGGTTAGCAGTGCTATAATTTTAAAGAGTATTAATTTTAGAAACGGAGATACGACATGGCTGATCAATTAGAAGCAATTCTTGAACAAATTAAAAAATATAATAAGATTATTATTCATCGTCACCAACGACCTGATCCAGATGCGATTGGGTCGCAGATCGGGTTGGCCGAGATCCTTAAAGCATCATTTCCTTATAAGCAAATTTACGTTGTGGGGAAGGACATTCCTGGCTTAGATTGGATTGGCCAAATGGATGAAATTGATGGGCAAACCTTTGATGGTGCCTTAGTGATTGTTACTGATACAGCGAATGCTCCCCGAATTGATGACCGCCGCTTTGATAATGGCGATAAGTTAATTAAAATTGATCACCATCCAAATGATGAGCCATATGGTGACTTAATGTGGGTTGAACCAGAAGCATCAAGTTGTTCTGAAATGATTTATTCTTTCTACCAACACTTTGCAAAGGAATTAAAGATGCCAAAGAAGGCTGCTTCGGCACTTTATGCAGGAATTATCGGGGATACAGGCCGGTTCTTATATCCTGCCACTACTCCGCGGACGATGTTGGTAGCGGGTGCACTAATGGCTGCTGGTGCTGATGCCTCAGCAATTAGTCAGCGAGAAAATGAGATTTCAGAACCAGTGGCGCGCCTATCAGCCTATGTTTATGAAAACCTAACGATTAATGAGAGTGGGGCAGCTTATATTGTTTTGGACAATGACACCTTGACTAAGTTTGGCCTCACTGAAGCGGGTACTTCAGCTGTGGTTTCACTTCCTGGACGAATTCAAAATGTATTGGCTTGGGCAATATTTGTGGAGCAGGAGGATGGTCATTTCCGGATTCGGTTACGTTCAAAGGGGCCAGTAATTAATGAACTTGCTAAGCATCATTATGGTGGCGGACATCCACTAGCAAGTGGCGCAAAGGCAGCAGATCATACCGAAATTAGTCAAGTTATAAAAGAATTAGATACATTAGTAAGTGAATACCAAAAATAAGGAAGGGAGGCCAATAATGGGTCAAACAAAAACATTTGCCGATTTTAATTTGCAACTGTACCTTTTAGATGCAATTAAAGAAATTAACTTTCATCAACCAACTCCAGTTCAGGAAAAAGTGATTCCTTTAATCCTAAAGGGGGACAGCGTGGTTGGGCAGTCTGCAACCGGTAGTGGGAAAACCCATGCCTTTTTATTACCGATCTTTGCTCAATTGGACCCTGCTAAACAGGAGGTTCAAGCGGTAATTACTACCCCAAGTCGTGAACTTGCCTACCAGATATACGCAGCCGCAAAGCAATTAAACAAACACTTACCCACACCAGTAACAATTCATAATTATGTTGGTGGGACCGATAAACAACACCAGATCGAACAGTTAAAGCGTCAGCAACCACAATTAGTAATTGGAACTCCAGGACGAGTATTAGACTTGATAAAGAGTCAAGCACTTGATATTCATACCGCAACTAAGTTCGTTGTTGATGAAGCAGATATGACACTTGATATGGGATTTCTGGATCAAGTTGATCAAATTGCTAGTCATTTCCCAGATGATCTTCAAATGATGGTCTTTTCTGCTACGATACCGCAAAAATTGCGACCATTTTTGAAAAAATATATGGAAAATCCGGTAATGGAGGAAATTCCAACAGAGACTGTAATTAATCCTGACGTTAAGAACTGGTTAATGTCGACTAAGGGTCGGGATAAAAATCAGTTAATATATCAATTACTGACAATGGGGGAACCCTATTTAGCATTGGTTTTTGCGAATACTAAAGAGCGGGCAATTGAATTGGCCACTTATTTAGGCGAGCAGGGACTAAAGGTTGCCTTGATTCATGGTGGCTTGGAAGCACGACGACGGAAGAGAACGATGCGGCAAATTCGTGATCTGGACTTCCAATATGTCGTTGCGACCGACTTAGCAGCACGGGGAATTGATATTGATGGGGTTTCTTTGGTAATTAACGATGATATTCCAAGCGACTTAGAATACTTTATTCACCGTGTTGGCCGGACTGGTCGAAACGGGATGCCGGGAACTGCGATTACGCTTTATGCTCCTTCTGAAGATGGTTTAATTGCTAAACTAGAAGAACGCGGAATTAAGTTTGTGCCAAAGGAAATCCGTCATGGTCGAATTGTCACAACCCATGATCGTAACCGTCGTCAAAATTATAGCCGCCGACAGGCAAAACTCGATCCTTCGATGAAGGGCTTTGTAAAGAAAACAAAGAAGAAAGTAAAGCCAGGTTATAAGAAGCGGATTAAGCGGGCAATTCGTGAGGATGAGCAGCAAAAGCGAAAGCAAGAATTAAGACACAAAATCCGAAAAGCTAAACGAGCACGGCAACGTCAACACCGTCGCGAACGAAATAGCCGTTGATTTTGGGATTATTATTCGTTATAATATGACTTGTCTGGGACATATTATCTAAGGCTTGCATTCCAGAGACAGTTGGGATGGTGTGACAGCTGATGCAGCTTTGGTTAGTGCTACCCATTCAGAAAATTCAATATTAAACTTACTTTTAGGTAAGAAATAAGAGGTTAACGAAATCTATCGTTGCAATCAGAGTGGTACCGCGTCTGTTCGGCGTCTCTGAAAGCAGGGATGGATTTTATTTTTTGAAAGGGAGATATTATGAAGCAGTTAAAGAAGCTGAACAGTGCCCAAGTACGACGGATGTACTTGAAGTTCTTTGAAGAACACGGTCACAAGATTATGCCAAGTGCTTCCCTTGTACCAGTTAATGATCCAACTCTGTTATGGATTAACTCTGGTGTTGCAACGATGAAGAAGTACTTTGACGGTAAGGTTGTTCCTGAAAATCCCCGAATGACTAGTTCACAAAAGAGTATTCGGACTAATGATATTGAAAATGTTGGGAAGACTGCCCGGCACCATACCATGTTTGAAATGCTCGGTAACTTCTCGGTTGGTGATTATTTCAAAAATGAAGTTATTCCTTGGGCTTGGGAATTACTAACAAGTGACGACTGGTTTGGTTTTGATCCAGAACGGCTTTATATTACATACTACCCAAAGGATCATGATGCTTATAACAAGTGGCGTGAAGTTGGTGTTGCAAAGGATCACCTTATTCCTGATGAGGATAATTTCTGGGATATTGGTCAAGGTCCTTCTGGTCCGGATACTGAAATTTTCTACGACCGTGGTCAAGAATTTAATAATTTGGCTGACGATGATCCTGAAAATTATCCAGGTGGCGAAAACGAACGGTACCTTGAAATTTGGAACATCGTGTTCAGTCAATTTAACCACACCCCTGAAGATACTTATGAACCACTTCCGCATAAGAACATTGATACTGGGATGGGGCTTGAACGGGTTGTTTCGATTTTTGAAAATGCGCCAACTAACTTTGAAACCGACCTCTTTATGCCATTGATCAAGCAAACCGAAAAGTTTAGCGGTAGTAAAAAGTATGGTGAAAGCAAGGAAGATGATATTCAGTTCAAGATCATTGCTGATCATATTCGGACCATTACCTTTGCTATCGGTGATGGTGCACTTCCTTCAAATGTTGGTCGAGGCTACGTTATTCGGCGGCTTCTCCGGCGGGCAGTTGTTGCTGGAAAGAAGCTGGGAATTGATGAACCATTCCTTGCTAAGATGGTTCCAACTGTTGGTAAGATCATGGAAGACTACTATCCAGATGTGTTAGAAAATGCTGACTACATTGCATCAGTAATCAAGTCTGAAGAAGATCGCTTCAGTGCAACATTAAACGGCGGGCTAAACCTTTTGAACAACGTGATTGCAAATGCTAAGAAGGATGGCAGCAATGAGATTGACGGCCGGACTGCTTTCAAACTTTATGATACTTATGGTTTTCCAATCGAACTTACTAAGGAATATGCAAGTGATGAAGGCTTGACAGTTGATGAAGATGGATTCCAAGCTGCAATGACTGAGCAGCAGAATCGGGCACGGAATGCTCGTGATATGGATAACGGAATGGGTGTTCAAACGGATCTCTGGACAGATTTCAAGGATGCTAGTCGTTATGTTGGCTATACTGACTTAACTGTTGATAACGCTAAAGTAATTGGCTTGGCTCATGATGGTAAACAGGCTGACGATGCTCAACCGGGTGATAAGAACATTGAAGTAATCTTTGATGTAACTCCATTCTATGCTGAGATGGGTGGACAAGTTGCTGATACTGGTGACATTATTGACAATTACGGTAAGAAAGTTGGCCGGGTTGTTGATGTTCAACACGCCCCTAACCAACAAAACCTTCACCGGGTTGAATTAAATGCCCCATTGAAAAAGGGTGCCCGTTACAAATTAGTTGTTGACCGGATTCGGCACTTAAAGATTGAAAAGAACCATACTGCTACACACTTGCTTGATCAAGCATTGCGGAATGTCCTTGGCGGTCACACTCAACAGGCTGGTTCCCTAGTTGAAGAACATTACCTTCGTTTTGACTTTAACCACTTTGGTCAAGTTACTGCTAAGGATCTAAAGGCAGTTGAACAAATGGTTAATGAACAAATTTGGAAGGAAATTCCGGTTAAGACTGTTGAGACCGATATTGATTCTGCTAAGGAAATGGGAGCAATCGCCCTCTTCTCTGATAAGTATGGTGATAAGGTTCGGGTTGTTAAGATTGGTGATTACAATACCGAATTCTGTGGTGGTGATCACGTTAAGAATACGAACGAACTTGGCCTCTTTAAGATCGTTTCTGAAGGAGGGGTTGGTGCTGGAGTACGGCGAATTGAAGCGGTAACTTCAAGCGATGCCTTTAACTTCCTTCAGGATCGGGACGACCTCCTCAATAAGGTGGCTACCGACTTGAAGGTTGCCCAAATTAAGGAAGTTCCTCACCAGGTTGAAGCTTTGCAAAGCGACCTTAAGGAAGCACAGAAGCAAAGCGCTGCACTTCAAGCAAAGATTGCTGCTCAACAAGCCAACAATGTCTTTGAAAATGTTCAGAAGACAGCCAATGGTAGCTTGATTGCTGCTGAGGTTCAGGTAGCAGGAATGGGTCAACTCCGTCAGTTAGCTGATAGTTGGCGGGCAAAGAGTCTTTCAGACGTCCTTGTTTTGGGAACCGCTAATGATGGTAAAGCTAATTTATTAGTTGCTGTTAGTGATGACAAAGTTAAGGATGGCTTAAGGGCCGGTGATTTAATTAAGGCAATTGCTCCTGCCATTAACGGTGGCGGTGGCGGCCGGCCAAACCTTGCACAAGCAGGTGGGAAGAAGCCTGAAGGAATCCAGGACGCCCTTAAGCAAGCAGCTGATTACCTGAATAATTAAATAGATAATTGTGGTCTTCATTAATTACTTGTTAGTGAGCTGCAGTTAACTTCAAAAAGGAGTAACCATCATAAAGTCGTAAATGACTTTGGGTGATTGCTCCTTTATTTTCCGAGCGAGTGAATTGTGATTTACCAATGATTATAGTAAAATTGAACTATGAATAGTCACTGGAGGTGACAAGTGTGTCAGGGAATAATGATAAGACGATGTTTTTTGATTTTGGCCAAAACAGTCAAGAAAATATCAAGCAAACATTAAAAACTGTTTATGAAGCACTAGAGGAAAAGGGTTATAACCCCATTAACCAAATTGTTGGTTACCTTCTTTCAGGTGATCCGGCTTATATTCCACGGTTAAATGATGCGCGGAACCTTATTCGCCAGCACGAACGTGATGAAATTATTGAAGAATTAGTACGGTCATACCTTAAAAATAATGGGGAAACCAAATGAGGCTATTAGGATTAGACGTTGGCTCAAAAACTGTTGGAATTGCGGTTAGTGATCCCCTGGGCTGGACCGCTCAAGCAGTTGAGATTATCCCCATTAATGAAGATGAAGAAATCTTCGGAATTGATCGGGTTGCTGAAATTGTTAAGCAAAGGCAGGTTGCGGGATTTGTTGTTGGCTTGCCGAAAAACATGAATAATACTGAGGGCCCCCGTGTCGAGGCTTCCCACCACTATGGCGAATTACTTAAGAAGCGCTTCCCATCAATTCCGGTTGATTTTCAGGATGAACGGTTAACAACAGTGGAGGCTCATCGGATGTTGGTTGAAGAAGCTGATATTTCGCGGGCTAAGCAGAAGAAGGTAATTGATGAAGTAGCTGCCACCTTTATTTTGCAAAGTTACTTAGATCGACACGGCAAACTTGTCCAAGTATTGAAATGAGGTAGAAATTAATGAGTAAGCAACAAAATACAGATGACCAAATGATTACCCTAGTTGATGAGAACGGTAATGAACAGCTTTTTAAGGAGTTGTTTACGTTTGATTCAGATGATTGGGGAAAATCATATATTTTTATTTATCCAGCTGAACAAGAAAATGATGATTCAGTAGATATTCAAGCCTATATCATTGCTGATAACCAAGATGGTGATGGTGAAGACTTGGTACCGATTGAAGATGATAAAGAATGGGATATGGTTGAAGAAGTTTTAAATACCTTCCTGGATAATGATGGGAACTTTAAGGCTTAAAGTTAACCATATTTTATAAAGGGGCTGGGTAGTAACCTAGTCCTTTTTCGATCTTAATATATTAAATATTGACCTTGCTAAGAGAGGAAGAATCAGAAGCGTGACGGTAACTGTTCATGGCTTCGTTTTTTATCTATGGATATAGAAAAAACGTCACAGCGTTTCAACCTCTTTTGCTTTTAATGGGGGATTGACGATTGATTCTTTCAACAATTATCTTATTACTACTAATAGTCAGCATTATTCGTGGCTACCGAAACGGCTTATTATCAATGATTATTACAGGAGTAACGTTCCTTGTTAGTTATTTTGGCGCTAAATTTTTAGCCCCAATAATTGGGGACTGGTTGACGAACTTTTTTCCCGAAATTAATCATGGAACAACCATTTCAGGAGCGGTTCTTGCGAGTTTAAACCTTAACCAATTCTTTTATCGGGGGCTCGCTTTTACTAGCTGCTTTATTATCTTAATGATAGTTATTCGTCTCTTATTACGACGGTTAAAATGGCTTGCAAAATTACCAATTTTAGGAACAATTGATCGCTGGATTGGAGCAATATTAGATTTTATTATTTGCTATGTAATTATTTTTATCTTATTAATGGTTTTCCAATTATGTCCCGTTGGTTGGTGGCAAGTTCAGTTAGCCAATTCAGAAATTGCCCAACTAATGATTAAGGAGACACCATTTTTAACTCAGACACTTATTAATTTTTTAGGTTAGGAAGGAAAGAAAAGTGGATCAAAAAACGATTTCAACAATGGAATTTGATCAGGTTAAGCGTGAACTAGGACGTTATCTGGTCTCAGCAGCTGGTAAACGTGAGCTAGCAACGTTAACGCCATCAGCTGATCATGATCAAATTCAATATTGGCTAGATGAAACAACCGATGGTGCTGATATTTTACGTTTGACAGGCGGTATTCCCATTCCTAAATTAAAAAACATTCAGCCTCAATTAAAACGGTTACGGATCAATGCTAATTTAAACGGAACCGAACTTGCACAAATTACTAAGGTTCTTCAAACAAGTATGAGCGTTAAAAACTTTTTTGCTGAATTTAAGGAGCAGCAGAAAGTTGAATTACGAGTAATTAACGAATCTGTTCAGCAGCTAATAACAATTCCAACAATTACTAAACGGCTTATTCAGTCAATCGATCCTGATGGTCGGGTCACTGACGAAGCCTCAACCAAACTACACGGAATTCGGCAACTGATTAGCAAGACCGAAGCAGAGATTCACCAGCGGATGGAACGATTTGCTCAGGGAAAAAATGCTAAGTACTTGAGTGATGCAATTGTAACTGTCCGGAATGACCGGTATGTTGTTCCGGTATTAGCACGGTACCGCAACAAGTTTGGCGGTGTTGTTCACGACCAGAGTGCAAGTGGGCAAACATTGTATATTGAACCAGCTGCGGTCGTTGAGTATAACAACCGTCTTCGTCAGGCTCAGATAGAAGAAAAGCAGGCCATTTTAGAAGTGTTGGCGGAGTTATCAGCCCTGATTTCACCATACCGAAGTGAAATTGCCGCCAATGCAAAAATCTTGGGGCACCTTGACTTTATCAACGCTAAGGCTCGTTTTGCCCGCGATCATAAAGATAGTTTGCCATTACTCAGTCCGGATAATCAGGTAATTATTCGTCAGGCCCGGCATCCCTTAATTGATCCGCAAAAGGTTGTTGCTAATGATATTAAGATTGGGGACGAATACCAGTCAATTGTAATTACCGGGCCAAACACTGGTGGGAAGACAATTACCCTTAAAACTTTTGGCTTAATTCAAATGATGGGTCAGGCAGGGTTATTCATTCCAGCCCAAGAGGGAAGTACGATTGCGGTCTTCGATAATATCTATGCGGACATTGGTGATGAGCAATCGCTTGAACAAAACCTGAGTACGTTTTCCGGACATATGGAGAACGTGAAGTCAATTCTTGAACGAATTACTAGTCGAAGTTTAGTCCTTCTTGATGAATTGGGTGCCGGAACTGATCCTAAAGAGGGGGCTGCTCTCGCAATGTCAATTCTTGACTATATTGCAAGTAAGGGCAGTACAGTAGTGATCACGACTCACTATCCAGAATTAAAGGTTTACGGTTATGATCGCCCGGGAACAATTAATGCTAGTATGGAATTTGATCAGGAAACTCTTAAGCCAACCTATCACCTTCTGTTAGGAATTCCCGGACGTTCAAACGGGATTGAAATTGCTCAACGACTAGGAATTAACCAGACAGTTATTACTGAATCTAAATCCTTAGTGAGCGAGGATAGCCAGGATCTTAACCAAATGATTGGGGAGTTAGTTGAACAACGAAAAGCTGCTCGGGAAGAAAAGGAACGGTTAGAAAAATTATTAGTTGCTAACCGCGAAAAACAAGCTGATTTAACAAATAAGTTGGATCGGTTTAATGAGCAGCGCGATTCGCTATTAGCAAAGGCACGGAATGAAGCTAACCATGAAGTATCAATGGCTAAGAAGAAGGCTGACCGGATTATTCACCACCTGCGTCAGTTAGAAATTAGCCAAGCCGGGAACGTTAAGGAAAATGAATTAATTGATGCACAAGGAGCATTGAATGCCCTTCATCGTGAAGATCCGCGGTTGAAGAGAAATACAGTTTTACGAAGGGCAAAAGAAAAGCATGACCTTCACGTTGGGGATGCGGTCCTCGTTAAATCTTATGGTCAACAGGGAGAATTACTATCGAAACGTAGTAAGCATAAGTGGGAAGTTCAAATTGGAATTCTCCGGATGGAAATTGATGAAAATGATCTTGAAAAAATTAGTCATAAGCAGTTACGAAAAGAAGAGCGGGCAAAGGAAAAGGTCAGCTCTGGAGTCAGAACAACGCAAACACGACAGACTAGTGCACTACTAGATCTTCGTGGTCACCGTTACGAGCAGGCAATGAGTGAATTATCCGCCTTTATTGATCACGCATTGTTGAATAACCTTTCGAGTGTAACAATCATTCATGGTAAGGGGACCGGTGCTTTGCGAAAGGGAACCCAGGAATATCTACGGTCCAATCCACGGGTGAAATCGTTTGATTATGCGGCACCGAATAACGGCGGTGATGGAGCAACAATTGTTAATTTATAAATACTTCTAAAAAGTAAGCATATTATCTGACAAGATTGCAAGACTTTGATACACTATGAGTAAATCAATCGAGGAGGAATTTGAGATGACTGTTAAAGTAACAACTGATCAAACCTTTGAACAAGATACTTCTACTGGTGTAAGCTTAACTGATTTTTGGGCAACTTGGTGTGGCCCTTGTCGGATGCAGTCACCAGTAATTGAAAATTTATCTGCAGAAATGCCAAATGTCCACTTTACGAAGATGGATGTTGATCAAAATCGTCAGGTACCTCAAGAATTTCAAATCATGAGTATCCCAACCTTACTGATTAAGAAGGATGGTAAGGTAGTGGATAAAGTAGTGGGTTACCACTCAAAGGAGCAATTGAAGCAACTGCTTGAACAATATGAGAATGCTTAAGTGAAAGTCTCTGTTTACAATTCAAAGTAAGATTATTCAATTTTCACGATTAGACTCGATAAGTTCGACAAACCAGGCAGCAAAAAGCGACTGAGAAAGATTTTCCCAGTCGCTTTTCTTTAGCTCTTAATTATCCTGCTTCTTGTCGCTTACGGATTGATGGTTGTGAAGATCAAGGAACGTTATTAATTCCGTTCGTTCACTATCAGCCTTATTTTGCGGATCGTTTTTAACTTCGATGAAAATACAGTCCTTTTTTCGCTCACTAAGTTCAGCCTCAGCAACGGTCATTAGCTGGAACTCAATTTCTTGAGCGATGAATCCAATTTCAAGACCAAAGGATGTTTGTTCTCCATTTTGCTTAATCCGTTCTTGAACAATGGGACCGCTTAGTTTCCATTGTTGACTAGTAGCGGTTTTCTTTTGGAGTGATAGTTCACCGAATCCCAATTGTTTGGTGATTAGTTGCAAATCCTCAAGCGAGCCAACGGGAAATTGTCTGGCGATATCTTTTCCAATCCAGTAAAGCATTTCATCGGTTTCCTTACCAAGAATTGCAGGGAGGATAACATCGCGAAGACTTCCGTTCATTAGTCCCCTGTGACTATTTAGCAGTGAATCATATAACTTTTGGCTCATTGATTAATACTCCTTTTGAAGAATCAATACTATTATACTGAATAATTAGGGAAAGATGACGATTTTACTCGAAAACTTGCAAAAGATTTGAGAAAATTAAATAATATAGTTTCAAGGATTTCTAAAGAATGAGGTGCATAAAATGGATAATCGACCAATCGGGGTTATGGATTCAGGCTTAGGAGGCCTTTCTGTTATCCGGGTTATTCAACAGGAACTTCCAAATGAATCTGTTGTTTTTGTTGGGGATGAGGGGCATTTCCCTTATGGTACTAAATCACAAGAACTTATTCGGCAACTAGTTTTAAGAATTGGCCGTTTTTTAGTAGCCCAGCCAGTAAAATTAATGGTGATTGCTTGTAACACCGCTACAGCAGCTGCTTTATCAACGGTACAAAAAGAGTTGCCAATTCCAGTTATTGGCGTAATTAACCCTGGAGCAACCGCTGCAATTGAAAGTAAAGCAAGTCGGATTGGTGTTATCGCAACTGAATCGACTACTAAGGATGGGGCTTATGTGCGTGAACTAAAGAAACTTGATCCCCATGTTAAAGTGATTAGCAAGGCAACACAACCATTAGTAGCAATTGTTGAGCACGGTAAGACGGGCACCGCAGAAGCACAGAAAACAGTGGATCAGCAATTGGCATCCTTTGATCAGGAACCGGTAGATGCGTTAATCTTAGGGTGTACTCATTTTCCATTTCTTGCCAATGAGATTAGTCAAAAGATGGGAAAAAAAGTAAAGTTAATTGATCCCGCATTAGAAACGGTTAATCAAGTAAAGAAATTATTGACCGCTGAACACTTATTAGCCCAGCAAGCTGTTAGTTATAAGCTCTATTCTACTGGAGATCGCAATGATCTGATTGCTGGTGCAGATAAATGGTTGCATGGTCATTATGATAGTTGTAATAATTTGGATTTAGAAGGAGAAAATTAATGGATTCTCTAGTAATCGCAACTAAAAATCAAGGAAAAGCACGTGAATACCGTGAAATGTTTGCTCCCTACAACATTGATATAAAGACATTGGCTGATTTTTCAACACCAATTAAGATTAACGAAAGTGGGTCAACCTTTTTAGAAAATGCCACAATTAAGGCACAAACTGTGATGGCAAAGCTGGGCGTCCCCGTAATGGCAGATGATTCCGGACTAGTAGTTGACGCGCTAAATGGTGCTCCAGGGGTCCATTCAGCTCGTTATGCTGGTGACCATGATGATCAAGCAAATAATAAAAAGTTGCTTCGTGAACTAGCGGGAGTACCCACTATGAAGCGGACAGCCCACTTCCATACTACGATTGTCGCTTTAAAACCAGATGGTGCTAAGTTAGTTGCTAATGGTCGAGTTGACGGGCGAATCTTAACAAGTCCTCGTGGTAAAAATGGCTTTGGCTATGATCCATTATTCTATGTTGAAAAATTTGACTGCTCAATGGCAGAATTAACCGCAGAACAGAAAAATTCGATTAGTCACCGTGGACAAGCATTAGAAGAATTTCTTCAGCATTTTGCAGAATGGTGGAATAAATAATGAAAACACTAATTGTTAGCGATAATCATGGTGACCAAAAAATCTTAAGGGATATTCAGGATAAGTTTGCTAAGCAGGTTGATGTTTTAATTCATTGCGGTGATTCCGAATTACCAAATGATTCTGCCGAGATGACTGATTTTCAAGCGGTTAAGGGAAACAATGATTGGGGGTTGAATTACCCTTCACAGCTATCTTTGACGGTAAAAGGCACTAAATTCCTAGTTGTTCATGGTGATCACGATCAGGTTAATTATTCACTAACACCATTAATGCTTAAAGCTCAATCACTAGGTGCCCAAGTAGTCTGCTATGGTCACACTCACCAATTAGCAGTTTCAATGGATGCGGGAACCCTTTTCATTAATCCTGGGAGCATCAGCCTTCCTCGTGGTGAATACTCACGAATTGGGGGAACATTTGCAATTGTAGAGGTTACAAAGAAGCAATTTATTGTTGATTACTATAACCGTAATTGTTCACCAATTTCTGAATTACATTTTGAATTTAATCGTTCTTAAAATTAATTAAAGATGAAGGGGCGGACTAGTTAATGATTGAAAAACATCTCAAAAAGTTACTGCTTCAGCGCCGAGGCAAATTTATGATTCCTGCTAGTTTAGTGGCAACGGTGAACGTTAATAACAGTCTTGATCATGCATTCTTGGTATTAACGAAGGATCGGTACGCCAAAATTATCGTTGTTGACAATGAAAACCATTATCGTGGTCAATTATCTTTAGCAATGATTACCGATCGGCTGTTGGAAACGGAAAGGATTAATGTTAATAAGCTGAATGAATTAACGGTTGCTGATGTGATGCAAACTAATACTCCCGTAATTCAGGATCCATTTGATGTTGAAGAGAACCTTCGACTAATGATTGATCAGTCATTCTTGGCGGTTGTCGATCATCAGGACCAGTTTTGTGGGATTGTAACACGGCGAGAACTACTAAAGGCAGTTAGTTATACCTTGCATGAATTTGGGAAAGACTATGAGGTTATGCCTAAAAAGCAGTCGGATAATGAATAGTAATCTAAAATAAGCTTCAAAAGTCTGGTGAATCCGGACCTTTGAAGCTCATTTTGTATTGCAACGTTACTGTTACTTAATTTTTTAACTATTTTGACTTGGACTAGGCTCATTAACCCAGCCGAGTGGAATTTTGTTTTTTCGTAATGCCTTTAAGTAATCGGAAAGGAAGTGACTAGCGATTTTATCCTGAACGCCATTTTGGGTAGTGATTGTAACACGAAAGACTAGCTGACCACCAACGTTAACAGGACCAACAATTACTGGTGTAGAACGAAGCTCGGGGATGTTAGCTACCAATTTCTTGTTTTCTTCGCTAATAATTTCGGCGATCTTTTCTAACGGTGCCTTAGCGGAAATACGAATATCAACGTTGGCCACCATGTTATTTCGTGAAAAGTTTTGTACGGTTGTAATATTCCGGTTTGGGATGTAATTAAGTGTACCATCACTACTTGTAATTTGGGTTGTTCTAAGTCCAAGTGCGGTGACAGTTCCCTTAATTGAATCAACTTTTACAACATCACCAACGTCCAGCTGTTGTTCTAAAAGGATAAAGAAGCCGGTCACCATATCACTGACAAACCCTTGAGCCCCTAACCCTAAAGCAATACTAAAGATTCCGGCTCCAGCAATTAATGTCCCGACTGGAACACCAATTTCCGATAGAATGGCGTAGAGTAGAAAAAAGTAACACGTATAACGGTAGATGTTTAAGGTAAGAGCGTGAATAGTAGCGACCCGGTTACTTGATTGGAGAAATTTAACATGGTTCGATTCAACAAAGAGGTGATCGATAATCAGCCGTCCTAACCAAAGCAGGACGCAGAATAGCAAAAGAGTAACTACGATTAAGAGTAGCCGACTAAAAAAATGTTGCGAAATTTCATGCCATGATAAATCAGTAAAAACTTTAGTAACCTGTTGAACTTGCTTGTTAAGCACCGAATTCATTGTTTTCCTCCTTAAAAATACTTATTTTATTGTACAAGCCATTGGATCAATTGTCGAATGGGAGTTAGGTATGCTATTCTACTATTGTGGATAGAATTATCGAGATTTCTTGATAGGAAGGGGATAAATAATGACAATCGGTGAATTAGCAGGTCTTATTGCGGCAATTGCGTTTGTTATTTTGGTTATCTTTGCTTGCATTTCGCTTAGTCGAGTAAGTAAAGTTCTTAAAGAGACCAACGAATCAGTTAAAGTATTATCGGCTGATGTTGATTCTTTAAGCAAGGAAACCGAAAAATTGCTGGGGAATACTAATAGCTTGTTGGAAGATCTTAATAAGAAGTCTGTTGAACTTGATCCGGCAGTTAAAGCAGTTGCTGATGTTGGGCAAAGTGTTTCAAATGTAAATGAAGCAGTTAATAACTTTGTTGAACGCCATGAAGAACGGCAAAGTAAATTTTCTGGATTTACCAAGTTTGCAACTCAAGCTGTTGCAATGAATGCATGGCGGAAAATTCGTCAACATCGTCAAGCAAAAAAAGCAAAGGAGATGGATAAATAATGAGTAAGAATTTATTGTTAGGAACCATCCTTGGTGGTGCGGCTACTTATGTTGCTTGGAAATGTTTATCTGATAAGCAAAAGAATGACATTAAGAAAAACGTTGGTTCATATGTAACTGAAGTTGCGGATGCTTCAACTGATTACGCATTGAATGCTCTGGATATTATTGATGAGAAGCTGGCCGAACACGATGCAAGCGAAAAGTTGAATGATTTAAGCAATCGTTTTAACAAGACAGCAGATAAGGTTAAAGACAAGGCCAGTCGTGTAGTTGATCGCTTTACTAATGATGACTTTGATAAGGAAACAGCAGAAATCCGTCAACAGCTTGCTAATAATGCTGATCCAGATATCATTATTGATGCAACTGATCAGGATAATGAACCGGCTACACCAGACGCTCAAGATACTAAGAGCGATTCAGCAGAAGAAAACAAAGCTGGTAAGGACTAGCTAGTGATTTTCAATTTAATGAAAAACATATTAATAATAAAAGTGATAAAGACCGCTAATATCAAACAAATGATGTTGTCGGTCTTTTTAGATCTGATGATTTTAGGTAATTAACTGAAATTTTAAAATTAATTCATGATAACGTTTGCCAAAAGAATATTGATCTGCTATATTAATGTGGTTATGAAAAAATATGAAAACAGATAAAGACAGTAAAGAAAGGGCTATCAATATGGAGAAACAAGCAGTTACCATTTATACTGTAGCGCGAGAAGCACGAGTCTCAATGGCTACCGTTTCACGGGTAGTAAATGGGAACCCAAATGTTAAGCCGGAAACTCGGCAAAAGGTTCTGGATGTTATTAAAAAGTTAAACTACCGGCCTAATGCGGTTGCTCGTGGCTTAGCTTCAAAGAAGACAACAACGGTTGGGGTAATCATTCCTAGTGTTACTAACCCATACTTTGCCGAACTGGCCTTAGGAATTGATGATATTGCAACCATGTACAAGTACAATATTATCTTGACTAATTCAGACTTTAATGATGATAAGATTTTGAAGGTTGCTCATGGTTTGCTTGCAAAGCAGGTTGATGGGATTATCTTCATGGGCCACGATATGTCAGCTGAGTTGCAGCAAGAATTTGCGGCCTCCAACACTCCGGTAGTCGTTGCCGGTTCTATTGTTAACGATGATAAGCTTGCCACTGTTCGGATTGATTACCAAAGTGCTGCTAAGGAAGCAACAAACTACCTGTTAGATCATAATGATGATCGGGTTGCCTTTGTTGTTAGTTCTCTTGACTATTCAATTAACTCTAAGTACCGGTTAGCCGGATATAAAGAGGCATTGGCAGAACATGGAATTCCATTTGAATCTAAATACGTAATCGAAACAAACGGTGATTATAATCGTGCTTATCAACAAGTTGACCACTTAATTGAACAGGGAATTAAGGCCGCTTACGTTAGTGATGATGATTTAGCTGCTGGACTTTTAAACGGCTTGACTGATAATGGTGTTAAAGTTCCTGATGACTTTGAAATTGTTACTTCGAACGATACAACATATGCCAAGATCACTCGGCCAACTTTAACTTCGATTACCCAACCGCTTTATGATATTGGTGCAATTTCAATGCGACTATTAACGAAGATGATGGATGGCGAGGTTAGTGATACTGACGATGTAATTCTTGACCACGGAATTATTGAACGGCAATCCACACGACGGGGTTAATAAGATCGTGGAAACGCGAAGTGCAATTCGTCGTAAACAGCAAGAAAAGCTAAGTAGTAGTTCGGAAAAGCCACATCGTCATCCGCTAACGATTGTTTGGGGGACAATTTTAGTTGTCTTGTTAATGCTTTCGTTAATGCTAAACCAAACACTCTTAAATGCGCGGTTTGTTAACCACGAAATCTCTCGTTCAAACTTATCGTCAACGTTAATGGAAACCGTAAATAGTAACCTATCGCAGTATGGAATTTCAACGACAGCCTTATCCGATAAAGAGGCAAATAAACTGGTTACCCAAGCTGTTTATCAGGTTTATTCAGGAAAAGAGATTAACCTTAACTTGCAACCGGTAATAAATAATGTTGGCAACTCAGCCTCACAAACGGCAGCAAGGTATGGAATATCTGCAGAGGTTACTAATTCAATGACCTCTGATGTTAGCGATGAAGTTGCGAGTGCAATTAATAGTCAGTTAAATACTTCACAGGTTAAACAATTTACTAGTATGATCTCAATTGCCAAAACAGTTGATCATGCAGTTGCCTTAATTTCCGCAATTGGCTTAGGAATTATGATCCTGGTTGCGGTTTTGAGGAAGTATTTTATTCGCTCGTTTTCGTGGGTTGGCTTGTGGAGTTCGTTAATTACTTATGTTTTAATCCTTGGTCTGGGAGCACTTATCAACCAGATCGGTAGTAATTATCCAGATTTTAGCTCCTTTACAGCTCAGCTAGGGACGGATTTTCATTCCCAAGCAATCGGTTCTTGGTTAGTTCTCCTAATATTCACGGTTATTTTATTTGGTTGGCGAATAGTTAGGGGAGTCTTAAAAAGACGGTGACCTTGAATTTCAGAAGGAGATCTGCTAAAATCTACCTGTTTATCACATTAATTAAGAAAAGAGGAGTCAGTAATGTCAGGACATTCAAAATGGCATAACATTCAGGGACGGAAAAACGCCCAAGATGCTAAGCGTGGTAAGATTTTCCAAAAGATTTCACGTGATTTATACCAAGCAGCTAAAGCAGGTGACCCTGATCCAGCGAACAACGCTCAATTACGTTTGGTAATTGATAAGGCACACGCTGCTAACATGCCAAAGAAGAACATTGATCGGGCAATTGCTAAGGCTTCTGGTATCGGTGGCGCAAAGTTTGAAGAAGTTACCTATGAAGGATACGCCCCAGGTGGTGTTGCAGTAATGGTATCTGCTTTGACTGATAACAAGAACCGGACTGCTGCAGCGGTTCGTTCAGCATTTACTCATGCGGGTGGCTCACTAGGCGCTAGTGGTTCAGTTTCATATATGTTTGACCGGAAGGGATTAATTGAAGTCCTTCGTGATGGCCTTGATAAGAGTGAAGATGATATGTTAATGGATGCACTTGATGCAGGTGCAGATGACATGAAGGCAACTGACGAAAAGTTCCAAATCTTCACTGATCCAAGTAATATGACTAGTGTTCGTGATGCCTTACAAGAAAAGGGTTACGAATTGGATACCGCTGAAGTAACCATGATTCCACAAAACCGGACTGTAGTTCCAGAAGATAAGGTTAAGCAATATAACCACCTTATTGACGAATTAACTGCTAACGATGATGTTGCGGATATCTATGAAGCTGGTCAGCTACCAGAAGATGCTGAATAGCAGTAATAGAAGCTGAAAATAATAAAGAGATTTGGAGAGCTTTTCCAAATCTCTTTATTATTTTAAATTAATATATGCTGCAGAAAAGAAATTGACGATCAAGATCGAGAATTAAGGGGAGGATGGGAAAAAACTAGGCGTTTTTTCTCATCCCCTTTCCATATTTAGCGCTCTCCGAACCTATAGAGTCTAATCGCGGGAATTAACTGAGGGACTCGAGCCTAACTACGAACGATTCTGATGATTTCATCATCATTCATCGTTCTAGGTTAGTCAACCGTCCCTCCGAGAAAGTTAATTCCCAGCTTCTTTTTATTTTTAAAAAATAGAATTTGAATTAAATTCCGTTCTTTTATATTGGAGGTGACAAAATGGAAAAGTTTCGAAAACTGGTGAATAAGGCGATTGGAAACCGGAGTTCTGACCTATTTATTCTTCCTTACCAGAACCATTACCGGATTCTAGCTTGTGTCCAAGGCAAAAAAAGTGTTGTTGAAGAGTTGAGTGCGGATGAGGGGCAGCAGATGATCGCCTATTTTAAATATCGCGGCAATATGATTATGAGTGAACACCGTCGTCCCCAAATTGGTGCACTTAAATGGCAGATTAACCGTGATGAAGCAATTGATGTGCGTTTATCGACCGTCGGAAATTATCGAGCGCAAGAATCAATGGTTATTCGCTTTATTTATCCATTAAAAGATATTGATTACCGGGTAAATCGACCGGAACAGTGGGAAATGATTACTAAACTAACTCGATCACGCGGTTTAATCCTCTTTGCAGGACCGATGGGATCGGGAAAAACAACGACAATGTATCGGTTAGCCAAAGAACTTGCAAGGGAAGAGCTGGTAATGACAATTGAAGATCCCGTTGAAATTGAAGAAGCAGCATTTCTGCAGTTACAGGTCAATGATAAGGCAGCAATGGGGTACCAAGAGTTATTAAAAGTTGGTTTACGACACCGACCAGATGACTTTATTATTGGTGAAATTCGTGATCCGCAAACGGCAAAACTAGCAATTCAAGCGGCTCTTAGTGGACACCTTGTCTTAGCGACGGTTCATGCAACAAATGCTTACGGAGTAGTTGCTAGAATGCAACAGTTGGGAGTTGAAAAATATTACCTTCACCACGGATTAACGGGGATTTGTTACCAGAGATTGCTTCCTCTTCGTGAAGGAAGTGCCGTTTTATTTGATGTATTAAGTGGAAAAGAATTATCAACGGTAATTGAAGGACAAGGAATGCGGGGGATGAGTAATGCTTGGCAGCAACGGCTTAAAAAATTACGGGAAGAAGAGAAAATTTCAGTGGCAAATTATGAAAAACTTAAAAACGGCTAAATTTAATTATTGTGCTCAAGCAGAATGGTTGTTACTAATTGCTGACTTATTAAGGAGCGGTTTTTCCCTTCGCCATGCGATTGAATTTTCAGGAGCAATTTTAAAAAGACACCAAATTCTTTTTCAGGAAATTAATTTAGCAATGCAAGATGGCAAATCATTTGCCGAGTGTTTAAAACCGCATATAAAGCCAAATTTATATTACCAGTTGCTTTTTGCAGAACAGCACGGGAGCTTAGAAGAATGTTTGCAAGAAATTGGCAAGTTGATGCTTCATCAAGAAAAACAACGCCAAAAATTAATGACATTATTACAGTATCCGTTAATCTTACTGGGGTTATTGGTGAGTTTAATGGTAACGTTAAAAATATTTGTTTTTCCCGAGCTATCTCAATGGGGAACGGGAAATTCACAAAACTGGGCTGATTATTATTTATTAGAAATAATTGCCTATCTTAGTGGAGGAATATTAGTGACAAGCTTACTAGTAGGACTGCGGTGGCTGAAATTAGATCAGTTACAAAGGATCAATGCATTATGTTCCTTACCAGTAATTGGCAAGTGTTACCAACTGTTTTACGGCTACTATGTGGTCACTAATCTTGCAATGATGATTCGCCATGGATTAACGATTAAAGAAATTTGCGCAATTGTTAGTGAAAACTCTGAGCAAAGCTTCTTATCAATGCTAGGGGAAATTACAAGAACTGCGGTTAACCAGGGATACGGATTAACGGAACCGTTTAGGCGTGCACAATTTTTACCGGGAGAACTAAAAATAATTGTGGCGAAAGGGTCGACCTTATCAGATCTAGGTAGTGATTTAACAGCTTTAGCTAATATTTTGTTTACTCGATTAACTAGACGAATTGAGCGATTATTAGCACTTATTCAGCCAATTATTTTTAGCATGATTGCGTTAATCATTATTGGACTTTATTTACGACTGTTGTTGCCAATTTACTATTCAATGCAGGGGGTGGTTTAATGTTACGAAAACGAGAAGCATTTACATTATTAGAAATGTCAATTGTCCTTTTTATTATTAGCTTGTTAATTTTGATTGTTTTACCTAATCTAACGGCTCAGCGGAAAAGTGCTAAAAGAATTCACCGTGATGCAATGGTTTCGGTTGTGCAGACCCAAGTTGATGAATACGCAAATGACGGTGGTAACGAGAATGTCAGCCTAGAAGAGTTGAGAGATGCCAGATACTTGACGGCTGCCCAAGTAAAGAAAGCTCATGAACAACATATTGTAATTGTGGATGGAAAGGTCATTAAGCGGTGAAAAAAGAAGCTTTTACCATGCTTGAAACAATTATTGTCTTGATATTATCTGTTGTAATTATCACCTTTTCCTTTCCTAACCTGATTCGGAGTCGACAGGTGGTAGCAGAACACGAATTTTGGAATGATTTTCGTCAATCATGGCAAGCAGCTCAGGTTCGTTCAAAAACAAAACATATTGAAACAATGGTGACTTTTGATCCTGTAAGTTATCAAATAGAATTTGATTGGCGTGATCAACAAAAGCTGGTTAAGGGTAAATTAGATATACCGGAAACCATCCTTGTTAGAAAATTTGATAACTTTAAAATGCACGAAAATGGCTATACTAAGCCACGAACACAGGAGTTTCAATCGTCAATCAATGGGCGGAGATATTTGATGCGAATTCAGTTGGCCTGGGGAGGGTATCGGATTGAGGAAAAATAAACACCATGCATTTATTTTAGCGGACAGCTTAATTGCATTAACAATCATTTCCTTAGGGATTACGTTTACCTTAATTTGTCATCAGTGTTTAGTACGCCAAACTAAACAACAATATATTAATCTGGCAGCACATCGGATTGCCAAAGAAGCCACTGATGAGTTAGTAGCAACTCAGCGGCCAGTTTATCTAAGACGTGATGAGTTAAATGCAATTGCTTCTGAAAAGAAGGTAGTAGTATCTCTTGATGATCAAATAATTTTAGAGGTCAGAAAATGAGAAGGAAAAAAGGCTTTACCCTATTAGAGTGCTTAATTGCATTAATTATTATGGCACTGATTACTACCCTGGTTTCACTTCAGATTAGGGTTATTAAATCGGCGACTGTTCGGTCGAGCGCCCAGCCACTTGATTGGTATGTTTGCTTAACAGAGTTAGAATCAGCAGATCATCAATTTATACTTGAGCGAGTCGAACAACAAAAATTATGGTTAACAAGCCAGCGTTCCGGATTAACTTATGAATTACACGCAACAGATCGTTTATACCTAAGTCGTGAAAATCATGGAGGCTATATGCTCCTTTTTGATGATATTAAACCAGGATCAGTATTGTTTAGTGAGTTGACTGGTTCGCGAGTTGCGGTAAAGGCAGAACGCAAAAATGGACAACCGATATTAGGAGTAGTGAAGTTCTATGAAAAAACAAACTGTCAGAATGAGGGCGGGCTATGCAATATTAATTAGTCTAATTTTATTGATGCTTTCAACTGGAGTGGTAGTTTTTGAATTTCAGTATCAAAAACAGCAATTAACAGTTAATCGTGAATTAATGTTAAAACTGCAGGATCAGATTAGAGAAAACTTGAATAGAGCAGATAATTGTACAAAGGAAAAAGTTCACAATTTTAGGAACAAATAGGCCTATTTTAACTTAATTCGTTAAATAATGTTCGTTAGTAAAGCGTTACCTTGAATTTAATAGACAGAATCGTTAAACTTAAAGATGATTGTAATGTAATGGAGGTGACCTGCACTGTCACAGCAATCAGTTCAAAAACTATTTGAGTTGTTTGATCAGGGAACGATGCTTTTACAGTCTGCGTTAAATTGTTCTTATTTAGACGCAATGCTAGAGAATGCAGAGAACATTATTGATGACAATACTGTTCGGGTAGAGGATGGTGTTCCTGATAAAGAGACTCAAGAAAAACTGAAGAAGATCTACCAGCAACTTGATCTTAAAAATGTTAAAGCAGAAGCAATTCGTCAATTAATTCAGTTAAGCTTTTTGAAAGTTATTCGAAAAGATGCAATTCAGGCAAATCATCAAATGACGCCAGATACAATTGGTCTTTTGATGGCATTCTTGATTGAAAAGGTAACTCAAAACACAAAGCTTGAAACAATTTTCGATCCCGCGGTGGGGACAGCTAACTTATTAACGACTGTCATTAACCAGCTTGACAAAGATGAACATGATAACATCAAAGGCTTTGGGATTGACAATGATGATTCAATGCTTAGTGTAGCCAGTGTTAATGTTGCATTGCAGTATGCTAATGTGGATTTATTCCATCAAGATGCTGTTGGTGCTTTGGATATTCCACAGTGTGATTTAGCAGTTAGTGATTTACCAATAGGTTATTATCCGCTTGATGATAATACTAAGGATTATCAAACACGGGCAAAAAAAGGACATTCGTATATCCATCACCTGTTAATTGAACAATCGATGAATTATTTAAAGCCAGGTAGTTTTGGCGTTTTTCTTGTTCCAAGTAGTTTATTTCAAACGAAAGAAACAGAGGGATTTGTTAAGTGGATTCATTCAGTTGCCTACCTTCAAGGATTCGTCAATTTGCCAAGTGAATTATTTGCTAACCCAGCTGCGCAAAAGTCAATTTTACTTTTGCAGCGTCATGGAGGAAACGGCAAACAAGCCGCTAAGGTTCTCCTTGGTGAATTTCCGTCATTTAAGGATCAAAAAAACTTTGCTCGTTTTATGCAGGAAATTAATGATTGGGTTGCAACAAATATTAAAAAATAAAGGGGACGTTATCATATGTCAAAGACAATTGCAGTTAATGCCGGAAGTTCAACACTAAAGTTTAAGTTATTTGATATGCCAAGTGAAGAAGTTGTTGCTGAAGGAACAATTGAACGAATTGGCGAAAAGATGGGCCATGCTAAAATTAAGTATGGTGATGGTCAAAAACATGAAGAAGAACGGGCATTTGCCGATCACGGTACCGCCGTTAAGTACCTGCTGGATCAATTAATCAGTCTCAAGATTGTTAAGAGCTATGATGAGATTACTGCTGTTGGTCACCGGGTTGTTGCTGGTGGTGAATACTTCAAGGATTCTGCAGTAATTACTGATGATGTAATTGAGAAAATTGATAGTTTAGCTGAGTATGCTCCATTACATGATCCTGCTGAATTAGTAGGGATTAAAGAATTCCGCAAGGTACTGCCAAATGCATTTGCGGTTGCCGTATTTGATACTTCATTCCACGTAAACATGCCAAAGAAGAATGCTCTTTACAGTGTTCCTTATGAATGGTATGAAAAGTATGGTGCCCGGAAATATGGTGCTCACGGTACTAGTCACCGTTATGTTGCCGGACGGGCTGCTGAAATGCTCGGCAAGCCGCTTGAAGATCTGAAGTTGATCACAATGCATATTGGTGCAGGTGCTTCAATTACTGCCGTTAAGGATGGTAAGTCTTACGATACTTCAATGGGCTTTTCACCATTGGCTGGGATTACAATGGCAACTCGTTCAGGGGATGTAGATCCTTCCTTGGTTGAATTTATGCAAGAAAAGTTAGGCAAGACTGCACCAGAAATGATTGATATTTTGAATCATGAATCTGGAATTAAGGGAATTTCTGGTATTTCCCCAGATATGCGTGATATTCTTGCTGCAGCTGACAAGGGTGATAAGCGTGCCCAATTGACCATTGATATTTATGTAAACCGAATTGTTCGTTATGTTGGTGCCTACATTGCAGAAATGGGCGGAGCAGATGCAATTGTCTTCACTGCCGGTGTTGGTGAAAATAGTGTTCCAATTCGGAAGATGGTTACCGATAAGCTTGCATACTTCGGAATTAAGATTGATCAGGAAAAGAATAATTGCCATGGTGTTGAACGGGATCTTTCAACACCGGATGCTAAGATTAAGACGTTATTAATTCCAACTAACGAAGAATTAATGATTGTTCGTGATATTGAACGCTTGAAGAAGCAAAGCAAGTAATTTATTATAAAAACCGATAGTTGGGAGAGTGTTTTTGTCCCAGCTATCGGTTTATTTTTATTTAAATAAGGGGTGAAGAGAATGCAATTTGTTACGGCTGATACTCACTTCTTAGATGAGCATTTATTAGGAATTGATAATTTCGCGCCACGGCCCTTTCTGACGGTTGATCAAATGGATCAAACGATTATTAAGAATTGGAACGAACGGGTTAGTGAGAATGATACCGTTTATCATCTTGGCGATATTGCAGTTTATTTTGCTAAGCCTCAGGCAAAAGCGTATGAAAAGATTTTTCAAATTCTTGACTCGTTAAATGGTCATTTAGTTTTAATCAAAGGAAATCACGATAGTAGGGGATTGTTTAAATACCTAGCTAAAAATAATTATTCTTTTAGTGGAAAACCAAAGTTTACTTTTCATGATGTTGGCGTATTGCTGAAATACGATCATCGTCAATACTATTTAACCCATTACCCACTAATGTTGGGAATAGCACCGCAAATTATTAACCTTCATGGTCATATTCATCATTATGCAGTTCCGGCGAAGGAAAACATTAATGTCGGAATTGACTCACCTGAATTTGATTATTTATTGCCGGAAAAGGTACCATTTGGTGCACCCCTTAGCTTTGATCAAATTGAAAAAATGATTAATGGTAAGACGGATGACTTTGCAAAGCGACGTTAAGAACGTGGTATTATGGTAATTAGTAATTTTAAATTTAGAATAAAGCGAGGTGAAAAGTTTGAATCGCGCAAAAATTCAAGAGTATATCGATCAACGTGAAGAACAACGGATTGATTTATATCATTATGAGGAGCAATCAGGGAATGATTTTCTCCTTAATGGTCATCAATATAAATTATTAAAGAATTATCGTGAAGGATTCGATGGTAAACAATTAGCCAACCGATTTAGTAATATCCTAAATAAGTATGACTACATTGTTGGCGATTGGGGTTACGATCAGTTACGCTTGAAGGGATTTTATGATCCGGATAATCCACTGTTTCGGCCTGATCAGGGGGTTGAGACGATTGAAGATTACCTATACGAAGATTGTAATTTTGGTTGCCCATATTTTATCGTTCGAAACTGTGATGTTCGTCTGCCTAAACGACGTAATCGCCGACGCCGAAGAGAACATTCTCCAGCAATTAGGGAGCGACGGCGGAAACTCAGCCAGCCAGAGCCACGAAAGCGACGTCACCAATCAGCAAAACGGGTTAAAGTCGGTAATCACCAACAAAAATTTGTTATCCATCAACGGGTAAAGAGGAATCAAAATGAAAAATAATTATCAGGGGTATTTTATCGATCTTGATGGGACAATGTATAAGGGAACTAAGAGGATCCCAGCTGCGGCAAGGTTCATTCGTCGCCTTCAAGATGCAGGTAAGCAGATACTGTTTGTAACAAATAATAGTACAAGGTCACCAGAGTTTGTTGCTGATAACTTAACTACTAATCACGATATTCACGTGAACAGCGATAATGTTTATACGACAGCGCTCGCAACAGCTGATTATTTAGATCAAATCGCCGGGGATAAGCGCCGGGTTTACGTAGTTGGTGAAAGTGGTCTACGAAATGCGCTTATTAGTCGTCATTTTACTATTACAGATATGTCACCAGACTATGTGGTTGTAGGCTTAGACTCAAAAGTAACTTATGACAAGTTGGCAACTGCCGTTTTATTAATTCGGGCAGGAGCAACATTTATCGGAACTAACTCAGATAGTAATTTGCCAAATCAGCGAGGGATGGTTCCTGGGGCAGGTTCTTTAGTGAAATTAGTAGAATATGCTACTCAGAAGCGACCAATCATGATTGGCAAGCCAGAAAAAATTATAATGGCGATGGCACTAAAGAAAAGCGGCCTTAACAAAGAACAAGTTGTGATGGTCGGAGATAACTACAATACGGATATTAAAGCGGCAATTAATTTTGGTATTGATAGTTTATTAGTATATTCAGGCCTATCTACAAAATTAGAAGTCAGTAAGGAAGCCATTCAACCAACTCATCAAGTTGATAGTTTAGATGATTGGCAGGTTGAGTAATGAAAATAGAAATCAAGAGCATCCTGGAAGTATTAGTATACTTTGTAGCAGCGGCTTCTATTGCAGTGATTATTACGACAAACGTCTCGATTATTTTCTTGCATCCATTTGCCGTTGATGGGATAAGCTGGGGAGAAATTATGAGTGATTATCGGCGCTTACTAATTTATCTCCAGTCCCCAATAGCTAATCAGTTAACTTTTCGCTATTTACCAATTAGTAGCAATGCAAGCGAACATTTTTCAATGGTACGGTGCTTCTTGATAATTAATGAAGGGGTATGTCTTACCAGTTGGGGAATAGTTATTAGCAAAATCAAACATGAAAAAAAGCGAAGCCAGCTAATAATGTTGGTTTCGCTTATTGATTATCTATGTCTTGGATTGTTAATAATTAGTGGGTTAACAGCAATTGACTTTGAAAGAACGTTTATTTTGTTCCATTACTTGTTATTTAGTGATAACAAGTGGATTTTTAATTCGCAGACTGACCCAATTATTATGGGGATGCCACCGACGTTCTTTTTGAAACTATTTGGCATTTGGTTAATAATTACAATTGCGATTCTTGGATATTTGCGGTTTTATAATCGGCAAAAATTATTTAGCGGTAAATTTAGATCTTAGGTAGCTGACCACTGCAGGTATTAGTGTAACAACAATGATGGCAATGATAATTACCGAGAAGTGTTCCTGGACGAATGGTAGATTACCAAAGAAATAACCGGCTGCACAGCAAATAGTTACCCATGAAAGACAGCCAATAATGCTGTAACGAATAAATTTCCGGTAAGGGAATCCAGAACCAGCCGCTGCAAATGGAGCAAATGTTCTAATTATTGGCATGTAGCGAGCAAGAATGATTGCTGGAGCTCCGTGCTTTTCAAAGAATTGTTCAGCCTTTGTAAGACTATCTTTATCAATCAACTTTCCGAATAATGAATGATTAGATAGTCCCTTACCGATTCGGTGACCAATATAGAAGTTTATTGAATCACCGAGAAGACAAGCAGCAAGGAAGACAAGGACAAATATCCAAATATTAAGATGATATTGTGCGTTAGCAGCTAAAGCGCTTGCCGCAAATAGTAGTGAGTCACCAGGTAGAAATGGCAGAATCACTGCACCAGTTTCGATAAAGATGATCGCAAAGAGAATAAGGTAAGTAGAATCACCAAAGTTATTTACAATCTGAATAAGGTGAGTATCAATATGTAAAACAAAATCAATTAATGTTGAAATCATTGACTAGCTCCTTTTAAAAATTCACAATACTTAGTAAGTTTATCAACCGTTGTTAACTTTGTGAAGTGCAATTTAAAGGCTTTGTTAAAGCTTAATAATGATTGAGGAAAGATTGCTAAATGTTTTTTAGAATTTCTATTGACATAGTATCAAGAACAAGGTATAGTAATTAACGTTGTCTGCGAGACAATGATTTCTATCAAATGTTGATTGAAATTAGTTGTTGACTTAAGCAAGATGACATGATATATTATAAAAGCTGCTTGTTAAAAAAAGTTGTTAACATCTAGTTAAAATTAGTTGTTGACATCTTACACAGCATTTGATATAATGAATTTGCTAGTCAGCGCTTATTACTGACTAAGGTAGACCTTTGAAAACTGAACAAAGTTTCGACGAATCAAATGTGTAGGGTCTTCAATCATTACGATTTGAAGCAAAACATTTGCGAAGTCAATTCGCTTAATTAATTTGAATTAGAGCTATTCAAGTTCTTATATTTTATATGAGAGTTTGATCCTGGCTCAGGATGAACGCCGGCGGTGTGCCTAATACATGCAAGTCGAGCGCATTGGCCCAACTGATATGACGTGCTTGCACTGAATTGACGTTGGATTACCAGTGAGCGGCGGACGGGTGAGTAACACGTGGGCAACCTGCCCTGAAGCGGGGGATAACATCTGGAAACAGGTGCTAATACCGCATAACAACGAAAACCACATGGTTTTCGTTTCAAAGATGGTTTCGGCTATCACTTCAGGATGGGCCCGCGGTGCATTAGCTAGTTGGTAAGGTAACGGCTTACCAAGGCAATGATGCATAGCCGAGTTGAGAGACTGATCGGCCACAATGGAACTGAGACACGGTCCATACTCCTACGGGAGGCAGCAGTAGGGAATCTTCCACAATGGGCGCAAGCCTGATGGAGCAACACCGCGTGAGTGAAGAAGGGTTTCGGCTCGTAAAGCTCTGTTGTTGGAGAAGAACGTGCGTGAGAGTAACTGTTCACGCAGTGACGGTATCCAACCAGAAAGTCACGGCTAACTACGTGCCAGCAGCCGCGGTAATACGTAGGTGGCAAGCGTTATCCGGATTTATTGGGCGTAAAGCGAGCGCAGGCGGTTGCTTAGGTCTGATGTGAAAGCCTTCGGCTTAACCGAAGAAGGGCATCGGAAACCGTGCGACTTGAGTGCAGAAGAGGACAGTGGAACTCCATGTGTAGCGGTGGAATGCGTAGATATATGGAAGAACACCAGTGGCGAAGGCGGCTGTCTGGTCTGCAACTGACGCTGAGGCTCGAAAGCATGGGTAGCGAACAGGATTAGATACCCTGGTAGTCCATGCCGTAAACGATGAGTGCTAGGTGTTGGAGGGTTTCCGCCCTTCAGTGCCGGAGCTAACGCATTAAGCACTCCGCCTGGGGAGTACGACCGCAAGGTTGAAACTCAAAGGAATTGACGGGGGCCCGCACAAGCGGTGGAGCATGTGGTTTAATTCGAAGCTACGCGAAGAACCTTACCAGGTCTTGACATCTTGCGCTAACCTAAGAGATTAGGCGTTCCCTTCGGGGACGCAATGACAGGTGGTGCATGGTCGTCGTCAGCTCGTGTCGTGAGATGTTGGGTTAAGTCCCGCAACGAGCGCAACCCTTGTTACTAGTTGCCAGCATTCAGTTGGGCACTCTAGTGAGACTGCCGGTGACAAACCGGAGGAAGGTGGGGACGACGTCAGATCATCATGCCCCTTATGACCTGGGCTACACACGTGCTACAATGGACGGTACAACGAGTTGCGAACTCGCGAGAGTAAGCTAATCTCTTAAAGCCGTTCTCAGTTCGGACTGTAGGCTGCAACTCGCCTACACGAAGTCGGAATCGCTAGTAATCGCGGATCAGCATGCCGCGGTGAATACGTTCCCGGGCCTTGTACACACCGCCCGTCACACCATGGAAGTTTGCAATGCCCAAAGTCGGTGGCCTAACCATTTGGAGGGAACCGCCTAAGGCAGGGCAGATGACTGGGGTGAAGTCGTAACAAGGTAGCCGTAGGAGAACCTGCGGCTGGATCACCTCCTTTCTAAGGAATAAAACGGAAACCTACACATCGAAGAAACTTTGTTTAGTTTTGAGAGGTTTACTCTCAGGCTTGCACTTTGAAAACTAAATAATATCAATTTTCTTTATTAATTAACAAAACAAACCGAGAACACCGCGTTATTTTGAGTTATTTAGAAATAATCGCTAACTCAATTAATCGGATAATCACGAAGTGATTATCAAGGTTAAGTTATGAAGGGCGCATGGTGAATGCCTTGGTACTAGGAGCCGATGAAGGACGGGACTAACACCGATATGCTTCGGGGAGCGGTAAGTACGCTTTGATCCGGAGATTTCCGAATGGGGAAACCCAACCAACTTAGTCGTTGGTTGCTTGACTAGTGAATCTATAGCTAGCAAGCGGTAGACGCAGTGAACTGAAACATCTCAGTAGCTGCAGGAAGAGAAAGAAAAATCGATTCCCTCAGTAGCGGCGAGCGAACGGGGAAGAGCCCAAACCAACGAGCTTGCTCGTTGGGGTTGTAGGACTGAACATTTGAGTTACCAAAGAGCGACGTAGTCGAAACAGTTGGGAAGCTGTGCCAGAGATGGTGAAAGCCCAGTAGACGAAACGGCACTCTCTCAGTTCAGGATCCTGAGTACGGCGGGACACGTGAAACCCCGTCGGAAGCAGCGAGGACCATCTCGCAAGGCTAAATACTCCCTAGTGACCGATAGTGAACCAGTACCTTGAGGGAAAGGTGAAAAGCACCCCGGAAGGGGAGTGAAATAGTTCCTGAAACCATGTGCCTACAAGCTGTCGGAGCCCATTAATGGGTGACGGCGTGCCTCTTGCAGAATGAACCGGCGAGTTACGATTGCATGCAAGGTTAAGGTGGAAAAACCGGAGCCGCAGCGAAAGCGAGTCTGAAATGGGCGTATGAAGTATGTAGTTGTAGACCCGAAACCAGGTGACCTACCCATGTCCAGGTTGAAGGTGCGGTAAAGCGCACTGGAGGACCGAACCCGTGTCAGTTGAAAATGGCTGGGATGAGGTGTGGGTAGCGGTGAAATTCCAAACGAACTTGGAGATAGCTGGTTCTCTCCGAAATCTCTTTAGGGGGAGCCTTGGGAATTAGAATCGTGGAGGTAGAGCTACTGTTTGAACAAGGGGCCCGTCATGGGTTACCAACTTCAGATAAACTCCGAATGCCATTGATTTATGCCCAGGAGTCACACGATGAGTGATAAGATCCACCGTGTAAAGGGGAACAGCCCAGATCACCAGTTAAGGTCCCTAAATATATGCTAAGTGGAAAAGGATGTGGAGTTGCATAGACAACTAGGATGTTGGCTCAGAAGCAGCCACCATTTAAAGAGTGCGTAATAGCTCACTAGTCGAGTGATTCTGCGCCGAAAATGTACCGGGGCTAAGCATATTACCGAAACTGTGGATGTGCACTACGTGCACGTGATAGGAGAGCGTTCTAAGGGCGGTGAAGCTAGACCGTGAGGACTGGTGGAGCGCTTAGAAGTGAGAATGCCGGTATGAGTAGCGAAAGACAGGTGAGAATCCTGTCCACCGAATGACTAAGGTTTCCTGGGGAAGGCTCGTCCTCCCAGGGTAAGTCGGGACCTAAGCCGAGGCCGAGAGGCGTAGGCGATGGATAACAGGTTGAGATTCCTGTACCAGTTAACTGCGTTTGACGATGGAGGGACGCAGGAGGCTAAGCAAACCTCACGATTGGAAGAGTGGGGCCAAGCAGTAAGTCAGGATGTGAGTCAAATGCTTACATCCGGGTTGACAAGCTGTGATGGGGAGCGAAATTACAGTAGCGAAGTTGCCGATGTCACACTGCCGAGAAAAGCTTCTAAGGAGCACGTTAACTGCCCGTACCGCAAACCGACACAGGTAGTCGAGGAGAGAATCCTAAGGTGAGCGAGTGAACTCTCGTTAAGGAACTCGGCAAAATGACCCCGTAACTTCGGGAGAAGGGGTGCTGGTCGCAAGACCAGCCGCAGTGAATAGGCCCAGGCGACTGTTTATCAAAAACACAGGTTTCTGCAAAATCGTAAGATGAAGTATAGGGGCTGACGCCTGCCCGGTGCTGGAAGGTTAAAAGGAAGGGTTAGCTTCGGCGAAGCTCTGAATTGAAGCCCCAGTAAACGGCGGCCGTAACTATAACGGTCCTAAGGTAGCGAAATTCCTTGTCGGGTAAGTTCCGACCCGCACGAAAGGCGTAACGATCTGGGCGCTGTCTCAACGAGAGACTCGGTGAAATTGAAATCCCTGTGAAGATGCAGGGTACCCGCGACAGGACGGAAAGACCCCATGGAGCTTTACTGTAGCTTGATATTGAGTGTTTGTACTGCTTGTACAGGATAGGTAGGAGCCATAGAAGTCGGAACGCTAGTTTCGACGGAGGCGTTGGTGGGATACTACCCTTGCATTATGACCACTCTAACCCGCAGCACTGAACGTGCTGGGAGACAGTGTCAGGTGGGCAGTTTGACTGGGGCGGTCGCCTCCCAAAAGGTAACGGAGGCGCCCAAAGGTTCGCTCAGAATGGTTGGAAATCATTCGCAGAGTGTAAAGGCACAAGCGAGCTTGACTGCGAGACAGACAGGTCGAGCAGGGACGAAAGTCGGGCTTAGTGATCCGGTGGTTCCGCATGGAAGGGCCATCGCTCAACGGATAAAAGCTACCCTGGGGATAACAGGCTTATCTCCCCCAAGAGTCCACATCGACGGGGAGGTTTGGCACCTCGATGTCGGCTCATCGCATCCTGGGGCTGTAGTCGGTCCCAAGGGTTGGGCTGTTCGCCCATTAAAGCGGTACGCGAGCTGGGTTCAGAACGTCGTGAGACAGTTCGGTCCCTATCCGTCGCGGGCGGAGGAAATTTGAGAGGACCTGTCCTTAGTACGAGAGGACCGGGATGGACATACCGCTGGTGTACCAGTTGTTCCGCCAGGAGCACCGCTGGGTAGCTATGTATGGACGAGATAAACGCTGAAAGCATCTAAGTGTGAAACTCGCCTCGAGATGAGATTTCCCATTCCTTCGGGAAGTAAGACCCCACAAAGATGATGTGGTAGATAGGATGGAAGTGGAAGTGCCGTGAGGCATGGAGCGGACCATTACTAATCGGTCGAGGACTTAACCAAGTTAAGCGGTAAGGTTTGGAAGAAGAGCGATATTGTTTAGTTTTGAGAGCGCAAGCTCGAACCCGCAAAGGGTAAGTGTGGTGATGATGGCTTGAAGGATACACCTGTTCCCATGCCGAACACAGAAGTTAAGCTTCAACACGCCAAAAGTAGTTGGGGGATCGCTCCCTGCGAGGATAGGACGTTGCCACGCTATTATGGAGGATTAGCTCAGTTGGGAGAGCATCTGCCTTACAAGCAGGAGGTCACAGGTTCGAGCCCTGTATCCTCCATTGAGCATTAAGCTCATGAGCCGTTAGCTCAGTTGGTAGAGCATCTGACTTTTAATCAGAGGGTCGGCGGTTCGAGACCGCCACGGCTCATTGCCAAATAGGTAACGGTTTGGTATAATAAAAAAAGTGTACGCCGACTTAGCTCAGTTGGCAGAGCATCTGTCTTGTAAACAGAGGGTCGGAGGTTCGAATCCTCTAGTCGGCACTTATATATGCGGAAGTAGTTCAGTGGTAGAACATCACCTTGCCATGGTGGGGGTCGCGGGTTCGAATCCCGTCTTCCGCTTTGTCAATTCTATAATGCCGGGGTGGCGGAATTGGCAGACGCACGGGACTTAAAATCCCGCGGTTAGTGATAACCGTACCGGTTCGATCCCGGTCCTCGGCACTTTTTATGCACCCATAGCGCAATTGGATAGAGTGTCTGACTACGAATCAGAAGGTTGAAGGTTCGACTCCTTCTGGGTGCATTTTTCGGGAAATAGCTCAGCTTGGTAGAGCACCTGGTTTGGGACCAGGGGGTCGCAGGTTCGAATCCTGTTTTCCCGATTTAATTCTAATATTTAATCTATTAGGTTTTCGCGGTGTAGCTCAGCTGGCTAGAGCGTCCGGTTCATACCCGGGAGGTCGAGGGTTCGATCCCCCCCGCCGCGATTGACTGGCTGTTTTGGACCTTTAGCTCAGTTGGTTAGAGCAAGCGGCTCATAACCGCCCGGTCGTAGGTTCGAGTCCTACAAGGTCCATCAACTATCTGTGATGGATTGTTATTATTTACATTATGGAGGATTACCCAAGTGGCTGAAGGGGGCGGTCTTGAAAACCGCTAGGCCGTGAGAGCGACGCGAGGGTTCGAATCCCTCATCCTCCTTTTATTATCGCGGGGTAGAGCAGTCTGGTAGCTCGTCGGGCTCATAACCCGGAGGTCGTTGGTTCAAATCCAGCCCCCGCAATTGTTGGTCCGTTGGTCTAGTTGGTTTAGGACGCATCCCTGTCACGGATGAGATCACGAGTTCGAGTCTCGTACGGACCGTTTTTGGCTCGGTAGCTCAGTTGGTAGAGCAACGGATTGAAGCTCCGTGTGTCGGCGGTTCGATTCCGTCCCGCGCCATTTAACTTAATATTATGCGGGTATAGTTCAGTGGTAAAACCACAGCCTTCCAAGCTGTTGTCGCGAGTTCGATTCTCGTTACCCGCTTTTATATGGGCCTATAGCTCAGCTGGTTTAGAGCGCACGCCTGATAAGCGTGAGGTCGATGGTTCAAGTCCATTTAGGCCCATTTGGAGAAGTACTCAAGTGGCTGAAGAGGCGCCCCTGCTAAGGGTGTAGATCGCGAGAGCGGTGCGAGGGTTCGAATCCCTCCTTCTCCGTTTAATGCCAATTTGGTTCTAGTTCTCAATTAAGAAACCTAGTTCCACAAACATTGTTAAATCAGTGTTTGTGGAACTTTTTTATTATGATTGGTTGTACTATGTTATACTAAGTTGACGCTTTAATGGTGCACCTGGTGTGCACTTATGGTGTTAAAAAAGTGCACAAAGTGCACCAAAAAAGGATAAAATTGATACCTTTTTAGTTTTTAACCTAGTATTTAATAATAAGTATTCAATGTATAATATAATTAGTTATGATGTTATGAGGTGAAGAATATGGATCAATTAAGGGCTATAAAACCATGGATGCACTTATTCTGGAAAATATTAGCAGTTTTGGAAACAATAATTATTTTGCTTTTATTAGCATTTTTAGGTGATTTTGGTAGTTTAGTTCAAAATATTTTATCAAGTATTTTAATAACACTTTTTCTATTAGTCTTATCAATAATGATTTCGATTATTTTTTATGAAATAAAGCAACACAAAGGTAAACATGAAGAACAATAAAGATAAGTCAATACAAAAAGTTCTAAAACAAAAGCAACATGTTTTGGATAAATATGGTAATTTAACAATTGATGAACTTAATAATCTCTGTACCTATTTAAACATAAAAACAGATAGTGCTAAAGTTTGGATAGGAGCTGGAGTTGCTCTGTTAATTGCAATATTTTTTAATCATGGTGATACTTTATATAAATTTTTATATAATGTGCTTAAATTTGTTTCAATTAACCATCTTAAGGGAAAAATTTTAGTGGAGTATGCTAAACAAGCAACTCTTTATACCAAATGGGCGGTATCGCTAATATTCATTTTACTTACCTATGTTGCTTATTCACATCAAAAAAATTTGAATTGGCTTTTAGAAATAAAGGAAGAACGGATAAAAACAAAACAGAATCAATTAGAAAAGAAACAACAAAAATTGAGAAACAAAAAGATTCACGACAGAAAGGATTATTTAGTTAAGCTACGTCAACGAAGGAGGCTAAAATAATGACTTACACAGTAAAAAAGTATTTATGGTCAGAGGCAGCCTACCTAGTTGCAGCTATTCCTTATCTGGTTTGGCTTTACTTATCAAATAGGTCACTTAATGAGAAATATAAAAATGAAAGCCTTATTCAAAAAGCTATTAATGTTGTTGAACAAAATAATGATTTAGCAATATCATTATTAAAATGGGGAGCTTTTTTTATCCTTATTGGGATTGTTTTGATTACTATTCACGTATATATAAATAAAAATGACTATTCTGATGAACCATTAAATACACTCTGGTTTTATTTATGCTTGGGTTCTAATATCATAATAATTCTCTTGATCCTTATTTGGCTAGCAAACCCAATTCTAATAGGTTTTGCTATAATTACTTTTGGAGTAAGTGGAATAGTAATGAGTGTAAGTTAGACAAAGAGGCTATTGAGAGTAATATTAAAAGATATATTGATTACGTAAGCCATTTATGTTAGTTTATGTTTGAAGATAAACTAATTTTGGTTAGTACTTATCATTGGATAATTTTAGTTCCATAAACATTGTTAAATCAATGCTTGTGGAATTTTTTATTATGGTAACTATTTGTATCAAACTGCTATTTAATATAAATAGGAATCAAAATGATATATCTGATGAAGGAGGAAACATAGCCATGAAATCAAAAAAACATTTATCTGTTACAGAATTAAATAAGGAAATAATTGATACAAATAATATAAGCAAGAAAAGAAAATTAGGTAAGATATTAAATCAAGAACTTACTCAAAGTCAATTAGCTGTTATTAATCGTAAGGTATTTATTAGATGAGGAAATTATTAATTATTGTCGGTATTAATGGTGCGACAAAGAAAGTAACTAAGAATTAATTTTCCCTTAGATTAGTCCATTAAATGATAATCTTTTTATGGTTGTAGCAAAAAAATCAACACACTTCAGAGGGTATAATGAACATATACAGAAAGGAGTTGTTACTATATGGAGAAGATTAATGAAGTAGATATTCCATATGAGTTTGATGTAGATGGTGGCTTTGACTTTGAGATTGATGGAAAAACCGAATCAATTGAATGGCATCATGAAGATGACAACCAATACTCTGATATTAATATTGAATATGACGGGTTTGTGAAGGGTTCAATTTTAAATGCATTCAACCTAAATTCTGTTGCTGGTAAGAAGGCAAAGGAAGAGGTAGTTGATGATGTACGAAAACAATTAGCTACAGCAATCAATAAAAAAGCACTAGCACTCTAATTAGACATATCAATTAAAAATATCCATCTTTTATGACACTGACTTTGTTCAGTGTTTTTTTTATTTGCTGAATATTAGAGTTGGGCGATGACAGTTTTCAGTCAGCGTCTTTTTTATAATTCTCTATATGCAAAATGTATTAAATAATATAAAATACATTGACAAAGCAAAATGAGATGTTAGAATATAATTGTAAATTAAATTAATTAATATAATCTATATACAAAGGAGCGGTTGTGATGATTCAATCAATACTTAATACTTTCATTGACTTCATTTTTTACGTTTTTCTATATACTTTTATCACTGGTATTTCTTTGTCATTGGTGTTACTTGTGCTAAATATTTATTGAAAGTACTAGAAAGAGGGTATTTTAATGTATTCGGATGAGCTTGATTTTAATAAGATTTATCTTAATAAAGAAAGAAAAGAAATCTTTAATGCAGTGATGAATTTTGATGATAATACTAAAACAAAGTTTCTTTTTTTCACCAGATCCTCATTGTATGACTATCTTTCTAACCTTCAGAAGAAATCATATCTTGACCATAATATTGGTTTTCTTATTCCTTGGTCAGATATTGCCAAGAGAATTTATATTAATCAGAAAAATTTAAATCATTATATTAAGGAGCTGTCTGCTGGGGATCATACCGTAATTAGCTTTTTGCTTAAGACCCTTGTAAATGCTTTGAATAGAAAATATTCAAACATGGATTTTCATATGTCTGATGACGGAAAGGGCATTTATTTGGATTTCAAATAGTTAAAGAACATAACTGCTAATATTTAATTTGATAAAGAAGAGGTAATTATAATGACAGAGAATTATAGCACTAATGAAATTTTACATTTTTCAAATGATGCGGGAAATGACAGTATGAAGGCTTATCTTGATGATGAATTCTTCAAGATGCCATCTGTTATTGCTTTTAAGGGGCCACAGGATTCTACTGCTCCAATCTCATTTGAGAATGAAGAAGATAAAGAAAGCTATATGAATGACTTTCTTAACCATATGGATGTTTCAATTTCAAGTAATGCAGTTAGTGAAAATAGTGAAAATCGACGTTTCATTGTAGGAAATAGTGCTGCTGCAAGTGGTCTTCCCCTAACTTCATTTGATTTAAACGACTTATCAGGGAAGTCTGATGTTGATTTGACGGCTTTATTGACTCTAAGTCTAATTGCTGGTAACCGGGTAAAAAAAGCTTATAAGAAAGGTGAAGGATTAAACGATCCATTAAAAGTTAATGTCAATATGACTACTGCTTTACCGATTTTGGAAGGAAAACAACCAGGCAAAATTGATAAGTACCGTGATCGGTATCTGAATGCTACTCACGTGGTTACTTTCCACAACTTCAAAGATCCTATTGTTGTGCAAATTAAATTTAATCACGTATATGTTGGACTAGAAGGTGAGATGGCCCAATTAATGATTAGCAATAATATCAATAAGCAATTAGGTCAATTCATTATTAATCAACTTAAAAAGCGCTATCCAAAGGTAGCTAACTCATTAACCCCAGAGATTCTTGAAAAGTTGATTCAGAACGTACTTGGAATTGATATTGGTGGAGGAACTACTGAATGGACAGCTATTGTTAATGGAACCACTAACCTGAACGTTTCTACCTCACTGATGCAAGGATTTGATAATGTTTTAGAGAAGGCAAGATTATATCTACAAACGAAAAGCCTTAACTTTGAAAATATTTCTCAAATCCAAGAGTATTTAAGCTCTGATACAGATGACTTTTTTAGTAATAATAAAGAGATTGTTAAGCAAGCAATCACGGATAATGCTATTCCATTTAATGAACAGATTGTTAAACAGACCTCTTCAGTTATTCGACAAATTGGTTCGCAATTAAATCTAGTATTTGTCTATGGGGGCGGTTCAATTTCGCTTGCTGACACAGCATTATTAAATGACTTAAGCAACAAACTAAAATTATTTAAGGGTGGTGCTGAAGTACCAGTTATTTGGATTCCAAAGCCCTATGCTCAGGTAATGAATCTTGGCGGACTTTCTATCGTTCAGAAAGCCTTAAACTAGCTTAATATATAAGAACAATAGGTTATCTGCTACAATAATAGAGATAACCTATTGTTGTTAGGAGTAATAAAAATGGCAAAGAAAAGAAAAAACATAAAAACTAGATCAAGATCACTCTACTTACCTAAAAATAAAGTCATAGATGAATGGTTTAACAATCAGGATAATGCTGGAGTATCCATTAATAATGGGATTATCTTAAAAATTGAAGAATACGGAATTAAGGATTATCCATTAGCTATCGCTGAAAGTTATGCCACTACAGATAAAGAATTAAAAGACAAAGCTAATATTGGTACTCAGGAAAGCTATTCAAAGGTTCAGACAACAGAAAAGCAACAACGATCAAGCTCACTCTACAATGAAGGCCCGGTCTTAGAGTGGATTGAAGCCCAGGATAATCTAAGCAGCTCAATTGGTTTATTAATCACTGACTTAATAGCTCAATTTGGCACTAGCGATTTACCTCTAAGATTAGCCTGGTTAAGTGGTAGAAGAAATAAGTATTTAAATGAACTTTCAATCGTTGATAATTCAGAAAAAAAAGATAACGATATTCCTTCTAGTAATGAACACTTAGAAGGGCAATCTAAAGCAATGCAAGAAAATAGCGATTTTGACTCTGAGCCATTAGATATTGATCTTAGTAAGCTCAGCGATCCGGATCTTGATAGTGAAGATAGTAATAAGAAATCATTAGAATCTGAAAAAAGCAACTCAGAAAAATCAGACAACGATGAAGACAAGATCGACTTATCAATTCTTCACGATAAAAGCTTTTTTAATCATAATTAAATTAAATAATATATGTTAGCAATAATTTATTTAATTCAAATTATATTAAATAAATTAAAACAAATGTATATATACGTATACTATATTATATAATTTATTTTAAATGCCAGATAAATGCGTAAATACTTTATATAATATAAGATAAATATAATCACTTCACTTATTACTAACGATTTATGTTATATAAATTAAATAGTAATGCATTGCTAAATTATATTATTTAATATAAATCCACTACTAAGCTAAAAATAATCGGTCACTAAATTATTCAAGGTGTTTTTGTTATGGAAAAAGAAGATTTACTTTTAGAAAATGCAAAAAGTATCATTACCAAAGTTCCACTTGAAGTGATTAAGCAAAAAGTTAATGTTTCTAAAGAAAAATCTGATGCTGAATTTTGGAAAAATATTTATTATCTAGCAAAGAAGTATAGAACAAAGTAAAAAGGAGATTTATATGGATTCTAGTAAGATTAATGTTGCTTATGCGTTACAGTTGGAAAGAGATTCCAAAACCTCATCAGCTCTTTATGATTGGTCACAGGTGCAATTTTCTTATAATAGTAACCATATGGAAGGTTCAACGATCACAGAAGCTCAGACCGATCAAATTTACCATGAAAATGCCTTTTTAGCTGAAAAGGATCAAATTATTCGTAAAGATGATCAAATTGAAACGGAGAATCACTTTAAGCTATTTAACTATATGTTGAATACGGTTGATGAGCCATTGACTTTAGACTATATAGCTAAATTGCAGGGAATCTTAAAAAAGGGCACCTCTGATGAAGATAACCCATTAAAGGTTGTTGGTGGATTCAAGAAGATTAACAACATTATTCGTAATGACCGAGTTGGTGATACAGAGACCTCAACTGCAGATAATGTTAAACAGGATCTTCAAAAACTGATTGATACTTGGGAATCCTCAAAACATTTAAAAATGGAAGATTATGCTAAATTTCATTATCAGTTTGAAACAATTCACCCTTTCAGCGATGGAAACGGTCGTGTAGGGAGAATCTTATTATTCAAAGAGCGATGTCGTAATCGACTCATGCCCTTTATTATCCGTGATGAAAATAGATTGTTTTATATTAGAGGACTTAACGAATATAAGCGGCAACCAGGGTACCTGATTGGTACTTTTGGTCAGTCTATGGATGAATATACAAGTGCTGTGCAACAAGTTTATGGATCTAATTTTGAACGGCTACCTAAACCAAAGAGGCAGGTAAAAGGACAGGAACTTCCTGATAATTTCTTAAACCATGGTTTCGGAAAGTCTCATTAATAAACAGAGCAAGGAGGTAAGCCGATGGACAATACCAAATTAGCCCACTTAGTTTCATCTATTGGGAGTCTTAATGGGTACGGTAGTTCTATCGCTCAAACAAAAAAAGCCTTAGATACAGGTAACGTCCAATATCTAAAACAAGGTACTGAGGATAGTAATATATTTAAGGATGTAGTTGCTGGAATAGTTGCAATTAAAGAAATTGGCTTTAATGAAGATGGAGTTATTGCTGTAAACAAAGTATTTATTAATAGTGAGGAAGTATTTCAAAATAAAGGACGGAAGTATTAAAAAAGCAGCTAACCTAATTATGGTTGCTGCTCTGTTATTACTTATAAAGGAGTTAAAAGAATATGACTTATATTATTTCGCTTTTTGCACAATTAATCTTAATGCTAATTTCATTAATATCGTATATCATTGGGATTAAATATAAAAAATTGGGATTAAAATGTTTGAGCATGATTTCTAACTTACTTGTAATTTCAATTTGCTTAGACCTTATGATTCAGTTTAATCATGTTAATATCTATCAGTTTATAATAATCGTAATGACAACATATTCTGTTGTGGTTCAAATGAAAACTAATTAAAGTTCTTAGTTATCTACTAAAATTAATTATGTTAATTAACATAAAATAGGCGTATTCAATTTACAGAATACATTAATTAACATAAATTTCTTACAATAATATTAATCACTATACTAGTTAAATATGTTAAATAATGTAATATAAAATTATAACAATTATAGAATGGTTTATTTAATATAATTAAATGCTAAACTCATTTCATATAAAGTCAAATTACATTAAATAACATAAATAAAGATTAATAAAATGTGAAATAAGTTATATAACATAATATTAAATCAATTGATACTTCTGAATTACATTATATAAAATAATATGAATGTGTTTTCCAGAATGCCAATTAATTTATCATCTTATAATATGTTATATAATGTATAGCTTATGTCAAAACATATTATGTTGCATAACATAATATGTTTTTTTAGTAATTGCGAATTACATTAAATAATTCTAACCTAGCAATTTAGAACTATGGATAATACAAAAAAACAGGGAACATCAGTGATGATCCCTGTCAATCAATACTTAACACGTAATTATAATATCATACAAATATGTGATTTACAATTGTTGGTTGTTGTGCATTAGTTAGTAGTTCTTATTAATTACAACATCATCTCTAATGATGAAGCTGCCAAACTTGTCTCGCAAGCTATTAATTAGCTTTTTGGGAAAATCATGAAAAAGAATTGGCATATGTGGCCATGACTGGTGAAGTTGGTTAATAACCTTTAAAAACTCTTCGGGATCTAGTTCATTAGTATCTCTGGATAAAATTTCAAAAGAAGTAATTGCACCACCAAAATCATGAACAAGTTCTACACAGATAACATAGTGCGGATCAATTACAGACTTGGTAACCCATAAGTTAATGGAAGAAGAATAGTGTTCATAATAGTGTTTAATTTTAGTGTTAGTTTCATTAATTAGTCGATTTAACTGAATGTTATTCATAGGTTGCTCCTTATTTAGATTCTGAATCAACGTTATTTAGGATTTTTTCAATTTCATCATCGGAACGAACTCGATACTCGTCGATTAAGTATGAGTAGACCTTACTAGTGGTTGTTATATCAGCGTGACCGAGCCGTTTAGCAATAATATATAGATCGATATGATGGGCGAGCAAGAATGCTACATGAGTATGGCGTAAGCTGTGAAAGTGAAATCCCTTTTTCTCAATATTTAATTCTTTTAATACCTTGCGTAAGACTTTATTAACTGCTGATGATGAGGGAATGGTATTAAATTGTTGGAGGAATACTTGATCTTCGGGTTGAGTATTCTCTTTTTTTAGTTGACTTAAAATTCTTAAAAGCTTTTCATTAACCCGGATGATTCGTTTTGAGGATTCATTTTTAGTTGATTTGAAAATATTCTTTGTTTCTAACCAGGCACGATTGATCGTGATGGTATGGTGAGCAAAATCTATATCTTTCCATTTCAAGCCTTGAATTTCTCCAAGACGAGCACCGGTAAATAATGCAGTTATAATCATGTACTTAGACGTATAACGTGGATTCAATGAATTCTCCAAGTAATCAGTTAAGTGTTGCATTTCTTTAATATTTAGATACTCGATGTGCTTTGTACGTGATGCGTCATAAACAATATCAGTATTTCTGATAAAATCTCTTTTGACGTCACCATCATAGATTGCATCTTTAATACAAGCATGATACAGGGTATTGTATTTTCTAACTGTCGATTTAGCATGAGACTTACCAAAATCCGCAATAAATTTACGGTATAAACGACGATCCATCTGGGCTATTGGGACACCATCTAAGTATTTCTTTAGGTTGTGATAAGCATTTAAATATGTATTATAAGTACGATCAGCAACATTGGCTTCTTTATAGGTTTCAAACCATTTCCAAAAGTAATCAGGGAATGGTTCATTTCCCCGGGTTGATAACATATTCTTAGATTTATCAATTTGCATTTGCGCTTCATATTGTAAGGCTTCCGTCTTGAGACGGAATGACTTACGTTTGAAGTGCCTTTTTTTTGAGCTGTCATACCAAGTAACTGTTACTTGCCATTTGCCAGATTTTAATTGTTTAATTGACATTTAATTGCCTCCTTAATAAACATACGTTCGGTTAGAAACTCAAAGAAAAACGGCCGTCATTAAAGAGCTTGGTCGAGTTAGGTAACAGGTTTATTTGTGCTTGATGTTTTACCACCAAGTCTAGGTCATGGAGCATGTAATCAGGAATAGCAAATGCTTCGGCCAGTTGCATTTCCGTTTCAAAACGTAAATCATGAAGATTAATATACTTTAGTATTAACTGAATAGCAATTACATCGGCAGCATCTTCAATCTTAAGATTAAATGCTTCAGCGTTAAGTTGATTATAATCCGGTGATTTAGTAATTACATGGCCCATTTCATGAGCAAGTGATATTGGTAATTCATAACGTGGATTCCAGTTAGGATTGTAATAAATAAGTCTAAGACTAGCAAGGGAACGAGAAGGCCAATTGTTAAGCCATGAAGGGGATAACATAACTTTTATATTAAGATTCTTACATAGTTCAAGTAACCAATCAACTACGTCATTCATTTGAGCGTTATACATAGAATCACCGCCTTATTGATTAATTGTCCATGCCTTTCAAGATACCTTTTATAGATGCTTTTAAGGCAGCTTTTTGGGCTTCTGAAATTTCTTTTCCCCCAAATGATCGCATACCTGCAACAATCTCATCAATTTTTTCTTCATCAACATTACCATTTGCTTTAGTATTATCGCTAGTAGTATTTGAATTTACTTTACTGTCACTAAGCCCCATTAACCAAGCTTCATTAACGTCTAATGCTTTAGCCAAACGGTAAATATTTTCTTGCTTGGCTTCATATTTTCCCTTTAGATAATCAGAGATAATTTGTCTTCTAATCCCAGCTTTCCTAGCGACGGCAGCTTGGGAGAGACCAGACTTATCAATAGCTAATCTAAGTCTGTCCTTGAATTGTGCTACCTTTTCTACCAATTTTATTACTCCTTAAACATGTGATCTTAACAGTATATTACCATATAAATTGTTTTATTTACATAAATAGTAAGGAAAACTTTACAAAAACTGTTGATTTAAATATCAAATGATTTATCATTAGCAGTAAGGAAAACACGACAAATAATTGGAGGTATTTATTTATGACAAGAATTCTGTTTGACTATTCAAAATTATTTAACCGAATGAAAGATTACCGTTATAGTCAAACTCAGTTGGCAAGCGATACTAATATAGAGCGTGTAACGCTTAATGCCAAGCTAATTCATCGCTCTTCTTTTAAGCAAGAAGAAATTTTAGCAATCGCTAATGCATTAGATATTACTACTGGCGAAATAGGCGATTATTTTTTTACTCCAGAAGTAAGGAAAACAGGACAAAAATAAGAACGGTTAATTTTGGAGGTGACCTAAATGCAAGAAATGCAATTACCTAATGGAATTAAAGTTCAATTTCCTGAAGACGTTATTTTGATTTCTAAAGCTACTTTACGTGATTTGGAAGATCAGGCGTTGATGGGGAAAATGTGGTCGATTAAAGATGTTCAAGAAAAGCTTGGTGTTAATCGTCAATGGATTCTGGATAATATCCTTGCTAATCCTCGATATAGCAACGAAATTGAGCGATTAAAGCAAGAAGGTATCGTTCAAAAAGGACCCGCTAAAAACAGTCCTTGGCATTTTAAGGCTAGGGAGTTCTGTGAATGGCTGGATCATCATGAAACAGCATTCGATTTTACGAAGCGACGATAAAAACCAGTAATTCTAAAGAGAAAGGAATGATTTCTATGACTGCAGAGAAATTAACCTTAGAGCAAGCCAGCGGTATTTTGAAAAGCTACCAAGACAATGGTTGGCTGATTGAACTAGACGCTAATCCTAGTCGAATCGACTGCTTATATTGGGCTTATGTCTACCCTGCCGGTAAATGGCATGAAGAATACATTAAAAGCTTATGCAAGTCGTTCTTCTCAACCAACGAACTGATTGTTTGGTTAGCAAGTCATTTAGTTGCTAACTATCCACTGAAAGAAATTAAGTCAAAAATTTAAGGGAGTATTTGTATGGATAACAACATTTCACGAGAAAACGAAAACACTGTGAAACGGGTTCGAAATGAATTAGACTATTCTGATTTTCAAGCCTATTTCTTAGTAGCTCACGCTGAAGGCGGTAAGAATTATGTACTTTCTAAAGGGTATGTTGATGCAGAAATTTTGATGTCTGCAATATTAAAAAATGCTGAAGCCGGGAATGAGGCTAACAGTCTAGTTATTGCTCGTGATCAAAATCAAAATAAGCTTTCATTAGAAGAACTTTTAATCTTGACAGCAATTACTGCTACAAATTTAAGCCCTCGTTACTTGAAAAAGGTTCTACTGGGTATCGCTAATAGTCTTTAGGATGAGGAGTGATAATGTGCCAAGAATTATAAAAATCAAGCATAAATCAGTTAGTACGAATCGTACACGAATTCCCAATCGAGTATTTGAAGAAGGACTAACTCTTGATGCAATTGGTTTATATAACTTTTTACTTTGTCGAAAACAAACGGAATTTAGTGTAGAAGATGTTAATAACAGGTCGAGTGATACCCCTGAGCATAACTTAAAAGTACTTAGTGAATTAGAACAACACCATCTAATTACTAACTCTCAAGCTAATTCTGCTTGGAAATTATGTCCAATAAAGTAGGTGCAACTTATGGCAAGGATTAAGCATCGAAAACATCAAGGTTACTCAACTGTGAGTAATGTTCCATATGATGATCGAAGATTGGAATTGGAAGCCATGGGAACTTTTCAACTTTTATGGCACTTACCTGATGATTGGTCATTTAATGAGATTGATATTGTTGGACGGTCGGCTTCTGGAAGAACCAAGCTGCGAAAAGCATTAAATCAGCTTGAAAAATATGGCTATCTAAAACGAAGCCGAGTACGTAATGAAAAAGGACAGTTAACATCGGGTGACTGGATATTAGATGATACCGGAACCCTTGGTGATAATTCAGTTAAAGCAAAAAGGCAAAGAAAATCAGCTAAGAAAAGTCAAGTTAATAATTACTGGTTATGGGTTCAAAAACCTATGTTTGATTTTGTGACATTGGCTTATTTTGAGCCAAAAACCTATGTCACGTTTTCAAACATAGGTGCAATTTATCAAAAACCTATGTCACGTTTTCCAATGTTGGTAAACGTCCCACTACTAATTACTCATAGCACTAATTACTCAGTAAGTAGTAGTAAGCATGCTAGCAAAGCATTGCCCTCCGATGAAAAAGTTCTTGCAAAGAATCAGTCGGAACATTCTCTTGATGACCCCGAAGGCGTCTCTAAAGCATATAATCTCTGGAACGATATCTGGGGTAAACCTTCTGAGTTCGTTGAAAAGCAAATAAGCCAGTGGGTATTTGAATTTGGTCTTGATGTTGTTCTACATGCTTTTAATTACGCTAAATGGAAAGTGAAGCAAGCAAGCAGTGCTGGCTCCTACCTAGCAAAGGTATTTAGCAATTATCGGCAAAATAACGTGAAGACTGCCACACAAGCGGATACTGCAGACAAAGACAATCTTAATCAGTCCTCGCAAAGAACTGGTAAAAATAAGTCAACAGTGCCAACTGTTGCTGAACCGTCTAGCAAAGATGGTTTAGGAGTGTCTAATGTCGGTACCAAGAACTCATCTAGCAAAGATGAGCTTGATCCGCTAACCCAGGCTTGTTACGCCAAAGCGGTTGAAGTCGGCATAAAACTAACCCCTGCAGACCGGGCGCAATTAGCTTTTTACGTTCACAAATTAGGCAAAGAGGTTGTTTTATACGCAATTAGCGTTGCTAAACGGGAGACCCGATACGATCACCCATCGTGGGGATTCTTAAATTCGATTTTGAATCGTTGCTTAACTCAAGGTGTAACTAAACCAGAAACGAGAAAAAAAGCAACACCTACTTACAAGAAGCGAAAGGTGATTGAACACACTCCAGATTGGCTTTATAAGGACCCGACTCCGGCTGAGCTAAAAAAATCGAGTCCTCAGTCCTTAGCAGCGCTTCACAAACGACTAGCAGAATATAAAGCAAAAAAACTAGCAGGAGGAAGTACCACATGAAAGAGTTTTGTTTAGATCAGGCTAATAGCAGACTTATTGCTGTTGCAAAAAGATTAGCTAAGGAGAATCACTTTGATATTAAACGTGATAATTTCACGCTTATTCAACCGCTAACTGATCATCAAGCAATTATTTTGAGTGTTAATGGGCAAGGCGAGCATCGGGAAATCAAAATTTACGGCAATGACTGCACGTTTATTTTGCCAGCTAAAGATGAATGGCTGGATATTTTTGAGAAGGAGAGTGAATAAAAATGATGTGGCTAGGCTTATATGCAATCATCTCTTTATCATTTTTGGGCGGATATATCTGTTGTGGGCTTTTTTCAGTAAGACACAAGATTGAAAGAAATGAGAAACAACATAATGACAACCAACGAACTAGTTAAAGCGCTCAAGAAAAATGATAAGTTAATTGTTTCAGCTGATGATCAATATATCTACATTGGCCGGTTATCTTTTAACTACGGGAAACCATTTTTGTTTGTTCCGGTTAAAGCAAGCAAATTAGCGCAATGTGAGTTTGATGGTGGGTTACCAGAAGTCGACTTACAGAAATTCATCTGGTCTAAGTTAGATGCTTTCTTTACAACAAATAGAAGCCAAGGAGCGTAATAAAGATGGTACCAGTAGTTAAATTCTATTTTGTTCACGCTAAATATGTAAATCAGAAGCCGTATTACTTGATCATTCCGTCAGCAAGCACCTTTCAGCGAATGGCTCCAGGATCAACTTGGAAGTACGAAGGACAGACGCTATACGGTCCAAGGTGGCAGTCGATCGTGATTGTTGAACGATTTAACTATGACTGGGTACCGCGGTTTAATAAAGCTCCTGATAGTCAGTTACGACCTAAGAAACTTAGTCGACGAGGGAACAAAGCTTGGCAGAAATTTATGCAGAAACACTGTTTGACTTATTTGGACGATACGAGGGGGGATCGAAATGAAGAAGAATCAAGTACCAGTTAATAACGCTGAACATAAAGAGCTTTCAGAACCACTTGATAATTTTTACAACCGCTTATCTGCTCAGGATCGCAATGATTTCCTGAAGATTGAAGCACAATGGGGAGACTATGAACGTGATTTTGTAATTAAGTTTGGGGCGTTATTGCGTCAGGTTCGTGACTTAGTTAAACGACCAGGAGTCCGTGATGGAATCACTTTTGAAAAATGGGTCAATGCTCATAATTTATCTCGTTCAGCGGCTTACCGAGCTATTAATGTGGCCAATGGTTACTTCAGAATTAAAGCGAAGAACGCACCTGATGAAGAAGTTATGCTAGAGAATTTCATGAGTTTGCCGCAAAAGGTCCAAGAAAAAATTGGAACAGGTAATCTTGAACCAGAAAAAGAAGAAATTTTGCTACACACCAGTGAAGAAGTTCGAGAGAGTCCAATCTGGCAAAAAATGCTGAACGATATCTCCAAGAACCGCAAGACACAGCAAGATCAAGACGAAAAAATTAAGTCACTACAAGCCGAAAACCAGCGATTAAGCAATCAATTAGCTAATTCTGAAGGGCAACGAGCCGATTTAGCTACTCAATTAGACGATGCTAATAGTCAACGGCATCACCTGGAATTGAAGCTGGAGGAAGAGCATAAAAGCCAGCCTGAGGCAGTAATTGTTCCACCTGATGACTATGACGAATTAGCTGATGAAGTGCAGCAAAGCCGGAGTAAATTAGTCGCTAAGGAAAAGCAGATTGAGGAGCTAGAGTCTGCAATTAGTCAAGCGCCTAATAAAGATGATATTGCTGAATATGAGCGGCAAATCAAGAAACTAGAAAAGCAGAATGAAGCGTTAGTTAAGCAGATTAACTCAATGAGTCAGCAAATGGCTTCCAAGAAGGATCAACATGAAACTCATCGAAAGTCATACCAGAAGGTAGTTTCTATCACTTCACAGTGGAAACAGGCAATTAACCGCCAATTAGATGTGCAGGAGTTATCTTCTGATGTTCAGCTCTTATCTCACGAAGAACTAAGCCAAGCTGGACTATTAGATGTGGCAGACTTGCTAGAAAACAAATCAAAGCAGCTTCGTGCTGAAGTAGGAAAGAAAGTGAAAGCTGGCTCAGGAAACGTTGTTAAGGGCAACTTTAATGATGAGCTGAGGAAAAGAGGGTAAGAATGTTTGTCAAAGGTAAATTTGTGAATGCAGATGGCTTGGAAGAACATGATTTATTCTTCTTCCTCGAAAAGAGTAAGCAACCAGATTTCTATCAAGCAATGGAGATAACCAAGCGAGCGAAAAGCAAGCAAGATCGACAAAGCTTTTTAGCGGTCTGCAGTGATCCAAAAGGTTTAATTCGCGTGGTTAGTGTAGAACCAAGGATCTACCATCATTTGGCTGGTATTTCAGAAGAAAGTATGGGGACTTATTTTAATTCCCTTCGTCAGGACAATGGTATGCCGTTAAAGATGATTGATTTTGTTAAGCGACTTCCTGGACGAGTGACTGATGCCGAAATTATTAAATTAGCTGAGCTTCACTTAGCAGAAAACAATGGTAGTGTCATTGGTCACCGTAAAGCTTAGGAGGGCAAACCAATGATTATTCATTCACGACCAAGTAGGGAAGTTCAACGACACAGAGACTTAGAAAAGCAAATTAAAGGAAACTGGGGTAGTGAAGAAAACTCGGTTGATGATGAACGCAAGAATATCTTGGGTTACCAAGTAGTTAAGTTCTTGATTATCTTAGTTGGTATTCTTACGTTTGTTGTCATGATAATTGGCTTTTGTCAGCCACTAACTACTCCTTAATAAAAATAAATGAGAGGGATTTAATTTGAAAGTTATTAAATTTAGAAAATTTGATCAGTTACAGACAGATTTTTCTTATTCTCATCGGGTAGATGGTGATACTTCAACGGTCTTTGACTTTGAACCATCTGACGATACTGAAAATTGGGTAGGAGCTCGCAAGAATCATGAACTGATGCAATATACCGGAGTTCATGATTGCGTTGGTAAGCCAATCTATGAAGGCGATATTGTGCAGATTAAAGAGTTAAGCAGTGACGAGAGAACGGTTTACTTTGATCACGGGAAGTTCGTTCCGGTTTATCAGTATCCGGCTAAAGACCTAAAGATAATCGGCAATGTATTTCACTAAATGGAGGAAAAAATGAAAATTAATGAAGCAATTGATGAGATAGACAGAACGAAATATTGGAAGGCACTACTGACAGTTGAAGATCACAGTGGTAGCAATCCTCATTTAACAGTTATTGAGAAAGTAAGTAACTTTATCGTTCTCAACTTTGATTGTAGTTACCACAATGGGCATGCCATAACCTTGTTTACCATGCCGTTTGAAGAGGGCAATCAAATTGGTAAGACAGCATGGCAGGAGTTACAGCAAGTACTTGTAATTATTGGAAAACTAGTTAATACCCCAGCAGAGGAAAGAATTTAAGGAGCTAATGAGGATGAATTATAGAGAATATAAGCAATACGTGGAGCAGTTCGTTATTTGTGATTTTATGTCATTTAAGGTGCGTAAGCATTGGACGTCAAAAATATCGGTTGATTTGTTTGAATCCAGTGGTGGTTATTTTGGAACTCTTGTTGATTTTGATAAGAAAAGTAATATGGACGAAGCTCATTTTGGTGATTTTAATAAACTATTTGGTTCTTGGTATATAAATGCTGAAGATGCTCAAACACTATTCAAGATTTTGACAGCTACCAGTTCATTCTTGAATACGCCTTATGAGATGCGTTTTAAGAAAGAAGCAAACGTCTCAGGCAATCCTGTTAATAATAGTGAAACTACTAAGCTTTTTGTTTCTAATGATGATTCTCAAAAATACTTTTTGAAAGATAGATACGTTAGAGACGGATATCTAAAAGCAGTAGACAATAATGTTGAGGCTTCTATTGCTAGGTATATTAATAGTGATGGGAAAGTTGGTCCTTTTGTTACTACAACCACAAAAGAGAGAGCTAGCGTTTTCACTGTAAAGGATTTACAAGCCATATATACGTTCTTGATTGAGCAGAAAATTGAAGCAATTAAGGATTATGAAATAGTCAAGGCATCACCTGAAAAATATGTAGTTCTGGTTGGTATGCCTGAAAATGCGAGTGATTTCATTGGTCAATATACGTTAGACGAGATTGAAAAAATGCAAAAGGATCCACAGGTTGCTATTGACTGGGATAAAGCTGTTATTGAGACAGTTAAAGATTTCGAGGCTAAACATTGAATTATGTATGCAAAAAGAGAAGCAGTTTTAGAAGCTTATCATTCCATTGGTAATTTAGATAAACCACTATATTTGGCAATTGAAAAGATAAAAGGCTGGAATAAGTAAAGGGGAAGTAAGGTATGTGGATTCTTAGTCTTATATTGATAGCAATTGCTGAAGCAGGGTATGTGGATTCTTTTAGTAAACTACTTAGATTATTAAAACGACACAAGCAACTACTCAATAAGCAAATCATTATAGTCTTAGACTTAATTAATAATATAAACCTCTTAGCTGGTATCAGTGCTGCAATTGTTGTACTCATCATTCCAAGTAAATATATACCTCTAATTATGCTGTCCTCAACGATCCTTATTGCCGTTTCGTGGCAGATAGTTTGGAAAATACTAGCCAAAGTAAAGATAAAAAGTCAATAAACAAATAGTAATGAAGGATAGTAAATAGAGGAAGTAAATATGTGGATTGTTGGTTTTATATTAATGGTCATTGCAGAAACGAGATACATAAATTCTCTCGGTGTAATAGATAAAGAGATACGAGCAGCTAAAGATAATAAGCAATTTATTAGTAAATCCATTCTGAGGTGGAGAAGAGTAATTGGTATTTTCTTTTGGTTAGGAACGATTTCTTTTTGCTTTTTAGTAATGGTAGTACCTGCAGTTTACCAGTCATTATTACTCTTTTGTATAGCTCTATTTATGAGTATATTATGGCAGGCTACTTGGAAATTAGTACAGAGTCAAAAAGACAATTGAATAAGAAGGAGAAAATAGAAAAATGTTTAATAAAAATTCTAAAGCAGAAAAAGAATCCATAGTCCAAAGTCAGGACGAGTTATTAGCTAATCTTGATGACTTAACAAATCATCTTTATAGTTTACAAGCTCAATTAAATAATTTGACTGGAAAGGAAAATGAACCTGGTCTAGTAGAACACATGAATCCTGATAGATTTACTGATTTAGATTTTTATAGAATGAAAAAAATAAACTTTGGTCATGGACCAGTTGATGAGAAAGAAATTAATCAAGTCATTGTTAGATTCTTAAAGACTTATTCAGAATGGATAGGCCAAATGGATATGGAATTACATCGTTATATAAAGGATCTTGAAGATCCATCTTCAACATTGTTACCAATGAAAGTATTTCTTGAAAAAACGGTGATATTGCTAAATGAGTTACCAGAAACTAAAGATTCATTATCGTTAGGAGTTGTTCAAGATGGCTTTAAGTATTTTATCGTGATTAATGCATTTAATAGGTCATTGACGACTATAGATAATTGTGTTCTTGCTATTAAAGAAGATTCAAATGACTTTTGTGATATTCAATTAGGGAAAAGTGCGGTGCTATTAAAGGCGACTACATTGAAACGATTATTGGAATCTATCAAGTTTTATTTAAATGCTAAGGAGGAACAAAATTAATGAATAATTCAAAGTATGATCCAGAGCGTATTCATCAAAGGAAACTAATTATTAATAGCTCAATTGCCATTCTCGTGCTCGTATTAGTTCTTTGGGGTTGGATTCATGTAACACACCTGCATAGGACTTCGACAAGTCAGCAGCAAGCTATGATGGCTTCTAATGAACCGGTGGTGGTAATGTTTTATTCTAAGACCTGTCCTGATTGCCATAAGGTAGCTTTTACAGCTAATAAAAGTTCCAAGCAAGGAGAATTAGACGCAATGTTAAAGAACGTTGCTGGTGACTCCTCAAAGCAACATAAGGTAATGTTTGTGGAATATCAGAACAAAGATGATCAGAAATTATTTGATAAATATAAGGTTACGCAAACACCAACTTTTATGATTCTAAAAAATGGACAACCTCAAGTTATTAAGAATGAAAATGGGGTACCATCTTATCAATATGCTGGAAATAATAAGACGCAAGTTAAAGCAATTTATCGTAATTTACAAGCTATTCCTTTTGTTAAATAGACCAAGGAGATCGTCAAATGAACCTATTAATACAATTCATTAAATGGCTATGGAAATACCTTTCGCTTTTGTTTAATTGGATTCGTTATCACATTGTTAAACCATTTAGTTCTTGGCATCAAGAAAACTTATTAAAGTCAAAGTTGCTCATTGTGGCAGCCTTTCTTTTTGTTATGACATTTATTTTTGTTGATGCTCGAATATCTGCTCCAATGCATTCAAAGTTTGAGAGTACTAGATTAAATGAACCACAAACTTTAGGACAAAATAGTCAAGCAGCAATGGCAATTACTTCTCGTGAATATAACTCTAAAAAGGATTTCATGGTTGTAAAAATGCACGCAAGCAGTACTGACTCAAAGCCATTGGATCCTGATAATGTAAAATTTAAGGCTCAGGCTTATGGAAAAAAGAAAATTCCAGTTCAAAAAATTGCTTTGACTAATAATGATTACGTCCTGCTTCTGAATGATTTAAAGCCTGGTTATCGTGCTATTCAACTTAGAGTAATTAACACTCAGGCTAGTACAAAAGCTTCATCAATTGATACTGGTGACGATACTGATGATGAAGATTCAATGAGTACAGCAAGTAGTAAATCATCTTCAGCTAAGGCTAATGGTGCTGGTCCAAATTATTTCAATTTTATTATCAATGAAGACGAAAAATTTGTTAATAATAAGCTAGCAAAACGGAGCCAAGCTGATTACATGATTGAAGATATTGAGACACAGATTGCTCGATTAAAGAAGAAAATTAAACAAAATAATTCAAGTATTGATTCTGATATTAAGCAGGCCAAGGCCGATCAAGTTGCTATCGATCAGATCAACAAACAAAGTCAATATTCTACTAACAAGGAAACTGATAGTAGCAAGATTCAAGATTATCAAAGTGATTTCCAAGAACAAGAAAATGAGATCACTCGACTGAATAAGGATAACGAAAAGAAGCAAGAACAAATTAAACTTTATCAAAAACAAATTCATGATATTCGGAATGGTCACTATCAATTTGATAATGACTAAAGGAGAAAATTAGTTTTGATAATCAGACAGGAAAATTTTAGAGAATTGGAGAAAAAGAAAGAGAGAAAGAAGCAAATACCTGTAATTCTTTTTGAAGATTTATTTATAGTGATTGGTTCGGGTTTAATTCTTTTCTTTCTTTTTTGTTTATGTTTCATGATAAAAACGATTATTCATTAATGGGTATGAGGTGAGATATAAATGGATGGTAAATCGCAAATTGATATAAGAGAACTTCCCTTTAGAGATCGGGCCTTATATGAATTAAAAGTTGCAAAAGCAACAGGGAAACGTACCTATTATTGGGTACAAGTTAGGTTAGCAAATGGTAAAAAGAAGTGGTTTCAATTACCAAAGGACTTGCAAAAAGCAATGCATACTTCAACATTTGAATTGAATGAAAAACGACTTGTTTGGCGCATTAATAAATGTTCCTGTTTCAAAGTACAAGAAGAACGGAAAAGTAAAAATTGATTGTGGCATTATTTGCAAATTACGTTTAAGAAATTATCATGCTAAGAAGCCAAACAAAATTACCAGAAGCCAATTTAAGCTACCAAATCGTCGATTTGGTTTTGCCAATACTTCCGAATTATTTGGTTACTTGAAACATGATTATGACCAAGAAAATCAACAAAGAATTCGTCAGTCTATTCATGAATTAACGGTCCCTGGTTTTGTTAGTTTTGTTACTGAATTTCTTGTACCTCTTTGTGCAATCTTCTTTGTCTTTTATTTGTTTATTATGTTTCAACAATTGATTACCTTTTTCCATAAATACATTACTAATTTGAATTTGTTACGTAATCAAACTGGAATGTAGGCACTGATACAAACGTAAACATTTGTATACAAACGTAAACATAATATGTAAACAAATGTATACAGCAGTAAACAAATAGGCGACAGCCGATAAAATTTAGGGCCTTTGGGAAACCCCGCCGTTGGCGGGTCGTCGGCTTGCCGATGACAGTTTCCCCTTATGCTCATTCATCAATATTAAGTAGAGAGTAGGTTATTATACCTTGTTCAATTTTTCTTGTTATTAAATCATTAAATATATTGGCAGTGAATGTCGATAAATTATAAGTAAAAATGAGGGAATTATCTTGGTAAATAAAAGTAAAAAAGTTTCAACACACATTGAGTTAGATGAGACTGATAGTCTTGATTTACAACATATGGCGAAGTCAGAAAAAATTTCAAAAAAAGAACTTATCCAAAACATTATTCAATCATATTTACATGAGCAAAGAGTATCAGAGTTATTACCAAATATGATTGATCAAAATCGTCGGCTTGCTGAATTTTTAAACGACGTTAAAGAACTCTTAGTGGCTAATTCTTTGTCGCTTAATCAAATAAAATCTTTGCTTTATGAACAGGCAGGATTGGATGATGATTTTAACAAAGAAGCTGAGGAAATTTTAAAAGCAAAGGAGAATACCAATGACTCAAAACTCAATGATTAGATTAAATGCTACTAATGCTGAAAAAGTGAATCAATTGTTTGCTTTTTTAAAAAGCAATACGTACTTAATGGATGAAAATATCAGGACAAAATCGGGACTAGCTAATCAACTTTTAGGGGACTATCTATCAATTTTGATTCAAAAATGGAGTGATGATCCTAAGCTGATGTACTCTGATTTTAAGAAACAGTTAATTAATAAAAAAGTTGCTGATCGGAATAAAGAAGTAATTAAATTGGAACATGGTAATCGAGACTTACTTAATATGATTTTCTACTTGTTAATGGATACTAACCAAAGTATAGTTCGTCGTGATATGCGAAGCTACGAGAAGTTAGATTCAATGTATCATGCTGGGAATGCTCAAAATGAAATTTATGCTGCACTAGCTAATTTGGTTAAACAAGATAATCAAGAGTTGTTCAAAAAGTTGTCTAAAAAAGGGAAGGGGCTTTTATGAAAAATCTAAAAAAGATCGATGGCTTTTATGAGGCTCTGCATGAACTTTATAAAACTGATCCGTTATGGTATCAACATGTTGGCGATGAAACTTCACCAGGAAATTATGTTGATGATGGTTCTTTAGAAGTATCAGGTCGGTTAATCTTTAAGGAACGAAAACAACTTGCCAAGATAAGAGAAATGCTTGGGATTACTAAAAAAACTTACCGGAGTTTATCACAACGAGATGCGGTTAGACTGGTCGTAACTTATTACAAGAACTTTGGTTTAAATAACAACCAAATATCTGGGCTATTGGATTTCTCTGAGAGTACTCTACGGCACGATTATCCACCGCTAAAACCAGACGATAAATTACATCCTGCATTTGTCTTAAAGCTTCGAGATCGTCACGGAAGAGTAATTCTAAAGTAGGTGAAGAATTTTGATTTTAAATTCAAAAAAAGATTCAAAATTGAAGATAATCTGGAAGCAAAAATGGATTAGGATTACTACTTATATTCTTCTATCATTAGTTGCAAACTTCTTAGTTTTTAATAAGCCAATCACTAATTATCTTGTTCGTTCTTACCAGCCAATTATTAATCGTTCTACTATTCAAAATGCAAATAAAAACAATGGTAAGAATGATTATGCTTCGGTAAAAAGATTAACTCTTGCTCAGATTGCAAGAGCAAGGGTTAATGCTAAAAATATTCCGATTGTTGGTCAAATATGTGTTCCTGATGATGGTATTAATTTACCAATTGCTAAGGGGATTAATAATACTAATTTGGCATTTGCAGCAGGAACCTTTAGAAATAATATGGAGATGGGGAAGGGTAACTATGCATTAGCTGGTCATAACATGAGTAATCTAGGCCCTAAGGTTTTATTTAGCCCTTTATACTATCGAGCAAAAGTTGGTCAGAAGATTTATTTAACCGATATGAAGAATGTTTATACTTATAAGATTACTTCCAAGAAATTTGTTTCCAAGTATCGAGTTGATTTAGTCAAGAACACTAATAAAAAACAAGTCACTTTAATTACTTGTGATGCAACTGGAGCTAATCGGTTAGCTGTTCAGGGCACATATATAAACTCAAGAAAATACCAAAAAACTCCTCAGAACGTGAGAGAAGCTTTGAGTCAAAAGTTTAATCAATAAGGAATATCTAAAAAGTACTAATTGGAGGGAAAATATGGAAGAATTTGTTTATGTAGTTGTGCATATAAAAGGAGAATATGATTCAGAAGTATCAACTACAATTGGAATTACTTGTGATTTGACTTTAGCAAAGAATTTTGCTGCCAAAGCAGCAGAAGGAATTAATGCTAAGAAGGATTATGATTTTGACCAAGATGAAATTTTGTTACGTCAATATAAGTTTAATTGTTATTTAGCTGAGGGTGATTCCAAATGGGATAGTTCTAAATTGGAAAGCAATGCACTAAAAGAAAAGACTTTATATCACTTGAAATATGATGTTGATGATTATGACTGTCTTACTTCGGGTATATTAAAGTTCTTAGAAGAAAATCAAAAACTAGTAAAGAAAGGATGAGATGATAAAAATGTCAAATACAAGTTTAGAAGGATTACTAGGTGTTATACTACTTTTTGTTATGCTCATAATTATTATTGGAGCAGTTATCTTTGCTGATAAGTATGGTGATGAATCTTCACCAATCAAGATCATGGGTGGAGTATTTCTGATGGCGCTCGGTTCACTTTCGTTAGTAGATGGATTTAATAAGTTGTTAAATACAAATGATATAGGAACTGCATTTGCAAAATGGGGCCTTTTTATTATCATGATTATTGGGCTTGGCATTGTTTTAAATGGTGTATATGAGGCTTACAGTGGCTTTAGAAATAACAAGCGGTCCCTCAAAAAGTAGAAGTTTGTCTCCAAGTATCGAGATGGACTTTTTTATTAATAAGTAAATAAAGGATGATCGTTTTTGCGGTCATCTTTTTATTTTGGCAAATGTTGAATTTGCTGAAGTAAATGTAATAGTTACGGTAAGAAAGAAGGGGTAGTTATGGGTAAGATAATTTCACATACAGGATATCAGACGAGCATTGAACATTTTAATAATAACAAGCACTTAACAGAAAACCAGCGTCAAAAAATATTTAATCAATTAACGCCTGAACAAAAGAAAGTACTGGAAGAATTTAAAAAATATCAAGTAAACTCAAAGCTATTAACGAAAATCAATGAAGAAGGCGGTGATTTTGAATTTGTTGGCTATGATGAGTTCACAGATTTTGATAAGCACAATCCTAGTGCTTCACCACTAAAATGCGAGTGTGGGAAACATGTTAAGTATTTATATTACTGTGTTTCAAAAGATAATCACAAAAAGTATAAATTTGGCATTAATCATCTGAAGCAAGAAGCAGGAATATCACCTGAAGTAATTAACGAGATTAAGAATGGTTATCATAAAATTGACCTCGGAATTGATGAGATATTACAGAATATAGAATACGGTGAATTATTTCCAACAGGTGCTTATGAATTATGTGTCCAAAAGAATTTATTAAAAGATATTTTTAGCAAACCTCAAATTCGGTATATTCAGAGTTTTTACCAGGTTAAGCTTCCACTTTATGATAGAGATCGTGAAAAGCTTCTGAAAATTACTGAATGGTATCTTAATGACCAGGCATGGAAGATTAAAGAAGAACAGAAGAAACGAGTACAGGAAGTGCAATTAGCTAAACAGAGAAGAGAAAAAATAATTATTCAGGCAAAAATTAATAATCGTAATAATAACTATAAAGATTGGTTTAGCAATCTCGGTAATCAAGACAAACTTGCATGGCGACATAAAGAAGTAACTTACGAACGTGTGTTACGTTATTTTCCAAAGCTAACTGCCAAAGGAATTTTGGATCCAAAAAGTATCATACAAACTTTAATTGTGTCTACTGTTTTCGATGATGGCCGCCTAGAAATGGGATCTGAGATAGATAGCAAGTCAGTAACAATGCAAAAGGTACAACCGATGATCCAGAAGTACCAGTTGCCAAGTAACACGAAAAAGATTAATAACTGCTATGATCAGTTAATTCAACTATTAATACGGAATTGGGTCATTGTTTATGTGAATAATCATTATGTATCAAACATTCGGTTTCCAGAATAGAGGTGAAATTTAATGGAGCACCAGTTTGAAGACCGACTAGCATTAGCACCATATGTGGGAAGCGATATTAAACTAATTGGTGTGGTTATCAGGATAAATTCGATTCTTTATGATCGTTATAAAGACTATAAACAAGTGGTTGTAGCTTCTGTTTATGATATAGAGCATGATATTCAGCTTGATCATATTAATTTGATGTTAAGAGTTAGCCAAGCAAATAAACTTTACTTGTATGAACCAATTAGTTTCTGCGGTAAGGTCACTAAATATCTAGCTAGGCATTACTTATCAGAATTAGGTAATATGGTGGTTTATAAAAAGACCTATGGAATGGCCCGCTGCAAGGCAATTCAAAAGATTTCCAATATTCCAGTCGATAAACTATCAAAATGGAGTGAAAGTCGGATACTAAATTCAGACTTGGATATTAATAAATATCGTGAATTACCTAATGATGGGACAAGAGAGTATCAAATTATTTCTGATATTAGAAAAACTAAAATTAAGGAGTTACTTCAATAAGGAGTAGCTCTTTTTTGGCGAATCTTGTGTAAAACACATAACTCTTTTAATTAAGTAATAAAGACTTAATTAGGAGAAAAAATAAATGGGACTATTTACTAAGACTGGTGAAGATTCTCCAGATATTATCTATACGCAAGAATTTCGGGTTGCTAACGGGGTTCGTTATCTTGGGTATATGGAACGGGAAAATGCGGTTTCTCCAGAACAAGAGAACGATTTACAAAGAGAAAGAAATGTTCAAAATGATCCGGACGTTGGTAAAAACTTTAAGGGGTACTTAGGTTACACAGATCGTAAAGCAGCTACTAAGATGGAAGATGACCTGACAAACGAAGAAAAAGGTGATTATCCAACCTTTGCTCAGGGAAGTTATGAGTTAAGTGAAAAGCAACATCAAGAGTTAATCAACAACTTAAAGCAAGCGCAAAAGAACAAATCATTACTTTGGGCGGGCGTTATTAGTTTTAGTCCTGAGTTTATTGAAAAATCTGGATTAATGAATGCTGATGGCTCCGTTAACCAGAAAGCAATCAAAACGGCCGTTATGAATGCTATGCCCGATTATCTTAAGGCAGAAGGACTAGATAATCCTCAGACCTTTTGGTGGGGCGATATTCACTTAAACACTAATCACGTCCATGTTCACTTGGCAATTAGCCAAAAGAAAAATACCCGACCGTTAAAGGAGAATGGGGAACCTAAGGGAATGTTCCACACCAAATCTATTCGTAAATTAAAATCAATTCTGCATCATGAACTGGCTAACGAGGAGAGCCGGACCAGAACGATTGCCCTGGAGAAATCATTAGATTATCACAAGGGCGTAATGAAGAACTTGGAAAGTCGGTTAATAAAGCAAGATCAACATTTAGAGAAGCTATTAGTCAATCTTCAACAAACGTTGCCTGATTACAAGGATAAACGGAAATGGCGAGCTTCCAATCATAGTGTTGATTTTAAAGAATCAAGAGAATTAGCTTATGATTTAGTTGATTATCTACTTGATCATCAATTAAGCAATTCCTATGCGTTCTATACGAATAGTTCACAGCAATTAGATGAGGTAGCTAAAGTAAGTTACGGTAATAACATTAAGGATACTGTTCAGCCGCGAGACGATAAGCTCAGAGATCAATTGGTAAACTTATTATTTGCTAATCTTAGGGACTATGAGTCAAAGAGAAAACTATACAAAAAAGACCGGTTGCAGATTCTGAAAGAACAAGGGCCGGAATTAAATAAAAGAATTATGAAGGCCGAAGAAACGGCATTAAAGGGTATGGATGGCTCTTCTGATGTTGCTAGGGAGATCAGAATGCGCCTAGGGCTTCGACGGTATTACTTGAAGATCTACAACCTGGATCAACAAGTAGACGATCTAACTAAAAAGATCGATGGTTTATATAGCCTAGGTGAATTAACCAAGTTATCACCATTCATTCGTTACTATCAAGAGCGACAGGTATTGTTAAAGATTGAGAAGAAACCGCAGAAGGGACTAACTCAACAGGAAAAGAAGCTGCAAAGCGTTCTAAGAGGCAAATATCAAGATGTTAAGAGACTATCAATAGAGAAAGCTACTCCCGATAGAATTAGCAAACGATTGGACCAGCTAAAAAAAGAGCAACAGCTGCTAAAAAGTAATCGGAAGGATCCAGGAATTAAATATATTACTTCTGATTTAAAACAGCTATTAAATCAGTATCAAGATGAAATAAAGGTGCTGCAGCTCAAAGGGCAAATTCATGAGAATAATAACTTACCGCTGGATGAAAGAAAAAGAGTGAATGGTCCGCTATTTCAGGAATTAAAGAAGATTTACTTAAGAATTGAAGATCCGGCAAATCATCCAAATAGACCAATCATTGATTACCTGGATAAACACTTATTTGATAAAGAGTTACCGAGTAAAAAATCAACCAAACGAGAACCGCCAAAGAAATCAGCTGTCTTGGCACAAGGAATTACTCGTAGTCTAAGTAATTTAATTGAATCTTCAAAATCAAGTTCTAAATATCGTTCCAAACGAGCATTACGTGAACGTCTGGATAAAGATGATGATCTTGAACGTGAAGATGAGAAGGAACGGCGGAGAGAAGAAAGATAAAAAGAGCCTACAGAAAAAGCAGGCTCTTTTTTTATGGCAAAGATTGCATAGAAAAATAAATTAGGTATCTTGAACTTGAAAATCAATATATAAAGTGAAGAAAGAGGGAAAACAATTACATGGTTAGAAAATATAGTCGGAGACGAGCTGCCAAGTATATTAATAAAAAACAGCTTCTTCCCAATCACTACACGGCAAAAAGCTTAAAGCAATTAGAAGAAGCAGTTAGATTGGTACCCAAATATTCATGGCATCGGTACAGTAAGAAACAGTTAGATAACTTTATCGAAGAAGTGAAGCCGAGGTAGTAAAGATGAGTGACCAAGAAGTAATGACATTAGTAAATAGACTGCATGATTATGGTTATTATAATCTAATTCTTATAGGATTGATTTTTCTTTTTTTGATTACTGCTATAGGTTTAGCTTTTTTACTCATGATTTTGCAACAGGAGCAGCAGGAAAATTCAAAAGCTGAAAATATAGCAGTTAGTACATCTATTCTTAGTGTAATGCTTTTTGTTGCGTGCATGTTATCACAAAATCATCTTGAAAAAAGTATTGATCATCAACAAAAAGTATTAGTTCAAGAAGTAATTACTAAAAAGAGTGAAACTTGGATGGACTGGAAACAGGATGAAAAGGGTAACTATCATTTTGATAACAGTGATCATGATATTCAAACTGTAAGTCAATCAAAGACTGTCAAGCGAACGATCAAACTTGAGCTACCTGGTGAAACAGACAAACCAGTAGTACAACAGGTTACCTTTACTCGTCACGGTATTAAGGATTTAGTTACTGGTAAGACTACTTGGGGTAGTTGGGATCATAATGGTAAATATCAATTCGATAGCTATACACCTCAAACTATTGCTGGGTATGAAGCAACATCTGATAAGGTGGATTCTTTGTTGGTTACTCCTGAATCAAAAGATAGCGAGGTTACGATTAGCTATCATAAGTTAGCAACCAAACCAACAGTTAACCCACAAACTTCTCAGGAACCAGCTGCATATACTCCAAAAGTTCAAATATCACAAGTTTCTCAACCAGTTGTGGCAACTCAGCCAAAAATTGAACCGCAACAAGAGCTACCACATACCGGTAATGATAACGAAACAGCATTAGCAACTGGATTTATGGGCTTGTTGTTAGCAATTGGCTCACTTAGTTTTGGTAAAAAATACAGAATTTAATTATGGCAAATGTTGCATAAAAAAATAAACTAATTAAATTTCCTCTTGTAAACATAATTACAGGAGGATTTTTTCTGTAAAAATCATTAACCGCCTCGATCAGTACCTTAGAAAGTCAATCAATTGCTGTTAGTGACTCTACAAGTTCTAGTGGTTCTTTTAATAGTAATTCGCTGTCTCAATCAACAGTCTTATCTAGTTCAGTTGTTCAGTCCATGAAGGCTAATTCTGGATTGAATACTGATAACCTGCAGGAACGGCTTTTTGGAAATGACAACTACACAGTTCAAGAACTACCACAAACTGGTAATAATCAAAAAACTGGATTAATACTTTCATTTGCAGGCTTGCTAATGATTATTGGTGCTATCGGATTTTGTAAGAAAAAACATTAATTAGAAGAAAAGACTGCCAAAATGCAGTCTTTTTTATTATGGCGAAAGTTGCCCCACGTACTCTTTTAATATATTTTGCCTAAGAAACCACTTGAAAGGAGTGCACAAAGTGTAAATGGAGGGTAAAAACAGACAGTTTGATCTGGGAATCATTACCAAGATTAGCAGTGGGGTTGCTGAAGGGGTGGTCCTCACGAGCAAAAATCGAGAAAAATTCAAAATTAAGTTTAGAAGTGAAGTAGGTACGTCACTGCGAAAGTACATGGTATTAGGGATTACCAAAGATCATCAAAACTTTCTCTATGAGAAGGGTAAAAAAGAAAGTGAAGGGTAGGCTAGAGTAATGAGCGAGGTTCAAAATCCTTTAACGACTTTAATGAAAAAGAAATTTGGCATAACTCGTCAAAGTTCGCTGACAATTACAGAAAATGATACACCATTTACTACCTTTAGAAAGGTTGCTAATTACATCTACAAAAATGGTGACTGGTCAGAAAATGATATTACTGATTCAATCAAAAACTATTTAGAATTATCACACTTAGAAAATGAAGTCCTTACGGTTAAACGAACGACCCTCGGTGAAAGTAAGATTGGTAGTAGTGCCAAAGGAAAGGATATCTTTGAACTTCAAGTCAAAGATGAACAAGGCAAGACCAGAACCAAATATATGGCTTTGGATATGGATAATAAGTCTTGGAGTACTCAAGGTGATCAATGGAAGCATAGGAATAATGATGGTGTGAGTTGGTATACTGGTAATCTAAATTACACCGTTGGTTATGCTAAATTATTGAAGGATATGTATCAGAATTGGCAATTTGACACAATGGCAAAGGCTGAATTTGATGAGCCTCGAGGCATATTTATCTCGCAAATGCAAAAATTTGTTAAGCATACTTATAGTGGCAAAAAGTGGGAATTTCTTTTTAAACCGGATTTAATCGGTACATTAAATCATGATGAATTTCTTAAAGCCACTAAACCAGGAGATGACAACTTTAGGAAGTTAGCTAATGAATTTCTTAAGAATCATCCAGAATTCGTTGCTGAATATGGCCTTGACCGTAAATTCAGTGAACGTTCTTACGGAATTCACAGGAGAGATACTTATGTACTAAATTTTGTTAATAAATACCTACAGAATACCTATAATATTGTTCGTCAACAGCGTTATGAACACGAGTTAGGTAAAGAGGTTCATGCTAAATCATGGGAAACCAAGAAAAATATTAATAAGGCAACCCAACAAATTATGGATAAGACAGTCCTACATCAGTATTTTAATAAGATTGAATTAGATAATGATGTTGATTTGGCCCTGTTTAAAAAATTTGAAGATGAAGCGATGCGGCTGATGGCTAAAATGCCAGAAAACAAGGAACAGCCAGTATTACGATTACGCAAGTTAGGTAATCACAAAGCGGCTGGAATGTATGTACCAATGCTTAACACCATTATTGTTGACTTCCGGAAGCCTAGTGAAATTTATGCTGATCGCCAGGAAAATAAGAAAGAAGAAGCTAGTTTTTCTTCATTTATCCATGAGTATGGTCACTATTTAGATCATCAATTGGGATCAAGGAAAAATTTAAGCCTCGATTATCGGAAACCACAAAATTTTGTTGAAGCTCCTACTTTATCTTTACAACCAGATTTTGCTAATATCTTGCAGAAATATACTGATAATCTAAAAGCAATGGGAGTTAATAGTAAAGAATTGGAATACTTCAGTACCCCTTCTGAGGCTTTTGCTCGGGCGTTTGAAGTATATACTTACGAACAGTGCGGTCTAAGAGGTAATTTGAATCATAACCAGGACGACTATAAGACTGTTCAATTTACCGCTTTTAATCCAAAACTAAGAAAACAGCTAACGGAATATTTTGATCATATTCCAGCAATTAACCACTTGCGAAAGGCTCTTAATGTTGATACTTCAATTAGTCAAAAACGCCATATTAGCGATGAACGACAAAACCAAGAAATCCTTAAAGATCGAACCCAATTAGCTAATTTCTCAATTGATTTATTACGAAAGTGGACCCAAGATGCTCGTCAAGTAGAAAATCTTATTAGCACTACTGGTAAACAATTAAGTGTATCTAATCCGACAAGAGTAATTGCTTATGATAAATGGGGAGATAACTTACCTGAGTTGATAAGTCTTCATGCTTTACATACTAAAGGCATTGCAATTAAGAAGTATCGAGAGGTAGATCATATTCAAGCCTACTCACGGCAAAATGGTCATTGGTACCCGGACAAAGTATATAGCGTACCTGATCTAAAAGAAGCCATGATTAATAATAATCATGACTTAGATTCACTTCATGAGCTGCAGAAAGCTAAAGAGTTTGCTAAAGCTGATGATAAAAAACTAGAAGAAGTGGTATCAAAGCAATTAGAACAGGAACACCCGGAAAATTCAGAGGATCAAATTCAAAATAAGATTGCAAAGTATATTCTGGTAAGTGCTCACTCGTTAAAAAAAGAACAACCGCCGTTCAAGTTTACGGATGAGGAACGAAAGGTAGTTAACGGGTTAGAAGAGCATTCACGATCTAACCTATATGCACAATCGTTTAAATTAGCGCAAAAGTATGAACCAAAATTACAACAAGAAATTAAATTTGGTATTAATCATGTTGCTAGTAAGAGCTTAGAAGTAGGTAAGCAATTAAGTTTAAGCTTTAATAAACCAAAGGAGCTTTAATATGACAGGAATAGTTGAAGATAAGGATTTAGCATTAGTCGAGTTTATCTTATATGGTGTTGCTCAAGTAAAACTTTTTCCTTCTAATGAACGAACCAAGGTTATTCTTCCTCCCAAAAATAATGTAAAAGTTGGGGAAATCTATAGTATTAGTAATGACCATTCACAATTAATTTTGAACTAGGCGAGAAGATAAATGAGATTTGTAAAAAGAGTTGGTGGCTTCCTAGCAATTATTTTAGGAATTGGATTATGGGGAGCTTATTATAAACAGTCAAAGGCAGACTTACATTACTATACAAAACGGATTGAACGAAACTATCATCAACAGCCCCAAGCTCAAAGCTTCCCTACAAAAGGGCAAGCTGATAGCGTTCTGAGTGATAATGTCAGAAAACAAGTTGGCAATCAGATCGTATGGAATGGTTACGGTGCATATGTTGTTAATAACAACCAGACTAATCTAAACACTAATATTAACAGTGCTCCTTACGCGGTTAATCATTTAGATAGTCGTGGCCGAGCTTGGCAAGGTGATAGCTGGTTAAATAAAACTACCCGCCAGTACCAAAATCGGAACCAAACGGGTAATGGTGTTACTAATTGGAAGCCAGCCGGATTTAAACAGGTTTATCATTTAACCAATGGTTATTCACATGCATATGACCGTGGCCACTTGTTGGGATATGCACTAGTTGGTGGCATTAAAGGCTTTAATGCATCTGAATCTAATCCAGCAAATATTGCTACGCAAACCGCTTGGGCGAATGAAGCAAATAATCCTAAGTCAACTGGTCAGAATTACTATGAAGGATTAGTACGGCAAGCACTAGATGAAGGTAAACAAGTACGTTATCGGGTAACTGATGTGTATGATAGTAATAATATTGTCCCCTCAGGTGCTCATATCGAAGCAAAATCAAAAGATGGCAGTTTAGAATTTAATGTTTTCGTGCCTAACGTGCAGAATAATATTTTGATTAATTATGCTACTGGGAATGTAAAACCAATTGGATAATTTTAAGGTTCTCGTTGACTCTTAGAGAGTTGGCGAGAATTTTTTGATAGAGACTAGTTGTTTTATTTTATAATGAATATACATAATTATGTGTTGCGTAAGGAGAAATAACTAACTATGGATAAAAATAATTAGAATGCCATTAAAGAAACCTTGCTTTTGTTGAATCAAGGAATTGACAAACAAATCAAAGAACGGGTGAACTACTCGGTCATTTATGGCCGAGTAGTTCACGAACATGAATGACCATCAATCAGAATTGCGCTGGTCACTTCAACGCTTAATCTTCGAAGCTCAAATTCAGATGGGGGGGGAGACAAAACACCTTCCTAATGCACTTTCGGCACAACCATGTTATAATTTATTTGAAAGAAAGATATTTGCCATGGTGCAAAAAAGCCACCCAACTACGCCCATAGTTGAGTGGCTATTATTTTGCGCTCCATGCCGTCAGAAATTATTTCCGCCGACGAAGCCAATCAGCGAAAAGTGCAGTTATCAAAGAGCCCAGAAGGCTCAAAACTGCTGAAAGAAAGACGCTTGTCACGGTACCACCTCCTTTACTTAATTTGTTAGGCAGAAAGCCCGTGACTTTATTCATGGGATGAATGCCAGCTAATGATATAATTTTTCTAAGAAAAGAGGTGAGCAGTTAATGAGTAAAGTTATTAAAGGAATTAAGCTACGCTTGTATCCAAACCAAGCTCAACAAGCACAACTATGGCAAATGTTTGGCAATGACCGTTTCGTTTGGAATCAAATGTTGGCAATGGTGAGAAGCCGTTATCAAAACAATCCAAGTAGTCATTTTGTAAATGGCTATCAAATGGATGTTTTGTTAAAAACTTTGAAGCAAGAATATCCATTTTTAAAAGAAAGCGATTCAACAAGCCTACAAGTAGTTAATCATAATTTAGATCAGGCATTTCAGATGCTGTTCCAACATAAGGGAGGACAGCCACGTTTCAAAAGCCGGCGGAATTCTCATCAGTCGTATACCGGAAAATCAAAACTCTTTGTTGCGGCTAAACGGTATCTAAAATTACCCAAACTTGGTTATATCAAAACTAGTAAAACTAGTCAGCTTCAGAACGTTAAAATTAAACGTTATACGGTCAGCCATGACCCAACGGGTCGTTATTACCTATCACTGCAAGTTGAAGCTGAAGCTGATCAATTGCCAAAGACTGGAAAAACGGTTGGCTTAGACGTTGGCGTTGCTGATTTAGCCATCAGCTCTGATGGAATCAAGTATGGGGCCTTCAATGCTAGATGGTTAGAAAAGCAAGCTACTGAGTGGCAAAGTCGCTACGCTAAGCGCCGTCACCGAGCTAATGCGGCTGTTCGACAGTGGAATCATAATCATAAAACCGTGAAGCTGGAACTTGATGATTACCAGAATTGGCAACGGGCTAGAGTAATGAAGGCTCGTCATCAACAACGGATTGCTAATCAACGTAGAGACTACTTGCATAAGCTAACGACGGATTTAGTTAAGCAATATGATGTGATTGTCATTGAGGATTTGAAAACCAAGAATCTCCAAAAGAATCACCACTTAGCTAAGGCAATTGCCAATGCCAGTTGGTACCAGTTTAGAACGATGTTGCAATATAAATGCGAGTGGTATGGCAAACAATTAGTCGTGGTGAAACCAAACTACACCAGTCAAATCTGTTCGCATTGTGGATTCCGTAGTGGCAAGAAACCTCTCGCAATCAGGGAATGGACATGCCCGAGGTGCGGTATTCATCACGACCGGGATATTAATGCAGCAGTTAATATCCTGCATAAAGGATTAAAAGCTATTGGCTAGGGACTAGCCTTGGTAAGATAGCGAAGTTCTGTAAGTTAGGTATCTGGAATACCAGACGAACAATCCTAAATACTACTTCGCGTTCCCAGAAACCACCGACTTTAGTCGGTGTGTAGTTCATGTAGGAGTTGCACGGACGGCTCTATTATGCTAACAAAAAATTGTCTAACATTTTCTAAATCGGACACAGAATACACGAAAATCAACTAGAATTTAGTGTATTCTAGTGTATTCTTGTGTAAATTAAAAAAAATGATGAGGAAGAGGATTTTACTCAGATATGGGAAAGTCTATAGGAAATCATCTATGAATATAGATATTTGTACACAATTATGTACAAATATTAGAAGAGCTGATATACTAAAGTTGAGGTGATACTATGATCCAAGCAGTTACTACCAAAGATTTTAGAAAATCATTCAAGAAATATGCCGATGATGTGGCAGAGTACGGTGAAGCAATTATCGTTGCCCGACCAGAAAAGAAAAACGTAGTCATGATTTCAGAGAAAGAATACAACTCTTGGCAAGAAACTAATTATTTATTAGGAACCAAGGCCAATCAGAAAGCATTATCGCATTCAATTAATCAGTTGGGTGATCCTGAAAAAAATCATTTATTGACTCCTGAGGAGTTTGAAAGGATTGCTAACACTAATGACTAGGCTTAATGTTAATTTTACGCAGGATGCTTGGCAGGAATATTTAGCTTGGAAAAAAGATGATAGAAAAATGGTAAAGCGAATAGATAAGATTATTAGCGACACGATTCGTCATCCATTTACTGGTATTGGTAAGCCAGAACCTTTACAACATAATTTGTCTGGTTTTTGGTCTCGTAAGCTAAATAGTGAGCACCGTATGGTATATGGTGTAACAAGTACAGAAATACAAATAGTGCAACTTAAATATCACTATGATAAATAATCATAAGAAGTAAAAGGGTTATTAGTAAGTAGCCCTTTTTTTATTTATTGTTCTAACTTTTGGGGTGGCAGAAGTTGATCTTTTCTTTTCGGTAGAAATAATACAAACAGACTACTAGAAAAGGAAGGTACTAAATCTATGGAAAGAAGTAAGTCAAAGTTCAAATATTTATTATCAACAGCAGCCTTAGCTGGTATGCTATTGGCTCAAAGCGGTAATGCATTAGTTGCACATGCTGATCAGGTTCAACTGAAACCAGGCGACACTTTATCTGCTCTAGCACCACGCTTCAAAACAACTGTTAATGACTTGGCTTCTCGGAATCATATTGCTAATCCAAACAAGATCATTGCTGGTCAAACGATTGATACCGGCAATCAAGCACAAAATACTGATTCAGCTACTAAGATTGTTGTGGTTAAAGCAGGTGATACAGTTAGTTCTTTAGCTAAGCAGTACAATACGACAATTAAGCAAATTGCTAAAGACAATGGATTAGACGCTAACTATACAATTATTGTGGGCCAGCAATTGAAGATTAATCCAGATGACGGGCAAACTAACGATACAGGATCATTACCAGCAGCTAATAATGTTCAATCTGCTGCTACTTCAACGACAACTTCTAATTCAGCTACAGCAAATCAAACTACTACAAGTGCTCAAACCGCTAGTGTAAACAACAATAATAGTTATAGTTCACCAGTTTCAGGTAATGAAGCAGCGGCCAAGGCATGGATTGCTGGTCGTGAATCAGGAGGCAATTACAATGCTCGAAACGGCCAATATATTGGTAAATACCAATTGTCATCTGCCTACTTAGGTGGTGATTATTCACCAGCTCATCAAGAACAAGTAGCTGATCAATATGTTCAAGGTCGATACGGCTCCTGGACTGCTGCTCAACAATTTTGGCAAGCTAATGGTTGGTATTGATTATGAAAAATTTTATACAATTTTTGCATGACAAGAGAAAAACAATAGTTCGATGGCTTTTTACCATACTATTGCTTATAAGTTTTCTAAGTTGTTGCGAAATAATAATTAACTATTCTGCCTTTCTAAAGTCAATAGAACCGCAATTAAAGCAAGTGTCAAAAACCATTGATAATATAACCATAACTAATAGCTTTATGTATTGGGTTGAAGCTTGGTTCGTGAGCTTATCGACTTATCTTGTTTGGTCGATTTGCTATATTTGGGATACTACCGCAAAACATAAATCAAGCAACCAAGACAAAGAACACTAGTATTTTAACTATTATTAAGGATGCATTTCCGGTGTTTAATAAAAGACAAGGGGATATATTCTTTGCATAACAGCTAAGCAGCAAGCTTTTCTCGCTTGCTGCTATTATTTTTAAATAAAAGATATAAAAAGATACTAAAAAACTATTGAAATAATATCAAATAGTGATATTATAATAAGTGTAAACGGAACGAGGTGATAAGGTGTTAACTAAAGGAGGTAAGGCACGAAGAATTCTGAAATATCCTGATGGCTTTTTTAAAGATGATTTTCGTGTTTTAACCGAAAAGGATCTAACAAAATATTTAGGAATTTCAGATAAAGAGCTTTCACATTATCAAAAACATACTTCTGAATTGACTGACGCAATGATTACTAGTTTAGCTAAATTGTATGATGACTTAGCTGGCAATGGAGTTGCCGTTAGCGAAGAGAACGATGCGGATGATATAGAGGAGAAGGCTATTGAATTACTGAATAATTGGAGAAATTTTTTAGATGAGAAAGGAAAAGTTTTAACTGCTGATAAATTAGCAGAATTATTAGAGGTTAAAAGGCTTCAGATATTCCGATGGAAAAAAGATTATTCTAAGATTCCTAAGGCTATGAAGTCTAAATTGGCAAAGCTTTATGATACTTTACTAAGGGTTGACGACATTCCAACTCCTCACGATGACTTTCTCCAATTACTTCGGAACATTAGAACTGAAGATGAAATGTTTGAAATAGTTCAAGATGAAATTGCAGAGGTGGTTAAACAAGGATTAAAACAAACAGAAGTAACTTATTACACTCGAGAAGTATTAGATACTTTTACTGAAGGGATAAAAGCCAAGCAATCTACGCTATTAAGGATTATAATTACTAAGATGAATGAAAATAATGGGAATTAAGTAGTTTATTATTAGGAGGGTATTAATGATGACTAAAAAAGTAGATACTAAAAAGATTTTAAGTTTAACTGGAGTTGGTCTTGCTACTGTAGCTGGGGTTTCTGTTGCTAACGAAACTGTAAAGGCTGATACAACTAATAGCGATGTCACAATTCAATCACAAGCAACTGATCATGTAGCTAAACAAGCAGCAGTTGATCAAGCACAACAACAAGCTAGTCAAGCAACTGTAGACGTTAACAATGCACAAAATGATGTTAACAATGCTCAAGCCAATGTTACTAGTGCTCAAGGGGCGGCTGATGCTCAACAACAAGTAGTTAACAATGCTCAAGCAACCGCTAACTCTGCTCAAAGTCAATTAGACGCTAATAATGCTGCATTATCACAAGCACAAAAGAATGCTGATAACGCTACACCAGAAAATATTCAAAAGGCTAAGGATGCAATCAGTGATCAACAAAAGACGATTGATCAAGATAACCAAAAGGTTACTGATGCTCAAAAGGCAGTCGAGGCTGCTCAGAAAGCTAGTGACCAAGCTAAGAACGATGTTACTGATGCTCAAAATAAGGTTAACGATCAACAAAAGGCGGTTAATGATGCCAAGACTAACCTTAATAATGCTAAGGATGTTTTGAACAACAGCAATTCTGGTAAGGCTCAAGAAGCATTGGATAATGCTAAGGCTCAAGTTAAGGCTGACCAAGATACTATTACTAATGACCAACAAGATATTGCTGGGAAGTTTAATGCAAAGAACCAAGCACAACAAGCTTTAACTGATGCGCAAAGTAAGGTAAAGCCTGCTGAAGATGCGGTTAAGAATGCTCAAAATGATGCTCAAAAAGCACAAGACACTCGTGACCAAGCTCAAAAGAACGTTGATAATGCTAAGGCTGATCTTGATGCTAAGAACAAGGCTAAGAGTGATGCTCAAAGTAACTATGACAATGCGAAGGCTATTCTTGATGGCAGTGATTCTGGTAAGGCTCAAAAGGCATACGATGACGCAACTGCTCAAGTAAATAATGACCAAAAGTCTGTTGATGCTGCTCAACAAGTCGTTAATCAAAAGCAAGGTGCTTTGGACGATGCTACTAATAACCAAAATGCAGCTGAAAAGACTGCTACTAATGCTCAATCAGATGTAACTGCTAAGACTACCGCTGCTGACCAAGCTCAATCAGCACTTGATTCTGCAACTACAGCTAAGAATGATGCCCAAAACAAGGTTGATGACTTAAATGATCAAATCAGTAATTTCAACACGATTACTGTACCTGATGGATATGGTGATGCATTAAAGAATGTTTTAACCCATGGTGAATCTAGTAATTGGGAACAATATTCTGATGATTTAAATAATATTGCAAAGACTGGTATTAGTAATAACGTTTATAAAGACAATGAAGCAGAAAAGAAGGTAATGGTTGATGTTACTAACTTGGATCAAAATACCCGTAAAAAATTAAGTGTTTATACTGCATCATTAATTAATCAAGTTCGTGATCAGCTGGGATCACAAGATGTAAAGGTTACTGCTAATTCTGTTGCGTTGGCACATAAAATTGTTGATGGGTATAATGCAGATAATTGGAATGCTTATTCTAAGGGTGACCATGACCATTCGCTTCTTGATCGTACAGATGGTTGGACTGCAGAAAATATGGGATTAACTAACCCGCTCTTTACTGAAAACTATTATGTTTTACGTGACGGATACGCACTTCCAAAGGGGAAAATGCAAAATGTTAATGATTTAAAACATTTAATTTATGATGATGTTCTTTCCATGTTGTTTGCTGATAGATCATCTGCTTGGGGACATGCTTCTTCATTTGCTAATATCAATAATGAAGATACAGGTACTTTAGGATTTGATATTGATAACTATTACAATACTCATTATGATATGGGAAGTAGTTCAGAGGACAACTCGGAATCTTACACTGTTCCTGATGTTGAAGCATTAAAGAACCAGTTAACCACTGCACAACAAGACTTAACTACCAAGCAATCAGCATATGATCAAGCTAAGGCTGCTAATGATCAAGCTCAAAAAGATTTAACTACTGCCAAGAGTACTTTAACTGATGCTCAAAATGCTGCTAGTGCTGCTCAACAAGCGGTTACAGATGCACAAAATGACTTGAGTACTGCTAAATCAGCACTTGACCAAGCTACTACTAAGTTGAATGATGCTAAGACTACTCAAAGTCAAGCTAAGCAAAACCTTGATGCTTACCAAGCTGATCTTAAGACTAAGCAAGCTAATGTTGATAATGCTCAAAAGACTTTAGATAATGCTAAGGATGCTGCTAGCGAAGCAGAAGGTAAGCTGTCTACTGAAACTGCTGCTTTAACACAAGCACAAAAGAACCTTGATACTAAGAACCAAGCGGTTACAGACGCTCAAGCAGCTCTTGATCAAGCAAACGCTAACGTAAAGACTGCTCAAGGTAATCTTGACTCTGCTACTGCTGCTTTAACTAATGCTCAAAATAAACTTACTAGTGACCAAACTAAGTTAGCTAATGACCAAAAGTCTCAAGAACAAGCACAAAAGAACGTTGATAACTATGCTGCTGACTTACAAACTAAGCAACAAGCAGTTAAGGACGCTCAAACCGCCCTGGATAACGCTAACCAAGTATTAGCATCTCTTAATAATGACTTGACTACTAAGCAAGCTAATGCTAAAGATACTGACGATGCCTTAACTAAGGCTCAAGCAAATGTTAAGAGTGCTCAAACTCAAGTAACTAAGGATACTAACAAGCTATCCAATTTGAAGCAAAACTTAACTGATTTACAAAATGCTCCGGCATTACTTGCTAAGGCTCAACAAGCAGTTAAGGATACTCAAGCTAAAGTTGCTAGTGCTAACCAAGCATTAGCCGCTGCTAAGGCAAAGCTTGCTCCATTAGCAAGTGCTGTTCAATCAGCTAATGATGCTTTAGCTGCTGCTCAACAAAAACTTGCTAGTGCTAAGGCAAAGCAACAAACTGCTGAAGCTAACTTGGCCGCTGCTAAGGAAGCTCTGAAGTCTGATGCTGAAAAGTACGCTAACAAGGTAGTTGTTAACCCAATTAACTTAACCGAAGGTGATCAATTACCAGAACCACAAATGGCTAATAGCCTTGTAATTCCAGTTAACCTTCACAGTGCTACTAATAAGACTTTGATGGTCTTGGCTGCTACTGGTAATGGCTCTGCTGCTGATTTACCAGCTGGGACTACTGCAACCTGGGCTAACCGGGCACAAGTCCTTGCTGATATTCAACATGCTGGTAACTACACAGAAGATGTATTGGTAACCTTCCCAGATGGCTCTTCAGCTATCGTTAAGGCTAATGTAAAGGTTGCTGCTAAGAATGCTGCTTCATTTGTAACTCCAGGTAGCAACAGTCAACCAGCTAGTCAAACGTCTACTAATGGTTCAACTACTAATGCTGTAAATGACAAGGTTGCCTTTAGCGGTAATGGAACTTCAAGTGTTGTTTCCAACAATGTTGAAGGTACTAATAGTAACCAAACTTCTGCTAAGAAGAATGCCGATGCCAAGACATTACCACAAACTGGTAACAACAACTCAACTGCAATTGTTGGATTAGGTTTAGTATCAGCCTTCGCTGGACTCCTTGGCTTGCGTAAGTTTAATTAAACTTCTTAGAATCCATCAATTATTTACCAAGCCAAGCAAAAAGACTCCCATTAGGGAGCCTTTTTATTTACTTTGTATATTTCATGTATTACAATATACATACAGAAAGGGTGATGATTATGACTAAGCCATACAGTTTACGGCTTGATGAACAAACCCACGATGATGCCCAAGACGTTTTTACTGATTTGGGAATGGATTTTTCGACTGGTATCAAAATTTACTTAAAGAAAGTTATCAAAACTAATGGTATTCCATTTAAGGTCACTAATGAAACAGCAAGTCTTGATCGTTCGATAGAGGAACTAAAAGATGGTAATTACAAATCATTTAACTCTGTCGATGAGCTATTTGATGACCTTGATAACTAGGAGGAAGATTAACATTGATTATTAATCGAACTCCTGAATTTAAACGTAATTACAAACGTCTTAAGCGAAAACATTATGATATGGATAAGCTAAAACATGTTATCAAGCTTCTAGTTGCCGATGCTAAGGAAGAACTGATCAAAAAACATAAGGATCACAAACTACACGGTAAATATAAGGATTTACGTGCATTACATGTTGATCGTCAGTATGATGATAATTGGGTTCTGGTTTATCAAATTCGTAATAATAAAATTGATCTTCATATTTTAGATTTAATCCGTACTGGGAACCAGGATAAGAGCTACCGTTAAGACTATATATTACGGTAGCTTTTTATTTTAGATTGAGCATGTTAGAATTTCAGATGATTTAACATTTATGAGGTGAATAAGATGAATAGTGTTATTAACATCGTTAAGAAATTGATGGGGGGGGTAAAAGTTCACCCCTAATTACCGTATTAGCGAAAACTTTACTTGTAACCAATAAGAAGGCCATCGCTTATCGAAAGGCGGTGGACTAGGTGAGTCGAAGTCTTGTCGGTAATTTCTATAACGCAACGAAAGATAAACATGACAAAAGAACTAACCACAAAAATACTAACCAATCAGTTGTAAATTGGCTCCCTTACCCGAAAACAAGGCAAAAAGAATTCTTGAATGCTCTTAAAATAAAGTCATCAATAAAGGGTGTCAGGCAAGAAAATATTGTTGAGGGCCAATGGTTTAACGTTCTTAATTATTGCTTTGCAGAACCAAACAAGCAATACTCTACTCAAATGGCTAAATTATTAGAAACGGATGGAATGATGTTTGTCCGTGATATAACTGTAGCCTTAAGCTTACTTACTGAGTTTAAAGATGATATAGATTTGGATAAACGTAGTAAGCAAGAGCGGATACTTGCTCAAGTGATCTACTATCTAAAAAAGATTGAACAGCATATCAAAAATGGGAATAAGCTTAACTTAATAATGCCCAATGTGGTATTAGCTGCTGATGCAAATCAGGTCTTTGTTATCAATGCAAGAATATTGTATCCATATTTAAGGCTGAACATTGATTGGAGTAGAAATCCGCGTGCTGCTTATGATACGGGGGAACCTATTGAATTATTCAATAAGCTGGATCAAGATAGAAACATAAATCCATATGTTTACGACTTACGTTCTAAAGATTTTAATCTGAATGATGTTTTAGGTTTAGTAGCAGACCTGGCAAGCACAGAAAACGCCGAGAATTTGAAGAAAATTCCCGTCAACCAGGCAAATATACGTGGCGTCTATGATGAATTTTTACGTCTCGTTACCCAGAAAAGGACTAAAGTTGCTACTAATCAAGAGTTAGTAGGTATGTTTATTCAAGCATTAACTGATCATGATCATTTTATATTAAGGAATAACGAAGTAACTATATTAAATGATAAAGATAACACCTTTAGAAAATATATAGTAAATGGTCGTAATTGGTATGCATTCTTTTCACGATTTGATACCAATTATTCAGTAAGTGAAATAAAAGATATTACTGCCGTTGGTGATGTCTTACTTGAAGAAACAAATCGTAGATTTAGTGGGGAATATTGGACACCAACGATTTGGACTAATCAGGCTATAGCATTATTGGATAAACATCTTGGTAAAGATTGGAAAGAAAAATATTATGTATGGGACAACGCAGCAGGTTCAAAAAATCTTACTCGGGATTATAAGTTTAAACATTTATTTTCTTCAACTTTATTTGGTAATGAATTGCAGATTGGTAAAAATTATAACAAATCAAACGTTGCATTCCAATATGATTTTCTAAATGATGATCCAAATCTGTCATCCACAAATATAGATCAATCAAAGTTAAATAAAAAGGCCCCTGAACTTGTTAACGCTATAAAAAATAATAAACCAATAATCTTTTTTACTAATCCACCGTATGGTTCATCTGGTAATACAAGTGGAAAGAAAAGTAAAACGAACATAGCAAAAACAGCGGTAAATAGACAAATGTTAAAAGATAATATTGGACATGCATCGGAAAATTTATATTGTCAATTCTTTTATCGTGCTGTTAAATTAAAAGAGCAGTTTAACTTAGACAAAGTTATCATTGCATATTTTAGTAATTCTCAGTATCTAACATCCAACAATTATTTCAAAGCGTTGAATCATAAAATATTTTCAAATTTCAACTATGTTGATGGCTTCTTATTTAATGCAGGAGAATTTTCTGATACAGCTACTAATTGGGGAATATCATTTACTTTATTAAATAGTAAAGATAAAAATGAGAATATTCCTAAGTCTTTCGAGCTTCAAGTGAAAAAAAGTAACCCAATGGGAATTATTAAGTTGGGTCAACATACTATATATTCAGTTCCTAAAGAAAAATCATTATCGGATTGGGTAAAAGAAATTGATATACGAAAAAACACAGAAAATTGGAAGAATAATGTTCCACTAGTAACCGGAGCATTTACTGCTTCAAAATCAGATCCCGTTTTATATTATCCTAAAAATGCTATTGGATATGCGTGGTTTAAGGGAAACAATGTTGAATACGCCGATAAAGAAACTGGCTTGTTCTCCACTAATTTTAGTAAGCAACGTGGTACTGCAATAACAAAAAATAATTTTGAAAGGGTAATGGTTAATTTTGCAATTAGACGGGCAACACAACATTCTTGGATAAACAATAAGGATGGGTATAATAGGCCAAAAAGTGACTTTTTAGGAAAACGATCAATTGTAACTGATATGGTTGTCTACAGTATTTTTAATGATAAAAATTTAGCAACTTCCTTGAATAAGTTTGTTTATAACGGAAAAGAATACAATATAAAAAATCATCTATTTTGGCTTAGTAAAGCAGAAATAGCTGAATTAGCTGAAAAAAGTCACTATGCTAATATGGGATTTTCAATTAATGATGATAATGAAAGATTTGTTTATAATTGGATACAAAAAAATCGATCAAATGTTACGCCGGATGGTATAAAAGTTCTTGATATAGCTAAAAAGGTTATAAAGGATACTTTTGAACAGCGTAAAACTTTAGACGAAGATTATCCTGAATTAAATTTGATGAATTGGGACGCCGGATGGGAACAGATAAGACGCCTAATGAATAATGGCAGAAAATCAAAATATTTAAATCAATTTAAGAATGCTTATAATGATCTAGAATCCAAGATTAATAGCTATATTTATAAATACCATTTTCTAGAAAAATAAATTTACCTCTCAGCCTTAATGAAAATTACTTTAACGTATAGTTGATCACTTCATTTGCTCTCAGATGGAATAATAAATTTGTAAATATTATCTAATTATAGGAGAACGTTGCCAGACGTTCTCTTTTTTGCTTTCATATGGTCAGCTTCAAAACGAAGTAAATTATAATGAAAGAGGTTATTTTATGAACTCAAGTTCTATGTTATTTGAAGATTACTATTATAAATGGATTCATATGTATAAAGAGGGATCGGTTCGGCCGATTACGTTGGCTAAATATTATTTAACTCACCGAGAAATTCAACGTAGATTACATGGTGTAAGAGTAAATGAACTGAACCATTATATTTATCAGAAATTCATTAATGAGTATGCTGAAGAGCATGAGTATTTAACGGTTAAAGTATTTCACCATCATTGTAAAGCGGCAATTATGGACGCAATTGAGGACGGCTTATTAGAACATGATCCCACTAGGCACCTTATTCTAAAGGGAAAACAGCCACGCAAGAAAAAGGCTAAGTACTTAAATCTGTTAGACTTAAAGCGTCTGATTAATCAACTTAAACTTGGTCCGGAAGTCAGTTATGACTGGATGATCCTATTAATTGCCAAAACAGGTATGCGTTGTGCAGAAGCATTAGGGCTAACTCCAGAAGATTTTGACTTTGATAATCATACGGTCACGATTAATAAAACTTGGGATTATAAATCAGCAGTGGGAAGTTTTCAGCCAACAAAGAATAAATCTTCGAACCGCACTATTGGAATTGACCCGATTGTATCTGATCAACTACAAGAATTAGTTGAAGGTAAGGAACCTCAGCGGCCAATATTTGTTCCTCATGATCGTCGGGTGTATATTTCAACAATTAATTACCGATTAAGAGCCTATTGTAAGCGAGCAGGAATCGAAACTATTTCAATTCACGGTCTGAGACACACTCATGCTTCACTTTTAATTTATGACGGAGTTTCAATTCCAAGTGTGGCAAAACGTCTTGGTCATGCCAATACTATCACTACTCAACAGACTTACTTGCATATTGTGAAGGAATTAGAGGTTCGAGATAACCAAAAGATTTTAGAAAATATGATTCGACTTTCTTAGAGCGACAACAAAAGCAGCAGTTTCCTAACTATACTAAGTGAGGGGAGATTGCTGCTTTTTAAGAAGTTACATCGTTATGGTAATGAACAGAAGTTGTCTTTCGAGTCGGCGCAGGATCAAACTGACGAACTGGTGGTGTTGGTGATTGGGCCAATGATGCCCCATTACCAAACAGGTTGAATTGCGTACCATTATCAAAATCACCAGTATCAGCTGGTCGCCCGTTATGAGTACCAGTATAGAAGTGGTAGTAGAAGTTAGAACCCTTACCTACCATAACTCCAGTTCCCTCTGGAGACGATTCAAATCCGGTAGTGCCATCCTGACGGCTAGTTGAATAATCATCTCCAGTAATAGTTACTCCAGAGTTAGATGGCGTCCATGAAATTAAATTCCCTAGATTAGTGTTAAATGACTGTTGATTATCCAGATCAGAGAATAACGAGTTTATGAGCACCGGTGCTGCCACATCGGTACCATGATAAACAAATTGGATTGATGAAATATTTAACCCTGCATTAGCACCTTCATAGCCACCGTAAAAGTCAAATTCAATTGATCCATCGCTAGCCGGTCCAATAATTACCTGACTCTTTTTACCACGTTGATCAGTCGCCTCCGCTGTATTGGTGAAGCCAAGTTTCAAATCGTAGTTGATTCCATAAGCATCATGAACCACATTGGTCAAGGTGATGGTGCCATTATTTTTTACAACATCGGTAATGTCATAGAAATCGGATAAGCTACCATCCTCAACTTTCCCTTGATCACTACCTAATGAAGCTTTCGTTGAAGAACCGATTAAAGAAGTGTTAGCATTCCATGACACTTGACCTAAGGAGGTATAACCAGAATCAGTCGACACCACAGCCATACCAGAATAATAACCAATTGATCCTGGAGTTCCTGGAGTTCCTACAAGTTTTGTATTACCATTTGCTACGATTGTTGGCTTACCATTAACCGTTTGATTATATTCTTCAAGTTTACGACGGTAATCAGCCATTTGGGATTGGTATTTAGCTTCATTAGCAGCGTTCTTGGATTGCCAATCCTTGTACGCAGCATCATACTCCTGGTTATTTTTATCTTGTGTAACTCACGCAAAATTAAGGCAGAATTCTAAAATTATCTCTATCGTTCTAGATTATAACAATAGAAATTTTAGGCAAATTAATTAGAAAAATTAAACATATCTTTTACTTTAGTTACTCAGAAACAAAACAACCAACAATACGCTTCAGACTATGCGGAATATCAACAGAAATTAAACACCCTCAATTCCGAACCAGTGATCGCACAAAGTGGGCCGTTGAAATTAGTTGGTCATTCTGGTCCCGATGGATCCACAGCCTATTACCAAGCCATGACTGTTATTGGTATTAATGCCTCCGATACAGTTATGCAGGATATCGGTTGGCACAGTAATAGTGAATTGATTGGCGCAAATGGGCCAGCATATATTGCCCCTGGTCAAATGGCTCCTTCCTATGGAACAGCTGGATTCTACAACATTACCGATGTAGCAAGAAATAATGGAACTATAACACTTACAAACGCTGCAAAGGATCAATACGGGGATATGTATGATCTACATTTACAATTGGCTAATGCTGGTGTACCAGATACTGGTAACGAAGAGGACCCTACTAATTTAGTGATTGGTCCGTCATCAGATGGTTCAATCGAGTTTGATGGCTATGGTGGCTTCATGGTGAACAATGTTAAAATCGGCAACCTGTACTTTACTAAACATGGTTCAATGACACCTAGCAGTGTTAATGTTATTTCAACGTTTGGTGATTTGGACAACCATCAATTTATTGATACTTCATTAGGTAATGCATTATCTTATGTTCCTTCAAACAGTGAAGTATCGCAAAGTGGCAGTACTTTTAATGGAGCTGGTCCTGGAGACGATGGCTATAATTCTACACCTCGAGGAACATTCCTTATGGTTGGGCAAGGCTCTCACTTCAATGTTGAGTTCGGTTGGATGAGTGATACCCGTCCATCATTAGATAACTTCAAGAATATCAGTGCCTCACATCAAGAGACAGGCTTTCAGTTTAACCTCTTTGGTCCATCTGCTACCTCAAAAGTGTTAATTCCACCTGTTCGCAAGACTAGCTCAGTAAACTATCACTACGATGTAACTTTAATTTGCTATTAAATTCCGAATATTAATGATTTGACTTATCTATATTTAATTTGAATTTTTACTTGGCAAAAGTTGTGTTATGAAAATAACCTATTAAATTTCTCCTTGTAAATAAATGAAAAAGGAGAAATTCTTATGATTATTCGCTCAAAAACAAAAGCTGAACCAATCACTAAGCCCTTCTTACGCTATAAATTGTATAAGAAAGGAAAGATGTTAGTAACATCATCTGTTGCAGGACTTTCTATCGTTGGAATGATGGTTACGTTATCGCAAGGTCAAGTACATGCTGATACAACAACATCAGCTTCAACAACTCAAACTGCTAACGCAACGCCAACTCAGCAATCAACTGCTAATTCAGGTAGTAATTCTGTTACCAACCAAGTAACGGTTGATCACAGTACGCTTGATAATGCAGTGAATGCTGCTAAACAGGCTGGTATGAAAGTTGAAAATAAGCCAACTGTTAGTCAAACTGTACAAGAGAGTGACGTGCCAAAAGCTCGTCAAGATATTCAAGCAAATGAATCAAGCCAAGCTTCAGAGATCAATCAGAAGGTTGCAAACTATAAACATGATAAGCAAAATTATGATGATTATAGTGGTTATAAGGGTGATACCTCAAAACTTGATGCATCAGTACAAAAGGCTCAAAATACGGCAGGCTTAACAGTTATCAAAGATGCCGATCATGTACAAGCTCCTGTTGATGCTAGCGATGATCAAGCAATTAATAATACGAAGGACAAGATTCAAAAGGATACCGATGGACAAATTCCTTCAATCGAAAATGCTATCGTTACACAAGTTCATAACAACGAAGATTATGCTAATAAAGAAGCCGCTTACCAAGCAGCCCAGCAGAAATACCAGCAAGAAGTCGCTGATTGGAAAGCTTCCCACAATGTAACAGGTAATACGATATCTGCTTCTGAAATTAATCAACAGCTAATTCTTGGTCATGAACCAAATGCAACTCATACCATAAATTATGTATCATCGTTCTTAACTCCAAGTAGTGATTTGCTTAATGAAACTGGTAAAGGTGAATTGTATGAGACTCGAAGTAGTATTACTGGTGAAGTTCTTCAGGTTACTTATAATAATTTGACCCATTCATCATATACCGATGGCAACGGGAACAAACACTTAATTTCAAAAATTGTTTTTACTTTTTCTGATCTCAATCACAATGCTATGAAGGTAAATGGTAAGTCTTATCTTATCATTAAAGATGATCCAGCTGCTGGATTTTGGTATGAGGGCTCAAATGGCGTCACATTAAAGGAAACGTTCTACGGTCAAGATGGGAATCCTATTAATATTGAACCAGGAACAGGCTTCTTAGCTATAACTTCATTAAATGCTGCCTACGGTAATATACCTGCTGGAACGGTAGAGAAGAATGGTTCACCAGTGCATGTTGAATCAGTTAGTGTCTTAAACGGTGGGACACCAATTGCATTACTTGGTTCTTCAATTCAAGTTATGGGGAACCAGTTAGTATCGCCATCAACTAACGATTATGCCAATGATGGAAAAGGTAATTTAGTATTTGGTTTGCATGATGGAACAACTGTATCTTCTCCTCAATCAGCCTCAACCACATGGCAAGGCGATAATTGGGACGGAAATTCTAGTGAAACTTACTGGGGTACTGGTTTAGTTAGTCTAAATGGAAGTAGCATTACCTTACGTTTTGAATCTGCAACACAAGTTAGAGACGAGGGAACTTGGGCGACTACTCAAACCATTATTCCTCAGACTCCTGGCCCAATTTATGATGGTCCTGAGAAGCCAACCTTAAAGACCACAGAAATTAGCTACCATCACGATGTAACTCACGCAAAAAAATAGCAGGATTAATATTCCTATTTCTTGAGAAAATTAACCATGCTATAATTTTATATTGCAGAGAAGTTTTATGGGCGGTGGCTGTCTACTCCTCAGGAGGTGGAGTTCCTATGGAAAATCACTTGAAAGGGATAACAGTCCATGAGCGTTTACCAAGCGCTTACGCTAATGTTAGCTTTCGCAACCTTTGTGATTGCACTGTTAACGTTTATTTTCAGTAATCGGAAATAAAATAGACCGTCCTGTTAACTTTGGCGAGCTCAGGGCGATCTTTTAAGCTTTGATGTAATGCCACCGCCTTTAAAGCGGCTCTGCTTTTTCTATACATAATTATACCATGAATACTACATAATACAAAACAGTCTTATGTTGCTTAGAGCATTGACCAGACGAGTTTTAGTTTAAATGCTTATTGTTCGTAAATAATACCGTTTTAAAGTTACATCGTTGTAATAGTGCACCTGCGTTGTTTTACGAATTGGTGGAGTTGGTGATTGGGCCAAAGAAGCACCTTTTCCAAAAAGATTGAATTGAACACCACTATCATAGTCACCTGTTTCATTCTTAGTAGGATCTCCTAAATGACCAAAACTATCGGTTTTATAATTGAAATAGAAATTCTGACCAGAACCAACTAGCACCAATGTACCAAGAGGAGTCGATTGAAATCCATTCCAGTCGGTAAAGTCTGTCGCAGTTGTTCCATGATGAGTTCCCCAGTTATAACCATAATCACTACCTGCACCGTGATCAGCAACAGATGAGACTTCATTTCCTTTAATTTGTACATACGATCCACTAGGAGTCCATGAAAGTTGATTACCTAAGTTAGTATCAAAGCCTTGCCCAAAATCAAGATCGGAGAACAAGGAGTTAACTAATACGGGAACTGCAATATTGGTACCATGATAGACAAACTGCATAGAAGAAATATTGATTCCCTTCTGACGGAAACCACCATAATAATCAAATTCAATCGAGTCATCATTAGCCCTTCCAATAATCACCTTGCTAGGAATAGAACTTCCACCAGTTTCTGTATTCGTGAAACTTAATTTCAAATCATAGTTAACTCCGTAAGGATCATGGGCCACATTGGTTAAGGTAATGATTCCATTATTTCTAACAGCATTGGTAATATCGTAAAAGTTATTAATGTCTCCATCCATAACTTTTCCGTATTGCTTATTTAGAGAAGCCTTACCAGAAGCCCCTTGAATCTGAGTATTATCGTTCCAAGATACCTGCCCCAAAGAAGTGTAACCAGTATCAGTTGATACTACTGACATATTAGAATAATACTTAATGGATTTAGGGGTCCCTGTTGTTCCAACCAGCTTGGTATTGCCATTAGAAACAATCGTTGCCTTCCCGTTAACGGTTTTGTTGTATTCCCGCAATCTTTGCTGATAATCTGCATATTGGGAATCATATTCCTGGTTATTTTTTTCTTGTGTAACTCACGCAAAATAGCAATATTTTACGTTCAATATTTTTAATTTAACGAACTATTTTATTCGTATTGCTAATAAATGTTTGACATAAAATAGAAATTTTATGCAATTTAACGCAAAATTACTAAAATTACACAAGTTCGGAACAACCAGGAGTATCAAACTGCTTTAGCCGAATGGAATAAACAGTACGCTTCTATTATGACCAAATATACCAATGATTTAAATTTATTGGAGACAGATCAACATAAAATTGATAGTGGAACATTTAACTGGAAAGCTTATAAAGATAATGAAATCTATACAGGTAAGAATTTTGCTACCGTTGATTGGAAAAGTGATATTACTTGGCATTACGACAAAATTAGTAACACAGTAATAGTTACAAATGTGGATATTACTTTAACAAATATACCTGCTACTGCAAAAGCAAATGGATTTTGGGACGCTTTGATTTTTTTCAATCCTAATAAGGAGCTTCCAGAAGGTGAAGGTAGCTACGATTATAGACAAACTCCCGATTTACCTGGAATTAATGGTGACAGCTTGTACAATCAAATTGGAGCCAATAACCCTTCAAATGGAATATTGGCATATTATGCTCATAACAATGATACTGGTGCATATACCATCAAATTAAGCTTAAATAACACCGTTCCTTATAGTGCCGAAAAGGTAAATTCAAATACATATAGATTGGTAAGAACAGCACTAAGAAAAAACAATCATAATGCTTCTGTTGGCAAAGGGGCTATAAATGATGTTGTTTGGAAAAACGGTTCAATAGATATACTAGTTTCGCTACCAGAAAAACCAGACGTTCCAACTAAACCCACTTTAAAGACAACTGAGGTTAGCTACCATCACGATGTAATGACAGTAAATCCGCCTACACTTGCTCAGTCACGTGTTACTCCTCAATATCATGACTTGTTCTCGCAAACGGATGTTCAAAAGCATTATAGCGAGAACAACATTCAAACTGATAACAAACTCTACATTGCTGGTGATACTGCACATGCGGATGTTTCGGTTAAATTGTTGAATGCTTCTGATTATGAAGGTGGCTTGAACAAGCTTAGTTTTGATGATGATTACTCTAACTTTGCTTCTCATGCCAAAGTTAATGTTGATCAATCAAAGGTTACTCATGACGGTCAGGATATTACTAGTGACTTTACGATTACTGATAATGGCAATGGTCATGTAACGGCAACCGCTAAAGATCCTTCCAAGTTTACGGCTGGTATTTATACCTTCACGCCTTCCTGGACGATCAACACTGATACCGCAACAGATACTATCTTGAAGAACCAAGGTTCAATTACCGTTAATACTTCTACTGGTGAAGTTCCACCTGTTCAAGTTCCAGTCTACAAGCCAGATCCTTCAAAGCATTTCCAAGAAGGGAAAAAGGTTGTTGATTCAATGACCTACATCTCTGGTGATACTGCTCACGGTTGGATCAATGTACCGCTTCCAGATCCAGATGAATTAGCTAAGCCATTGACCGAATTTAGTATTACTGATAACTTCTCAAAATCTGCTAAGTACCTAAGCTATGATTCAAGCCAAGTCTTAGTTAATGGTAAGGATGATACTCAAAACTGGGACGTTAAGGTTGAAGGAACTAAGCTAGTTGCTACGGCTAAGAACCCTGGTAAGTTACCAGCAGGGAATATTGCCTTAATTGCTAATTTTGTCATCTCTAAGGACACTCCATCAGATACCACAATCTACAATGAGGGTTCTGCTACGATGAACAAGGTTACGGTACCAACTAATACTCCAACGGTTCAAACTTATCGGCCAACCGATAATAAGCACTGGGTTGAAGGTCAAGATAACCACATTGTTGATGACCATTCTTTCATTGCTGGAGACAACGTTAACGGATTGGTTTCCTTGACTACCCCAATTGCTTCAACTTTAGCTAAACCATTAACTAAGGTACAAGTTGCTGATGACTTCTCTAACTTTGCTGATAAGGCTGATTACAAGTCAGCATATGTAACGGTCAATGGTAAGCAAGACAACGATTGGGATATTCAACGGGTTGGTAACACCGTTGTGGCTACCGCTAAGAATCCTGGTAGTGTTCCTGCCGGAATGGTTCAACTTCATGTAACCTGGACTGCTCATAAGGGTCTTGCTAATAACACTGCCTTCATTAACAGTGGTTCTGGTACTATTAACAACCTCACAATTGAAACTCCTAAGCGGACAATCAAGACCTATACCCAAAATCCTGATAAGCATTGGGTAGAAGGCCAAGATCACCATTCAGTTGATGACAAGTTAGTTGTTAATGGTGATAATATTAGTGCTTTGGTTACTGGTACTTTGCCAGATCAATCAACACTTACCAAGAAGCTTGAACACGTTCAACTAGTTGATGATTACAGCAACTTTGCTGATAAAGCTGATGTAGCAACCATTGTCCTGACCGAAAACGGCAAGGATGCTCAAGATCTGTACACCGTTACTAATGAGAACGGTAAGGTGACCGCTACTCGGAAGGATGCAAGTACTGCTCCAGCTGGGATTGTTCAAATGGCGATTACCTGGAAGCTCCACAAGGATGTAGCTAATGGAACTAAGCTTCAAAATAACTCATCTGAATTGCTTAACAATAATAGTGTTGACACGAAGACCGTTACGGTTACTACTTATAAGCCAGACCCTAACAAGCATTGGCAAGAAGGTTCACTCGTGGTTGATGGTAAGACTTATGTTGATGGAGATACTGTTCATGCGGATGTCTTCATGCCATTACCAAACCCAACTGACTTGGCTAAGCCGTTAGAAAAGGTCTCTTTAACTGAAGACTTTAACAAGTTTGCTCAATATGCTGATTACTTAGATTCACAAGTCTTTGTAAACGGTAAGGATGTTTCATCAGATTGGGATATTCAACGAGTAGGTAATACTGTTGTGGCAACCGCAAAGAACCCTGGAAAGCTTCCTGGTGGGGTAGTTTACTTACACAACAACTTCAACATCAAGCTTTCAACTCCTTCTGGGACAACCTTGTTGAACAATGGTTCTGGTACCATTAACAACACCACTGTTGCGGTTCCTGAACGGCCAATTAAGGTTTACAAGACTGATGTTACTAAGCACTGGACGCTAGATAATACGGTTACTGATAACCAAATCTACATGAGTGGTACTCAAGCTACTGCTACCATGACGGTTAACACACCAACTAATCTAGCTACGCCATTAACTAAGTTCTCGATTGATGATGACTTTAGTAATTACGCTCAATACGTAACCGCAAACCAGGCTAATGTTAAGGTTATGGAAAACGATCAGGACGCTACCAGCCAATACGATATTAAGATTGACAATAACGGTCATGTAATCGCTACTCGGAAGGATGCTTCTAAAACCCCTGAGGGTAAGGTTCAATTGATTGTTACCTTTGATATTAAGAATGGCGTTAAGACTGGTACGGTCTTCATTAACAATGGTTCTGCTACTGTCAATAAGGATACTGAATCTGTACCACCAACAAAGGTTGTTGTTTGGACTCCCGATCCAACTAAGGACGTTGGTCTCAATCAACAATCCGGAAAGATTCAAAACTCCGTTAATGGTCAAAACGTTGCTAAGGGAACGACCTTAACTTACGGTTTAACTACTGATGATGTACCAGCTAACCGGGCACAGAAGATTACTTCTCGTTCGATTGTTGATACGCTTGATAGTAAGGCTCAATACCTTGGGTACAAGGCTTTCATCAAGGGTGCTGATGGCAAGTTAGTTGATGTTACTGAACACATTAATCTAACTCAAGATGGTCAGAAGTTAACCTTCGATGAAGATAGTTACTTGCTTGATCGTTACAACCAAGACCTTACTAAGTCAGTTGATACCCCAATTATTGACCTCTTTGTATCTGCACAAGGTGATGGTTCTGATATTAAGAACTCCTACGACTTGTACACTAACGGAGTTAAGACAACTTCCAACACCGTTGAAAACAAGACGCCAAATGCACCAAAGCCAGTCAAGGAAGACCTTAATGAAAAGGGTGTTAACATTGATGGTAAGAACATGCTTCCTGGTGACACTAATGTCTTCAAGGTCAACGCTGATTACTCCGACTACAAGGGTGTTCAAGCAAGTGATGATTCCATTGCTAAAGGCTTCTACATCATTGATGACTTCCCTGAAGATGCGTTGGATGTTGATACCAGCAAGTTTATTGCTGTAGACAGTAAGGGTCAAACAGTTAAGGGTATGTCTTACAAGGTTTACAAGTCCTTGAGCGAAGCACCGGCTGCTGTTCAAGCTGCGGTAGCTAAGTCCGGGATTAAGTTAAACGGTTCCTTTATCGTTGCTTCCGCTGATGATCCAGCAAGTTACTTCAAGCAATATGTTCAAACTGGTGATTCCGTAAGTATCAAGATGCCGATGGTCGTTAAGGATGCCTTCAATGGTGAGTACAAGAATGCTGCTTACCAATTCGATTTCGGAAATGGTTATGCTACTAACATTGTTTCTAACAAGGTACCAAAGATTAACCCAACGAAGGATGTTGTTATCTCCGTTGATAATCAAAAGAGCCTTAACAACAGTAATATTAAGCTCAACCAAAACTTTGATTACAAGTTAACCGGAGCAATGTTACCAGCTAATGAAGGTAACCCAATTACTCAATATGGCTTCCAAGATGATTACGACCAAGTACATGACCAATACAATGGTCAGTACAGTGTCTTGCTTGATACTGATGTAACGTTAACTGATGGTACTGTTCTAAAGAAGGGGACTGATGTTACTAAGTACACCACCCAAGTAATTGATACGGAAAACGGGGCAGTTGATGTTGAATTTGATAAGGACTTCTTAGCTAAGGTTGATATTGATAAGAGTGCCTTTGGTGCTTCGGTTTACCTCAACATGAAGCGGGTTAAAGCCGGAGATGTTACTAACAAGTACACCAATATTATTAACGGTAAGAAGTATGTATCTAACACCGTTAAGACACATACTGATGAACCAAAGAAGCCAGAAACTCCTAAGACGCCAACACCAAGTCTAAAGCCGGAGACACCACAACCGGCACAGCCAAAGGTTGAAACTCCTGCGCAACCGGTTATCGCTGCAGTAACTCCGGCACCAGTTCAACCAAAAGCTGAGCCACAACAGGAATTACCACAAACCGGTAATGATAGTTCCCAAGCTGCAGCTGCTGGATTTGTTGGCTTGTTGTTAGCTCTTGGTTCATTTGGCTTGAAGCGCAAGAAAGATTTTGCTTAATCAAATCTTTCTACTGAAAGGATGTTAGCTCATGTCGTTGGTTCAGTTAGACGAGTTATCTGATCGACAATTGGAGTTTACTCAAGCAGGGATCACTAATTCTCCGGAGTGGTCAAAGCTAGAACGTCAATTATCTCTCCATGAACAACTCCAATGTTTAAGATATGTTTCAATGGAACCTAATCCATTACCTAAAGTTCAAGCGCAACTTCAAAATAGGAATTTCTCCCCACAGATGCCATTGAAACAACATTAATAAAAGGATGCTCTACAGTTTGATTCTGTAGGGCATCTTTTTTAACCTTGTCCCCCCTGGTAGACAAGGTTGAAATAATTTAAGAAATTAGGAATGAATAAAAGTACTTTGGATCTCAAGTTTGTCCCCTCGGGGGGACAAACTTGAGATCAATAATAACCTTAAAAATGACGTAAAAAGCACTCCGTAGTATCTAAACAGATACTATGAAGTGCTTTTTGAGTTGAACTAAGATGAGTCTTTTTATCTAACCTTGTCTACCAGGGGGGACAAGGTTAAGTTCACCGATTATTTCTTTGGGGTACTAACCCATGCATCAAACCATAAGATGAAAAACAGTCCTAAAGTAATTAGGGGAGAAAAGAAAAAGATAATTAGAAATTTGAACACCTTAGCAACCAGAAAAAATAAGACATACACACCACCAAAGATCATTGGCAGGTGCGTATAGTTGGTTAAATAATCCCAAGCAAAACAAGCATATGGATAAAATAATCCACAAACACAGAGCACGATTAGTGTTCCGGTGTCAAAACTAGTATCAGGATCTTGAGCTAGTTGAGTACAAGCATATATAAAAAATACGACAAATACATACTTAGGAAAAAGATATTGAAAACTAATTCTACCTAGTGTTCTCCTAAAAAGACTCATCTTGGATCAACTCCTTTGATTATTCGTTCAACATTATTATATCACAAAAAGAAATAAATATTAACTATTTCTAATATCAATTAGTATCATTTAGTGTTTAATTATCAACTGGTATTGCTTGGCAATTTTTTTTTAGTCACTTATATTAAAGAAGCACTATTGAAAAGAGCAGATTTCTGGTATACGTATATTCACAAACTTATATACCGCAACTCTTTTTGTATAAGTGTCATTATATGGCAAAAGGTTCGTTTACCAGTGAAGTTACCTATATTCATTGGTAAAGGGGCCTTTTTGTACTCCTTTTAATTTTAATGAGGAGTGAACCAAAATGCCATCAACTGTTTCCGACAAAGAAATGGATGCCCTTTGTCGCCAATCAATTCAAAGTTATTTAGATTTAAAGGGAATCCCGTATACTCAAGATGCTAATTATTTACGTTTAAAAGATCATGACTCACTGGTGGTTGATACCCGAATTACTCCTAATAAACCTTATGAGACTTTCTACTGGAACAGTCAGGGAGTAGGGGGAAATTTATTTCACTTCTTGAGATATTATGAGAATTATTCAGGTAAAGATGCTCTTAGTTTGCTTGAGAAAATGGGTCCAGCCCTTGCTAAGCATCAACGGACTATTCCTAAAGTAGAGACGATTAAGAAGGTTTACCAACCTTATAAACATCGGGGAGTAAAGTACCCGAAACGTTCACTGGAATATTTTACTAAAGTGCGCAAACTTAGTCCCAAATTGGTTAATGCCATGTATCGGACTGGCTTAGTAAGAGAATTACCGAATGGCAATGCTTTCTTTGTTTGGTATGACCATAAGATGAAAGAAGTTGGTGGTGATGAACAGGGAACTTACATTAACCATCAAAGATTTGGTAAGCGGGGCACCAAGAAGAAAGTTGCCTGGGGTTCGCAGAAAGATTTAGGTTTTCATTTCTCTTGTAATTTTGGTAATGCGCCTGAGCGTTTATATGTCTTTGAGAGCCCAATTGACGCATTATCATTTGCACAAATGCATGGTCGTGAATATCCGGGGAAACAACGGTTTCTATCTATTAATGGGGCGGGAACAAAGGTTGAAACTTTGCCTAAATTTATCGCAAACTTTGGTGTGCCGGCTGAATTACATATTTGTTTTGATACTGATAAAGCTGGTTTTAAAGGAGTTAACAAAGCTAAAGAACGATATGATTGGATGCAATCATTAAGAATCCCAGCATTTGAAAAAATGAAGTTTGTTGTGGATCAACCACCAACCAAATATAAGGATTGGAATGAGCAGCTCCAAAAAGGAATTGATCACGAACTCAAAAGTCAGTCTTATGAAAAGTATGTAGCTGAAAATAAAGATCGTTTCTCAGAAGAAAAGGAAACTAAGTTACATTCACGCCCAGAACAACATTCAGTGCAGCCGAAAAAAACGTCTGAAAACCAACCAGACTCTTTTGGCAATTTATATCAACCCAAGGTACAACAACGGTAAATTAAGTCGACTCTTGGAGTCGGCTTTTTTGCGCTTTTAGGCGAAATTTGGCTTGCTTAACGGCTCTCATGTATGTTGGAAATAACAAATTAGTAGGAGAGGGACGGATCTGCTTTGTATGACTATTTAATTCTTACCGAAAAAACTAGTGAATTTGACCAATTTGTTCAAGCTTTAGGCGGGGAGACCGGCTTTTTTAATAATCATTCTTATAAATTGGTTCATGCTCGAGGACACTTACTGGAGCTAGATGATCCCGAAAACCAGGTAATGCCTTCCCTTGCCGCCAAGTTTAAAAAATGGAATTTGGAAAATATTCCTTGGAATCTACATGATTTTAGCTGGAAAAAGGTTCCTAAAAGAAATAAAAAAACTAAAAAGACTGATCGTCAGGTACTGAGTCTCTTAAAAGAAATAAAAGCAGCTAGTAATAATGCCGAAGCAATCGTGATCGCAACAGATACCGATGCGACGACTGGTGAGGGGGAATTATTAGCTTGGGAGATTATCAATTATATTGGGTGGCATGGTCCTGTATATCGAGAATACCACGCTGATGAAAGCCCAGCAGCCATTCAAGAAGCAATGAAGAATTTGCATGATGTCTCTAATCAAGATAAAGATGGGTGGTTTGTTAAAGGTAATACTCGTAATCGTTGGGACTATGGTTCGATGCAATTAACAGAAGCGGCAACGTTATTAGTTCAGAACGCTGGTTATTACGTCAAAGTAATTAATGAAGGACGCTTAAAATCGGTTGCTATTTCTTTAATTTATCAGCGATTATTGGCTATTAAGAACTATGTTAAAAGACCCTTTTACGAGATTAAATTTAAGGATAATCAAGGCTTTATCTATGCCCGGAAGGTTGATAAAAACGATGAAGAGACAATCAAACAGATCCGACACTTAGATAAAGAAGGGGCGATTGAAGAATCAAAGAATTATCAATCGCCAACTCCCGTGACAGTAGATAGTAAACAACTAAAGTCCCAGATTCCCCATACTTTTACTGATTTAACTAAGTTGGACGGTACGCTTTCGCATAAGGGCTACTCTAGTTCGATGATCCAGAATGTTTACCAAGTTATGTACCAGAAGTATAAATTCCTATCATATCCCCGTTCAGACGATAGGACGGTTACTCCGGCTCAATTTGACGAATTAGTCAAAAATCGTAATCAAATCGCTAATCTAGTTGGTATTGATCCTAACCTATTAACTCACCTAACTCCTAGAAAAGAGTTAGTAAAGAAGTCGGCAACGCACGGGGCTAACCGTCCGGGAAGCAAAGTTCCTCGATCTTTAGATGAAATCAGAGAAATCTTTAAGACAAAGAAAGAACAAGATTGTGCTGTCGATATTTACACTCAGGTAGCTGTCTGTGCGTTAGCTATCTTAGGGGAGAATTATGAGTATTACCAAGTTAAGGCGCATTTAACTAAGTATCCAGACTTTGTTTGTTCATATACTCAACCAGCTAACTACAACTATCGAATAATTCTTCAAGGGCAAACTAGCTTACCGGCAAAAAAACCAGATCCAGGTACGATGGCCCGAGGATTCATTTACTGTGGGGCTAATCCTAAACCAGCTTGGCCGACTAAGAAATGGTTATATGGTCGACTTAATAGCTACAAGTACAGTATTGGGACTCCGGCAACTCAACAATCTACGATTTCGTCAATTAGTGATCCCAACGAGAATAGTTATTTGTTGACGGCTAATAAAGAAAAACTGAATTTAACCCAACAAGGATTAATGGCAGCATTAATTGCTCAAGATACTTATATTGCTTCACCGCAAGTTACGGTTCAGCTGTTTCAATTAATGCAAGCAGTCGGTGAGTTCAAAGTGAAGCCTGAAGCTGTTTTAGCAACCTTAGATCAAGTAATTAGCCATGACTTACCAGTAATGGTTAAAAATGTAGACCTAATTAAACAAACGATTCCGCTTCCTAAGAAAAAGGATCCCAAAGATTATGTCGACTTTGAATATCAAGGGAAAACAATTCACTTTAAGAAAATTTGGGGTAAGCATACCTTTACTAATGCAGAGCTACAAGCCCTTTCTCAAGGTGAGTCGATTACCTTTAAATATGGTCGTAAGTCGATTACTGGTAGTCTGGGGCCTAAAAAGTTCCGTGGTAAGACGTATATTAATTTTATTCCCGATTTTGATAAGAGTAATAAGAAAAAGTGAGGCATATTATGTTTGAAATTGAAGCAAAGTTTAAGAGTGCAAAGCCTAATCAAAACAACGAAAAAAGCCACCTGTTAGTTAAATTTTCAACTAAGTCTGGTGACTTAACCTTAATTATCTCTTCTAAGCAATGGATGGATTATTTCGTTAATGATAGTCAACCAGAACCGGGGAGTGACTGGAAGCTAGGGTTAGAAACAATGGTTATTCCTGAATTATCCCAAACAATGTTGAATCTCAAAAAAGCTAGACCGGTTGAAGAAATTTCTCTAACACCAGCAACAAGCAATAATGACACCATCGTTTTATTACTTAATAAGATTTATCAACGCATGGGCGATCTATCAGTTTCGTCGCAACAACAACCTTCTCTTAGTTCGCTAAACAATTCTGATGATCAAGAACCTGAAGATGATTTTTCTGCTTATGGATATAACTATCAACCTAATGTTGACAGTGTAAGCTCTGACGAAGGTGATGAGGAACCACTGAGTGACGTTAAAACACCGGTGTCTCATGATTTTAATTTGCATCAACGAAAAAAAGTTGTTGATCCAGAAAAAGAAGCCCTTAACCAAGGGACTGGTTCATCAATTACTAATAGTTTCTTTGATGATGAAGATAATCAAAATGAAGATGGTAGTGAATCTGATAATGATGCAGTTTTAGCTGATCAAACTACCCAATCCTCAAGCGACACCGACAATAGTGAGAATAATGCTACTGATTCAACTAATTCGCTGGCTGATGATCAAGAACAAGATGTTGATCAACAAAATGGTCCCTTAGATGCCGGCCCATTATCTATTGATTTAAGCAGTGGACTATAAAGTAAGGAGGCCTAGCATTGAGTGATAATCAACGTCTAGTAAAAAAAGCTAGTTCTAAGACGAAAAAGAAAAGTATCTTGGAACAATATACCGATGATTTAACTGAAGCGGCCAAAAGAAATCCCAATAACTTTAAGGCAATTGCTCGTGATCAAGAAATGCGTCAAGTGGAGTATAACTTGGCCCGAAAGACCAAGAATAACCCAATTTTGATTGGTGACGCTGGGGTTGGTAAAACCGCAATTGTCGAAGGATTAGCTCGGAATATAGCACTCGGGAAAGTTGGCCCGCAACTGGCTGGTAAGCATATTCGGGTGCTACAAATTGCCAATTTAGGACGAAAAGACCCTATTGGTATTTTCCTCAAGATTATTGAAGAAGTTAAAGCTAGTCACCGCCAAGTTATTCTATTTATTGATGAAATTCATACCATTATGGGAGTTGATCAAGCTAACGGTGCGCTAGATTTGGGTGATGTCTTAAAGCCAGCGATGGCTCGGGGTGAAATTCAGCTAATTGGGTCAACGACACTCGATGAATATTACAAATTCATTGAACGAGATCCAGCGCTGCAACGTCGTTTTCAACAGGTTAATGTTGAGGAGCCAACCCCGGAAACAGCAATTACCATTCTCAAAGGAATTCAAAAGAACTATGAAGATTATCACAATGTCACTTATACTGATGCAGCCGTAAAAGGAGCAGTCAATCTCTCAGTTCGCTATATTGCAGATCGCTACTTACCGGATAAGGCAATTGACTTATTGGATCAAGCTGGCGCAATTGCAGCGACTAAAAAGCAAAAAGTAGTGGATTTAAAAGATATTGCCTTAGTTCTTCAAGAAATGCGAGGGATTCCAGTAACAACAGTATTAAGTAATGATTCTGAACGTTTACGTAAATTACCAGGTAATCTCCGCAAATTGGTTAAAGGACAAGACCGGGCGATTAATGAAGTCTCTAATGCAATTGCGATTGCTAAAGCAGGTTTACAGTCACCTAATCGGCCATTAGCTTCGTTCTTATTCCTAGGAACAACCGGAACTGGTAAAACGGCCTTAGCCTTAGCCCTTTCGTACTACTTATTTGATTCTTACCGCTCCTTAGTTCGCTTTGATATGTCTGAATTTAGTGAACGAGATTCAATTGAACATTTTCAACATATGGTTACACAAACTCTGAAGAAACAACCATATTGTATTTTATTGTTAGATGAAATTGAAAAGTCGTGTACTCCAGTCCATGACCGTCTACTACAAATTCTTGACGCTGGAGAACTTCGTGATAGTCGAGGACGATCGACCAACTTTCGTAATTGCATTATTATCATGACCACTAATTTAGCTGCGGAACTAATTGCTGATCGTCAAAGCTACCAAGCTTCAATTGATGCGATTAAAGAAGTTAACACGGATGATGAAGATTCTACCTTAACGCTAGAGCGGCGGCAAAAGGCATTTAGACAGTTGATTCAAGATGAATTAACGACCATCTTTCGTCCAGAATTTGTTAACCGGATTGACCACAAAATTGTCTTTAACATGTTAACTCGGAATATTATCTTGCAAATTGCCAATCATGATTTACAAGTGCTAAACAAACGGTTAACTAGCCGGGGATTCAAATTTGAGTATGGGAATGACGTTCTTAACTATTTGGCTGACGTTGGGACGGACATTGAGAATGGTGCTCGTCCACTTGAACGAAAAATAAATGAAGAATTTACATCAATTATTAGTATGGACGTCTTACAGCTGGAGTCGGACCCAAATAATAATCGTCACCGCATTAAGGCTTCCATTATTGATAATCGAAATGAATACCAACGGATGCCCCAGCAACGACACAACAAGAATGGTCGACAAATTAAATGGAGTTTATTGCCAGATGAGGAGAGTGTATTAAATGGCTAAGAAAGTTTTACTAGATTCAAACAAGACTAATAAACAAGCAGCGGCAGTCCTAAAAGCCCAGAAAACTTTAAAGGATGAAAAGGCTAAGTTGCGTTCCTCACAAGAGGAGGAAACAGACAAAGCTTTTATTGAACTAGGAGAGAAAATTGTTAAACATTATCATATTAAATCAGTGAGTGAATTAGATTCTTGGTACCGGAAAATCATTCAACAGGTACCATATAAAGAGCCACAGGAATCACAACCGTTTAATTCTGATAATTCAAATCAGCAAAACTAACTTCTTTGGCGAAAGATTGTATTTTTTAAATCATTACTATTCTAACCTCTGAACTCATTAATAAAGGAGGTTAGAGAGTAATGAAAACTTGGTTCACGACTCAAGTCTTACCATCACTTTACCTAAATGATGCATTTGACAACATTAGTTCCGGCTTAAACAGCCTTGGTGGTCGACTCACCATGGTTCTTCTAGTTTTCGGAGCCGTCCTATTTGTTGTCGGTGGTTACTACTACAGCTCTGGTGAAGAAGGTAAGCGAAAGGGTAAACACCTGTGGCTACAAGTAGGTGCTGGTGTTGGCGTTGCCCTAATTGCCGTTGCTATTATTAGTTACATCAAAGGCGTTATGGGTAGCGGTGGCTTCGGTAGTTAATCCTCTGTTTTCCAAGCTTAATTTCAAGAAAAGAGTCTACCAAAGTGTAGGCTCTTTTTTGTGGCAAAAGTTGCTAAGGCTTAATACTTCCCTATGCTATTAGTGATTATAAATATATTAAGGAGATATTAAGGTATGGGTCTAATCAATAAATTATTTGGTCATGGTAAAGGCCTGCCCTTTGATGACCATTATCTAGTCCGCTTTGAGCTGGCTAAAGAATTTGCTCCGGAGAATAATGCAGAAGTAAAGAATGTCTTGGATTCTGTATCTGGTGAGCAAAAACAAAATAATAAACCGGCAATAAACGAAACATTACCATTTGCTAGTTTTGAAAGTGCTGAAGATTTTTTCATTAAGCTACGTGATATTGCAGCTAAAACAGCTAAACCAGTTACTTTCGCTTACTTTAGTATTTGGGAATATGATCCTAATGAAAAGACAAAAGTTGGTAAAATTGGTTCTCCAGATGGTAATCCGCATGAAAAAATCCGTTTAGAAGGTGAAGGACATGAGTTCTTCATTTCTAGCGAATATCAAAACATGACGGTTAAGATATTTGAAGAGATCTTTAACGATCCCGAAAATAATGGCTCTTATGAAGAAAAAATTGATTATTGTAAGGAAATTCGAGATGCTTATTTAAAATCAACTCATTTATCTGAAAGCGAAGTTGCTAAGCTTCCAACCGTTGAAGAAACAGAGTCGGGTAACGTAAAATTAGCAATTCCGGCTTTAGCTAATCCAAGTATGGTTAAGGACGATACTCCAGTTAGGGCAGATACACCGATTTATGATCCAAGTTCCCAGTCACTCTATGATCCACATTCTCAATCAGCGGCTGCAGCAACAACGGTAAATAATACTCCTAAAGAAGCTCCGGTTACTGCTAATTCAAGTGCTAGTTCATTAGTTGAATCAGTTAATAGCGAAGGGGTAAGGACTTTAGGTGCCTCTTCTACGGTTGCTGCACCAGCCAGCCAAGCTCAGAGTGAAGCACCAAAGGTTGATCACAGTTTGACTCGAAGAACTATTCGAAAGAGCATTGAAGATCAAGCTCAAGATCAGGTGGCTAATGCTCAGACAAAGGGACATGTAGAAGCTCCCCAATTTAGTGTAGCTGTGTTTGATCCAGTTGAACCTGGGACAGAAGGGTATGTTGATTATCAGGTCAATCAAAAGCGGAAGACCTTTAATGTAGAACTACGCAAGATTGCTTCGCAAATTTCTGATAAGAACGAAAAGGCAATTATCAAAGATCGTCAGGAAGCTAGTAAAAAGGTTGATCAAGCAGTTAAGAAATTCCATGCTGAACACCAGCATGACGATGATAAAATCTTTAGTGATATTCAAGCAGAAATGCAAGAAAAAGCCAACGTTGAGATTGATGAAGCAAATCAAAAACTTGATATTGACCAGCAAAAGCAACTTGATCAAGCCCAAGAAGCTTATCATGCGCAAGTGCATGAAATTGAACATCAGACTAAAGTCAAAAAGCAAGATAGCGAAAGTTCAATTAACCAGAAATACACTGAGCAAGCTGAGTCGATTTTTAAGGATCGCCTATCTAAACACGATTCAGAATTGCAAAAAGCTGAAGAAAAATTAGTTCAAAAGCTTTCTTTACAACTGGAACTTAATGCTCGAACCTTGTCTTCCCAATTACGTTCTGATGGTGATAAGGTTTTACAGGAGGCTTTCCATAAGATGAACGATGACTTGGATAAATTTAAAGTCAAGGCACTTCAAGAGAACAATAGTGCTAAAGAAGTTAATATCTCACAACAACGGGTTGAAAACGAAAAGCACCGGTTAGAGACACCATTTGATGACTTGAAACAGGCTAATCAGAAGTTACAAGAAGTCCAAAACCAATTAGGTTCAGTTACTGCTGAGAAAAATAAGCTACAAAAAATTAATGAAGATCAAGAAGCGCTTCTTCACGCTAATAAGCACACTATTGATGGCTTACACCAGCAAGTTAATAACTTAACTACCAAGCAAGCTAACGACAAGGTTAATAAATCTAATACCGAAGCTAATGAATTACTGAATAAGTTGGTTTCTTTGCAGATGGCTAAGATGCTTGGCAATGATACGCCTAGTTCTCAAGCTAGCGAGACTACCAAGCAATTAGCTAACTCGTCAGTAAGTGATCAGCAGATGAAATTAATGCTTAAAGGGTTCCGTCGTTTAACTACTGGATTGGTAGTCTTCTCGTTATTACTTATTGGTGCTGGTGGATATACTCTTTATCATCAGCAGCAAGTTCATAATCAACAAATGGTTGAGATGACTAAAACGATGAATGCTAAAGTGGCCGCTGCTAAGAAGGCTACCCCACGAAGCATTTCTCAAAGTGAAGCTAATAAGAAAGCATTAATCGCACTACATGAAAACTCACGGAGTAAATTAGATAAATACTCTAATGAGAAATACTATGACTTGGATAAAGCAATCATTGATAATGATGCCTCTGCAGCTAATACAGCGGTTAAGGCCATGGGAAATGATTTAAAGATGAATGATCACTACCGAGCTACGCAAGCACAAAACTTATTACAAACTGCTGGAAATAATTACTTGGCCACTCGGGTTGCTGAGGCAAATTAATCATTTTCTGCTTATACCTTCTTAATATCTTAAAAGCTCAAAGGATTTTACGTCCCTTGAGCTTTTTTGGCGAAAGATTGGTAATAGGTTAGGAGCGGTAGTTTTAAGGTGAATTAAGAAGGACTTTTCTTAATTTCAAAATTATACGAAATGAAGGGATATTGCCTATGAAATCTAGTTATAGTAAGCTTTCTAGTCAATTTCTATTGGCAGCTTTGTTAGCGACCGGATCATCAATTGGCTTTATGAATAGTCAATCATCAACTATTCACGCTGATGTAGCATCAGATTCACTTGAAGTTACGGATACCCAAGAGGTTGATTTTGTTGATCAACAAACTGGTAAGACAGTTGGGCATCAGCAACTTACTTTAGCAAGTAACGGGAAAACCTTTGCCGATGACACTAAATTAAAGTTGCCAGATGGCTATAAGCGGACCGACAAGTTTGTTTATGATCTAGCCGCAAAAGGTGGCAAAGACAAACATTATAGTGACAATGACGGGAAAGTCGTTTGGAATGTTTATGTAGCCAAAGATACTACGGATAATGATGATGTTACCGTAAATGGAAAAGCTGGAAGGCAAATTACTACTAAGACGACTACTAGTGATGATGGGTCAACAGTGGTCGTCACAACTACAATTACTACTAAAGGGAACAAATCAACTACTAAACCAGCTGATGACAGTAGTACTTCGTCAACGGATTCGATGGATCCTAATAGTGACAGTTCCTCTAGCTCTAGCAGCAAGGATTCTAGTAGTAATTCATCAACTTCCAATAGTCAGGATTCTAAGTCAGACGCTAGTTCGGCTAAATCCAGCAATTCAGCTAGTTCAACGAAGCAATCAAATGCTACTTCATTGATGGATCCTAATGGTAGTAGTTCATCAGCCAACTCAGCTTCGACTCAAAGCTCTCAAGCAAATACTACTTCGTCTACTAATGATCAGGCTAAATCAGCTAATGAAAGTGCCGATAAGACAACAGCACTCCCAGATCCTAACAGTAGTACTAGTGGAAATGGTGCAGCTGCTTCAAACTCAAATGGTACTAATTCAGGAGCAAACTCCAGTTCTAACTCCAGCGCTAGCTCTTCTTCAGCTTCCAGTAACCCAAGCAATGCTAATGGTGGAGGAAGTTCTGCAGGTAGTGCTAACGGTGCTCAAAGTAATGGACAAGGTGCTCAGACTTTGCCCCAAACTAGTGCTGATCAGGCTCAACCAGCAATTGAAAAGGGAATTGGTTTAGCCATGAGTGGCATATTAGCCGGTATTGGTTTAGGCCATGTAATTAAGCATCGTCGAGACGTCAAAGAGAAAAAGTAGAAATTAGGCAATTAGGCAGTACTTTAAGTACTGCTTTTTGTTTGGCGAAAGATTGTCGATCGAGATAACCGTCTTAATCTAGCTCTGATGAATTGAAAAGGAGCCTTTCAAAAATGATATTGCATCATGATTACGATAAAGAGCGCCAAAGAAAAGAGGAAAAGCCACACTTCCTCGGTTCTCCAGGCGGTTTAGTATTTATGTACTTAATAACAATCATTATTTCTAGTATTGTCATGTGCTGGCTTACCGGAGTACTTGGTGGAGTTTGGACGTTCTTCCAAGATCCGGTAACTAAAAACGGTTTACATGGCTTATTCCTTGGTCAAACTAATGCAACTTATGGAAATGAATTAGATCAGGCTGCTTCAATAAGCAATTTAGGAAATTTCGCCATTGCTAAGCAATTTCCAGTAATTTTCTTAGTTTTAGAGATTACTTTTATAGTTTTCTGGTCACGACCAATTTTACGGATTCACGCTCGCTGGCGACCACGACAAGCTAATCAATATGGTAATGACCGGCTAACGTCTGAACCAGAAATTTTGCGTCAATATCCGATGATTGCTGATCGGGATCTTGAATTTCCGGGATATGGTGGAGTGCCAGTTGCTCACTTCCAACCATGGTCAATCTTTATTAAGTACCATCCAGTACTTTTTGTTCGTGATTACTTAAAGCCTTGGTTGTCACATACAACTAAGTTTACTAAAGGGTTTTATGCAATCGATCAAACTACCGTTAATACTTTAGGAATTGGTACTACTCGTTCTGGTAAGGATGAGACTGAAGTTACTCCGCTAATTGATATTTTGTCTCGAGCAGCTAAGAAGTGCTCCATGGCAATTTTTGACCCCAAGACAGAAACATTAGCGAAGACTTATTTAAACCTCAAAAAACGAGGATATGAAATTGCAGTGCTAAACGTTAGTGATACTAACTACTCAATATCTTATAACCCACTTCAAACAGTCATTAATTATGCTAAAGACGGTTATTATGATGAAGCGCAAGAGGCAATTAACTCGCTAGCTACGACAATTTATACCGATCCCAATGCTAAAGATAAATTTTGGCAAGAGTCTTCAATCAACCTGCTAAGTAGTCTTGTTTTAGCCTTAATTGACCATGCAGAACGAAACAACCGGAATTGGAAAGAGATCACAATGGATAACGTTATCCATATGATGACTGACTTAGGTGGGAAGGAAGTTCTGATTAATAAAGAGGGACAAATTATCCCTGGTAAAGATGACGATTTACCAGAAGTTGACGATGACAAGCCAATTGCTAAGAAGCCCATGCTAGTTATGTACTTTACTAAGTTACGTCAAATGCAGTCTTCAAGTTATAGTCGTTGGCGTCAAATGGCACTTGATTCATTTGCCCAAAGTAAATTCTCTGGTGACGAAACCCAAGGGAATATCTACAGTTCAGCGATTGGGCCAATTAAAATTTATCTACAAACCAGGATTGGCCGGTTAACTTCTTTAAATACTTTGGACTTTGAACGGCTAGGCTTTCCTCGGCGATTAAAGTTGGTATTTTCTAAAGAATATCGCTTTAGTACCGTAATTATTAAGATCACTGATTCAACAGGGAAAGTAATTGAAACTAACAACTGTTCGGTAGATAAGTTATCCCATTTGGATTATGCTGTCCGAAATAAATTACCGGAAAACTTCAATGTTGATGTGTCCTTTAATTTTCGACGTAATAAGCCAACAATAATGAGTGATTATATAACCTTTGCTGGGCGAAAAGTCTTTAAGCGAAAAGGACTAGATCGCAACAATTATGTTATTGATGAGTACACCAAAAAACCAGTACTTAATCGGGTTTCGCTATCGGTTACTGATAATCAGCTTCATGGAGAATTAATTAAAACTGAATTTGATTATTCAGAAGCTCCGGTGGCATTGTTCATGATTACACCGCCAGACAATCCTTCTTATAACCAAATCCCAGCGTTCGCTGTTGACCAACTGTTTAATGCTTTATGGAAAATGGCAGAAAAGAATGGCCGTAAGTTGGTTACCCGAACTCATATCGTTGGAAACGAGTTTGGTAACATTCCAACGATTAATAAGATGGAAACTAAAATATCAATTGGGCTATCTGCCGGAATTCTGTTTGATCTTTTCGTACAGAACCTTGAACAGTTTGAAGATCACTATTCAAAGAGTCAAGCAGACACAATTAAAGCTAACTGTGCTAACTGGCTCTATATTCTGACTAATTCAAGTAAAACAGCACAAACTATTTCTACGTTAGTTGGTAAACGGACGGTTGATGTTACCAGCAATAGTAGTAAACGTGGTGATTCACAAAGCGGAAATGTAAGCAGTTCTTATATTAGTCAACCGATTCTCTCACCAACCGAGTTAACCAATTTTATGGGTGGTGAAATGTTAACGTTACGGACGACTTACCGCCAAGATCAAAAGGATCATTCGATCATGGCTTATCCAATCTTTGCACACGGGGTTACTAAGATGCCATTCATCCATAAGTTCCTTCAAGATGAATACAATGATGGACAAACCGTTGCGGATATTGGGATCAAGGCTCCTCATCGTAATTTAGACTTAGACAAAATCAGAATTAATTATGACGATGCTTATTTACAACTAATTTCAACTGATACCGATGATGACACGGAAGCCGATGAAGAAAGTGGAAGCTTCGCCACACCGGAATCAGAGTCAAAGACAGAAAACGGTGAATCACAAGAGAATGTTAACGCTAATGTTTCTGACACTAGTTTTCAAAGCAGTCAAGAGACTACGGAAATAGACAATGAGCCAGAAAATAAGCCAATATTTGATGACTTCATCTTAGATAATCACCGCTTCTTAACTGATATAAATGCCTTGATTTATAGCTACCTTAAGGATGTTCCACCATCAGAAGTTCGCCAAGAATTTTTCAATCGAACTTATGACTTCTGGCGAGATCCAAAACATAATGATTGGGAATATCTAAGAGAACTATTTGCTGGTAACTCAGGGTTATACAACTCACTTCGAGAAACGATTAAACAAAAAATTAATAATTTAATGAAAGGATGAGGAAGTTGGACTTAATTGCACTAATTAAATATGCCCTAACCAAGCTATCGCTGTTTGCAATTACAGAATCCTCTTTCAGTACAGCAGCTGCTGGAGGCCCTTATACTAAAATACCTGATAGCGATACAGGCACAGTTATTAATTTCTATATAAACTGGTCTTCCTATTTACATTTAAATTATGGCTTTCTTCATGCCACTTATGGATACTTACAAAAGGCAACAGTTAATCTTCTATTTAGCACCGATAGAGGACTAGAAAAAATCTATGATACAGTTTTTAGCTTTTTAGGTTGGGAAGGGAATATCTCTAATTCTAGTGGCCCTCTATATGGGCTATGGTATTTCTTTCAATTTATGGGTTGGTCATTACTAGCACTTGGGCTACTTATTGTTGCCTTTCAGTCCTTAATGCACCGCTCTGATTGGGGGAAAATTGGTACTAATGTCGTATTAGCCGCAATGACGATGACCTTATTACCGATGATGATGCAAATGTTTAATACGGTTGCTGTTGATGCTGAAAGTGCAATTAAGAGCGTTAAGGGTACTGAGATGACAACTGATATTGCTGTTCAGCCAATAAAAAACAATGTGATTGATTTAAGCACCTTGATTAGGCGAGATTTTGGTAATTTTAAGTATAAACCTGAAGCTAAGAAAATTCGGAATGTAGCAAAGTGGAATGTTATTAATTCTGCTAAGGATGTTAAGGAAATGGACTTCGGTCAGTACTTAGATAAGAAGACGATGAATGATGATTTAAAGCTAAGTAAGTATAAGGCTGGAGAAGCAGCGATGAACTATCACCTTGAAGATGAACATAATCAAGTTGGTGGTGGCTACATCATTGCGAAGAATTCTAATGCTGGGTTGGGGACCTTGAATGATAGATATTATTCACGATATTCGGTTAACTGGATCGGGCTTATTGGTCAGAGCCTTATTATTGGCGTTGTCCTACTTATTGCCGGTATTCGGGTATGTAAAGATTCCTATGAACTAACTCTAATGAGTTTTATTGCTCCTTTGGTAGCTTATCGAAGTATCAGGTCCACGAAGAAATTAAGGGATTTAATTTCTTCTATTGCAGGTATGTATACTTCAATCGTCTTTATGATGGCTTTAATTCGGGTCTACTTAATTGGATTAGTTGTGTGCCAGGCTAAGGTTCCTGGTATGAACTGGTTCGAACGAAGTATTGTTATTCTGATGCTGTATGCTGGTGGCGCCTTTGCTATGTTTGGTGGCCTTAATTACCTTGAACGAGTAACGGGGGTATCTCAAGGCCTATCTGATGAAGCAGGACAAGCAATGGCCGTTGGTGCGTTAGGCGGTGCTGCGGCTGGTGCTGCTGTTGGACTAGCCGGTGGGGCGATGAGTAAAGTTGGCGGTGCTGTTAGTCGCTTTAGTAATAATCGGAGTAATAGCAGTCTTACAGGTAGTAATAGTCGGACCAACGGTATTACTAGTAGTCGAGACAACTCTAACAGCAGTAGTGGTTCAACAAGCAAGTCGAATGACCAAAATAACACCCATGGTATTTCACGCAGTCGTTCGCAACAAAACGGTCAGAACAACCCACAAACGACTAATACTAATCAGCAAAATCAAAAGGGTGGTTTGCAGAATAATCAAAACAACCCAACCGGAATTTCAAAGTCTGGTAACCAAACTAATCAGAATAAAGCTAGTCAAACCAATGACCAAAACAGTCAGAATGTTAATAATCCACAAAATGGAATCAATAGTTCTAATATTAACAATGGATCATCTAATCGGAATGAAGCTAATAATGGAATTAGTGGTCAGACACCAGACAGCCAAGATCAAAATGGTTGGTTAAATGGCACTGAGCAAAATGCTATGAGCGATACTCAGAACATGAACCCTGTCTCAGATGATCCAACTAACCAAAATCCAACTGGAATTGGTTCTAATGATCCTATTCAAAATATGAATATGGATCCTAATGCTAATGTTGCGGAAGATCCTAATAATCATGGTCTTGATAATCCAGAATCTGAAAATAGTTGGGAAAATGATCCTAACTTAAACAGTAATGATAAGTTTGATCCAAACGGACAGAATGGCATTGGTAATCAAAACGGCCTTCCAAAAGATGATAGTTTTGAAGGACAGGCAGATTGGCTTAATGATATGAGTTCTAGTCAACCGCAAGGAGAAAATCCGTCATTTGATGAAGGTACTACTAGTTCGGTCGGCTCTTCAGGTGTTGGACAAACTCAATCGCCAAGTGCCGGTACATCAGCAAGTAGTACATCAACACCAAATACTGGTGTACGAATTGGTAATGCACTTCAATCTACCGGTAATCGGGTTTCCAATGTCTCAAGATCCGTTCGACAACATTCAACGCAATATCTTAAGAATCACCAATTCAATATTGGGACTGGGAATCTTCATGGCCGTGATAGTGACCAATTAGATTAATAAGAAAGTCAGCTGTAAAGCTGACTTTTTTAGTTGGCAATTGTTGTATACAGAAATAATTTACGTAATATCTAAGTGATTTAACTAAGAGGAAAGGATAGTTTTAGCAATGAACGATAACTATGGGGTTGTTAGTGGAATTGGCGAAGGAATTAAAATTGGTCTGTTTTTCGTAAAAGATATTTGCTGCCTAGCAGCAGTAATATTTCCAGCTTATTTAATAATGAACAATGGCTTTCCACCTACCGAAAAGTCTAAAAGTCTCCTGTTCTTTATTGTTGCAATTGTGTTCGCCTTCTACTTAGATTTACACCCACTTACTAATCCGGGTAAAAGAAACTACGAAGTTATTTGGATGCTGCTTAAGGATCGAAAACCAAAAAGCTACAAATCATTTGGCTACTATGAATTTCGACCTTTAGAAAAATTAAAGGAGGAATGGTCTCGTGGTAATTCAAACCAATAAGAAAACAAAAGTTAGCAGAATCGGCAGGACTAAAAAGAAAAATGATTTGTCTGACTTACTAAAATTCAATGGTTCCGATCCTAATTTGGATTCGTCAATCCTCAAATTATTTAATTACAAAGCGATTACAGCTGACCATGATCATTTAATTGTTGCTCGTGATGGAAGTTATATGGATTTAATTAATATTCGAGGCCATGGCCTTTATTCCTTAACTTATGAACAACAAAATATCGTCCTGAGTGATTACCACAGATTCCTCCAAGTCTTCTTACCAGATCATAAATACATTATTACGCCATTTCCAGTGGATACTAGTCCGCAAAAAAGTTTCTGGGGTGAACGCTATATCAAGGTAAGCAATCAGTTACGAAGAGAAACTAATGCTATTCGACGTAAACAGTTGCAAACCCAACTTTATTACATCCGGATTAAGCAGAATAACAACATTTTAGTTGAACAATTGCTTCATTCTGAGGAATTTTACCTATTAATTTTTGGTAAGGATAAAGAAGAAGTGCGAGATAAGCGTAGCTCGTCAATTAATTCTGGTGGTGAAGCATTAATTATGAACCAGATTACTTTGGAAAAGAAGAAAGAAATTTTGTTCAGAATTAATAATCTAAATACAGAAATTAAGTAGGAGGTAAAAAAGGGTGAAAAGAAAAGAGATTAGACGATATGAAGAAGCTGGATATGATCTTGATTTCTTAGCAAAAGTTCAAACCCAAGGGAATTTACGAGTACATGGTCGATATATTGAGATGGGAGACGGCTTCCTAACCTGCTTACGAGTTTACCGTTATCCTTCTCAAGGTTTAGGTCGATTCTGGGGAGTACCGTTAACTAATAATATGAACACAATGAGTGTTGTTTCTGTAGGAACCGAAGACCAAGAAGCAATTCAAAAAGCAATTGATTCAGCCGCTGGTGAAGAGTACTCACGTATTTCCGGGAAGAATAAAGTAATTGACAACTTAACTGCTGGTGGAAAATATAAGGACTTACGTAATTTATTAATTAAGATGACTCGGCAACATGAAATTGTGAAGCGACTATACATCAGAACGTTTGTCTATGCTGAAACAATTGAAGAACTTGATAAGCGTTGCCGAAAAATTATTCATGATAATCATGAGTTCAGATTTGGACGCTACAGTAGTGAGCAACTTGATGATTTTCAAAGTATCTTTGTTCCGACAATGAGGGAAAAAGGAATGGTAAATAAGCCGGAAGGTACCCCGATTGATGCTGAGAACCTGACCGGATTTTATCCTTTCAATCACGTTAAGTTGGATGATCCACATGGTAGTTACTATGGCTACACCAAAACTAATGGGGAAGTTATGTTTGATCCGTTCCAACGAGACGATATTCGGACACGATCATTCTTTTTTGTTACCGGTAACGCTGGTATGGGTAAGTCAACCTTACTAAAGAAAATGAATGACGATGTATTCGCTCGTGGCGCTTTTATTCGCAATTTTGATGTTTCCTCGGAATACTCTGCCCAAACTAAACGTCAATCAGGAGTAGTAGTTGACTTAGCTCGGCCGGAATTTATGATTAATCCATTTGAAATTTTCCCAACAGAAATTAACGAAGATGGTAGTAGTAATGAAATTAGCTCATTTAACCGGCAAATTACGAAACTAAAGAATATGTTACGGTTCTTTAATCCTAAGGTTAATGACGATGACCTCGGGGTGTTTGAACAATGGCTTAATAAGTTCTATGTCGCTCAGAATGTCTGGGTTGCTAATGCCGCTAAGGTTCAACCAGATATTAAGGTAACCAATCTTTATTTACCTAAAGATGCTTACCCAACCCTTGAAGATTTTGTTTTATTTGCTAAAGAACAGAAACGAAAAGCAACGAGTGATATACGACGGCGACCAACCGATATGGAACAACGTTCAATGGTACGAATTGTTAATACTTTTGAAGGGCTATTAAACAATAAACGTTCTATGTTTGAAGGCTATACCAAATTCCCGGACTTAAGTAATGAACAAGTCGTTACTTTTAATTTACAAAGCCTTAATGCACAAGGAAAAAATGTTTTTAATGCACAAATTTATCAAGTATTGACCTTACTTGAAGGAGAAATCATTAAAAATGGTTTGAGGCAACGACAATTACTGCAAGCTGGAAAGATTACTGAAGATGATGCTAAATGGTACTACTTGAATCTTGATGAAGTTGAAAATTTGATTAATCCACACTTCTCATATGGGGTTGAATTTTTGGCTTCAATGATGGAGCAAATGCGGAAGAACAACTGTGCAATTACAATGGCGGCACCAACAATTAAAGATTTAATCGTTAATGTTAGTTCAGATAGTCCGTACATTATTGCAGTTCAAAAAATCTTTTCACTGTTCCAAATTAACTTCTTCTTCCAAATTTCTAACGATGACTTACCACGATTAAAGGTTGCATTAGGTAAGTCAATGTCAATGGCTGAACTTCAAGGTTTGACCACGTTGCGACGAGGAGAGTGTCTAATGAACATTAACGGTGATCGCAACATTCGATTCTATGTTCAACTTTCTGACGAAGAAAAGAAAGTTTATGGGGGCGGTATGTAATGGCGATTACTAAAAAAGATCCAGAAAAGCATCATCATTTCCCACATCCAGTAAAAGCAGCAAAGCATAGCTATCAAGACTTTCAAAAAAGGTCTAAGGATTATGTAAAAGCAAGAGTTGACTACATAAAAAATAATGATGAAGAAAATGATCGAAATACTAATCAACAATCGGATCGAGTTAATATCAGTTTTCTGATTTTTATGGTGGCTTTTGCGCTGCTTCTTGGCCTTTTTAAATTATTAGATTGGCTTTAAGAGGTGAACTAAATGCGAAAAAGGATAAAGGCCCATTGGATGATTATTACTGCTGGGATAGTAGGATTCGGAGTCTTCTTGCTTTTATTAGGTGGCTTTGTTTCAGCACTATTTGCACTAGAAGCAGGAAATTGTAAGGGAGACTCTAATGATATGAGTCCTAATGGTGATGTAACCAGTTCAGCTAATTTGAATGATAATGCAAAGAAAATCTTTGATTATTTCGTTAAAAATCTGGGGTTTTCCGGAGCGGGAGCTGCTGGGGTTGTTGGTAATGCTTCAATTGAATCAGGATATGATCCTAAGGCAAATGGTGGAAGTGTTAAGGGCATTTTTCAGTGGGGTGCCGGTGGAATTAACGGTGACCGGCTTCATCAAGGTGGCTTCATTAAAAGTGATGCTGATTTAACGCTTGAAAATGAGCTGAAACTGGCAGCTTATGAACTAGATCATAGTTATGCTTCAGTTAAATCTAGGGTTGGTCATGCTACTGATCCTTCAGTAGCTTCTAAAATTTGGCAAGATGATTACGAACAAGCACCTGGTCAAAAGACCGCTGAACGACAAGGAGTAGCTCGTGAGGCCTATCAGAAATTTGGTGGTTCTACTATTAGTGCAAATGATAGTTTGCTTGGTAATGTCGTTGCTGCTGGTGATGCTGGTGCTAACTCTGATGCTGCTTCTGGTCAAGCATGTCCGAACGGTTCAGAAGGTGAAGGTAACGGTGAAATGCTTGATATAGCAAAGAAATTACTAGGCTACTTCTCTTACGCTTATGCTCGCCCAGTTTTACAAAATACCATGAGTAATACTAGCAGTCATAGTGTTTCTGATGTCCGTCGTGATGGTCACACTGATTGTTCCGGTTTCGTTTGGTTAGTCTGTTATCTAGCCGGGTATAAGGTTCCTGCTGGTGGCTGGTATACCGGTTCAATGTATCAAGACGCTACAGGACCTCATCAGTACTTAAAACAAGTTGACGAAGGTTCGGCTAAGGCTGGTGATATTGTTGTTTGTGGTGGTCCAGGTTCAACTGGTGCTGGTGGCCACACTGCCATTCTGGCCGAAAACTGGCATGGTATGAGTACTAAGGTGATTAACGAAGGTGGAGGTGGCGACGATGTTAACGAACACACCTTTGAATATGCGTTTGGTACTGCCCTGGGAAATGATCAGCGGATCTTCTGTGAACCTGTTGCCAAAAATTAAGTATTGGGGTGAATTAAATTGAAGAAAACAGGTTTTCTGTATGTAATTGCAGTAATTACCATTATTTTTGGAATTCTATCGTGGCCTAGTGGAAAAAAGGTTAAACAAGCACAAGCAACCTTAAGTTCTACTAATACTCAAATTAAGAAATATAGGGAGCAAGCTAATAACATTACTCCTCAGGATAAAAATTTTGATCTGCAGTTAGCAGAACAAAATGGAGAAAATAAAGTTAATGAAGGCGTTGGCCTGGCTTTAGGTGGAATTCATTCAGATGACGATTTTAATAAGAATAAGGATAAATTAGTGTCTGATTTGGGAACCAAGTTAACTAAAGAGCTAATTGGATACTCACAAGATCGAAATACTAGAAAGTACATCACTAGTAAAAATGATGGGGTAGTTACCACATTTAGCAAAATGGGTAATCCTAGTGAGGCTAATTTTGAAACCTATACACAATTTGAACGAGAAGATGGGACTAAGAAATATGTCCTAATTGAAGGAACATATGATTTGAAAGCCGGGAAAGTTTTAACGGCAACAGTTAGTCCATTATCAGAGAAACCTTCTAATCATGTTCAGTCGGGAGATGAAAATTAATGAATAATAAATCTCTACCTATTATATTGATAGTCATTGGCTGCCTTTTAACTGCAGGTGGGGTTCACCATAGTCACCAAATGGACGCTAAATTGGCTAGAATAAACACAACACTAGATAGCCGAAAACAAGTTTTGAAGCATTATCAAGCAAAGGCTGAAAATCCTTTGTTATCTGATAAAGTCAAAACACCTGCACAAAAGAGTACACAAACCCAATTAAATACAAATAACAAAATGTTTAAAGCAGCTAATGGGTTCTTCTCGGTGGCCTTTAATTTTAGTAGCCAGAAAGAATGGAACCAGCGAAAAAATAATGCTCGTCGTTATGCTACTGACGATGTACTTAATGATAAGAAGCTATTTAATTCCGGAAAAGATATAACTGGTAATAGTATTATCGAAGCACAAAAAGTAGTTTCTACTTTTAATTCAGTTAATTTATCTACTAATACGATTAATAACAATGAGCATTCATTAACGGGGTTAGCTAAGGTTAGTTACTCTGCTTCAACTGATAATCATAGTCCGGCCCAGCATACCGATGTTTACCTATTAAAATATGATTTACACCAGCATAAATTATCTTTGGTACATCGTATTGGAGAATTGAGTAGTGAGGATAATTGAAATGAAGCATAAAACTTATTTATTTCTAAGAAGCGATGGATTCACTGTTATCAGCTATTTCTTTTGCTTACTATTGGCAACTTCCTTGGTCCCAGTAGTAGGAAGCAAGGTAGCATTAGTTCAAGAATTGTTATTGCTAGGGTTATTACTGGTGTTAATTTTTCTTCATCGAAGTACTTTGTTAAGAAAGATGGATAGAAAACTGGTGCTTAAAGGATTCCTTTGGGGACTTGCTAGTTTGATTGTAGAAGGATTAATAATTATCAGTATTATTCTGATAACTAAGGTATCAATACCTTCGCAAAACACCTCAGGGGTAGTGACCGCCATTAAGAAGTACCCACTATTTATTGCCTATACGATTTTAATTGCCCCTATGGTGGAAGAGTTAGTTTTTCGTGATTCCTTCTTTACGATTTGCAGTAAATATCTAGCAAGATTGCTAAAGGGAAAAAATAAGAATATTTGGATTAACATCTTAGCAGCGGTAATTACCGCTTTGATTTTTGCCGGGCTACACGCTGATAATTCTGTATGGGAGTACGTCTTGGTTAGCTTATTCTTCCAATGGCTTTTCTACCATTACAAAGATATTCGAGTAAGTATGATTGCACATATAACTTTTAATTTGAGCACCTTATCATTACTACTATTTTTCTGATTAATACAAGCAATTTGCAGATTCTCAAAAATAATTTAAAATTATACTTGCAATAAATTAGATTCTCTGATATATTTATTATTGTTGTCGGAGGGTTGATATTCTTGGTAAGAATATTACGGTAAAGCTTTTTGTTTAATAGTTCATCTTTGGTGCTTTAAACAATGTATTTGACTGATATTAAAGCTTTTCCTTTTACCTCCTTCTCCGTTACTTTGACCCGTTAGTCAAGTGGTTAAGACACCAGCCTTTCACGCTGGTATCGTGGGTTCAAATCCCGCACGGGTCATTTTTTTATTATCGCGGGGTAGAGCAGCCTGGTAGCTCGTCGGGCTCATAACCCGGAGGTCGTTGGTTCAAATCCAGCCCCCGCAATTGTTGGTCCGTTGGTCTAGTTGGTTTAGGACGCATCCCTGTCACGGATGAGATCACGAGTTCGAGTCTCGTACGGACCGCTATGGTAGTCAAGCTTATTACTTGGCTTTTTTTATTTTAAGTAATAGTGCTGGCTCTACGTCAGGTAGTGTTGATCAGGGAATTTTTGCTCTACATTGTAAAATTGGACTAAAGGAATCATTTAAAGGTGATTCCTTTTTAGCTTACTTAAGTTTGTATTTCTGTTGGTTAGAGAATCGTACCTTTTAACTGGTATGTAAGAAATTAACAATAATCTGTTTAGTCATTATAAGTAAGCACATTGTAACAAAACACCCATATTTAACTTCTTAAGTTTCCTATACTGAGCTCATCGGTAAGGAAGCTTTTTTATGGTGCGCTCACAATTAAGTTCCTAATAAGTAAGATTATTATCAGATAAAAAACCACAAAATAACATCTAAGTTAAGGAGTAATTACCTAGTCATTATTTTGTGATTTATTAGTTATTTAATTTGATTACATTAACGGGCGATATACTTCATCATAGTATGTATTGTTAGGATCGCGGGTAGTAAAGCTGGCTAACTGCTTGAAATCTTCAGTTTCCTTCCAGGTCATCAAATCATCAAAGTCGTTTAATGCAGTAAAAAGAACTAACGTGGTGCTTTCATCTTTGTTGTCGACTTGGAGAAAAGCTTGCCCATTAATTAATGGGGATGGATCATCAACCATCTTACTAAGTGTGTTAAAGAGAACTTTCTGGTGGTCATTATCTACTTGGAATGATTGGTAATAAAGGATTCCTCGATAATTACTATTTAACCGTTCTCCTAATACCGTATATTCAACGGGAGATTTAAAAATAGTTGGTTCATTAGAAAAATCAAATAGTGCTAAATTATTGCTGTGAACCGAAGCCTGCATGAGCTTAAATTTTCTGTCTGGATACTTGTTAATAATACCTTGTAAAATTTGCCGTGATCCAAACGTTAAACTTAATTTTGATAACATGGCAGTTCCTCCTTTTAATTGTATAAATTTATTATAATACTTTATTTCTGTTAATTACCAATTATCGGTTAATTGACTATCAAATCTAGCTTCGATTTAGAGTAGCGATTTATTAGATTAATTTAAAATCTTTAATTTATTGGTAAAAGGGGTTGAAATGTTACTGCTGTATGTTATAATTTTACTTACAAAAAGTAATTAAAACACAGTGTCACTTTTAATGATATAAAAAACATTGTATAATTATAACTATAGTGGTGAGTTTCTGATAAAGAATTAGCTCTAAAAGGAGGCTTCTTATTTAATGGTTACACTTTACACGTCTCCAAGTTGTACTTCATGTCGCAAGGCTAAGGCATGGTTACAAGAAAATGGAATTCCTTTTAAAGAACGGAATATTTTTTCTGAACCGCTGAATATCGATGAAATCAAGAACATATTACGAATGACAGAGGACGGTACAGAAGATATTATTTCCAAGCGTTCTAAAGCTTATTCAAAATTAAATGTTGATTTGGATGAGTTACCGATGAAGCAATTGTATAAATTGATCAGTAAGAATCCAGGGTTACTACGGCGACCAATTATTGTTGATGAAAAACGGCTTCAGGTTGGTTATAATGAAGATGAAATTCGTCGTTTTCTTCCTCGTCAGGTCCGTGAATTAGAATTAGCTGAAGCTGAACGAAAGGCTAATATGATTTAAAATTAGTGAATAAGGTATTAAATAGACGCAATGTATTGATCTGGACAGGTCTTATATTGCGTTTTTTCATCCTTTACTTTTGTGATAAATTAGTTAGAATGGTAGTAATATAGGTATCGAGTCGAAGGAGGTGCTTTTTATGGAAATGGAGCGCATTAATGAAAATACAATTCGTGTTTTAGTCGACTCGAATGATCTTGAAGAACGGGGAATAAAGATTCTTGATCTGTTAAGTGACCATAAGCAGATCCAAGATTTTTTCTATAGTATTTTGAAAGAAGTCGATTCTACTCACCAATTTCAGGATAATGATTCAGTAACTTTTCAGGTAATGCCAACAGGAAATGGTCTGGAGCTTTTTATCAGTAAGAATGATCAGGTTAATGCGATGGGTGATGGTCGAAATGACGCGATTACTGATTACATTCGCCAGAGTATTGCCCAGCGCCGGAAAGATGAATCGTCAACTAATGAGGCGGATGAATCACTGAAAGCTGATGATTACCCAATATCAGGAAATGATTCAGACACATTAACAAAGCTGGTCGTCGTTAGATTTGATCAATTTGAAGACCTGATTCAATACGCAAAGGTTGCTGAGGACAATAATGTGGTTAGTGAGCTATATAAGTACAATGACCAATATTATTTAACTTTGCAATACCTTATTACTGATGAGAATACAGATGAAGAGATAAAGAACCAGATTGCATTAGCATATGAATACGGGAACGCAACTAATATTGCATCTGATTATTTAGCAGAACATTCAAAAAAGCTAATGGAAATCTCAGCCTTACATTTAATTCAACATTATTTTAACTAAGGAGAAACATCCCAAGAATTATTTGAAATTCTGGGATGCTTTTTTGATGCAATTAATAATTTTTGTCGTCTTGTATATATGGGGAGGTGGAAAAGTTGTTAGTAGCAAAATTAAATGACCAATTTATAAACGCCTTTGATGCTTGTCAAGGAAAGAACTACTGTTGTCCAGCGTGTGGGGAGCACCTCGTCCTTAAGCAAGGTCAGAGTAAGATCGCTCATTTTGCTCATCAGGTAAATAGTGGGTGTGTTTTACGGGAAGGTGAGAGTTATGAACATCTTTTGGGAAAACAACAAATTTTTGAATGGGCACGAAAAAAGGGGTGGCAAGCAGAACTTGAAGTTTATATTCCACAGTTAGAACAACGAGCAGATGTCCTTCTTAGAATAGGCGGGCAACGAATTGTAATTGAATTCCAATGTAGTCCATTATCTTTAACCGCTCTCCAAAAACGAACTTTCGGTTATCAGAGCATTGGAATAAAGTGTTACTGGTTTTTAGGTTCACCATACAAGCGGAAACTAAATCAACGACAAGCACAGAAATTCGTCCAAATAGTTAATCGACAGTATACAATTATTTTTTGGGATATTAAGGCTAAAATATTCAGATTAGTTAAACTTGCCATTAAAGAAAAACCGCTTAGTTTAAAAGGTGTAACCCGTGACTACCGCATTCTTCATCGACTTTCATTACTTCAGGAAATTAATCCTTGCGTAAAGAAATTTACTGGGGGCTTACCGGTTATTTGCCACCAAAAAATTTGGGGGATTCAAGTTACTAACCATCCAGAAATATATTGGCGGTGTTTGGTCGTAAAGAGGTTAAATGAAATACCGCTTTTTACTAGTTTTAGTTTGAATTCATGGCTTTATTTACTGAAAGAAGTGGGCTTAACCGAATGGGTGAAATTTCCCTGTCTCCCCTCATCAAGGATCATTAATGATTACTTAAAAGTGTTTACTAAACAATTACTAAAAAGCGGCATCATTATGATGGACGAGCAGACAATTATTTTAATAAGACACCCAAGTTATCACAGATCACTCATGAATCAATACCAAGAAATCCAACGATTAATTCAGTGAAATCATTAGTGGTGATTAATAAAATATGAAATAATAGAAGAGAAAAAATAAATCGGGGATGACCTAGATGAAATATCATACTTGTACAACTTTTCTTGCTGGGAAAAAGGCAACCATTGATGGTTCAACGATTGTTTGCCGAGTTGAAGACTATTCGAATAACTTTGATCCACAACGATTTGTAGTGGTTAAGCCGGAAAACCAGCCGCAGCATTACGAAAGTAAAACAACAAAGTTTACGATTGACCTTCCAACTAACCCATTAAGGTATACAGCAACTCCTGATGCGGATAATAGTGCTGGGATTTTTGGAGCAAGTGGGATTAACTCAGCTAATGTCTCGATGACAGCAACTGAAACAATTACTAGCAATCCACGAATTCTTAGTCTTGATCCATATAACAGTGAAGATGGAATTGGTGAGGAAGATTTCTTAACCCTAGTTTTGCCCTATGTCAGAACTGCTAAACAGGCTGTTGAACGCGTTGGTCAACTCTTAGAAAAATATGGAACCTATGAAGCAAATGGGATGGCGTTTGGTGATCAAGAAGAAGTCTGGTATTTAGAAACAATTGGTGGCCATCATTGGGCTGCGGTTAAGATTCCTGACGATGCATATGTAATTGCACCAAACCGACTGAACATCACCCACTTTGATTTCGCAGCAAATAATACTTTATGTTCTGCAGACTTGAAGAATTTAATAGATAGTAATCACCTCAATCCCGAGCAAGATGATTATAATTTACGACTGATTTTTGGTAGTAGTACTATTCATGATACCCGGTATAACAATCCCCGGGCATGGTATGTTCAACGCCGACTAAGTGGTGATCAGGAAAACCAGCCGACAGATCAAATGCTGCCATTTATTAATTACCCACAACGTAAAATTACGATTCAAGAGATTAAAGAGCTAATGAGTTCCCATTATCAGGGTACTGATTATGATCCTTACACTAATGAGGATGCACCATTTCGTTCAATTGCCTTAAACCGGAACCTTGAACTTCATATTCTTCAAATTAGGAATGGCGTTGATCCACGAATTAGCGGTGTTCAGTGGCTTGCCTTTGGTCCTAATACAGTCAATGCAGTTGTTCCATTTTATACAAATATTCAAGAAACACCGCAACATTATTGTGATACAAAAACAACCTTTGATATTCAAGATATTTACTGGTTAAACCACACTATAATGGCAATTGCCGATCAACATTACCAAAAGGTAGAATCAATGATTGAAGACTTTGCAGAGCAAGTTATGACACAAACGCTAGCTTTACAGCACCAAGCGGATCGTGAATTCTCAACAAAGGATGACATTACTGCATTCTTAAGCAAGGTTAATGAACAGATGGCAGAAATATCCTACCAGGAATCAATGAAGTTGCTAGGAAAACTCGTTAATTATGGATTTATGAATGCTCACCTAAAATACTAGTTAATATAAACGACCCCCAAAGTTCCCGTTTGAACTTTGAGGGCCGTTCCTTAGCTTTATTATTTTTGGATGGTTCTTGTTTGGGGATGTAATTGATAATTTTTGATAAAGTTGGCTACCGATATTTCGTCTTCTAACTGCTTATTCTGGTAAGCGGTAATAAGAGTATTGTAGTCAAAGTTATTGAGTAAGAATCCATATTGTGATTGGCTTGAATCAAAAACGACAGCAGTCGCAGGTTCTTTAACCCCTAAGCTTTTAGCAACTTGCTGTTCCTGGCGAAATGTTTTCTTTGCTAGGGACGAATTTCGATCTTCCATGAACATTTCTAGATCAAGTTTAGAGCGTAGGGCAACATCTTTTACCAGGTCATGGTTGTAGTTAATATTTTCTTTGATTAGGGCATTTTGAAGTATTAAGAGGAATTGTCGTCCCCGCTTTTTCCCCTGAAAAGAGGCGGCCATGTAATCAAGAATTACCTGATAGATCGTCCGAGAAACAATTTGACGAACGGCTAAACTATGCTGATTTAAGTGATAAGATTCAATGGTTTGTTGAATGGTTGCCATATTAAAGAACGGAATGAAACGATAATTAACTTTGGTGTTAAGTTGATGGTCAATCTTAAGAACATCGTGTTCGCACCGGAAGCAACGATTCTCTAGCGGATTGACGAATAAATGAATTTCTAGCATTAAATGCTCCCCCTCGTTTAACACTAACTTGACAACATTTCTAAACAAATTTATTTTTGCAAAAAAAGCTAAATTTGTAAAGAATTATGATTTATGAATCAGTTTTATGCTGTTTAGGGAGTGATTGTGCTAGAATTAAATGCGAACTTTAATGGGAGGGTTTTATATGGTTGAAGATTGGCAACACTTTCTACTACCTTACCAACAAGCGGTTAATGAATTAAAAGTTAAATTAAGAGGAATCCGTAAACAATATCAAGACGAAACGCAGCATTCACCGATCGAATTTGTTACTGGACGAGTAAAACCAGTTGATAGCATTAAAGAAAAGATGATCAGACGTCATGTTCAGGAAGATCGACTTGAACAGGATATGCAGGATATTGCTGGATTACGAATTATGTGCCAGTTCGTTGAAGATATTTATCAAGTAGTTGATCTGCTTCGTCAACGGAGCGATATGACCATCCTCGAAGAACGTGACTACATTAGTAATGCTAAACCGAGCGGGTACCGTTCTTACCATATTGTCATCGAGTATCCGGTCCAGTTGATTTCCGGTGAGAAAAAGATCCTTGCCGAAATCCAGGTTCGGACATTAGCAATGAACTTTTGGGCAACAATTGAACACTCACTAAATTATAAATACCAAGGTGAATTTCCAGAAGAATTATCCGCGCGGTTACAACGAGCTGCAGAAGCCGCATTTAAACTTGATAATGAAATGTCAGAAATTCGCGAGGAGATTCAAGAAGCACAAACGATGTTCTCAAATCGAACACCAGGCGATCAGAACATCCCAGACAGATAAGGAGATTATATGCGAGTCGCAATTTATAACAATGAAACAGCAGAGTCACAACGAATTAGTAAGTTACTTAAAGCAGAAATGAGCAAGGCTGGGTTAGTGCTTGATCAAAATGCGCCCAATGTTGTTATCACAATTGGTGGAGACGGAACCTTACTGTCAGCATTTCATCACTATGAAGCGTTACTAGATAAGATCCGGTTCGTTGGGATTCACACGGGACACCTTGGCTTCTATACTGACTGGCGAAATTACGAGATGGATGATCTAGTTGAAAGCTTGGTTAATGATAGTGGACAGTCTGTTTCATATCCATTGCTTGATATGCACGCTATTTACTCTGATGGATCAATTGATCACTACACAGCATTGAATGAATCAACGGTCCGAAATATTACGAAGACAATGGTTTGTGATGTTTTTATTAACAATGAACTATTTGAAACGTTCCGGGGTGACGGGCTCTGTATTTCTACACCAACGGGCTCGACTGCTTATAACAAGTCGGTTGGTGGTGCAATTATGGATCCCCAAATTGTTGGCTTTCAGTTAGCGGAAATGGCATCTTTGAATAACCGGGTATTTAGAACATTGGGATCGCCGATTATTTTTGGTTCTGAGTCAAAGCTAATGCTCCGCTTAAAAGACCTCAACGGGCATGTGATGACCTGTGATCGGGATCAGGTTCGTTTAAAACCATCAGTTGGGGAGCGGAAATTAGTAGAAATTACTTATCAGGTTGCCAAAAAGCGGATTAACTTCGCCCAATACCGTCATAATAATTTCTGGCACCGGGTTAAGGACTCGTTTATTGGTGGCGCAAAATAATGAAATTTGAATGGCAATATACGGGAAGTCAACCGCGAAAGCTTCGTGCTGCCTTAAAGCATGAAGGGGTTAGTGCAAGTTTAATCAAGGTTGCAGTTTATCATGGGGGAAAGATGCAGATTAATGGTGAGGATCGGTGGACCGTTGATCTTGTTAATCCTGGTGATTATTTCTCGCTGATCTTACCTCCTGAAAAGCCAAATGATAATGTTATTCCTAGCAATCTTCCTATCCAAATTGTTTATGAGGATCGAGACTTCTTAATTCTTAATAAACCAGCGGGAGTTGCAACCGTCCCGGCACATCACGTTACGGTTGCTGACAGTCTAGTTAACCGGGTTCGTAATTATTATGAACGCCAAGGTTATGAGAACTTAGTAATTCACGTTGCTACACGGTTGGATAAGGATACAAGTGGCCTGGTGGTTTTCCCAAAGCATCGGTTTGCTCATGCAGTTATGGATCAACAACTAAAAAAGCACCAAGTAAAGAAAAATTATTATGCAGTTGTTGGTGGACAAATCAAGGCTCCTCATGGTTATATTGATGCGCCAATTGATCGGGATCCCGAAAAATTCGTTTCGCGAACGGTTATTTCTACCGGGAAGCCATCAGTTACGGAATATTGGCTAGAAAAGTCATCAGTTCAAATGTCACTATTACGCATTCGCCTCCATACCGGGAGAACCCACCAGATTCGGGTTCACTTTCAGTATTTAGGTCATCCATTGATTGGTGATGAAATGTATGGTGGTAAACAAATAATTTCTCGCCAAGCGCTTCATTGTTACTGGATGAAATTCTATAGTCCCTTTAAGCAACAATGGATAGAAGTTCATGCTCCTGTCCCGGAAGATATGTTGAATTTAATTAATTCAATTTAAACTAGAAATGACCATTACAGTTTATAAGAATTACAAACTGTAATGGCCATTTTATTTACCTAATAGATTGATTAGAAGCGTTGAACACAAACAGGTTCAGGACAAGCAACGTCCTTTTGTAATAAGGTAAGCTTTCCAGTTTCTGGATCGCGCTTGTAAAGAGTCAAGTTATCACTATTTTGGTTAGAAGCTAACAAGAATGATTCATCAGAACTAAGGTTGAAGTCACGAGGGAAATCACCTTCAGTTGAGATTGATTGAATATGCTTAACCGTAAAATCAGGTTGTACTTCGAAAACTGCAATGGTATTTTCACCACGGTTTGAAGTATAGATAAACTTGCCATCCTTGGAAAGACGAATTGCGGCGGCTCCGTTGTGGGCAGTCCAATCATCAGGAATGGTTTTAATGGTTTGAACATGGCTGAAGGTTCCATCAGCAGCATTATACTTAAGTACTTCAAGCTTACTGCTTAGTTCACCGAGAAGGTAAGCATACTTACCATTAGGGTGGAATGCAATGTGACGTGAGCCAAAGCCATCCTCTGACTTATAACGGGAAACTGCAGTCAATTTTCCATCAGCAGAAACATCATAAACAACAACCAGGTCCATTCCTAAATCACAAACAACTAGACGTTGATCAGGAGTTAAATCTGCAAAGTGAACGTGAGGACTATCCTGTTCAGGTTGTGGACCAGTAGCCCCTTGGTGAAGGACTGAGTCAGTTTGAGTTAATGTTCCGTCATCGTTAATCTTAAAGACATCAACCTTTGCAGTGTGGTAATTGGCACTGTAAAGTAAGTGTCGCTTTTCATCAAGACCAACATATGCAGGAGGGGCTCCAGCAGCCAAAACCTTACTTAACATCTTAGCATTGTCATCCTTAAGGGAGTATGATGCAACACCGCCTTGATCATCAATTTGCTTAACAGCATAAACCCGCTTGTCTGAACCAACTTGTAGGTAAGCTGGCTTTTGGGAAGGAATTGCTAATTCAACCTTGGTAATTTCTTCTTTTTGGGGATCTAAGGTTACCTTGTAGACACCCTTACTATCTTTCTTGGTATATGTACCGATTAAAAATTGTTCAGTCAATTAAACTGCCTCCTTTGAAAATGCTTACCTCTATGATAGCAATTCGTTAAGCTTAATACTAGCTATGGTACACTGTAAATAGTAAAAAATTAGGAGAAATCAAATGAAAAAAATCGAACGTGCTGAAAAATTAGTTCAGAGTCACCTGAAGACGTTTCGTTGCCCAATTTGTCATCAGGGGTATATTAGTTTAATTGGAAATACACTTGTGTGCGAAAAGGGACATACAATTGATTTTAATCGTCATGGTTATCTCCACTTTTTGAATACTCAGGGGACAACGGAATATGATCGGGCGATGTTCTTATCACGAAGAAGACTGCTTGAAGCAGGACTATTTAAGCCAATTATTAAAAAGGTTAATTCGCTGCTTCCGACAACCTCACAGACCATTTTAGATGTCGGAACAGGCGAAGGAACACCATTAGCCCAGCTGGCTGCTCTTCGTCACGACCAAGATTTCTACGTTGGTTTTGATATTTCAAAAGCTGGGATTACCTTGGCAACTCAGCTTGGAATTAATGCTTTCTTTTGTGTGGCGGATCTACGGCAGTTACCCTTTGCTGATCAATCTTTCGATACAGTTTTGGAACTTTTTTCGCCCTCAGATTACCGTGAATTTAACCGAGTCCTAAAAGCTGGCGGTTTATTAATGAAAGTAATTCCTAACGCCGATTATCTCCTGGAATTGCGCCATTTATTATATGGGGACCGGGATCAGCATTACCATTATGACAATAGTAAAGTTTTAAAACTATTTAAACAGCATTATCCAGATGCAGAGCAGGTTCCAATCCGTTATCAATTTAACCTTCCTCATGAATTAGTTACTGATATGATTAAGATGACGCCAATGAGTTGGGGAAAGAATGTCCGCCAGCCTACTAAGGATGAGTTAGCAAATCTTACTTCAATTACTGTTGATGTTAGTTTATTGGTAGCAAAAAAAGTAATTAAGGGTATTGCCAATTCGATTTAAAGGTGGTAAATTATCTTATGAGAAATCGTTTGGCAATTGACATCGAACAGATTCGTTGGTAATTACCAAGGAGTACTTCATTAAAGCAGCGTTTCGCCGTGCCAACACCGAGACCCTGCTTTTTTTATTTGCCTAAGGAGAATCATAATGACAAACCATATTGTACTATTTGAACCATTGTTTCCTGCTAATACTGGGAATATTGCCCGGACATGCGCGGGAACGAATACGGAATTACATTTAATTAAGCCGCTTGGATTTTCAACGGATGATAAGCACATGAAACGGGCAGGATTAGATTATTGGGATAAGGTTAAGATTACCTACCATGATGATCTACGGGAATTTGTTTCGACTGTTCCTGATATTAGTAAGCTCTACCTTGTGTCAAAGTTTGCAAGCCGTGATTATACTGATGTGGACTATACAGCTGATGGAGATCATTACTTCTTATTTGGTAAGGAGACAACTGGTCTACCTGAAGAATTCATGCGACGGTACCCAGAAAATGCTATTCGAATTCCGCAAAATGACAATAATATTCGGGCATTAAACCTCTCGAATAGTGCAGCAATTGTTATTTATGAAGCGCTTCGTCAGCAAAGTTTTCCAAACCTGGCTCGTGTGCATAAGTACCATTTTGATAAGTTAAAGTAAGCGGGGAATATCTATTATGGCAAGGAAAAAACGATCGGGAACCGGTCGTCGTCGATCAGCAAGTAAAAAGGGACAAGCAAAGATCGTAGCTAATTTGGTGGGGCTAATCCTTGCGTTTTTAATGCTGATTGGGTTATTTAATTTGGGAGTTATTGGTCAGCTCCTGGTCGGGATCTTTAGTATTTTGGTGGGTAAATCTTATCCAGTAGTGATGGCTCTTGCTCTTATTTCTGGAATAGCGCTCACCTTTTTTGGTCATCAGCCAAAGTATAATCAGCGATGGATCTGGGGATTTACTGTTGCCTATGCTGGAGCTTTGATCTGGCTCCACTATTTAATGTTTAATCACTTAAACCTTCATGCTAATTTTCTTGCTGTTACCTGGAATAATTTGAGCAAGGTTTTCTTTCAAACCAGTAACTCAACGAATATTGGTGGTGGAATGATTGGAGCCTTGCTTTATAGTGGCAGTAATTATTTAATTGGTCAGCAGGGGACAGCAATTTTAGCGTGGTTAATGATTATTGCTGGAATTGTGATCTTCTTTGCGATTCCTTGGGATCAGGCTTTAACTAGTTTTGGTCAGCAGTTAAAGAAAGCTCCGGCAGCTGTTCAACAGTTTAAACAACGACTTCCTAAGCACCCTCATGTAAGACAAACATTGTCAAAAAAGAAGGTCAGTTTAGCTGAAAAGTCAAATACTAAACCAGAAGCTAATGAAGCGGTCGCTGTCAGTTCGCCTCAGCAAATGAGTTCTCCTAAGGTTGAGCCACGAATTACCGTTGCTAATACGAGTAATGAAGAATCACCAGTTAAATCAACAGCACCTGAACAACATGATTCTGCGAATGATGATGATTTACAACTAACAACGACGACTGAAAAAGAAGATGCTGATTATCAATTACCACCGCTTGACTTGTTAACTAAGATCCCTCAGGCGGATCAGGGGGATGATCTGCACGCAATTAAAAAGAATACTCAAAAGCTCCAGGATACCTTAAAATCGTTTGGAGTCGAGGCAACGGTTGAAAATGTTAACCTCGGTCCATCGGTAACAAAATATGAGTTACGTCCGGCGGTTGGTGTTAAAGTTAGCCGAATTACTCATTTAGCTGATGATTTGGCATTAGCCCTTGCTGCAAAGGACATTCGAATTGAAGCACCAATTCCGGGGAAGTCACTAATTGGGATTGAAGTCCCTAACCAACAAGTTGCAACTGTTGGTTTCCGTGACATGATTGAATCAATGCCCCACGACGATCATCCAATGAATGTTCCCCTGGGCAGAACCGTTACGGGTGATGTAATGATGGCGGATTTAACAAAGATGCCGCACCTGTTAATTGCTGGTGCTACTGGTAGCGGGAAGTCAGTGGCGATTAATGACATCATTACAAGCATTTTATTAAAAGCCAAGCCGCACCAGGTGAAATTTTTGATGATTGATCCTAAAAAGGTCGAATTGAGTGTTTATAATGGCATTCCCCACTTGCTTAGTCCGGTGGTTTCTGAACCAAAGAAGGCTGCCCGGGCATTAGGCAAAGTTGTTGCTGAGATGGAGCGCCGATACGAACTGTTCGCCAAGTTTGGTGTTCGTAATTTGAAGGGCTATAATCAGTTAGTTCGTGATAATAATGGTCAAGAAGGGGCAACAGAACAACCAGCACTGCCGTTAATTCTGGTAATTGTTGACGAATTAGCCGACCTGATGATGACGGTTTCCCATGACGTTGAAGATGCAATTGTTCGAATCGCGCAAATGGGACGGGCTGCTGGTATTCATATGATTCTTGCTACTCAGCGGCCTTCAGTTGATGTTATTACCGGGTTAATTAAAGCAAACGTACCATCGCGGATTGCTTTTGCGGTCTCTAGTGGAATTGATTCACGGACAATAATTGATACTAACGGGGCAGAAAAGTTACTCGGCAGGGGTGATATGCTTTTTGAACCGATTGATCAAAATAAACCTGTTCGTGTACAGGGAGCATTTATTTCTGATCAGGATGTTGAAGCGGTGGTAAACTTTATTAAAAAAGAACGACCTGCAGAATATGATCAGAAGATGGTTGTTACCGATAATGAAATTGCCCAAGAAGAAAAGGCCGAAGATGAAGACGAGCTTTTTCCTGAAGCACTGAAATTTGTGGTGGACCAGCAAAAAGCTTCAACTTCGCTAATTCAACGAAGATTCCGAATAGGTTATAATCGGGCCGCCCGGATCATTGATGACATGGAACAACGCGGCTACATCGGTCCAGCTAATGGCTCTAAGCCGCGGGAGGTTTTTAAACAAAAGGACCAGTCTGAGGATGAGTAGGTGTAACCTTAATTTAAATAATAAAGGAGTTCAGTGACCAAATCTCTGAACTCCTTATTTGTTATTCACTTAATTTAATTACATTACGCCTAATGAAGCGATGGCACCAAAAATTAGGGAACCAAGCATTGCAATTAACATAAGCCAGATAGCAACCATCGTAATCTTTTGAAAACGTGTTTTCTTTTTACGTTGCATCCTTTTACCGCCCTTCATAGATGAATTTATAATAGTAATAGTCTACATCATTTTATAAGGTGATTTCAAACATCTTAGTATGCTGTGATAAACTATTACTAGAAATTAATCGGGAGTAGTCAGAACCAGTTATGGATTATCGAATCGCATTTCTACAATTAATATTACTTGTTGTTATTTGGTTTGTTGAAAATTTAATTGGCAAAGTCTTTCATTTTGCTCGTCGGCACCGTCATGTTCATAGTCCAGTTGCTTGGACAATTATTTTATGGTTGCTAAGTATTTATAACATCGCTAGCCTTTACTGGATTGCGTATCCGGTTGCAATTTGGATGATTGTTGCAATTATTTTAATCATTGTTCAAACGGTTCACTATGGAGAGTTTATTTACCGTCGTTATTGGCCAGTATTTTGGCGATTATCGGTCATCTTGGCAGTAATTATCTTCGTAGGCTCGCTGTTCTGTCAGAATCTGCCATTAATATAACATTAATAATATTAAGCATTGGTTAGTGAAGAGCCATTTCGTAAACGAAAATGACTTTTCACTAATTTTTTTATTATTAACGATTATTTTTGAAATGATATGGTGGAAAGTGGGGGATTGTGGTAGACTTTACCTATAAAGTGGTTGTGGGGAGGTAAAGGCCAATGTTTATGGGCGAATATACACATTCGATCGACAGCAAGGGCCGACTGATCATCCCTGCAAAATTTCGTGAACTATTAGGCACTCACTTTATTGTCACTCGTGGCTTAGATGGGTGCCTATTTGGTTACCCGCTTAACGAATGGGAACAGCTTCAAGAAAAGCTAAAGGCGTTACCGTTAACCAAACGTGATGCCCGGGCTTTTGTTCGTTTCCTATACTCAGCCGCAACGGATTGCGAGTTTGATAAGCAAGGTCGGATTAATTTACCAGATACTCTTTGTCAACATGCTAAACTGCAAAAAAAGTGTGTTGTGGTAGGGGTCGCTAATCGGCTTGAAATTTGGAGTACAGAGAAGTGGGAGCAGTTTACTGAATCTACTGAAGATGATTTTGACCAGATTGCTGAAGATCTAAATATCGACTTTTAATGGGGGATTTTTGATGACAGAGTTCAAACATGTAACAGTATTATTAAATGAAGCTGTTGCTGGTCTAAATATCCGCCCAGATGGAACCTATGTCGATGCCACTTTAGGCGGTGGGGGTCATAGTTCAGCAATCCTTAACCAGTTAACAACTGGGCGCCTGTATTCATTCGATCAGGATCAGACAGCAATCAGATATAACCAACAGCACTTGAAAAAATTCATTGATGATGGTCGTTCAATCTTAATTGAAGATAATTTTCGCAATTTGGGGACGGCACTGGCGAAAAACGGTGTTAAGAGTGTTGATGGAATTGTATATGATCTGGGAGTATCATCACCACAATTTGATGATGCACAACGGGGCTTTAGCTATAAGCTGGATGCACCGTTAGATATGCGGATGAACCAACAGCAGGCGCTTTCCGCAATGAACGTTGTTAATGAATGGCCATATGAAAAGCTGGTCAAGATTCTTTATCGTTATGGCGAAGAACGATTTGCTAAACAAATTGCACGCAAGATTGAACGGCGCCGAGAGAGCAAGCCGATCAAAACAACTTTTGAACTTGTTGATGTGATAAAAGAGGCTATTCCGGCAGCTGCTCGGCGGCATGGCGGTCATCCAGCAAAAAAGACTTTTCAGGCAATTAGAATTGCGGTTAACGATGAATTGGGAGCATTAGAAGATTCATTGGAACAAGCACTAGAATTGCTTAACGTTGGCGGTCGAATAAGCGTGATAACTTTTCAATCATTAGAAGACCGGTTAGTGAAAACAATGTTCCATGAAAAGGTCTCATTAGCTGATGAATTGCCGCCAGGATTACCGGTAATTCCACCAGAAATGCAACCCAAATTTAAATTAATTAATAAGAAGCCAATCCTTCCTAGTCAAGAAGAATTAGCAAATAATCACCGTGCTCATAGTGCTAAGTTACGGATAATTGAAAGAATAAAAAAGTAAAAATACAAAAGGAAAGTGATTGAGATGGTTTCAAATACTGCAAAAAGGATTTCGCGTGATCAGCCGAGGACAACCGATCCTGGTGCCCAAGCTCGTCAGCAATTGGGGCCCGCCATTAAGACGGTTACCTGGTCAAACTTTGAACGCGGGCTAGTCGCTGTTTGTAGTATTGTAACCTTATGTTTAACAATTTCACTTTTATCAACTAAAAACACAATCAATACTCGTCAGCATCAATTACAAGACTTACAAACAAAGATATATCAAGCAAAAAATGATAATGCTAGTCATCGGCAAGCAATTGCTGAAATGACGAGTCAATCTCAATTGCGGTCAGCTGCTAAAAAGTATGGATTAGTGGATCATAATTCAAACGTAAGGAACGTTAATAAATAATGAATAAGATGACTCAACGAACGAAAAATAACGGAAATAATGGCAACAGAGAAACTTTTGGCAAGTGGCTCTTCATAATAGTAGTTGCAATGTTTACGTTATTTATCGTTCGTTTTGCATATATTGCAATTACAAAGGATGTTCAACACGTTAACCTGCGTTCTCAAGCTGAACAAATATATACCCAAAGGAGAACCATTCTTGCTAAGCGGGGGAATATCTATGATCAGCATGGCTCAGTTTTAGCGACAGATACTAGTAGATACACTCTTTATGCTGTCTTAGATAAGAGTCAGCGGTCTGCAGATGGTAAACCGCTATACGTGAAGAATAAAAAACGGACAGCAAGGATCCTTGCTAAGTACATTAAAATGCCTGAATCAGAAATTCTTAAGACGCTATCTAAAAAAGGGCAGTCTTACCAGGTTGAATTTGGGAGTGCCGGTGCAAACTTATCAGTTGCCAAGATGCAGCAGATTAAAGCAGAAAAGCTTCCGGGGATCGGCTTTATTGCAACGCCAGCCCGGTCATACCCAGAAGGAGAATTTGCATCACAGATAATTGGGATGGCAACGCCCAAAATAACCAATAAGCAAACGGGACAAATGACACTAGTTGGTCAGGTTGGCCTTGAAAGTTATTTTAATAAAAAATTAACCGGAAGGAATGGCCTTCGTCAGGATAAAAAGGATGTTTACGGATATAGCTTAGCTAATAGTAACCGGGTGGTAAAAAAAGCGATCAATGGGGATAATATTTATACAACCCTTGATGCCAAGGTCCAGCATATCATGGAAAATAAAATGACCCGGGTATTTAAGGAATCAAAGGCAGAGTCAATGACTGCGGTGGTTATGGATGCCAAAACAGGTAAAATCATTGCTGCATCTCAGCGACCAACACTTCACTCAAAAAAGAATCCTGTTTGGCGGAACATGCTTGTTCAGGATGTGTACGAACCGGGTTCCACGATGAAGACATTTGCCCTAAGCGCAGCAATTGATTCTGGGCACTTTGACCCGAACGCAACCTTTAATTCTGGAACCTGGCAAATTGGCGGGGGTAAGGTTACCGACTGGCAGACATCTGGATGGGGAGTAATCTCATATAAGGATGCTTTTGACTTATCAAGTAATGTTGGTTTCGCTCATGTCGAACAGAATATGGGGGCTAAAACCTGGAAAAAGTATTTAACCCGTTTTGGGATGTTTAACAAGGTGAATGTTGAAGGAATGAATAATGAAGTTAGTGGCTATAGCGCCTTTAAGGGAATCCTTCAACAGGCCAACACTGCATTTGGTCAAGGGATTACTGTCAATGTCATGCAAATGATGCAGGGCTTTAGTGCAATTGCTAATAATGGTAAGATGATGAAGCCATACATTATTGATAAGGTAACCGATAACCAAGGAAAAACAATTCAAAAAGTAACTCCGAAGAAGGTTGGCCAGCCAATTAAGGCTTCAACCTCTAAAAAAGTCGTTAAAATGATGGAGGGAGTTATTTATGATCAAAAGGGCCTTGGCCATGATTATCAAATTGATGGTTATAAAATTGCGGGAAAAACAGCGACTGCGCAAATTGGTGGTGCTGGAGGATATGGTAATAGCGATAGTAGTTACCTTTACTCATTTGTTGGGATTGCACCTGTCAATAATCCACGCTATGTAATGTATGTCACGCTACGAAAGCCTCATAACCTAAGTAAACCAGCAACAAAGATGATTGCGGAAGTCTTTAACCCAACGATGAAGTTTATTCTTAGTCGACAAAAGAGTACCAAACAAAAGAATTCCGGAATTGTTAAAGTTCCTAATATGGTTAACCAGTCATCACAGGTTGCAAGCGATCGGCTTAATAAAAAGCACCTTGTTCCGGTTGTCATTGGATCAGGACAAAGTGTTAAGCGTCAATCAATTGCCAGTGGTCAATCTTCCCTAATTAATCAACGAATCATTTTAGATACCGGGGGAGAATATAAGATGCCGGACATTAGTAACTGGAGTTCCGATGACGTTCAAAAACTTACCCAGATGATGGGAATTAAGTTGAAGGAAAAAGGTTCTGGCTACGTTACAAAGCAGAGTATCAAGGCTAACGATAGTGTAAATAAGTCATCAACACTGACTGTCGAGTATTCTTCTCGGCATTAATCTAGGAGGAAAACATGAATTTTATTAGTATTGTAGTAACATTAATTTGTTCGTTTTTAATTACATTTCTATTAATGCCCTCGTTAATTCGCTATTTTCACGCAAAAAAAGAAGGGCAGCAAATTCGAAAAGAAGGGCCAAAGTGGCATGCTAAGAAGGCTGGAACTCCTACAATGGGAGGACTCTTATTTATTATTTCTGCCGTAATTACCATTCTAGTTGTTGCCGGCTTTCTTGGAATGCTGACTAATACTATGTGGGCACTTCTGTTCATCCTTGTTGTTTATGGTTTGATCGGAATGTGGGATGACAGCATTAAGATCTTCCACCACCAAAACGAAGGATTTAAAGCATGGCAAAAAGCTTTATGCCAGGTAATTGCTGCAATGATCTTTACGGTGATTTATCAGCATGAAGGGTTTCAAATGGGCTTTGGAACTAGTCAAGTAGGCTGGTGGTACGGGCTCTTTATTATCTTTTGGATTGTTGGGTTCTCCAATGCCGTTAATTTAACTGACGGTTTAGATGGCTTGGTCAGTGGCCTGTCCATTATTTCATTCCTTGCCTACTTAATTATTGCGTTAGTTAACATCAATCAACCAGGCTATGCTGAAATCGCTCTTTTCTGTTTAGCAATGATCGGGACACTTTGTGGTTTCTTCCCGTATAACCATAAGCCTGCTAAAATTTTTATGGGTGATATGGGATCATTAGCAATTGGGGCTTCTTTAGCTGCTGTTTCCTTATTGCTTCATCACGAATGGTCGTTGTTGGTAATTGGGATCGTCTATGTTTGTGAAACCGCTAGTGTAATTATGCAGGTTGCTTCATTTAAGCTTACCGGAAAGCGGATCTTTAAGATGACCCCAATTCACCACCACTTTGAACTTTGTGGATGGAGTGAATGGAAAATCGACATTGTCTTTTGGTGTGTTGGCTTAATTGCTTCAATTATTGTAGTGGCAAGTATTTTAATCTTTAATATTTAACTTTTATTAGGTGGCTAGAAAAATGAAAAAAGTAACAACATATAACAATAAAAAAATTCTTGTAATAGGCTTCGGAATTAGCGGCCTTAATGCTGCCCACTTGTTGAAAAAACTAGGTGCCAATGTGGTTGCTAACGATCAAGCTACCCCGAAGGATCCGACAGTAGTCGAAAACTTAGAAAATGACGGAATAAAAGTAATTACTGGTTCTAATCCGCTTAGTCTTGCAGAAGAAGACTTTGATGTTGTTGTAAAGAATCCAGGAATTCCCTATGACAATCCATTGGTCGCTAAATTCGTTGAAAAAAAGACTCCCATTATTACCGAGGCAGAATTAGGATGGGAAATTTTTGAAGGCCATCTTGTTAGTGTTACGGGAAGTAATGGGAAAACAACCACAACTACTTTGACGCAGCTAATGATTGCTAAAAGTAATGCTCACCGGGTAGAATATGCCGGTAACATTGGTGTTTCTTTCAGTAAGGTTGCTGCGGAATTAGGTCCAGAAGATACGTTGGTAACAGAACTTTCTAGTTTTCAATTATTAGGCGCACCAACAATTCGTCCTCATATTGCAATTATTACTAATATTTTTTCTAACCACCTTGACTACCATAAGACTCGCGAAAATTATATTAATGCTAAATTAAATATTACGCGAAACCAAACGAGTGATGACTACCTCATAATGAATTGGGATCGTGATGAGTGGCAACAAATTGCACGTCGTTCACAGGCAACAATTGTTCCTTTTTCACGGCAAAACAAGAGTCATGACGGTTCGTATGAAGAAGACGGAAAGATCTATTGGCGCGGTGACTACATTATGGATGCCAAGGATATTCGTCTCATCGGCCCACAGAATGTTGAGAATGCCTTAGCCGCAATTGCTGCTGCTAAGTTGAGCGGTGTAACTAACCAGGATATTGTTGATGTCCTGACAAGCTTTAGTGGAGTTCGTCATCGTCTTCAGTACGTAACTGATTACCAGGGACGACGATTCTATAATGATTCTAAGTCAACTGACATTGAAGCCACCGAGGTCGCCCTTCAAGGATTTGAGCAACCAGTAATCTTACTTGCTGGTGGACTAGATCGGGGATATACCTTTGAACGATTAGTGCCATACTTCAAGAAGCACGTCAAAGCAATCATTGTATTTGGTCAGTGCAAGGATAAGATGAAAGATGCCGCTGAACAGGCTGGGATTCCAACCATTATTGAAAGTGAAAATGCTATTACTGCTGTTCCAGAGGCTTGGAAAGTTAGTGATCCAGGAGATGTTATCCTTCTTTCACCTGCTAACGCTAGCTGGGATCAGTTCCCAAGTTTTGAAGTTCGCGGTGATAAGTTTATTGAAGCAGTTGATAATCTAATTAAGACAAAGGAGGGAGAATAATGCGGTTACTTGTTTCTGGAGGTGGGACTGGTGGACATATCTACCCAGCGCTAGCCTTAATTGAACGTTTAAAGCAAGTTGAACCGGATACTGAGGTTCTTTATGTAGGAACTACTCGCGGTCTCGAAAATAAAATTGTTCCTGATGCAGGAATTAAACTTGAAACCATGCACATGCAGGGGTTCAAACGGTCGCTTTCACTTGAAAACTTCAAGACAGTTTACCTGTTTCTCCGCTCTGTTCACCACGCGAAGAAAATTATTCGTGACTTTAAGCCTGATGTTGTTTTGGGGACGGGGGGTTACGTTAGTGGCGCTGTGTTATATGCAGCAGCTAAGCAGCATATTCCAACCGTTATTCATGAACAAAACAGTGTCGTGGGAGTAACGAATAAGTTCTTGAGCCGGTATGTCGATCAAATTGCAATTGCTTTTGAAGCCGCCCGAAACCAATTCCCCGAAGAAAAAGTAACAATGACGGGTAACCCACGTGCTCAACAGGTTGCCTCTCAGACCGCAAGTACCTTTTCATGGGAAGAATATGGACTGGAAGACGATGTTCCGACATTGATGGTCTTTGGTGGTAGTCAAGGTGCACCGAAGATTAATACAACAGTCGTTGATGCAATTCCAGAATTTAACAAGCGTCCATACCAGGTAATTTTTGCGACTGGTCAAAAACGATATGATAATGTTAAAAAACAACTTCAGGGAGTAAAGATTGGCAAGAACGTTAAGGTAGTTCCGTACATTAAGGATATGCCTGCTAAGATGCCTAAAGTTGCTGCCTTAGTTTCTCGTGCCGGAGCAACAACAATTGCGGAAGTAACTGCGTTGGGAGTTCCAACAATCTTGATTCCTAGTCCATACGTAACAGCTAATCACCAGGTAAAAAACGCCCAATCATTAGTGCGAAAGAATGCAGCGGTAATGATTACTGAGGATAAATTAGATAGCAGGTCATTATTGCTTCAAGCAGATAAAATTATGGAAAATAAAGATCTTCGTGCCAAAATGGCTGGTGCTTCTCGCAAGATTGGCCACCCACAAGCTGCTGATGAGTTAATTGCGGTTCTTCATAAGGCAATTAATGAACATTAGTGGTGAGTAAAATGACGAGAGACAATTTTATTCCAGAGCACCGTCGTTACTCACAACGGCTAGCTCGTTTGGAGAAGCAGAATAATTCTGCACAAGCAAGAGAACACCAACCAATAAGTAATAAGGTTGTTGGAATAAAAAAGCAGCGTCGGAACTCTAGTAAAAAAAGAATTAGTGTCTTGGTATGGATTTTCGGGCTCGTTTTGCTGGTAATGATTTACATTATTTCTCCTTTAAGTAAAGTTACTGATATTACGATAAGCGGAAATAATGAATTGTCGAATGAACGGGTCGAAAAAGCAACTACCATTTGGCGAGGGAGGTTAATTTGGACAGCATTTTTCGCACAGCGGCATTTAGAGCATGAGGCTAAAATAAGGGATCCGCAAATTAGGTCACTAAAAGTTAAACTACGCGGACCTCAAAGTGTCCATGTAGCGATTACGGAAAATCACTTGCTAGGTGAAGGTCAAATCGGTAAGCAGAAATATGCTGTTTTAACGAATGGTCAATTGCAATTAACGACAGCACAAAACACCAATATTGACTTTAAAGGATTTGAAAAGAATCGTGAGCAGCTGAAAATTCTGGGACAACAACTTGGAAAATTAAAGCCGGTTATCTATCATGGGATTTCTTCGATAGAGTACCAACCGACTAAGGAGTCTCCCCACCAAATTATTTTGTATATGAAAGATGGTAATACGGTTAAAGCTAATTTAACGAATGTTGGTGATAAGCTAAAATATTATCCATCAATTCTCACTAAAATGAAGGGGCAAGGAGTTGTCGATTTGCGGGTTGGTGCATATTCTTATGACTATGGATCAAAAGATAAATGAATTTATTAAAAAAACTTACGAAGATCTTTTTTTACAAGTGATTAACTATGGTAAAATCTAAACTAGACTAATAAATAAAAATATTATTTTAGTGTAAAAAATTTAGGAGGTTCCTCTCAATGGATAATTCTGAGGTTTATGTTGGGTTAGATATTGGAACCACCTCGATAAAAGCATTAGTATGTGAAAATGTTAAGGGGCAAATTAAGGTCATTGGTGTCGGTGTTGAGCCAGCGGCAGGTATGAGTCGTGGTGTAATAGTTGATATTGATAAGACTGCTCGTGCAATTTCAAATGCGATTGCTCAGGCTGAGGAGAAGTCCAATATAGACATTAAACAAGTTATTGTTGGCTTGCCAGCAAATTATTTACAAATGCAACGGGTTCACGGGATGATTACTATTGCCAATAATGGTCAATCACGTGAAATTGTTGATCAAGATGTCTTGAATTTAGCACGAGAAGCGTTAACACAAAGTATCCCGCCTGAAAGAACGGTAATTGATCTAGTGCCAACAGAATTCACTGTTGATGGTTTTGATGGAATTAAAGATCCTCGTGGAATGGTTGGGGTTCGTCTCGAAATGAAGGGGACTCTCTATACCGGACCAAAAACAATTATCCATAATGCCAAAAAAGCAATCCAAAAAGCCGGCTACACGGTTCGTGATTTTGTTGTTTCACCAATTGCAACCGGATTTAACCTGCTTAATGATGGTGAGCAAGACTTTGGAACAATTGTAATCGACCTTGGTGGCGGTCAAACAACAACAAGTATTATTCACGATCACCAATTAAAGTACAGTTACGTTGATCCAGAAGGTGGTCAGTATATCACCAAGGATATTTCAACTGTTTTAAACACATCGTTAAAAAATGCTGAGCAATTAAAACGTGATCATGGCTTTGCAGATAGTACCCAAGCAGATGATAATGTTCAGATTGATGTTGACGTTGTTGGTCAAGATAAGCCGGTTCAATATAGTGAACGTTACCTTTCAGAGGTTATTGAAGCTCGAGTTCGGCAAATCTTTAACCGGGTTGCGCGTCAGCTAGAACGGATTAATGCTCCTGAGTTACCAGGTGGGGTAATTTTAATCGGTGGCGTTGCTGCTCTACCAGGTATTAGTTCATTAGCTAAGCAATACTTTTCAGGTAACGTAAAAGTATTTGTTCCTGAACAAATGGGAATTCGTCACCCACGTTTTGCTACCAGTTACGCGCTCGGCCTTTATGAAGATCGGCTGTCCGGAATTGATCGATTGATTAAGCAAGTAGTTCAAGAAGCTGATTTTGGTAAAACCACGGCGGAAAATAATGATGCCAATCATCAACCCCAAAGTGAGAGTGCTGTTAATAGCAATAGCAGACCAATTCAAAAACGGGCTGATCGAGAACAAAATACGAAAAAGAAAGATGGCTCGTTTAGTAATAAGTTCAAGAGCCTCTTTAACAACTTATTTGATTAATAAACTAACGGAGGATGTCGAATGGATAACGAGAATTCAATGGAAAACCAATTTGCTGGAGCTAAGATTAAGGTTATTGGTGTCGGTGGTGGTGGCGGTAACGCCGTAAACCGAATGATTACTGAAAAAGTTCAGGGTGTCGACTTTATCGTTGCAAATACTGATTTGCAAGCACTAAATGCCTCAGAAGCACAAACAAAGATCCAATTGGGACCTAAGTTGACCAAGGGACTTGGTGCTGGTTCTAATCCTGAAGTAGGTGATAAAGCCGCTGAGGAAAGTGAAGAACAAATTCAAAAGGCACTTGAAGGTTCAGATATGGTATTTATTACTGCTGGAATGGGTGGTGGTACTGGAACCGGTGCCGCTCCAGTAGTTGCTAAGATCGCTAAAGATAGTGGTGCATTAACAGTCGGTGTTGTTACTCGGCCTTTCTCTTTTGAAGGTCCACGCCGGGCTAAGTTTGCCACTGAGGGATTAGCAAAATTAAAGGCTAACGTAGATACCTTGATTATTGTTGCTAATAACCGTTTGCTTGAAATGATTGATAAGAAGACTCCAATGATGGAAGCATTTAAGGAAGCAGATAATGTTCTTCGTCAGGGTGTTCAAGGGATTTCTGACTTGATTGTTACTCCTGGATACATCAACTTAGACTTTGCTGATATTAAGACGTTAATGTCCAATCAGGGTTCTGCTTTAATGGGAGTTGGTAGCGCAACGGGCGAGAATCGTGCTACTGAAGCTACTAAGAAGGCAATTTCCTCACCACTTCTTGAAGTATCAATTTCAGGTGCACAACATGTCTTAATGGACATTACTGGTGGTAAGGATCTTTCAATGTTTGAAGCACAGGAAGCTTCTGATGTAATTAAGCAGGCTGCTGGCACCAATGTTGACATTTCATTCGGGATGTCACTTAATGAATCTCTAGGCGATGAAGTACGGGTAACCGTAATTGCTACAGGAATTGATGCAAAGAAGAGTAAAAATACTCATTCAGCAAAACACGTTGCTCCAGTAAGTGAAGAACCAAAGAGTGATGATAACAAGCCTAGTCAAGAAAATGCATCAGATGATCCTTTTGATGGTTGGAATGATCCAACCGCAGGAATCAATGATTCAAATGAACAAACGGACAATGAATTTTCACACGTAAAGAAGCCAGAATTTAATGTCTTTAATGATGATTCTGCCGCAACTGATGATGACGATGATAACTTGTCAACACCACCATTCTTTAAGAATCGTCGTCAATAATGAATAGGTAAATGATGGGGAGAGGCACTATTTTAGGGCATCTCCCATTTCGTGATTTTAGAAAGGTTAGGAGGAATTGAGATGGCTAATAATCTTTTTAAGAGTCTTTTTAGTGATGGTGACTCTGATAATCAAGAAGAATACTATGATGAACAGGCTCCCGTTGCCCAAGGGGATAATAAGGTTGTTTCAATGAATAGTGTTCGTCAACGTTCAAGTAAAATTGCATTGTATGAACCACGACTCTATGCGGATGTTAAGCAAATTGCTGATCAATTATTGAATGACCGAGCAGTAATTGTTAACTTTTCTCAAATGGATGCCAAAGTAGCCAGTCGGATTGTTGACTTTTTGAACGGGACTGTTTTTGCAATTAATGGTGATATTAAGCGGATCGGGAAAGAAATATTCCTTTGCACACCAAAGAATTTTGAGGTTTCTGGTAATTTATCAGATACGCTCAAAAATGATCCGGATAAAATTTAGCGGAAAAGGAGCTTGTAATGGCAATTATTAATTTTTTAGCCTGGGTAATTTACCAACTAATTGATATTTATATCCTGGTGATTGTCATTTGGTGCTTGCTATCATGGTTTCCAAATGCAAGAGGAAGTCGTTTGGGAGAGATTGTCAATCGGTTGGTAGAACCATATATGCGGTGGTTTGACTTTATTCCGCCATTAGGGGGAATTAGTTTTTCACCGATTGTAGCGATCTTTGTTCTTTACCTTGTTCAGTATGGGCTAAAAGCAATTACCATGATGATTTAATAAATAATGGATGAATTAAACGTAAAACAACATTTCCGGGCCGATGAGGGGCCAATTATTGATCAAATCAATGACTGGATAGTTCAGGCTAATGATCAATATCGTCCGGTGTTAACACCATTTCTTAATCCTCGTCAGCAATATATTGCGCAAACCCTTGTTAATAGTGATGATTACGTTAAGCTGGAGTCATTTGGTGGTTGGCAAAGTGCTGAAATGCGGCGGTTGCTCTTTTTCCCGTCATATTATCAGCCACAGGCAGCTGACTTTGCAGTTACGGGCTTAGAAGTTGACTATCCGCAAAAATTTGCTGAGCTTCATCACCGGCAAATAATGGGAACATTATTAGGTGAGGGGTTAGAACGAGCATCATTTGGGGATATCGTTACTAATGGAAAACGGTGGCAAGTGGTGGTTACTAATCAGATGGCGCGGTTTGTCCGTGAGCGAATCGATCACGTTGGCAAGATTAAAGTAAAATGGAAGCCGGTTCAACTTGAGGAGTTAATTGTTCCTGAAGATGATTGGGAACAGCTATCGACAACCGTTTCATCACTGAGAATTGATGCGATAATTGCAGCAGGATTTAACTATTCTCGTAATCGGGCAAAACAGTTATTAGAGCATGGCCTTGTTCAAATCAACTGGGAAGAAATGCAACGACCGGATTACTCAGTTCGGGAACATGATATGTTGTCTGTTAGACATGCTGGCCGTTTAAGAATGGATCAGGTTGGGAGCATTACTAGGAAGAATAAGCAGCGGATTACTTTATCAATCATTCGCGCTTAATTAAGATCACATGGAGGAAAAACCGATGAGTTTAGCTGTAGATGAAATTAATCAAATCCAATTTAATACTAAAATGCGTGGCTACAATCCAACTGAAGTGAATGACTTTATTAAGGAAGTCGCACAAACAGTTCAGGAATTGACCGACCAGAATCGGGCGCTACAAGAAAAGGTCAAGGCCGATGAAAGCAAGCTGAAATACTTTAGTGAGTTAAAGGATTCACTGAATAAGTCAATTTTGGTTGCTCAAGAAGCTGCTGATAAGGTTAAGAACAATGCTAAGCGTGAAGCTGACATTATGGTGCGTGAAGCCCAAAAACAGGCAACTGACATTGTTTCAACAGCTAACGAAAAGGCTAATCAAATTGTTGAAAATACTGCAGAAGGGACTCGGAAGTTAACGTCAGAAACTAGTGACTTAAAGAAACAAACGCGGATCTTCCGTCAGCGGTTACAAGTAATGCTTGAATCTCAATTGGAAGTAGTTAAGAGTGACGAATGGGATAAGTTATTAGCCAACGATGATATTGATAAATATGGAGAAATTCAAAATATTTTAGGAACTCGTCTTGACAATAATTCGGGTGAAAGTGTAGAATCAACCTCAATTACAACTAGTGATTTTGAATCTGAAAGTACAACCGCTACCGTTGCGGACGAGACTACTTCAGGCAGTGTTGCAATTGAAAATAACGTTGCATCGGATTCAGCTGTTACGTCAGACTCAGAGGCTGTTGTCAAATCAGAAGAAAGTGAAAGTGCTCCTGCTAGTTCTGCAGAGACAGTTTCCTTTAACTCACCGACCGACTTTGCTTCAGCATTTGCCGATACTTCAGCGGTAGCGCAAAGTGATGAGAGTAAAGCAACCAATGATTCTGTTGCGTCTGCTTCTACCGAATCAAGCAATAGTGAAGATGAGGGTGACACTGTTGTTGTTTTCCCAGATAATAACTAGTTGTTTAAATTAAATTGTAATAATTAATAACAAAAACGTCGAAGGACATTAGTAGAACAAGAATGATTCAGCGAGTTAGCAAGTGGTGTGAGGCTAATATTTAGTATTGTTTTACTTGATCGGTCCCGAGTACCTGGTTGAATATTTAAATCAGGTCGGTTCATTACCGTTAAGCAATGGTTGAGGGGATATTTGATTAACCAAATATCCTGAAAACGGGTGGTACCACGAAATGCTTCGTCCCAGTGATGGGATGAAGTTTTTTTAGTTATTAATTGTTGATTGAGAAAGGAGAATTGCATATGCGAGTTAAAGATACATTAAACTTGGGTAAGACCAAGTTCCCGATGCGGGGAAAGTTACCAGTCACTGAAGCACAACGTGAAAGTGTTTGGGAAGAAAATAAAGTATATGAATTACGACAAAAATTAAATGAGGGGAAGCCAACGTTTATTCTTCACGATGGCCCTCCATACGCTAATGGTAATATTCACATTGGTCACGCCATGAATAAGATTTCTAAGGACTTTATCGTTCGTTACAAGTCAATGAGTGGCTTCCGTTCACCATATGTTCCTGGTTGGGATACTCACGGGTTGCCGATTGAACACCAATTGACGAAGGCCGGTTACGACCGGAAGAAGATGAGTCTAACAGAATTCCGTGACCTCTGTCGGAAGTATGCTTTGGAACAAGTTGACAAGCAACGCAAAGATTTCAAACGGTTAGGAGTTAGCGGTGACTGGAATCACCCGTACCTAACTTTGGATAAGGAATTTGAGGCTGCACAAATTCGTGTCTTTGGTGAATTTGCTAAGAAGGGTCTTTTGTACCAAGCTAAGAAGCCAGTTTACTGGTCATGGTCATCTGAATCAGCATTAGCAGAAGCCGAAGTTGAATATCATGACGTCACTGCTAAAACAGCCTTCTTTGTTGAACAGGTTAAGGACGGTAAGGGTGTTCTTGATAGTGATACCTACCTAGTTGTCTGGACTACTACTCCATGGACCGTTCCAGCATCTGAAGCGGTAGCGGTAAATGCTAAGTTTGACTACTCAGTTGTTAAACCAGCTAATGACGATCGGAAGTTTGTTGTTGCAACGGAACTTTTGGAAGGATTAGCAGAGAAACTTGGTTGGGACGACTACCAAGTAGTTAAGCATGTCGCCGGAAAGGATCTGGAAGGTTTAACTACTCAACACCCATACCTTGATCGTGAACTTTTGGTTGGGGTTGCTGATTACGTTACTGCTGATGCTGGTACCGGACTTGTTCACACCGCTCCGGGATATGGGGACGATGACTACAACTTTGGTAAAAAGTATGACTTGCCAATTTTCGCCCCAATTAATGATCAAGGTGTCCTGACAAAGGAAAACGGTGACGACTTTGATGGTGTCTTCTACCAAAAAGCTGATGACATTTCACTGCAAAAGCTTGAAGATAATAATGCTCTTCTTCTTGAAGAACCATTAAAGCACAGCTATCCATTCGATTGGCGGACAAAGAAGCCAATTATTTTCCGGGCAACAGATCAGTGGTTCGTATCCATTGAAAAGATGCGTCAAAATATCTTAGATGCCTTAGAAAATGTTAAGTACCACCCAGAATGGGGTAAGGTTCGCCTTCGCAATATGATTAAGGATCGTGGCGACTGGGTAATTTCACGGCAACGTGTTTGGGGTGTACCACTGCCAATCTTCTACGCTGAAGATGGTACACCAATCATGGAAGAAGAAACGATTAATCATGTTGCAGATCTCTTTAGAAAATATGGTTCTAATGTTTGGTTTGAACGTGATGCAAAGGATCTTCTCCCAGAAGGATACACTAACGAACATTCACCTCATGGTAAGTTTACTAAGGAAACCGATATTATGGATGTTTGGTTTGACTCTGGTTCTTCCCACCAAGGGGTTCTAGCTGAACGGGATTACTTGACTTATCCAGCTGATCTTTACCTTGAAGGATCCGATCAGTATCGTGGTTGGTTCAATTCAAGCCTGATTACTAGTGTTGTTTGCTCTGGTCATGCTCCATATAAGGAAATCGTTTCTCAAGGATTTACCCTTGATAAGCGTGGTAACAAGATGAGTAAGTCACAGGGGAACGTTATCGATCCAAATAAGGTTGTCCAACAAATGGGTGCCGAAATTATTCGTCTTTGGGTAATGAGTGCTGATACTTCTGCTGATGTGCGGGTTTCAATGGGAACTTTCCAACAGATCTCAGAAGCATACCGAAAATTACGGAACACCTTCCGTTTCTTGCTTGCTAATACTAGTGATTTCAATGCAAGTGAAAATACTGTTTCCTACGAGTATATGAGTTCCGTAGATCAGTACATGCTCGTTAAGCTTAATCATTTCCTTGAAAAGATGCGAGCTGATTTTGATAACTATGACTTCCTTGATGCTTACCGGTTATTAATTAACTTTGTTAACAATGATTTATCAGCCTTCTACATGAACGTGGCAAAGGATGTTCTCTACATTGAACCTGAGAATTCACAAACCCGGCGTTCAATGCAAACGGTCTTCTATGACATCTTGTTAACAATGGTTAAGCTGCTTACTCCAATCTTGCCACACACAACTGAAGAAGTTTGGAGCTACATGAACGAACCGGAAGAATTTGTTCAATTGACTGAAATCCCAGAAGTACGCCACTTTGATGGTGAAGAAGGACTGTTAGATAAGTGGTCTGAATTTATGGGAGTTCGTTCACACGTCTTGAAGAGTTTGGAAGAGGCACGGAACGCTAAGATGATTGGTAAGTCATTAGAAGCTCAAGTTGACCTTTACGTGAATGAACACAATAAGGAACTATTAGAGAGTCTTGATGCCGATGTCCAATTATTATTGGGCGTTTCAAAGCTTAATCTTCATTCTCTTGATGAAGCGGCTGCAGATGCTGATCAATACAATGATGGGATTGCAGTTAAGGTAAGTGTTGCCCCAGGTGAAACCTGTCAACGGTGCCGGATGGTTAAGGAAGATGTTGGTTCAGATCCAGCTTACCCAACCCTCTGTGCTCGTTGTGCCAAGGTAGTTCGGGAAAGCTTCCCAGAAACAGTTGATGAAGGCTTAGAAAAATAGTTGCCCATCAATGACAAACCCCTAGTTAGCGTTGTAAAATACCAAGTGACGTTTATGTTGCTTGGTATTTTTTATTGTAGGTGAAATTAATGTTACAAGGCACAGTCAAAAGTTTTGATCGTGAAAAGGGGTGGGGATTTATTGATGTTCCCCATGAAGGTGAAATTTTCGTTCATTATACGGGAATTGAAGGCCACGGCTTAAGGATCTTGACCCCAGGAGAACGGGTTGCGTTAGTTATTGTTCAAGGAAAACGCGGACCACAAGCGGCACATGTTCAGCGACTCAGTAAGCGAGGCTATTAAAATGAATTTTGAAGAAAAAACATTAAGTGAGAAGAATGTTTTCGATGGTAAATTGATTAAAGTTGCTGTTGAAGAGGTCGAAACTCCAAAAGGTTTAAAAGCACAACGAGAAATTGTTCATCATGCTCCAGCAGTGGCAATTCTGGCGTTAACTGCTGATCACAAAATGATTTTGGAAAAGCAATGGCGCTCGCCAATTCATGATACGACCTTGGAAATTCCTGCAGGAAAGGTTGATTCACGTGATAGTCGTGATGCCCTTCATGCTGCTAAACGTGAATTAAATGAAGAGACCCGTCTTAAGGCAGGGACGATCAAGAAAATTTCATCATTTTACACATCGGTTGGGGTTCTGGATGAATTTATGACACTCTACTTAGCAACAGATCTCACACCGGTGGAAAATAAACTGCCTCAGGACCGTGATGAGCAACTAGTATTAGAAAAGGTGACCCTTGATGAAGCGTTAAAGATGATTGATGAAGGACAAATTGAGGACGCCAAGACGATTATGGCAATTTATTATTGGCGAGGGATGACCAACCATGGATAAGGATCCGCAAAATAATAATGAACGGCTGACGCGTCAACAGTATCGTCAGCAACATACGACCGTTTCCAATGATAGTGAAGATGAACAACAGCCTTTTCGGTCTCGGGTTGATCAGAAAATCGAACAGGAACAGCTAACCAATGAGCAGAAGATGCAGCGGCTACGAAAACGGTTAAACATTGCCATTATTAGCTTAGTAGTCGCAATTATAATCGTTTATTTAATTTTATTTTTTGTAAAGTAAGGATGAAGAGAATGAAGTTTGGAATTATTTGTGCAATGCCCGAAGAAATTAAGGAATTGACGGCAGCATTAGAGAATGAACAGGTAAAGGAAATCGGTGGCAAAAAGTATTATTCTGGACAAATTGATAACCAGAATGTTATTTTAGTTGAATCCGGCATTGGTAAGGTTGAAGCTGGGATTACAACAGAGCACCTAATTACAGATTTTGGAGTAGATGTAGTAATTAACTCTGGCTCTGCAGGTGGAATTGGTCAAGGACTCCATGTTGGCGATGTTGTTATTTCTAGTGAAACTGCCTACCATGATGTTGATGTACGGGCATTTGACTATGTTTATGGTCAGTTACCAGGGAAAGAACCCCGGTTTAAAGCATCTGCAAAGTGGGGACAAGCCATTGAAAAGGCTGGTGAAAAGACTGGCTTAAATATTAAACGCGGGCTAATCGTTTCAGGTGATCAATTTATTGCTAGTAAGGATGCAATTCAAGAGATCCTTCACTACTTCCCTGATGCATTATCAAGTGAAATGGAAGGGGCAGCTGTCGGACAGGTTGCAACTGATCATGATGTTCCGTACGTTGTTGTTCGAGCAATGTCTGATACTGGAGACGAAGATGCCGGAGTTAGTTTTGATGAATTTATTATCGATGCTGGTAAACGTTCCGCCAAGATGTTATTACAACTCTTTGCGGATTTGAATAAATAGGGAGGCACATGAAGAGTGAGTGAAGTATATTTTGATAATGCAGCAACAACACCAATGACCAAGCCGGTGATTGATGAGCTGATAAAGCAAACGGAAAATACCTGGGGGAATGCTTCAACGGGGTATTCTTACGGTCGTCACTCCAAGCTAGTCCTTGAAAACAGTCGTCACGTAATTGCTCAAAGTATTAACGCTAAGGATGAGGAAATCGTCTTTACCAGTGGTGGAACCGAAAGCGATAATACCGCAATAATTCAAACAGCATTAACGCGACAAAATCTTGGCAAGCACATTATTACCACCGCGATTGAGCATGAAGCAATTTTGAAGCCACTACATTATTTAGAATCATTAGGATTTGATGTCACCTACCTGCCAGTTGATAAGAATGGCAATATTTCATTAGCAGATTTTAAGGCAGCCTTACGTGATGATACGATTCTTGTGTCAATCATGATGGGAAATAATGAAGTCGGTAGTCGGATGCCGATTCATGAAATTGGTGAAATTTTAAAGGATCACCAAGCATGGTTCCATACCGACGCTGTTCAAGCTTATGGACTCTTGCCGATCGATGTTGAGGCTGATCACATTGACCTTATGTCAACCTCAGCCCATAAGTTGAATGGTCCTAAGATGGTTGGCTTTCTGTATCGTCGCGACGGGATTAGTTTCCCTAGCTTTGTTCGCGGTGGTGATCAGGAAACAAAACGCCGTGCGGGAACCGAGAATGTTCCAGCCATCGCGGCGTTTGCTAAGGCGGTTTCCATTGATACCCCTGAGGAAAAGCAAAAGCGTCAAGAACGTTATTATCACTTTAAGCAGTTAATCGTTAAGCGGTTAACGGATGCTGGAGTTGACTTTGAGGTCAATGGACAACTAGACCCTCATGCTCTTAACCATGTTCTTAATTTATGGTTTAAGGGGATTTCTACCTATGTAATGCAAACCGATCTTGACCTTGCTGGCTATGCCGTTTCGGGTGGTTCTGCATGTACTGCCGGAAGCATTGAGCCTTCTCATGTATTAACCGCGATGTTTGGTAAGGATAGTCCGCGAATTAGTGAGTCAATTCGGATTAGCTTTGGGGCATTAAACACTGAAGAAGAGGTTAATGGCTTAGTGGATGCGATCATTGAAATTGTTAATAAGCTAAAAAATATTAAAGGAGTTGAGGACTAATGCAGTTTGTAAAAACAGTTCAACTTCAAGGAGATTCAGACAAGTATTCAATTAGTCCCGACATTAAACGATACACTTTAATTGATTTAGGGTTTGAAGAAACCAAACGCGGAAACTTTGAATATGTTGGAAGCGTTGATACTGACAACCCATTTAACCCGGTTGCTAAACTCCGGATCCTGATCTCTGCTGACCTAACTGGGGTTAAAATGGAAACTGTTACCGGTAACGGAATGCGGAAAATTAACATCTTTACTCATCCGCGCGCCAAGGAATTTGTTGAGCAGTATCATTTTATTTTAAAAGAAATGCTTAAACGGAATGTTTTTTTAGTAACAAAAGGGTAAATTAATGCAGTAGTTGGCAAGTTTTGATACAATAGTTCACACTGGTAACATGCGACCTTCTATCGTAGATTGTTCCAGAATCTATTTGAAATGATGGTGATTAAATAATGTCTGACAAGAGCCATACACGGGTGGTTGTTGGAATGAGTGGCGGGGTTGATTCTTCAGTTACCGCCCTCCTATTAAAGCGTCAGGGATATGACGTCGTTGGTGTCTTTATGAAAAATTGGGATGATACCGATGAAAATGGCGTTTGTACCGCAACGGAAGATTATAAAGATGTTGCTAAGGTAGCAACCAAAATCGGCATTCCCTATTACTCAGTTAACTTTGAAAAGGAGTATTGGGATCGTGTCTTCAAGTACTTTATTGCTGAATACAAGAAGGGACGGACACCTAACCCGGATGTTATCTGTAATAAGGAAATTAAGTTTAAAGCGTTTATTGATTATGCTAACCAGCTTGGTGCTGATTACGTTGCAACGGGACACTATGCTGATTTAAAGCGTGATGCTGACGGACGGATGCACCTGATGCGGGCAAAGGATCAAAACAAGGATCAAACATACTTCTTAAGTCAATTAGACTACCAGCAATTAGATAAGGTGCTGTTCCCACTGGCAAACTATACCAAGCCAGAAATTCGCCAAATTGCTGAAGAAGCTGGACTTGCTACAGCCAAAAAGAAGGATTCTGTTGGGATCTGTTTTATTGGTGAAGATGGCCACTTCCGTGAATTCTTGAGCCAATACATCCCAGCACAACCAGGAAACATGGAGACAGTTGATGGCAAGGTAGTTGGCCAGCATATGGGACTAATGTATTATACGATTGGTCAGCGTCGGGGACTTGGCCTTGGCGGTAATAAGAAGAGTAATGCTCCTTGGTTCGTCATTGGTAAGGATATTAAGAAGAATGTTCTTTACGTTGGTCAGGGGTATGAAAATGAGCACCTCTATGCAACTCACCTCGAAGCTAGTGATATTCACTGGGTTGATGATGTTGTAAGTCGGTATGGTCATGATTTTCACTGTACTGCCAAATTCCGTTACCGGCAAAAGGATGTTGGTGTAACGGTTCACATCTCTGAAGACGAGCAAATGGTTACCGTAACCTTTGATGACCCGGCACGGGCAATTACTCCGGGACAGGCAGTTGTCTTCTATGATGGTGAAGAGTGTCTTGGGAGTGCGATTATTGACCGGGCATATAATCATGATCACCTTTGCCAATACGTTTAAACATAAAAAATAATGCAAAGTAGGGAAGATACCGTTATTAGTATATAGGTGGTATACTTCCCTATACATATTAAGAAAAGTTTGGAACACGACGATTATTTTTTGTTAAAATAGAGGAAAAAGGTCGAATAATATGACTAAAGTTTACTTAATCCGTCACGGAAAAACACAATGGAATCTTGAATCTCGTTACCAGGGTGCTAACGGTGATTCGCCATTACTTGATCAAAGTTATAAGGAAATTGAATTACTAGCGGAATCGTTAAAAAATGTTCCAATTAATCACGTCTATGCTAGTCCGTTGAAACGTGCTCGGGTAACGGCAATGACATTATTACAGCACCTTAATCGACCGGTTCCTCTAACAATTGATAGTCGGTTAAAAGAATTTAATCTGGGAAAGATGGAGGGGATGCATTTTGATGCGGTTGCTGAAAAGTGGCCTGATGTGTTAAAAAATTTCCGCCATCATCCTGATAAATATGATAGTTCTATCGTAGAAAGTGAAAGCTTTGCACAAGTTATTAACCGCATGGGAGCAGCCATCAAAGAGTTTTGTCGGAATGATCCGCATGGGACAATTTTAATTGTTTCACATGGGGCAGCTCTGAATGCTAGTATTAATGCGCTTGTGGGAACCCCTCTCGCACACTTGAAAGATCGTGGTGGCCTTAGTAACACTTCTACTACCATTCTGACTACAGATGATGCTGAACATTTTGAACTGGAAAAGTGGAATGATACTTCATACTTGCATAAGGCTAATGTTGATCCGACTGATACAATCTGAGGAGAGTGAATTTAAATGACAGAACAACAGACTAATCGTGAAGAACAAAAGAAGCAAACAGAACGTTTAGTGCATAAGTTAATTACTGCAATCGATGAATCCCCTGATAAAGCTAATAACTATTATGATTTAGGTTCATTATTAACTCGTCTTCAGGACTATGCTCAAGCTGAAGAACTATTTATGAAGGCTTTAGGGATCTTTGAGGCAAAGGGTGATCAGGAAGCCCAAAACCTATTAAATTACGGGCTTGGAAACCTATATTATGAGGTCGGTAAAGTTGATCAAGCTATTAAGCTTTACAACAAGATTGATGATAAGAAATTGAAGGCTGATTCTTATCTGATGCTTGCCCAAAGCTACAGTAAGAAAAAGCAGTATAAGCAGGTTATTGCTTATGGTTTAACAGCTCATGAATTACGACCGGAAGATCCGGAAATTGATCAAGCTCTGGGAGACGCTCTTCTTGCTCTGGGTGAATTTAAGCAGGCTGCATCATACTATGATGCCATTTTGAAGCACCACCCTGGTCGAGCAGATACACAATTTAACCGTGGATTGGTAGCAATGGTCCTTGGAGAACCATATAAGGATTATTTGAATCAGGCACGGCAGCTTGACTTAGATTACTACACTAAGAGTGAAAAGCGGATTGCTGAAATTGAAAAAACGTTACAAGCAACGCAGAAACCGCAAAATGATAAATAATAAATTTAAGGAAGGATGACTTTCATGGCAGAAGAAATTAACCTATTTGAGGGGCCAGAAGAGCCATCCTTTTTTATTGGTCAAGTACAATCGGATATTTTTGATAGTCCTGATTCTTTTTATAAGGTTTTGCTAGTTTCGGTAGAAGACGCTAATTTCGATTGGAACGAAAGTGAAATAACGGTTACGGGGAGCTTTGGCGATCTCCGTGATGATCAAACGTATCGCTTTGAGGGAAAATTAATTGATCACCCTAAGTATGGTCGTCAATTCCAAGCAAGTTCATATCATGCTAACCAGCCAACCAGTAAAGAGGGAATTGTTAATTTCCTTGCTGGCAAGCAGTTCCCTGGAGTGGGGAAAAAGACTGCTGAAAAGATTGTTGATCAATTAGGCATCCATGCAATTGACAAGATCACTGCTGACCCGCATATTCTTGATGGCTTGAAATTACGTGAAGCAATTCGAACTAGCCTTGTTGAAAACCTGAATGCTAATCAGGGAATGGACCAAATTATTATTGGATTAAATGATTTGGGATTTGGGAGTAATCTGAGCAGTGCCATTTTTGACCGCTATGGGGATGAAACTCTTCATGTTATTAGTGAAAATCCATACCAGCTTGTTCAGGATATTGACGGAATTAGTTTTAAGCGGGCAGATCAGGTAGCCATTAAAATGGGAATTCCTGCCGATGATCAGCGACGAATCTCAGCAGCCATTATCCAGTCAATTGATGATTTAACGATGATGAGTGGTGATACCTATACCAGCGCTAAGCCGTTGCTTCAGGAAAGTATGCGCTTGCTTTCAGATACTAATGGACAACCAATTCCAACTGCTAAGGTTACTCAGCAGATTGTTGAAATGGAGAAAAGCGGTGCCATTCAGTACGAAGATAAACGGATTTATCCGGCAAGTCTGTATAAGGCTGAATGGCAGATCGCCGAAAATCTGCACCGGCTTTGTCAAAACCAGGACGAGTCAAAAAATGAGAAGCAAATTACAACCATTCTGGAAAAACTGCCAGTCAAAACTGGAATCAAATATGATGAGATCCAGATAGAAGCGATTAAAACGGCATTAACATCTAAGGTAATGCTCCTTACCGGGGGACCAGGAACCGGGAAAACAACAATTATTAAGGGTGTTGTTGAGGCGTTTGCTGAACTTCACGAAATTGCTCTTGATCCGAACCAGTATAAGGAAAAGGCATTTCCAATTTTACTTGCTGCGCCAACGGGTCGGGCTGCCAAGCGAATGAGCGAAGCAACTGATCTGCCAGCAAGCACGATTCACCGCTTACTAGGGTTGAATGGTCGTGAAATGCCAACAGAATTAAACGCTAAGGATCTTGAAGGCTCATTATTGATTGTGGATGAAATGTCAATGGTTGATACATTGCTGTTTAAGGTTCTGGTTCAATCGATCCCGACATCAATGCACGTTATCTTTGTTGGTGATAAGGATCAGTTGCCCTCAGTCGGTCCTGGACAGGTTTTTCATGATTTGCTAGAATTTGCTGATCTACCACGGATTGAATTAAAAAAGATCCACCGTCAGGCAGCAGATTCAACAATTATCCCTCTTGCTCATGATATTCGTGAAGGGAAAATTCCAAGTGATTTAACGGTAAAAATGGCGGATCGTTCATTTATTGCATGCCACTCACGACAAGTCCCAGGAGTTGTGAAACAAATTATTGAGATGAGTCAAAAGCGTGGTTACGATGCTAATGATCTCCAAATCCTGGCACCGATGTATCGTGGCGCAGCGGGGGTTGATCGGCTAAACGATCTTTCCCAAGCCGTTTATAATCCAGCGGCTGCTAATAAGCAGGAGATTGAATTTCGGGGACAGGTGTTTCGAGTTGGTGATAAGGTTCTCCAACTGGTTAATAGTCCAGAGAATAACGTTTTTAACGGTGATATTGGTCGAATTACTGCAATTGAGAATGGCAGTAATAAGGGGAAAAAGAATGCAACAATGACAATTGACTTTGACGGGAATGAAGTTAACTATGGACGATTAGAGTGGTCACAAATTCGGTTGGCGTATAGTATTTCGATCCATAAATCTCAAGGTAGCCAATTTAAGATGGTGATTTTACCCTTAGTTCATGAATTTGGTAGGATGTTACAGCGGAACCTTCTCTACACGGCTGTTACCCGGGCCGCTGACAAGCTAATAATGGTCGGGGAGACGTATGCCTTCGTTACGGCAATTAATAGTCAATCTGTTAACCGGCAAACTAGTTTGGTAAAGAGATTAACGGATACTTGGAAACATCATGGTAAATTAAAATCACCACTTGAGCAGGGAACGGAAAGTCAGTTTGAACCGGACAATATTAAAGAACATACTAGTGCTCAAGACGTCTCTGATGATCAATTAAGTCAAACTAAACAAACGATCCTAACCCCTGCATTGATTAAGTCAGGAGAAATCGATCCAATGATCGGGATGGAAGGACTTCGACCAGCTGATTTTAAAAAATAGTTCAGCTTGCACCAAATAAGAAAACTTGCGATAATAACAGTGTATTGTTGATTTTATCTTGAGGAGAATAACAATGACTGAAATAAAAGATGCGAAAAATGTTTGCTTATTTGCCTTAAATTCTAATGAACCCCTTGCTAAGAGTGTTGCTGATAAGATTGGTCTCCCACTTAGTAAGGCTTCCGTTAGTCACTTTGCAGACGGGGAAATTAAGGTAACCATTGACGAAAGTGTTCGTGGTTGTGAGACCTACGTAATCCAATCAGTATCCGATCCGGTCAATACTAATTTGATGGAATTACTGATTATGGTTGATGCTTTACGTCGGGCAAGTGCTGCCAAGATTAATGTTGTAATGCCATATTATGGGTACGCACGGCAGGACCGAAAAGCACGGAGTCGGGAACCAATCACTGCCAAATTGATCGCTAATCTGCTCGAAATGGACAAGATTGATCGACTAATTACAATTGATCTTCACGCTGCTCAGGTTCAAGGTTTCTTTGATATTCCAGTTGATCACTTACAAGCTACACAATTATTTGCTAAGTACGTAGAAAAACGTGATCTTGGCGATGATATTGTTGTGGTTTCACCTGATCATGCTGGAGTTAGTTTGGCTCGGCGCTTTGCAGAAGAAATTAAAGCACCGATTGCAATTGTTGATAACCGGAATGATGAGGTTCGTGAACGGAGTAGTCAAGAAGTTCCAGAATATGTTATTGGGGACGTTAAGGATAAAGTTGCCATTATCGTTGATGATATTGTTGATACTGGTGTGCGAATGAGTTTATCCGCTAAGGCACTCCAAAAATTTGGTGCGAAAAAGATTTATGGGGTTGCAACCCACGCAGTCCTGTCTGGAAATGCTCCTCAAGTATTGGAAGACTCGCCGCTTGAAGAAATGTGGGTAACTGATACCATTGAATTACCTGCTGAAAAGGAATTTAAGAAGCTTCACCGGCTTTCTGTGGCCGAACTATTAAAAGAGGCAATTGTTCGTGTCCACAATCACCAATCAATTCGTGAGTTATTTAAGCACTAGGAAAAACGAAGCTGGAAATTAACTCTCTCGGAGGGACGGTTGACTAACTTAGAACGATGAATGATGATAAAATCATCAGAATCGTTCGTAGTTAGGCTTGAGTCCCTCAGTTAATTTCCGCGATTAGACTCTGTAATTTTGGAGATCTCTAATTATAGATAAAGGGTGAGAAAAACGTTTAGTTTTTCTCACCCTTTAATTTATTAAGGATACGCCAGAACTAGCGATTACTTTAGCTTAGCCTGACGTTTTTTTCGTTAAGGTAATAATTATAATTGCATAGTAAAAACATCCGTTTTAGATGGGAAATGCAAAGTGTCTCGTTTGAACAGCCTGTTTTAGTAATAGATCTGCCAACTCGTCTTTTCGCTCTTGCTGTGAAATAAAAATCCCCATTTTTTCTTGATCGAAGCCAGTTACTAACTTGCTCTCATCACAGATAATTGGATTTTTCAAAACGTGAGGGCTCTTCTGAATTGCTTCTACTAGTTGATTAATGGTTATGGTTTCAGAAGTTAACTGAAGTGCTTTCGTATCTCGAGAACGGGTAGAAATCAAGTCGGCAGTCCCGTTAATCGACTTGCTTAGCAGATCGAGAATTTCTGCTTTAGTTAATGGCTGTTTTTCGATATTTCGTTCATGAACCGTTAGTTGATGAGCGGTGAGCCACTTAACTGCCTTCCGTTTTGAAGGATCGTTAGTGTGGTAGTATATACAAATCATGCGATCACTTCCTCCTATAACTATTTTTATTTTATCAATGAAATGAAATTAACAGTCTCAATCCTGACTTGTCTTTAATAAAATTTAAGCAAAATAACCTTTTTGTAACTTTCTTTATCTCATCTTTCCTTGATTAAAAAATAAAATCTTTAAAAATGTTAAAATTAGTACAAGAATTTCTAAAAAAATGATATGGTAAAAGAGATTTGAGTTATTAACTAAGTAATTAGCAATTATTTTTTCGTTTTTGAGAGGATGTTTCTGTATGGTAAAGAAAGTACGTAAGTATAGTTCATCAACAAGATTAGTTGCTGGAACGCTGGGAGCATTAAGTGTTTTTGCACTGACTACCCAAGCTAATAATACTGTTGAAGCAAAGTCAAAGAGTTCTAGTCATGCTGAACAACCAGCATCAATGAGTTCTTCTGCTAATGCTGTTCGTAATAGCGGTCAGTTATCATTAGCGCCAATTCAATCATCATCAGCTTCTTCTAAGTCGGCTTCAGTTGCTAAGGATGGAATTTATGTGGTTAAGAGTGGCGATACCTTAAGTGAACTAGCTGTTCAATTTAACGTTAGCCTTAATGATCTTGTTGCTTGGAATCATATCCAGAATCCAAACTTGATTTATGTTGGTCAACAATTATCAATTGATGGCAAAAATGTTAACTCAGCAGTATCACAATCAAGTGCTGCCCCAGTTGCTCAACCACAATCATTTACCGTTACAGGAAATGTTCAACAGGCTCAACCGCAAGCTGTTAGCGAAGCTGCCCAACCACAAGCAATGGGAAACACCGTTCAACAAGCGGCTAATCAACAAGGACAATCATCACAAATGGTTAGTTCAGCATATACAAGTACAGTAAATGCAGCTGCTTATAACTCTGCTGCGCCTAGTCAACAGAGCTCTGCAGTTGCTGTAGCAGATAATCAACAGGTAAACAGTCAACAACCTGTTTCTGCTAATAGTACTCAAGCAGTGGCTTATAGTACAGCTTCACGAGCAGCCGCAACTAACCAAACGACAGCACAAAGTCAACAAGTAACTACTAGTTCAGCTGCATCTCAACAAACACAACAATCACAAGCTCAACATAGCCAAGCTGCTCAACAGGCAACTAGTCAACAAACTGCAAGTCAAAACCAAAACAATTCTAACTTGCAATCTGGCTCAGTTGTTAGTTTAGCAAGTAAGATTGCTAGTTCTAACAGTGTTCCATATCAATGGGGCGGTAATTCATTAAGCGGAATGGATTGTTCAGGATTTGTTCAATACGTATATGCAAATGCTGAAGGAAAGCAATTGCCTCACAATACCGTTGCCATGGAAAGCTACGTTACTACCAAGCAAGTTAGTCAGGCTCAAGCAGGAGACCTTCTCTTCTGGGGAAATCATGGCAGCTCATACCACGTTGGTATTTACATGGGGAACAACCAATATGCTGCTGCGGCTAAGCCTGGAACCAACGTTGCAGTATATAACCTAAGCTCATACTTTACACCAAGTTTTGCTGGGACAGTCAAGTAAACATTAAAAATGGTAAAATAAAACAACCTAAGATTATCTTTGCTTTAAACTAATCTTAGGTTGTTTTTGTGATTTATTAATAGAGAGGCTGAGTAGATGACTTTTTATACTGAGAGTTACTTTATGCACCAGCAACAGTTTAATAGCTTAATTAACTATGCAGTAATCCTGATATTGATATTATTAGTTTTAATTAACTCCTTTCGCTATTTTCGCCATCAATTGCAAACCCGTTATCGCGACTTAGGAATTATCTTCTTTCTTCTTTTGCTGATTTTTGCGGGATTACAAATTACTAATTTAGAAAAAACTTACTCCCAACAGTCACAATCGTTACAGATGCGCCCTTTTATTCGTGCAGTTGCTAAGGATCATGGCATTAGTTCAAACAAAGTTGTTGTTAATTCAACAACCCTAACTGACGGAATTATTGTCCGGTTCGATAAAAAGGATTATCGGGTAAATTTGAGCCCAAGTGGCGATAACTACACGCTTACCCGTGCACACGTTGTTGATCATCGGGTAATTATTCAGAAATAGGGGGGATGGTTATGGATTATGGTTTAATTACAATTAAATTTGTTTTAGGAATGATCTGCCTTATTTTCCAGATTAATATTCTGGGGAAAGGAAATTTAGCACCAACATCTGCAATTGACCAAGTGCAAAATTATGTTCTTGGGGGAATTATTGGTGGAATCATTTATAACCAGGACATTACCGTGCTGCAGTTCGTAATGGTTCTTTTAATCTGGACATTGATTGTGTTTATCGTTAAATACGCTAAGGAGCATAACGCGACAATCCAGAATATTATTGACGGCCGCCCTCGACTACTAATTAAAGATGGTCAATTACTGGTGGATAATTGTATGCGCGCAGGAATGACTGCCAATGAGTTAATGTTCCGCTTGCGAAGTCATGGAATTTATGAAATTGCTAAAGTTAAAAGCGGCATCTTAGAGCAGAATGGTCAATTGGTAGTAATTGAAAATAGTGATGAAAATATCCGTTTCCCGCTAATTAATGATGGTCAAATTAACATGGATGTTCTTGAATTAATTCACCATGATGAAAAGTGGATTGCTGAACAGGTGAAAGAAGTCGGCTTTGAGAGTATTAATGATATTTATCTCGGTGAATACATTCACGGGAAGCTACACTTGGTTGGTTATCCTAAAGATAATTAACTTACCAACAATAAAAAATGGACTGGAAAACATCAATTTTCCGGTCCATTTTTTATTGTTGGCTTTAATTAAGCGGTTCTTGCCAAAATTGATAGTGACTAGTATCAACATTCAAATCGTAAAACCGATTTCCCATGTTTTCCCCATCAATTTGACCAAATTCCAATGAAGTTGTGGAATAATGGAGAGCTTTAGCGTGAAAGTGGTGGGCAAACCGTGATTCCGCTAATTTACCGCGACCAAACTGAATAACCTCCCAAAGGGTCAGAAGCCAATTCTTTCGTTCGGCAACGACCATACTAATTGCATCATCATTAACATTGGCTGAATGATCAATTTGGAAACCGCCACCAATATACGGATGATTTGTTGCTACTACAATAAAAGCATTAGCAAAAATATGGTGGTGACCCTGTTCCTGAAGAGTTAGTTGGAACGGTTGCTGATCATAAATAACACCGAATGCCTTGCTGAGGTAGGACAAGTTTCCTAGCCGCAATTTGTTGAGGCTTTTTTTAGTCTTTGATGAATTAGTTCGGCTAACAATTGCGGCGTCAAAGCCAATCCCAATGTTGTTAAGAAAATAACCTTCCTCATTCTTGATTGATTCGGTGTAATGGCCAATTGTGATGGTGCGTGCTTTGGTTGTCGAAATTATTTGCTGGAGAGCCTTTTCTGGATTTAACGAAATTCCGTAGCCACGAGCAAAGTCATTGCCGGTTCCCGCGGGAATATATGATAGCGGAAGGGTGGAACCAGCTTTAACTAAGCCGTTTAGAACGTTATGGAGGGTCCCATCGCCACCGATCACAATTACAACGGTATCCGAATTATGAGGGTAAGCTTTAGCAATCCGCTTTGCAAAGAAAGCTTCATGGTTAGCATAGTCGGTTTGGTGGAGGGAATAATCTAACTGTCCTTCAATAACTGGCTGGAGAATGTTCCAAGTTTTTTGAGCTTTTCCATTTCCTGCAGTTGGATTTAGGATTATCTCATAATGCATAATTAGACCTCCCTAGGATCAAGCAAAAGACAGCCGAGAGATTTTTCCCCGACTGTCTTAATTAGCAATTAGAACTTAGTAATCTTAAAGTTTGGATTTTGCTTTTCGTATTCCAAAGCTTTATCGTCTAATTGTTCAACAAATTCAATGTTGTAGTCAGTATTTTCTTCAACCAATAATAATGCCTGAGCCTCTGAATCAGCTTCAATATACAATGATTGAGTATTTTCACGAACCGGCCGTTTAGTTGCATCGGGTTGGTAGTATACCTTAAAAGTCATACTGTAAAAAGCTCCTTATTATGTTATTTAAACTTTAGTTACTTAAATTATTTTAGCACATCTAATCAACTGTGTTACTTAAAATTGTAAAATGGTATGATTAAGTTAAATATAATTAAGAAATGGGATGAGCCTATGTCGTTCTTTTGGCTAGTTCTTTTAGCGGTTATTGTTGTTATTCTTATTTACGTTGCCGTTCATCGCTTATTGATTAACCGCGCAACGCTAATGTTAAAGAATCAGGCCCAATCAGTAACCGACCAGGCAGTAAATGATTGCCTTACTCAGCTAACCGGTCACTCTTTTTCATTATCTTCCGAAATTGTTGCAGACGTTTGGGGAAAAGGTGTTTTAGCTTTCGAGTTTCACTTTACTCCGGCACAATATCACCTTACACATGATCAGTTTAGTAGGGATGATCTTGAAAAGAAACTAATTGAATATGCTAAGCAAAACCAAATTCAATCCTTTGAGAAAAGTTCAACAGTCTTTAAAGTAACCGATTGGTGGACGTATGAGAATGTTCTGCATATTGATGTTGCTTATGTCTTAAATGAGGCTACGCGAGAATATATTGCAGATCTTCAGCGGTTGGATCAGCATGATCAAAAAAGCAGGAAATAGAGAGCTTTATAACTAAGTTAGGCTCCAGTATTCGGTAACTACCGAACGCTGGAGCCTTTTAAGTAAGCTTAGCTAATCATGATTGTATCATCAGGGGCCTTAAATGGATCATCATTATTAATATGATCATAGAACAAGACACCATGAAGATGATCGATTTCATGCTGACAAACGATTGCTGGGTAATTCTTCAACCGAAGTTGATGAGTTTCACCCTTAACGTCTTGGTAGCGCAAAGTGATGCGGTCGTGACGAGGAACATATCCGGGAACATCTTTATCAACCGAAAGACAACCTTCACCCTCAGTGAGTGCTCCATATTGCACGGATTCACTAACAATTACTGGGTTAATGATAACATCCTTGAATGAAGGCTGATCGTCGTCTTCGTTTAGGGATGGAACCAAAACAGCGGCCATTTGCTTTGAAATGCCGACTTGCGGAGCAGCTAGCCCGACACCAGCACGGAGTTTATATTTTTTACACAGTTCTGGATCCTGACTTACTTCAAGATATTCCATAGCACGCTTGGCAAATTCTTGATCTTCTTCTGAAAGTGGAAATGTTACTTTTGCAGCACGTTTCCGTAAGACAGGGTCACCATCGCGAACAATATCTTTCATTAAATACACAATGATCATCCTCCAAATAAAAAACTAATCTACATTATTTATCGTTTAAAATTTATTGTTCAAACAAATAGTAGTTTATCACAATCTGAAATTGAATAAAAATAACGGTAAAAACAAAAAAAGGTAAAAAATAAAGTATAAACAATCATTTTTGCTGAAAACGTATACAATTTAAGAAAATATTAGTCGGATTAATCAAAATAAGTCTATGAAAGCGCTTGTATTATGTTTAAAGAGCGTTATACTAAATAATGTAAGTAAGGTAAGTAATCGCTTACGATGATGTTAATTGGATTTGGAAAGGGATGTTTTATAATGGCCAATACCAAAGCTGTTGACTTTGCAAAGATTAAAGCTGAAGAAGGCGCTCCATATGCAAAGCCTGTTCAAATTCTCGATAATGATGGGAATGTCGTTAACAAGGATTTAATGGCTAACTTCAGTGATGATCTGTTAGTTGACTTAATGAAGAAGATGGTTTGGGAACGTGCACTTCACGAACAAACCATGAGTTTCTCCAAGCAAGGTCGTTTAGGATTTTATGCCCCAACTTGGGGTGAAGAGGCCTCAGAAATGGGGACCGCGGCTGCATTTAAGAAGAATGACTTCTTATTCCCTGCATATCGTGACTTACCTCAATTAATTCAACACGGTGCAACTGTTGCTCAAATGTACCTTTGGTCAAAGGGTTACCTCAAAGGTAACATGTTCGACGCTCGTGCATTACGTCCACAAATTATCATTGGTGCCCAAATGGTTGAAATGGCCGGTGGTGCTCTTGGTATTAAGAAGAACGGTGAAAAGGATGCCGTTGCTTATGCTTATACCGGTGAAGGTGGTTCATCACAAGGTGACACCTACGAAGGGATGAACTTTGCTGGTGCATTCCAAGCTCCTGCCGTATTCATTATTCAAAACAACGGCTGGGCAATTTCATTCCCACGGAAGCTTCAAACCTATGCTCAAACCATTGCTCAAAAGGGTGTTGCAGCTGGTATTCCAGGTGTTCAAGTTGACGGAATGGATGTCTTGGCATGTTATGAAGTTGCTAAGGAAGCTCGTGAATTCGCTGCAGCTGGCAATGGTCCAGTATTAATTGAAACCTTAACATACCGGTTCGGTGCTCACAGTTCTGCTGGTGACGATCCTAGTCGTTACCGTACCAAGGAAGAAGAAAAGCCATGGTTCGACAAGGATCCATTGATTCGGCTTCGTAAGTACTTGACTAAGAAGGGCCTCTGGTCTGAAGACGAAGAAAACAAGTATGCTGATGAATGCAAGGAAGACTTCAAGAAGGCTATGAAGGAAGCTGACTCTGTAGAACCAGAAAAGGTTACAGACATGCTTAAGCGGACCTTCGAAGTTCCAACCCCAGATATCAAAGAACAAATTAAGAAGTACGAAGCAAAGGAGTCGAAGTAATCATGGCTAAAAAGACTTATATCAAAGCTATTACTGAAGGTATTGACATTGCTTTGTCTGAAGATCCAAAGACCTTGGTCTTCGGTGAAGATGTTGGTAAAAACGGTGGTGTCTTCCGTGCTACTAACGGCTTGCAAGAAAAGTACGGTAAGGACCGTGTATTTAGTACACCATTAGCTGAATCTGGTATTTTAGGTCTGTCAATTGGTTTAGCCGCTACGGGTTGGCGTCCAGTTCCAGAAATTCAATTCATGGGCTTCACTTTTGAAGCAATGGACTCAATTGCTGGACAAATGTCACGTGTACGTTTCCAATATGATGGTACTAAGAACATGCCAATCACTATCCGTACTCCATACGGTGGTGGTACTCATACTGCTGAATTGCACGGGGATGATCTTGAAAACTTCTTCGTAGGTATTCCAGGTCTTCGTGTTGTTACACCAAGTTCAGCTTATGACGCTAAGGGACTTGTTATTTCCGCTATTGAAAATAATGACCCAGTTCTCTTCCTTGAAAACCTTCGTCTCTACCGTTCAGTTAAGGGCGAAGTTCCTGATGACAAGTACACTGTTCCTTTGGACAAGGCAAATGTCGTTGAAGAAGGTAACGATGTAACAATCATTGCTTATGGTGGTGAAGTTTCAGAAGCTCAAAAGGCTGCTAAGAAGCTTGCTAAGAAGAATATCTCAGCAGAAATTATCGATCTCCGTTCACTTTACCCACTTGACACAGACACTATCTTTGAATCTATCAAGAAGACTCACCATGTAGTAATCGTTCAAGAAGCACAAAAGATGGCCGGTGTCGGTGCACAAGTAGCTTCTGCTATTTCAGAAGGTGCCATCATGTACTTGGATGCTCCAGTTATTCGTGTAGCTGCTCCAAACTCTGTTTACCCATTCCCACAAGCAGAAAATGTATGGCTTCCTGGTGCTGATGACATTGAAGATGCCGCAACACAAGCTGTTAATTATTAATCGCGGTGCACACACCACTGATTAAGAAAGGAAGTTAAATCGATATGGCTTATAAATTTAGACTACCTGAAATGGGTGAAGGTTTGACTGAAGGGGACATCGCTTCTTTCTTAGTTAAGGAAGGCGACCAAGTCAAAGATGGTGACCCATTAGTAGAAATTCAAACTGATAAATCAACTACCCAACTTGTTTCTCCTGTTGCCGGGACAATTAAGAAGATCGAAGCAAAGGAAGACGATCATGTTGAAAAGGGTAATGACCTTGTATTGATCGATGATGGCAAGGATGGCGTAAGCACAAACGTTGAAGATGAAGACGCTGAAGATGCCGATGACAGTGCTGACGACACTGCTGCTGAAGAATCAAGTGCTCCAGTTGAAAGTGAAGCACCAGCTGCTTCTAGTGCACCTGCACCTGCTCCAAAGCAAGGCGGAGTAGCACCATTAGCTGAACCTAACAAGCTTGTTATGGCAATGCCATCTGTACGTCAATATGCTCGTGACAAGGGCGTTGACATTTCATTGGTACAACCAAGTGGTAATCACGGTCAAGTGTTAAAAGAAGATATTGATAACTTCAATGGTGCTGCTGCCTCCGCTCCTGCTGCCTCCGCTCCTGCTGCCAATGCTACCGTTGCTGCTAGTGCACCTGCTGCAGGTAATACTATCAAGCCTTATGAAGGTGCTGGCAAGGATGCTGAAACCCGTGAACCATTGTCCAAGATGCGTCAAATCATCGCTAAGAACATGCGTGAATCTGCTGACATTAGCCCAATGGTAACTGTATTCGCTAACGCAGAAGTTTCTAAGATGATGGCTAACCGGAAGAAGTACAAGCCTGTAGCAGCTGATCAAGGAATTCACCTAACATTCTTACCTTATGTTGTTAAGGCTTTGATTGCGATGATGAAGAAGTACCCAGAATTCAACAGTTCAATTGATGACAGTACTCAAGAACTTGTTCAAAAGCACTACTACAACATTGGTATTGCTACAAGTACTGACCACGGTCTTTACAACCCTAACATTAAGAATGCTGATTCAAAGAGTATGTTTGAAATCGCTAAGGAAATTTCAGATAATGCTGAAGCTGCTGAAGAAAACAAACTTAGCCCAGAAAGTATGGTTCATGGCTGCATGACTATTTCTAACATTGGCTCAATGCGTGGTGGATGGTTCACACCAATCATCAATCAACCAGAAGTAGCTATTCTTGGTATGGGTACAATTGCAACTGAACCAGTTGTTAACTCAGATGGTGAAATTGTCGTTGGTCACAACATGAAGTTGTCATTAACCGTTGATCACCGTTTGATTGATGGTGCCCTTGCTACAGAAGCTTTGAACTACTTGAAGAAGCTCCTTGAAGATCCTGAATTATTGATGATGGAGGGCTAATTAGTATGGCTGATGTTGAACAAAAAGATACTGTTATTGTAGGTGGAGGTCCTGGTGGTTACGTTGCCGCTATTCGTGCCTCAGAATTAGGTCAAAAGGTTACCTTGATTGAAAAGGGTGAACCAGGACTTGGTGGTGTATGTCTTAATGTTGGTTGTGTTCCATCAAAGGCTTTAATTGCTGCTGGTCACCGTTTGCAACAAGCTAAGGATTCTTCAACATACGGAATCTCAAAGACTGATGCTTCAATCGACTTTGCAAAGACTCAAGATTGGAAGCAACACAAGGTTGTTGACCGGATGACCCGTGGTGTTGAGATGCTCTTAAAGAAGCATAAGGTTGAAATCATTGATGGTGAAGCTGTAATGGACAGTGACTCACAACTTCGGGTTATGAAGACTGGTCCTAAGCAATTCATGGACAATGACAACGGCCGGGTAATTAAGTGGAACAACTTAATTCTTGCTACTGGTTCACGTCCAGTTGAAATTAAGGGCTTCAAGTTTGAAGGTCGGGTTATTGACTCTACTGGTGGCTTGAACCTTCCTGAAGTTCCAAAAGAATTCGTTGTTATCGGTGGTGGTTACATCGGTACTGAATTAGCTGGTGCATATGCTGACCTTGGTTCACACGTAACAATTCTTGAAGGAACCGGTTCAATTTTGAATGGCTTTGACAAAGATATGGTTAAAGTTGTTGAAAAGAACTTGAAGAAGAAGGGCATTGACATTGTTACAAACGCAATGGCAAAGAGTTCTTCACAGGATGACAAGAGCGTTACTGTTAACTATGAAGTAGACGGTAAGGAACAATCATTAACTGCTGACTACTGCATGGTTTCAGTAGGCCGGAAGCCAAACACTGATAACTTTGGTCTTGAAATGACCAGTGTTAAGTTGGATGACCATGGTAAGGTTGTTGTTGATAAGCAAGGTAAGACCTCAGTTGATCATATCTATGCTATTGGTGACATTGTTCCAGGTCCCGCTTTGGCACACAAGGCATTCTTCGAAGGAAAGACTGCTGCTGGTGCAATTGCTGGTAAGAATACTGCTAATGATTGGGTTGGTGTTCCTGCAGTTTGCTTTGCAGACCCAGAATTGGCTGAAGTTGGTATGAACGCTGACCAAGCTAAGGAAAAGGGAATCGAAGTTGCTACAGCACAATTCCCATTTGCCGGTAATGCACGTGCCGTTTCACTTGATGAACCAGAAGGATTTGTTCGTTTTATCTACACGAAGGACAAGAAGAACGTTGTTGGTGCACAAGTAGTTGGCCCAGAAGCAAGTACTTTAGCTGGGGAACTTTCATTAATTGTTAACTGTGGAATGAACGTTGAAGATGTTGCTTTGACAATTCACCCACACCCAACTTTGAATGAACCAATTCAAGAAGCAGCTGATGTTGCTCTTGGCTTCCCAACTCACATTTAGAATGTCGAAAAACATCCATAATCCTCAAAACACGCTATCATTTTGGTAGCGTGTTTTGTGGGTTTAAAGCTAAAATGGTAGTAGCTAACGATATTAATGAAGAGGGGTGTGATGGTTAAATGGCAACTAAGGAGAATAGTTATTCTTACCCGATTGATCCTGATTGGACAAATGATGAAATGAAAGAAGTAATTGGGATGTTTCGGGTGGTAGAAGATGCATACGAAGTTGGAGTTGAGCGGCAAGCAGTTATCGACCAATACAAGAAATTTAAACAAGTAGCAAACTCAAAGGCGTATGAAAAGCAGCTAGGAAAACGCTTTGAGGATGTTTCTGGCTATTCTTTATATAAGGTAATGCAGGTAGCAAAAGAAAAAACGGCTGGGAAGATACGGGTGAATCAGGATGGTAAATAGTGAAACACTAGAAAGGTTTGATCAAAAAGTTCAGGAGCTTTTGTGGAGTGCTCGAAAGCAGACAATTGAGCTAATGAATACACCGCTTAAGGTTGATACCAAGTCGTCAGCTAATGATTTGGTGACCAATGTTGACCGCCAGAATGAACAATTGATTAGGAAACGTCTTTTAGAAATTGACCCATCAGCACGAATTGTGGGAGAGGAAGAGAGTTTTAATCATAAGATCGATCCTGATCTGAATGGCAACGTCTGGATTATTGACCCAATAGATGGAACATTAAACTTTGTTAAACAACGGGATCATTTTGCCATTATGGTAGCCTTATATTGTGATGGGGTACCAACTTTAGGCTACATTATGGATGTGATGAATAAGCGCTTATACCATGCTTGGCGAGGACATGGAGCATATGTCAACAAACTGCGATTAAAGGAACCAGCCAATTCTTCGTTAGCAGATAGTTTAATCGCAATTAATGGCTGGCAATTAATTAAAAATCATTGTCATCAAGAAGAAATTGCTCAGCAGGCTGCTGGACTAAGAATGTATGGCAGTGCAGGAATTGAAATAATTCACGTTTTAAATGGCCAATTAGGTGGGTATACGTCAAGGTTAAAGCCGTGGGATATTGCTTCCGGAATGGTAATTGCAGAAGAACTTGGTTTGCTAGTGAAAACAATTGACGACCAACCGCTTAATGTGCTATCATCAAACACTGTATTAGTAGCAACGAAAAAAGTTTGTCAGGATATCTGGCAGATTACTAAATAGTTGTCGAAGCTGTGACTAATTTGTCGCAGTTTTTTTATGAAATCACTCGCGGGACAGTGTATACTGAACTTGTTAGAGTAGAGTTAAGATGAAAGGAAGATTGAATCTTGAAATCTCGTGACGACATTCGGAACATTGCGATTATTGCCCACGTTGACCACGGTAAGACTACCCTAGTTAACGAAATGCTTAAACAATCAGATACCTTGCCAGAACACTTCTCCATTGAAGATCGGGCAATGGATACTAACGCTATTGAACGTGAACGTGGTATTACCATCTTGTCAAAGAACACTGCTGTTAAATATGGTAAGTACCAAATTAACATCCTTGATACTCCAGGACACGCTGACTTCGGTGGTGAAGTTGAACGGGTTATGAAGATGGTTGATGGTGTCCTTTTGGTTGTTGATGCCTTTGAAGGAACCATGCCTCAGACACGGTTCGTTTTGAAGAAGGCTCTTGAACAACACCTTACACCAATTGTTGTTATTAACAAGGTTGACCGTAAAGGTGCCCGTCCTGAAGAAGTTGTTGACGAAGTTCTTGATCTCTTTATTGAATTAGGGGCTGATGAAGATCAACTTGACTTCCCTGTTGTTTACACTTCAGCAATGAACGGTACTTCAAGTTATGATTCTGACATTTCTACTCAAGAACATACTATGAAGCCATTGTTTGATACCATTATTAAGACTATTCCTGCACCAATTGATAACTCTGATGAACCTCTTCAATTCCAAGTTGCTATCTTGGATTACAATGACTTCGTTGGTCGGATTGGTATTGGTCGGGTCTTCCGTGGCAAGATCAAGGTCGGCGATAATGTTACCTTAATGAAGCTTGACGGCTCAAAGAAGAATTTCCGGGTTACTAAGTTATTCGGTTTCTTCGGGTTGAAGCGGTTGGAAATTAAGGAAGCTGAAGCAGGTGACTTGATCGCTGTTTCAGGAATGGAAGACATTAACGTTGGTGAAACCGTAACTGATCCAGAACATCCAGAAGCAATTACACCATTGCGGATTGATCCACCGACATTACGGATGACTTTCCGGACTAATGATTCACCATTTGCTGGTCGTGAAGGTAAATTTGTTACTGCTCGTCAACTTGAAGACCGGTTGAAGCGTGAAATGCAGACTGATGTTTCATTAAAGGTTGAAGATACGGATGACCCAGGTGCTTGGACTGTTTCAGGTCGTGGTGAATTGCACCTTTCAATTTTAATTGAAACATTGCGGCGTGAAGGTTTTGAACTATCAGTATCACGTCCAGAAGTTATCTATCGTGAAATTGATGGCGTAATGTGCGAACCATTCGAAGAAGTTCAAATTGATACTCCAGACGAATACACTGGTTCAGTTATTGATAGCCTTTCTAAGCGGAAGGGTGAAATGAAGAATATGGAACCAGGTGAGAATGGTCAAACCCGGTTGATCTTCTTAGCACCATCACGTGGATTGATTGGTTACTCAACCGAATTTATGACAATGACCCGTGGTTACGGAATCATGAGTCACACCTTTGAAAAGTATGCTCCAGTTATTAAGAACTGGAACCCTGGTCGGCAAAAGGGTACTCTTGTTTCCATGAATGCTGGTAAGGCAACTACTTACGCCATGATGGGAATTGAAAGTCGTGGACAATTATTGATTGATCCAGGTACTGAAGTTTACGAAGGAATGATCGTTGGTGAAAACAGCCGTGAAAATGATATTACGGTTAACATCACCAAGGGTAAGAACTTGACTAACGTTCGTGCTGCTGGTTCTGATGAAATGGCCCACATCAAGACGCCTACTCACTTCTCACTTGAAGAATCACTTGAATTCTTGAATGAAGATGAATATTGTGAGGTTACTCCAGAAAATATTCGTCTGCGGAAGAAGATCTTGAATACCAATGCCCGTGAAAAGGAAGCTAAGCGTCGTCGTGCTGCTTCACGGAAGTAATTAATAATATTATTTTAAGAATAGTGCTGCGGATGGTCGTCTTCACATCATCTTCAGGACTATTTTTCTTTTTGGTGTATAATAAAAGAGAATTTTTTCAATTAGGTAGGTGCAATAGTGAAAGTTAGACATATTCATAAAATTCATATTTCTCAGATCAGAAAAAACTTTCATTACTGGGATTACTATTTAATGGTCCCCTACTTAGTTTTATGTATGATTGGGATTGTCATGGTATATTCTGCTAGTTCGGCAATTGAAATGCAAAATGGTGGGACACCAACATCATACTTAATTAAGCAAACGATCTATGTAATTATGGGGATCTGTTGCTTACTTTTTGGGGCTAACTATCCTTTGAAACATTACCGGACACCGCGTTTTTTACGTGATTCAACACTTGCAATGATTGGGATGCTACTATTTGTTCTGGTATTGAGCCATGCGGTAAATGGAGCGAAGGGCTGGATTAACCTTGGTGTGATTAATATTCAACCAGTTGAAATCTGTAAGATTTATTTTATTTTGTATCTTTCCGATCGAATGGCACGGGTTCGGGCGCGCAATGACCACTTTATTAGTTCTGGAGGCGGTCCATGGCTGGTAGTTGCTCTTTGCTTGCTCTTAATCGTTCTTCAGCCGGATATCGGGGGGATGGCAATTAATGTAATGATTGTTGCCGTTCTTTTTCTCGCGTGTGACTTTCGCTGGAGCTTTGGAATTAGCATTTTGCTTATTATTCCTATTATGTGCTACCTATTAGTTGAAAAAGCGGTTGAAAGTGGCCTGATTCATGGTTATCGGATGGCGCGGTTTGTGGCTTTTCTGAACCCATTTGGTAATGCTTCTGGATCAGGGAGTCAGCTAGTTAACTCGTACTATGCTATCAGTAATGGTGGTGTTTTTGGTTCTGGCCTAGGCAATAGTGTTCAGAAGATGGGCTACCTTCCAGAACCAAATACCGACTTTATTATGTCGATTACAAGTGAAGAACTGGGACTAGTTGGTGTTAGCGTCATTTTAATACTATTGATGATCATTATTTGTCGAATGATTCAAATTGGTGTCCGCAGTAATTCAATGTATGAGATGTTACTGTGCTATGGTTCAGCAACGTTTATTTTGATTGAAGCATTCTTTAATATTGGGGGAGTTTTAGGTTTGCTACCAATTACTGGGGTAACCTTTCCCTTTATTAGTTATGGTGGATCGAGTATGCTGATCTTGTCATTTACTGTTGGGATCATTATGAATATTAGCATCCAGCAAAATAAACAACGGGCGTTACGAAGAGGCGCTCGTCAACCAAGAAGAGCTAGGGGGTAGCAGTTATGTTTAACCTAACCAAACGACGAGCAATCATCGTTTACTATAATGGACGTCGGGTATTGCGAAGCTTACATCATTACGGACAGCTACGGTATGCATCAAAGCACTTCCACTATGCAATTCTATATGTTAATCAGGATCGCTATGATGAAATTAAAGAGCGAGTTCAACATTTGCGCGCGGTTAAGCGAGTTATTAACTCAGCCCGTCCGGATCTTGATCCGACCTTAACCGATCTGGAACAAACAGGTTTATATAAACAACATGATGAGGATGATTAAGAATGAGAATTGTCGCTGGTGATTTTGGTGGGCGCCGGTTAAGCGCTGTTCCGGGAATGGCGACGCGACCGACGACTGATAAAGTAAAAGAAGCATTATTTAACATCATTGGTCCATATTTTAATGGTGGAATGAGCCTTGACCTATATGGCGGTAGTGGAGGTCTGAGCATTGAAGGGGTCTCAAGAGGGATTGAGCACGCTATCCTTGTTGATCGTGCTTATCCAGCCATTAAGACGATTAAGGATAATATCGGGGTAACAAAGCATCCCGAAAAATTCACTGTTTTGAAGATGGATTCGCGCAAAGCCTTGACCGTTCTTGCAAAACAGGAAAAGAAGTTTGATTTGGTTTATCTTGATCCCCCATATGCTAAGCAGCAAATTGTTAAGGATATGACAAGAATGGCTGAATTGAGTCTTCTGAATGAGGATGCATTAATAGTTGCTGAAACTAATCAGGAGGCTAATTTGCCTGAGACTATTGATTCGTTTAACTTTATTAAACGGCAAAGTTACGGAATTACGGTTTTGAATTTTTATCGATTTGAAAGAGGGTAAACAGAATGAAAGTTGCAGTATTTCCTGGAACATTTGATCCACTGACTCTAGGACATCTTGACTTAATTAAACGGGGAAGTGCATTGTTTGATCAATTGGCGGTTGCCGTAATGACTAATCGAAGTAAGAAACCATTGTTCACGGTTGAGGAACGAGTAGCTCAGATTCGTGAAGCTGTCTCGGGATTGGATAATGTTTCAGTAATTACAACTGACGGCCTAACTGTTGATTTGATGAATAGGATTGGTGCCGATTACTTAATGCGTGGCTTGCGGAATACAACTGATTTCCAATATGAACGTGATATTGCCGCAATGAATAATTTTTTAGATGATCAGTGTGAGACAGTATTCTTCCTTGCAAAGCCAGAGTACCAACACTTGTCTAGTAGTATTCTAAAGGAAGTTACATCTTCTGGCGGTGATATTTCTGCTTATTTGCCAAAGAACATTAATGAAGCACTAAAGCAGCGGATTGAAGAGGAAAAGTTAAAACAGGTTAAGGAGCATAATGAAAAAACAAGATAAGTTAATTATGCGGCGAATATTACTGACTTTATTTGCCGTATTATTTATCGGCTGGTTCCTGTTTTGGCCGCTCAATAAGTATATTGAGAGTCCGGGAACTGCCGACAGTTTACGTTCCTACGTTAAGATTAAGGGCCATCCTGATAAGCAAAAAGGGAGCTTCATGATTACTTCTGTTTATCTTCAACAGGCACGCCCTGCAACCTATCTTTGGGCTAAATTAACCCCTTATAATACAATCGAAAGTAAACAAGCTGTTACTGGTGGTCAAAATAATGCGACCTTTGATAAGGTTCAAGATTTTTATATGCAAAGTGCAATTAATGAAGCAATTGCGAATGCATATAAAGCTGCCCATCAGGAAGTCAGCAAACGGTACCTTGGAATCTATGTTCTTGAAGTTGAAAAAAATTCCAAATTCAAAAAGAATATTAAAGTTGGTGATACGATAACTAAGGTTAATGGTCATCACTTTGATACTGCTCAAGGCTTTCAGAAGTATATTGCTAAGCGAAAGGTCGGTTCACCATTAACGGTAACTTACCTTCATGATGGTCATCAGCATACGGTCACCAAGCCACTAGTAAAGATTGCTAGTTCTCGGGCTGGAATTGGGATTGTTTTGACTGATAATGTTAAGGTTCATACTAAAATTCCGGTTAAGGTTAATCCGGGCCAGCTGGGAGGACCTTCTGGCGGTTTAATGTTTAGCTTACAGATCTACCAGCAATTGACTGGTCAGGATCTGCGCCATGGACGTAAGATTGCTGGAACAGGAACTATTAATCCTGATGGTTCAGTTGGTGAAATTGGTGGGATTGATAAAAAGGTGATTGCTGCTCATAAGGCTGGCGCAACAATTTTCTTTGCCCCTTATGTTAAGCCATCTAAGCTTCTTCTTAAGTATGAGGAGCAGCACATGACAAATTACCAGTTAGCCAAGAAAACCGCGCAAAAGTCCGCACCGGGGATGAAAGTAGTGCCGGTATCGTCATTTAATGATGCAGTTAAATATTTAAAAGCACATCCGTAGTGGGTGTTAAATAAGGGACCAGAGAACAATGCTTTTCTGGTCTCTTATTTCATTGGCGATTGAGTGGCTTTTTAGGTATGAAGGTATAGATTAGTTTTCCCTTTTAAAATTTAAACGTGCAAAGACTAAATTTTAACGTTCTTTATTGGTAGGGGGATAATTTATGGAACACTTAGAGGAAATCTGGCTGAATCACCGTAATAAAATAATCATGGTTATAGTTCTTTTGATAGGGGCTGTCGTGGTTGGTGGTAAAGCATATCATCCACAAACTAATGTTAATAATGATCCTTTTATGACAACTACCAGTAAAAGAATACCGACCACCCAGAAGCAATCACAGGTGAAGGGTGGGAAAGCAGTATGCGTTGACATTAAGGGAGCGGTGCTTCATCCAGGAGTTTACCGCTTGCCAGGAGGTTCGCGGGTAAATGAAGCTTTAATTGCAGCGGGCCATGAAACTCCCGATGCCGATATGAACCAGATTAATCGAGCTAAGCAGCTAGTTGACGCTCAGGTTATTTATGTTCCTAAAAAAGGTGAACAAATACCGTCATTATTATCGGGAGGTGGATCATCAATTTCAGCGGCAAATGAGAACAATCCTAGTGGTAGTCAAGAGATTGTTAATCTTAATACCGCCACTAAAGAGCAACTATGTAAAATTACGGGAATCGGGGATAAAAAAGCGGATCTAATCCTCCAATATCGTCAGGAACATGGTAGTTTTAATTCTGTTGATGATCTAAAAAATATTAATGGCTTTGGTGAAAAAACCGTTACTAAGTTGAAGCCAATGTTAGCAGTCTAATTTTTAGTTTGATTTTAAGTTTGTTATACTAGTCATCAAAAGTATTCAGAAAGTGTGGAAAAGATGAAAAAGAGGATTGATTGGGATCAGTATTTTATGATCCAAGCAGCATTATTAGCATCAAGAAGTACTTGTAATCGGTTATCCGTTGGTGCTGTTTTAGTACGGGATAAACGAATCATTGCCGGTGGTTACAATGGCTCTGTTTCAGGAGATGCTCACTGTATAGACGATGGCTGTTACCTGCGTGATGGCCATTGTGTACGAACCATTCATGCTGAGATGAATGCCATTTTGCAATGTGCAAAGTTTGGAATTTCTACTGATGGTGCTAGCTTATACGTAACTGACTTTCCTTGTTTGCAATGTACAAAGAGTCTTTTGCAGGCCGGAATCAAGGAAATTAACTATATTCGGAATTATCATAATGATGAATATGCTATGAAACTAATTAAATTAAAGAATATCCGCCTTAATCAAATTAAATTAGACGATAATATCCTTGAACAGGTAGCTTTGGATCAATACATTCATCCAAAGCAGAAGTAGCGATTTATAATCGGGTTATTTTTCCGGCAATTGTTGCTGGGTTAGTAACGGCGATTATCCTGAATCATTATTATTGGCTCCTGCTCCTTCTTGCATTGACCTTTTATCGAATAATTAGCTTAAAAGAACGAACAGTTTTAATCGTAACGTGTTGTATCGCGATTTTTACAGCAGTTAGGTGCTTTAATGAACAGCAGAATATTCGGTCAATTACGGTTAAACAACAGTGCGAGATCACTAATCGGACATACTTGGTTTTACCGGATCAAGTAACGATTAATGACTCTTTTATTAGTGCTCGGGCAACAGATGTTCAAACTGGTGAAAGAGTGATTCTAGCTTACTTTGCGAAGAATTATCAGGAAGTGCAAAAAATCAGCAAGACAAGTAGCGTGATGCGGTGGACGGTCTCTGGAAATAAGTGTCCCCTTGAGCCGGCCACTAATTTTAATCAATTCGATTCACAACGCTATTATTGGCAGTTTCATATTTATAATCAGGTTAAATGCAAGCAACTACGAGTCGTAAATAATTATCAGTCGGGATTAATTCAACGGTGCCACGTTTTGCGTGCGAAGTTGTACACCTACTTTAGTTATTTTCCTCACCCGCTTGCTAGCTATTGTCAACAACTGATTTTGGGGATGAAGAATGACCAAAGTGCAGAGATGATGGAAAATGTTAAGCGGTTAGGTTTGTTGCATTTGTTTTGTATTTCTGGGATGCACGTTGTCTTAATAACCGATTGCCTAAGAAAGGGATTGGTTAGAGCACACTTTAATCGTGAAGATATTGAATGGCTCTTAATTATTAGCCTGCCAATATATTTAATTATTGGTGGTGGCTCGATTAGTTTGATCCGGGCTGTAATCATGGCGGAGATGAACTTGATTCAACGGGTGACAGGATTAAGTTCACTTGATGGGTGGGCAATGAGCTTGCTTGGCGGTTTATTGTTTGATCCTTGGCTTCTTCTAACTCTCGGTGGCCAGTTGAGCTATTTATTATCGTTTGCATTACAGGTTATTCCTAATACGATTCGCTCTTATCGACAGTCATTACTCTTAAACCTGGTTAGTTTGCCATCGGTATTGGCATTTGTTTATGAAATCCACCTGTTAACGTTTATTTGTAGCTTTCTTATTATTCCATTCTTTTCAGAAATTATTTTCCCAGCTGTAATTATTAGTGCATTATTATCTAAGTGGCTACCTCTTTTTCCGTTGCTTGTTAATTATTTGCTAAAGGAGTTTGAGTGGCTTTTAGGTGAACTAAGTAATTGGCCTGGGGTGATTAGGTTTGGTAAGCCATCAGCGATCATCATTTGGGTGTTATTTATTGTAACTTTATTAATAATTGATCACTATCGGCTAAGATCATTGCTTTTTCTTGGTGGTTTATATGCCATTGCATTTATCACTGTTCATGTACCGCTTTATGGTGAGGTTACCTTTGTTGATATTGGTCAGGGTGACAGTGTGATAATTCGCTATCCTTTTAGCAATCGAGTTGAACTTATTGATACAGGTGGAAAATTATTATTTGGGAAACGACCTGCGCGAACAAAAAGGGATTATGCTACGAAGACCAGTATTAATTATTTGAAGAGCTGCGGGGTTAGTAAAATCGATACAATTTACCTTAGCCACCATGATTTAGATCATATTGGTTACTTAACATCGGTTTTACAAAACTTTAAAGTAAAGCAGCTTGTGGTGCCAAAGGGGATGGAAAAGCAGCACTCCTTGATAAGATTAATTCCTGTCAATTGCCAACAAATTCCTCAAATTCTTCCGGTAGTAGCTGGTAATAAATTATCATGCTCAAATCTTTATGTTTTGCATCCTTTTGATAAGAGCGAGGGTAAGAATGAAGATTCAATGGTTTTGGCAGGAGTCTTTGGTCAACTCAAATTTATGTTTATGGGAGATTTAGATCGTCAGGGGGAGAGAAATATTATGCACCGTAACCCTGATTTGAAGATAGATGTCTTAAAATTAGGTCATCATGGTAGTAAGACATCAAGTGATCCGCAATTCATAAGGCAACTTCATCCACGAATAGGGATTATTTCTGCTGGAAGACAAAATCGATACGGTCATCCTAATCAGGAGACCCTAATTACGTTAAGCAAAAATAATGTTAAGCCGGTATCAACCCAGAGGTATGGAATGATTCGGTACCGTTACTATGGAAGCAGCTATCATTGGCAAACAAAACTAAAAGGAGATGAATACGGGTGGATGTTACCACGCTTAAACAACAAATAACGAGTAAAACTCCTGCAATGATCTACCTTGCTCTTGGAACGCAGCAGGTATTGTTGCAACGAGTACGTGAGATGTTTATTAACCTAATTCCGAAAGAAGAACGGGTAATGAATGTTGGGAGTTATGATATGGAAACAACGCCGTTAGCAGTTGCCCTTGATGATGCAATGGCAGCCCCGTTTTTTGGTGAACGACGACTAGTTTTGATTAATAAGCCATATTTCTTTACTGGAGAAAAGGGGCCAGCAAAAATTGAACATGATCTTGACTCGCTGAGTAATTATTTACAACACCCGGAGCCGTCAACTATTTTGGTTTTCTTAGCACCGTATGAAAAACTGGATGGACGCAAAAAAATTGTTAAAGAACTAAAAAAGGTAGCGGTAACAGTTGATACTGCTCCTTTAGATGAAGCACATGCACGGCAACAGGTCCGTGCTGAGCTTACTAGCGATCAGTATACAATTGATGAAACGGCCATTGATGAGCTAGTTCAACGGACCAATGCTGACTATGAGTTAATGAATGCTAACTTAAGCAAGCTTAAACTGTTGACGTATCAGGACCGACACATTACCCAGCAGGCAGTTAAAGAGCTAGTGCCCCAATCGCTTGATGAAAACGTCTTTGATTTAGTTAATGCGGTTCTTAAACATGACCAACCAAGATCTATTGACTTATATGATCAATTGATCGCGGGACAACAACCGCCATTGAGGATCAATGCAGTATTGATTAGTCAGTTTCGCTTATTATTGCAAATTAAGATTTTGAGTTCACGAGGACTTAGTCAGGGAAGCTTGGCACAAAAATTAAAGGTCCACCCATATCGTGTTAAGTTAGGACTTCGAACCGTTCGTCAATTCAGTTTACTTGCATTAGAAAATGCATATTTAGGATTAGTTAATATTGAAAAGGCATTGAAAACAACGCAACGCGATCCCAGATTACTCTTTCAACTGTTTATGCTTCAGTATGGACAGCAACAAGGTATAGGGATGAGCTAACTGTGAATAATAAAAGAGCTCCTAATACTCTAGTCTGAGCGTTAGGAGCTTTCGTTTAAAAATAAAAAAGTGAAACTTTTCAGTTTCACTTTTTTTAATTACTTAGCGTAACGTGCTGAAAGACGTGACTTGTCACGAGCAGCCTTGTTAGCCTTGATAAGACCCTTTGAGTGGGCACGGTCAATTGCTGAGATTGCAGCCTTGTAAAGATCATCAAGGTTATCTGCGCCAGCAAGCTTTGCCTTGTCAAACTTCTTGATAGCAGTACGCATTTTGCTTAATTGGGATGCGTTACGTGCTTCAGCCTTTTCGCTAGTACGAACACGTTCAATTGCTGATTTAATAATTGGCATGAGTTTCACCTCCGTTACCCAATATTCAGTTGACCAGAATTTTCAACATCTGTCATTATACAAAAGACTAGTTCTCAATGCAATAGTAAAGAAGAATTTTGAAACGATTGACTTGCATCTTGAGGAAAAATTGGTTATATTATTAAAGGTTTGTTTGAACCATGCCTCTTCTCAGTTTTGCGATCCTCACCGACGCAATACTTAGAACTTGGCGCATTTATATAATTGAAAGGTGGGAAAATAGCATGGCTATTTCTAAAGAACGTAAGGATCAAATTATCAAGGAATTTGCAACTCACGAAGGTGACACTGGTTCTACCCAAGTACAAGTTGCTGTTTTAACTGCAGATATTAACGAATTGAATGACCACTTGCGTACACACAAGCATGATTACCACTCACAACGTGGTTTGATGAAGAAGATTGGTCACCGTCGTAACCTTTTGGCTTACTTACGTCGGACCGATTTGAATGCTTACCGTGACCTTATCCAAAAGTTGGGTCTTCGTCGGTAATTCATCACATTGGAAAGCTGGAACTGAAAAGTTCTGGCTTTTTCTTTTTTAAATTTTAGCTGGAGGGTACTCCTATTCCAATTCTTAACTATTCTGTGGTAAGATATTACATAGTGATTTTGTACGATAAAATGCCTAGAAAAGGTAAAACTAAACAAAGGAGCTCGCTAAATGAGTAGTATAAAAATAATTCCATTTGGTGGAGTACGCGAAAATGGAAAAAATATGTACGCTGTCGAGATTGAAAATCAAATTTTCATTCTTGATGCTGGTTTAAAGTACCCTGAAAATGAATTAATGGGGATTGATGTTGTCATTCCTGACTGGGAATACCTCAAAAAGCGGAAGAACGATATTGTCGGTGTCTTCCTTACCCATGGACACGCTGACGCAATTGGTGCATTACCATACTTCTTAATGGATTTTGATGTTCCTGTTTTTGGTAGCGAAATGACAATTGCGTTAGCCAAATTAGCAGTCAAGGGGCATAAAGAAGTTAAAAAGTTTAATGACTTTCACGTTGTTGATGAGTCAACGGCAATTGATTTTAACGATGTTACCGTTTCTTTCTTTGCAACCACCCATACAATTCCAGAAACATTGGGGATTGTCCTAGAAACGTCTGAAGGAAACATTGTTTATACCGGTGACTTTAAGTTTGACCAAACCGCTAGCACGGGGTACCAGACTGATCTTGCCCGGTTAGCTGAAATTGGCTCTCAAGGAGTTTTAGCATTGTTGAGTGACTCTGCCGGAGCAGGAATTACTGGTGCCTCAGCACGGGAAAAGGATATTGGTGAATATATCCTTGAAACGTTTAAGTACCAAAAAGGGCGGATTGTTGTTGCTAGTGTTGCTTCTAACATTATGCGGGTCCAACAAATTATTGATGCGGCTGTTAAGGTTGGTCGTAAATTAGTCCTTTCAGGTGAAGATATTGAGCAGATTATTGATACCGCAATGCAATTAGGTAAATTAAAACTCCCTAAAGATCTGCTTATTAGTATGGAAGAGGCTAATGATCTTGAACCAGACCAAGTTGTGATCTTGGAAACCGGGAAGATGGGAGAACCAATTAAGTCGCTCCAGCAGATTGCTAATGGGGATAATCCTAAGCTTCATTTGTCTGATAGCGATTTGGTCTTTGTTACAACGACGCCTTCATATGCCCAAGAAACCGAAGTCCAAAAGACTAAGGATATGATTTACCGGACCGGAGCTGAAGTTAAGTTCATTTCAGATGACCTTAACCCATCTGGACACGCAAATCAGAATGACGAACAGCTGATGCTTAACTTTATGAAGCCAAAGTTCTTTATTCCAATTCAGGGTGAATATCGGTTATTAGATCGCCATGCAGAATTAGCTGAAGAGGTAGGAATCCCTGCAGAAAACATCTTCATTGTAAATAAGGGGGATGTCCTAACTTATAAGAACGGCAAATTCCATGTGGGTGAACACATTGATGTTGCTAATACCATGATTGACGGGACGGGAATTGGTGATATTGGTAATATTGTTTTACGTGACCGTCGAGTATTATCTGAGGATGGAATCTTTGTTGTTGTCGCAACAATTGACCGGAAGAATAAGAAGATCGTTGCTCGTCCGCAAATTACGTCTCGTGGTTTTGTCTTTGTTAAAACTAACCGGCAGTTGATGAAGCAGAGTGCTGACTTAGTTGAGAAGGTTGTTCAAGAGAACTTGGATCAAAAGGAATTTGATTGGGGACACTTAAAACAAGATGTTCGAGAAAAATTAAACAGGTTCTTGTTTGACCAAACCAAACGGCACCCGGTAATTCTTCCGGTAATTATGGAAGTTAACCAAAATTCACGGAAAAAGGTTAGCGCTCAGAAGAATGAAGAGAATGAACCTAGCAAACAGGATAATAAGAAAAAAGCAAAGCGGCATTCAGGTCGTGGTCGTGGCCGGAAACACCATGCCAAAAAGAATAATGCGTAAATAATATTGGAGGAAATCAGGGAGTTGGGTATTTAGAACTAAGCTTCCTGGTTTCTTGATTTTAAAAGAGCTGAAGGTGAAGTAAAAATGAATCCTGAACAAACAGAGCAATTTGAAAAGGCTAAAAAACTTTTTGCGGAAAATAAATGGCGGGACGCAGCAACGATTTTGTTTGATTTACAAAATGAGGTGGATGATGAGCAACTCACCGAGTGGACAACAAGGGCGTTATATAACTCGAAGCAGTACAAACTTGCCTATCAAGTTGCCACTCAAGATCCCCAAGTGTTTGCAAATGATGTGAAGTTCCTTGTTCAGGTTGGATTAAAGGCTCAGCATTTTATTTCTACGCGAGCAATGATTTTACGTCAGCCAGAGGAAGTAATTGCTAAACTGCTTCCCCTCGTTCAACGGGCGGAATTGAACTATCGTCAAGAATTTAAGGCAACAATTCAAAACCAGCTTCGGACTTTCTACCACCTTGGCGATTACCCGTTAGAAGAACAACGAAAGCGACTATTAGCTGCTGACCAGCTCCCATTAGCTGACTTTATGGTTGGCGCAAAGTTTTTGCTTCGTGATCCATTTACCCAACAATTTGTTAGGGCTGATATTTTAAATATATTGCAGCAGCTTAAATGCCAGGAGAAAATTACAATGCTATGTATCGATCAGAAAGAACATTTAATTATTCCTAATAATTTACCGACCGCTTACCAAGATTCGGTAATTGTTAAGTGTCAGCAAATATTAAGCAAGCGACTAGGACAAACTGACCCGCAAATTTTGAGAGCATTGCAAATTCAACTAGATCTTCAAGCAATCTTATTAAACCCGTTAATTGATAAGATCATTACCGATCCAGAACAGTGGATTGATGTAATGTATAAGCGAGCTACTACAGGTGAATATAGTGGCAAAAACGAACAAATTATCCACTGGCAGAAAAGACTAAATCAGTTCATTGATAAATTACAATAAAAACATGAATTAAATTATTTACAAATTGGCAGATAGTTGATATTATGTTATAGAATTCTTCTTGAGAGCCATTTGATTAATCTTTTCATTGGCGAAAAGAAGTAGTACAATATCCATAAGGGTGTGTCAGTTATTTTTCTGAAATGACTGGCATTATACTTGTAAATTCACAGGAGGTTTTCATTAATGGCTGAAAAAGAACATTATGAACGTACAAAGCCCCATGTAAACATTGGTACTATTGGCCACGTTGACCATGGGAAGACTACTTTAACTGCTGCTATCACTAAGGTATTATCAGAAAAGGGCTTGGCTAAGGCTGAAGACTACGCTGATATCGATGCAGCTCCAGAAGAAAAGGAACGTGGTATCACTATTAACACTGCCCACGTTGAATACGAAACTGAAAAGCGTCACTATGCTCACATCGACGCTCCAGGTCACGCGGACTACGTTAAGAACATGATCACCGGTGCCGCACAAATGGATGGTGCTATCCTTGTTGTTGCCGCAACTGATGGTCCTATGCCACAAACTCGTGAACACATTCTTCTTGCCCGTCAGGTTGGTGTTCAATACATCGTTGTATTCTTGAACAAGACTGACTTGGTTGACGATGATGAATTGGTTGACTTGGTTGAAATGGAAGTTCGTGACTTACTTAGCGAATACGATTTCCCTGGTGACGATGTTCCAGTTATTCGTGGTTCTGCTCTTAAGGCACTTGAAGGTGACCCAGAACAAGAAAAGGTTATCCTTCACTTGATGGATGTTATTGATGACTACATCCCAACTCCAAAGCGTCCTACTGACAAGCCATTCATGATGCCTGTCGAAGACGTCTTCACTATTACTGGTCGTGGTACTGTTGCTTCTGGTCGTATCGACCGTGGTACTGTTAAGATCGGTGACGAAGTTGAAATCGTTGGTTTGACTGACGACGTTCTTAAGTCAACTGTTACTGGTTTGGAAATGTTCCACAAGACTCTTGATCTTGGTGAAGCTGGGGACAACGTTGGTGTATTGCTTCGTGGTATTTCACACGATCAAATCGAACGTGGTCAAGTTCTTGCTGAACCAGGTTCCATCCAAACTCACAAGAAGTTCAAGGGTGAAGTTTATGTTATGACCAAGGAAGAAGGGGGCCGTCACACTCCATTCTTCTCAAACTACCGTCCACAATTCTACTTCCACACAACTGATGTTACTGGTACTATTGAATTACCAGATGGTGTAGAAATGGTTATGCCTGGTGATAACGTAACATTCACTGTTGAATTACAAAAGCCAGTTGCCCTTGAAAAGGGTCTTAAGTTCACTATTCGTGAAGGTGGACACACTGTTGGTGCCGGTGTTGTATCCGACGTCTTAGACTAATTTAATTATTAGTTTTAGTGAGAAAAAGGTTCGGTTTCCGAGCCTTTTTTGTTTTTAAATTTTTATCTGATCGAATTTCTTGATTAGTTGCAATTACTACTTACGTACGGTAAACTAGTAGAGTATGTAAAGACCAGCCTGATTAGTGTTTGGTCAATCTGATGTATATTGGAGGAAATAAAATGTCAGCAAAATGGGAACGCGATAGCGACGCCAGCAAAGGTACTTTGACATTTGAAATCGATGTCGACACTATTAAGAAGGGACTTGACGAAGCCTTCGTAGAAACCAAGAAGAAGATTACTGTTCCAGGTTTCCGTAAGGGTCGGGTACCACGTCAAATTTTTGACCAAATGTACGGTGAAGAATCACTTTACCAAGATGCCTTAAACAAGGTATTGCCACAAGCTTACAGTGATGCTGTTAAGGAAGTTGGTATTGAACCTGTTGCTCAACCACAAATTAATATCAAGAGCATGGACAAGGATCAACCTTGGGTATTGACTGCTAGTGTTGACGTTAAGCCAGAAGTAAAGCTTGGCGACTACAAGGGAATGGAAGTTCCAAAGCAAGACACTACAGTTAGTGATGCTGACGTTGACGCTGAACTTGAAAAGAAGCGTCAACAACAAGCAGAACTTGTATTGAAGGAAGGCAAGCCAGCCGAAAAGGGCGACACTGTTGTTATCGACTACGAAGGTAGCATTGATGGCAAGAAGTTTGATGGTGGCTCCGCTGACAACTACTCCCTTGAATTAGGTTCAGGATCATTTATTCCTGGCTTTGAAGATCAATTGATTGGTCACAACACCGACGATGATGTTGATGTTAAGGTTACATTCCCTGAAGATTACCATGCTAAAGACTTAGCTGGTAAGGAAGCTATCTTCAAGGTAAAGGTTCACGAAATCAAGGAAAAGCAACTTCCAGAACTTGATGATGACTTTGCTAAGGATGTTGACGAAGATGTTGATACTCTTGCCGAATTAAAGGACAAGACTAAGAAGGAATTACAAGAAAACAAGGACAACCAAGCTAAGGCTGCTATTGAAGATGCAGCAATTAACGCTGCGGTTGAAAATGCCGAAATTCAAGATATTCCACAATCAATGTTGGATGAAGACACTAACCGTCAAATGCAACAATACTTAGCTGGAATGCAACAACAAGGTATTAGCCCACAAATGTACTTCCAAATCACTGGTACTAAGGAAGATGATTTGAAGAAGCAATTCGCTGCTGATGCTGCACAACGGGTTAAGACTAACTTAGTTCTTGAAGCAATCGTTGATGATGCAGACTTATCTGCAACCGAAGATGAAATCAAGGATGAAATTAGTGATCTTGCTAAGCAATACGGCATGAAGGAAGACCAAGTTAAGAATGCTTTGTCTGAAGACATGCTTACACATGACATTAAGATCCGGAAGGCTGTTGACTTGGTTGCTGACTCAGCTAAGCAAGTTGAAAAGGCCGATGATAAGAAGGAAGATAAGTAATCGATCCTATTATCAGTTAAATAATATTTAAGCGCGAAAAGCATGGGAAGTGTTTATTTGTCCCATGCTTTCGTAGTTGCAAATAGGCTTCAAGAGTTCGTTTTTTCTAAGCAAGCTCTTGAAGCCATTTGTGTTACTGTGACATTCGTGTTAATTTAATTTTGATTATTTTTGTAAACTAATCATTCGAATTAATCAGTTAAGTTTGTTATTATTAAAACAGTATATTTAATAGGAGGCTACAATCCATGTTTGAAGATACTAGTGGTATGGATTCAGTCCACTGTTCATTTTGTGGTAAATCGCAGGATGAGGTAAAAAAGATTGTTGCGGGCCCTGGGGTTTACATCTGTAATGAATGTGTTGCCCTATGCCAAGAAATTATTGATCAAGAACTTGAAGAGGACCGTAAAAACAGTACGTTTAAAGTCCCAACACCTGAAGAAATCATGAGCAAGCTTGATGACTATGTAATTGGGCAGTCTGATGCTAAGAAGACCCTTTCTGTTGCGGTTTATAACCACTACAAACGGGTTAATGCGATGACAACTGGGGATAATAATGATACCGAATTGCAAAAGAGTAACATTGCAGTAATTGGACCAACTGGTTCGGGGAAAACCTACTTAGCTCAATCACTAGCACGGATTCTAAACGTTCCTTTTGCAATTGCCGATGCAACCACATTAACCGAAGCAGGGTATGTCGGTGAAGATGTTGAAAACATTATCTTAAAGCTTCTTCAGGCTGCAAACTTCGATGTTGAAGCGGCTGAAAAGGGAATTATCTATATCGATGAAATTGATAAGATCTCGAAGAAGAGTGAAAATGTTTCAATTACTCGTGATGTTTCCGGTGAAGGTGTTCAACAGGCTCTCTTGAAGATCCTTGAAGGGACCATCGCTAATGTTCCTCCTCAAGGTGGTCGGAAACACCCTCAACAGGAATTTATTCAGGTTGATACCAAGAACATTCTCTTTATTGTCGGTGGTGCATTTGATGGAATCGAGACAATTGTTAAGGAACGTCTTGGTGATAAGACAATCGGCTTTGGGACGAATTCTGATGAGGCTGCTAATGTTACCGAAAAGAATATTTTGCAACACGTTATTCCTGAAGATCTCCTGAAATTCGGGTTGATTCCAGAATTTATTGGTCGTCTCCCGGTAATGACGGCATTACAAAAGCTCGATGAAGATGATCTTGTTCGGATTTTAACTGAACCGAAGAATGCGCTTGTTAAGCAGTATCAAGAATTAATTCGTCTTGATGGCAGTCAGTTAACCTTTACTGATGGAGCATTACGTGCAATGGCTCAATTAGCAATTAAGCGAAACACCGGGGCCCGGGGTCTTCGTTCGATTATTGAAGGAGTTATGCGTGATGTAATGTTTGATTTGCCAAGTCGGAAGGACGTTGAAAAGGTAATTATTGACAAGCGTTGTGTTACTCAACACACAGAGCCACGATATGTTATGAAGGGCGAAAAGGAAGCTTCATAATCTAAGAAAGGTGAGTGCAAGGCAGTGCAAGTCAATAATGTTGATTTAACGATCAGTGCAGTAGAACCCAAACAGTACCCTGCAACTAACTACCCAGAAATTGCTCTTGTTGGCCGTTCCAACGTTGGTAAGTCGTCATTAACCAATGTCCTTATCAATCGGCGAAACTTTGCTCATACGTCTAGCCAGCCCGGGAAGACGCAAACGTTAAATTTCTATAATGTTGAAGATGAACTTTACTTTGTTGATGTTCCTGGTTATGGCTACGCAAAAGTTTCTAAAAAGGAACGGGAACGGTTTGGTAAGATGATTGAGGAATATCTAACAACACGTCAACAATTACGTGGCGTTATTCAATTGGTTGATGGTCGGCACAAACCAACAGCTGATGATGTTTCAATGTATCAGTGGCTTGCTTATTATGACATTCCAACTTTAATTGTTGGTACGAAGATTGATAAAGTTAAGCCAAACGCCCGAAATCGGGTAAAAAATGATATTATCAAAACGCTGGACTTAACACCTAAGACACCATTGGTATTATTCTCTGCTGTTAAAAAGCAGGGGAAGGATCAAGTGTGGAATTGGATTGAGCAGCGAATTGGGGAGGAACATAATTAATGGATTTTGATCAATACCAAAATGCAGCAAAGCGGACGCTCTATGGTAATGAACAAGTATTAACTAATTGCGCGTTAGGATTAGCCGGCGAATCTGGTCAGGTAGTTGACCTAGTGAAGAACTATACCTTCCGTGGTCGTAAATTAGATCGCCAACAACTTATTCATGAAATGGGTGATGTTCTTTGGTATCTTTCACAAATTGCCGAATGGGCTGATATTCCGTTTGATGAAGTTGCTAAAACTAACATTAATGAATTAAATAAACGTTATCCACAAGGGTTTAAAAAGCAGGATTAACTAACACAAAAGCGGCAAGAATGGTCTCAATTAGCACCACTCTTGTCGCTTTACTGTTACTTGTTATTATCTTTCTTCTCGGCTGTTTTTTTGTCCTTTTCAGCATCTTTGGGTTGCTTTTTAGTCTTTTTGGGATCAACTGCAAATTGATCGAACAGCTTATCTAATTGCATACTGCGTCGGGTAACAAGTCCCATCTTCAACACTCTCCTCTAGTTTTTTCATACTCTAGCATAAAAAAGACTGAAAGTACAATTATCTGGACAGATCCTTTGCGTTGTTCCTTTGAATTAACGTATAATTAATACTTAGCAATTTAAGTGGAGGAATCTTTATGGCAAGTGAACACCTTGAACATAAACTGGCATTATTACCGGATAAACCTGGTTGTTATTTGATGAAAAACATCAATGACCAGATTATCTATGTCGGCAAAGCCAAAAACTTAAAGAATCGGGTTCGCTCTTATTTTAAGAGTTCTCATACGGGGAAAGTGGCGAAAATGGTTTCTGAGGTTGCTGATTTTGAAACGATCGTGACCTCAACCAATAAGGAATCGTTTTTACTGGAAATTACGTTAATTCAAAAGCACCAACCGTACTTCAATATTAGACTAAAACGTGGAACTGGTTATCCGTATATCAAGATTACCAATGAACGGGATCCACGGACAATGATTACGGGTCAGGTAAAGAAGGATGGCGCTTACTACTTTGGGCCTTATCCAAATGTTTATGCTGCTGAAGAAACACTTCATTTCATTCAGAAAGTATATCCTCTGCGGCGCTGTAATGGCTACCAAAATCGACCGTGCTTGTATTACCATATGGGACAATGTCTTGGTGCCTGCTTTAAAACTGTCCCCCGTGAAGAATATGATGAGCAGATTAAGCGAATCAAATCATTTTTGAACGGAAATACAGCTACTGTGAAGCGTCGACTAACCAAGCAAATGGAAGAGGCAGCAGCAAATTTAGAGTTTGAACGTGCAGCCGAAATTCGCGATCAGTTACACTACATTAAAGTAACGGTTGAAAAGCAGAAGATTATTTCTAACGATAAAACGCCACGGGATCTCTTTAATTTCTATATGGATAAGGGTTGGTTGTCTATCCAAGTATTCTTTATTCGTCAGGCGCGTTTGATGAAGCGAGAAAAACGGTTATTTCCGGTTGTTGATACCGATGTCGAAGAGATGACCAGCTTTATTCTGCAATTTTATAATCGCCGAAATAATGTTTTACCAAAAGAAATTCTTTTGCCCCACGGACTCCCGAATAAAGAAATTAGTGAAATCTTAGGGGTACCAGTAAGAACACCCGTTCGGGGAGAAAAACGTGATTTAATGGCGATGGCACGTGAAAATGCCCAACTATCTCTTGATGAAAAGTTTCGACTCCTTGAACTTGATACCAAGAAGACAACTGGTGCAATGAAAGAAATTACCGATGCGTTAGGATTGCCAGAGGGACATAAGATTGAGGCCTTTGATCACTCGCATATTCAGGGAGCCGATCCCGTTAGTGCAATGGTTGTTTTCGTTGATGGCGAACCAGCAAAGAAACTTTATCGAAAGTATAAGCTGAAGAGTGTGATTAATCATGCTGATGAAGCTGCCAGTACACGAGAGGTAATCCGCCGACGTTATTCACGGCTGTTAAAAGAAAATAAGCCAATGCCTGACATGATCTTCATGGATGGTGGTGAAATTCAGATGAACGCGGTTAAGGATGTGCTTGAAAACGAACTCGGTCTGGATATTCCAGTAGTGGGGATGGTCAAAAACGATAAACATAAGACGGCTGACCTCCTTTTTGGCGATCATGATGAACATATTAATTTAAATCCACGGAGCCAGGGCTTTTACCTTGTTCAACGGATCCAAGACGAAGTTCACCGCTTTGCAATTACCTTCCACCGGCGAGTTCATGCCCGTCATTCGATGGCTTCAAGATTGGATGCAATTAAGGGGGTCGGGCCGCGCACCCGAACAAAATTGCTGCAAAAGTATGGGTCAATTACCAAAATTGCAGCAGCCCCAATCGAGGATATTCATTCATTAGGAATTAATATGAAGACCGCCCAGCTAATTAAAGTTTCCCTTCAAGGAAATGCTGAAGTAGCTAAGGGTAGTAGCCATGATTGATTTTGACGCTGGTAATTTTTTCCAATATACTTGTAGTTAGAACAGAAGAACGGAGAAATCAACTTATGAATACTTTTGTTGATCAAATTAAAATTGAAGCTCATGCCGGAAAAGGTGGGAACGGAATGGTTTCCTTTCGGCGTGAAAAATATGTCCCTAATGGTGGACCATCCGGTGGTGATGGTGGCCATGGCGGTAATATCGTACTGAAAGTTGATGAAGGACTAAGAACCTTGATGGACTTTCGCTATCACCGGATTTTTAAAGCAAAAAATGGTGGCAACGGGATGAGTAAGCAGATGACCGGTCCTAGTGCAGAAGACACTGTTATTAGCGTGCCTCAAGGGACAACGGTTCGAGACTTGGATACCGGTAAGATTATTGGTGACCTTGTTGAGAATGGGCAGACTTTAGTAGTCGCCAAGGGTGGCCGTGGCGGTCGCGGTAATATTCACTTTGCCAGTGCGAAAAACCCGGCTCCTGAAATTGCCGAAAATGGTGAGCCTGGGCAGGATCGGTACCTGGAACTCGAATTGAAGATGCTTGCTGATGTCGGCTTAGTTGGTTTTCCATCAGTTGGTAAGTCGACCCTATTGTCCGTCGTTACTGGCGCTAAGCCTAAAATTGCGGCCTATGAATTTACTACATTAGTCCCTAACTTAGGGATGGTTCTATTGCCTGATGGCCGTGACTTTGCAATGGCTGACATGCCAGGGTTGATCGAAGGGGCTTCTAAAGGTGTTGGCCTCGGTTTAAAGTTCCTTCGTCATATTGAACGGACGCGGGTGCTTCTTCACTTAGTCGATATGAGTAGTGATGATCCAAAACAAGCGATTGAGCGATTTAAGAAGATTAATCATGAATTGGCTAACTACGATCCAGAACTTTTGAAGCGACCACAAATTGTTGTTGCAACGAAGATGGACTTGCCAAATGCTGAAAAGAATCTAGCCGCCTTTAAGAAAGACTTGGCAGCTGATAAGACACTCGCAAAGCAGCCTGAGATTTTTCCAATTTCGGCAGTTACTCATCAGGGAGTTCAACAACTAATGCAATTGACTGCTGACCTGCTCGATAAGACGCCAGCATTCGATAGTGAAAGTCATGACGAACAACTTGAGGCAACTTACAAGGCTGAAGCACCAGAAAAAGATCAGGCCGCCTTTACCATTAGCCGTGATGAAGATGGTACATGGGTTCTTGGCGGTGAAAAGCTTCTCCGCTTATTCAAGATGACCGATCTGACCCATGAAGAAAGTCAATTGCGATTTGCTCGTCAGCTTCGTCATATGGGGGTTGATGAGGCATTACGGGCTAAGGGAATTCAAGACGGTGATACTGTCCGAATCGATAAATTTGTCTTTGAATTTGTACAATAATAAATAAAAATCAGAAGGAATTGAGGAAAAAGCATGCAGCTTGAATTTTTAGGAACTGGAGCCGGCTCACCAAGTAAGCAGCGAAACGTTACTAGTGTTGCCTTGAAATTATTAGAAGAGTTAAATGAAATTTGGTTATTTGATGCAGGTGAAGCAACCCAACACCAAATTCTTCACACGACGATTCGCCCAAGAAAGGTAACAAAGATCTTTATCACCCACCTTCACGGCGACCATATTTTTGGCTTACCAGGATTCTTAAGTTCACGGTCATTTCAGGGGGGAAATGAGCCGTTAACAATTTATGGACCGGTGGGAATTAAAAAGTTTGTGATGACGGCCCTTCAGGTGAGTGAATCACGACTAAGTTATCCTCTGAAATTCGTTGAGATTGATCATAGTCAAGAATTATTTAACGAACGCGGCTTTAAAGTAACAACAATGTCACTTGACCATAAGATTGCTTGTTACGGCTACCGGATTGAAGAGGCTGATCATCCTGGTGAGCTGCAAGTAGATAAGCTACGTCAAGATAATATTCCTTCTGGGCCAATCTACGGTCAATTAAAAGCTGGAAAGACAGTTAAGCTTGACGACGGTAGAGTAATTGATGGGAAGAACTATATTGGAAAGCCGCAACCAGGGCGAATTATCGCAATTCTTGGCGACACACGGCAAACGCCTAACGCGGTAGTCCTTGCTCATAAAGCGGACGTCCTCGTGCATGAAAGTACGTTTGCTAAAAATGAAGCCAAAATGGCTCACAATTACTATCACTCAACGAGTCTCCAAGCGGCAGAGGTTGCTAAGCAGGCAGGTGTAAAGAAGTTATTGCTGACCCATATTTCAGCACGGTATACGGGAAAAGCAGCATATCAGTTAGCATACCAGGTTCGTGATGTCGTACCAGACACTAGAGTAGTAAATGACTTTGATGTGATTGACGTTCCATTTAAGAAATAAGTAGACTAGCAAGGAGGTCCTTAGAATGAAAAAGAGGTTTAAGCAGCTACGGTTCTTAAAAAACAAGGTAGTCTTAATAACCGGTGGCGATAGTGGAATCGGCAAGGCATTGGCTCTTGAAGCAGCACGTCGGGGAGCAATTGTGATTGTGGTAGCACGTGATAAGAAGCGCCTAGAAAAAGTTGCTAACCAGTGCTTGATTTTATCTGGTCGTCCTGCCTTTTCTTACCAGTTAGACGTTACTGATCCTGACCAAATCGATGCTGTTTTGTCCCAAATTCAGCACGAGGTTGGCGGGATTGATGCCCTTGTTAACTCAGCTGGTCTGGGCGATTTTTCACCAGCAACTGGGGAATCGTTCGCAACGCTTAAACGAATGACTGATGTTAACCTCCTTGCTCTAATGTACATTAGTCGTTGTGTTGCCCGCCAAATGATGGATCAGGGCTATGGGGCAATTATCAATCTTGGTTCAATGGCAGGAAAGATTCCAACACCTAATAGTGCAGCCTACTCCGCCACCAAAGCAGGAGTTAATCAGTTTGACAACGTCTTACGAATGGAAGTTGCCGACTATGGCGTTCAAGTCTTAACGGTTAATCCTGGTCCAATTGATACGCCATTTTTTGAAAAGGCAGATACTCAGGGGAAGTATCGTGCACACTTACCAAAATGGATGTTTATTTCCCCAGATAAGCTTGCTGAACAAATTTGGGATAATGTTGGCTACAAGACACGGGAAATTAATCTTCCAGGCTATGTAACCTGCCTAAGCTGGGTATATGGAATTATTCCTGGTCTCGGTGATTGGGCAATCAAGAAGTTCTTTGATTTTCAGCAAAACAAGAAAGAACTATAATTAACTCTCCAGGCAATGGGGTGGGACGATAAAAATTGTCAGTCTCACTCCTCTCTTGATTTTAAAAACGAATGGTGATTTGAATGGTAGAAGCAAAGTATGATTGGCAACGAATAGCAGCGCCAGATAAGCAAATAGTGGAGCAGCTAAGTCAAGAATTAGGGATTAATCCTGTAATTGCACGCTTGTTAGCAGAACGGGGAATTACTACTCCAGAAGAGGCTCATAGTTTTATTCAACCATCAATGCAAGCAGTTCATGATCCACACCAGCTTCATGACATGGATAAGGCTCTTGAACGGATTCAAGAAGCGGTAGCAGCGGGGGAACAAATAACTGTTTACGGTGATTATGATGCTGATGGGATTACCAGTACTGCCCTAATGTATGAAGTCCTGCAGGATGTTGGTGCTAACGTTAATTATTATGTTCCTAACCGTTTCCGTGACGGTTATGGGCCAAACGCAGAAGCATATCAGAAAATAATCGATCAGGGAACCAAATTGATCATCACCGTTGATAACGGGGTAAGCGGTAAGGCGGTAATTGATCCGGTAGTTAAGCAGGGGATTGACGTTATTGTAACGGACCACCATGAGATGCCCGAAGACTTGCCTGATGCTTACGCGATTGTGCACCCGCGTTATCCGGGAAGTAATTATCCATTTGCCGATCTATCTGGGGTTGGCGTAGCGTTTAAGGTAGCGTGGGCGTTGCTGGATGAATTTCCAGAAGAATTGCTTGATCTAGTTGCAATTGGTGAAATTGCTGATGTCGTTAGTGTTAGTGATGAGAATCGGCCATTAATTATGATGGGGATTCAAGAACTTCGTCAGGGGATGCGTCCGGGACTACATGCGCTAGTTAAAGAAGCAGGGATTAGTGAACAGTCCTTGACCGACCAGGATATCGGTTTTGTAATTGCGCCGCGGTTAAACGCGTTAGGGCGGATCGCTGATGCTAATGAGGGCGTTGAACTATTAACAACCCTTGATGAGGATCGTGCAACTAAATTGGCAAAGGCTGTTGAACAAGCAAACAGCAAGCGACAAGAACTGGTAAATGAGATCATGGGAGAGGCTCAGCAGCAGGTTGATCGATTGCCTCAGGATCAGCCGGTATTGTTGGTGGTTGGTCATGATTGGCACCAAGGAGTTTTAGGAATTGTTGCTAGTCGTTTAATGGACCAAACAGGGAAACCAACCATTGTAGCAAGTACGAATGACGACCAGAAAATTGCTAAGGGCTCTGGTCGAAGCGTAGATGGTTTTAACTTATTTGCTGCCTTGGATGGTCACCGGGATCTGATGACTTCATTCGGTGGTCATCCGGCTGCTTGTGGTTTGAGCTTTGAGACTGAGAATAGTGAAAAATTACGGAATGTCTTGCTTCATGAGGCAGAAAATCAGCATTTCGATGGACAAAAAAAGCAGCCATTGAAAATTGCCGCTTCAATTAGCCCTGCTGAGGTAAGTATGCAATTATATGATCAACTCGTAAGCCTTTCCCCATTTGGCCCGGGGAATGAACAGCCAGTCTTTGAATTACAACCGGACCAAATTAATAGCATTGTCACTATGGGGAAAGATAACTCACACCTGAAATTTATGGTGGGCGACCAGCAGTCCCAGGTAACGGTAATTGCGTTTGGTAAGGGAAAACTTGCGGCAGTTTTAAGAGCAGCAATGGCAAACCAAATTAAGCTGGCAGTAAAAATCTCAATTAATGAGTGGCGGGGAAAACGAACGGTTCAGCTGATGTTGGAGGATATTAGTATTGATAGTCCAGTAATCATTGATCAGCGAACCAATAAGCTAAATCCACAACTCTTTAATGAGGCAGGATATTATGTTGCATTTGATAAAAAGCTTCGCGATAATATTCAACCACATTTACCAGAGGGGAGTGCATTATCACCTGACGAAGCAGCTCAGACTGACTTTTCTGCTCAACGAGTAACGATTGTTGATTGTCCATCAACCCTCGAAGAATTTGAAAAGTTATTTAGCAACGATCAGCAGGCACCCTCAATGATTCGGCTACTGCTTTTCCAGCCCCACAGCGTTTATTTAAGCGGGATGCCCGTTCGGGACGAATTTGCCCGTTTGTATCGGCTAGTAGTGAGAACAACTCAAATTGACTTAAACCGGCAATTAAATCAGTTGAGTACTCGACTAAAAATTAATGCTGAACGATTAATTTTTATGTTAAGAGTGTTTTCTGCGGCCGGATTTGTTACAATAAAAGATGGTATTTTAAAACCTGTCAGTGACGTAAACAAAACTGACATAAAAGAAACAAACCCATACCAGCGGCGCGTTGCTCAATATCAGGCAGAACAAGTGCTGTTATTTAGTGATAGCAAGGCTTTGGCAAAGTGGGTATTGAACTGTCTAAACATACATTAAAGGAGACAATTTTTTCTTATGACTTTAGACCTCTACAAGTACGTTGCGAGTGTTCCAGATTTTCCTGAAAAGGGTGTAATTTTTCGGGATATTTTGCCATTAATGGCGAATGGTGCAGCGTTTAAGCAAGCAACTGACGAACTTTGTGAATACGCTAAGGATAAAAAGGTTGACATGGTTGTTGGTCCGGAAGCACGGGGCTTTATCGTTGGTTGCCCAATTGCACGTGAATTACAAGTTGGGTTCGCACCAGCACGAAAAAAGGGCAAGCTTCCCCGGAAAGCCATTAGTGCAACCTATGATCTAGAATACGGAGAAGCAACCCTTCAAATGGAAGCCGATTCAATTAAGCCAGGCCAACGGGTATTAGTTGTTGATGATCTCTTAGCTACTGGTGGTACCATTTCCGCAACTATTAAAATGATTGAAGAACTTGGTGGAATCGTCGTTGGTTGTGCCTTCTTAATCGAATTGAAAGATCTCCATGGTCGGGAAAAGATTAAAGACTATGATATGAAAGCATTAATGGAATTTTAGTATCAAAAATAGGGGTATTTATTAATGATTTTCTTGATTGTTTTTGGTGGCTTAATGTTAATCTTGGGTGGCTTTTACCTTGCTAATTCATGGCAACAATACCGTGAATGGAAGGGTGGAACGATCATCGTTGTGCTTAGCTTGGCTGCTGTAATATACGGTGTAATTAACCTTCCAGCATTTAACCGGAGTAAGCAGCATTCATCATCCGAAGCCCAATCTTCTCAGGTTACAAGCAATAGTGGGAGTATGTCATCATTTTCTAATAAGGCTAATATCGGTTCAGGGACCGGTTCAGCTTCTCAAGAAAATAAGGAAATGGCAATTTTACGGCAACTCCAAAAGGGATATTCCAAATTTGGCGATGTTTCTTTTGACAGTAAGACCAAGACCTACAAAGTAACGCCAACAGACGATGATACTGTTAATGCTCTTAAGCAGCTAGCTCAAGACCCTAGTCAGGCTGAACAAATGGGCTGGAGTAAGTTAACAAGTTCTTTCAAGAAAAACTCTAAGGATATTGATAAGGCAATCGGGGATGACTACTCACTCAGTATCATGAATCCTGCCGATGATAGTCAAGCTATGTACACGGCAAAAAATGGCAAGACAACCTATGATATTGCAAATCAATAATTATCTTTACTGTAGAACACAATTTTGATACAATTTGGTTGTTCGGTTTTATTCTGAATAACCAATCATGGAGAGTTGGCAGAGTGGTAATGCACCGGACTCGAAATCCGGCGAACCCGTGTAGAGCGGGCGCGCAGGTTCAAATCCTGTACTCTCCTTTTTTGCTATTTTAAATAAATTGGAATAGCGTGTAAACGTTGATATAAAGGCATTTTATTTTTTACGGAAACACCTATAAATGCTATTTTTTACCACATGTGCGGAAAAATTGCGGAAAAAATAAATCTTCTTGCCAACGTGATAGACTACCGTTTTGGTGGTCTTTTTATTTTGCCTGCGGAAACATCTGCGGAAAAATACGGCTATTTCTCTTTTAGGGTGTCTGAATTGTCGGAATTATTGATAAAGCATCCCCACTAATTGCACCGTAAAACAGACACAAATTAACTGTTTTTCTTGGTTTAAGTACAGTTATATCAATGAGTAGCAAATATAGCCCCCCTACCTAAAAATTTTTAAAATCGTCGCTTACATGAAAGGCAATTGAAATGTGTGCGCTCTTTTTGAGATGAATGGAGGGGGCGGGGGATGATATAATCATTCTGATTTGCTTTAATTTATATCTTAAAGGCGTTCCTATGGTGGAGCGTTTTTTTATTTGATTAGTTTTGTGTCTTTATCTGGTATCAACGAATACACCAGTAATAATGCTTCGTGTTGTTTCTTTTGAAGTGTACGCTCTGATATTTTCTTTTCTTGCTGTTGTAATTGCTCCAGTGTCCGATTGACGGAACAAGACTTGATAAAACGGTACTCAATAATCAATCCACTGGTTAAGTCGTGTTGCTTAACTCTGTTGATGATGTTCTCCCGTTCTTTTAGTTCGTATAATGCCATAGCATGGGTAGTTTTATCTTTTGCTGTAATGTAATTAGCATTCTTAAAGGTTAGGCGCTTGGCAATTAGTGAGTAGTCGTGGTTCTGCTTGAGGTAAATCTTAGCAATTTTAACGGCTGTCTTGTCGTCAATAGTGGGGATGATTGACACTGTTAATTCGCTCCAATATAATTTATTTATTCAGAACCATTACCAGTAGAGGGTGCATCGTTAATTGATGTGCCTTTTTTGTTGCTAATGTTTGAATAACAGTATCAAAATAGCGCCTATTAATATCAGGCTAGTAATTAGGTTAACCGTCCAATATATGCTAGTAATTGACGTATGGAATAAATGAGCTAATAACGTGTAAAGCATGTAATCATCAAATGAATTTAATAGCATGATTAGGCATCCCCCTAAAATAATTAATGGAATTTATCGTGTGTAAAAGTCGATGAGCGTTCCTGCAATATTAACAAACCAACCCCCGTTAAATAAAAACGGGGGCTTTTTAGTATGTCCTATTTTGATAGCAAAATAAGGGCAATTATTGCTCTTATTTGCTTTCAGTTTTGATGCTAAATGTGATTATACCAACGATTAAAGCTAATCACTCATAAGCAATAATGTTTAACTACGAATTAAATACGAGTGTAGGTTTTGTAAGGTTCTATTGTCTGTGCTTAATAACTAGTAAAGCAATGATAATCACTGCAATAACTGCGGTTAGTTCATACGTCCAATAGGTGGAATCAAAGAATAGAATCATGTTATCAACTCCAATCTAACTACGTATTACGTCACAATGTTAGCATTTGTTAGCATTCTTTTAACTACAAATAGCCCCGAAAATGTCCAATTTTGAGCAATGATTTCTAATTAAGATTGCTGTTATATCAGCTTTTTAGATGGATTGATAAATTGTACATTGCATGGAATAACTACCGCTTAATTATTCCGATGTTCTTGTATGCGGTTGTTACTTTGTTCTGGTAGTAACCAGCATAAAAGCGGTGGTGTTTCTGATAAACAAAACCTAACAGTTCCATGTTGTGCTTAAATTGGCGATTGCTTAGCGGTGTTAAGTCCTGCTGATAGCAATAATCTAAGTAGTGATTATAAATAACCCGACTAGCAACATATAAGTGCCGATCCTTTTTGATGCTTTCAGAGAATACGAAGTTAACAACTGTTGAATCTGCTTTATCTTTGTTTCTAACTCTGAAATGATAATCTTTCTTACTTTCAGCCATCCACTTGGCTAGGGTGCGCCTACTTGTAACATATCTACCACGATACCAACTCATTTGCTTTCATCCCCTTTGTACTGGTCTTTCATGTAGTGGGTAAATAGCCATATAACCGCAATATCAGCAAAAAGGCTTGCCAAACTACATGCAATTGCTCCAATTAACAGACACGATACAAGAAACATTTAAATCAACTCCATTTCTCTGTATTCTAATTTTCGTTTTAAAGCTGTCTAAGCCGTTTTAACTCTTAAATGATTAATTATATTAATTGCCTGTTAATCGTTTTAAAACAGGGCAATTTTTTAAAATAAACGTATGTTCTGAATGTTAGCAACGGTTAACATTAAAAATTAAAATAATCATCTACAATTCTGCTTCCTTTTCTGTCCAATAAATAAAAGCATCCCCTTGCTATCGTTGATATATCAATGATTAGGGGATGTTAGTATTTAGCGGTCTTACTTGTCCTAATGCATTTGGTCAATTAGTCACAATCGAAAAGTCAAAATAGGATAATGCACTGTTAAGCCTTTTTTCGGAGCGTCAGCAATGTCAGCATGGCTTTTTTATGGTGCGCCCTAACCGCCCTTTTATAGGCTGTCTAATCTGTCTGTCTCTGGTTATTGAGTATTCTAACTAGGTATTTAGCATCCTAAACAGGGTATTTAGCGAGGTAGCACCTGCTTAATGCTCTCTGATAGGTGATTGACTACTAAGGCTTTAACACTGCTGTTTGTTTGCTGTCCTGTGCTGGTGCTTGCTAACTGAGTTATACCGTCTTGAATGTAATTAGTCTTGTATTGATTAAGCAGGTCGTCAAACAGCACTGAAAGCCGTTCATCATTAACCGATAGATTAACGTTAAAGGCTTGGTTAAGTGAATCAAAGAGGGGCGTTAACTCTTGGATCCGTTTGGTTGCCATTTTGGATCCATCTTGTATACATTCTGGATCCAACTCGTCACCAGATGATGATCTCTTGTCGCTGTTGATGTTCTGCTTGATTACTCCACTATCTACTCCACTAAATTCTCCATTCTCACTAGTAGCATTATTATATTTAGTTGAAGTAGGACGATGATCTGAAAGAAGAATTTCCCCCGATCCCCCATTAGAAGAAGTTTGTTGGGTGGTAGGTACTTGATCTTGATCTTTAATTTGATCTGGATCTTTATTTAAAACTTGATCTTCTACTGCTACTTGATCTTTAACTGTTACTTTACCTTTACCTTCTACTGCTACTTTACCTATACCTGGGGTACCAGCATTGTCCCAACCCTGTTCCATATTTGTTCCAGAGTTGTTCCAGCTCTGTTCCATGCTTGGATTATCGTTATTTTTAAGGCTTAAGTATCTATTTTTAGCGATCTCTTTTAGTGCTGTTTCGTCAAAATGATCGTACCTAGTGCCGTTGATTTGTCTGTTACCATTGATCCAATCTGTAAGGCTTCCCAATACATTTTTTCCATTGCCTTTGAAAGTATATTGCCATTTGTAAGTAATATATAGTAAGCTACGGCAATTTGCTTGGTGACTAGCATTATAAACATCGCTCCTAATATGATTATTATTTAACCAATCAGTTATCACAACGGTTTCATCATCAAATGATATTAAGTAACCATGCTTAATTAATTCATTAACGTATTTCGGATCTTTTCCTAACATTCTTAATTGTCGTTTGAGGTGGGCAACTATTCCGTCATCATCAGCAAGCATATTAAGATAGATATACATGTTTTGCGCTTCGGCTGATAGTTCTTGAGTAAAATCATCATCAAGAATTAAGTCAATGTTTAACATCCTTCGCCTTGCCATTCATTATCACCTCACTACATACCACAAATAACGACGTCTACTTTATAGCCGTTAGGAGTTTCTTTAATTAACTCGCTGTCTATTAATTCTTTGTAGTTTTCTGGTGTGGCTTTTGAAAAGTGATTAGGAATCCACAAATTGTTTTTGCTAATATTCCCGTCCTTATCGCTAATAAGTGCCATTGCAATATACAATAGCTTGGCTGGTGTACTTAAGCTAACGTATAGATAACTAGTCATAAATCTTTTACTTACCATTACTCCTGCTTTCATCGTTCATCCCTCCAGATTGCTGTAATGTAATTGACCATCAACAAATAATTTAGTCAGCTCTGTGAGCCGTCTAAGCGTTTCTTGGTCGTTGTTGGTTACTTGCTTAATGCGATTGATTAGTTGCTGTCGCTCTGGTTCCTGTTCCTTGTTGTGGCGTAAATAGTCACTGTTGCCGATTGATTTCATCACAAAATACAATTGAACGGTGCTTTTATTGCTGTTGTGAGCTAATAGCGACAGTTTGGAATATAGATCACCGTTGAAGCCGTCAAGATAAACTAGGTACATATGCACCTGTTTAATATCATCCCCAACGAACTCGCCGATCCGCTTTGCGATACTGGTTGGCTCTTTGCCGTTGTCTGGGTCGTTAAGATACGAATACCAAGACAGCAAGGCAAGGTAAGCTGTTTTAATGTCCCAACGTTCACGGTGTCCGTCTGGGGCGGTAAGGGTCACTAATTGCATGACTATTCACCGTCCTTTTCAATAACGCTTGCTGAATCAATAATCTTTTTAAGTTGGTCAGCGAGAATATTAATAAAATGTTGATCGCCGATTGTTCTAGCATTGTTTACTAGCTCGGTTGACAGCTCGCCTTTAACAACGGCTAGTAACTTATTTCCCTTGTGGTCGTCCGCTAAAATAAATTGGTAATTATCGTTATTCATTGTCTTATTCCTCCGGTTATTGGGGATGTTGTCCCCGTGATTGATTGAAAGTTACATGTTAGAATAAGCAAGCAACGGGAAGCCCCGTTGTGCTTATTGCTTAGGCTGTTAAATGCTAACTGATTTGGTCGTTGGGTAGCATTTGACGGCTTTTTTATTTTGTCTGAGCATTATTCCTTGTTCTCCAATTCAACATTACCGATTACCTGTGCCCGCTTACTCATCATTGCTATTTGTGACGTAAGCGGTGCTAGGGCTTGTTTTCGTTCATCATCGTTTGTAATGATGTAGTAGCCGTTAGGGTGCTTGTATCGTGCGCCAATTGGAACGTGGTGCAATACGATTAAGCGATAAATAATCCCCCGTACTTCACGGCTTTTAAGCCCTGATAGCTTCTCCAGTTCTTTTAGTGGTCGTGGGCGGTCAATTCCTTTTGGCAATAGGTCATAAATTGCTTTTTCGTCTTTGTCTAAATGCTCCATTTAGTTCATTCCTTTCAGTAGCTTTTTAAGTTCTGTTAAGTCGTTAATGCTTTCAGTAATTAACGCTAACGGACTTTGTTCTTTGCCGTTAATGTAACTTTTTGCATTGCCTTTTAGCGTTGCAATGTTGCTCTCAACTTCGTTTAATAAGGCGTTCTTGAGTGATTCATCATCTTTATTTAATTTCATGCTGTATATCTCCTTTATTTGATTAACTGTGTGATTGCATCAAGTATCAGAACAGCAACGGGCAAGCTCGCAAGGTAAGCCCACAAGCGATCATCTGGTGCTGTGTTCCAATAAGCTAATATGTGTCTGTCAATGGTGACTAGTAGCTTCATAAAATAAGCCCCTCTCATTCATTCCACGTTGGCAAGCCGTGTTATTTGTTTAATCTATGTTGTTGCATCCACTTATCTAGATCGGTGCGCTTATAACGCTGAATCCCGTCAATAACGATAATGGGGATGTCGTTATATTGTGTTTCCCAGTCAAGTAGTGTCTTTGATGAAATATGTAAATACTTTCTAGCTTCCGTCTTATTCATGTAAGGTGGGAAGCTATTTTTTATTTCAAGCTCTTTTAATGCGCTATTCAGTGAATCAGCGATCATTTTCTTGGTTGCTTCTTGCAAGTCGTCCGGCAACTGTACTTGCAAATTTTCCATGTAATCAACTCCAATCATTAAGCCAATAGCAAAACGCCTTTTACTTCGTCCCACGTCTTATTTAGACCAACCAAGCCAATTGCGATATTTTCCAGTTGCTTATATCGCTCCTGTTCCTTAATGGTTAGACCGTCAAGGGCGGTTTTTACGTGTCGTTGCTTCTTGATTTGCTGTGCTGTTAGACCAGTAGCACGTTTCAATAAAAGCTGGGTCATATTGATGTAAATGTGTCTGGGGGCTTGCTGCCATTCCTTGATTGCATCCGTTAATGATTTACGCTGGGGCTTTTCAATAGCACGATTAATCTGTCGCTGATTAAGCTCTTTTCTCATACGGTAAAACTCATGAACTAGGTTCTTTTTGAATTGATTAACCTCTGGTGTGTTATCCAAGTAGGTAATTAATAGCGTGGCTTGTTGTTCGTTGAGGTGGTAGGTCTTTTGTGGTCGTCCACCTTTTGAGCCTTTAAGAGGTTTAGCATTTTCAAAATGCAAAACCCCAAAGTCTTCAAAATCCTTTTTGTGATTACGAATCAAGTTTTTAACTACTTTCAATTGATTTTTACTGCATTCTGCAATGATTTTATCTGTGGTATATGGCTCTTCGTTCAAGCCGTGAACAAACACCAGCCCGTTGAATGCGCCCAAGTTGTGTTGCTTTGTGTTTGCTTCGATAATTTTTTCAGTCATGATTTAACATCCCCTTTATGTTTGTTAATAGCAGTCTATCAGCGCTTTTCAGCTCTGTGTGTAATGTTTCAGTTTGTTCAAAACGCTACTTGCCTTGTGCTACTGCTTGACTGTCTTTTAAGTCTTGCGTTGCATACTCTTCAATGAGCCATTCACTTAGCTTTTTGTAAGTTGCTGGAGTCACCTTGCGATGGTTACGCTTGAAAATGTTATCTAGTGTCCAGCGACTTAAACCAAGTTCACGTCCAAGTGCTACGGTGGATAGATTAAGCTCTCCACGCTTGCGCTTGATTGCTATTACTTGCTTATCTGTTAAATACATTTAATTCACTTCCTTACTTGTTTTATTTTGTGCTACGAATTGTAGCAGTTGGTTATATAATAAATGCTACATAACGTAGCTGTCAACATTATGTAGCATAATTATTTTTTAAATGATAATATTGTAGATGAAAAAAGTGAGGTGATATTGTGAGTGAGAATAAAAAGCTACCTCAAAATCGAATAGCAAAATTAAGAAAAGAAAAAAATTTAAGCCAAGCTCAGTTAGCGAAAGAAACGGGCTTAACACGTCAAGCGATCAGCTTATATGAAATAGGTAAACGTGAGCCGAAACTTGAAACTTGGTTTAAGTTATCAGATTTTTTTGATGTTCCAGTTTCGTATTTGCAAGGAATTGGTAATTCTAGAGATTATGAACAGAATATTAATAGCTTTAAAAAGGACCTCTATAAAAGCATTTCAGATAATTTAAAGAAGCAATTAGGAACTAATAATGAACAACTGACTTATACCTTTGCATCTGTTTTTGTTGAACACTTTGTTAACATTTTTGACGCTGCTATTAAAAACGTTGATATGGGAACGTATTTAAAAGACCGTTACGTTTCACTTGCCAAAAAGATGAATGACTATAATAAAATTAATGGTATAAACGCGATGGTTACACGAGGAATAATGCTTGCATTAGAGGGTGAACGAGATCCTGTTGCTGAGAAAAAGTTTAATGAAGTTATGAAAACAATATATAGTTATCATTTTTCAGATGATGAATAAGCCACGAGGAGGAAACATGAAAAAGATAGGTTTAATCTGTGCTACTGCACTGTTGGGGATGAGTTTAACGGCTTGTGGTAGTCAATCAACTAAAAAGGCTTCTAGTTCCAGTAAAACTAGTTCTAGCAAGGTAGTTAAGCACCACAAGAAAGCTAATAAGCATTCAGAAAAGAAACAAGAATCGGCTTCCAGTAATTCCAGCTCTGTTGCTAGTTCTTCAAGCCAACAACCAACAAACCAACGAACACAAGGAACAAGCAATCAACAGGCTTCAGCAAGTAATAACGGACAATTGCCACCATCTACCGACTTACACGACTTTGTAAACCGCTACGGTGAATCACCATCCGCTTACTTGTCAGATCATTATGGAATGTCACCAGAACAAGCGGTACAGTCTGTTCCTAACGACATGAAAACGTCTGGTGAAATACAGGACACTTACCAATTACAGCAAGGACAGGATCCATTTAATCAGTAATTCAGACAGCTTCATAATCAAAAGGTTTTCTGCATGTTTCATAGGTTAAAGCCTTGATATGATTACGTTCTTTTCTGCTGGTGTAGCTAGTTAGATAGCTGAATATAGCTTCTAAATACTTCTGAAGTATATAGAAGCATCCCCCGCCCCAGTGAGAACCAAAATGAGCGCATCACATAGAACAAACCAGCTTTGAAAAAATCCGAGTTATTTTGTCTTAATGGGTAGGGGGGGATGGTGTTTCAAAGTGAGTTAATCCCACTTCAAAGTTGGTCAATCAAATTAACCGAGTTCGTCCCGTTACTGGGGATGTTAAAAGCGTTAAAAAGCGTGTGAAAACGTCAAAAATCTAACGCTACTAATATCATCACAATTATTGCTACTGTTAACACCACCAATAAATGCACTAATAACACCACTCAAAAATAGGTTCACTACCAGGTACACTGTCACGGCGCTAATTAATACCCTGATTGTGTACTTCCCGTTGCACCAACTAGCCATTTGAACAACTCAATACATAAAATAAACACCTCTCAAATTCCACGTTGGCAAGCTGTGCGAAAAGAAAGAGGTAATTTTATGAGTTATGCGAAAAAAGCTAAAAAGGGCTATTACGGAATAGCAGAATACAGAGACCAAAACGGGAAGCGACGGCAAAAGTCAGCAGGGTGTTTTAAATTGAAGCGTGAAGCATTGGCTGGTGCTGTGAAGCTAGAAAAGGAATTAGAGCAAGTTAATTTAGACTTACAACATATTTCTTTTAGTGATTATTATGAACGTTGGTACTCGGTGTACAAAAAAGATAGTTCACTGTCTGATATTTCTAAAAGCCGATATAGAACGTTTTTCAAAGTCATACAAGGTTATTTCAAAAACAAGGAATTAGTTACCATCAAACGTTCAGATTACCAGCGTTTTATTAACTGGTACGGGAAGAATCATGGTTCTAGTTCTGTTAGCAAGTTAAATGGTGCTATTCGTTCTTGTGTAAGTTATGCGATCGATGATGATATTATCCAGAAAGATTTTACTCATAACGTGCAACTCGTCTTTAACAAAAAGAGCAAGCGTAAGATTGAATATCTAACAGAAAAAGAGTTACATACTCTTACGGATGCACTAGTTAATAATCTTAACCATTACAATACTAGTCGTTACATGATACTTACTGCAATCTATACGGGGATGCGAAAGAGTGAGATACAGGCTCTCACATGGAATGATATAGACTTTCTCCACTCAACCATCATTGTTAATAAGTCATGGGATGATACTAAAAAAGCCTTTAAATCAACTAAGACTGAATCAAGCAATCGAACCATTAAGGTTAATCGCTCATTACTCAACCATTTAGCAGATTTAAAGACTAATAATACAACTATGGTATTTCAAAACGTTCTTGGTACCATTCCTACCAGTAACGCTCTTAATAAAGCTCTTTTATCTATTATGAGTAGTTGTGGTATCAAAAAGCAAGGCTTTCATTTTCACTCACTGCGCCATGTCCATGTTGCCTATTTGCTAAGTAAAGGTGTCGATATATACGCCATTAGTAAAAGGTTAGGTCATTCAGATATTACTATTACACTGCGAGCATATTCATATCTAATTGATGAATACAAGGCTAAGAATGATACATTGATTATTGATAAACTAGCAGAATTATAGAAATTGCGGAAAAAGTGCGGAAAAAACGGCTTAAAACGTTGATATATCAACACATTACAATCCTGTACTCTCCTTAAGCAGCAAAGAGAACCCTTGATACATAAGGGTTCTCTTTTTTTGTACATCAAATCATCACTTTTTAATTTTTGTATGAAATAGAAGATGATATTTTATCCAAGATAACGATTAAACTCGCTATTTTGGGATTCCTTGTAAAAAAGAAAATTGCTCACACTTTACAAACCCATTAATTAAGAGTACAGTGTTTAATATTAAAAATTAATGAGAAAGGAGTGGGAAGATGGATGACCAAGCAAAAATTGCCTTATTACAAAAGGTAATTCAGTTTAATACCGTTAATGGCAATGAACAACCTTTGGCCGAATATTTGAAAGAGGTGCTTGCACAACATCATATTGATAGTCAATTGGTTAAGTTTGCGGATAATCGGACATGCTTAGTAGCTGAGATCGGTAATCAACCGGGAAAAGTGCTGGCTTTTGCAGGTCACATGGATACGGTAGCAACCGGTGATCCAGCAAAATGGAAATACCCGCCTTTCTCAGGAGAAATCGTCAATGGTAATATTTACGGTCGTGGCTCGGTGGACATGAAAGGCGGTCTAACAGCGATGGTCATTAGCTTAATTCAAATGAAGGAAGCAGGACTGCCCAAACATGGTAAAGTTCGTTTGCTCCTTTCGGTTGATGAAGAAGTTGGTGGTCAGGGATCGATGCTGTTAACGCAAAAAGGATACGCTGATGATTTGGATGCCATGGTCATGGGTGAGGCAAGCTCAAACCAGCTTGAGTATGCTCACTGTGGTTCGTTTGATTATGAAATTGAATCATTTGGTAAGACGGCGCACAGTTCACGTCCTGATTTAGGCATTAACGCGGTAGCAAACTTGGCACGATTTATTGATGGTGAACGAACTGCCTTTGCTGATACTCAACCGAGTCCCGTTCTTGGTAAGGTGATTCACTCGGTAACTGTCTTCCACGGTGGTGAGCAGTTAAATTCGATTCCGGATTATGCTTACTTGAAGGGAAATGTGCGGACAGTTCCTGAATGTGATAATGAAGAGACGCAAGCACGATTGCAAAAGATTATTGATCAGCTGAATAAGCAGGGTGCTCAGCTACGCCTTAAAGTAGTTGCTAGCTTTGCGCCAGTCGTAACTGATCCGCATGATCCGTTCATCAATCTTGTTAGTGATGCGGTTGCGGCTACCAAGGGAAGTAAGCCAAAAGTGATTGTTTCTCACGGGGCAACCGATGCTTCTCGGTATTCGTTAGCTGAAAGGCCGTTTTCGTTTGTTGAGTATGGGCCAGGGGATGATCGCCAATCTCACCAGATTAACGAACACCTTTCAATTGATGATTTTCTCCAGGCACCGACGATTTATCAACAAGTTGCTGAAAGATTTCTAATTTAATTTTAATAAATCTGTTGACTTTATAAGAAATCAGACTATAGTAATAATTAATATTTAAAAACGATCAACAGAATTAGTACTAGGAAAATTTGTTTAGAGAGTTAGCGATTGATGGAATGCTAACCAAATGACTCTAGGAAACACATCTGCTAGTTGAATTTCTGAAATGAGTAGGAATGACCGGGGAGCCCGTTATCGCCAAGAGTTTATTGATTGAACTTAGTAAGGCTGTTTTTGTGAAGAAGCAGTAATGACGAGGTGGGACCGCGGCAACGCCCTCGTTACCATTAATGTGGTAGCGAAGGCGTTTTTTGTTTAATCAACGAACTTAGTGAGTCGGTTATCGTGAGGTAATCGAAAAGTGGGGTGGAACCGCGCATTCGCGTCCTCTAAAGCAATGATGCTTTGGAGGGCTTTTTTTATTTAGGAGGGAAATAGTCATGAGAACACAACGATTTATTCGCGCACTAATTACATTAGCCATAATGATTGCTTTATTACCAATTGCTGGCTGCAAAAAGTCCGCTAACCCTAATTACCGTGCTAATCACGTTGATCAATGGTCACGGATTAAAAAATCAGGCCAGCTCAATATCGGGGTTGATGATAGCTTTGTGCCAATGGACTTTCGGCAGAAAAACGGGAAATTAGTTGGTTATGACGTTGATCTTTCACGTGCAGTCTGCAAAGTGCTCGGGTTAAAGGCTAACTTTCAATCAATCGACTGGTCAATGAAAGAAACCGAATTAAAGAATGGAACAATTGATGTGATTTGGAATGGCTATACCGCAACTCCAGAACGGCAGAAAAAGGAAGCCTTTAGCCGGGTTTACGAACGTTCTGGACAGTCACTGGTTGTTAAAAAGAACTCGGGAATTAATAGCTTCAAGGATATGCAGGGGAAAAAGCTTGGTCTTCAAGAAGGCTCGACAGCTTTTACTGACTTCAATAAGTACCCACAGTTGCTAAAAAGGTATATTAGCGGGTCGCCAATCATCTATCAGGATAACAACTCTGCCTTTATGGATTTAAAAGCAGGACGGACACAAGGAGTTCTTGCCGGAACGATTTATGCTGGTTATTATGCGAAAAATTTAGCTAAGACTAACCAATATAAGCTCATTGGTGGTGATGTTTTTCCTCAGGATCGGGTTGCTGTGGGGATGCGAAAAGGTGATCGCACATTAGTAAGAAAGATTAATTATGCTCTTGGTGTTTTGCAAAAAGACGGGACTCTTCGAAAAATTAATGAAAAATGGTTAGGGATTGATTCTAATTATTTGGGATCTACGAAGGAGTTTCGGAATTAGTAGTAATTAAATTTTAAATCGTGCTTATACAAATAGAAAGTGGCTTGATCACAGAAAAATTCTGTAATCAAGCCGCTATTGTAATATTTAAAATTCTATGGAGACGCATCCGTAAAACTTAATTAAATAAATTGAACCCCACCGTCGATTTGGACTGCTTGACCGGTCATGTAGTCGGACTTGGTTGAAGCAAGGTAAGATACAAAGTTGGCAACATCTGATGGGTGCTCAACACGACCAAGAGCGATTCCGTCAATGGCAGCCTTTAGGTATTGACCCTTTTCACCGCCATTTTCTTCCACCATCTTTTCGTCGATGAAGTCCCACATATCAGTACCAACGATACCAGGGCAATATGCATTAACGGTGATGTTAAACTTAGCTAATTCTTTAGCAGCAACTTGAGTTAAGCCACGGATAGCAAACTTAGTTGAAGAGTAGGCACCGAGTTGTTCATAACCGATATGTCCAGCAATACTTGAAGCGTTGATAATCTTACGAATTTTATCGCCATCATCTTGCTTCTTAAATTGTTCGGCAGCTGCTTGAATGCCAAAGAGAACACTGTCAACATTTGTTGCATAGATCTTATGGAAGTCTTCTGCAGATTCGTCAAGTAAGTTGCCAATTTGAGCAATCCCTGCATTATTAATGTAAGTATCAAGACGACCAAAGTTATCAACGGCTGTCTTAACAAGCATTTCGTGAGTACTCTTCTTGGAAACATCACCTGGCGCAGAAACAACCTTAAATCCCTTATCAGCTAATTCCTTAGTAGTTTTATCGGTTTCGTCTTTATGGTAGCCATTAATAACCATTGCATAGCCATCCTTACCGAGCTGTTCAGCAATTCCTTTACCAATGCCACGACTACTACCAGTAATAACAGCGACTTTTTGTTCTTCAACCATACTAAGATCTCCTTTTATGATTAGCAAAGTTATCTATCAACATGTTTATTATTGCACGAAGTAGTAGAAAATGGGTAGAAAACGCTTTAATTTTAATTCTTCCCTTGTGTTAGTTGAAAGCTTTTCACGACTCCCTTTTAGATGGTAATGCCGAGTGAGGGTGTCCGTCGCCTAAATCATCTTTACATGAATCAACCTTAAAACAAAACCCAAGCGCCATTTTTCTTAACGCTTGGGTTCATTCTTAAATTAATTTTCGTTCCGTAAACTAGGAATCTCTTGATCATTATCCTTGTTTGGACTCCACCAGCCTTGTTTATTAATATAGTTGCTTGGTAAGCACATGAAGACTAACACAACGATTTCTAAAGCAGCCATCAGTCCTTCGAAAAATGCGTTATCAACGTTTCCTAAAACAACTGAAAAGAGCCAAACGGCAAATAGGAACCAACCGGAAAGGCCGACATCCCGAAGCCGACGAACAGTGATTGAAATTGCGGGAAAGATATTAGCAAACCCGAAAACTCCCATGATAACTACGATGATTAGTACCATCCCCAGTCCTTGGGTTGTCCCGTTTACCAGGGAGCCAATTGATGAAACACCGGAAGCGGCTAGTAGAAGCCATAAAATAGCATAAATAATGACGTTCATTAACACTGCCCACCAGTAATCCGCCCGGGTTGAGGTGGCCTGGTATTTAAATGCGTTTTCCCAATAATATTTGTAAGCCTTTAACATAATTACATTCCTCCTAATCCGTATCTCTACTATATCATATTAGTGGGGAATCTAATTATTATAAGAGCTTTCTCAAATCCTCATTTCACAGCATTCCACCTTCTTATAGGAAAGCACTGGAGCAGAAAAAGTTGTCACCTAGGTCAATCGATCTAAGTGACAGCTTATTTGGTATTAATGGCTAAAAACTGAGGAGCTATTTTTATTGAGCAGTGTAACCACCGTCAGTAACAAATTCAGAACCAGTACTGAATGAAGAACGGTCAGAGGCGAGGAATACGCACATATTGGCGATTTCATCTGCGTCACCGAGCCGACCCATTGGGTGTAATGCTTCAAGGCTGGTCCGCATTTCTGGGTAAGCGTCAACCATTGGTGTATGAGCATAACCAGGGTGAACAGAATTGATCCGAATTGGATAGTTCTTGTCACAGCAGTATAGGGCGGCAGACTTAGTGATTAGTCGAACGGCACCCTTAGCGGCGTTGTAAGAGAAGAGGTTTGGAATCCCGATTAATCCAGCGATTGAGCAGAGGTTAATGATTGATCCACCATTCTTCTTCATGTGCTTGATGGCATATTTTTGACCAAGCATAACCCCATCAAGGTCAACGGAAAGAATCTTGTGGAAGTCTTCCATCTTAACGTCTTCAGCATTATCGAACAGCAGGATTCCAGCGTTATTCAGCAAAACATTCACTGGGCCAAAAGTTTCTTCAGCTTTCTTAAATACTTCTGGCCATGAAGACTCATCGGAAACATCTTGCTTGATGAAAATGGCCTTATCACCAAATTGTTCAGCCTGCTTTTGCCCTTCAGCATCATCAACGTCAGTCATGACAACCTTGGCTCCTTCATCAATGAAGGCCTTGGTACTTGCAAGACCGAACCCCTTAGCCGCACCAGTTACAATTGCAATTTTGCCTTCTAGTTCACCCATAAAGAAACACCCTTTCTATATAAAAACCAACATTAATTTATTTGTAATCGCTTACATGTTAATGTTATCACTAAATAATAGATAAAACAAACTTAATTGATGATAAAAGGTGATTAACCTTGTGACTTTATGGTTGGAACTCCTCTGTTGGCTAAGTCTTAATGTTAAGCAACTTATTTAATTGCATATTTATTTTGATATATTTAATATAATGTATTATTATTCATTAATAACGAATGATTTTAGTGTTATATGAATATCAGTTGTATGATATGATTTTATTGTAAACGATTATATTGACGGATATTTTTTAGGAGGGGTCATCATGGAAAAGCAGAAGCAAATTGATATTCTAGCGAAGTTAATCAGTATTAAGTCAGTAAACGATAACGAGAGTGAAGTGGCTGACTATATCGAATCACTTTTTGCGCCATATCAAGATCAGGGAGTTCAGATTGATCGGGTTCAATACGCTCCGGGACGAGATAATTTGGTAGTGACAATTGGTTCTGGTGACCAGATTTTGGGCTTCTCTGGTCATGAAGATGTGGTTTCTGCTGGGGATGAATCCGATTGGCAGACGGATCCATTCCAAGCAACGATAAAAGATGGCAATTTATATGGTCGTGGAGCTTCTGATATGAAGAGTGGGTTAGCTGCTTTAATTATCAGTATGCTGGAGATGCTCGAAGATAATTCAGTTCCCGGGAAAATTAGGTTACTTTGTACGGTTGGTGAAGAAACAGGTGAGTATGGTGCGGCCCAGCTCACTAAAGAAGGTTATGCGGATGGGTTAGCTGGTCTAATCATTGCTGAACCAGGGAATGATATGACTGAGATCGGTTACACGTCAAAGGGAGTCATTGATTATATTGTTACCTCAGTTGGAAAACAGGCTCATAGTTCTCAACCGGAAAAGGGAATCAATGCAATTGATCACCTGATTGATTTTGCAACCCAGGTAAAGCCATTAATGGCTCAGTTTGATCAGGAAAACCCAATTTTGGGTAAGCTGACCCATGTTCAATCCGTTTTCCAGGGTGGTTCACAGATTAATTCCGTTCCTGATAAGGCAATTATTAAGGGAAATATTCGAACAATCCCTGAATACCCGAATAAGGTCGTCTTTGCTGCCTTAAATGATCTGGTAGAGAAGTTGAATCAAAAGGATGGCTATGATTTAAGTATTCGTTATAGTTTTCCGGAAGAAGCGATGCCGGGAGACAAGAATGCTCCATTGATTAAGCTGATGGAAAAGGTTCATGGTGAAATATTTAAGGATCGTTCTGTAAAGGCAATTGGCCAATCTGGAGCAAGTGATGGATCAGAATTTCTCCATGGAAAAGGTGACTTTGCAATTGCAGAAATTGGACCAGGAAACAATACGCAACACCAAACTGATGAATTCGTCAATGTTGAAACTTTTTATAAGTCAATCGAATTCTATAAACAAGTAGCTAAAGAATTCTTTGCAAAGTAGGTGAGCTTATGGAGAAAAAAGTACAGAAGAAGCATCGGTTTCATATGCCCTCGGCCTTTACAATTCTCTTCTTGTTGATTGCTTTAATCGCTATTTTGACCTGGATTATCCCGGCTGGGGAATACAAGGTTAATAGCGCGGGAAATATGATCTCTGGGACCTATCACACGGTTGCTAGTCACCCGCAAGGAATTTGGGACATCTTTATGGCACCAGTTATTGGAATGATTGGTGATAAGGCAACTACTGGTGCGATTGATATTGCCCTTTTTATTCTGGTTATTGGTGGCTTTCTGGGTGTCGTTAATAAGACTGGAGCCTTGGACGACGGTATTCGTTCCATTGTGGAAAATTCTAAGGGACACGAAAAACGGTTGATTATTGTCTTGACAATTATCTTTGCGATCGGTGGTTCAACTTATGGAATGGGTGAAGAAACCCTCGCATTTTTCCCGCTGATCGTTCCAATCATGATGGGAGTCGGCTATGATTCACTCGTTGCTGCTGGAATTATTCTGCTCGGAACTCGGGTTGGTGATTTAGCATCAACAGTTAACCCGTTCTCCACCGGAGTCGCTTCTGGTATCATTAAAATTTCTCCTGGATCAGGACTTGGTTCCCGGATCATCCTATTAATCATTGTTACCGCCTTAACGATTGCTTTCGTGTTACGTTATGCTGACAAGATCAAGAAGGATCCAACGAAGTCATTAGTTTATTCACAACGAAAAGAAGATATGAAGTTCTTTGAAGTTGATCAGCGGACGACAAAACCACAACCGTTAACTAAGGTTCAAAAACACGTCCTCTGGGTTTTTGCTTTAACGTTTATCATTATGATTGTGGGGTTGGTTCCTTGGACAAGTATTAATAAGTCCTGGACCTTCTTTGAAAGCTTTACTAAATGGCTAACCCAAATTCCGTTCTTCGGTGACTTTTTAGGTGCTGATATGACGGCATTGGGTAGTTGGTACTTTAACGAAATTACGATGCTGTTCTTATTTATGTCGGTCGTCATTATGTTTGTTGGTCACATTAAAGAAAATGAATTTATCAATTCCTTTATGAGCGGAATGAGTGATTTACTGAATGTTGCCATTATTGTTGCGGTTGCTCGGGGGATCCAGGTTGTTATGAATAACGGTAAGATTACCGGAACAATCCTTCATTGGGGTGAACTTTCTTTAGCGGGAATGCCTAAAGCTGCTTTTATTATCTTGGCCTTTGTCTTCTTTATTATTCTTTCGTTCCTTATCCCATCAAGTTCAGGCCTAGCCGCAGCAACGATGGGGATTATGGGCTCGTTGGCTCAATTTGCCCACGTTGACGGGAGTGTATTGGTTACTTCTTACCAGGCTGCTACGGGATTAATTACTGCAATTACACCGACTGCTGGAATGCTAGTTGGCGCCCTCGCTCTTTCACGGATCCCAATTACGATCTATTGGAAATGGGTCTATAAATTCATTCTGCTCCTATTCTTAGTAACTTGTGTTTACCTCGCAATCTTAACAGCACTTTAAAAGTAAAGCAGGCAAGTGATCGTCAGCCAATTCAATCCCTTGTCTGCTTTTAATTATTCAAATTGCTAAAATTCGCCTGGCTTAGCAATGTAATCATCAAGGCCATTTGGATTTCCAGACCACTTATATTTGTCATACCAGATTGAGTGCCTTTCTTCATCGAGCATTGCAATTGCTTCCATTTCATCCGCGTCTAATTCAAAATCATAGACATCGCGATTTTCTCGCATCCGTTCTTCATGAATCGATTTAGGGATAACGATGAAGCCTTGCTGAAGCTCCCAGCGAAGGATCACTTGTGCTGGTGACTTCCCATGCTCCTTAGCAATCTTATTAATCACTGGACTATTTAGTAGTTGACCATTGCCTAGCGGTGACCAAGCCTCTAATTGAATGTGATTATCCTGACAGAAAGCAACGGTATCCGGTTGGTGAATTCGTGGGTTGAACTCAATTTGGTTGACCATTGGCATGATATTAGCATGATCCATTAAATTTTGGAGGTGGTCAACGTCAAAGTTGCAAACACCAATTGCCCGCGCCTGACCATCGTTATAAATAGCCTCTAGTGCTCGCCAGCTTTCAATATATTTATTAAACACGGACCAGTGAAGAAGGAGGAGATCAACATGGTCGGTTCCAAGCTTCTTTAATTGCTCATTAAAGGCATTCCGAAGCTTATCGAAGTCTCCTTGGTCCCCGTTGAAAATCTTGGTAGTAAGGAAAAGCTGCTTTTGCTCAATCCCTGAGTCTTTAATTCCTTGACCAACCTGTTCTTCATTTCCGTATTGTTTAGCAGTATCAATTAACCGATAGTGATTTTTGATCGCGTCAGTAACGACTTTGGCGGTTTGATTAAACGGAATTTTCCAAACTCCAAAACCAATTTGCGGCATTTCAATCCCGTTATTTAGCTTGATTAATTTTTGTTGATTTTCATTCAACACTTTCACCTTCTTAGGTTAATTTTAGCAGTAATTGTTCTGAGTGATGCAAGTGAATTATATTTAACCGGTTTATTTCCATTGATAATTCTTTTGAGTAGCCCTTTTAAGGCCAATTACTTTCTTATTGCATTTAACTTTGATCGTTTCTGGATGACTACAATCATTTGACTGAACTGATCTGGTAAGAGCGAAGGCTTGATTACTGATGCTTGTCTTGTCGCTTTTGGTCATTTTTTGAAAACCCGGCTTGACTTGAATGATAATTGTTTTGCGATCAAGATAATAAATCCTCTGAATATATTTTGCATAATCATAATTTCCTGGATCGCTGTCGGCATAACTTTGATGGTCCCCAAGGTCTTCAGCAAGCTGGTGGTTGATATTTCTTAAGGGTTGTTGCTTAGCATTTGCATTGCCAATGTTTAGGATTAGACTAAAAGATAAGATTAATAAAATAATGAACGGGTTTTTATGCATAATATACTCCTTAGTTGCTTAAAATTGATAAAGGTGCGAGGTGCTTTTAATGAAAGATGAATTAACGATTTCCAAAATAACAACTGAAGTGGTCGAGGTACCTCTGGAGCAGCCATTTATCACTCACCTTCATACGGTTAATGCAATCCACGCAATCCGGGTGAAGGTAACCTTGAAAAACGGTATGATCGGTATCGGTGCCGCAACTCCGAATGAAGTGGTTACGGGTGATAATATTGACACCCTTAAGATAATTATTGAAGAGGTGATTGCACCGCGACTAATTGGCTCTTCCTTGGCTAATATTGAACCCCTGATGAAACGACTACATACTGCTGTGGTAGCAAATGGACCAGCAAAAGCTGCGGTTGATATTGCAATTTATGATCTGTTAACTCAAATCTACCATGTCTCACTTAATCATTTGCTTGGCGGAAGTAAGCAATCAATGGCGACCGACTATACTATCAGCATCGGTAAGCCAGCTGAAATGGTGGAACAGGCAAAGAAGACGGTTCAACGTGGGTTTACTGCACTAAAGATTAAACTTGGCGATCATTCCATTGACGAGGATGTGGAGAGTGTTAAGCAAATCGCTCAAGCTGTCGGATCGGACGTTGCATTACGTCTTGATGTTAATCAAGGGTGGAGTTATAAGCAAGCCTTGCTAGCTTTCAAAATGCTGGCTGACGCAAATTTAAACCTTGATTTTATTGAGCAGCCGCTTCCAGCAAATCAGTTACGTGATTTAGCCTTGCTCCGTCAGCAATCAACCATCCCGTTAATGCTGGATGAAAGTGTATTTACACCAGCGGATGCCTTACGGGTAATTAAAGATGGAGCAGCAGATTATGTTAACATTAAGTTAATGAAGTGTGGGGGAATCTACGAAGCAACTAAGATTAACCAGTTGTGTGAAAGTGCAGGGATTCTGTGCATGGTTGGTAGTATGATTGAGGCTCCTGAAAGTATTGCCGCTGCGGCAGCCTTTGCTAACGCTCACGCTAATGTTCGCTTTATTGATCTTGACTCAGTTTATATGATTAAGAATGATCTCGATTTGGGCGACCTTAAGCGGGTTGGGATCCATTTATGGCATGCTTGATTTGAAATTTCCTAGCATTATTTTATGATGCTGGGATTTTTCATTTTCCACATTACGACTAAATTCGTTATAATTAATGTATTACTTTTTTGAGGTTAAATATGAGTAAAATATACGCAGTTAGAAAAGGACGGCACCCAGGAATTTATCTTAGCTGGCCGGAATGTCAGCAAGAAATTAATGGTTATCCGGGTGCAGTGTATAAAAGCTTTTCCAACGAGTCATTGGCTAAAGAGTGGCTTGCTGGAGATAATAAAAGACAAACAAAAGATCATGCTGGCGGGCTGAACGATCCAGACATTATTTACCTGTATACAGATGGTGGTTCACGCAATCATGGCAATAAGCCGGGACAACACGTTAAGCAGACCGATAAGGCAGCTTGGGCGCTGCTGATTAGTAAGGGCGGTCAGCAATTTACCAAGACTGGTGGCGAGTTTGGTGCGACAAACAATCGGATGGAATTGATGGCGCTCCGGAATGCTCTCCAGATTTTAGTAAAGAACCGAAAACAAGAGGACCCAATTATTGCAGTTCTTGACTCACACTATGTCCTAGACCCGATCATGAAAGGCTGGCTTAATGGCTGGGCCCGTCGTGGTTGGCAGACTAGTAGTGGTTCACCAGTGGCTAATCAAGAGTTGTGGCAAGAGGTTATTCAATTACTACCACAGTTTAAGCAGCTACATTTTCAATGGACTAAGGGACATGCAAACAACCAAGGCAATGTTATTGTTGATCACTTATTAAACCAAACAATGGATCAAATGGGGGAAGAATAATGAAAATTGGAATTGATAAGATGGCATTTGCAACTACTGACGAGTATATTGATTTACGCGAGTTAGCTCGTGAACGGGGGGATGAGCCTGATAAGTACACGATTGGAATTGGTCAGGATCGGCAGGCAGTTGTTCCACCAACTCAAGATATTGTTACTTTAGGAGCAGCAGCTGCCAAGAAGCTTTTATCCAAAGATGACAAAAAACATCTTTCCACTGTGATTGTTGCTACTGAATCAGGGATTGATAATTCTAAAGCAAGTGCCATTTATATCAAACATCTTTTGGGACTGGATGATTTTACCCGTGCAGTTGAACTAAAGGAAGCCTGTTATTCGGCAACGGCAGGGATTCAGTTTGCTAAGGGATTAGTTGCGATGAATGCTCAGTCGACAGTCTTAGTAATTGCAGCTGATATTGCTCGTTATGGGTTGAAAACACCTGGTGAGGTTACCCAAGGGGCTGGGGCAATCGCAATGTTGATTTCTGCTGACCCTCACATCTTGACTCTTGAGGATACTACGGTTTCATATACAAAGGATGTTATGGATTTTTGGCGGCCACTTTACGCAACCGAAGCAAATGTGGATGGCAAATACTCGACTAATGTTTACGTTGACTTTTTCCTCCAATGCTGGCAACGCTATCAACAAATGACCGGACGCCAATTAGATGATTTTGCTGCCTTAACTTTCCATTTGCCATTTACCAAGATGGGGAAGAAGGCATTGGAGGTGCTTCTCAAGGACAATCAATCACCGGTTGCTGACAAAATGCGTGAGCAGCTGACCGCAAGTCAAAAGTACTGTCGTGAGGTAGGAAACCTCTATACTGGTTCACTTTACCTTGGAGTAATGTCATTGTTGCAAAATGGTCAGGTTAATCCTGGGGACCGGATTGGTCTTTTTAGTTACGGTTCCGGAGCAGAAGGTGAATTCTACAGTGGGATTCTTCAGCCTCACTTTGAAAAATACTTGAGTGACGTTAAGGATGATCTAGCAAATCGTCATCAGGTTTCAATTGCTGAATATGAGAAGCAGTTCAACTCACAGCTGGGGATGAACCAGGATGATGTTGAATTAGATTGGCAATCAGATCCAGCACTGTTTATATTAAAGGGTCAAAAGGAGCACAAACGGATTTATCAGGAAAAGAAATAAAGTGTTACAATATAATTAACACAAACGGGGAGCTTGTATAACAGGCTGAGAGGAAGATGTGATCTTCGACCCATGGGACCTGATTTGGATAATGCCAACGGAGGGAATTCGGTTAAGAATTTTAAAATCGATCAGGTAGGTGCCTGGTCGATTTTTCTTTATCAAGATCAAGTTTCGCTAATCAATAAAAGGATGGTGGAACTGATGCAACATAAGACATCACTAGTAGAAAACGGAATGATTTGGTGCGGCGCGGGAATATCAATTGCGGAGATCCTGACAGGAACTTACTTAGCACCATTGGGGATGGCCAAGGGAATAGTGGCCATTATCTTAGGTCATTTGATTGGCTGTGGGTTGCTGTTTCTTGCTGGAATAATCGGTGGCCAGTTGCGGATTAGTGCGATGGAATCGGTAAAAATCAGTTTTGGCCAATTTGGTGGAATCTTTTTTGCTAGTCTAAATGTTTTACAATTGATTGGCTGGACGGGAATCATGATTTATGATGGTTCGCTAGCGGCTAATGGTCTTTGGAAATTGGGCCGACCACTATGGTGCGGATTGATTGGCTTCCTAATCATAGTGTGGTTAATTATCGGGATTCGTCGCTTAAAATGGCTGAACACCGTTGCCTTAACTGCTTTATTACTTTTAACGGTTTGGTTGTGCTATTTAATCTTTGCTGAACCACATGTAAATAATCATTTAGGGGCATTATCATTTGGACAAGGATTAGAATTAGCCGTTTCGATGCCCCTATCCTGGCTTCCCTTAATTTCTGATTATACTTCGGCTGCCCAAAACCCGATCCAAGCGAGTGGAGTTAGTGCAATCACTTATGGTGTCATTAGCTGTTGGATGGCAATTGTCGGCCTTGGCGCAACCTTATTAACCGGGCAGACAGATATTGCTAAAATAATGGTTAGTGCTGGCGTTGGGATTAGTGGCCTGATTATTGTCCTCCTGTCAACAGTCACTACAACGTTTATGGATGCCTATTCTGCAGGAGTCTCTGCACAAACATTAAAGGTTAAGTGGTCTTCACGTTTAACAGCGATTATTGTAACTAGTATTGGTAGCCTTGGCGCAATCGTTTTGCCGATGGATAATTTTAGTAACTTTCTTTACATTATTAGCTCAGTCTTTACTCCAATGATTGCGATTCAGATTATGGATCGATTTGTTCTTCGCCTTAACAATAAGGATCGTTGGATTAGTTGGAATCATTTTGCCTTATGGCTAGTTGGTTTTATAGTATACCGCTGCTTGATGTTAGTAGATCTTCCCGTAGGAAATACGTTGCCTGATATTTTGATTGTGATCTTTTTGGTGTGGATTGTCGATCACAAAAAAGGCAGGAATGAACAAAATTATTAGTTCATTCCTACCCTCAATAAAGAAACATTGCTAATTAAAGGGAAGTTTAGAAAATGTGGTCACGGTATAGACCAATAACCTTACCAAGGATAGTAACGTTATCCAGATAAATGGGCGCCATCGCATCGTTCTCAGGTTGAAGCCGGAAGCGGTGGTTTTCTGGTTCTTTATAGAACCGTTTGCAAGTAGCTTCATTATCACTTGTCATTGCAATTACAATCTCGCCATCTTTAGCGGTTGATTGCTTACGAACGATTACGTCATCACCATCAAGAATTCCGGCTTTGATCATACTGGTGCCGTGAATTTTTAACATGAATAATCCAGAGGCATCTTTAATTGAAGGTGGTAAAGGAAAATAATCTGTAGTGTCTTCTACCGCTAAAATAGGCTGCCCTGCGGTAACAACACCGATCATTGGGATCTCTTTTTGCTCTGGTTCAATTCCCAGGAGATCTAATCCCTGTTTAGTAATCTCAAGTGCCCGTGGCTTGGAGGGATCCTTTTGTAAGTAGCCTTCCTTGATTAGATTGTTTAGGTGAGAATGAACAGTGGAGGTTGAGGAAAGCCCAACGATTCCGCAGATTTCACGGACTGTTGGTGGGTACCCGTGATCCTTAACGTGTTTATAAATGCAACTTAATACGGCAATTTGTTTTTGACTTGCTGCTTTTGCCATTTTGACACCTCATTTGGCTAGATTATTATTAAGTCTAGAATATCATAGTAATCGTCAACTTTCAAACGTACGTTCGCGGAGAAGTTAGTACATATCTTGAAAATAGTTATTAAGTTAGCTAAGATCAAGATAAATAGTTAAATTAAGGATATCTGAAAGGTGAGGAGATAATTATGGCTGAATCTACAGACCAAGAAAAATTATTAAAGCGAATTAACGAACTCGCTCATAAAAATAAGGAAGAAGGACTAACAGAGGCCGAAACTAAGGAACGAGCAAAGCTACGGAAAGAGTACCTTAAGAACTTCCGTGAAGCAATGCGGAGTAATATCGAAATGATGCGAATCTTTGATGATAATGGTAAAGAGGTTACTCCAGAGAAGGTTCGTGAAATTCAACGGAAAAAGGGATTACGTGATGATTAACCTTGTTTAGCCCTTTTCAATTCGACTACTTTCGTGTACTATTGAACAGTAACTAAAAAAGGAGGAAAGTAGTTGTGGCATTAACAATTTCATTGGTAATCCTCGCCTTACTAATCGGTTTAGTTGGCGGTTTCTTTGGTGCTCGTCGTTACATGGAAAACTATCTCCGCAATAATCCACCTATTAGTGAAGAAATGTTGCGGACGATGATGTTGCAAATGGGCCAAAAGCCATCTAGTCGAAAGTTACATCAAATGATGCAAACCATGAAGGCACAAGCCAAAAAAGCAAATAAGTAATCTTAAATAAAAAAGAAACCGGAAATTTAATTTCCGGTTTCTTTTTCTTTAGAAATCATCGTCTTTTGGTTTAGGCGGCATGATGTATTTATAATTAGGATTGATTTGGTGATCTAACTCATCAAATGATTGCTGCATTTCACTCTCTAATTTAGCTTGACTTTCTTCGTCGAGTTTGTTCTTCCGGTCAATATAAATTGGCTTTCCAAAGGCAATGTGACGGGGATGCCGTTTGAATAATTCGCTAAATTTGAGAGGCCCTTGATACACTGCAGGAACTAGCGGAACGTTTGCTAATTTGGCAATTAATGTTGCACCGCCCTTTAATTTACTGGAATAACGAGAGCCTGATGGAAAAATAATTGTTGATAGATCAGTTTTTCGTAAGATTTGCACTGGCTTTTTTATTGCTGAAGGGCCAGGATGCTTGCGGTCAACCGGGAAGGCATTTAACTTTTTTAAAAAGTAAGCAGCAATTGGGTTCTTAAATAACTCTTTCTTTGCCATAAAGCTAAATTTTTTGGGGTAGATCGCAAGAGCAATTAAAACCGGATCCATCCATGTCCGATGGGGAGCAACAATGATATAATTGCCGTCAGGTATATTTTCTTTATTATAAATTTTTGCTTTGCCATTGATTAGGTTTAAGAATGGTTGAACAATGGCAATAAGAAATGAATATAGCATAAAATCATCCAATCTAATCTGTATAATAACTGGCATTATTATGACTAAAAAAGTAACTCCTTGCAAGTCTAAAAGAGGTGAATAATAAATGGACGATGAGAATTTATTAAAGACAGACGAACGAATTGACCAACTATATAGTCAGGATGTTCAAATTATCCAGAATCCCCATTGCTTTGCTTTTTCTCTTGACGCGGTCTTGCTAGCTGACTTTGTTCGTCCTAATAAGAAGCGCCAGGCAAAAATTGTTGATCTTTGTGCTGGTAACGGTGCTATTGGCCTTTTTCTTCATAATAAGCTTGGTGGCCATTTTACAGAGGTCGAGTTGCAGAAACCAATTGCCAATATGGCAGAACGAACAATTAAGCTGAACCATCTTGAGGAACGCTATGATGTCTTAAATATGGACATTAAAGATATTTACAATAAAATTCCTAAGGATTCTGCGGATATCGTCTTGTGCAACCCGCCATATTTTCCTAACAACGAACATAGCAAAAAGAACCCTAATCGAGCTTTAGCGATTGCACGTCACGAAATCACAACTAACTTAACAATGGTTGTTGAAAAGATGAGTGGTTTATTGAAAATGAATGGTCGGGGATACCTGGTTCATAGGCCAGATCGCTTAGCGGAAATTTTGACTGAATTAACTAGCCACCGACTTGCACCCAAGCGAATTCGCTTTATTCACCCAAAGCCAGATCGGGAAGCTAATATCGTCTTAATTGAAGTAATTAAAGATGGTGGAACTGGTGGAATTCGGATTGTTCCACCATTAGTAGTTAACCAAGCCAATGGCGAATATGGGGCTGAGGTGCAACAATTACTATATGGAGACAAAAAGTAAACATTATTATATATACGTTCTTCACTGTGCTGATGAAAGTCTTTATTGCGGCTTTACCACTAACGTACAGAAGCGGTTCAATACTCATCAATCTTATAAGGGGGCTAAATATACCCGTGTAAAATCACGGCACCCGCTCCGATTGATGTATTGGTGCGAATACCCAACAAAGCATAAGGCGTTAAGTGCTGAATACCGTTTTAAGCACCAAAGCAGACGACAAAAGGAACGCTACCTCCATATAAGAGGAATTAAGATTTAAATTAATTCATTAAGTTAAGGATAAATGCTTGTCAGATGAGATGCTTTTTTGTATACTATATTTCGGTGTTAAACGCCAATTTCACACCCAATAGGATGGTGGCCAATGTGCTAATTTAGTTTGGCTGCCAGATGATTATTGGGGAGGAAAAAACATTTTGGAGGTACATATTTTATGTCTGTTGTTACTATGAAGCAATTGCTTGAAGCAGGTGTTCACTTCGGTCACCAAACTCGCCGTTGGAACCCAAAGATGGAAGAATACATCTTTACTGAACGTAACGGTATCTACATCATTGACTTACAAAAGACTGTTAAGTTAATCGATACTGCTTACAACTACATGAAGGATGTTGCTGCTGACGGCGGTGTTGTTCTTTTTGTTGGTACTAAGAAGCAAGCTCAAGATTCAATTGAAGAAGAAGCTACTCGTGCAGGTCAATACTACGTTAACCATCGTTGGTTAGGTGGTACCTTGACTAACTGGAAGACTATCCAATCACGGATCGCTCGTTTGAAGGAATTGAAGAAGATGTCCGAAGACGGCACTTTTGATGTTCTTCCAAAGAAGGAAGTTGCTGTTTTAACTAAGCAACGTGAAAAGCTTGAACGGTTCTTAGGCGGTATTGAAGACATGCCAAAGATCCCTGATGTAATGTTCATCGTGGACCCACACAAGGAACAAATTGCTGTTAAGGAAGCTCAAAAGCTTCACATTCCAATCGTTGCTATGGTTGATACTAACACCGACCCTGATGACATCGACTACGTAATTCCATCAAACGATGATGCTATTCGTGCCGTTCGTCTTATCACTTCAAAGATGGCCGATGCTGTTATCGAAGGTAAGCAAGGTCAAGATGACAACAAGCAAGCTGATGCTAACGATGCTGCCGAAGAAGAACACGAAGAAGTTTCTGAAGATTCATTAAAGAACCTTAAGGACAGCGTTGAAGGCAAGTAATTAAACGATAATTAAGTATTAAATACTTGGGCTGTTTGCGTACGGACCATTGTGGCCTGAGTACCAAATAGCCTTTTTTATTAAAAAAGTTAAACGAAGGAGAGATCTAATCATGGCTGAAATTAAAGCTGCTCAAGTTATGGAATTACGTAAGAAATCTGGTGCTGGTATCATGGATGCCAAGAAGGCATTAGTTGCTAGTGATGGTGACATGGATAAGGCAATGGACTACTTACGTGAAAAGGGTATTGCCAAGGCCGCTAAGAAGAGTGACCGTGTTGCTGCCGAAGGGTTAGCTGACATTGCTGTTAGTGGTAATACCGCTGCTATCGTTGAATTAAACTCAGAAACTGACTTTGTTGCTGCAAGTGACCCATTCAAGGACTTACTAAAGAAGGTTACTAAGTTGATCAGCGAAAACAAGCCTGCAAACGTGGAAGAAGCGCTTGCCATGAAGACCGAAAACGGTACTTTAAATGACGACTTGATCAGCACTACTCAAAAGACCGGTGAAAAGATTAGTCTTCGTCGTTTTGCAGTTGTTGAAAAGAACGATAACGACAGTTTTGGTGCATACCTTCACCAAGGTGGCCAAATTGCTGCTCTTGTTGTTCTTGAAGGTGGCAATGAAGATGCAGCTAAGGATGTTGCTATGCACGTTGCTGCTATCAACCCTGAATTCATGACTCGTGATGATGTATCTCAAGATCGTCTCGATCACGAACGCGAAGTCTTCAAGGAAGAAACCTTAAACGAAGGTAAGCCTGCTAAGATCGTTGACAAGATCGTTGAAGGTCGTTTAAACAAGTTCCTTTCACAAATTTGCTTGGCCGACCAAGACTTTGTTAAGAACCCAGACCAAACTGTTGCAGAATTTGTTTCTGCTAACAATGGTAAGTTGAAGTCATTTATTCGTTACGAAGTTGGTGAAGGAATCGAAAAGAAGCAAGATGACTTTGCTCAAGAAGTTAAGGATCAAATGAACTAAACAACGTTCGGCAAAAAAGGGCGTACTCTTTGAAGTGCGCCTTTTTTTGAAAATATTACCATTAGGAGGCAGGTTTATGTCAGACATTAAATACAATCGTGTCATTTTAAAGCTTAGTGGGGAAGCCCTTGCCGGTGAAAAAGGGTTCGGTATTAACCCACCAGTGCTTAAAGATGTTGCCAAGGAATTAAAGGAAGTTCATGAATTAGGTGTCCAAATTGCTATCGTCGTTGGTGGCGGAAACATGTGGCGTGGTGTTACCGGGGCAGAACTTGGTATGGAACGCGCCCAGGCTGACTACATTGGAATGTTAGCAACCATTATGAACGCACTATCTCTTCAAGATGCTCTGGAATCACTTGATGTTCCAACACGGGTACAAACCTCTATCGAAATGCGTCAAATTGCAGAACCATATATTCGACGGAAGGCTATTCGTCACCTTGAAAAGGATCGGATTGTGATTTTTGCTGGCGGTACGGGAAGCCCATACTTCTCAACTGATACTACCGCTGCATTGCGAGCAGCTGAAATTAATGCAGATGCTATCTTAATGGGAAAGAACGGTGTTGATGGTGTTTACAACGCTGATCCAAACAAGGATGCTAACGCTGTTAAGTTCGATCATCTAACCCACATGGATCTGATTGAAAAGAACCTCCATGTTATGGATACCACCGCAAGTTCACTTTCTATGGATAACCATATTCCGTTAGTTGTATTTAACCTAAACACTCCCGGAAATATTATGAAGGTTGTTAAGGGACAAGAAGTTGGAACCACGATTGAGGGGGATTAACCTATGGCTACAGGTAAACAAATTTTAGATGAAGCGAAGGATAAAATGGCAAAGTCCGGAGATGCATTACGCCGGACTTTAGCTGATATTCGTGCAGGACGAGCAAATGCGAGTCTGCTTAATGGAGTTAAAGTAGATTACTACGGCGCTCCAACACCACTTAACCAGGTGGCATCAATTACAATTCCTGAGGCACGTCAATTACTTGTTACTCCATATGACGAAAGCTCATTAGACAATATTGAAAAGGCAATCTATGCTGCTAACCTTGGCTTAACACCACAAAATGACGGTTCAGCAATTCGGATTCTAATTCCGCAATTAACTGAAGAACGGCGAAAAGAGCTTGTTAAGGATGTTAAGGCTGAACTTGAAAAAGCTAAGGTTGCTGTTCGAAATGTTCGTCGTGAAGCGATGGATGACCTGAAGAAGGGTAACAAAGACGGTGATTTCAATGATGATGAATTTCATGATCTTGAAAAGAAAGTTCAGACTGAGACCGATAACGGGATCAAGAACCTTGAAAATATCGCTGCCGATAAGGAAAAAGAATTAATGGGCTAGATTAGTCTTAATTACTAACTAAGAGTAGGAAAACGAACTAGAAAGCTAGTTCATTCCCGCTCTTTTTTTGGTTGGGGTTGGCATTTCTCCTCAATACATTTATAATTGACAAGTAGTTTTTACTTTAAACATAAAATTTGTCTGGAGGAACTATTTTGTTTGGCAAAAAAGAAGGATCCTCGACTAGTAATGCGAAGTTAGATCCAAACCGAATTCCTAACCATATTGCGATTATTATGGATGGAAACGGTCGCTGGGCTCAAAAACGCCACTTACCACGTGTTGCAGGTCATAAACAGGGAATGCAGACCGTAAAGAATGTGACGATCGCTGCTAGTAAATTAGGGGTAAAGGTTCTATCACTCTATGCTTTTTCTACCGAGAATTGGAAACGGCCTTCGAGTGAGGTAAATTATTTGATGCAACTACCAATCAAGTTCTTTTCAACTTTTGTTCCAGATTTAGTTAAGCATAATGTTCGGGTGATGGTGATGGGTGACATTACTAAATTGCCCCAAGGAACTCAAAAAGCAGTTAATGATGCAATCGCTGACACAGCTGAGTGTGACGGGATGATCCTGAACTTTGCCTTAAACTATGGCAGTCGTGATGAAATCATTCGGGCAACTCAACAAATTGCAAAGAAAGTCGCTGCTAAAGAGATTAGTATTGATCAGATTGACGAACAGTTACTGTCTCAAAATATGATGACAGCTGACTTAGGTGAGTTAGCAGATCCCGACCTTCTTATCAGAACAAGTGGTGAGGAACGGATTAGTAATTTTATGCTCTGGCAAATCGCTTATAGTGAGTTAGAATTTACTGATGTTTACTGGCCTGATTTTGACCGGCATTCATTAGAAGATGCTATTGTTAAATTTCAGGGACGTCACCGTCGTTATGGTGGCTTAAAAAATAACTAAGTTTGGGGAGAATAATATTGAAAACACGGATAATAACAGCTGTTGTTGGTTTAGCAATCTTCATTCCGTTAATAGTTTATGGCCACTGGCCATTGACAATTGCCGCAATTGCACTTGGGATCGTTGCTATGAGTGAGATCTTAGCAATGAAGCGGATGTTCCTCATTTCATTTGAGGCAATCGTTTCTTACCTTGGAGTTGCACTATTAATCCTACCAGATAGTTGGTTAGACTTTTTACCAAGTGTTGCAACGCGATGGTTTGCATTCTATTTCTTGGTAATTTTGTTACTATTACATACGGTTATTAGAAAGCAACGGTTTACTTTTGATGATGCCGGTGTGCTAACTTTAGCGATGCTTTATATTGGATTAGGTTTTCGTTACTTTGTTGAAGCACGGGCAGTCAACTTCCAAACCTTACTATACGGGATGTTAATTGTTTGGATTACCGATAGTGGGGCATACTTAATCGGAAGAAAAATCGGGAAAAATAAATTAGCACCTAAGATTAGTCCAAACAAGACCTGGGAAGGATCGATTGGCGGGACAGTTTCTGCTACAATTCTGATTGCTATTTACTTACACTTTATTCCGGTTGGTGGATCTTTTATTCCAATGGTTTGCCTAACGTTAATTCTGTCAATTATGGGCCAGTTTGGTGATTTGATTGAATCATCACTTAAACGGTTCTATGGAGTAAAAGATTCTGGGAAAATTTTACCGGGACATGGCGGGATCCTTGACCGGTTTGATAGTATGTTAATCGTTATGCCAATGATGCACCTCTTAGGTATTATTTAGTTCTGAAAGAAGAGGGGATTTTGTGATAATAACAATCATCACCTTTATAATCGTTTTCGGAATACTGGTTTTAGTCCATGAATTTGGTCACTACTATTTCGCAAAACGAGCAGGGATCCTAGTCCGTGAATTTTCAATTGGAATGGGTCCCAAGATTTGGTGGAAACAATCCGGTGGCACGACGTATACGATTCGAATCTTGCCATTAGGGGGTTATGTTCGTCTTGCCGGTGCAGATGATGAGGACGAAGATGAGTTACGTCCAGGGACTCCGGTAACTATTCAGCTTAATGATCAGGATCAGGTCACTAATATTAATGCAAGTCAAAAGACAACATTGTTCCAAGGGATCCCGCTTCAAATTGTTGATTCTGATCTGGTTAACGATTTATGGATTAAGGGATACGTCAATGGCGATGAGAACGACTTGAAGGTTTATAATGTTGCTCATGATGCTTTAATTACTGAGCACGATGGCACCGTCGTTCAAATCGCACCTAAGGATGTCCAATTTAATTCTGCTAGTTTGCCAGCACGAATGATGACTAATTTTGCTGGTCCAATGAATAACTTTATTTTGTCTCTTGTTGTCTTTATTATTCTCGGCTTCCTCTTAAGCGGGGGAGTTCCGGTGAATAGCAATAAGGTCGGGCATGTTAATGCTAATTCAGTTGCTGCTCGAGCAGGCCTCGTAAGCGGTGATCGGATTAAGCAAGTCAACAATACTAAAATTAAAGATTGGACAGATTTATCAACTGCCATCTCTAGCCATCCAGGGAAAAAGATTACCGTAACTTATGAACACCAGGGAAAACAGCACACCACCACAATGGTTCCCAAAACAGTTAAACAGTCAGATCAGAAAGTTGGTCAGATTGGGATTCTTGAAGAAACGGATAAAAGTTTCTCAGCACGGCTTAATTTTGGTTGGCAACGGTTTGTTCAAGCAGGTACACTAATCTTTAGTGTCCTCGGCCACATGTTTACCCACGGCTTTTCATTAAATGATTTTGGTGGACCAGTTGCTATTTATGCAGGAACATCTCAAGCAACGTCGCTTGGCTTTACGGGTGTTTTGAATTTCTTAGCACTGCTTTCAATTAACCTTGGAATTGTTAACTTATTGCCAATTCCAGCGTTAGATGGCGGAAAACTATTATTAAATATCATTGAGGCGATTATTCGTCGCCCAATTCCGGAAAAGGCCGAGGGGATTGTGACAATGATTGGGTTCTTCTTGCTGCTAGTATTAATGATTTTGGTTACGTGGAATGACATTCAGCGTTATTTCATTCGATAAGGGAAAAGGAGTATTTTAATGCAACAATCAAAGATTTTAATTCCAACAAAAAAGGAAGCACCAAGTGATGCGGAAGCACTTAGCCATAAGATGATGGTCCGGGCTGGTTACATTTACCAAGTGTCCGCTGGTGTATGGGCTTACTTGCCAATGGCCTACCGGGTGATTCGGAAGGTTGAAAATATTATTCGTCAAGAAATGGAGAAAGCTGGTGCGGTTGAAATGATGATGCCAGCGCTCCTTCCTGCTGACTTGTGGAAAGAATCTGGTCGGTATGAAAGCTATGGCGATAACTTATTTAAGTTAAAGGATCGGCGTGATCGTGACTTTATCATGGGGCCAACTCATGAAGAAACATTTACTGAAGTTATTCGTGACAGTATTAAGTCATACAAGAAGCTGCCATTAGTTGTTTACCAACTACAAGATAAATTCCGTGATGAAGATCGCCCTCGTTACGGGATCCTTCGTGGTAAGGAATTTGAAATGCTTGATGGTTATTCATTTTCTGCTGATCAAGCTGGCTTAGACCAAGCCTATGATCTTCAAGCAAGAGCATACCGTAATATTTTTGACCGGATTGGCTTAGACTACAAGGTGATCCTGGCTGACTCAGGAACAATGGGTGGTAAGAACTCACAAGAATTTTCCGCTCCAGCAGAGGTTGGTGAGGATATCATTGCTTATACTGATGGGGATTACGCTGCTAACTTGGAAAAGGCTACTAGTAAGTTTACCGGTGTTCAACAAACCGCTGAACCTGAAAAACTTGAAAAGAAGCCAACCCCAGGGGCTCACAGTGTCGACGAGGCTGCGGAAAGTCTTGGAATAGACTCAAATCAGATCATTAAGACAATGTTCTACATGGCCAAAATGAGTGAAGAGGAAACACAGCCAGTTCTTGTTTTGATGCGCGGCAATGATGAAGTTAACGAGGCCAAGTTGAAGGATGAACTAGGCTGTGAAGAATTAGAGTTAGCTGACGAAGAAGATGCTGTGAAATATCTGGGAGCACATCCGGGTTCACTTGGTCCAGTTGGTGTTGGTGAAGATGTTAAAATCTATGCTGACAATTACGTTAAGGTAATGGTTAATATGGCTTGTGGTGCTAATGATGATGGTCACCACTATATTAATGCCAATATTGATCGTGACTTCCGTGTTGATCAATTCGGTGATTTCCGTAACGTTAAGGAAGGCGAAATTGCACCGGATGGCCATCCAATCAAGTTCACACCAGGGATTGAAATCGGTCATATCTTTAAGTTAGGGACTCATTATTCGAAGAAGCTTGGTGCACAAGTACTCGATAACAACGGTCGGTTAGTTGATGTTATTATGGGGAGCTACGGGATTGGTGTTAGCCGGTTGCTTTCTGCGGTTGCTGAACAAACAGCTGATGACAACGGACTAGTTTGGCCTGACAGTATTGCGCCATTTGATGTTCATGTAATTCCTGTAAATGCCAAGAAAGCAGATCAAATGGAAATGGCAAATGAACTTACAGTGGCTCTTGAAAAGGCTGGTTATGATGTCTTAGTAGATGACCGTAAGGAACGTGCTGGTGTTAAGTTTGCCGACTCTGACTTAATTGGGATTCCAATTCGAATTACTGTTGGTAAGAAGGCTTCAGATGGTATTGTTGAAGTTAAGATCCGGAAAACCGGTGAAACAGTTGAGGTTAAGACTGAAGAAGTCGTTAATACTGTTGCTATCTTGCTCAAGCAACTTAGTGGACAAGACGATGCTGAAGCTAAATAATTAGTCTAATCATTAATTGGTGGTGACGATGGTAGAATTTAATTTATCAACGCGCCACTTTTTTATTGTAGGAGGATAAAAAGTGAGTTTATCACGACAAGAATTATTTCAAAAGCTACTTGAACAAATTCACTTTCCCGAAAAAGATAACCCTGCCTTTCGTGATGCAAAGGTTCAATCTGTCGTAGTTCATAAGGATTCGCGTCTATGGGAATTTCATTTAATGCTCCGACAGCCGTTACCATTTAACCTTTTTAGTGAATTTTCAAACGCGTTAACAATGGGTTTTCGGGATATTGCTAATACGCGAGTGAAAATTAGTAGTCCAATGACCGATCTTGATCCCAAGCTAATTGGTGATTACTGGGAATATGTAGTCCGCCAAACAGCTCCCGATTCACCGATGACTCAGCAAGTTTGTACACAGACATCACCTGAAGTTAGGGATGGTCGGGTAACTCTTGTTATTGAAAATGAGATGATGAAGGACTTCCTTACTAAAAATGTCTTAGGAAAGATTGAAGAGGATTATGTTGACCTTGGTTTTCCTAAATTTCGGATTCACCCGTTCGTCGATGAATCTGCTTCGGAAGCCCGGATTAAGGAACTAAAGGCTAAGCATGAAGCGGATGATGCTGCCCTTGCTGCTAAGGCGATGGAACAGATTAAAAAGAATAATGTTGCTAAAAAGAAAAAGCAGCAAAGCAACGTGGCACCTGCCGATGGACCTGTTCAACTTGGTCGGGTAATTAATGATTCCCAAGAAGTTAAGCAGATGAAAGATATTGCTGAGGAAGAGCGTTCGGTTGTTGTTGAGGGATATGTCTTTAGCACTGAAGTACGGGAACTACGCTCAGGTCGGCAATTATTGACATTTGAAATTACTGACTATACTTCTTCGTTTGCGGTAAAGAAGTTCTCCCGTAATGAAGCTGATGAAGCCCAATTTGCAAATATCAAAGAGGGAATGTGGCTTAAAGTTCGTGGCCCGGTGCAAGAAGATACGTGGATGCATGATTTAGTTATTAATGCTTTTGACATTAATGAAATTAAGCATGAAGAGCGTCAGGATAAGGCGCCAGCTGATGATAAGCGAATTGAATTACATGCTCATTCAGAAATGAGTCAAATGGATGCCACTAATTCAATTACCGAATTAGCTAACCGTGCTCATTCGTGGGGCCAGCCTGCAATTGCAATTACTGATCATGCGGACGTTCAAGCATTTCCAGAAGCATTCAAGGCAGCTAAAAAAACAGGGATCAAAATGCTTTACGGTGTGGAAGCAAACGTGGTTGATGACGGGATCCCGTTAGTGTATAACGAAAATGATACACCGCTAGATGGTCAGACATATGTTATTTTTGACGTTGAAACGACGGGACTTTCAGCAATTTATGATAAGGTGATTGAACTTTCCGCTTCGAAGATGAAAGATGGTGAAGTCTTGGAGCGGTTCGATGAATTTATTGATCCTGGTTTCCCCCTTTCTGAACAGACAACTAACCTAACATCAATTACTGATGAGATGGTTCAAGGTTCAAAAAGCGAGGAAGAAGTCTTCAGAATGTTTAGGGACTTCTGTGAAGGGTGTATTATTGCTGGTCACAACGTTTCCTTTGATATGGGATTCATGAATACCGGTTATCGTCGTCATAATATGGAAGAGATTACGGCCCCCGTTATTGATACTTTGCCGTTAGCACGATTTCTCTATCCGCATATGCGTGGATACCGTTTGAATACCTTAAGTAAGAAATTCAAGGTTGCTCTTGAACACCACCACCGAGCAAATTACGATGCTGAGGCAACAGGGAAGCTGCTGCACATCTTCTTAAAGGATGCGGAAAAACGGTATGGAATTAAATTAATCAGTGATTTGAACAAACATATGACTGATAACGATGCTTACCGGCATGCACGGCCATTTCATGTTACGATTCTTGCCCAGACTCAAGCAGGGCTGAAAAACCTCTATAAGTTGGTTTCACTGTCTAACGTTAAGTATTTTGCGCGAGTACCGCGGATTCCGCGTAGTGTTCTGACTAAGTTTCGCCAGGGACTCCTTTTGGGCACTGCCTGCTCTTCTGGTGAAGTATTTACCGCAATGATGGAAAAAGGATTTGCTGAAGCTGAGCGCAAGGCTAAGTATTATGACTTTATTGAAGTTCAGCCGAAACCTAATTACCAGCCATTATTAGAGCAGAAGGTCATTGCTGATGATGCCCACTTGGAAGATATTCTGAAGAACATGGTTAAACTAGGTGAAAACTTAAAGAAACCAGTTGTCGCAACGGGGGATGTCCACTATTTGGATGCTCACGATGCCATTTACCGTAAGATCCTCATCAATTCTCAAGGTGGTGCTAATCCGCTTAACCGGACTAGAAGACCAGATGTTCATTTCAGAACAACAGATGAGATGCTCAATGAATTTAGTTTTCTTGGTGCTGATAAAGCACATCAAATCGTTGTCACAAATACCCATCAGGTTGCTGATATGATTGATGACGGCATTTGCCCAGTCAAGGATAAGCTTTACACTCCCCATATGAAGGGAGCAGAACAAGAAATTCAAGATCGTACTTGGGACACTGCTAAGAAATGGTATGGTGATCCGTTACCAAAGATTGTTCAAGACCGGGTTGATCTTGAGTTAAATAGTATTGTTAAAAACGGGTTCTCGGTAATTTATCTGATTGCTCAACGGCTAGTAGCAAAGTCAAATAAGGATGGTTATTTGGTAGGTTCTCGGGGATCCGTTGGTTCAAGTGTGGTTGCTACGCTTTCTGGAATCACAGAGGTTAATCCGTTGCCGCCACACTACCGATGCCCTAAGTGTCATTATTCTCATTTCTATACCAAGGGTGAATATAGTTCAGGATTTGACCTTCCAGAAAAGAAGTGTCCTAAGTGCGGGACACTGCTGGTTAAGGATGGTCATGATATTCCGTTCCAAACTTTCTTAGGATTTAAGGGAAATAAGGTTCCGGATATTGATTTGAACTTCTCCGGAGACTATCAGCCAATTGCTCACAACTACATGAAAGTGCTATTCGGTGAAAAGAATGTCTTTCGTGCTGGAACAATTGGTACTGTCGCCGATAAGACTGCCTATGGTTATGTTAAGGCTTATGAACGTGATACAGATAAGCAGTTCCGGGGAGCAGAAGAGGACCGGCTTTCTCATGGTGCTACCGGTGTTAAACGAACGACAGGACAGCACCCAGCCGGAATTATTATTGTTCCTGATGATATGGAGATTTACGACTTTACGCCAGTTCAATACCCAGCTGATGATCAAGAAGCGGCTTGGGAAACAACCCACTTTGATTTCCACTCCATTCACGATAATATTTTAAAGATGGATATTTTAGGTCATGATGATCCGACGATGATTCGTGCCTTGCAAGATTTATCCGGGGTTGATCCACAAACTATTCCGATGAATGATCCGGGCGTAATGAGTTTATTCTCTAGTCCCGAGGCGTTAGGGGTAAGCGAAGAACAGATCCAGAGTAAAACGGGGACTCTTGGTTTACCAGAATTCGGGACCCGTTTTGTTCGGGGAATGCTTGAGGATACCCACCCAAAGAACTATTCGCAACTCCTGCAAATATCTGGACTTTCTCACGGAACGGGCGTGTGGTTGGACAATGCTCAAGAGTTAATTAAGCAAGGTGTCGCAACAATTGCCAATGTGATCGGATGTCGGGACAACATTATGACCGACTTAATTCACTATGGCCTTGATTCTGAAACCTCATTCCAAGTGATGGAATCAGTTCGTCACGGTCGGGGAATCCCTGATGATTGGCAAAAGAAAATGTGTGAGGCTAACGTTCCGCAATGGTACATGGATTCATGCTTGAAGATTAAATACATGTTCCCACGAGCACACGCGGCCGCCTATGTTTTGATGGCATTACGGATTGCCTACTTTAAGGTATACTTCCCGCTTGTTTATTACTGTGCCTTCTTCTCTGTTCGTGCTGATGATTTTGATGTGGTTGCAATGTCACACGGTAAAGACGCTGTTAAGACACGGATGAAAGAGATTAATTCTCAAGGAAACGATGCAAGTGCTAAGGACAAGAGTTTATTGACGATCCTTGAATTAGCTAATGAAATGTTAGAGCGGGGCTTTAAGTTCAAGATGGTTGATCTTGAGCGATCTGATGCAAGTAACTGGTTAATTGATGGTAACACATTAATTGCTCCATTCCGCGCAGTTCCTGGTTTGGGATTAAACGTTGCCAAGCAGATTGTTGCTGCTCGTGAAGAAAAGAAGTTCTTATCGAAGCAAGATCTAGCTGAGCGAGGAAAGGTTTCGCAGACAATTATAGATTTTCTTACCCAGAATCATGTCTTGGACGAACTGCCGGACGAGAACCAATTAAGCCTGTTCTAGGGATAGTTGCTTGCTAGTTTAGTGAGTTCATGCTACAATTAATTATGGTAAATAACTCGTTGGAGTGAGCAGAGATGCTCGCTCTTTTTATTGCAAATAATGGAGGTGACGCAGTTGAGCAATGTCGTTGAAATAGTAACCGGATTAGCTAAGCCGATTTTAGCCAAACATGATTGCTACCTTTACGATCTTGAATTCGTTAAGGAAGGTAAAAACTGGTACTTACGAGTTTATGTTGATAAGGATGGGGGAGTTACCCTAGAAGACTGTGCTGATATTAGTGATGAATTGAGTGAGGCGCTTGATAATACCGAGCCTGATCCGATTCCTCAGGCATATTTCCTTGAGGTATCTTCTCCTGGTGCCGAACGTCCATTGAAGAAGGAAGCTGATTATGAGCGGGCAATCAATGATTACATTCACGTTTCCCTTTACCAGCAGATAGAAGGAAAAAAAGCATACGAGGGAACATTGGTTGAACTTACGCCTGACGAATTAACATTGGAATACATGGATAAGACTCGTCAGCGTCGAATTAAGATTGAACGTAAAATGATCGCGCAAGCACGATTAGCAATCGACTTTAGCAAGATTTAAAGGGAGTGTTAAAAGGTGAGCAAGACAAAAACAAACACTGAAATGATCGCTGCTCTTGATTACTTAGAGAAAGAAAAGGGAATCAAGAAGGAAATTGTTATTGAAGCCTTAGAACAGGCTTTGGAACTCGCATATAAGCAAAATTATGGTGAAAAGAACGTTGAAGTTGACTTTGACGGGGTTACTGGTAATATCAAGGTTTATGCTGTTAAGACGATTACCGATAACGAAGACCTGGTTGAGGAAGATGACAACGAGTATATGAGCCTTGCTGATGCGCGGAAGTTGCCACATGGTCAAGGATACGATGTTGGTGATGAGATTCGTGAAGAAGTTACACCACGTGATTTTGGCCGAATTGCAGCCCAAACAGCAAAGCAAGTGGTAATGCAACGGTTACGCGAAGAAGAACGCAAGATCATCTATAATAAGTACAAGACTTATGAGAATGAAATCATTACCGGTGAAGTTTCTCGTGAGGACAAACGCTTTACTTGGGTTGACCTTGGTGATGGTGTTGAAGGTGCCATGGGTTACCGGGACAAGATGCCTAATGAACACTACCACATTCATGACCGGATCCAAGTTTACGTTTCAAAAGTAAATGATGATCGTCATGGCCCACAAATCTTTGTCAGCCGGACAGCTCCAGAATTATTGAAGCGGCTATTTGAACGAGAAGTTCCGGAAATCAAGGACGGGACAGTCTTAATTGAAAATATTGCCCGTGAAGCTGGAGATCGTGCTAAGGTAGCTGTTTATTCTAACGATCCAAACGTTGATCCTGTTGGTACTTGTGTTGGTCCTCGTGGTTCACGTGTTCAAGCGATTGTTAATGAGCTTGATGGCGAGAACATGGATATTGTTGAATATGTTAAGGATCCGGCTCAATTTATTGCTAATGCCCTTAACCCGGCAGAAGTTTTAGACGTTATTTTTAATGAACCGGAAGCTCCAGTTACTGAAGAACAACCAGAAGAAAATTCAACTGATAATTCTGTAACGGAGACTAGCGACACATCAACTGAAGCAGAGAGTACTGAAGAAGAACCGGTCGTAACAACTGAAGAGCGTTCATGCACAGTTGTAGTTCCTGATAGTCAGCTCTCACTTGCAATTGGTAAGCGAGGTCAAAATGCCCGGTTGGCTGCTCGATTAACAAAGTATAAGATCGATATTAAGCCGGCTTCTGAGATGAAAGACAATACTGATACACTCGAAGAAGAAACTGACGCTTCAGAAGATTAAAGCAGCGGGGTGAAATAAATGAAAAAGAGAAAAGTGCCGATGCGTAAAGATATTGTTACTGGCGAAATGATGCCGAAGCGACAATTGATCCGAGTAGTTAAGAATAAGGAAGGTGAAGTTACGCTTGATCCGACCGGTAAAAAGTCTGGTCGGGGAGCCTACATTGCGGTAGATGTAGAGATTGCTAAACGAGCAAAAGAAGAAAAAACTTTCGAAAAAGCCTTTCATGTTAAGTTGGATGATTCATTCTATGATGAATTGATTCAATACACGGATCATCTTCAAGCACGACAAGCTTTATTTGGTAACAATGAAAAATAATCAACAATCCGTTTTAAACTTACTCGGATTAGCACGCCGCGCCAAACAACTTCAAAGTGGCGAGGGCAGTGTCTTAAAATTAATTCAAACAGAAAAAGCCCAGTTTGTTTTCTTAGCTCAGGATGCTGGATCAGCAACACTAAAGAAGTTTACGGATAAATGCACCTTTTACAAGGTTCCACTCTGTACGCTTTTTACTAAAAAACAACTAAGTCAAGCAATTGGACAGTCAAGAACTGTTATTTGTGTAACGCAATCTGGATTTGCAAGAAAGTTTGAGGAACTACTAACGATGAATTAAGGAGCGTGAGTACATGGCCAAAGAACGAATTTATGAATTAGCCAAAGAACTCAAGATGCCAAGCAAGAGCCTTGTAAAGGTAGCTAAGGATCAAGGAATGGATATTAAAAGCCATATGTCATCTGTGACACCTGATCAAGCACAAAAGTTACGCCAAGTTGTTAAGGGGAACAACCAAAAGGGCGCTAACCAGCCAAAACAACAGGCTAAGCATCACGAAAAGAATTCTCAGGCAAAAGCAGGTCATAAGGGAAACCAACAATCAACCAATCAAGCTAACCATAACAAGAAAAATGAACATCATGATCAAAAGCACCATGATAAGAACCATTCTTCTAAGCAAACTAACCAAAACAATAACCGTCATCAAAATGACAATAACGGCCGCTTTGGTGGCAGCTTGAATGAATCTGGGCGAAAGGGTAAGCGGTTTAACAAGAAGAACAAGAAGCGGAACAAGAAACATAACAATAATGGTCGTCTTCGTGAGGTTAAGCACCAACAACCTACTCAGCGAAAGGATAAGCCATTACCGGATGTCCTTGAATATACCGAGGGAATGAATGCACAAGATCTTGGAAAGATTTTGCACCGTTCACCAGCCGAAATTATTAAAAAGCTCTTTATGCTCGGTGTAATGATTAATCAAAACCAGTCCTTAGATAAAGATACGATTGAATTGTTAGCTACTGATTATGGTATTGAAGCTAAGGAAAAGGTTGAAGAAGATATTTCAGATATCGACAAGATGTTTGAAGAAGAGCAAAATAACACGGATCACTTAGTTTCTCGTCCACCGGTTGTTACTGTTATGGGACACGTTGACCATGGTAAGACTACGTTGCTTGATAAGCTTCGTCACTCACATGTTACTGAACATGAAGCTGGGGGAATTACTCAGGAGATCGGTGCTTACCAAGTTCATTACAAGGATAACCTAATTACATTCTTGGATACGCCAGGACACGCTGCCTTTACTGAAATGCGTGCTCGGGGTGCTAATATTACTGATATTACCGTGTTGGTTGTTGCCGCTGATGACGGTGTTATGCCACAGACTGTTGAAGCTATCCACCACGCTCAAGCCGCTAAGACACCGATTATTGTTGCAGTTAACAAGATCGATAAGCCAGGTGCCAATCCAGAACGGGTAATTGAGGAATTAGCTAAGTACAACCTGATTCCAGAAGACTGGGGTGGTGACACGATCTTTGTTAACATCTCAGCTAAGTTTGGGAAGAATATTGATGAATTGCTTGATATGATTCAACTCCAAGCTGAAATGATGGAATTGAAGGCTAACCCAGATCAAAACGCTGCTGGTTCCGTTGTTGAAGCACGACTTGATCAAGGTAAGGGTTCCGTTGCCACTGTTCTGGTACAACAAGGAACTTTACATGTTGGTGACCCAATTGTTGTTGGAAATACCTATGGTCGTGTTCGGACAATGACAAACGAAAATGGTCGGCGAATTAAGGAAGCTACCCCATCAACTCCTGTCGAGATTACTGGGCTTAATTCTGTTCCGGAAGCTGGGGATCGCTTTATTGTCTTTGACGATGAAAAGACCGCCCGTGCTGCTGGTGAGAAGCGTGCAGAACAAGCACAAGAAGAAGAGCGGAAGCGGACTTCTCACGTTACATTGGACAACTTATTTGATACGATGAAGAAGGGACAAATGAAGACCCTCCCATTAATCATTAAGGCCGATGTTCAAGGTTCAGTAGAAGCACTTAGTCAAAGTCTTCAAAAGATTAAGGTTGATGGTGTTCGGGTCGATATAATTCACCAAGCTGTTGGTGCAATTAATGAATCCGATGTAACATTAGCTGAAGCTTCTAATGCCGTTATTATTGGTTTCAATGTTCGGCCAACTTCACTTGCTAAATCGTTAGCTGATTCAAATAAAATTGATATTCGTCTCCACCAAGTGATCTACAACGCAATTGAAGAAGTTGAAGACGCAATGAAGGGGATGCTTGAACCGGTTTATAAAGAAGAAACTATTGGTCAAGTTGAAGTTCGGCAAATCTACAAGGCTTCTAAGGTCGGGACAATTGCTGGGGGAATGGTAACTTCTGGTAAGATTACCCGTGATTCTAAGGTTCGGCTTGTTCGTGACGGAATCGTCGTTTATAGCGGTGAACTTGGTAGCTTGAAGCGGTTCAAGGATGACGTTAAGGAAGTTAAGGCCGGCTTTGAATGTGGTTTGACAATTCAAAACTACAATGACATTAAGGAAAATGATGTTATTGAAGCCTACCAAATGAAAGAAGTACCAGTTAAGTAAACCGAGGTGAATAAAATGCCTAATAAACAATATCGAGTTGATCGGTTAGCTCAAGAAATTCAGCGCGAGGTTGACGATATTCTTTTGAAGCGAGTTCGTGACCCGCGTGTACAAGGGGTAACCATTACTGGTGTAGATGTTACTGGTGATCTTCAACAAGCAACCATCTATTACAGTATCTTGTCCGACAAGGCTTCTGATATGCAAAAGGTTCAAGCCGGGTTAGACAAGGCAACTGGATTGATTCGGAGTGAATTGGGTGCACGGTTGAACATCTTCAAAACACCTGAAATTAAATTTGAACGAGATAAATCAATTGCCTATGGAAGTCGAATTGATCAGCTGATCAATAAGCTTCACCAGCAAGAACAAGATAAGTAATTAAGGATGAACGAGCTGGGAGCTTTCTCTTAGTTCGTTTTTTTATGGAGAGAATCATATGGATGGAATTATTCCCTTGTACAAGGAACGTGGAATGACGAGCTTTGATTGTGTCAGTCGTTTGCGGCGGATACTAAAGACAAAGAAAATCGGTCATTCAGGGACGCTGGATCCCTCTGTTGATGGTGTTTTGCCAATCTGTATTGGTAATGCGACTAAAGTAGTAGAATACTTGATGCAGTCGGGTAAAGAATACCAGGGAGAGCTAGTAATCGGAAAAGCGACAACGACTGAAGATTTTGATGGTGAAATAGTTGAAACTAAACCAGTCGAAACTCCAATTAGTAGTGAACTAATTAAGGAAGCAATGCAGAAAATGACGGGAGAAATCATTCAGATTCCGCCGATGTATTCTGCCGTCAAGGTGAATGGAAAGCGTCTTTATGAGTATGCCCGTGTCGGTGAAACCGTGGAACGACCACGACGTAAAGCGTTGATTAGTAGTTTTGCCCTGTGTCGAAACGAGTATGATTCAGAACATCAAGAACAACACGTTTATTTTAAGGTAAAGTGTAGTAAGGGGACTTACATTAGAACGCTTGTCGCTGACTTAGCGCGTTCGCTTGGCTATCCTGGTGCGATGAAATGGCTAACCAGGCTTGAAAGTGGTGGCTTTACGCTTGACCAGACCCTGAGCTTAAATGATATTCAAGATGCGGTAGCTCACCAAACAATTAATCGCCATCTTTATCCAATTGACTATGCATTGAAAGACTATCCAGCAGTAGAATTAACTCCGGTACAATGGCATTCTGTTCAGCATGGTGGTTGGCTTAAGAAAGATGAGCTGCAGACAGTGGCAAATGAAGTGGTCCTGAAATATGACGGATCGACTAAAGCGCTATATCATCTAACGTCCCAAGGATATAAACCAACAAAGATGTTCTCTGTGAAGTGAAGGAGGAAGGAAAAGTGGAAGTAGTAAGAATCCACCACCCATTGCAGAAAGAGTTAGTGCCTGCAGGTCCAGTAGTGCTCGCAATGGGCTTCTTCGATGGTGTTCATCGTGGTCACCAGCAAGTGATTAATACTGCTAAAAAGATCGCTGAAGAAAAAGATCTTCCGTTAGCAGTATTAACCTATGATCACGCGCCCGGAATCGTTTATCAACAATATCCTGGTGGCTTTAAATACCTGTCAACAACATCACGAAAGCTAGATCTTTTAAAACAATTAGGTGTTGATTTGGTATATCTGGTTAGCTTTACTTCTTCATTTGCGAGTCTTTCACCACAAGAATTTGTCGATCAATATTTAATAGGCTTTCACGCGAAAACAGTGGTGGCGGGATTTGATCATACTTATGGCAAAGCTGCGGTGGCAACGATGGCACGTTTACCGGAGTATGCTAACGGTCGATTTAACGTAATCACGGTTCCTAAGTTTACTGGTAATGGTAAGCAAAAGATTGGTTCACGGGTTATTCGTAAAGCCATTGATCAGGGGGATGTTGAGTTGGCTAACCAGATGCTAGGTTATTATTATATGACAACGGGAATCGTTGTTCATGGCTTGGCACGAGGGCGAACACTGGGCTTTCCTACAATTAACGTTGAAACTCCTGAAGGTGAACGTCTTCCTGGTATTGGCGTATACACAGTTCAAGTGCAAATTGGTCAGAAATGGTACGGCGGAATGGCAAGTGTTGGTCACAACATTACTTTCGGTGATCAAAATAAGCTTACTGTTGAGATATACCTTTTTGACTTTGACCAATTGGTATACGGTGAGGAAGTTAAGGTTCAGTGGCTTTATTATCAACGTGGTGAAATGAAATTTAGTGGTGCTGATGAGCTGGTTGACCAGATGAAGCAGGATGAACAATTAGCTCGACAGAATTTACAAAAAATTGCCCCTGGTATAAAGCAGCCATTAGTTTAGAGATAACTTAATTTTTTCAATTGAAATAGTAAGGGGGAGAGAGACAGAACTAGCTCGCTAGTTCGTTTTCGAACCTCCCGCAATCACAAATAGGGATTCAGCGTTCGGATTTTCCGAGCACTGAATCCCATTTGTGTACTGCGTCGTTTGTATTTTATCTAGGTAATATAACTTATGTCACAACCCCCTTTTTCCACTATCAATGACGACTTGCTCGATGATTAGTTGATTGACTAATTTTATGAATGTGTCGTTTAAACTTCATACCGCCGTCCGTGACTAACTTAAAGTGGCGCATTTTAGCGTTGAACGGCCGGTTTGATAGTCGAATTGAAATCCAGCGACGCATGATTTCTGTCATTTCATCAAGCTCTTTACTAAGGCGATCGTTATTGGCTTTAACTACGGCATCGTGAATATCGGTTTGTAATCGATTAATCAAATTATTGTGATAGTCAAGCAACTCCCTTGTTAGCGGGGCATTCCGATAACTATTGAAGAGCTTCTGAATAATCCGCATAGCATCTTCGGGACCACTTGGCTGAATATATCGTTGCTTCTTATGTTTCATTAAAAAACTCCTAGATTTTATTTGACGTTTCTTGACTTTTACTATTCAGATTGTTATATTATACATGTGTTTAGCACTTAACCCTATAGAGTGCTAAAAGGGGAAGTGATACAAATGCTAACACAGCGTCAAAACAAGATCCTGCAAGCGATTGTACGTCAATATACCGCAACAGGTCAACCTGTTGGTTCAAAACACCTGGCAGAAAAATTACCTTTTAAGGTGAGCTCTGCTACGGTTCGAAATGAAATGGGTGTTCTTGAAGAAGCTGGTTTTGTTACCAAGGAACACTCATCTTCAGGGCGGGTACCTTCTAAAAAGGGTTACCGTTATTATGTTGACCATTTGCTTGATCCAGAGGTTATTACTGATAACGATTTAGTAGTAATCCAAAATTCACTAGGAACAAGTTTTCAAAAGATTGATGAGATCATTTCGCACTCGGCTGATATTTTATCTGATCTTACTTCCTATACAGCCTTTACACTAAAGCCCGAACAAGCTGATGTTCGGTTGAGTGGTTTTCGGGTTGTTCCGTTAGGTAATCGAAAGGTGATCGCAATTTTAGTTACTGATAGCGGTGATGTCGAAAGTCAGGCATTTACGTTACCACGAAATTACAATACAGATGCTCTTCAAGCAGTTATTCGGATGATTAATGACCAGCTGGTAGGGCAGCCATTAGCTAACGTGATGAGACGCCTGAATGATGATATTCCGCTTCGGGTGATGCACTACATGCAAAGTGCAGATGGCTTTTTGGATCTTTTTGATAGTGTCGTGTCAAGGGCAGCACGTGAGCAATTCTTTGTTGGCGGCCGGTTAAACCTCTTAGATTTCTCGGAAAAGCATGATTCGGTTGACTTACAAACTCTGTATAGTTTGCTTGACCATAACGATCAATTATCGCATTTGTTAGATTCAAACGTTTCTGATGATGGGGTAAACGTTAAGATTGGTTCTGAGATTTCTAAGGATAAGGCCTTAGATAACTATAGTTTGATCACGGCAACCTATGATGTTGACCAATATGGTAAGGGCATTATTGCAGTACTAGGCCCAACGAGGATGCCTTATTCACGGACGATTGGTTTAGTGAATGCATTCCGTCAGGAGCTAGCAAAACGACTTTTAAACTTTTACCGTCATTACTACGATTCATAGGAGGCGAGTCGATTGGCAGAAGACAAAGCTGCAAAGCAAACAGGTAAGGAAGCAAAGCATCAAAGTAAAAGTGCTGCTTCCGAAAAGAACGACCAGTTTGATGCTAAAAAGTTACAAACTAAAGTGACAAAATTAGAAAGTCAAGTTAAAGATTTGCAACAGCAATTAGATGATAAAGACGATAAGTATTTGCGGGCTGAAGCAGAAATTCAGAACATGACTACCCGCTTTAAGAAAGAGCGTGCTCAATTACTGAAGTATGATGGTCAAGACTTAGCTAAATCTGTTTTACCTGTTCTGGATAACCTTAAACGAGCACTGACGATTGAAGTTCATGATGAAAATGGTCAGCAGCTAAAGAAGGGGATCCAAATGGTTCATGACCACTTAATTAGTGCATTAAAGGACCACGGAATTACTGAGATTGAAGCAGACGGCAAGCCGTTTGATCCGACCCTTCACCAGGCAGTACAAACAGTGCCGGTGGAAGGTGATCAGAAGGCTGAAACAGTGGTAAAAGTACTACAGGCTGGTTATCAATTAAAGGATCGGGTTCTGCGTCCCGCAATGGTTGTAGTTGCACAATAAAAATAAGAGAGGGAATAAACAATGGCAAGTAACAAGATTATTGGTATTGATTTAGGTACTACTAATTCCGCCGTTGCCGTTATGGAAGGTAACGAGCCAAAGATTATTACAAATCCAGAAGGGAGTCGGACAACTCCATCTGTTGTTTCATTTAAGAATGGTGAAACCCAAGTTGGTGAAGTAGCAAAGCGTCAAGCAATTACTAACCCTAATACTATTTCATCAATTAAGAGTCATATGGGTGAAGCTGGATACACAGTTGAGGTTGACGGTAAGAAGTATACTCCACAAGAAATTTCTGCAATGATTCTTCAATATTTGAAGAAGTACGCTGAAGATTACATTGGTGATACAGTTAGCCAAGCAGTTATTACTGTCCCTGCATACTTTAATGATGCTCAACGTCAAGCCACTAAGGATGCTGGTAAGATTGCCGGATTAGACGTTAAGCGGATTATTAACGAACCAACTGCTTCATCACTTGCTTATGGCCTTGATAAGAAAGACAAGGATGAAAAGATCCTCGTTTATGACCTTGGTGGTGGGACCTTTGATGTTTCCATCCTTGAATTAGGTGACGGTGTCTTCCAAGTTCTTTCAACTAATGGTGATACTCACCTTGGTGGGGATGACTTTGATAAGAAGATCATGGATTGGTTAATTGATGGCTTTAAGGAAGAAAATGGCGTTGACTTGTCTAAGGATAAGATGGCGCTTCAACGGCTAAAGGACGCTGCTGAAAAGGCCAAGAAGGACTTATCTGGTGTTCAAGAAGCCCAAATCAGCCTGCCATTCATTTCTGCTGGTGAAAATGGTCCATTACACCTTGAAAAGACCTTAAGCCGGGCACAATTCAACCAATTAACTAATGATTTGGTTGAACGGACTAAACAACCAGTTATGAATGCCTTGAAGGATGCCGATTTAACATTCGATGACATTGATGAAGTAATCCTAAATGGTGGTTCTACTCGTATTCCAGCCGTTCAAGAAATGGTTAAGGAATTAACTGGTAAGGAACCTAACCACTCTATCAACCCAGACGAAGCGGTTGCCCTCGGTGCTGCTATCCAGGGTGGTGTTCTTACTGGTGATGTTAAGGATGTTGTTTTGCTTGATGTTACGCCACTTTCACTTGGTATTGAAACCATGGGTGGTGTCTTCACCAAGTTAATCGATCGGAATACTACTATTCCAACATCCAAGAGCCAAATCTTCTCAACTGCTGCTGATAATCAATCAGCTGTTGATATCCACGTTCTTCAAGGTGAACGGCCAATGGCAGCTGACAACAAGACTTTAGGTAACTTCCAACTTACTGACATTCCAGCTGCTCCTCGTGGTGTTCCTCAAATTAAGGTTACTTTTGATATTGATAAGAACGGGATTGTTAACGTTTCTGCCGAAGATCAAGGAACCCATAAGAAGCAAAACATCACCATTAAGTCTAACTCTGGCTTGAGTGATGAAGAAATTGAACGAATGAAGAAGGATGCTGAAGAACACGCAGCAGCTGATAAGAAGAAGAAGGAAGAGGTTGACTTGAAGAATGAAGTTGACCAAGAACTCTTCCAAGTAGATAAGACTTTGAAGGAAGTTAAGGGTAAGGTTCCTGAAGAAGATATCAAGAAGGCCGAAAGTGCTCGTGACGACTTGAAGAAGGCTAAGGAAAGCGGCAACTTAGACGATATGAAGGCTAAGAAGGACGCATTAAATAAGGTTATCCAAGATCTTAGCGTAAAGCTTTATCAACAAGCCCAAGGTGCTCAAGGCGGTCAAGCTGGTAATGCCGGTAACAATGGTACTAACGGAAACAATAATAATTCTGGTTCCGATGATGGCAAGACCGTTGATGGTGACTTTAAGGATGTTACTCCAGATGACAAGAAGTAATTCTATCAGCCGTTAATAAACAATTGTTAAAAGCCAAAGGCCGGAGAAAAGGACTTTGGCTTTTACTTTCGTTTACCATCTATGGTATAACTAAACAAGCAATATAAATGGAGGATCCGTATGGCAGAAGAAAGTTACTACGACATCCTAGGTGTAAAAAAGGATGCTTCTGAAAAGGAAATTAATCGGGCTTACCGAAAACTTGCAGCAAAATACCACCCGGATATTAACCATGAACCTGGTGCTGAAGAGAAGTTTAAGAAGATTAATGAAGCGCATGAAGTGCTGAGTGATCCACAAAAGCGTGCTCAATATGATCAGTTTGGTTCGGCAGGGCCAAATACAGGGGCAGGCCAAGGCTTTGGTGGCTTCGGCGGTCAACAAGGTTATGGTGACTTTGCCGGTGGTGATTTTGGTGATATCTTTAGCCAATTCTTTGGTGGTGGCGGTCGTCGTCAAGCAGATCCTACGGCACCACGTCAGGGCCGTGATTTGCAATATTCAATGACATTAGACTTTATGGATGCTGTTTTTGGCAAGACCACAACAATCAAATATGAACGGGACGCCCAATGTGATGTCTGCAAAGGGAGTGGCGCTAAACCTGGAAAGTCTCCCGAAACATGTTCACGTTGTCATGGTAGTGGGGTCATTCTTACCGTACGGCGGACACCCCTTGGTAATATTCAAACTCAAACTACCTGTCCCGAATGTAATGGGACTGGTAAGATCATTAAGCCAGAAGATCAATGTACTAAGTGCCATGGCTCTGGGCATATTCATGAGCGACATGAATTAGAGGTTAAGGTTCCTGCGGGAATTGATGACGGTCAGCAAATGCGATTAGAGCACCAAGGTGATGCTGGTGAAAACGGTGGCCCTTATGGTGATCTTTACATCGTTTTCCGCGTAACACCAAGCCGGGAATTCCGGCGTGATGGTTCAACAATCTATATTGATCAAGACATTTCATTTGCTCAAGCCGCATTAGGTGATGAAGTGAAGGTCAAGACTGTTCATGGTGATGTTAATCTTAAGATTCCTGCCGGTACTCAATCTGAAACGAACTTCCGTCTCCGGGGCAAGGGTGTTCCCCACTTGAACGGTAATGGTAACGGGGATGAACATGTTACTGTTCACGTTCATACACCGAAGAGTCTTAATAAACGTCAAAAAGAGGCAATGATGGCCTTTGCTGCTGCTAGTGGTGAAGACGTCAAAGGAGTTAAGAAAACCGTTCTTGACAAGCTTCGGGATGCATTTGAAGATAAGTAAAGAATTAAAATAAGCTAGTAATATCCGACTTTTGAAGCGGGATTACTGGCTTATTCTATTTCATTTGGCATTGTTAAATGCTGGTTTGATTAGCTTTTCAAGCGCGGATAGTCTTTGGTATACTAGTATTAGTATTTACAAGTTTAGAAAGTAGTGAACTAATTCATGACAATGAATCTTGATGAGATGAAAGAACGGCAAAAACGGATCCGTAATTTTTCAATTGTGGCCCACATTGATCACGGTAAATCAACCCTTGCCGACCGTATTTTGGAAATGACGGATTCAATTAGTAAGCGGGAAATGAAGGATCAGGTCCTTGATGATATGCCTTTAGAGCGTGAACGGGGGATTACCATCAAGTTGAATGCAGTTGCCCTAACCTATCATGCTAAGGATGGACAAGACTATATTTTTCATTTGATTGATACTCCAGGGCACGTTGACTTTTCATATGAGGTTTCGCGATCATTGGCTGCCTGTGAAGGGGCAGTGTTAGTCGTTGATGCTACTCAGGGAGTGGAAGCGCAAACCTTAGCAAACGTTTATCTGGCTTTGGATAATGATTTGGAAATTTTACCGGTAATTAACAAGATTGATCTGCCATCTGCGGATCCTGAAGGCACAAAGAAGCAAATCGAAGACGAGATTGGCCTTGATACAGACGATGCGCTAGATGTTAGTGCAAAGACTGGTTTAGGAGTTGATCAAGTCCTAGAAGAAATTGTGAAGAAGGTTCCGGCACCAACCGGCGATCTGACAGCCCCATTAAAGGCTTTGATCTTTGACTCAAAATATGATGATTACCGCGGAGTAGTTCTTAGTGTTCGGGTATTTGAAGGAACTGTAAAAAAGGGTGATAAGATTCGGTTAATGAACAGTGGTACCGAGTATGAAGTTGCTGAAGTCGGGATTAACTCCCCTAAACCATTAGCCCGGGATGTTCTGATGGCTGGTGATGTTGGTTATATTACCGCTGCAATTAAGGATATTAAGGATACTCGGGTCGGTGATACCGTTACGGATGCTAATAATCCGACTGCTAAACCGCTAGAAGGCTATCGGCAAATGACGCCAATGGTTTATGCTGGTTTATACCCAACCGATAATGCTAAATTTAATGATTTACGGGATGCTTTAGAAAAATTGCAGCTGAATGATGCAGCGTTGACTTTTGAACCTGAATCATCACAAGCGTTAGGCTTTGGGTTCCGTTGCGGTTTCTTAGGCTTGTTGCATATGGATGTAGTTCAAGAACGGCTTGAACGAGAATTTAACCTTGATTTAATTACCACAGCGCCATCTGTTACTTACCATGTTGACTTAGCTGATGGAACCACAAAAGAAGTGGAAAACCCGGCTGAAATGCCAGATGCTTCATCGATTAAGGACATTAAGGAACCTTATGTGAAAGCTTCAATCATGGTTCCAAATGATTATGTTGGACCGGTAATGGAGCTTTGTCAGCGAAAACGGGGAATTTTTGAAACGATGGAATACTTAAGCGATACGCGGGTAAACGTAATCTATCATATTCCATTGTCAGAAATTATCTTTGACTTCTTTGATAAGCTGAAGAGTTCGACTCGTGGCTATGCATCTCTTGACTATGAAATTGACGACTATAAGCCAAGCAAGTTAGTGAAGATTGATATTTTGCTAAATGGTGATAAGGTTGATGCATTAAGCTTTATTGCCCATAAGGACTTTGCTGCAGAACGGGGTCGTGATATTACTTCTAAGCTTAAGAAGATTATTCCACGGCAAAACTTTGAAATTCCAATTCAGGCAGCAATCGGCTCAAAAATTATTGCCAGAACTAATATTAAGGCTTACCGGAAAGATGTTACTGCACGAATTCATACAGGTGATCCTGATCGGCGAGCTAAGCTACTTGAAAAGCAAAAGCGTGGAAAGAAGCGGATGAAGGCCGTTGGTAAAGTTGATATTCCTCAGGAAGCCTTCATGGCGGTTCTGAAGACCGATGAAGAAGTCGACGAGAAGTAAATTATTATCAATATAAAAAAGGTTCAGAGTTCGTAACCGATTCGAACTCTGAACCTTATTTTAGTTTATTGTTAATGATTAGCGAGTTTCCGCATTCCCGGCAATGAAGACATAACGATGAAGCTGAGAATGTAAAGTGCTGATAAGAAGCCCATTGTTACTCCTAATGAATAATGGTCCATCAGCAATCCAATAACTACTGATGAGAATCCACCAATTGCTCGACCAACATTCATAATGATACTGTTAGCTGTAGAACGAATGGCAGTTGGGTAAAGTTGACTGATAACTGCACCATAGCCGCCAAACATTCCGTTAGAGAAGAAACCAATTAATGCACCAGCAAGAATGAGGGCAATTGAACTTTGGACCATGAGGATGGTGAACATTACCGTAGCAGAACCAAGAAGGAAGATACCGAAGGCCCAACGTGGACCCCAATTATCCATTACTGTCCCAAAGACCATCATCCCAATACTCATTCCAATGATGGTAGCAATCATCCAAATTGATGATCCCGAAACGGACAGTCCTTGTTGCTTTTGCACAATTGATGGTAGCCAGTTCATTAGGCCAAAGTATCCAGCAATTTGAACAATTGTCATTACCATTAAGCCAAGGGTTTGCAGGGCTAATCGTGGTGTAGCAAAGAGACGACTCACAGAAATTCTTTGGTGATTAGCGATTGTCTTTTTATGGGCGACAATAAATTCTTGACTTTCGTGAACGTGACGCCGGATGAAGAAAGTTAGAATTACTGGAATAATTCCTAAAAGAAAAAGCGCGTTCCAACCAAAATTGGGAATGATGTAGGCTGCCATTATAGCAGCAAAAATTGCACCAACCTGACCACCGATGGCCGCAACAGAAGTCAATCGACCAATAAGGTGAGGTTCAAAATTTTCAGCAATTAATGCAATTCCTACACCATATTCACCACCGGCACCAATACCAGCCAGAAAACGGCAAATGTAAATTGCTGGCAATGAGTGGGCGAAAAACATTGCGGCCGTTGCCAAGGCAAAAATAAAGATCGTGTAAGTGAATGTCTTTACACGACCGATCCGATCACCGACAAGGCCGAAAATCGCACCGCCCGCTAACATTCCAAGGTTAGTAATAGAACCAATCCACCCAGCAGCCGTACTTGAGATATGGAGGCTGGCGATAATTGGTGCAAGGGCAAATGACAAAAACATAATATCCATGTTTTCTAATGAAAATCCGGATGCAGTAGATGCTAGGACCCATTTCTGGTTTTTAGTCATTGCTTGGCCGACATGATTACTTGTCTGTTCCATATTTAATTCCTCCAAAATGATGCTCACTGACATCGATTATTTTGCTTTAGGATTATTAATCCCTATTTGACAACGTATTATACACGCCTTAACTTAAAATGCAATTAAAAGTTTAGCGATTGAGTTGAAAAGGTGGTGTATAATATGAAATATTGATTCGAGGGGGTTATGGAATGAAGAAAAACATTTGGCGCCAGGTTAGAGATGTTCTTTCCCTTATTATCGCTGCAATTTTACTGTATTACATCGTTACCTTTTTAGACAGTTTGATCAAATAAAAATTGAGGATCGCGATAACATAACACACCGTGATCCCCAAGTAGAAGTATTTAGCGAAAGTGATTGCAGAATCACCTTCTTTTATATTATAACAATATTTTTGACAATTGTTATGTAATATAGCTATTATTTACAACAAAATTAATTTTCATCTTATTATTGTCTTATTACCAGTAAGTACTAATTGAGATTGCCTTAATCGGTAAATTAAAAGTGCTATAATAAAAACAACAATGAGTATCGGGAGGAATATTTTAGTATGACTACAAGAATCTTTACTGCTGAAGAACTTGCAAAATACAATGGCCAAGATGGCAACCCAGCTTATGTCGCAATTGATGGAACAGTTTATGATGTCAGTAATGTTCCGGCTTGGCGTAACGGTAAGCATCATGGCAACTTAGCAGGTCATGACGTCAGCGCTGCAATTCAACGCTCACTTCATATGAAGCGGGTTCTTGAAGATTTGCCAGTTGTTGGTAAATTTACCGGTGATCCTGAAGTTTAATCATTTTTAAGTTAATCCATTTAAACTAAAACAACCTAAGATTATTCTCGTTTTGAGTTAATCTTAGGTTGTTTTTTAACTATATCGGTTTTTAAGCTAATTTCAGGTAGTCTTTTAAGTATTCTGCGAGACCATTATGTTCGTTGTCAATTGGGGTCACGTCATCTGCAATTGCCTTAATTTCGGGAATTGCATTATTCATTGCAACACCACGACCAGCAGCGGCAATCATTTCTTGATCGTTCTTCTCGTCCCCAAAGGCAATAATATGGGTACGGTCAATTCCGTACTGCTTAGCAATATAGAACATTCCTGATTCCTTATGAGTACCGCGGTGAATTAGTTCAAGAATATTATACGGGCCGCCCCATACCCGAGGTTCAACGAAGTCACCGTATTTTTCGTTGACAGCTCGGATAATTTTCTTTTTACTGCCTGGCTGATATTCAATTGTCATTGCGATTGGATTGTCACTGAGATTCCTTTTACTCAGTAATTGACTGGGTTTAAGACGGTTAGGAAGAAATTCAGGGACGTCCTTAGTTGCCTGGTTCGCCCAGAAATGATCCTTACTTTCAACGGTAATGGTATCAATTCCCAATTCGTCTCTATGTGCCAGAAGGTCTAACGCTAATTCTTTTGTTAATTCAATTTCATATTCTTTATCCCAGTTTTGGTGGGGAATATGGGTTAGCGCACCATTGAAGTTGACCATTGGCGTTTGAATGCCGATTTGATCGTAAATGTGTTGAGCAATTCGGTAAGGTCGTCCGGTGATAATACTAACAATGTGGCCGTCTTTGGCAGCACTCCGCAACGTATTAATTGTTTCAGCGGTTAATTTTGACCGATTATTGAGAGTAGTTCCATCTAAATCGATGGCAATTAGGTGTTGATCCATTAAGCGTGTCACTTCCCTTTATTACGAATAATTAACTATTATACCTGGAATTAAGAAAAAGTTAAATGAATTCCAAGAATGCTTCCGGGAAATGTTTAGGAACGGGTTAAAATAAGTTATAATTTGTTTAAGATTAAATTGATGGAGTGATTAAGAGAATGCAGCTACCAAGTGCATTTAAAACTAAGTATCAGCGACTATTGGGGGATGAGGCCCCAGCTTTTTTAGCAGCGTTGAACGAACAAAGCCTTAGTGGTTTTCGGGTTAACCCGCTGAAAGATGGCTTGCCGCAGAAGACAATTAGTCAGGCTAAAGGGAAAGTGCCGTATGTACCTACTGGATATTATGGTCAAGTTAATGGAAAGTCCTTGGATCATGTTACTGGCTGGGTATATAGTCAGGAACCTTCTGCAATGTATGTAGGAGAAGTAGTTGATCCGCAACCAGGAGAACGGGTTCTCGACCTCTGTGCAGCGCCAGGAGGAAAATCGACCCACCTAATTTCTTTAATGAAGGATCAAGGATTATTGGTTGCTAATGAGATCTTTCGGAAACGGGCCCTAATTTTAGCGGAAAATTTGGAACGGTGGGGCACTCGTAATACAGTGGTGACAAATGAAAGTCCAGAAAAACTTGAAAAGCAGTTTCCCAAGTTTTTTGACCGGATATTAATTGATGCTCCATGTTCTGGCGAGGGGATGTTTAGAAAAGAACCAGCTGGGATTGAGTACTGGAATACAGATTATCCGGCGGAATGCGCTAATCGTCAGCAAAAAATTATTGCTTCAGCGATCAAAATGTTAAAGCCGGGTGGAATTTTGGTTTATTCAACTTGTACGTTTGCTCCGGAAGAAGATGAACAAAATGCTAGTTGGATTCTTAAAAATTATTCTGAAATGCAAATGGAGGAAGTTAAAGCTTACCCGGGGATGGATCATGGTCGTCCAGAATGGGCAGATGGTAATCCAGAATTAGCAAAGGCAATTCGTCTTTTTCCTCATCATATCAAAGGTGAAGGACATTTTGTTGCCAAGTTCCGTTATGGTACTCCTGTTGCTGAAAAGCCTTTACGGAAGAAGCGGCGAAAGAAAAAGCACTCAAATTCATATGCTTTAACTAAGGATCAGCAAGAATTATTTACTAATTTCCAGGATTCGGTTATTCCTAATTATCAACCTACCAGATTAGTTTTGTTTGGCGAGCAGCTATATGACTTGCCAGCTGGAATTAGTGAAATTGATGATCTTAATATTCTCCGGCCAGGATTACATCTTGGAACATTTAAGAAACGACGATTTGAACCATCACTAGCATTAGCCTTAGCGTTAACGCCGACTGAAGCAAAAAAAACGCTTGAATTGAGTGAAGAGCAGTGGCGTCAATACGTCCACGGTGATACGATCACAATTGATAAAGAGTTAGCTAGTGGCTGGTATTTGTTAGTTTGCGATAAGCACTCCTGTGGATTTGGAAAATTAGTGCAAAAGACGGTGAAAAATTTCTATCCAAAGGGGTTAAGATTTTAGAGGAGTTAAATAAAATGAAAGAAAAACAAGCATTTCATGTTAATGGTTATTTAGGATTATTAATAGCAATTCTTGGCGGATTGGTCGGTCTCTGGCTTATATATAGCGGCTTTCGCTTTGGTCACCTGTTAAGCATGGTAATCGGGGTTGTGTTAGTTGTCCTTATTTTAGTTCTTTCAAGTAGTCTAACGATTATTCAGCCTAACGAAGCCAAGGCATTAACGTTCTTTGGTAATTACATCGGAACAATTCGTGATGCTGGATTATTTATGACGGTACCGTTTACTGATAAGGAACCGGTTTCTCTTCGGGTGCGGAACTTTAATAGTCAAATCCTCAAGGTTAATGATTCAAAGGGGAATCCGGTTGAAATTGCTGCGGTAATTGTCTTCAAGGTAGTTGATACTGCCAAGGCACTCTTTTCGGTTGATGACTATGAACAATTTGTTCAAATTCAAAGTGAGTCAGCTATTCGTCACGTTGCCAGTGAATACCCTTATGATACATTTGAAAATGAGGATGCATTAACGCTTCGAAGCAACCCAACTGAAGTATCTGACCGGTTAGCAAGCGAATTACAGGAACGGTTAAATGTTGCTGGGGTAAAAATCGTTGAAACGCGGTTGACCCACCTTGCTTATGCAACCGAAATTGCTAGTGCAATGCTACAAAAGCAACAATCGTCCGCAATTTTATCTGCCCGCAAGATTATTGTTGAAGGAGCAGTATCAATTACTGAGGATGCAATAGATCGCTTGGCTAAGGAAGCAAATCTAGAATTAACGGACGAACAGCGTTTGCAAATTATTAATAACATTATGGTGGCGATCATTAGTGAACGGGGAACGCAACCAGTAATTAATACCGGAACACAACAATAATTGGAGTTAATAAGCGCATGTTATATCTAACAATCTTAATGACCGAGCGGGTCGGCTTTGTTATTATTTGTGCTTTCCTCTTGGTTAACATTCCAGCGTTTCGTCGCTGTCTCTTTGCCCAAACACTGACGGCAAAGCTCCAATTAGTGGTAATATTTTCTTTATTTGCAATTATGGCAAATATTACGGGGATTGAAATTGACCCGGCTAATGAACTGCATAATAAAGTTTTATTAACGGCTGTTTCTCATGATTATTCGGTTGTCAATGCCAGAATTCTTGCAGTAACTACGGCGGGAATTGTTGGCGGACCATGGGTTGGTGGTTCAGTTGGTTTGATTGCTGGTCTTCACCGGGCGTTTCAAGCTGGATTTGCCAGTGAGGCTTGGTTTTATATTCCTAGTTCAACACTGATTGGGTTACTGTCTGGTTATCTATATAAGGATAAAAATAGTTCATTTACTGTTATGACACCGTGGCGAAGCTTTGTTGTTGGTTTGTCGATGGAATCAATTCAGATGATTTTCGTCTTTCTGTTTAGTCCAACGGGGTGGTTATTGGTTCGTTATATTGCGGTTCCAATGATCTTAATCAGTTCGCTAGGGACATCAATTTTCATTTCGATTATTACGATGTACCTTCGTCAGGAAGAAGAAACCCGGGCTACGCAGACCCACTCGGTACTGAAGTTAACCAATCAAACGTTGCCTTATTTCCGTAACGGTCTTAATGTTAAATCAGCCCAGCAAGTAGTTCGGATCATCAAAAAATACACGAACTTTGACGCAATTAGCATCACTGATCGGAATACGATCCTTGCCCATATTGGTGCGGGGAGTGATCATCATATTTCGGGGGAAACAATGGTGACAACGCTCTCTGAATCAGTCATTCAGAGCGGTCAGGTAAAGGTTGCACGAAATGCTGAAGAGATTGGCTGTTCCCATATCGACTGTCCCTTACAGGCATCGATTGTTGTTCCGTTACGGGTTGATGATAGTGTGGCCGGAACTTTAAAAATGTATTACACCGATAGTTGGAAGCTAACGCCGGTTGAAATTCAATTGGCAACCGGTTTGGGAGAAATCTTTGCTAACCAAATTGCTTTAGGGAATGCCGAAATGCAGGCTAAGTTGGTTCGTGATGCCGAAATCAAGTCACTGCAGGCACAGGTTAACCCGCACTTTTTCTTTAATGCGATTAATACGATTAGTGCAATGATGCGACGAGACAGTGATAAGGCGCGTCAGTTGCTCCTGCAGTTAAGTACCTATTTCCGCTCAAACTTAGTCGGTGCTCGAGAAACGCAAATTACTTTAGCTCAAGAACGTCAACAGGTTAATGCCTATCTTAGTTTGGAAATGACTCGCTTCCCAGATAAGTACGACGTTCAGTTGCATACAACTGTTAGTGATGATGTTTTACTGCCACCGTTTACGATTCAGGTTTTGGTGGAAAACGCATTAAAGCACGCGTTTGGGGAACGGAAAATCGGTAATTACGTGATCATTGATGTCTATCAGCAAAAAGACCGGTTAATAATTACGGTCAAAGATAATGGTCAGGGAATCTCACCAGACTTGATAAAGCGTCTCGGCCAACAGGCAGTCCCGTCTAAGCATGGTTCAGGGACTGCGTTGCATAATTTGAACCAGCGATTAATCGGGTTGTATGACAAGAAAAGCGGCCTTCACTTTACCAGTAGTAATCAGGGGACAACAGTCAGTATCTCCATTCCATTTACCAAAAAGGGAGGACAAGTAAATGAAAGTCTTAATTGTGGATGATGAACCATTAGCACGTGACGAGCTTAGCTACCTATTAGAACAAAATGACCTGATTGACGAAATAAATGAGGCTGATGGAATTAATTCTGCTCGCGAAGAAGTGGCAAATAATCGGCCGGATTTAATCTTCTTGGATATTCAGTTGGATGATGGTAGTGGGATGGCATTTGCCAAGAGCTTGAAGAAAAAGAGAAATTGTCCCTACATTGTTTTTGCCACTGCTTATGACCAATATGCATTAGATGCCTTTGAGGCGGACGCAATCGATTATGTTTTGAAGCCTTTTGAAGCAGAGCGGATTAATGATGCCGTCAAACGGGTCGTTAGACTAATGGATAACCAGAATGGCAGTCGAGGAGTAACTGTTCAACAAAGAAATCCGCGAATTTCACTAACTAATGATGAACGAACAATTGTCATTCAGAAGCGAAATATTCTTTATATTCAAGCACAAGCGGGGAAAGCTATTGTTCATACCGAAGATCAGGAGATCGTTAGTAAGCAAACTCTCAATAGTATTATTAATTTGTTAGATCCTAACAGGTTTATTCGGGTTCACCGCAGTTTTGTTGTTAACCTTAATAAGGTTCATGAACTGCAACCAAGTTTTAATCATACTTACGAACTAACTCTTGATGACGGGAGTAAAGTTCCTGTGAGCCGGTCATTTGTTGCTACCACCAAGAAGGCATTAGGAGTATAGTTAGCAAATTAAATTCCTGCGATTATACTTTAATAGTTTTAGAATATTAAAAAATAAGAACCGGGGCAGAAAAATATTTTGTTTTTCTGCCCCGGTTCCTGTTAATCATTCGATCAGTAATGTACAAAGTAGATGGAAGATAGTAAAACAGCTGTTATAACAGTAAATTAGAAAAGAATTAGTAAAGGATTAATGGTTAAAGATCGATTGATATAGTAACTAATTGTAAATAAATTAACAATCTTGAGGGCATTTCATCTATTGGTTAGGGCATCTCATCCTTAAATATGGCTATTTAAGTGTGAAATTCAACACAAATAGTAAAAAAAGTGTAAATTAAATAACTGAAGAGGCACTGTGAAAACGGTACCGAACAAAATTTATTTTTATTTCTGTGGGAGGGAATAAGTTATGGAAAAGGACAAACAACCTAAGGATTCCAACATTTATGTTCAAATGGGAATCTTTGCTGCTATTTTATTTGTTTCTCAATTGATCTCTGATCTTTTTCCAAAGAGCTTTGTTGTACCAACTCCTTTAATTGGTATGGTATTGCTTTACATTCTGTTGGCTACTCATATTGTTAAGCTTCACCAAGTTGCTAAGTTTGGTGACTTTATGATCGGACTAATTGCATTCCTGTTCGTTCCATCAGGTATCCAATTAGCTGCTCACCTTGACATCATGAAGAAGGAAGGACTTCAAGACGTTATCGTAATTATTATTGCTACGATTATCATTCTTGTTGTTATTGCCTACGTTGGTGCCCTTGTTATGAGCATTCACCACAAGATCACTGGTACTAAAGAAGACTAGGGAGGCACAATAATTATGGCTAATACGATTGTTACAAATCTAGCATTACCATTTACTGGTATCTTCATTTCATTGATTGTTTACCTAATTGGTATGTGGTTAACAAAGATTAGTAATGGATTCTTCCTTTTTAACCCATTACTTGTTGGGATGGTACTTGGTATCGTTGTCTTAGCAATTTGGGCTAAGGGTACTGGTTCCACTACCGCTGCTGTTTACAAGAAGTTCTACCTTCCTGGTGGTAACATGATTTTCTGGTTCTTGAACCCAGCTACTATGGCCTTCGCTATTCCAGTTTACCGTGTTAACAACATTTTCAAGAAGTACTGGTTCGATATTATCGTAATCTGCTTCGTTGGTGGATTTATTTCATTGTTCCTTATCAACCTTGTATGTAAGTTATTCGGCCTTTCTGCCGCTTCAACTGCATCAATGTTGCCACAAGCCGCAACCACTGCTGTTGCCATGCCAATTGCTGCTGGTGTTCATGGTGTTCCAGCCGTTACTGCAATGGCATGTATCCTTAACGCCGTTGTTATCTATGCTTTGGCCGAATTCCTTATTAAGGTTCTTGGTTTGAAGAAGATTTCAGCTGTTGCTACTGGTTTAGGTTTAGGTTCTGCAGGGCACACCGTTGGTTCTGTTAAGGCTCTTTCACTTGGTGAAATTCAAGGTGCCATGGCTGGTGTTTCTGTTCTGATTATTTCATTAGCAATGGATATCTTGGTTCCAATCTACGCCCACTTATTCATGTAATTTAATTTATCATTAAGGAGAAACTGAATTATGTCAAAAAATCATCAAAAAGTTGTTCTTGTTGGTGACGGACAAGTTGGTTCAGCTTATGCTTATGCATTAGTTCAACAAGGGTTGGCTGAGGAATTAGCAATTGTTAACTTGTCAAAGGAACAAGCTGAAGGTGACGCCCTCGATTTAGAAGACGCAACTGTTTTCACTGCCCCAAAGCAAGTTTATCAAGCTGATTACGATGCTTGTGCAGATGCAGACCTAGTTGTAATTTGTGCTGGGGCTGCCCAAAAGCCAGGTGAAACTCGCCTTGACTTAGTTGGAAAGAACCTTGAAATCATGAAGCAAATTACGAAGAGTATTATGGCTACTGGTTTCGACGGAATTCTTTTACTTGCAACAAACCCAGTTGATGTTTTAACTTATGCAGTTCAAAAGATTTCAGGATTACCTGCTAGCCGGGTTATTTCATCCGGTACTTCGCTTGATTCAGCACGTTTACGTGTTGCGTTAGCAAAGAAGTTGGGAGTTAGTCCACTTGATATTAGTGCTAATGTGATGGCAGAACACGGTGATTCAGAATTTGCTGCATATTCTAGTGCAACAGTTGGTGGGAAGCCACTTCTTCAAATCTGTGAAGAACAAGGCATCAGTAATGATGAATTGCTAAAGATTGAAGATGACGTACGTCACAAGGCTTACGAAATCATCAACCGCAAAGGCTTTACTGCATATGGTGTTGCAACTTGCTTAATGAGAATTACGCGGGCAATTCTACGGGATGAAAATGCTGTATTACCAGTTGGTGCTTACATTGATGGTGAATATGGTATTAAGGATAACTATCTTGGAACTCCAGCTGTTATTAATGCATCTGGTATTTCAAAGGTTATCGAAGTTCCATTAAATGAACGTGAAAGTGAAGCAATGACTAAGTCAGCTGAAGCTTTGAAGAAAATTGCTACTGATGGGATGACTAAAGTTGGTTTAGTTAATTACCTGATTAAGTAGTAATAAAAAAGATGTGATGAAAAATTCATCACATCTTTTTCTTTTTAAAGAATTGCTTTAAGCTCGGTTAAACGGTGGATTTCAAAGGTTGGCTTTAAGCGGGTTGAATTATGCAATGAATGGGGGTTGAACCAGACTGTATCAAGATGAGCGTTAATGCCGCCTTGAATATCAGAACTTAATGAATCTCCAATCATTAAAGTGTTATTACGATGACCGTTAATGTGTTGAAGCACAAAATCGAACATTTCTTTGTTCGGCTTTTGAAGCCCAATCACTTGTGAAATAAAAATATCATCAAAATATTGAAGTAATTTAGCATCCTTCAGTCGCTGATCTTGCACTATCTTTTGCCCATTGGTAACGGCATATACGTGGTATTTATTTTGCTTTAGGTACTCCATTACCGTTCGCGTTCCGGAAACAAGTTGATGATTGTTACTGAGGTATTTAAGGTAGGTTTGAATTGTCTCTCTACCAGGAACATTTAGCTGGTGGTAAGCCTTAAAATAGTCGGCAAAGAGGTGTTCCATAAGTTGATCCCAGGTGAGTTCATTTCGTTCAAACCGTTGCCACATCCCGACATTATAATTTTGAAATGTTTGTTTAACGGTTGGTGTTAATTTCAGGTTAAAATCACTAAAGAGTTGTTTTAAGGCGTGGCTTTCGGCAGCTCCATAATCTAATAGTGTATCGTCAAGGTCAAAAAGAATGTTTTGATACGCTGTCATTCTATGATCACCATCCTTAAATTAAATTGCGTTGTTGAGCATATTCGAATTCTTCACCATGTAAGACAAAATTAGTTGATGGTAGCTCGTTAAAGGATTTACAACCAAGAAGGGCGAGAAGTCGAGGAAGGGCTATTTGCCAACTAGTAAGTTCTTTATCAAGGGCATCAATTCCATCGCGAATAAGAATATTAAGAAAATAGCCGGCAACGCCAACAGCATTGGCTCCTAAGATTCCTGCCTTAATAACGTCTAGTGGGGAACAGATCCCGCCAGAAGCAATAATTTGGGTATCCTTAGTTCGTGCTTCCCGTGCTTCTAACATTGATTCTAGGGTTGTTTGTCCCCACTGGTCGAGAAAACTAAAATCTGCTGTATGGTTTCGTCGATCTTCAATGGCAGCAAAGTTAGTTCCTCCACGACCACTAACGTTAATTATGGAGACACCGATTGATTGCAGCTGGTTAATTGTTGAACTATCCATGCCAAAACCAACTTCCTTAACTATGACTGGAATATTAAGGTGGTTAACCAGAGATTCAATATTAGTTAGCCAATGAAAATCACGATCGCCGTCATCCATAATTAATTCTTGAGTAGTATTAATGTGGAGTTCAAGAGCATTGGCGCCTAGTAAGTCAATAACTGTTTTTGCCTGTTCGAGACTCGCTTTGGCGCTTAGGTTGGCAATAATAATTCCATCTGGATTAACGTCACGGACAATCTTAAAACTTTTTTTAGCGGCTGGATCATGAAAAATAATACTTGCTGAGCCAAGTGCCATTGCGAGGTGGTGCTTTTTAGCAACAGTTGCCAGTTCCTGGTTGATTTTAAGTGCATTCTGGCTGCCACCAGTCATTGCTTCAATAAAAAAGGGGAACGCGAGTCTTAAATTTCCACAGTTAGTAACGGGATTTACTTGATTAAGGCTAATTTCTGGAAGACTTTTATGAATGACCTGCATACTATTAAATGAATTAGTATGGACCTGGTTATAAAGCTTAGTTGCTAACGAAAGATGCTCATTTTTTCGTTGGGCATGACTTGATTCCATAGTTTCTCTCCTTAAATAAACTTTCTGAATTAATAACATTTAAAATTAACTAAAAGAGTGTGACCTTTGAATCATGATCGATCAATTATCACACTCTTTTATCATTAATTATTATTTTTTGATGAGGTGGTGTTTGATCTCACCCTTAACGTTTTCGATGAAGTGAACTGAAAGGGGTAGTTGTTCGATCTTATTTGCTGCCCATTTTTTTAATACTAACTTGAAGTTGCTATCACGATCAATAGCAACGATTCCGCAATCACCACCACCGGCACCGGATGTCTTTGCTGCCCCGCCAAAATCCTCAGCAATCTCGCAGAGTTTATTTAGGACGGGTGTCTCGATATGAACACCGGAATTCGTACCGAGTTGTTTTAATAGTTCCCGGTTATACCGGATCTCGTTTTTGATTGATTCTAAATCAGCATTGTGAAAGCCATCAACCATTCGCTGAATGCAGTGCTTGCTGTCCTCCAAAAACTGTCGGTATTCTTTTTGTTGCCGGGCTTTGAATAGGGAAATCTTATCAACTAATTGCGAGGTTGAGGCCGGCTTGCCTGTCCATCCAATGAGGAGTTGAAGGTTGCTTGGGGCCTTTAAGGATTCAATCTTGAGATCGGGCCATGGTAAATCAACGAGAGTTCTCAAATCAAGATATTTCCGCTGTTGAGCAAGCCATTGACGGTCAAATGAATGGTAGGCAATCCAACCGCCATAAACGGAGGCCGCCACATCTCCCAATGATCCGTTCCCTTGAACTTCAAAGTGAGCAATCGCTGCTAGTTTGAAAATCTCATCCTTAGTAACGGGCAGGTTATAGAAACGACAAAGGGCTTTTACCGTGGCAACCGTAACAGCAGCGGAAGAGCCAAGACCATATTTCTTTCCCGAGTCGCTATCTAGCTGACTATCAATATGTAGATCAAATATTCGCAATTCGCGAGCAAAACTCCGGGCATACTCTTCAGTTACCTTAATTGCGGATAAAATATAAGAGAACGGGTTATCACGATTATCAACAACCATTTGTTCTCCAAGACGATGCCACTGTAAAGCATTATTGTGGTATTGTCGACTAATGATTTTACCAACTTCTGCAGCACTTTCTTCAATTGAACAAGTGACGAATTGATCCAATGCTACTAGGATTGCCGGATAACCATTTTCCACAACAGCGTATTCACCAGCAATATAAAGTTTGCCGGGTGCTTTTTCAGTAATCAATTTTACATAACCTCTCAATCAAATCCTATTTATCGATAATTTCTACTCCTGGTCCAGGCTGTGAAATAATTAACCTTTCCTTGCCGAAAAGGTTCCCCAAATATTGAACAATTTTTTTGCGATCTTTTTGATCGTAAATCACCTTGACATTTGGACCAGCATCCATAGTATAGTAACAACTCACCCCTTGTGAACGCAAGTCATTAATTGCCTGAATTGCGTGGATCGTATCACCATTAAAATAGGTATACCCCGGATCAGCTGAAAGGGTCAAAGCGTGCATGCGAAGAGCATTTTCTTCAGCAATGTGACCGATCTGATCAATATCCTTGTTTGAGATGGCCTCCTTCATTGCTACCATGTCATGAGCAACAACTTTTCGCCAAGTAGGGTAATAAGGTGAAGACTCAACACTTGATTGCATTCCCTGGCGACTTGAAATCTTTTTCTTAGTGGTATTGATTAGGATTGCAATCATTTCAATTCCAAAATCGACTTTTTCCATAATCGGTTCAGCAAAGGAAGATTGATCATCGGTTCCCCGGTGCCACTCAACAAGGCCACCATAAATGGAGCGTGTAGCTGACCCCGAGCCGCGACGGGCAAGACGAGAAAGAGAGCGTCGGTCGAGATTCAGTCCGGCTGCCTTACTAGCCGCAGTTGCAAGAGCAGCAAATGCTGAAGCGGAAGACGCCAACCCTGCAGATACTGGTACATGGTTAGTGGAAATAACCTTGGCGTAATTGTGGTTGCCGCTAATTTGCCGAATATGATCGAGAAAGTCCTTAACCTTTTCGGCAGAATGGCCAGTGACCGGTTGACCATCAATTTCAATGTCATCAGCTGTCAGGTCGTCTCTGAATTCAACTCCTGTATCAGCATAGAATTCATTTAACGTTAGTGAAAGGCTATCCGTTTGCGGAATGATCAGCTTTTGATCCTTTTTACCCCAGTACTTAACTAACGCAATATTAGTGTGTGCACGTGCGGTGATCATTAATTTGTTTCCTCCGTATCCCCAAGTGGTTGTAACCATACTTGCTTGGCACCATTATCTTTTAAAATTCCTGCTAGTTTTCTGGCTCCAAGCGCGGTTCTGGTAATCGCAAACATGCAACCGCCACGGCCACCGCCTGTTATTTTAGCTCCTAATGCGCCATTATGGTTAGCAGCAGCGATTAATCTGTCCAAGTGTTCGTCACTAACATTTAATGCAGCCAGGTCATTTTGTGCGCTATTAAGTGCGATTCCAAGGCTCATTGCCTCATTATTACTCAAATAATCCTTAGCTAAATTAACCAGTTTTCCCAAATGATTAATATGGCTTAACGCTGTACTATGGTTAGTATCTAACTCATGTTTGACAGCAATGATTGCTTCCTTGGTGGCGCCCTTAATCCCTGTATCAGCAATGACCATTGTTGCCTGTAAGTTCATTTTTAGTGGTACACCTGCTTGTCCTTTGACAAAGTAGAGTGGTGATGTTGAGCTGACGGTTGCCGCGTCTAAACCGGAAGGACTTCGGTGGGTTACTTCTTCTTCAATATCAGCAAGTTGGAGCAATTGCTTGCGTTCAAGCCTTTCTTCATATAAATCAAAAAAAGCGCGAACGATAGCGACCGCTGTAGCTGCAGACGATCCCATACCACGTTCTGCCGGTAATTGGCTTTTAATTGTCATTATCCATTGATCACTTTCGCCATTAAAGCGTCGCATCAATGAAGAAATTAATCGTTGAACTCCTGCCATCTTTTCGGGAATTTGGTTTAGTGGTCCCTCAAAGTAACGGCTTTTAATTTGGTGGCCGCCCTTATTCGTTAACTTGATTATTGCCGTTAACGTAACATCCGGGAGCGGAAGGGCAATTGCTGGTTCGCCGTAGACCACGCTATGCTCGCCCATTAAAATTATTTTGGCATGACTGTGACCGATTCCTTGTTCTTTCACATCAAAACCTACTTTCTTCGTAAAATACCATTATTAATAATAGCGTAAAATTACTGATTTGCCAAAGAACAACGGTAATTGTTACTATAATTTAAAAAACGAATGGTGTATCATAAAAACAGAACTTTGATCGAATAAATAATGAAACATGGTGATAGTTTGTCAACAACGAAAAAACGTCGACAGAAAACAAAAAAGTCACGTGGACCAATATATTCGGTTGTTGATCTGGAAACGACCGGAACAAGCGTTAATCATGGTGACCGCATCATTCAGGTCGGCTGTGTACTTGTTCAAGATGGCGAGATTATTAATCATTTTGAAACAAAAATTAATCCGCGGGTAGCAGTTCCGCGGCACATTACTCAATTAACGGGAATTAAAAATAATGATGTACGGAATGCACCGTTATTTGAAGATATTGCTGGGACACTATACAGTCTCCTTAGTGGGACTATTTTTGTAGCGCATAATGTCAATTTTGATTTTCCGTTTTTAAATGCTGAGTTGGAGCGTGCTGGTTACCCTTCGTTATCAATAAAGGCTATTGATACAGTAACGCTAAGCCAAATACTAATGCCGACTGTAAAAAGCTACCGTTTGCGAGATCTGACAAGTTCATTGTCAATTGAACACGATCATCCTCACAGTGCGGTTTCTGATGCAGAAGCAACTGCTCATTTACTAGTAGACTTAATGAAGCAGTTACGAGAATTGCCGACACTAACCCTTGAAAAGCTTGTTGAACTTAAATTGAACCTGCCTCAACAAACGACAATGGTTTTGGAACAGGAGTTAGAGCGACGAGTTGCTAATCCGTTGCCATTAGATGATAGTCTATACGTTAGTCACGGCATTGTTCTCCACAAGGTTCGTCCAGCAACCAGTTTAGGAGAAGTAACCAATGTCCGTTATCCATCGACTAAACGGGCGAAGATAAAGCTGTATGGTGATTCACTGGAATTTCGTCCTACTCAATCAAAGATGATGAATAGTATTTATAATAACTATACTCATGATGAACCCAAATCAATGATTGTGGAAGCCGGAACAGGAACGGGGAAGACATTAGGGTACCTTCTTCCCTTAGCCTATGCAGCGTATCCAGATAAAAAAATTGTTATCAGTACGGCAACTAACCTTTTGCAACAACAAATAGCGCAACGAACAATGAAGCAGTTAAACCACCTCCTGCCATTCGAATTAAATGGGGTAGTAATTAAGGGAAATTCTCATTACCTGGATCTGGCGAAGTTCGTCCATTCATTAAGTATCGTTGAAGATTCTGATTATATTCAGTTGATTAAGGCGAAAATTCTTGTTTGGCTGCTAAAAACTACCAGTGGCGATCTTGACGAATTGAACCTAAACGCGCAACGTTCACCGTATTTTGCTGAAATTCGTCACCAAGGTGTTAAAACCTTGCGCGAAGATAATGAGTTTTATAACGATGACTTTTTAATTCGCCGGCAAAAGCAACTGCATACTGCTAATGTAATTATTACTAACCATGCCTACCTGGTTGCTCATGCGCAAGAATTAGGGGATGGTACTAGACGACCGTACCTAGTGGTTGATGAGGCTCAGCACTTAAGTGAAAGCATCCTTCGTCGTTCACGACAGACGCTTGATTTTCAAAGTATCAGAACTGCGATTCATGTGTTGGAGAACTTAGTTAGTGATAATCAGGAGCGAAACCTTGCAAATATATTTGAAGAGCATGCGCTAGGGACATACAACGTCGAACTGCTAAGGGACGATTTACGGTCGCTTAGTGAGGCCACGGATGCTTTTCAGCAGGCATTATACCGTCAATTTATGCTTAATGTTCAAGGTAATAATAGTAATGAGTTAATTGAGCAACCGTTAGATAATCAGCAACTATTTTCACTATTAACGCCAAGTAATAAGCCCATTATGCAGCTTGAGCAGGCATTAGCAAGCGTGCAGTTTCATTTTATGGCTCTTCGACACCTTTTTGAACAGCAGGCCGACCGGTGGTTATTTAGCGATCGGTACTTAATGAGCCAGTTCCAGAGCCAGTGGATGGTTCTTGCTGATGCTGACAATAAGCTTCACCAATTTATTGAAACCCTTGAGGAACGTGGTGAAGCTGCTGCTTTTTGGCTCACTGTTCAGCAGTCTGCTGAGCATAGTTCAATGCGACTTAGTGGTGGCCTTCTGGCTGTTAATCACTTCTTAACAGAGAACGTTTATCCATATTTTGCCCAACCATTATTTGTCGGGGCAACGCTGTTTACCTCCAGTCGTTCTAACCACTTGTATGAACAGTTAGATTTAGAAAAAGACCGGACATTGCAAAAGCGCTTTGCTTCACCATTTAACTATGCGGAGCGAGCAGAGTTGCTGGTTGCTAAGGATGCACCGATTCCCAACCAAACTAATAATGAGGAATATACTCGTTATTTAGCGCAGACAATTTATCAATTATGTAAAAATAACCAATGTCAAACAATGATCCTCTTCAATTCGCTAGTAACAATTGAGCAGGTTTATAGTCAGCTTAAAGAAACCGACTTATTTGATCAGCGGGATATTTTGGCGCAAGGGATTACTGGACGCCGGGAAAAACTATTAAAGCAGTTTGCAAGCGGAACAAGTTCGATCTTGTTAGGTGCATCTAGTTTTTGGGAGGGAATTGACCTTCCTAAATCATCCTTGGAACTACTGATTATAACCCGGTTGCCTTTTGATTCTCCAAACGAAATCATGACGCGGGCACATAATAATTTGCTAAAACGTGAAGGGAAGAATCCGTTCTATCACGCAGCTCTTCCTAAGGCAACCATGAGACTTCAGCAGGGAATTGGTCGATTATTACGGACACCAAATGATTTTGGAGTAGGGGTTATCCTTGATTCACGAATTAGCACTCGGCGTTACGGAAGTTCAATGCTCAAAAACCTTCCTAAAGACTTGCCGATAAAGGAATTACCAACTACCGAGCTGGTGGAAAGTGCCAAAAAATTTTTAAAAAAGTACCGGACAAATAACGAAAAGTAAGAATTTCTGGTATAATTTCTAAGATTAATAATTTTTTAAAGAGGGGAAGTTACATGCAAAGTCGTCGTGAGGTCCAGCGTGATAAGCAACATCGTTCTACTGGACAAACGATTCGTAATCTTTTGATTGTCATTGTTGCAATTATCGTTATTGTGGGGATCTTTTACCTTATCAGTAACCAGCCACGTTCGGCAGCCAGACGACAAACCGTTTCAATTGCAAAGAAGTATGCCCACCTCAAGGATCCAGGGAGTTTCTATATTTATAATCGGGAGAATACTTATTACACCATTGCCGGAAGGAACAATCAAAATCAACCGATTTTAGTGGTTGTTCCTCAGCATGGTGGCAGTGTTCGGGTATTAAAACAGAGTAGTGGCTTAACAGCACAGCAGGTAATCCAGCAAGTGCGGCAGAATCATCATCCGCAAAAAGTGTTAAAAGCTGCTCCAGGAGTCTTTAATGATAAAGTAGTTTGGGAAGTTACTTACCGTAACCAAAAAGGACAACTATGCTATGACCTGATTAATTTCAAAACAGGTAAGGTTGTTCAGACAATTAATAATTTGTAGCTCATGAAGATAGGGGGACGATTCATTGTCGTTACGCCCTTATCTTTTTTGGTTAATTTTTGTTAAGGGGGTTCATGATGACAGAAGCTAATTCACTAGTCCAATACCTTAAAGCCGGAGAAACTTCCATTAGTAATATTCTCCTCCATCATTACCATGAATTGGGGATGTCAACGGCTCAATTGGTTGTTTACCTTGAATTTAAGTCTTATCTTGATCGGGGTGTGCTTGATCCTGATATTCGTCAAATTGCCCAGCACTTACAAACGGACGAAAATCAAGTGTTTGATCTTCTTCACCAAATGATGAGCAATAAACTAGTAGTTCAGCAGATGCGGAAGTTAGATGATGGTAAGGAAGATGCCTTTTGGGATTTCACACCACTGATAAATAAGCTTAGTACGTTTAACGAACAGGAAGCTACTGAGCAGGTTAATACAAATACTGGAAATCAGCGAAAAGAAACGTTCAATAAAATTGAGGCAGAAGTTGGTCGGCCATTGTCGCCAATGGAAATGCAAATTGTCAATGATTGGATTGATCGTGATCATTATAAAGCCGCAATTATTGATCTTGCATTAAGACAGGCGGTAATGAATAATGCACTAAGTCTCCAGTATATGGACCGGATTTTAAGAAACTGGTCCAGGCAAGGTCTGAAGTCGGTTCATGATGTTCAGGAGCATGAACGTCAATTTGAAGAACGAAAAGCAAATTATTCACACCAGGATGCCAGAAAAATTCAGGGTCCTAAGATTCCAATTTTTAACCTTAACTCGCAAACAAAAAAGAATTAATTTACAGGAAGAAGGGTGCTTTATGGCGCAAAAAACAAATAATCCGGTAATGAAAGGGATTATCATTGCTGCAGCTGCATCAGTAATGTGGGGGATTTCAGGAACGACACTTCAACTGATCTCCCAAAACCTTGCAATCCCGGCAGCATGGATGCTCTCTATCCGAACATTTTCTGCAGGAATTATTTTACTTGTAATTAGTGGGATTATGTACGGCAAAAAAACCTTCAATGTTTTTAAACGTCGTGATACGACTATTTCTGTTATTTCCTATGCTGTTTTTGGATTGATGGCTAACCTATTGACCTTTTACTATGCTATTCAAAAGGGAAATGCTTCAGCAGCAACGATTCTACAATATTTGTCACCGTTATTTATTGTCCTTGGCGGCGTGGTATTTAAACGTCAACATCCATTTAGAAGCGACTTGCTTGCATTTGCTTTAGCCCTTTTAGGGGTTTTCTTTGCCTTAACTAAGGGAAACTTTACCCAGTTGGATATTCCGCTTGATTCACTATTGTGGGGCCTTGGTTCAGGAATTACGGCAGCATTATATGTTGTTTTGCCTCAAAAAGCCGCTGATTCTAACCCACCGATTGTCGTGTTAGGTTGGGGAACCATTATCGCAAGTATTCTGTTTAACATTTATCGGCCATTTTGGGTTAATCCGCCACAAATTAGCGGTGAGTTGGTCGCAGCAGTTGCAACCGTTGTGCTTTTTGGGACAATTTTGCCATTTAGCTTATTAATGGTTGCTACCCGTTATGCTCCTTCCGATGTTGTCAGCATTATGGATGCTTTACAGCCGATTACCACTTCGTTATTAAGTGTGCTCTTCTTTAATCTTCACTTAACCCTAATTGAAATAATTGGAATTGCTCTTGTTATTATTGCGGTTTACATTCTACAAGATGGTCGGCGAAAAGCACTTACTGAAAAAGACTTACACTATTAAATTAAAATAATCTGAGAAAATTAGAATTTACTGTTGACAAAAAGTAAGGTAACCGGTATATTAAGGTCATTAATTATTAGAAAGGAGCAGGGCTCATGTTAGTTAACCGTTTATTTAATTGTTGTCAAACTTCAAAAATTAATGGACATTCTGACATGAGTTCAGTTGGCCATTCTTTTTGAGGTTGATTAAATCTTAAAATGAGCGGCTACTCCGAAATAAGTGGTCAAAGCTACTAATCATGTCAGTGATTAGTAGCTTTTTTTGTGCACTGAATTAGAGAAAAGAGTGATGATAATGACATTGGCACGTGAAGAAGTAATTGCGGCTTTAAATAATCAAGAAACTGGTAAAATCCCAATTTCTTTTTGGCGCCATTTTGCGGTAGATGAGTTTACGAATGTCTTTCAAGAGCCAGCAGTCCTCCAAACAAACTTGGGAGGTCACCAAAAATACTACAATGCTGTAGATGTTGATTTTGCTAAAACGATGTTAGATGGCTATTTTGCTTACCCATTTCGTGGGGTTGATGATCCACGGAGTTTAACTAATCTTCAAAGACTTCGGCCGCTGAACCAGGACGATCCGTGGATTACCGGTCAAGTTGAACTTGCTCAACAACAACAGCAGATTGCTGGGAAACGGCCAACTTTTATTACGATGTTTTCCCCAATGCTGCTTTTTAAGTGGGCGTTAATTAAGCATTATGCAGAGCCACTTTTATTAGCCGATCAACGATTCACAGATCTTTATGAACAAGATCCATCGCTAGTTTTTCAGGTCTTAGAAGTAATTGCTGACGATCAAATCAAAGTTGTCCAGGCAATAATGGCTAACACTACAGTCGATGGGATTTATTACAGTACGCAGTCAATTCAGGATTCACGTTTACGTGATGACACCCAATTCTTTAAGCAAGTAATGGAGCCGATTGATCTTAAGGTTCAAGAAGGAATTAACCAAGTGTCACGATTGAATATTCTTCATATCTGCGGATTTGATGGTGCAACTAATCATCTTGAATGGTTCACTAATTATCCGTTGCAAGTTGTTAATTGGGCAACGGGAATTGATGGTTATTCGCTAGGTGAGGGGAAAAAGCTGTTTGGTGATCGGCCAGTAATGGGTGGCTTTGATAATAGTACAACCGGAATTCTCTATCGCGGAACTAAGGAGCAAATTCAAACAGAAGTCAAAAGGCTAATTGATGAAGCCGGTCACCGGGGGATTATTTTGGGAGCTGACTGCACGGTTCCCCGTGATATTTCTTATGAACGGTTAAATTGGGCGATTGAAGCGGCTCACCAGGGCTAGGAGGTTATCGGGAATGTTATTGAAAATAACGGATTTGAAAAAACAATTTAATGGTCAACAAATTTTAAATGGGATTGACCTTTCAATTAACAAGGGCGAAGTAGTGGTTATTATCGGTCCCTCTGGTTCAGGAAAGACAACCCTATTGAGAAACTTAAATTTCCTCGAACAAGCTGATAGTGGCTTGATGGAATTTGCTGGAGAAAAAATTAACCTGGCTCAAGCGACTAAGTCAGAAATTCAGATGGTTCGACGAAAAACAGCAATGGTATTTCAAAACTATAACCTGTTTAAGAATAAAACTGCCCAAGAAAATATTGCCGAGGGTTTGATTTATGGTCATGGTGAAAATGCTAAAACGGCAAACCAAAAAGCAGTTCAAGCATTGAAGAATCTGGGGTTGGACAAACGAAAAGATTATTATCCTTCGCAACTATCAGGTGGTCAACAGCAAAGAATCGGAATTGCTCGGGCAACAGTTCTTAATCCAGAAATTATATTATTCGATGAACCAACCAGTGCTCTTGATCCCGAGTTAGTAGGAACTGTCTTAAAAGATATTCAGCAGTTAGCTGAACAAGGGCAAACGATGATTGTTGTTACCCATCAGATGTGGTTTGCGCGGAACGTTGCAAGTCGAGTGTTGTTCTTTGCTGATGGTGAGATCATCGAGTCAGGGACGCCTGTGCAAATCTTTGAACATCCACAGAAACAAAGAACTAAACAATTCTTAAATGCATTGGCAGATAACTATTAGGAATGGGAGGTAGATCAATGAATAGTCAGAAGATTATTGGGATTATTTGGCGAGGCTTTCCGAACACGATTGAATTACTAATCTTTTCCTTTATCTTTGCAACTCTTTTGGGATTGCTCTTAACTTGGGTTGGGTTGCGTAAAAATAGGTTAGCTCAAGGAATTGCAACAGTATACCTGAATCTGGTTCGAGGAACACCACCGTTGCTAATGTTGTTACTTGCTTATTATGGGTTACCGGTTTTGTTGAAAGCAATCGGGATCAATATTGATCATTGGACAAGGTTAATGTTTGGAATTCTTGGGCTCTCCTTAGGGTGGAGTGGTTATTTAGCGGAAGCGTTTCGGTCAGCCTACCTCTCAGTCGATACGGGTCAAATTGAAGCTGCTCGTTCTGTAGGAATGAAGGATCAGACCACCTTTAGGCAAATTATCTTGCCTCAAGCGGCAATGCTTGCTTTGCCTAATATTGAAAATTTGGTAGTGGGGCTGGTTAAGGCAACTTCATTAGTTTATGTTATTGGTTTATATGACATGTATAATCAGGCATCTAATCTTTCAAACCAAACTGCCGGCTTACACCAGTTGCAAATATTTATTCTTTTGGCTTTGAGCTATTGGGGATTGGTATTAGTAATTGAAGTCTTATTTCGTCTTATCAGACGGCGTTACCAGTGGCTAGCTTAGGAAGGATGTGATTATGTGTTTGATTTGAATTTCGCGAAGGATTCGTTTAACCAAATTCTGGCAGCCACACCACTAACGCTAATTGTAGCTTTAGTTGCAACTATTATTGGATTAGGTCTAGCGATTCTAGTAGTAATTGCCAGAGAAAAGCGAATCCCGGTCCTTTCTCAGTTTTTAGCGATACTAGTATCGTTTATTCGGGGGACACCAATTTTAGTTCAACTATATGTTGTTTATTATGGACTACCTCAATTGTTAGTGTTGATGAATGAATGGGGCTGGAACACGAATCCTAATGGCCTGCCAGCAATCATCATTGCCTTTTCTGCTTACGGCTTAAATGCGATGGCTAACTTGTCGGAGAGCATTCGAGCAGCTTACCATTCGGTTGATTTTGGACAATATGAGGCCGCGTTATCAATTGGAATGACGCCTTTTCGGGCAATGACTCAAATTGTAATTCCCCAGTTAATTATTAATTTGATTCCTAATTTTACGAACATTTTTTTAGATTTAATCAAGGACACAGCGCTGATTTACAATATTGGCTTAGTCGAGATCATGGGGCAGGCAAATATTGTTTCATCAATTGGGTTTAAGTACCTGGAAACTTACACTGATGCATTAATTATTTACATTATTATTTGCTGGATCTTTGCTCAATTATTTAGGTTGGTTGAAGGAAAACTACGGCAACGCTATTTCGTTGTATAGGGAAAGAGAGGTTATTTATTATGAAGATTTCAAAGTTATTTACAAAGTTAGCGGTGATTGGTTTAGTTAGTACTGGTGCAGTTAGTTCAGCAACAGCAGTTCATGCGACAACAACGGTTAATGTTGCTGCACCAAATGGTAATCCGGCATATATTGTTAATACTGATAACGGACCTGAGGGATATTACGGTGAACTAATCAAAAAAATTGATCAGGACTTACCTCAATATAAGTTTAAGACTACGTTCACATCCCAAAACGCGGTCTTTTCAGGATTGCAAAGTAGTAAGTATGACGTTGCCTTAAATAATTCTTGGTACAACAAGCAGCGTTTCCAGACATATTATCATACACGGGCAGTCGGGCTTGACGACTTACGCCTGGTTTATAATAAGAGTGGAAAGAAAGCTAGCTCATTAGATGATGTTGCTAAGAAGAATTTAAAGTTAGTTCCCGTTTCAACTGATGATGCCCGTTATAGTGTTTTAGAAGACTATAATAAATCACATAGTAAAAAGGTGAACTTGAAAGCAATTGGTGACCAATCTTCAGCTGATGCGTTAGCTCAAGTGGCTAATGGTAAATATGACGTTGCACTATACCCATACGCTGCCTATAAACAGGTTGCTAATTCCAAAAATGGAAAGAAATTGACAGTTTCAAAATCAATTGATCAGCGGTCAGCATACTTGCTCTTACATAAGGATGCAAAGAATAAAAAATTAACGCGGGCACTGAATAAGGAAATTAAAAAGTTATATGATAATGGTTATTTGGAAAAACTGACAAAAAAGTATCTCTATGAGAATACCTTCGCTTTACCAGGCGCTAAGAAGAACTATAATGCTGAATTTAATAAGTAATAAACAAAAAGACTAGGAAGAAATTAGATTCTTCCTAGTCTTCTTTGATCATTGATCATTTATATTGATAAGTGAAAATTAATTGTTTTGGAGCTTAGCCATACCGTCCTTAGCAACCTTTTCAAGGGCAGCAGCAGAAGCATCCATAGCCTTCTTTTCACGGTCATCCAAAGGAACTTCGATAACCTTGTCAATACCGGATGCGCTGATAACAGCAGGAGTACCGATGTAAAGATCATTAATTCCGTATTCGCCGTCCATTGGGGCACCAACTGGTAATACAGCGTGTTCGTCACGTAAGATAGCACGAGTAATCCGCATCAAGCAGGTAGCAACACCGTAGAAGGTAGCGCCCTTACGGTTAATGATTTCGTAAGCCTTGTTACGAACATCATCTTCGATCTTAAGTAATTGATCCATTGAAACATTGTTTTCCTTAGCAATGTCAAGAAGTGGCTTACCACCGATAGTTGCACTTGAGTAAGCAGCAAATTCGGAGTCACCGTGTTCAGCAAGAATGTTTGCTGAAACATCGCGTGGGTCAACATCGAACAACTTAGCCAAAGCAATACGAAGACGTGATGAATCAAGTGAAGTACCTGAACCAATAACCTTGTTCTTTGGGAAGCCAGAAAGCTTTTGAACAGCGTAAGTTAAAATGTCAACTGGGTTAGCAGCAATCAAGAAGATACCGTTAAAGCCAGACTTAACAATTGGTTCAACAACTGACTTCATGATCTTCAAGTTCTTGTCAACTAATTGAAGACGAGTTTCACCAGGCTTTTGTGGTGCACCAGCAGTGATAACAACCAGGTCAGCATCCTTGCAAGTGTCGTAATCAGCAGAGTAAATTTGCTTTGGTGCAGTGAAGACAGTAGCATCTTCAAGATCCAAAGCGTCACCTTCAGTACGCTTCTTAACAAGATCAACGATAGCTAATTCTTCAGCCAAACCTTGTTGTACTAATGCGTAAGCGTAACTTGAACCTACAGCACCGTCACCAACAAGAACAACTTTTTGATGATTCTTAGACATAATTAAACAGTCTCCCTTTCATCCAGTAAATATGCTATTTGAGATTTCTCTCACATGACTAATTATAACATTCCTTGTGAAAAAAGCTATTAAATTCGGAATTATTGTCATTTTTTATGAAAAGTAGCTAATAATTGCTAGTTTTGCTTATGATTGGAGACCGCTAACTAACATAATAAAAAGTGCAATTACGATTGCAGGAATCAGTAAGACATGAAAAATGAAGCCGATCGCGAAAATTAAAAAGAGCAGTCCGAGAACTTTGAGGGTAAAAACACCTAATTTCCACATGATCCATAAAACTAATAATGTGATCAAAATTCCCAACTTCACTAACCTCCTAAGCTAAATAGTGAAGGAATTATATCATTTTTTAAATTGAAAAGATTAATTCACGTTAACATTTTGCACAATCTTAACCATGTGATAAAATGAAACATATGTTAATGAATTGATTATATAAAAAGGAGGAGGTGATTACCGTGTTGAATCAAACGAAGCGTTTTATGCGTGATAATGACTTAATGTATAAGAAAGAATATATTCGGCCAATGATGACGCCGCAGCATGTATATGTCTTTCGATTTGGGAAGCATCGATTGAACAATCGGGTAATCATTCGTTACTCCCATACATGGACGGGGCGACTAAGGATTAATGAGATTGATGTTCGCCTGCACCACCAGCATCATCCACGGATTTTTCGGACTGAAGCTGACTTGATTGAATATTTAAAGAGTCACTTTGCCCAAAAAGATGATGAGGAGAATCCATCGCAGCCTGTTAATTTTGGGAATGAAAAATAGGTGAGTGATATTACTGTGACCATCATATTGGTGGTCATTTTTTATTTAAAGAGGAGAATAATATGGATTGGACAGCAGTAAAAGTAATTACTTCCAGTGAAGCAGTTGAAGCAGTTAGTTATATTTTAACTAACGAAGGAGCAGTTGGGGTTCAAATTGATGATGCGAAAGATTTCGCAAATTTAAAGCCTGGTCGTTATGGGAAATACGGAGAAATCATTGATCTGCAGGAGATCCCCCACCGGAAAAATGGGGCTGCAGTTACCGGATACTTTCCGCGAAATGTCTTTGTTCCTGAACTTATCTCAACAATTAAAGGGCGGGTTGCAAAGTTAAAGGATTACCAACTTGATCCTGGAGCAGGCCTTGTTGTTTCAGAAGCAGTCAATAATAAGGATTGGGCAACCGTTTGGCAAAAATACTACCACCCATTGCGAGTAACCAGCCAATTAACAATTGTTCCTCAATGGGAAGACTATCAACCAAGTTCTGCTAATGAGAAATTAATCTTTTTGGATCCAGGGATGGCCTTTGGAACAGGAACTCACCCAACGACGCGCTTAATGATTGAAGCACTTGAAATTGTTGCTCGTGGTGGTGAATCAATGATTGATGTTGGTACAGGTTCTGGAGTCTTAAGTATTGCAGCCAAACAGCTAGGGGTAGGCCAAGTAGCTGCTTATGATATCGATGAGGTTGCTGTTCGATCCGCAAAGAAGAATATCGACTTAAATCCGGTTGCTGCTGACGTTAAAGTTGGTGTTAATAGCCTGCTTGATGGGATTCATACCCAGGTGGACCTAATCGTTGCAAATATTTTGGCTGAAATAATTGTTCCATTAATCCCTCAGGCGTTTGAAAATTTAAAACCAGGTGGTCGGTTCCTTGTTTCCGGAATTATTAAGGATAAGGCAGACTTAGTTGAACGGGAATTAAAGGGCCACCACTTTGTTATTGACCAGAAGTTACGAATGAAAGATTGGTATGGAATGATTGCTCATAAAGCAGTAGAGGGTCAGGAATAATGCAACGTTATTTTATAGATCAAAGTAAAACAGCAGGTAAAGTTATCCTTCCAGAAGAAGTTGCCCACCACCTTGTGACAGTTCTTCGAGCAGCCGTTGGAACCAAGTTTGAATTAGTAATGGCGGATCATCAGGCTTATCTTGCTGAGCTGATTTCGATAACTCCAGGCAATGTCATAGCCAAATTGATCGAGAACCTTGGTAAAGATAGTGAACTCCCAGTGAAAACGATTCTTGCTTGTGGCTTACCTAAGACTAAGGAAAAACCTGAGCTGATTGTTCAAAAGGGGACGGAACTTGGTGCCGATAAGATCGTCTTTTTTGAGGCTGAACGTTCGATTAGTCACTGGAATAGCCAAAAGCAACCACGGAAAATTGCCCGCTTGCAGAAAATTGCTGACGCTGCGGCTGAGCAATCACACCGAAATGTTAAGCCACAGATTGAATATTGCCCTTCATTAAAACAGCTCCTTGCTAATTATCCTGCAACGATTCGTTTAGTTGCCTGGGAAGAGTCGGCAAAGGAGGGAGAGAGCAGTCGTTTGTTTCAAGCGCTGGCTAAGTTACAAACAGGAGATTCCATTCTTGCCATATTTGGTCCAGAAGGTGGATTGAGTTCGGCAGAAGTTACTATAATGGAAGAAAACGGGATCATCCCGGTTGGCTTTGGACCACGAATTCTACGAACGGAAACGGCTCCTTTATATTTTTTGGCAACCGTCTCATTTGTTACTGAATTATCGAAGAATAATTAATAGATTGTGGTACAATTATTTTCATCATATTATGTATAGGAAGTTAGGTTATGGATTGGCTAAAAAAAGTTGAAAGTAACAAAAGCATTGCTGTATGGGGATTCGGGATCCTTTTTGGAATTATTCTTCCATTATTTAGCGATAAATTTCGGTTAATTCACCGTGTATGGATGGTTGGTTTTTTCCTGTTCTTGGTTAATATGCTTTTTAGTATTTGGCTCGGTCAATATATAAAGAGGAGTGGTTTAAAATGGTGGAACTTATTGGTATTTCCAGTCTTATACCTCCTTGTTTCATACGTATTTATGCCAAAGTATACTGTTTATTTTGCTCTATTCTATTTAGGAGTTACTTACCTAGCTTGGTCGATTAGTTCACAAAGCCAACCAAAGTAGTTTAGATTGGAGGGTGGCACATTGTCAGAGGTTAAAGAATTATCACATGAAGATGTCCTTAAAATGGTTTCTTCATATATGAATGATGAACATGTTGCTTTAGTTGAACGGGCATACCATTTTGCCGCAGTTTGTCATCGAGATCAGCGACGAAAATCAGGTGAGCCGTATATCATTCACCCGATTCAAGTTGCGGGAATCTTAGCTGATCTGCATATGGATCCAGAGACAGTTTGTGCTGGGTACCTTCACGATATTGTTGAAGATACTGGGGCGACTTTAGATGATATTAAGGAACTGTTTGGCCCAACCATTGCTCTGATTGTTGATGGTGATACTAAACTGGGAAAGATCCAGTACAAGTCAAATAAGGAACAAATGGCTGCTACTCACCGTAAACTGTTGCTTGCGATGTCTAAAGATATTCGTGTGATGATTGTTAAACTTGCTGATCGGCTTCATAATATGCGCACCCTTCAGCATTTGCGGCCGGATAAACAGCGCCGGATCTCAAACGAAACTTTAGAAATCTATGCGCCAATTGCTGATCGATTAGGGATTAGTACCATTAAATGGGAGCTGGAGGATCTCTCTCTTCGTTACCTTAATCCGCAACAATACTACCGGATTGTCCACTTAATGAATTCACGACGGGACCAACGAGTTGAATATATTGATGAGGCTATTGGAGAGATTAAAAAGGCGATTAGCGATCTCAACTTAGGACCAAACGTTGAAATATATGGTCGGCCTAAACATATTTACTCAATTTACCGTAAAATGGTTAACCAGCATAAACAGTTTAGTCAGATTTATGACCTGTTAGCAGTCCGGATTGTTGTTGATTCAATCAAGGATTGTTATGCAGCTTTAGGGGCAATTCACACTAACTGGAAGCCAATGCCAGGAAGGTTTAAAGACTATATTGCGATGCCTAAAGCTAATGGCTACCAATCATTGCATACTACGATCATGGGCCCTGGCGGTAAACCACTGGAAGTCCAGATTAGAACTCACCATATGCACCAGGTTGCAGAATATGGGGTTGCAGCACACTGGGCCTATAAGGAGGGAAAAACTAACGGAATTCAACAGACCCGCGATAGTCAAAAGCTGAATGTGGTTAAGGAAATTCTCGAACTACGTAGCGAAAGCGATGGGACGGATGAATTTATGCAGGGTGTCCAAAGCGACATCTTTGCTGATAAGGTTTATGCTTTCACGCCAAAGGGTGATGTAATCGAATTGCCACAAGGATCAGGGCCACTTGATATGGCTTACCAGATTCATACTGAAGTTGGTAACCACACGACCGGAGCCAAGGTTAATGGTCGGATTGTTCCCCTGGATTATGAAATCAAAACCGGAGATATTGTGGATATTCTGACTTCTTCTTCATCTGCCGGGCCAAGTCGTGATTGGTTGGAACTCGTGTCTACACGACGGGCACGAAATAAGATTCGTCAATTCTTTAGAGCCCATGATCGAGAAACAAATATCGAGGAAGGTAAGCGAATGATTGAACGGGAGATCCGGGAAGCCGGCTTTGACCCGTTTACCTTGATGACCGAAGAAAAGAACGAAGAAGTAGCCAATCAGATGCACTACCAAAGCAGTGATGATATGTTTGCTGCAATTGGCTTTGGTGATATGGCTCCGGTTGGCGTACGGAATCGCTTCACTGCTGATGTGCGAAAAAAGGAAGAAGATTCACGGAAACAGGCTGCTGAAAAAGCCGTCCTTGAAGAACATGCAACGTTGGAAAAACCCGATCAACGAGAGAAAAAGAAACAGGCTAAGGAGACGAGTGAAGGGATCATTGTTGAGGGTGTTGATAACCTGCTGACCCGTCTTAGTCACTGTTGTAGTCCAGTTCCTGGTGATGACATCGTTGGTTACATTACCAAAGGGCGTGGTGTATCGGTCCACCGTTCGGATTGTCCTAACATTAAAGCTGCCGAGAAGAGCGGTCAACGGATTATTCATGTTTACTGGGCTAATCCAAATGGGGATAAGACGAACTATAACTCGAACATTGAAGTTCAGGGCTATAACAGGAGCGGTTTGTTAAATGATGTTCTTCGTTCAGTAAATAATACTACAAAATTCTTAAACTCTGTAAACGGGAAGGTTGACCACAATAAGATGGTCACCATTAGTATGACAATTGGTGTTCGGAACCTTCATCAATTGCAGTTCATTATGGATTCGTTAAAGAATATTAAGGATGTTTATGTCGTTAAGCGAACCATTCGTTAGTGAGGAGGAAGATTAGTGAGAGTAGTTTTGCAAAAGGTCAACCATGCTTCAGTTTCAATTGACGGTGAAGTTGTTGGGGCAATTAAGCGTGGTTATATGTTATTAGTTGGCTTTGCTCCTGATGATGGGGATGAGCAACTGGATTACCTTGTCCATAAAATTGTTAACCTTCGCGTCTTTGAAGATCAAAATGGTAAAATGAACCTTGGCCTTCAAGATGTTGACGGTGCCATCCTTTCGATTTCACAATTTACCTTGTATGCTGATACAAGACATGGTAATCGTCCCGGCTTTACTGATGCGGCTCGTCCTGAAATTGCTGAGCCGCTTTATCAGCGATTTAATGAAAAACTGGCTGCTACTGGTGTTCATGTTGAAACTGGGCGGTTCGGTGCCGAGATGAAAGTTGATCTGGAAAATGACGGACCAACGACAATTATTTATGAGAAGTAAATAAATAGTACGAAAAAGGATCTCCAAAGTACGGTAATGTCGGACTGCCTCTGGAGATCCTTTATATTATTAATCATTAATAGCTGCTTAAAATGTTATCAACTGCGGGACCATAACTTTCACCAAACAGGATTAGGTGCATGCAGAGGTAATAAAATCTGTACCACGGAAGCCGCTCGTCAATTCCTGAAGTAATTGGATATGTGTCATTATAGCCACGGTAAAATTGATCATCGAAACCACCGAAGACTGTTGTCATGGCTAGATCAAACTCCCGATCACCATAAACGCAATCTGGATCAATTAAGTATGGCTGGTGAGTTTGGCTAAACATAAAATTCCCAGCCCAGAGATCGCCATGCAGCAGGCTTGGCTGAACCTCGTGTGTAGAATAGTAATTATCGAACTTGGCAACCATTCGGTCAAAGTGTTCTTGTCGCCACTTATTCCAACGACCTTGTTCTACTGCTGCTGAAATCTCTGGCTTTAAGCGTTGATTGATGTAGAAGTCGCGCCAACTGGGATTCCACTGGTTATTTTTAACTAGTACCTTTGTTTGGTGGTTGTCCATAAAGCCAAATTCTTCTCTTCGTTGTTGGTGCATTTTAGCAACTTCTTGGCCAAGTGCGTATTGGTTACCATAACCGCTATCGATCCAATTTAATATTAGGTAAGCATCGCCATTAATTTCGCCATTAGCAACGGGAGTAGGAACGTTAGCAGTCTTGCCGATTTCGCGTAGTCCAGCAAGTTCATGATTGAAATATGATGCCGGATGATGCGGCTGAACTTTGACAAAATATGTCGCCTGGTTAGTAGTGATTTGATAAGCCAAGTTAATGTCACCACCGCTAACTGACTGGCAACTAGTAATATTGTTTAGTGGTAATTGCGATAACCATGCACTAGATAATTGATGATTGTTCAAAATAGACACCCTCTTTTGGCTTATATTTTAAACTTTTGTCGGGAGAAAGCCAATGAAACTGTAGCTATTGACTTTTTTGCCGAACTCGGGTACTGTAAGAATGTAATTTTAATACTAATAGCCAATGATAAAGAATGCTTATTTGCCTTAGTCGATAGCGAGTGGGAGCTGGTGAAAGCCCATGACAATGAGGTGATAATTGACGCTTTTGAGGCTGGGCAGTTGTCCCCGTCGGTATTTCGACGTTATCAATGAGTGATACTAAGGTGGTACCGTGCAGAAAGCACCCTTATGATGTAAGGGGTGCTTTTTTTATTAGAAATTAGTATTAACACTACCAATCTAAAAATGGTTAAAGAGGTAATTAGAGGATGAAGAGAACTAATTACGCTGGGGAAACCAGTGAAAAGCAAGTGGGTCAAGAAGTTGTCCTAAAAGGATGGGTTGCCAAACGTCGTAATCTCGGTGGCTTAATTTTTATTGATCTGTGGGATCGTGAAGGAATCGTTCAACTGGTCTTTAACGAAAAAGAAAATGCCGAAGCATTTAAGATTGCTAATGCGGTTCGGAATCAATATGTCCTTGAAGTTCAAGGGAAAGTTCAACTACGGGCTGAAAAAGAAATTAACCCTGAGATGAAGACTGGAAAAGTTGAAGTTGCGGTTGATCAGATTAAGGTTCTGGCAAAGTCCGAAACAACGCCATTTGACATTGTTGATGACGTTGACGCAAGTGAAGATTTGCGGATGAAGTACCGTTACCTTGATCTTCGTCGTCCTGAAATGATGAAGAATTTGATGCTGCGGAGTAAGGTTACATCTGTCGTTCATCATTACTATGATAATGAAGGGTTCATGGACGTTGAAACACCAGATTTAACTCGTTCTACTCCAGAAGGTGCCCGTGACTACATCGTTCCATCACGTGTTTACCCAGGTCATTTTTATGCTTTGCCACAATCTCCACAATTATTTAAGCAATTACTTATGGCTGCCGGAGTTGACAAGTATTATCAAATTGCACGCTGTTTCCGGGACGAAGATTTGCGTGGTGACCGGCAACCCGAATTTACTCAAATCGACACTGAAATGAGTTTTGCTACTCCAGAAGACATCCAAACAGTAACTGAAGGATTAATTAAGAAGGTTATGAAGGAAGTCTTGGGCGTTGATGTTAAGACCCCATTCCCACGGATGGAATGGCAGGAATCAATGGATAAGTACGGTTCTGACAAACCTGATACCCGATTTGGGATGTTAATCCATGATTTATCTTCAATTGTTAAGGACAGTTCATTTAAGGTCTTCTCTGGAACTGTAGCTAAAGGAAACTTTGTTCGGGCAATCTGTGTTCCTGGTGGGGCTGATAAGTACTCCCGGAAGGATATTTCTAAGAAGGAAGAATATATTAAGCGTTTTGGCGCTAAGGGTCTTGCCTGGGTCAAGGTTACTGAAGACGGTTATTCCGGTCCAATTGCAAAGTTTATTAATGATAAAGCTGACGCAATCAATGCGGAAATGGGTGCTAAGTCAGGAGATTTGATTCTTTTTGTAGCAGATTCATTCCACGTTGTTTGTGATGCCCTTGGCTACTTACGCCGTGAGATTTCTAAGGAGCAAGACATGATTGCACCTAACCAATGGAATTACCTCTGGGTTGTTAACTGGCCAATGTTCGAATATGATGAAGGGTTTGGAAAGTGGATTGCAGCACACCACCCATTCACCATGTTGAATGAAGAAGACCTTCACTACCTTGAAAATGGTGAAGATCCGCATAAAGCTCATGCTCAAAGTTATGATATTATCCTTAATGGTCAAGAAATTGGTGGGGGTTCAATCCGGATCCACGATCCAAAGGTTCAAGAAAAAGTCTTGAAGGCATTGGGATACACTAAGGAACGTGCAGAAGCTCGCTTCGGCTTCCTACTGAAGGCATTAACATTGGGAATGCCTCCTGAAGGTGGGTTAGCCTTCGGGTTGGATCGTTGGGTAATGTTGCTTGCACAAGCAGATAATATTCGTGATGTTATCCCATTCCCTAAGAATTCTAAGGCTGTTGAACCATTAACAGCCGCACCTGGTAAGGTTAGTCAACAACAGTTGGATGACTTAAAGGTTCAGTTTGATGATCAAGTTGATTATAAGCAGGATAAATAATTAGCAGGATCAAATTAAAAATGGACAGAGAAAACGGTTTGTTTTTTCTGTCCATTTTTAATTTTACTGGATATTATCAATGCTTATTATTATAGAGCCTTGATTACTTTAGAATCTTCTTTAAGAATTCCTTTGCCCGGTCACTTGTCGGGTGGGCAAAGAATTCATCCGGTTTACCGGTTTCCTGAATGTAGCCATCGGCCATAAACCAGATTTGATCCGCTACTTCGTGGGCAAATCCCATTTCGTGAGTAACAACTACCATTGTCATTCCTGAATCAGCAAGATCATGCATTACAGTTAACACTTCATCAACCATTTCTGGATCAAGAGCACTCGTTGGTTCGTCAAAGAGCATTACTTCAGGATCCATCGCTAAAGCACGGGCAATCGCCACCCGTTGTTTTTGCCCACCAGATAGCTGGTCAGGATATTGTTTTGCCTTTTCTGCTAAACCGACTTTCTCCAGAAGCTTCATTCCAGTCTCTTCGGCTTGCTTCTCGGGGATATTTTTGACTTTCATTGGTGCTAGCTTAATGTTTTCAATCACGTTCATATTTGGGAAGAGGTTGAATCCTTGGAAAACCATTCCCATCTTTTCCCGTAACTGATTAAGTTGCTTATCGTTAATCTTAGTTAAATCATTTCCCTCAAAAAAGACCTTGCCGCTAGTTGGCTGTTCGAGACAGTTCAGGCAACGAAGAAAGGTACTTTTACCAGCACCAGAGGGACCAATTACACAGATAACCTGACCTTTATCAACATGTTCGGTGATATCTTTAAGGACAATGTTATTCTTGAACTTTTTTTGCAAATTTTGAATTTCAATCATTTTAGTGGACATGTTTCATTCTCCCTTCAAAGTAAAGTAGAATTCTGGAAAGTGTAAACGTTAAGATGAAGTAAATCATCATAGTAATGAATAATGGGAGAACTCCTTTGTAGGTTGCGGATTGAACTAATTGTGTTTGGAACATTAATTCAGTTACACCAATAACGGAAACTAGTGAACTATCCTTTAGCAAGGTAATTAATTCGTTCCCTAAAGCAGGCCAAATATTCTTAAGTGCTTGAGGCATGATTACATAACGGAAAGCCTTATTTTTATCCATTCCTAAGCTTCGAGCTGCTTCAGTTTGACCGAGCGGAATTGACTGAATCCCAGAACGAATAATTTCAGCAACGTAGGCCCCAGAGTTTAACGAAACGGCGATGATCCCGGCAAGTAAGGCGGGGAGGGATTGGATAATTGCACCAATACCAAAGTAAACAAACATGATTTGAACCATCATTGGGGTTCCCCGGAGGAATTCGATATAGCAAACCGCAATTGTATGCAGAAGCTTATTCTTTGAAAGACGCATAAGAGCGAAGAGGGTCCCTAAAATGAAGCCGAAGAATACTGAGACGATCGTAATAATCAGTGTGTACTCAAGCCCTTTTGCAAAGTAACGCCAGTAACTAAGAACGGTGTTTTGCTTTTTATAGCTCTTCATATATTGGGCTGACTCTGGAATCCATTTTTTATTAATTAAGTCTTCATCGTTGACTTTTTTGATCGTTTGGTTAGCAGCATTTACAAGGGAGGTATCACCCTTTGGAAAGGCGAGGGCGATTCCACCGGCAGTAACCGGTAATTTTGAGTTAAAAGCGTAGAGGTTAGAATTATTAGATGCGTATGCTTTTGCGGTCGCCGCATCCATTAAAATACCGTCATATTTATGGGATTGTAAACCGATTACTAATGAAGAAAGTTTTGCTAATCCCTTTCCATTAGCTTGTGGCATGTCCTTAGAAATCATTGTTGATTGTAAGGTCCCGTTTTGGGCACCAACTGTCTTGCCATTGAAACTTTTGGCGTTAACTAGCTTATCCTTGTCGCTCTTATTGATGAGGAAGTAGCTGTCACCGGTATAGTAGACATCGGAAAAGTCAACACTCTTTTTCCGTTCATTGGTGATGTTCATCGCACCGGCAATACAGTCAATTTTCCCGGTTTCTAGAGCAACTAAAAGTGAATCAAAGTCCATGTTTTTAATTACTAATTTAACACCGATGTCTTTAGCAAATTGCTTCATGAGTGATACTTCGAACCCAACATACTTTGTTTTGCCGTGTTCCTTAGTCGTAAATTCATATGGCGGATAATCGGCACTTGTTCCGACAACTAAGGTTCCTTTTTGTTTAATCTTTTGCAGAGAATCATTCTCGGCTACCTGTGAAGTATTAGTAGCTGGACTAGAGCTGCTACTTTCATCGGCGGCTAATGCTGACACTGGTGCACATAGTATTGGAAACGCAATGATTATTAGCATTAACCAATGTTTGAAACATTTCATAATCAATAACTCCTTCAATTTCTTAAAATAATTACATTGGTATGTAATATACGCTTAAATGATTAAATATGCAATAGATATTTAAAAAATAGTGTATTTTATTCAGTGAATGTGAATAATTCAATTATAGATGAATAAAAGCGCTTTCGATACAGAGATTAGATTGATAATATAGTAAGAAAATTTATCTTAAATATTTAGGAAGTAATATTGACACTCAGAATCTAATTGGTTACAATTGCTTTTGTAGTGAAAGAGCGGGATTATACCGTTCTAATACGTAACTTTAAGCTCGGAGGGAGGGAATCAACATGTCAAAAACAGTCGTTCGTAAGAATGAATCTTTGGATGACGCTCTTCGACGCTTTAAACGTACAGTTTCACGCAACGGAACTTTGCAAGAATACCGTAAACGCGAATTTTACGAAAAGCCAAGTGTAAAACGTAAGTTGAAATCTGAAGCGGCACGGAAGCGTAAGAACAAGCGCCGTCGTTATTAATTTTTTAACTCCTACCTCTCCATGACAGGTAGGGGTTTTTTCATCTTTAATTTTAGCCAAAGGAGCAAGCAAGATAATGAGTTTATTAAATGATTTAACTGCAGATATGGTTTCTGCTATGAAAAACCGTGATAAGGAAACACTAGCAACGGTCCGGATGTTAAAGGCAGCTGTCCAAAATGAACAGATTGAGCAAGGACATGATTTAACTTCAGATGAAGAAATTGCAGTAATGGCTCGTGAATATAAGCAACGAAAAGAATCACTTGAAGAATTTGAACAAGCAGGACGCCAGGATCTGGTTGACAAGACTAAGGCAGAAATGAAAGTTGTTGAAAAATACATGCCACAACAACTTTCCGCTGATGATGTAAAGAAGATCGTTGATGAAACAATTAAGGCGGTTAATGCCTTTAGCATGAAGGACTTTGGTAAGGTCATGGGTGCTGTGATGCCTAAGGTTAAGGGACAAGCTGATGGTAAGTTAGTTAACCAAACCGTTAAGGAAGAATTGAATAAGTAGTTTTATATGTAGCTTTATATTGGGATAAGAAATATGTGTACATCGATTATTTATACGGCTGGTGACAGCTATTTCGGTCGGAACCTTGATTTGGAAGTTTCTTTTGGTCAAGAAGTGGTTGTGACACCACGAAATTATCCATTTAAATTTCGTAAAGGGCCATCATTAGATCACCACTATGCCATTACGGGGATGGCATTAGTTGAGGATGGCTATCCCTTGTATTTTGATGGAGCAAATGAAGAAGGCTTGGGAATGGCTGGTTTAAACTTTGATGGGCCTTGCCATTATTTCCCGGAAGATCCAGGAAAGGATAACGTGACACCATTCGAGTTTATCCCTTACATTTTAGGACAATGTAAAAATGTTACCGAAGCACGCAAGCTACTTAGTAATTTGAACTTAGTTAAGATTGATTTCTCCGCAAAGCTCCACTTGTCACCGCTTCACTGGCTTATTGCCGATAAATCCGGTGAGGCAATTGTGGTTGAGTCAACGGCAGAGGGGCTAAATGTTTATGATAATCCTGTTGGCGTTTTGACTAATAATCCCGAATTTCCTAAGCAATTGCTAAATTTGAGTAACTATCAGAGTATTTCGCCGGCCTATCCAGAGAACACTTTGATCCCTGAAGTTAAGCTCAGTACTTATAGCCGTGGATTTGGTTCCCGCTTCTTACCGGGTGGGATGGATTCAGAAAGTCGGTTTGTTAAAGAAGTCTTCACCAAAGCACATGCACCCAAGGGAAAATCAGAAATTGAAAATATTACTGATTATTTTCATAATCTGCATGCGGTTGAACAACAAAAGGGCCTTGATCAAGTGGCTCCTGGACAATTTGAATATACAATTTATTCTGACGGGATTAACTTAACTACGGGAACTTTCTACTATTCAACGTACGATAATAATCAAATTAATGCAGTTAAGTTAGAAGAGGATAAGTTGGATCAAACTGAGTTACTTCAATACCCGCTTCAGAGCAAACAAACCATTAATTTTCAAAACTAAATAATCACGCAGAATTTCCTTCATTTTAGTAGATGATTAGACTCGCCTAGTCAAAATGAAGGGAATTTTTTTATTCACTAATATACATAATAAATTATTATTTTTGAATAAAAATGACAAATTATTGATTTTCGCTTGCTTCAAATTAATATTGAGTGTATATTTATTATCAATTTCAAAAATGGATGGAGGATATACAGATGACAAAAGAAAAAATTGTATTAGCTTATTCCGGTGGTTTAGACACTTCAGTTGCAATCGCGTGGTTAAAAAACAAGGGATATGACGTGATTGCATGTTGTATTGATGTTGGTGAAGGAAAAGATCTTGAAGCAATTAAGGAAAAGGGGAAGCAAGTTGGCGCGTGGAAGTCAGTGGTAATTGATGCTAAACATGACTTCGCTGAACAATTTGTTTTGCCAGCGCTTCAAGCACATGCAATGTATGAGCAAAAGTACCCACTTGTTTCTGCACTATCCCGTCCATTAATCGTTCAAAAACTGGTGGCTGTTGCCCGTGAATATGGCGCTACTGCAATTGCCCATGGCTGTACTGGTAAGGGGAACGATCAAGTTCGTTTTGAAGCCGGTATTCATGCCCTTGCTCCAGAAATGAAAATCGAAGACCCAATTCGTGATTGGCATTGGTCACGGGAAGAGGAAATTCAATATGCCAAGGATAACAATATTCCAGTCCCAATTACTAAGGCTAGCCCATATTCAATTGATGAAAACCTTTGGGGCCGGGCAAATGAATGTGGAATTCTTGAAGATCCATGGGCTGCCGCACCAGCCGATGCGTATGACCGGACAGTAGCGATTGAAGATGCTCCCGATACCCCAACAACAATCGAAATTAGTTTTGAAGAAGGGGTGCCAACAGCCATTGATGGTGAAAAACTACCACTTGATGAATTAATTATGAAATTAGATCATCTTGCTGGTAGTCATGGAATTGGTCGAATTGATCACGTTGAAAACCGGCTGGTTGGGATTAAGTCACGGGAAATTTATGAATGTCCAGCAGCAACTGTTTTACTGGCTGCTCATAAAGACTTGGAAGACTTAACCTTAGAACGTGAATTAGCCCATTTTAAGCCGATTGTTGAACAAAAGATGAGTGAGATTATTTATAACGGCCTTTGGTACTCACCGCTAATGAAGTCACTAGTTGCATTCATCGATCAGGCACAAGCAGTTGTCAATGGTGTTGTCCGGGTAAAGCTATTTAAGGGAAACATAATCTGTGAAGGACGGAAGTCGCCTAACTCCCTTTACGATAAGAATCTGGCTACATATACCTCAGCAGACGAATTCGATCAGGAAGCAGCTACCGGATTTATCAAACTATGGGAACTTCCTGATAAGGTCTATGCCCAAGTCCAGAAAAAGGCATTGGCAACGAAGCAAGAACAAATTAATAATAAAGGTGTGACTGCCGATGCCGATTAAGCGAATGTGGGGTGGCCGGTTTGAGGAAGCTGGCGATGACTTTATTAATAATTTTGGTGCATCAATTGGCTTTGACCAGGAGATGGCTGAAGAAGATATCCATGGTTCACTGGCTCATGTAAAGATGCTAAAAGCAACTAACATTCTCTCAGAAAATGATGCTGACCAAATTATTGCTGGCTTAGAGAAACTTGAACAGAAGTTACACCAAGGTAAGTTAAAGTTTTCGGTCGACAATGAAGATATTCATATGAATATTGAAGCGTTACTAACTGAAGAGATTGGCCCTGTAGCAGGAAAACTCCATACAGGACGGAGCCGAAATGATCAAGTAGCAACGGACTTACACTTATATGTTAATGAACGCTTGCCATTAGTTATTCAAGCATTACGTAATTTACAGCGCGTTTTAGTTAACAAGGCCGAAGAAAACGTGGAGACAATTATGCCCGGCTATACGCACATGCAGCATGCCCAACCAATTTCCTATGGGCATTACTTAATGGCATATTTTCAAATGTTTCAGCGGGATATTGAACGGTTTGAATTTAACAAACAGCATACTAGTATTTCACCATTAGGAGCTGCTGCTTTAGCAGGGACAACTTTTCCAATTGACCGTGAATTAAGCTCTCAATTACTAGGCTTTAACCAGCCGTATGCTAATTCATTAGATGCAGTTTCGGATCGTGACTTTGTCTTAGAATTCTTGAGTAATGCCAGTATTCTCATGATGCACTTGTCTCGCTTGTGTGAAGAGATTATTTATTGGTGTAGCTATGAATTTAACTATATTGAATTAGCGGATGAATATTCGACTGGAAGCTCAATTATGCCCCAAAAGAAGAACCCTGATATGGCCGAATTGATTCGCGGAAAAAGCGGTCGTGTTTATGGCGATCTGGTTGGCCTTTTGACAACGATGAAGAGCTTGCCGTTAGCATACAATAAAGATATGCAAGAGGATAAGGAAGGTGTTTTTGATGCCGTTAAAACAATTCTTCCTTCAATTAAGATTATGGCTGGGATGGTAAAAACGCTGCATGTCCATAAGGCACGGATGGAACATGCGACCCATAATGATTTTTCTAACGCTACTGAGCTTGCTGATTACTTAGCAACTAAGGGAATTCCGTTCCGTCAGGCGCATGAAATTGTGGGTGAGTTAGTTCTTCAAGGATTAAAGACGGGGACTAACTTAAGCGACATTCCATTAAATAAATACCAGGAAATTAATCCAAAAATTCAGAAAGACGTTTACGAATGCTTGAAACCAAAAGTGGCTGTGGAACGGCGACAGTCACTTGGGGGAACAAGCTTTACCCAAGTTCGTGAACAAATTAAGCAGGCTAAAGAACTTCTTGCTAATCATTAGCCATTGCTTGCATAAAGGAATAAAATAGCCAAAGAATGATTTTAACGGCGAGTCATTCTTTGGCTGTTTTTGTTATGATATAATGTGCTAAGGATCTACTTATATTAACTAAGAGGAGCTATTTTAATTGGTAGAAAATAACGAAGAAATTGAGCAAACATTTCAAATCAGTAGTCCAGAATCTGAGGTTGCTTTATTAGGGATTCAAGATAAGTTCGTCTCCTTATACGAACAAGGAATGAATGTTACCGTTAACCCCTTTGGCGACAATTTAAAGATCAAGGGATTGCCTGAGGATGTTAAATTAACTGCAGATGTTTTTCATGCCTTACTGGACTTAAGTGAACAGGGGATCCACCTTCATAGCACGGATATTGTCAGTGCAATGAAGATGGCCCATCGGGGGACGTTAAATTACTTCGCTGATCTTTACAGTGAAACGATTATTCGAGATCGTCGAGGTCGTTCCATTCGGGTAAAGAACTTTGGTCAGCGACAGTACGTTAACGCTATTAAACATAACGATATTACTTTTGGAATTGGCCCAGCTGGTACCGGGAAAACTTACCTAGCCGTTGCAATGGCAGTGGCAGCACTTAAGCGTGGTGAAGTTGAACGGATTATTTTGACTCGACCAGCAGTTGAAGCGGGTGAAAGTCTTGGTTTTCTTCCTGGGGATCTTCAGGAAAAGATCGATCCGTACTTGAGGCCAATTTATGATGCATTAAATGATATTTTCGGAGCGGATCATACCCAACGACTGATGGAGCGGGAAGTAATCGAGATTGCGCCACTGGCTTATATGCGTGGTCGAACTTTGGATGGCGCTTTTGTTATTCTTGATGAAGCCCAAAACACCACTAATGCACAAATGAAGATGTTTTTGACCCGACTGGGCTTTGGCTCAAAAATGGTAGTCAATGGTGATATTTCCCAAATTGATTTACCACATGGCACCCGTAGCGGTTTAATAAGTGCAGAACGAATTTTGAAGGACATTAAATCAATTAAATTCGTTCAGTTTACGGCAGAAGACGTTGTGCGGCACCCGGTTGTTGCTCGGATTATCAATGCTTATGAAACCAATGCAACGCAACGGTTAATCAAACGAGACGAAGAAACGGAAGCGGCAACGAAGAAGAAGGCCGAGAAAAAGGATTAGCTTATGGAATTAGAAATATTTGATCATACTTCAGAAAAAGTTAGTACAGCCCATATCGAATTAATTAAAAAAATCCTTGATTTTGCGGGAAATAAATTAAAATTAGCTGATGATACTGAAATATCAGTAACCTTAGTCAATAACCCTGAAATCAGGGAATTAAATTCTCGGTATCGGCACGTTGATCGTGCAACCGATGTGCTCAGTTTTGCCGCTGAGGAATCTGGTGATGAGACGCCAATTATTTTGGCCCCCGAATTAGCGGCTGAATTACCGGTAAACCTTGGTGATCTCTTTATTTCAATTGATAAGGTTGCTGAACAAGCTAAGTTTTTAGGTCACTCCTTTGACCGAGAACTGGGTTTCCTTGTTGTTCATGGCTTCCTTCATTTAAATGGCTATGATCATGAGCAGCCAGAGGACGAAAAGAAAATGTTTACATTACAACGGGAGATATTAGATCAGTATGGCCTCAAAAGATAGTCGGCAAACAGAAAAAAACCACCACTTGATTCAAGCAATGGGACACGCAATGGACGGTATTTTTGATGTTATTTCACAAGAACGGAATATGCGTTATCACCTTACGGCCGCAATAGTGGTTGTTATTTTAGGCTTCTTGTTGCGGGTTGATCGGTTGGAATGGCTATGGCTTCTTCTTGCGATCTTAGTCGTCTTTTCGGCTGAATTCTTGAATACGGTCACTGAAGCAGTAACAGATTTACTTGGTGAGCATCATTATGATGTTAATGTTAAGAAGGCAAAGGATGTTGCTGCGGGTGGCGTATTAATTACTGCTATTTTTGCTGTTTTAGTGGGACTAATTATCTTTTTACCAAGGATAATAAAGTTATTAGGTTATTAGGAAGGAAGAAAAAAGAATGGATAATCCAAATTATAAGTCCGGCTTTGTTGCTTTGATTGGACGACCAAATGTTGGTAAATCAACGTTCTTGAATTACGTAGTTGGTCAGAAAGTTGCGATTATGAGTAATGTTGCCCAGACGACCCGGAACAAGATCCAGGGAATTTATACTACTAATGATGCTCAAATAGTTTTCATTGATACTCCTGGAGTGCATAAACCACAAACAAAACTGGGTGACTTTATGGAAAAGTCCACTTTGTCAGCTCTTGATGAAGTAGATGCTGTATTGTACCTGGTTTCAGCTACTGAGGATCGTGGCCCGGGAGATGACTTTATCATTAACCGGTTGAAGAACGTTAAGCAGCCAATCTTTTTGGTAATTAATAAGATTGATCAGGTTAACCCAAATGACTTGCCAGAAATAACTGCACAGTATAAAGATGCATTGCCGTTTGCCGGAATTTACCCAATTTCAGCCCTTCAGGGAAATAATGTTAGCCCACTAATTAATAAGTTAATTGAAACCCTGCCTAATGGTCCACAATATTACCCTAGCGATCAAATTAGCGATCACCCCGAACGGTTTGTAATTGCGGAAATGATTCGGGAAAAGGTCTTTGAATTAACTCGACAAGAAGTTCCCCATTCAGTAGCAATTGACGTAACCTCTGTTAAACGGGAAGATGATGAGCATGTTCACATCTCTGCCAATATTATTGTTGAACGTCCTGGGCAGAAGGGAATTATTATCGGTAAGAAGGGACAAATGCTGAAAAAGATCGGCACCAAGGCCCGGCAAGATATTGAACACCTTTTGGGCGATAAGGTCTTCCTTCAATTGTGGGTAAAGGTTGTCCCTGATTGGCGAGATAAGTCAGCAATGCTTAAAGATTATGGTTACCGTAATAAGGATTATTAATTGAAGGGATGAGCCCCAATGAGTCGGATTACCACTGATTTTAGGGGAATAATAATGTTTCGCCGTGATTATCGTGAGCGGGATCTCCTAGTAAAAATCTTAACTGATAAGATTGGTCCGGCAATGTTCTTTGTTAAGGGAGCAAAAAAACGGGGATTTCGGCTGGCTGCAGATATTTTGCCTTTTACTCATGGTGAATATATTGGTTCATTAACTGATAATGGATTGAGTTTTATTAATACTGCAAGTGATACCAGTCAGTATCGTTCCATTGCCAGTGATATTAGTAAAAATGCATATGCTACATACATATTGGCGTTAGTCGACAGTGCATTTCAGGATGGTCAGGGGATTGGCGGCTGGTTTAACCAGGTTGCAGCAGCTCTTGACCTGATAAACAGCGGCCTTGATGAGCAAGTAATTGCCAATGTGATCGAAACACAATTACTAGTTCGCTTTGGAGTTGCGCCAACCTGGGATCGTTGTGTTATTTGTGGTCGTGATGATTTGCCGTTAGATTTTTCTGAGCAGTATGGGGGAATGCTTTGTCGAAATCATTGGCATCTTGACGAGCGACGGCTGCACCTTGATCAGCGAACAGTTTATTATTTGCAACGTTTTTCAACTTTAAACCTTCAAAAGCTCAATTCCATTAAGATTAATTCTACGACAAAACGCCGACTGCAATTTGTGCTGGACTCGTTGTATGATAATGAAGTTGGCTTGAATTTAAAAAGTAAAAAATTCATTCGTCAAATGGGGCAGTGGGAAGAGAAATTAAAAAAATAGTGATTTAGTAATTGACATTTAGGAAATGTTTATCTATCATAAGTCACGTATAAAAATATATTTACAGCAACGACAAAGAAAAAACTAATGATGGCTAATGTGAAGCGACAAAGGGAGAGTGCAAGCCTTTGAGTTAGTCTATTAGTGGGGCACTTTAGCAGCTGTATTAACTAAGCTGTTTTGTAGTAATACAAAAAAGCAGGGTGGAACCGCGAAATTAATTCGTCCCTGTAGAAATTAGTCGCAGACTAGTTTCTACAGGGACTTTTTTGAAAGGAAGAGTCAATATGTCTGATAAGTTAAGTGTTCAAGATATTATATTTACACTTGAAAAGTACTGGGCAAAACAAGGTTGCATGTTAATGCAGGCTTATGATAATGAAAAAGGGGCAGGGACAATGAGTCCATATACCTTTTTACGGGCAATTGGTCCCGAACCATGGAATGCCGCTTACGTTGAACCATCGCGGCGTCCTGCTGATGGTCGTTATGGTGAAAACCCTAACCGGTTGTACCAACACCACCAATTTCAAGTAATTATGAAGCCGTCTCCTGATAACATTCAGGACCTTTACTTAGGAAGTTTACGTGAATTGGGAATCGATCCGCTTGAGCATGATATTCGTTTTGTTGAAGATAACTGGGAAAACCCTTCAATGGGGTGTGCCGGTGTTGGTTGGGAAATCTGGCTTGATGGGATGGAAGTTACCCAATTTACCTATTTCCAAGTAGTTGGTGAATTACCAATGAATCCAGTGGCTGCCGAAGTTACTTATGGTCTTGAACGACTAGCCGAATATATTCAAAACGTTGATTCTGTTTACGATCTCGAATGGGCAGACGGGGTGCTCTATGGTGATATCTTTAAGGAACCAGAATACGAGCATTCAAAGTATGCCTTTGAAGAAAGTAACCAGGATATGTTACTAGCAGAGTTCAATAATTATGAGACTGAGGCAAAACGCCTAATTAAGCTTGGTTTGGTTCACCCTGCATATGACTATGTTCTTAAATGTAGCCATACTTTTAACTTATTAGATGCTCGTGGTGCAGTTTCCGTTACGGAACGTGCTGGTTACCTTCACCGGATCCGGATCATGGCCAAGTCGATTGCCAAGGCCTTCGTTGAGGAACGACGCAAACGAGGCTTCCCACTTATTCATGATGAAAAGCTTCGGCAAAAGACCTTAGACGAGTACACAAAGAAAGCTGAAAAAGCTAAGCAACGGGCTGCAAAGCAAGCTGCTAAAAAAGCAAAGAAAGCTCAAAAGGGGGACAAGTAACATGGCTAACTCATACTTATTAGAAGTCGGTGTTGAAGAAATGCCTGCCCATGTGGTAACGCCAAGTATTAAGCAGTTACATGAACGGGTAGCTAATTACCTTAAGGAACAACGGATTTCTTTTGACGAGATCCAAGAATTTGCAACCCCACGGCGGCTAGCCCTTTTGATCCATGGATTAAGCGACAAGCAACCTGATGTCGATGAATCCGTAAAGGGACCCGCAAAGAAGATTGCTCAAGATGCAGACGGCAATTGGACTAAGGCTGCAATTGGCTTTACTCGTGGACAAGGTGCATCGGTAGACGATATTGAATTTAAGGAAGTCAAGGGCGTTGAATATGTTTTTGTTGAAAAGCATATCAGTGGTAAGCCAGTAGCTGAAGTTCTTCAAGGACTACCAGACGTAATTACTTCAATGAACTTCCCAACCTTGATGAAGTGGGGATACAATAACCTTCAATTTATCCGGCCAATTCGCTGGTTGGTTTCTCTTTTGAACGACCAAGTGGTTCCGTTTAAGATTCTTGATGTTGAAGCGGGACGAATTACTCGTGGTCACCGTTTCCTTGGCCATGAGGTTGAGTTAAAACAAGCAACTGATTACGAAAAGTCATTGCATGATGATTTTGTAATCGCTGATCAGACAAAGCGTAAGCAGTTAATTGAGAAACAAATTGATAAGATTGTTTCCGCTAATGATTGGGTAATTGATACGGATCCAGACTTACTAGAAGAAGTTAATAACTTAGTTGAATGGCCAACCGCTTTTGCTGGCTCATTTGATAAAAAGTACCTGGTTCTGCCGAATGCCGTTTTAATTACTTCAATGAAGGATAACCAACGTTTCTTCTATCTTCGTGATCACGAGGGTAATCTCTCACCAAACTTTATTGCAGTTCGTAATGGTAATACTGACTACCTAGAAAATGTGATTAAGGGGAATGAACGGGTCTTGGTACCACGGTTGGAAGACGCTAAATTCTTCTATGAAGAGGACCAAAAGATTAGTATTGATGAATACGTTGAACGATTAAAGCGGGTTAGTTTCCATGATAAGATCAGTTCGATGTACGATAAAATGCAACGGGTTGCTGTAATTGCAGCAGTTCTTGGCAAACGGCTGAACTTTAGTGACGAAGAATTAGCTGATCTCGATCGGGCAGCGCATATTTATAAGTTTGACCTAACAACTCAAATGGTTGGTGAGTTTGCTGAATTACAAGGTGTCATGGGTGAAATTTATGCCAAGCTCTTCGGTGAAAAGCCTGCTGTTGCTCAAGCAATTCGGGAACATTATATGCCGGTTTCAGCTGAAGGAGATCTACCTGAGAGTAAGATTGGCGCTGCCTTAGCAATTGCTGATAAGCTTGATAGCATTATGAGCTTCTTTGCTGTTGACATGATTCCAAGTGGTTCCAATGATCCATATGCATTACGACGTCAAGCGTTTGGGATTGTGCGGATTATTGCTGACCGCAATTGGCATTTACCGCTCTTAAATATCCAGCCAGAAATTGTTAAGGCCTTTGATGAGGCTGGACTGGATGTTGATATTGACATTAGCAAGAATGCGGCTCAGGTTCGTTCCTTCTTTATGGATCGGATTCACCAGTTATTGAGTGGTCAACACATGAAACATGATGTGATTGATGCTGTTACTGATACCCAATCTGCTGATATTGAAAACGTTCTGGATGCTGCAAATGCAATCAAAGCTCACCATGACGATGAAAACTTCAAGGGTGTTGTTGAAGCATTAACTCGGGTATTACGGATTGCTAAGAAGGGGAATAACGACTCTTCCGTAAAGGTTGACCCAAGCTTATTCCAAAACCCATCAGAACAGAAGCTCTACGATGCCGTTAACGACTTAGTTGATAAGAGCTCACAAAGAACGGTTGAAGATAACTTTGCTGCTCTACGGTCATTGGCACCGATTATTAGTGAATACTTCGATGAGAACATGATCATGGATAAGGATGAAAATGTAAAGAATAATCGTTTGACTCAGCTGGGAATTCTTGCTCGGCAAACGTACCTGATTGGTAACTTAGATAAACTGATTGTTAAATAAGCCTTTTTGATTGTATTATTGATGACTTGTGGTATCATATATATTAGTTAATTTTGGCTAAATAGTTATGGAGGTCGCATTCCGCAGGGGTTGCGGCCTTTCGTAGCTGTTCTAGTATTAGTGGGGGTGTCAGCTAGTGGCAAGAATACCATCAGAGGTCATCGATCGAATTCGTGATTCCGTGGATATTAGTGATGTAATTGGTCACTATGTACAATTACACCAATCAGGAAAGGGATTTGTTGGCCTTTGTCCATTTCATGAGGAGCAGACTCCTTCTTTTTCCGTTAACGAACAGAAACAATTTTTTTACTGTTTTGGTTGTGGCCGTGGGGGAAACGTGTTTCAATTTTTAATGGAATTAAAACATATTCCGTTCACAGAGGCCGTTGCCGAAGTCGCCCAACTGGCTAATGTTGATCTACCTTCTCAATACCTCAATAACGGTGATAGAAGTATTCACCAAGAGAATAATACTCCTAATGGTAAGTTGATGGTAATGCATGAAGAGGCCGCAAAGCTATACCATCATATTCTTATGAATACTCCTGCTGGTGCTCAAGCCTTAAAGTATTTGAAAGGGCGGGGGATGACCGATGAGCTAATTAATGACTTTAATCTAGGATTTGCTCCGGAACAACGAATTTTGAAGCCGTTTTTGGAGCAAAAGATCAATGATTATCAGTTGTTACGAAAATCAGGTCTTTTTGTAGAAGATAATAATGGCGGCCTTCACGACCGGTTTGTCGATCGGGTGATGTTCCCACTTCGTAACCAAAATGGTCGGGTGATTGGCTTTTCTGGGCGGGTAATCGGTAAAGTACCTGCAGACACGCCCAAGTATTTAAATAGTCCCGAGACACCGATTTTTAATAAGCGTCGCACCCTCTTTAATTTTGATATTGCTCGCAAGGAGGCTCGGGGAACATCAAAAATATACCTTTTTGAAGGGTTTATGGATGTTATTTCTGCTTATAGCGCTGGAGCTAAGAATGGTGTTGCCTCGATGGGAACGAGCCTGACTGAAGAACAGGTTGGCATTCTTGGCCGGGCAGTTAGACAAGTCGATATTTGCTATGATGGTGATTCTGCTGGTCAGAACGCGATTGATCGCGCAGTGACACTTTTTCGGGATCATCAGCCACAGGGAATGCAACTACGTGTCGTTCAATTACCAGCAGGAATCGATCCAGATGAATATGTTCAACAAAATGGTGCTGATAAGTTTGCCAAATATCTAGTTGATCAAGAAGAAACACCGGTTGATTTTTATTTACGTTTTTATCGGTTGAATAAGAACCTTAACAACCAAACCGAGCTGATTTCGTACTTAGAACAATCCCTAAAGCTTCTAGCCACTCTTTCGTCGTCATTGGAACAGGATATGTACCTTACGCAGCTTGCTAAGGAGTTTGATCTTGATAAGGCAACGTTAAAGAGTCAATTACAAGATATTAGTCGGCGTTTAGGAGGAAGAAAACGCCACTCCCAACCAGCATCATTACCGCAAAATGAGGGAAGTTCTTCGGGATTTTCGGTGGGGCCGGGACCGGCTAGTTCGCCAGCACTACAGCGGAATCCCATTAAGCGGACTGAGCTAGCAGAGCAGTTACTATTAAGGTACATGTTCCATGATCAGGAAGTTTGGGATCATGTAGCGGCAATAAATGATTTTCACTTTGCACATGAACGCTATCAAACGTTATACTTATTAGCGGAGAGTTATTTTTCTGAGCATGGGGAGTATTCAGCTGCCGGATTAATGGATTACCTTAAGGAAGATAGCTTACGTTCAACTCTTGGTCAAATTGAGCAGTTAAACGTTGATGATGTAGTTAATATGCAACTTATTGATGATTGTGTTCAATTGATTCAGGAACAGATTCCCTTGTCACAAAAGATCAAAGAACTGCAATCACAGATTAGAGAAGCTAGTTCATTAAATAACAGTGAACTAGCAACCCAGTTAACAATGAAGTTAATAAAACTTTTAAAGAAGCAACAAGAATTAAAAGCGGAGGAGACCAATTAATATGGCAAAAAGCAAAAAGAAAGAAATCGTCATTTCAAATAGTGATAACTTCGATCAAAAAAAGTATGATACCGCTGTTGGTAAGTTAATTCGTACTTACAAGAAGCGCAAACACATTAAGTATGATGATCTGACCGAACTTGTTGCTAAACCATTTGAATTGAATGCTGACGGGATTGATAACCTACTTCAAAACGTTGAAGATTCAGGAATCAGTGTTGTTGATGAAAACGGTGATCCTGATCCGCGAGCATTAATGGCCACCGAAAAGCTATCCCAAAAAGCGATGAAGGATACTTCGGCTCCAACTGGAGTAAAGATTAATGACCCAGTACGGATGTACTTGAAAGAAATTGGTCGGGTAAACCTGTTAAGTGCTGACGAAGAAGTTGCTCTTGCTCTCCGGATTGAACAAGGCGATGAAGAAGCTAAACAAGAACTTGCTGAAGCCAACTTACGGTTAGTTGTTTCCATTGCTAAGCGGTATGTTGGTCGGGGGATGCAATTCCTTGATTTGATTCAAGAAGGTAACATGGGGTTGATGAAGGCCGTTGAAAAGTTCGATTACCGGCGGGGCTTCAAGTTCTCAACTTATGCTACTTGGTGGATTCGTCAAGCGATTACTCGGGCCATTGCTGATCAAGCGCGGACCATTCGGATTCCGGTTCACATGGTAGAAACGATTAATAAGCTGATCCGGATTCAGCGACAACTGCTTCAGGATTTGGGGCGTGAACCACTTCCAGAAGAAATCGGTGCTGAAATGGATATGCCAACTGAAAAGGTAAGAAATATTCTTAAGATTGCTCAAGAACCGGTTTCCCTTGAAACACCAATTGGTGAAGAGGACGACTCACACTTGGGAGACTTTATTGAAGATCAGGATGCAACTAGTCCAGCCGATCATGCTGCTTATGAAATGATGAAGAAGCAACTGGAAAATGTCCTTGATACATTAACCGACCGGGAAGAAAACGTCCTTCGTCTTCGATTTGGTCTTGATGATGGTCGTACCAGGACACTTGAAGAAGTTGGAAAAGTCTTTGGTGTTACTCGTGAACGGATTCGGCAGATTGAAGCTAAGGCATTACGGAAACTACGCCACCCATCTCGTTCAAAGCAGTTAAAGGATTTTCTTGAATAATGGAAGCTGGGAATTAACTTTCTCGGAGGGACGGTTGACTAATCTAGAACGATGAATGATGATGAAATCATCAGAGTCATTCGTAATTAGGCTCGAGTCCCTCAGTTACGATACGAAGTGAGCCTATTTGGATTCCCGTAATTAGTTTCTGTAAGTTCGGAAACTATTGGTAAATAAAAGGAGCAGGAAGAATATTTTATTTTTTCTGCTCCTTTTTGTTTTTAAATCCTTTTAAAACTTTATTTTATTAATCAATTTTAAGCAAATGCCTATTAAATTAAATAATTCTAAGAAAAAGATTAAAATCACCTTGACTTTAGGATAACTTACACAGTACACTTAAATTGTTTAAGTTTTAAGGATTTAAACTTAATTATATTTATAATGTTCAATTGTTAACAAGGAGGAACCATTATAATGCCAAAGTTGTCATCAGATTTAACAGGTACTATTAACCATAAATTAGCTGCAACATCGCCCTCTGGGATCCGGGCATTTGATCGCTCAGTTTCTAATATTCCCGGAATCATTAAGTTAACCCTTGGTGAACCAGATATGAATACCCCTGAGCACGTTAAACAAGCTGCGATTAAGAGTATTCAAGATAATGATTCCCATTATGCACCACAAATGGGGAAACCAGAACTACTTGAAGCGATTTCTAAGTATGTTGAGCGTACTCGTGGCGTTAAGTACGACCCTGAAAGTGAAATTGTGGTAACCGTTGGTGCGACAGAAGCATTAGCATCAACCCTTTTTGCATTATTAAATACTGGTGATAAGGTAATTATTCCAACGCCAGTATTTGCGCTTTACTTCCCATTAGTAGCAATGACCGGTGCTACCCCAATTCAAGTTGATACTTCAGCAGACGGCTTTGTGCTAACCCCTGAAAAACTTGAAGAGGTATTGCAAAAGGAAGGCCATGGTGCGCGTGCGGTTCTCCTAAACTACCCAAGTAATCCTACTGGTCGTGAATACCCTCAAGAAACTTTGGAAGGGTTAGCTAAGGTAATAGCAAAACATCACTTGTACGCTATCGCTGATGAAATTTACAGTGATCTTGTTTACGGGGTTAAACATTATTCATTAACCTCAATGATTCCTGAACGAACAATCTTCATTTCAGGACTATCGAAGTCTCATGCAATGACTGGTTATCGTTTAGGATACGTTGCCGGTCCCCAAGAGATTATGGGAAGTATTGGTAAGATGCACGCCTTCTTGGTAACGACTGTCACTGACAATGTTCAGGCAGCAGCTGTTGAGGCGCTTAATAATGGTCAGGAAGATCCGGTTGAATTCCGTAAGACCTATGAAAAGCGTCGTGACTTTGTTGTTGCTGGACTACGCGCTCTCGGTTTCGAAATGTCAACACCAGAAGGAGCATTCTATATCTTTGCTAAGATTCCAGAATCATTTGGTAAGGATGATGTTAAGTTTGCTACTGAATTGGCTCATCAAGCGAAAGTCGGCGTTACTCCAGGAAGTGCATTTGGTGCTGGGGGCGAAGGCTATGTTCGTCTTTCATATGCTTCTTCCGATGAGGATCTTAAAGAGGCTCTTAACCGGATTGGTAAGTTTGTAAAAGAATTGAATTAGTTAATAATTAGGCTGAAATTTAATGGGGAGGATAATGATAAAGTCATTTTTGGCTTTATTGTTGTCCTCCTCTTTGGTTAAACATTTGCTATACTTATATATAAAGAAATGTTGAGAGGAAATGGTATAGTGGATGCACAAAATTTATCCCAGCGTTTAACAACGGTTGCTAAATTTGTTCCTCAAGGAGCACGAGTAGCCGATATTGGGTCAGACCATGGCTACTTGCCAGCAGCATTAGCATTGCAAGGTCAGATTGAATATGCAGTTGCTGGTGAAGTTGTAAGGGGTCCCTATGAAAATGCCGTCAGCGAGATTAAAAAACTAGCCTTAGCAAAGATTATTCAAGCACGACTAGCTGATGGGCTAGCAGCAATTAAAGATAGCGATCACATCAATACAATTACAATTGCTGGTATGGGTGGAGCATTAATTACCCAAATTCTGGATGCTCATCCGGAAAAATTAGCTGGGGTAACCCGATTAATTTTACAGCCGAATGTTGGTGAGGCTCGTTTAAGAGAATGGTTAATGAACCATCAATTTCAGATTATGGCTGAAAGAATGGTTGCCGAAGATGGTCATATTTATGAGGTGATCGTTGCTGAACCGTCAACTGTTCCTTTTCGCTATAGTAAGTATGAATTAACTTTTGGACCGTTCTTGCTTGAACAGCATTCTCCTGTATTTACCAAAAAGTGGCAGGATGAGTTGCAACGGCAGGAAGGTGTCCTCCAACAAGTTAAACAAGCTAGTAAACCACCAGTTGCTAAAATTAAGCAACAGGAGGAATACATTAGCTTGATAAAGGAGGTCCTTAATTAATGACGACAGGAAATGAATTGATTCAGCGTTTTGAACAATTTGCGAGTCCGCAATTGGCGGAAAGTTGGGATAACCCCGGATTGCAATTAGGGAATCCTGATCGACCGATTAAACGATTAATGACTACTCTTGATGTTCGACCAGAAGTTGTCCAGGAAGCAATTAAGCAAGATGTCGATTTTATTTTTGCTCACCACCCGGTAATGTTTCATCCCGCAAAGAATTTGAATACTCGAATTCCGCAAAATGAAATGTATGCGCAACTGCTTAGCCATGGAATTACAGTGTATGCTGCTCATACTAATTTAGATACAGCTAACGGAGGAATGAATGATTGGTTAGCGGCTAAATTACGGCTAACTAATTTGGAACCGCTTGTTGAAGCCGGCACTGATCCTGTATCTGGGCAACCAGTTGGGATGGGAAGAATTGGAACATTAAATGGTTCGATGACTGTCAGAGAATTTGCTCAGTATTGTATGCGAATCTTCAATGTTAATGGGTTACGGTGGTTAGCTGCACCAACGGATATGGATAAGCCAATTCACCGGGTCGCAGTTCTTGGCGGTGCTGGTCAAGACTTCTGGCAAAGTGCAGTGAAGAAAGGCGCAGACGCTTATGTTACGGGAGACGTTACCTATCATTTCGGTCATGATATGGTTGCTAATCATTTAATGGTAGTTGATCCCGGCCATCATATTGAGGCAATTTGTGAACCACGCTTGGCTAAACTTTTTGAACAATGGAAGCAGGAAAATAAGTGGGACTTTACCATTGTTCAGAATAAGATAAATACTGATCCGTTTAATTTTATGGTTAATAATGAAGGGAAGAATTAATAATGACAGAAGAAAAATATGAAGGCTTATTGCCACGCTTCTTAAAGTATGTAAAGACGGAAACCCGTTCTAATCCTGATTCAGATACTGTTCCTTCTGACCCTAAGGAAACGGCTTTCTTAAAGGAATTAGAAACAGAACTAAAAGATTTGGGGTTAAGTAATGTTCACATAAACCCTAAGTGTTCTTATGTTTACGCTACAATTCCAAGTAACTTAGACCATGATGTTCCAACAATTGGCTATATTTCCCACGTTGATACGGCAGATTTCAATGCGCATAATGTTAATCCACAAATTGTTGAAGATTACGATGGTCAAAGCGATATTCAATTGGATGATGATGGTGAATTTGTATTATCACCGGCAGAATTTCCTAATCTAAAGAATTATCAGGGTGATACACTGATTACGACTGATGGCTCAACCTTACTTGGCGCAGATGATAAGTCAGGAGTTGCCGAAATTATGACAATGGCAGCTTACTACATGAAGCATCCAGAAATTAAGCATGGTGAGATTAAGATTGGGCTTGGACCAGATGAAGAAATTGGTACTGGGGCTGATCACTTCGACGTTAACGATTTTGGCGCTGACTTTGCTTATACTGTTGATGGCGGTCCATTAGGCGAATTGGAGTATGAAACCTTTAACGCTGCTCAAGCAGAAATTGAAATTTCTGGGAAGGATGTTCATACTGGAGTCGCTAAGGGAACAATGGTTAATGCCATTCAAGTTGCAATCGATCTTCACAATAGTTTGCCAGCTCATGAACGGGCTGAAAAAACTGAAGGACGAGAAGGATTCTTCCACCTCTATAAGTTTGATGGTAGTGTTGATCATGCACGGATGGTTTACCTTATCCGTGACCATGATCGGGAAACCTTTAAAGAACGAAAGCACCTATTAGAACGGATCGTTGATGGCTTAAATACTGAATTAGGTAGTAAGCGAATCAGCATGAACCTGTACGACCAATACTATAACCTCAAAGATGCTTTAGAGGGGAAAATGGAGTCAGTTGAAATTGCCAAAAAGGCGATGGAAGAATTAGATATTAAGCCAGTAATCTATCCGGTTCGTGGTGGTACTGATGGCTCAACTATTTCTTATAAGGGCTTACCAACACCAAACCTGTTTGCCGGTGGAGAAAATATGCACAGTCGATTTGAATATGTTTCCCTGCAAACAATGGAAAAGGCACTGGATGTTCTTCTTAAGATTAATGAATTAAATAGTTCAAACTAATGAATATTTATTAGAAATTGGCATTACGGACAATACAGTACACAAATAACGCTTGCAATTGGACTCGGTGAGTTCAGAAATTAATAAATATCAATAGAAGGTGAGAAAAACATTTCGCGTTTTCTCACCTTTTTTAGTAATTATTCAGTTTAACCTTGCATTTAAGCAGATAGTTCGGTAAGATATCAATTGTTCTTAATAGTAATTATTACTCTTAAAGGAGAGAAGAATGAAGAGATATTTTATCGGTGTGGGGTGCCTAGTTAGTCTATTACTTGTTATTTTAGTCTTGTCTTGGATCCCGTTTAAGACGCACGATGTTGATAAAAAGCCGATTCAGGTAGTAACTAGTCTCAATTTTTATGGGGAAGCAGCTAAGCAGGTTGCTGGAAAGTACGGTAAGGTAACGTCAATTATTGATAATGCCTCGGTTGATCCTCATGATTACCAACCAGGAACCGTTCAGGCAAAACAAGTAGGGGATGCTAACGTGGTGGTTGAAAATGGCTTAGGTTATGATGAGTGGTTAAACAAGGTTGTTAAATCTAGTAGTCATCGTCATTCGCAAAAAGTGATTAATGTTGGCCAATTAATGGGAAAACACTCGGGTGACAATGAGCACTTATGGTATGAACCAGCAACGATGAAGAAATTGGCCCAACAATTAGCTAATCAGTATAGTCAACTTGATCCGGCTCACCGTGATTACTATCAGAAAAACGCTCAAGAGTATATAAATTCTTTGAAGCCGTTAGATCAAGAAATCGCAAAAATTAAGGCAAATGTTAACTCGGGAAATAATAAGGTTGCGGTTAGTGAGCCAGTCTTTGATTATTCATTAGCAGCGCTTGGTTACCAGGTAGTGGATCAGCATTTTGAAAAAGCAATTGAAGATGGTAATGATCCATCGCCACACGATATTCAACAACTACAATCTGTAATAAAAAATCATGAGATCGCCTTTTTTGTCGAAAATTCTCAAACTAGTGATCATGTCGTTAATGGATTAGTAAAGTTAGCCCGCAAAAATCATGTTCCGGTGCTTAAGGTAACAGAAACTAAGCCAAATAATGCTAAAAATTATCAGGAATGGATGCTTTCGCAATATCGGAATCTTTCACGAATTCAGCAGGGAGAAAAGTAAAAATGTCAATTGTTACAGTTAATGATTTAACGGTTGCCTATGGTAATCATCAAGTAATTGATAACTTAAGCTTTAATATTAATCAGGGAGATTTTCTTGTAGTTATCGGTGAAAATGGGGTTGGTAAAACAACCCTTGTTCGCTCAATGTTGGGTTTTATTAAGCCGCAAAAGGGTGAAATAATAATTAGTCCGCAAACCAAAATTGGCTATGTTCCGCAATTCCGGAATATTGATCAGGAATATCCGCTTTCAATTCGCGATTTTATTGCGTTGAATGTTCAACATAGCTTTCTCCCGTGGTTGAGAACGAGTGAACGCCAGCGTGTGGACGAAATAATTAGCCAAACTAACTTGCAAAAGATTGCTGACCGGCCGCTAGGGTTAGCGTCAGGTGGTGAAAAGCAGCGGGCATACTTAGCTCAGGCACTGCTTCCCAACCCTAGCTTACTAATCCTTGATGAGTCAACTGCAAGCTTGGATAATGAAATGAAGTATGAATTGTTGGACCTTGTTACCCGCTTTCAACAGCAGGGGTTAAGCGTAATGTTTGTTACTCATGATTGGGACCTGGCCCAGCATTATGGAACCCGTTTTCTTCAAATGACCGGGGATGGTTATTTGACCGGTCCAATTAATGAACTTCCTCGCCCAGAAAAGGAGGCTGAGTAATGTTAACGCTTAGTTTTATGCGGCATGCCTTTGTTGCTAGTACCTTTATTGCAATAGTTAGCGGCTTTGTTGGTGTTTTTGTTGTTGCCAGAAACCTTTCCTTTTTAACTCATACCTTGTCGGAAATTGGCTTTGCCGGAGGAGCATTTGCCGTCTTTATTGGCTGGCCGGTCTTAAACGGAATGATCCTTTTCACAATGCTTAGTTCGATTCTTGTTGGTCAAATGAGTATTAAAGAATCCCGCCGTGAAGCAGTAACGAGTGCAGTCTCCGCTCTTTTTATCGGCTTGGGAATCCTTTTTCTTTCTTTAAGTAGTGCGAATGCTAGTTCAGCAACTAATATCTTATTTGGAAGTGTTGTCGGGATTAACCTAACTGAGGTTTGGCAATTAATATACCTATCTATCGTTGTTATCTTAATAATCTTTGCAGTTTACCGCCAGTTAAAGTTCACTTCGTTTGACGCTATTGGTGCACGAGTAAGCGGACTTAATGCTGCACTATATTCAGTTATTTTCTTAATTGTTTTAGCGCTGAGCGTGAGTGTGGCAGCACAAATAGTTGGTTCGTTGTTAATTTTTATCTTATTAACCCTACCGGCAGCTAGTGCGAAATATTTCACTCATGGAGTTGCTAAGATGATCGGTTTAGCGATCCTCTTTTCTCTTTTAGGAACCTGGTTGGGGCTATTTCTTGGTTACTTAACTAATTGGCCAGTTAGTTTCTTTATTGCGGTGATTGAAGTTGGAATTTATTGCTGTGCTCTAGTTAAACAAAAACTTAGCGGGGCGGCATAATAAAAAGAACCAGGAAAGCTAGCCTTCCTGGTTCTTTTTATTAGTTCTTTTAGAAATTAGTTTTTTGATGGATCAGCTTTTCGTGTGATGAAGTATACACAGTTAGCGGCAACTAAACCGAATACAACGGCCAAAATACCAGTCAGTAGGTAATCTGGGGTCATTGTTTCTAGTTGGCTATCAATGTAAGCTAAGATCTCACCTAAAATGAGAGCAATGACACCAGCACCGATGTTTGCTTCTAATAGTTTCACTCGGAACATCTCCTTATCCATCTCAATTAAAATAATTTTAACACTTACTAAATAATCTCGCTAGCCTTTCACAGCATTATTTAACGACATTTGTTATAATTTCTTAATGAAAGGGGGATGAATCAAGGTGGATTTTGTACCGCTCCAAGTAAAAAGTAGCTTTTCTCTGTTAAGAAGTCCAATTCGCATTAATGAATTGGTCACAACTGCAAAAGAACGCGGCTACTCTGCAATTGCATTGACTGATAAGAACGTCTTATATGGGGCAATTGATTTTTACAACGCCGCTAAAAAAGCAGGTATTAAACCAGTAATCGGCTTGCAATTAACAATTGCGTTAAACAATGTTGACGGGACTAACCTGGAATTGCTGTTTTTGGCTAAAGATCGCGCAGGGTACCAAAATTTAATGGAGCTTTCCACTCGTCAACAAACGAGTGATCGTGATACGCTTCCGTTAACTTTTGAACAGATTAAGCCGTTTCTTTCGTCGCTATACGTTATTATTCCACCACAATCGACAGTTTTTAGTTGGTTAAAGGCCGAGGATACAGTTGTTAATCTTCTTCACGAAAGCACTGATCAGGATAGTCTCCTTTTAGGAATTAATCCCCAGTTAGACCAAATTCAACGCTCAACATTGACCCAGCTAGCAGCGAGTCATTCCCTGCCACTAGTAGGGGTCAGTCCAGTCGAATATTTGAATGCAGATGATTTGTTTGCCAGTAAGGTCCTTCAGGCAATTGATGCTAATACTCAGTTAGAAAAAGTTGAAGAAAAAGCTAAAGAACTTGGAAAGGACTACCTTCAACCCCAGGCAGATATTTTAAGGGCCTACCAAGCAGTTAATCTTGAGCAAGCGGCTGACAAGACGGTTGAAATTGCAGTAAAATGTAATATTGACTTTGAATTTAAGCAGCCAATTCTCCCGCACTTTGATACGCCAACGGGGAAATCTTCTGCTGAATATCTTCGTTACTTATGTATTGAAGGGCTAAAAAAACGGCAGATTGCGCCAGGCTTAAAACTAGTTGACTACCAAAAAAGGTTAGCTAAGGAACTAAAAGTAATCCATGAAATGGGATTTGATGACTATTTCCTGATTGTTTGGGACGTAATGCGTTTTGCTCACCGGACAAAAATTACAACAGATCCGGGAAGGGGATCAGCCGCAGGATCATTAGTAGCGTATGCTTTAGCAATCACTGATATTGATCCGCTGCAATATAATCTTTTATTTGAACGGTTTCTTAATCCTGAACGAGCTCAAATGCCGGATATTGACCTTGATATTCCTGATAATCGGCGAAGTGAGGTTCTTGAATACGTCCACCAGAAGTATGGACATAATCGAGTTGCCCAAATTATTACTTTTGGGACACTAGCAGCCAAACAGGTTATTCGTGATGTAAGTCGGGTCTTTGGATTAAATCGTTACGCAATTAATGAATTAACAGGAGCACTCCCCCATGGCTTGCACATTAGTCTGGCAGGGAGCTTGAAAGAATCCCAGCGGTTACGCAACCTTCTGAATGATCACCCAGAATACCGATTACTATACCGAGTGGCACAAAAATTGGAAGGACTTCCTCGCCATTACTCAATCCATGCAGCGGGGATTGTTTTATCCGAGAAGCCGCTTCATGAAATTGTTCCTCTGCAGAACGGGAGTGAAGGGTTATTGATGACTCAGTTCCCAAAGGATACCGTAGAGGCATTGGGGCTATTAAAGATGGATTTCCTTGGCTTGCGAAATCTTTCAATAATGGACAATAGCCTAAAATTAATTCGTCAGCGAAATCCACAGTTTGATCTTTCAAAGATCTCATTAGCGGATTCTAAAACGTTAGCTCTTTTCCAAAAAGGGTTGACTGATGGTGTATTCCAATTTGAGTCAGCGGGAATTAGGGAAGTATTAGTTAATCTTCAGCCTGATAGTTTTGAAGATATTGTTGCGGTCAATGCACTTTATCGACCAGGTCCGCTTGAGAATATTCCTCACTTTATTGCTCGTAAACAGGGAAAAGAGCATTACCAGTTGCCTGATCCATCACTAGAACCAATCTTGGGGGCAACGTATGGCATCTTAGTCTACCAGGAACAGGTAATGCAGCTGGCATCGGTAATGGCAGGATTTAGTTTGGGTGAAGCCGATCTTTTGCGTCGTGCGATGAGTAAGAAGAAGCGTGCGACAATGGAGGGGATGCGGGCTAAATTCATGAATGGCGCCCAAGCAAATGGTTATTCGGCAGAATTGGCAAAACGGGTTTTTAACTACATTGACCAGTTTGCTAACTATGGCTTTAATCGATCACACGCGGTTGCCTACTCAAAGATGGCTTTCCAAATGGCTTACCTAAAAGCTAATTATCCTGCAGAATTCTTTACCGCGTTGATGAATGCCGAACCGAATGTTGATAAATTAAAGATGCATGTTCAGGATGCCCGTCGTTCAGGCGTGAAGCTAGTGGGCCCCCGGATTAACGAAAGCCAACAGCAGTTTTCACTATCCCAGAATCAATTATTCTTCGGCTTGACTGCTATAAAGGGGCTTCGTCGTGACTTTATTCGTGAAATTCTTCAAGAACGACAGCAAAATGGTTCCTATAAGGACATTCGCAATTTCATTTCTCGCTTAGCTAGTAAATGGCAAAAGCCGGAATTAATTGCGCCGTTGATTTATGCAGGTGCGTTTGATGATCTCGGCTATAACCGTGCTGAAATGATTGATGCGTTACCAATGCTGATCTCCGGAATTCAATTATTTAGCAGTACTAATGAGCTGGAAGCAGATCCGGAATTGCAGTCCACAATCGCTGCTCGCCAAGAGTATCCGTTAACGGAGCGCTTAGCAAAGGAAAATGAATATTTAGGAGTTTATCTTTCAGGACATCCGGTGACCCAGTATCAAGATCTAGCAATTAAGTATCGAGTCCAACCAGCAAGTCAGCTCCGTCCTGGTCAAACCGTTACGATATTAATGTTAATTAACCGGGTGAAAACAATTCACACTAAAAAGGATCATCGTCAAATGGCGTTCCTATCAGGAACAGATCAAACTGGTGAAATTGAGGCCACGGTCTTTCCGCGACAATATACCCGATATCAATCATTATTGAAGAGTAATCAGGTAGTAATGATTAATGGACATACGGAGCAACGAGAGGGCCATGGACTTCAGGTAATTGTTGATCAGATTCGTGACGCTAATGAATTGCGTCAACGCCAACACCATACCCAACAGCGGTGGTTCTTGCGGATTTTGCCAGAAAATGACAACCAGCAAGTTCTGCAACGGCTTTATCAGTTTATGACGTCTCATCGGGGCCCTATTCCAGTTATTATCTACTACCCTGAAAATGACCAAAAAAAGATTCAACCGCAATCACGGTGGCTGAATTCGCAAACTGAAACGCGTCAGGGATTGATAAAAATTTTAGGCAAGGACAATGTTGTCCTTCAGAAAAGTCCTCAATAAGTTAATAAAATTAAGAGTTAATGAGATTTATTAAATGATAGCGTTTTCTTGATATCTTTTCACAAAAAAGTACAGACACGGATTTTAAAAAGTGCTATCATAAGGCTGTGCAAATGAGGTATGCGATTGCAAACCGCAGTTGATGCATAAATGCAAAGGAGAGATTCATTTATGAAGAAAACCAAGATTGTAAGTACACTTGGTCCTGCAAGTACAGATGTTGACACCATTGTTAAGTTGATTAATGCTGGTGCAAATATTTTCCGGTTTAACTTCTCACACGGTGACCACCCAGAACACTTGGGTCGGATGGAAAACGTTAAGAAGGCCGAAGAAATTACTGGTAAGCACGTTGGTTTAATGCTTGATACCAAGGGTGCTGAAATTCGGACCACTGTTCAAAAGGAAGGTAAGATTAACTACGAAATCGGCGACAAGGTTCGTATTTCCATGGATCCTTCAATCGAAGGTACTCATGACAAGATTGCCGTTACTTACCCAGGCCTTTACGATGATACTAATGTTGGTGGCCACGTCCTCTTCGATGATGGTTTGATTGACATGTTGATCGACGAAAAGGATGAAGAACACAAGGAACTTGTTTGCCATGTTCTTAACCATGGTGTACTTGGTTCTCGGAAAGGTGTTAACGCTCCTGGTGTTTCCATCAACTTACCAGGAATTACTGAAAAGGATAGCAGTGATATCCGCTTCGGTTTGGATAACAAGATTAACTACATTTCAGCTTCATTCGTTCGTAAGGCTCAAGATGTTCTTGATATCCGTGAACTCCTTAAGGAAAAGAACATGGAAGACGTTCAAATCTTCCCTAAGATTGAATCACAAGAAGGTATCGACAACTTTGAAGAAATCATTGAAGTTTCTGATGGTTTGATGGTTCCTCGTGGTGACATGGGTGTTGAAATTCCTGCTGAAAATGTGCCAATTGTTCAAAAGCACATGATCAAGCGTTGTAACGAATTAGGTAAGCCAGTTATTACTGCTACCCAAATGCTTGACTCAATGCAAGAAAACCCTCGTCCAACTCGTGCCGAAGTTTCTGACGTTGCTAACGCTGTCTTTGACGGTACTGACGCAACCATGCTTTCTGGTGAAAGTGCTAACGGTGACTACCCTGTTAAGTCAGTTGCAATGATGAACGCTATTGACATCAAGGCTGAAAACCACCTTTGGGAATTTGGTACTGAAACATTTGATTGGGACAAGTCAGATGTTACTGAAACAATCGGTTCAGCCGTTGCTAATGCAGCTAAGGACTTAGACATCCACACTATTGTTGCCTACACTGCTTCAGGTTACACTGCTAAGATGATTTCTAAGTACCGTCCTAACGCTGACATCGTTGCACTTACACCTAACGAACGGGTAGAACGCGGTCTTATGATCAACTGGGGTGTTCAACCATACGTTGTTGATGAAATGAGCAATACTGATAAGATGTTCGACTTGGCTGCCAAGAAGGCTGTAGAACTTGGTTTTGCTAAGAAGGGTGACAAGATTATCGTTGTTGCCGGTGTACCTTTGGGTGTTAAGGGTGCTACTAACATGATGCGGATTAAGACTATTGACTAATTAAGTCTTATAAAGCTATCAGAATAATAAAAGAAGTTGAGAGAAACTCTCAGCTTCTTTTTTTGTTTCCTATAATACTAGTAAAATTAGTTAGAGCCGTGTAAAATTATTTATTAGTAAAATGAAATCGGATTAATGAAAGTGGGATTAGTTGATGAATTCAGCATTAGGAAAAGTTGTTACAGCAGTAATGATTGATGAAAACGAAAAGGATTACTTTATCCAACCAGACCGTAACGGGCAAACATATCGCTTACCGAAAGATGAGAGTCCCCAAGTTCTCCATATTGGTGGGCAAGTTCGGGGGTTTGTCTACGAAAATGAAGATCACCAACTACAAATGACGTGTAAGCATATCCCAACTGTTCAGGTAGATCATTATGATTACGGGACTGTTGTTAGTGTTCGCCGGGATTTAGGGGTGTTTGTTGATATTGGTTTGCCAAATAAGGATATTGCAGTTTCATTAGATGATCTGCCATCATTAAAGCATCTGTGGCCACAACCGGGCGATCGGCTTCTCCTTGCACTTCAAGTGGATGATAAGGACCGGATTTGGGGCAAATTAGCAGATGAGCAAATTTATCAGGCTATTTCGACTGCTCCTAATAAACGGTTGTTGAATCGGGATGCTTATGCAACGGTTTATCGGCTAAAAATGAGTGGCACCTTTGTATTAACTGATGGTTATCATCTTGGTTACATTCATCCAAGTGAACGTGATCAGGAACCACGGCTTGGTCAACGAGTAAAAGCACGGGTGATTGGCCTTTCTTCTCATGGTGGGTTGAACCTTTCTCTTAAGCCACGAGCTTATCAAGCAATTAGCGAGGATGCTAAAATGCTCCTTGCAATGCTAGAGCATAATCCAAACCATCGCTTACCATATACTGATAAGACCGATCCAGGCGTAATTCGGGAAGTCTTTGGGATTAGTAAGGGACAATTTAAGCGAGCAATCGGGCACCTCTTGAAAGCCAACTTAGTAACTGAAGAAGAAGGGCAATTAGTTCTCCGAGAAAAGAAGAATGACAATGCAGGAAACAATTGATCACTTTATTGACTATTTAATGACTCAAAAGGGGCGTTCACAAAATACGAGGGAAAGTTACCGCCACGATTTAGAACGATGTGCAGCCTTTTTTACCGCTAGCGGGATTAATACTTGGCAGGAAGTAGATCAGTATGCGGTAATTAATGTTATTGCTGAAATGAAACGTGAAGATCGTGCTAGCACCACAATCAATAGGACGATTTCAAGCCTTCGCCAACTCTATCGCTATCTTTTACGCCGGCATGAGGTTCAGGTAAATCCAATGGACTATATTGATCTTGAAGAGGTAGCAACAAGGAAGGCCCCCGTAACATTATCCCAGCAGGAGATTGAGCAATTATTTGCGATCCCTGATACAACTACAGTTAATGGTTTGCGTGACCGAACATTGTTAGAATTAATGTATGGAACGGGAATGCTGGTTAGTGAACTAATAAACTTAAAGCGTTCGCAGGTCCATTTTGATTTACAAATTCTTCAGCTTCAAGATAATCCTCGTCATCAACGCATTGTTCCTCTTGGTAAAATAGCTAAGGAATGGTTGGCAAGATACCTTAGGGCAACAGCAGGTGATTCAAGTGATTATGTCTTTTTAAATGCTCGTGGTGGTCAAATGACGCGCCAGGGGGTTTGGAAAAACTTTAAGGAGATTGTTAGAAAATCCGGCCTATCAAAGAAAATCACATTGCAAACTCTTCGCCATACTTTTACTGCAGATTTATTAAAAAATGGTGCCAGTTGGCAAGCAGTTCAGACGCTACTTGGTCGAGAAACCGGTCGTGAAAGCTTTGAGTCATATATTCGTTTTAATACCCAAGAACTTGTGACAATTTATCGTCGCTGTCATCCACGAGCTTGAATTAATCAAAGGGGGAAAGTATGCTAGTTAAATATCGGAAAGATTATGAAAAAATTGCAATGGGTCTCCTATCTTTTCTTCCAGAGTTACGGGATTACGATCAGCTAGCAAGCGCAATTAAGTTTTCTTTAGATAAGAATTACCAGATATACTTATGGAAAGACACTGAAGATAATCACTTCATTGGGATTATTGTTATAGAAGTAGGAGAAAAGTATGTCTTGGTTCGTCATCTTTCTTTTACACCAACTGATCGCTCCGGAAAAAATGTTTATGCGTTATTAACTGCAATTCATGAGCAATATCAAGATTGCCGTTTAATGGGAACGTTAAAAACACAACCACTAATATCAAATTGGGAGCGAAATAATGAAAAATGATCAAGAAGTGATCCCACGGTATCCTTTTCAGCCTACCTTAAAGATTGGTGGCTTTGAAGGACCGCTCGATCTTTTGTTACACTTAATTCGTCAGTCAAAAATGGATATTTATGATATTCAAATTGAGCAGATTACTCAACAATACTTTGATTATTTACGGGCAATGAAGAGTCACCAACTTGAAGTAGCTGGTGATTATTTTGTGATGGCGGCAACATTAATGAATATAAAAAGTCGTTTATTGTTACCACAACCGGAAGAAGAGGTAGAGGAATCAGATGAAGAAGTAGCGGACCCGCGGCAAGAACTGGTCAAACAGCTATTAGAATACCAACGATACCAAAAAGCAGCCGCTCATTTAAAAGATAAAGCTGATTTTCGACAAGCTGAATATACCAGGCCGGCAATGCATGTTCCTACTGAAATGATTGCTCAGCACGTTGAACCTGGGGTTACCCTTGGACAGCTTCAACGAGCATTTGCAGATGTTCTTAGGCGACGTCAGTTAACCGCACCGGTTCATGAGACGGTAGCAGCGGAAAAAATTAGTGTTGCTCAACGGATGAACCAGGTCTTTACAACTGTTAAGCAAGCAGCAACGAGGTTTAATGATCTATTTGCTGGTCAATGTACCCGTGATGAGCTAGTAACAACTTTTTTAGCAGTTTTAGAGTTAACTAAGCATCAGGCGATCTCTGTTCATCAAGACGAGCTATTCGGACCGATTATTTTAGTGGAGGGATCAAAGAGTGAACAATATCGAGCCAACAAACCTAGCCAAGATTGAGGGACTTCTTTTCATTAGTGGGGATGAAGGGATTACGTTAGGCGACTTAGCAAAAATTACTGGTTTTATGAAGCCGGCTGTGCTTGGATTGCTTCAACAGCTAAAAACAAGATATGAAAACGATCCTGATTCGGCATTGGTGTTATTAAATAGTGGCGATACGTATCGGCTAGCAACTAAACACGAGTTGTCTCCGGTTATTAAGCATTATTTTGAAGTGCCGTTGACGATCCCGCTAACACGAGCACTGTTGGAGGTTTTAGCGATTATTGCTTACCGCCAGCCAATCACTCGTTTGGAGATTGATGATATTCGCGGTGTTCAAAGTTCAGGTTCACTTCAGAAATTAATGGTTCGGGGACTGATTGATACTCATGGACGATTGGATGCTCCCGGAAGACCATTTTTATATGTAACAACGGATAGCTTTTTAGATTATTTTGGCTTATCTTCGTTGAAGGACTTACCACCATTAGCTAAACAAGAAGATCTTGATTTAGATGATATGAATGGTGACTTATTCTTGGAAGCGTTACAGGCACGACAGAAACAGCAGGAGGAAGAAAATGGAACGTCTACAAAAAGTAATGGCTGAAGCAGGAGTAGCATCGCGACGGGCTTCAGAAAAGTTAATTGCTAGCGGTCACGTTCAAGTTAATGGAAAGACCGTGACAGAAATGGGAATTAAGGTTAGTGAACATGATGAAGTTGTGGTTGATGGTGTTCCGTTACACCGGGAGGCCCATGTTTACTACTTGCTGAATAAGCCCCGTTCTGTCATTACGAGTGCTCACGATGATAAGGGCCGGCGAACCGTTGTGGATATTTTGAAGGAAGAAGGAGTAGCGGAACGAGTCTACCCAGTAGGAAGGTTGGACTATGATACAACTGGTATTCTACTATTGACTAATGATGGAGAGCTTGCCAATCGACTAATGCATCCCAAATTTGAAGTGGAGAAAACATATATCGCAAAGGTTCGGGGGATTGTTAATAATAATGATCTGAAGCAATTAAGAATTGGGGTTGAGGTCAATGGACGGTTAACCAAAAAGGCGAAGAGCCGGTTAATTGAAACTGATCACAAAAAGCAGACTAGTTTAGTCAAGCTAACAATCCATGAGGGGCGTTACCACCAAGTTAAGCTAATGTTTGATGCAATTCACCATCCCGTAATAAAGCTTCATCGCGAAACCTATGGTCCATTGGATCTCAACGGCTTGCAGTCTGGTGAATTTAGAGAACTGAAACAAGATGAGGTTAAACTCTTAAAGAGGATCAGTAAGTAGAATGTCAAGCGTTGACAGCTTGAAAAATTACTTGTAAAATATAAGTGTAAAATTTAATAGAAATTGTCTTCAAGGCGGGGTGAAATTCCCGACCGGCGGTATAGCCCGCAACCCATTTCAATGGTTGATCTGGTTAAATTCCAGAGCCGACAGTATAGTCTGGTATGCAGAAGATTCTACTACACTTATTTAAACACGAATTATAAAATGCACGTTGCCGACGGACAAGTTAGGTGGCGTGCATTTATTTTATGTTTAGATAATTTTGAAGACAATCTCAATAGGAGGTTGTTATTGATGGTTACGTCTCATCAAAAAGTTCACCAAATGGTGGGTGTTTGTTCACTAAGCGCGTTGGCGTTTATTTTAATGTTGTTTGAATTTCCCATTTTACCGGTTGCTCCTTATCTTAAAATGGATTTTTCTGACTTACCGGTATTGATTGGCGGCTTTATCTATGGCCCTGCTGCCGGGGTGATGATTGCTTTCTTGAAATGCTTAATCCACGCAATGACACGAGGCTTTTCTGCTGGCGAATTGGTTGGAATTCTTGGTAACTTTCTATCATCATTAGCATTGCTGCTACCATTCTGTTGGACGTGGAAGCACAAGTCGTGGTCATTCAAGCGTCAATTATGGTTAGGGAGTATTTCGGCAACGGTTACTTTAGTTGTAGTGATGGCCCTATTAAATTGGTGGGTACTAACACCGCTATACATGGCACTGTGGAATTGGAAATCAACCCTGCCGATTCCGGAACTAATTGCGGTAGCTGTTATTCCGTTTAATTTGATTAAGGGGGTTCTTGTTTCAGCTGTCTTTGCACTAGTGGCTATTCGTTTAAAGTCATGGCTTAATCAAAAGCAGCTTGAACAATAGTAATTAAAGATTATTAAGATCAGAATTTAGTGTCTCATTAAATACGGGCATTAGAGACTGGTCTTTTTGCTTATTTAAAGATAATCTAATTTTATTTCAGATCATTTCCACTGCTTTTCGTTATAATTAATTAGAGTGGAGAGTGAAAAAATGAATGATTTCTTGTTAAGCTTCTTTGATGAACATCAGCCACGACGGATTAGGGTGATTGAAAATACGTTAAAGAATCGCCGAACAGTATCAACCCTCTTTTGGGCTAAACAGTACGGCATCCTTAAATGGACGGGGGCAGAGCGTTCATTAGAACGAAAGCAGGTTGAAAATTCCATTGCAGAATTAGTTAAGGCTAACTTAATTCAGCGAAATCCTGATGGACAAGTGCTGTTAACTACTTTAGGAGTTTTGAGACAAGAGGAGTTAGCAGGTGAACAGTATCAACCCCATTTCTTTGATTGGTACTGGTTAGCTAACACGCGACGGATTGAGCAACGGTTACTGCTTGGTATACAAGTGGCCTCGGAATTGTCATACCATAATCGTTATTATGCTCCGGTAGTTAACGAATACCATGAACAACAAATTGTAAAACGATGGGTTCTTAGCTGGCGTGGAAACATAATTAACGATCTGGTGCAGGAACTTAAACTATTTGGCGACTCGTTGGAAAGTGCTGATGAGCGATTGGCTAATTATTTCTTTTATTCACTCATTGGTCACCGAATTACTGGCAAAAATGCTATGCAGCTCAGTGAGCAATTGGAACTTCCTGGTTATCAATTACCAGTTATTAAGCAGGATGCCTTACTAGCTATTGCTGCATTTGCGAATAGCTATCAAGGAGTTTTAAATCGTTTATTAGTGGATCTGCTGGCAAAAAGTCCATTAAGTCAAAGTGCTAATCAAACGTTACTGTTGTATCAACAAGGAATTTCAATTAGTCAAATCGCCAAGAAAAGGAGAATCAAGGCTAATACTGTTCGCGAACACTTGTTAGAAGCTGCAATCGTTCATCCTGATTCGATTGATTGGGAGCGATCCTTGCCAGTAAGCATTCGGAGCCAATTAGCTAAACATTATCAAGGAAAAATGAAAGACTGGCAATTTGATCCAGAAATCGTCCCAGGAGGACCAGCAGCGTTCTATTACTTCCGTCTCTATCAATTATATGAGGAGAGATTAAATGATAAGTGATCGACAACTGTTAATAAAATTAAATGAGCAATTTGGCTTTACCGCTTTTCGTGACGGTCAGCAGGAAACCATTAAGGCGATCCTTAATCATCAGGATACTCTGGCAATTCTACCAACTGGTGGTGGGAAATCATTACTTTACCAAATGACGGGATACTTATTGCCCGGGACAGTTTTGATTGTGTCACCGTTAATTTCTTTGATGCAGGATCAGGTTGATCGTCTTCACCGTTCTGGAGAAAAACGAGTCCTAATGATTAATGGTCAACTAACTGGTAAAAGTCGTCACCAGGCCTTACAGCGTCTTTCTTCGTTCAAATTTATCTTTACTTCACCAGAATCACTCGCTAATCCTGAGATTATTAATAAGTTAAAGAAAATTCAGATAACGTTGTTTGTTGTTGATGAAGCTCATTGCATTTCGCAGTGGGGGCCTGACTTTCGCCCAGAATACCTCTTGCTTAGTTCGGTGCTGAAGCAGCTTGGTTCACCAACGACACTTTTGCTAACGGCTACGGCAACTCCGGAAGTACGTCAGGATATTATTCAAAAGATGGGACTACAGGAGGATGCAGTTACTCAAGTAATTCGTTCTGTAAATCGTCCCAATATTTATTATGCAGTAGAACGTTTCATATCCGTTAATGAGAAGGAGCAGTATCTAATTGACCTAGTTAATCGATTAGCAGGTTCTGGAATTATTTATTTTGCAAGCCGTAAATTAGCTACGCAATTTGCTGAAACGCTGAACCAGAAAACAAAGAAGACCGTGGCTGCTTATCATGCGGGAATTGCTCCAATAGATCGCTACCGCTTACAGCAACAGTTCATGGATAACCAGGTACAATTAATTTGTGCCACAAGTGCTTTTGGGATGGGAATTGATAAGGATGATATTCGCTTTGTCATTCATTTTCATGAACCGGCAAATTTGGAAAGCTATGTTCAGGAGGTCGGACGGGCAGGTCGTGATGGCAAGCCAAGTCTAGCATTGCTTCTGTATTCTCCAGGTGATGAACAGATTCAACAAACGCTAAACCATATTGAACTTCCTGATAAGGAATTATTAAATGCTGTAAGGGAAAAGCGCCAGCCCAGTAGTGTATTGGGGGATAATCGAGAATTATTTACCTTTTACTTAGAACACGGCTATAATGGTGAAACAATTATAAAAGCATTTAAAAACAGGCAAATAAGTCTGAAAAATCATTTGAATTGGATGGCAAGATACGTTAATAATACTAAATTATGTCGACGACAGATGATTTTAGAATACTTCGGTGAACGGCTGGCTAAGCCCCAAGTACCATGTTGTGATATTACTGATGAAACGTTGCTTCAGCGGTTTGAAAAAAACGATGATAGTCAAACCAAGCACATACATTCAATAATAAAACTAAATTGGCAAGAACGACTTTATCAGTTATTTAATATTAATCATAATAAAGAAAACTAGACATTTTATGATTATTTGCGCTACAATCAGAATGTTAATTTTATAAAAGGAGGGGCAACCATGAGTGAACGACGGGAAGAAAGTCGTGAGGCTAATGACAAGCTATGGGATAAAAAGTTTGCTGATAGTGAAGATTTAGGTAGTGATGGTCACCTGTCACGAACCGAACATCGGCGACAAAGAGAACATAATTCTACTATTACCACTGTCTTGATCGTTTTAATAATTATTTTGGCGGCTATTCCGCTGATATACTGGGTTAACCATAAGCAAACGATGAATCATCCGGTAAGAACTGAACGGTTAGCACAGTCACAATCAACTAAAAAAAAAGCCCAGCCAAAGAAACGGGAAGCCAGTTCAAAAAAGCACAATTCTCTGAGTTCGTCTAGTAAGGCTAATGAGAGCTCGGCAACAAGTATGAGTAGTTCTTCATCGCTTAGTACAAGTTCTTCCTCATCGGTGAGCCAATCATCAAGTATGGTTCGCTATGCTACTGTTCCTCGTAACGGTAGCTTATATCGTGTTGCAACACAGAACGGAATTTCTGTTAATGAATTAATGCGGTTAAATGGTTTAACCCCAAATGCACATTTAAGACCGGGGCAACAGTTAAGAGTTCGGTAAATGAGGAGTGAATTGAATGACGATGGGATTACAGGTTGCAATTGATGGACCAGCTTCAGCGGGTAAAAGCACCGTTGCTAAGCGGGTTGCTAAGAAGTTTGGGTATGTTTATTGTGATACGGGCGCAATGTATCGAGCAGTTACTCTTGCCGCTTTACAGCAAGGACTGTCAATGACTGATACCGAAAAGATTAGTGAACTAGCAAAACAAATAAAGATTACCTTTCAACCAGCAGAGCCAGAGCAGCGAGTGTTTATTAATGGTCAGGAAGTAACACGAGACATCCGGCTTCCTAAAGTTGCCAAAAATGTTTCGGCAGTTGCTGCGATCCCAACCGTGCGTCAGGAAATGACAAAACAGCAACGGCAAATTGCAGCTGAAGGCGGAATCGTAATGGATGGTCGTGACATTGGAACGACTGTTTTGCCTCATGCTCCAGTCAAAATTTTTATGGTGGCAACTGCCCATGAACGGGCACGGCGCCGTTATTTAGAAAACAAACAAAAAGGGATTACGACTACAAGCCTAGAAGAGCTACAGCGGGCAATCGAGTTACGTGATCAAAAAGATTCAACGCGGAAGGTTTCCCCGCTAACTCAAGCTAGTGACGCTATTCGATTAGATACAACTAATTTGACAATTGATGAGGTTGTTGCAGAGATTAGTAAAATAATTAAAAAAACTGAAAAACATTTAGCATAATTACTGGAAATGTGAGCGCTCATCTAGTAAAATGTTTTTTAGAGTTGATTGTCGCAAGGAGGATTTTTTTTAATGGCTGAAAACAACGAAAACAAAAACGATATGTTAGAAGCTCTTGATAGCATTGAAACTGTAAAAGTGGGTGATGTTGTTAAGGGTGAAGTATTGGCAATTGATGATGATCGCCAAGCTATCGTTGGTATTAAAGATGCAGGGGTTGAAGGTGTCGTCCCTGCTAAGGAATTATCAACCAAGCCAGTTGAAGACATCAATGACGCAGTTAAAGTCGGTGACGAACTTGACTTAGTAGTTATTTCTAAGATCGGTAACGACAAGGAAAATGGTAGCTACTTACTTTCACACCGTCGTCTTGAAGCACGTAAGGTTTGGGATGACGTTCAAAAGAAGTTCGATGCTGGTGAACACATTACCGCTAAGGTTACCCAAGCTGTTAAGGGTGGCTTAGTAGTTGATGCCGGAGTACGTGGCTTTGTCCCTGCTTCAATGATTACTGATCACTACGTAGAAGACTTGAACCAATTTAAGGGTCAAGAACTTGAATTCAAGATTATCGAAATCGAACCTAGTGAAAACCGTCTTATCCTTTCTCACAAGGAAATTGTTCAAGCTCAACACGAAGAAGCAGCTAAGGAAATCTTTGCTAAGCTTCAACCAGGCGATGTTGTAGAAGGTAAAGTTGCTCGGATGACTAACTTCGGTGCCTTCATCGACCTCGGTGGTGTTGATGGTTTGGTTCACGTTTCTGAAATTTCTTATGATCATGTTGACAAGCCTTCAGATGTATTGGAAGCAGGTCAAGAAGTTAAGGTTAAGGTCTTAAATGTTGACCCTGAACGTGAACGGATTTCACTTTCAATCAAGCAAACATTACCTGGACCATGGGATGATATTGAAGAAAAGGCTCCAGAAGGCAGTGTTCTTACTGGTACTGTAAAGCGGTTAACCAGTTTTGGTGCTTTTGTTGAAGTTTTCCCTGGTGTTGAAGGTTTGGTACACATTTCTCAAATCTCTCACAAGCACATTGCTACACCAGCTGATGTATTGAAGCCTGGTCAAGAAGTTAAGGTTAAGGTCTTAAATGTTGATCCTGAACATCAACGTCTTGGTTTATCCATGAAGGCTCTTGAAGAACGTCCAAAGGATGAAGAAAACAACGGTAACGAAAACCGTGGCCGTCGTCGTCCTCGTCGTAACAATAACCGTAACTTCATGAACAACGCCCCTGAAGAAGAAAGTGGCTTCTCAATGGGTGATTTAATTGGTGATCAATTAAAGGGCTTGAAGTAATCGAGACCACATAATTAATTTAGAAAGGGGTATGGCATTTTGTCATACTCTTTTTATTTCAAATAAAAGAAGGAAGGTGTAAAAATGGCAAATCCAGTTGTTGCGATTGTTGGTCGTCCAAATGTCGGAAAGTCGACATTATTTAACCGAATCGCTGGTGAACGGATTTCTATTGTTGAAGATACACCGGGAGTTACCCGAGACCGAATTTATGCCCATGCTGAGTGGCTAGGCAAGAATTTTAACCTAATTGATACTGGTGGGATTGAAATTTCTGATCAACCTCTCCTTACCCAAATCCGTCAACAGGCAGAAGTGGCAATTGATGAAGCAGATGTCATCGTTTTGGTTGTTGATATTCAAAACGGTGTTACTGATGCTGATGAGCAGGTTGCTAAGATTTTATATCGTTCAGACAAACCAATTGTCTTAGCTGTCAATAAAGTTGATAATCCAGAACGGCGGAGTGATATTTACGATTTTTACTCATTAGGTTTGGGAGAACCTTACCCAGTTTCTGGAGTTCACGGTGTTGGGGTCGGTGATTTACTTGATGCGGTGATTAACCATTTCCCTGAAACGGCTGATAATGAAGATGATGGTACTATTCACTTTAGCTTAATTGGCCGGCCTAATGTTGGTAAGTCCTCGTTAGTGAATGCTATTTTAGGTGAAAATCGGGTAATCGTCTCAAATGTTGCCGGAACAACGCGGGATGCTATCAATACTCGCTTTACGGCTAAGGATGGTCGTGAATTTACGATGATTGATACAGCCGGGATCCGGAAAAAAGGAAAAATTTATGAAAACACTGAACGTTATTCATTAATGCGGTCAATGCGAGCAATTGATGATAGTGACGTTGTTTTAGTGGTATTAAATGCTGAAGAAGGAATTCGTGAGCTTGATAAGCATATTGCCGGCTATGCTCACGAAGCAGGCTGTGGAGTCATTATTGTTGTTAATAAGTGGGATACAATCAAGAATAAAGACCACCGAACAATGACTGATTTTACAACTTTAATTCGGAATGAATTTCAATACTTAAGCTATGCACCAATTATTTTTGTTTCTGCAAAGACTCAACAACGACTAAATCAACTGCCAACAATGATTGAAGATGTTTACGATCATAGTCGTCGACGGATTCAATCAGCTGTCCTTAACGATGTCTTGATGGATGCACTAGCTGCCAACCCAACGCCAACACAAAATGGGCGTCGGTTGCGGGTATACTACGGAACCCAGGTTGCTATTCAGCCACCAACATTCGTCATTTTCGTCAATGATCCTGACCTAATGCATTTTTCGTACCAGCGTTATTTAGAGAACCAAATTCGCCGGGCGTTTGATTTTACGGGGACACCAATCCGGATTATTAAGCGAAAGCGTCAGTAAATCATTCAATTTAGTTATAAATTTCTGAAAAAAGGGTGAAAAAGCCTATAAACCGCTTGTCATCAATGTTTCACTATGCTAATCTTAACAATGAAATTATACGAGTACTTCGTATGTTTCGTTAATTTTGGACCACTCAAAATTAACATTCATTCATTGGTGTAACTATTTGGTAGTTGCATTAGATGTTGGAGGTGAAATTAAATGGCTAACAAAGCAGAATTAGTAAGTAATGTTGCAACCGCAACTGGTTTAACTAAGAAGGATGCTACTGCTGCTGTTGATGCGGTATTTAGCTCAATCCAAGCATCATTAGCTAAGGGTGAAAAGGTTCAATTGATCGGCTTCGGTAACTTCGAAGTACGTCAACGTGCTGCTCGTAAGGGTCGCAACCCACAAACTGGTCAAGAAATCCAAATCCCTGCAAGCAAGGTACCAGCATTTAAGCCTGGTAAAGCTTTAAAGGATGCTGTTAAGTAATTCCAAATTACTTGATAAATATCTAAAGGACTGTGAACATTATTGCTCATGGTCCTTTTTTGATGTGGCTAACAACTGTTTTTAGCTTAACTATGCTAAGATAATTAGTATGATGGGTAATGCTAGAGGAGGAAAATAATGACTTATTCTGAAAAAGTGTTAGAACAAATCCAAGCCGGCCAGATGCCAGCAGCTCAACAATCCTTTACCGAGGCCCTGGCTAAAGATAGTGATGATATGATCTTTAGTTTAGCTGAGGAACTATATGGAATGGGCTTCCTACACCAAGCTCGCCAGGCTTACCTGCACTTATTGGCTAAATATCCGAATGAGGATGAACTACGGGTTAATTTAGCGGAAATCGCAGTTAGTGAGGGCCATAATGACGAAGCTTTATCTTACTTAGCTCAAGTCCAGCCTGATTCAGATGCTTATTTGCAATCGTTACTAGTTGCAGCCGATTTGTACCAAACAGAAAATGAGTATGAGGTTACGGAAGAAAAGCTGAAGGAGGCTTACCGAATCGCCCCTGATGAGCCAGCGGTCCAGTTTGCCCTTGGTGAATTTTACTTTATGACCAGTCGTTTTGATGAAGCTATTCAATATTACTTTGAACTGATCCGGAATGGGTATACTGAGTTTGCCAAGGTTAACATTGCTGGACGGTTGGGAATTTGTTACGCCCAAAGTGGTCAGTTTAAGCAAGCGTTAGGGTACTTAAAGCAGGTGAGCCCGGAATACCGGACAAGTGATATTCGATTCCAAACCGGTTTAACTGAATTACAGCTGGGAGAAACAGCCACTGCAATTAAGACATTTGACGAACTAATTCAGGATGATTCTCAATATGCTTCTGTTTATCCTGAGCTTGCCAAGGCTTATGTTAAGGAGAATAAGTATCAGCAAGCCCTCAAGACTCTCCAAGAAGGGCTAGCGGTTGATCAGTATAATGCTCGCCTATACGCTCAAGCAGCCGAAGTAACCAGCCATTTGGGTAATAATAAACTCATGGATGAGTACCTCAAGAAGGCCCATGAGCTTGATCCAGATAACTTAACGATTAACTTAGATTATAGTAACTTTCTTCTTCACACCCATGATGACGAGGGGAATATCAAACTACTAGAACCATTAATTGAGGAAGACGAGGTTGATCCGCAGATTTACTGGAACCTCGCTCGTTCATACCAGCGCTTGGAAAAATTTGATCTTGCTGGCAAGTACTATCGTGAAGCAGCAGTTACTTATAGTGAAAACCCAACTTTCTTAAAGGAGTTAGTCAACTTCTATCGGGAGTCCGGTGATACCGAGCAAATGGTTGAAGAATTAAAGCATTACCTTAAGCTCGTGCCAACAGATGATGAAATGCAAGAACTGCTGGATGAGTATGAAGAGTATTAAAATAAATGAATAAAGCAAACAACCCAAGATTGAGTTATGAACTTTACTGTAATTTCGTTAAAAACAGTAATAACTAAATCTTAGGTTGTTTATTTTTTACTAATCAATTGTTTCTGATAATACAATAGTGAAGCAGGATCGAGCCTTAGTTTTTCCATCAATTGGGCATCAGAAAGTTCTGGATGGTGGCCAAGTTCGTAGAGGATGAATGATTGGTGGAGAAATTTGGGTGCTAGACTAAAGCCGAGATAATCTTCATCTTGACGCAGGTATTTATGTAGACCAGCGTTTGAGAGCCCGGGATTATCCGGTGAGAAGCGCTGTTTAAGAAAGATCTGTGAAGAGTGCTGAAGTTCTTGAAGTGGCCGAATAAATTGATTGAAGTTTGTGATAAACAGTTTTTCTGTCGAATTTGTTGGTGAGAGTTTATCCCAAACATCTTCAAAACCGGGAGTAAGAAATTCACTCACGGTATAACCACGACTTGATAAGAAAATGGTTAACCGAGTATAGAAGTGGAGGTGCTCATCCTGGAGAATTTCAGGAATCTTTTCAAGCCACTTAGTTGTTAATCGTTTATTGGTACTAGTAGCTTTCCCGTGGATTGTCAGGGTTGGGTAAATCTTAATTAGCTGATGGGTGAAGAGGTAACGAAAATAGCGATTCAGGTGAGAAAGGTTCTTATTGTAAGTGCTAAGGGTAATCTTTTCATCTTCTTTTAGGGCAGTTAGGAAGGCCCGCACATCCGTTTCAGTTAGGTTCTTTAATTTTGGTTCGGCAGCGAATTCTGGTCGATTATCCATGAGAAAAGTAAAAAAATGGGTTAGGGTAGCGTCGTAGGTCTTAATTGTTAGTGGTGCCAGTCCCTGTTGATTCAAAAATAATTGAAAACGATCTTGGTATGGGTAATTCATTTTGCGTCTCCTTAATAAGCAGATATTTACTTTAACTAACATTTTAAACCAAAATCGCTCAAAAGAAAAGAACCCACAACAGTTCACACGCCCTTGCTAGATTTGCTATAATCGAGGTTGACTAAAAAATGAAGGACTTGATTAAATGATCATCAAACACTTACCGCCAATCTTTGAACCCGCTCGTCCGGTACTCCAAAAAATTGAGGACGCGGGATTCGAAGCCTATTTTGTGGGTGGTTGCGTTCGTGATACGATCTTAGGCGATTCAATCCACGATATTGATATTGCTACTAGTGCTTATCCAAGTGAAATTAAAGCGATTTTTAACCGCACTGTTGATACCGGGATCGAACACGGCACAGTGATGATTCTTGATCATGGGACGGGATACGAAACCACAACATTTCGAACCGAATCTGGCTACCAAGATTTTCGCCGTCCTGATAAGGTAACCTTTGTTCGGTCGTTAAGCGAGGATTTGAAACGGCGTGACTTTACGATTAATGCACTCGCGTTGAAGGAAAATGGTGAGGTGATTGACCTTTTTAATGGCCTGGATGCCTTAAAACACCATTTAATCAAGGCTGTCGGTGATCCTAATGAGCGGTTCCATGAAGATGCCTTGCGGATGATGCGGGCTGTTCGCTTCGCTAGTAAACTGGATTTTGTAATTGCGGCGGAAACATTAGCAGGGATTAAACAAAATGCTGCTTTATTGGAGAAAATAGCGGTTGAAAGAATTCGGGTAGAATTTGAAAAACTATTAATGGGGCAAAACCCGGTAGCAGGCCTGAATGAGTTTCTGCAAACGGGTCTTTATCAATATTGTCCAGGGTTAGTAGGAAAGCAAACTGAATTAAGCGGACTATTATTGCTAAATAATTGGCAATTACGGAATGCAGAACAGGCGTGGGCAGTTATTGTGACTCAGTTAGGACTTGACTCACGTGATGCAAGTAAGTTTCTTCGCAGCTGGAAGACCTCAAATGAGCTGATTACTAACGTTAAAAAGATGATCCCAGTAATTCAGGGGCTAAGGAGTAAAAAGTTATCACCGTTGACTTTCTTTACGGCTGGTAGAAATGCTGTTCAGGATGCTAATCAAGTTGCCAAATTATATGGCTGGGCAATTCCTGATGAACAATTAATGAAGCAGTACGACTCATTACCCATTAAAAGCGGTAAAGAACTGGCTGTTAATGGGGGAGTTCTCATTAACGATGCAGGGGTAAAGCCTGGTCCATTACTAGGAAAGATCATTAAAAAGCTAACAGTACAAGTTGTTAACGGTGAATTGCCTAATGATAGGGAAACCTTAATTAATGAAGCAGAAAAAATAAAAAAAGAGGGATAAAACGAGATGCAAACAATGCAAGCTGAGGGATTAACCAGTACTTATGGTGAGAAAACCCTGTTTGATAATGTCTCCTTTACAATCAACGAAAACGATCGAATCGGTTTAATCGGTGTTAACGGGAGTGGAAAGACCAGTCTCCTTAACGTCATCAGTAAGCGGACAAGTCCGGAAAGCGGCTCGATCACTACACCAAATGACTACACGATTGGGTATCTGCAACAGCAGCCAGCGCTTGACCCAACCAAAACGATTATGGATGCAATCTTTGAAGGCGATCAGCCTGTGTTTAAAACTATTCGGGAATATGAGCTTGCACTTGATCGTTTTAGTAATCATCCCGAGGATCCTCAAGCAATGGATCAATACACTAAATTGCAAGCAAAGATGGATCAGGAGGATGCATGGGAAGCTGATAGCCGGGTTAAAACGATCCTTACTCAATTAAAAATTAAGAACGTTAGTCAAAAGGTTAGTGAATTATCTGGTGGTCAGCAGAAGCGTGTAGGGCTAGCACAGGTATTAATTCAACACCCAGATTTATTGCTTTTAGATGAACCAACTAACCATTTAGACCTTGATTCAGTAGTCTGGCTTCAAGACTTTCTTGCTTCTTATAAGGGAGCAGTCCTTTTGGTAACTCATGATCGGTACTTCCTCGACCAAGTTACTAACCACATCTGGGAATTGTCATTTGGTCACCTTTATCATTATGATGGTAATTATCAAGACTTTGTTCGGCAAAAAGCAGAACGGGTAGAATTAGCTAAGGATACCGAGAAAAAGAATCAGCAGCTATACAAGAAGGAATTAGTGTGGATGCGAACCGGTGCTAAGGCCCGATCAACCAAGCAAAAGGGACGGATTAATCGTTTCCATGAGCTTGAAGATAAGGTTGGTAATCTAAAAACTGACGAAGATATTTCAATCAATTTAGGCTCGCAACGACTTGGTAAAGATGTAATTAAATTTAAGAATGCCGATTTGACTCTGGGTGATCATCGGATTCTCCATAATTTTGATTGGTTAGTTCAAGCGGGCGACCGAATTGGAATTACTGGTGAGAACGGTGCAGGGAAGACCAGCCTGTTGAATGTGATTGCACAACGGGTACCATTAGACAGTGGGGTACTCAAAATTGGTGAAACGGTAAAGCTTGGTTATTACACTCAGCAAACTGAGGGAATTGACGATGATAAACGAATGATTAGTTTTCTGAGTGAAATTGCTGAAAATGTTACCGATAAGGACGGTAATAAGCTTAGTGTTACCCAGCTTCTTGAGCGATTCTTATTCCCCCGCTTCATGCACGGGACACTGATTAGAAAGCTTTCAGGTGGTGAGAAACGCCGTCTGTACTTGCTGAAAATTCTTATGCAACAGCCAAACGTCCTTCTTCTTGACGAACCAACTAACGATCTTGATATTGGAACATTAACGGTTCTAGAAGATTATCTGGATAACTTTGCGGGAACGGTTATTACAGTTTCTCATGATCGCTATTTCTTGGACAAAGTAGCTGATGATTTGTTAATTTTCCACGGTAACGGTGATATTCAACGTTACACTGGACGCTTTACTGATTATCTTGCTGATGCTAAAAAACAGGCTGAAGAAGAGCAGCAGCAAAAACGCGCTGTAAAAAAACAGCAAACTGCCAAGAGTCAACAATCAGTACCAAGTTCAAGTCAAAAGAAGAAGACTAAGCTAACTTATGCAGAGAAGCTAGAATGGGATCATATTGACGATGATCTTGATCAACTTGATAATAAGCGCAAGTCAATTGAAGAACAGATGACCGAGCAGTCTGCCAATTACCAAAAACTGGCCGAATTGCAAAAAAAGCTAGATCAGGTCAAAAAAGAAATTGACGATAAAACAGCGCGGTGGGAATATTTAAGTAACTACATTGACTAACAGTGAGGATACGTAATGACAATCAATGAAAATGAGCAACAATATTTAAGTTTAGCGCAATATGTTTTGGATCATGGGCACACTAAAAGCGATCGTACCGGTACGGGAACAAAATCTGTTTTTGGTTATCAGATGCGGTTTAATCTTGAAGAAGGTTTTCCGCTACTCACAACCAAGAAGGTTCCATTTGGCTTAATTAAAAGTGAATTGTTATGGTTTCTTCGGGGAGACACTAACATTCAATTCCTTTTAAAACATAAAAACCATATTTGGGATGAATGGGCATTTAAGAAGTGGGTAGAGAGTGATGAATATCATGGCCCGGATATGACAGACTTCGGTCATCGTTGGCTCAAGGATCCTGAGTTTAAAAAGGCTTATTTAAAAGAGAAACGTGATTTTTGTGAGCGGATTGTTAACGATGATGAGTTTGCCAAAAAATATGGTGACCTGGGGTTAGTTTATGGGAGTCAATGGCGTCACTGGAAAACTAGTAATGGTCAGACAATTGACCAGATTGCTAATGTGATTGACCAGATAAAGACAACCCCAGATTCACGCCGAATGATTGTTTCTGCCTGGAATCCTGAAGACATTTCATCAATGGCCTTGCCTCCTTGCCATACAATGTTCCAGTTCTATGTAAATGATGGGAAGTTAAGTTGTCAACTTTACCAGCGAAGTGCCGATATCTTTCTTGGAGTGCCATTTAATATCGCTAGTTATGCATTGTTAACGCATATGATTGCTCATCAATGTGGGCTGCAAGTGGGCGACTTTGTTCATACGTTAGGGGATGCTCATATTTACTTGAACCATCTTTCGCAGATTAAGGAACAATTGTCACGAACTCCGCATAAGGCTCCTAAGTTAATCTTACCGGATGAACCGAAGCCGATTGATGAATACGAGATGAGTGATATTAAGTTGGAAGGATACACCCACGAACCTGCTATTAAGGCACCAGTCGCGGTTTAATTAAGGAGAGAAAGAAAAATGCGTGAAGTTAATTTTATTTGGGCTGAGGATCTTGATGGTTGGATTGGAAAGGACAACCAATTACCTTGGCATGTTTCTGCTGACCTAAAACATTTTCGCAAATTGACTGCAAATCACCCAGTCATTATGGGAAGGAAAACTTATAATTCGATTGGTCAGCCATTACCGCACCGGCAGAATATTGTGTTAACTCATCAATCAATTGCTAATGATCAGATTACGGTTGTGCATGATGTTGAAACCCTTGATCAGCTGATTGATGTGTTACCGGATAATCAGGTATACGTAATTGGCGGAGCACGGATTTTCTCTTTAATGATGCCGTTAGTAAATAAGCTTGAACGAACAATCATTAATGGTCATTATAATGGCGACGTAAAAATGCCACCGATCAATTATGATCAATGGCATTTGCTTAAACGTGATGAAGTTAATGAAGATGACCAGACTAGTTGTTGGTTTGAAACTTGGGAGTTAAACAAATAAGAGGATTGAGAAGAACATAAAGGCAGTTCCTCCTAATACAAAAATATGCCAGATGAGGTGAGTATACTGAGTAGGCCGGCTATAAAATAGTGCGCCAATTGTAAAGGTTAGGCCACCCGCAAAGAGTAAACCAAAGCCAACAGGACCGAGAGCATCCCAAAGCGGCCAAAAGGCGACAATGCATAACCAGCCCATCAGGACGTATAAGAGGGTTGACCAGTTACTCTTTTTCTTTAACCAAATACTTTTGTAGACAACGCCCATAACCGCAAGTGCCCAAATGACCCCAAATAAGGACCAGCCTTGCCAGCCCTTAATACTTACGAGGCAATAAGGAGTATACGTACCAGCAATTAGGATGTAAATAAAATCATGGTCAAAAATTTGGAAAATTCGCCGTGCTTTAGTGAAGTAGAGTGAATGATACAGTGTAGAGAAAAGATAAAATAAGACGAGGGTGCTTCCGTATATTGTAAATGTAACAATTCTCATTGGGCTACCAGTCTTAGCAGCTTTAATGATTAATAATACTAAACCAGCAATTGCAAGGGCCAGCCCGATTCCGTGGGTGATTGCATTCCCAATTTCAATAATTACTGAATGCTTTGTTTCTCTGCTTTTTTCCATTTTTCTACCCCTTTCGTGTAATGTAGCAATGAATTTTACCGCTACTTTTGCTATACTTAAATAATAAATAAACAAGTTGACCATCGCAAATTTATATCGCATAATGGTTTATGAAACTTTGTCATCTAGTTTTGAAGACTAGATTATTATAACATAACATTTTCTAGGAAGAGTGAATTTTCATGGGAAAGATTAAGATCGTCTGTGATTCCTCTGCAGGATTAACAGAAGAAGAAATAAAAAAGTATGACATTACAGTGATTCCATTAACGGTAATGATTGATGGAACCGTATATGTGGAACGGGAAACAATTACTAATGACCAGTTTCCAGAATTAATGAAAAATGCTAAATCATTACCTAAGACATCACAACCACCAATTGGTCGGTTTGTTGATGCGTTTAATAAGCTTGGTGAGGATGGCAGCGAGGTTTTATGTGTTGACATGATGGAATCCATTAGCGGAACTGTCCACGCGGCTGAACAAGCTGCTGGGATGACGAAGACTAAGGTTACTGTTTACGACTCGCAAACAACTGATCGGGGAATGGCTTTCCAGATCATCGAAGCAGCTAAAGTAATTGAAAAAGGTGGCTCCGTTGAGGATGCGATCGAACGAATGAAGTATGTTCTTGCGCATTCCAAGCTCTACTTGGCAATTGACAACTTAGATAATTTAGTTGCTGGTGGTCGTGTTAGCAAATTTGCTGGGGCCCTCTCTAACTTATTGAACATTAAGGTAATGCTTCAGGTTTATGATGGTCAGATCCATATTATTATGAAAGGTCGGGGAAAGAAGGCCCTTCATAAAGAGTGGGATCGAATCTTGAATGAGATGAAAAATGGTCCTAAAGTCATGAGCGTTGGTATTTCTCATGTTGAAGGGGATAGTGAAGTTAATCGTCTCTTAACTAAGATTAAAGAATTTGAACCTAACCTCGACATCGTAGTCCGGGAAACTGTACCGATTATTGCCACCCACACTGGCTTAGGGGCATGTTGTTTGCTTTACTATACTGAATAGTTTAAATTTAAACATTTGGAAAGCGGTCATAGTTACTATGCCGCTTTTTTGGTAAAAGGTGAAAATAATGAAAAAAAGTATAAAGTGGTTATGGGGCGCTTTACTGTTGGTTCTGCTTATGGTTGGTGGCTGGTATGGCTATCAACGCTTTATTCGGCCATCAATAAGTCAGCAACAACAAGTTAAACGTGTAGAAAAGCGTCACGTAAAGCTGGTAGCAGTTGGCGATTCCCTTACCTATGGACAGGGTGATGAGAAGAAAAACGGCGGCTATGTAGGCATTATAAAGCAGAAAATTCAGGATAAGTATAAGAAGACCAGTGTTTCAACCGTTAATTACGGTGTAAGCGGCGATCGTTCTGATCAGATCCTTGCACGGCTAAATAAGCAGGCAGAAATGCGTAAAGATTTAAGAGATGCTGATGTAATCGTAATGACGGTCGGTGGTAATGACTTAATGCAAACACTGGAGAAAGACATTATGATGCAATCCCAGGCCAAGATTCAGTCAAGCGTTAACCAAGCGCAAGGAACGTATGAGAATAAGTTAAACCAATTATTTACGGCTGTAAGAAAAGAGAACAAGCATGCACCAATCTTTGTGATGAGCATTTATAATCCGGTCTATACATACTTTCCAGATGTAGCTGCAATTAATGACTCAATTAACCAGTGGAACCAGGCAACCCAAAGTGTTACAAAGAAATATTCAAAAATGCATTTTGTCAGCATTTATAAAGTAATGTCATATGGCCAATACCAAACAAAAGCTCAACGGCAACAATTGATTCAACAAGAAGAAAAGGTAAACCATGGAAAGGTCCAGCAATCACAACTGTTGTCGATTATGAGTAATAAGAACCATAATTTAAACGAATATATTTCGACTGAAGATAATTTTCATCCGAACAATTTAGGATACCAGCACATGGCAAGTCGATTGTTTAAGAGTATGGTTAAGTATGATAGTTGGGAATTTGTGAGGGAATAATTAATGAATAGTAAAAAACAAGTTAACTGGTGGAAATGGGCATTTATTACTTTAATCTTAGTAATTGTGGTTGGCTGCGGTGTTGTTCTTCATCGGGCAACCGCACCAGCACCACAAGCAGAAATGTCGCAAACCACCAAAGCTAATGATTCATCGTTAATGGTCGAGTTAAACCGGAAACAAGTAAATGCCTTATCAGCAAACTATTTAGATAATTTCTTGAAGGATAATAAAATTAAATATAAGTTTATCGTTGGTGAAAAATACGCAATCCTAGTCGGTGATACCAAGTTCCTCGGTACTAAGGTTCGGTTTGCAATTAATTTTATTCCTGAACGGACAAGTCAGGGCAATGTCCTTTTACGTGCTAAAGGATTAAGTGTTGGGCGACTCAATATTCCGATTAAGTTTGTGATGGGATATATCGCCAAAAATTATAATATTCCTGAGTGGGTTTCCATAAACCCAAAAAAGAAAACTGTTTTGCTGGATTTAAATCGTTATAGTAAAAACCGGCAATTAAAGTATTCGGCACAAGAAATTAATATGCAGGATGGTCAGTTTAAATTTTTAATTACTGTTCCTGAAAAATAAGAGGAGGATGCTAAATGGCAGTTCGTGAAAGTTTTTATCACTATTTAATGACTCAGAGAAAGCCTACAGATGCAAATGAAGTTGAACAATTTGCTAATAATGCATTCTTTGATTCTGCCTTTCCTAAGCAGTCAACAGATTTTGATGAAATATCGAAATACTTGGAAGAAAATACGGATTATTTACCATCAATGACAATTTTTGATACTGCATGGCAACAATACCGCGATGCAATGAATTAGGAGGTGGAAATAAATGGCTACAATTCAATGGTTCCCGGGACATATGGCAAAAGCGCTTCGACAAATTCGCGAACAAATGCCCTTAGTTGATATTGTCTTTGAATTAGTTGATGCTCGGGTTCCTTATTCTTCACAAAATCCAGAAATAGCGTTAGCAGCAGGTGACAAGCCACGTTTATTAATTATGACTAAAACGGATCTTGCGGATTCCAAACGATTAGGCGAATGGTTAACTTACTTTAAGGAACACAACCAACCAGTGCTAGCACTTGATTCTCGGCAACAAAATATTAGTAAAATTGTTACTGCTAAGAGCAAGGAAATTCTTCATGATAAGCTAGCAGAGGAAGTGGCCAAGGGTCTAAAGAAGCGACCTATTCGGGCAATGTGCGTGGGGGTTCCAAATGTTGGGAAATCGACCCTATTGAACCACCTAGTAAAGAAAAACGTTGCCGTAACGGGAAATCGTCCAGGAGTTACAACCGGTCAACAGTGGCTACGTTCATCAGCTGAGTTGGAATTGCTGGATACACCAGGGGTCCTTTGGCATAAATTTGCTAGTCAGAAGCAAGGAACGATGCTTGCCTTGTCAGGGGCAATTAAAGATAGTCTTTACGCTAAAGATGATGTTGCCTTATTCGCCCTTGATTATCTACGTCGTCAACAACCTGAAGAATTAAAAAAGCGGTACCGATTAACAGATGCTGACTTAGATGAAAGTGTCTCTAATCCAGACTTGTTATTGAGGATTACGGAGAAAATGGGCTTTCGTGATGACTACGACCGGGCTAGCGAACGGTTAATTTTCGAATTACGTAAGGGCAAATTAGGCCCCATTACAATGGAGGTTCCAGCTGACTTAAATGAGGATGGAATCAATGAGTAAGCAAACAATTGCAGAGATTAAACAAGCACTTCAAACACTGCATGATCCAAATTCACCGTTATTACTAGAGTTATCTCATGATCCGCGAAAGGGAGTACAAAATGCCCTTCAACAGTGGCAACGACGTGAAGAACGTTATCAAAAAGCGTTAGTCGCATTTCATCAGCGATTTAAATTTGAAAAACAATATTGGCAGCAAGGATGTCAATATGTTGCTGGAATGGATGAGGTTGGTCGTGGCCCATTAGCGGGACCAGTTGTAACGTGTGCTGTTATTTTGAGCCCAGAGTTTGATTTGATCGGGGTTACTGACTCGAAACAGCTAACCCGTCATGAACGAGAAAATCTTTACCTGCAAATTGTTAATGAAGCAATTGAGGTTAGCATTGCGGTCAATGATTCGCAGAAAATCGATCAGTTAAATATTTATGCGGCAACACAAAATGCGATGATGACGAGCGTTCGTCAATTGCATCATCAGCCCGAAAGCTTAATTGTTGATGCTGTTCCTTTACCGGCACTTGATATTCCCCAAACTACTTTGATTAAGGGAGACCAAAAATCAATTAGTGTAGCAGCAGCCAGTATTGTGGCTAAGGAGTATCGGGATCATCTAATGCGTGATTATGATCGGATCTACCCTGGATATGACTTTGCTGAAAATATGGGGTACGGAACAAAAAAACATTTAGCTGGCTTACGTAAATTAGGTGCGACTCCAATTCACCGTCGTTCATTTAATCCTGTTCCAGAATATTTAAAATAATAGCAAATTAAAAATTCTCCGTACTGTAATAGTAGGGGGAATTTTTATGTTACAAGTTCGAGAATTTTTGTTAAAATTAAGTCTTTGTCCGGGGTTAAGTCCAATTTCCCGATGGCGACTATGGCAAACTGCGGAAAGAGCACGGTCCTTTAATAACCTTAGCCTGTTAATTGAGCGTTCTGGCATTAGTATTCGTGCACAAAATGCTCTTTTAACAAAGTGGGACAGTATTGAGTTACGCGAAAAAATTCAATTAAATATGAAGCAATCCTATATTACGATTGTGGATAGTGAATATCCGCGACAACTAAGCGAAATTTTCTGCCCGCCACTAGTGCTGTTTTATCAGGGTGACCTTAGCCTTTTGAATACTCAAAGCTTGGCCGTTGTGGGTGCTCGCCAAATGACGAGTTATGGTGAAGCAACATTAAAGGGAATCCTGCCGGTAATTATAAAACGGGGAATTACGGTCATAAGTGGCCTGGCAGCTGGGGTTGATGGCCTAAGTCATGAGATTACATTAAAGAATCAAGGAAAGACAATTGGGGTCATCGGTTCCGGAATAGACCAGGTATATCCCCGAAATCATCAGTATCTTCAGCGAGCGGTTGCTGAACAGGGACTAGTGATTTCTGAGTACGGGTTAGGTGAGGAGCCAATAGCCTGGCATTTCCCGGAGCGTAACAGAATTATCGCTGGCCTTGCTGAGACGCTTTTGGTTGTAGAAGCAAAAAAGCGTAGTGGTAGTTTAATCACGGCAAATATTGCCTTAGAAGAAAATCGGAATGTTTGCGCAATTCCTGGACGAATTGATGCTCCGCTATCATTGGGGTGCAACCAGCTAATTGCAGCAGGGGCTAAACCAATTACAGAGGCTAAAGATCTCCTTGATGAATTTCTTTTAACGAATTAATCCTTGCATTTCGGCTCCTTTTTAATTAAAATCAACATTCGATTGGATATAGTTTGACAGATACTATCTAAATGCATTAATAATAGTAGTATCGGTAAGCAAGATATTTAAAAGTAATAGAAGTAAGGAGCCAATATAATGGCAACTAGTACTACAAAGAAAAAGACAACGAGTAAGCGAAAAACGACTCGTCGTGCAAAGCCAAAAAAGAAATTAGTGATTGTTGAATCACCATCAAAGGCCAAAACAATTGGGAAGTTTTTGGGCCGTTCTTATAAGGTAGTGGCAAGTTTAGGTCACGTGCGCGATTTACCTAAGAGCCGGATGGGAGTTGATATTGAGAATGATTATCAACCTGATTATATTTCAATCCGGGGTAAGGGCGACGTAATTAAGGAATTACGGAAAGACGCTAAAAATGCAAAAGCAGTCTATCTTGCATCTGATCCCGATCGTGAAGGGGAAGCGATTGCTTGGCACGTTTCAAATATTCTTAAGCTTGATGACTCTGAAAAGAATCGGGTAACGTTTAACGAAATTACTAAAGATGCGGTTAAGGAAGCCTTCAATGAACCACGAACTATTAACATGGATCTTGTCGATGCCCAACAAGCACGACGGGTTCTTGATCGGTTGGTGGGTTATTCCATCAGTCCGATCCTATGGAAAAAGGTTAAGAAGGGGTTAAGTGCCGGTCGTGTTCAATCAGTTGCCCTGAATTTAATTATCCAGCGAGAAAACGAAATTAGGAATTTTAAGCCTGAAGAGTACTGGACGATTGATGCCGAATTTAAACATAATCGTGAAAAGTTTAAAGCAGCCTTTTTTGGCGAAAACGGGAAGAAAGTTAGCTTAAAAAATAATGATGATGTTCAACGAATTTTAGGCAAACTTGATAAGAATAAAGAATTTGCAATTACCAAAGTGACTAAACGGGAGCGTAAGCGTCAACCGCAACCACCGTTTACCACCTCCACGATGCAACAAGATGCTAACCGTCGTTTGAACTTCCGTACACGGAAAACAATGATGACTGCTCAAATGTTGTATGAAGGGATTGATATTAAGCAAGGAGCACCTGTCGGCTTGATCACTTATATGCGGACTGACTCTACCCGAATTGCCTCAATTGCCAAACATGAGGTCTCTAAGTTTATTCATGAGGAATATGGTGGTGAATACGCTGCAGTTAAGCCAATTAAGGGCAAGTTGCCTGAGGGCGCCCAAGATGCTCACGAAGCTATCCGTCCAACGTCTGTTTTTCGGACACCTGCTAAAATGAAGCCGTACCTGACTAATGATCAATATAAGCTGTATAGTTTGATCTGGTCACGGTTTGTTGCTAGTCAGATGACACCGGAAGTTATTGATACGATGAATGTCAACCTGCAGCAGAATAACGTTGATTTTCGCGCATCCGGTTCAAAGGTAAAGTTTGCTGGGTTTACGAAGGTATATAAGCGGGGGAAGGAAAAGGATAACCTGCTTCCTGAACTAAAAGAGGGCGATAATGCTCAAATGATCAGTGATGATCCTGCCCAACACTTTACACAACCTCCTGCACGGTATACTGAAGCTGCCTTAATTAAGAAGCTTGAAGAAGACGGGGTTGGTCGTCCTTCAACCTATGCACCAACACTTGATACGATTCAGCGTCGTTATTATGTTCGGCTAGTTTCACGGCATTTTGAGCCAACGGAATTAGGAGAAATTGTTAATACCATTATTGAAAAGCAGTTTCCAGATATTGTTAATGCCAAATTTACTGCCGATGTTGAAGATAAACTCGATCAAATTGAAGAGGGAAAGCAAAATTGGGTTCGAGTTGTCGATAGTTTCTATCAACCATTTTCTAAGGAAGTTAGTACCGCTGAGAGCGAAGTCGCTAAGATTGAAATGAAAGACGAACTTGCTGGGATGGATTGTGACATTTGTGGTGCTCCAATGGTAGTTAAAATGGGCCGTTATGGTAAGTTTTATGCTTGCTCACGGTTTCCTGAATGTCGAAATACAAAAGCAATTGTTAAGGATACCGGGATTACTTGTCCAAAATGTGGCCAAGGAACGGTTGTTGAACGGAAGTCAAAAAAGAATCGTGTGTTCTATGGTTGTTCACGTTATCCTGATTGTGACTTTGTTTCCTGGGATAAGCCAATCGGACGAAATTGCCCAAAAGATGGTTACTTCCTAGTTGAAAAGAAGATCAAGGGTGGTACTCAAGTCGTTTGTCCAAATGGCGATTACGAGGAAACCCCGCAAAAATAGTATAGTAAAACCGTTTTCATGATTTTTACTAAATTTTACTATTTTACTAATTTAAAAGAACTCCCTAATTTGCTATTATGCGGTTAGAGAGCTTTTTTACTAAGGAGAAATGGTACTATGATTAAGCTAGAAAACAATGATTTGACTGTTGAGATTGCTGAGCTAGGAGCCCAATTACATAGTATTCGGCGGAATGATAACCAAATTGAATATCTGTGGCAGGGAGATCCAGCTTCATGGAAACGTCAAGCACCAATTCTTTTCCCTTTTGTTGGTCGGTTAAAGGATGATCAATATGAATTTGCTGGAAAAACATACCACCAAACCCAGCATGGTTTTGCCCGGGATCGTGAATTTAAGGTTATTGATCAGACTTCTTCTCAGGTTACTCTTGAACAAACCGATAGTGAAGAAACGTTAAAGGTCTTTCCATTTGCCTTTAGCCTCCGTGTCATTTATAAATTAGTTGATGATCAATTAAAGGTTTGCTACTCGGTTACTAATCCTGATAGTAATCATTCACTAGTTTATGCAATTGGTGCTCATCCTGGCTTTAATATGCCACTGAGCGCTCAGGGTTCCTTCGAACAAGTTCAACTTAGTGTTTCTCCCGCTGAAAAGTATTCACGTGTTGTATTAGATGGCCCTTATAATGATTCACAGAACCCAATCATGATTGACATGCAAAAGCCAATGACAATTAGTCATGAACTATTTGACAACGATGCAGTAATTTTTGAAACAGGTGGTACAAGGTTTACCGCAACCTTAACTGATCCAATTAATAATCACGGTGTTCATGTTCATACTCTTGGGACCCAGCATGTTGGTGTTTGGTCACCATACCCAACTAAAGCTAATTTAGTTTGTGTAGAACCATGGTGGGGAATTGCCGATAATGTTAACGCAGATGGTAAACTATTGCATAAACAGGGAATGCATCGTTTAGCACCACAAGATAATGCTAAGTATGAGTTTAGTATTCAACCATTTTAAGGTTATAGCCTAAAAAAAGAAGTTCGAGAATTTAAGTTTTGAGTTCTCGAACTTCTTTTACTTATGGTGTTTTTGTTTTAGATAATAAACGAGGCCAAAACTTACCAGTGACTCATTGCCAGTAATAATTCGAATAATATTACTTTTATGTCGCCAAAGAACCAGTGCAGTTAAAATTCCAGCAACGCAGCTAAGGATTAGATCGTGCTCACAAAGCGCAATGATAAATATTGAGGTAATTCCAACGATACTGGCACAGCTGGCCATACTTGTTAGTAACAAAGTGGTGATAAAGATTGCACAGGCAAGGGCAAATAGTGGCGGATTGTAAGCCAGTAAAATCCCTGCACTAGTTGCCACTGCTTTACCGCCATGAAAATGGTCAAAAACTGAAAAAGTATGTCCTAATGAGGCAAAAATCCCAATTAATAATGGATTTACCGAATGAGAAACGCCTAAAAGATATGGCTGACTAGCTGCGAGCGTTCCTTTTAGAACATCCATTAAGAGAACTACCACTCCAGCTTTAGGTCCTAATTCACGGAAAGTATTCGTGGTTCCAATATTACCACTGCCAAGCTTTCGAATATCTTTGTGGTAAAAGGTTTGACCAATCCACAAGCCTGATGGAATAGCTCCCAAAAGATAGGCAACGATTACCATCCCAATTATTTTAATTGTCATTCAATTTACTCCTTAAAAATAACTACCCACTAAAGATAGCACGAAATCATGTTAGAAACCACTAGAGAACCTATTTTTAAAATTGTGGTTTGCAAAATAAGGATTAAATGAAGTATTATCGTTATTGTTAAAGATTGTAGTATTACTATTACAATCCCGTTCGAACTAAGGTATAATATATAAATCGAACGGATGTTCAAAATGAAGAGGGAGGTCATTTTGTGGCCACAAAAAAAGAAACGTATGATGCATCGTCAATTCAAGTTTTAAAAGGACTTGAGGCCGTTCGGAAACGACCAGGGATGTATATTGGATCTACAGATTCACGAGGATTGCACCACCTCGTATACGAAATTGTTGATAATGCAGTGGATGAAGCATTATCTGGTTACGGTGACGAAATTAACGTTACGATTGAAGAAGACAATTCAATTACGGTTCAGGATCATGGTCGGGGAATGCCTGTAGGAATGCACGCTTCCGGGAAACCGACACCTGAAGTAATTATGACGGTTCTTCATGCTGGTGGTAAGTTTGGTCAATCGGACGGTTATAAGACTTCTGGTGGACTTCATGGGGTTGGTGCTTCAGTAGTTAACGCCTTATCGACCAACCTAACTCTAACAATTGTTCGTGATCATGAACGCTACCAAGAAAAATTTAAGGATGGTGGCCAGCCGATTGGTACCTTAAAAAAACTCGGTCATACAAATGCCGGAAATGGGACAACGGTATCTTTTAAGCCTGATCCGAGTATTTTTACGACAACTGTCTATGATTACAATACCTTAGCAAATAGGTTGCGGGAGTCTGCCTTTTTGTTAAAGGGGATTAAAATTGTTCTAACTGATAAGCGGAAGGATCACGAGAAACAAGATATCTTTCAATACAAGGAAGGTATTCAAGAATTTGTTGCCTATCTGAATGAAGGTAAAGATACTTTAGGAAAGGTTTTATACTTTGATGGTAGCCAGGATGGCGTTGAAGTTGAGGTTGCTGCCCAGTATAATGATGGTTACTCTGAATCATTACTTTCCTTTGTTAATAATGTTCGCACACCAGATGGCGGAACGCATGAAGCTGGATTTAGGAGTGCTTGGACCAAGACTTTTAATGAGTACGCCCATAAGGTTGGATTGTTGAAAGATAAGGACAAGAACCTTGAAGGAAGCGATGTTCGTGAGGGACTGACTGCTGTTGTTTCTGTTCGGATTCCTGAACGGATTTTGCAATTTGAAGGACAGACAAAGGATAAGCTAGGGACTCCAGAAGCGCGAAAAATTGTGGATTCCATTGTTAGCGAGCAGCTCGGTTATGCGCTAATGGAGAATGGCGATTTTGCCCAGATGCTGATTCGAAAGTCAATTAAGGCCCGTGAAGCTCGTGAAGCAGCACGAAAGGCAAGAAACCAGGCTCGTGGTGGCAAACGTAAGAGTCGAAAAGAACGAAACCTTTCTGGGAAACTAACCCCAGCACAATCAAAGAATGCTAAAAAGAATGAATTATTCTTGGTCGAAGGGGATTCTGCTGGTGGTTCTGCAAAGCAGGGGCGTGACCGAAAATACCAAGCCATTTTACCGTTACGAGGAAAGGTCTTAAATACTGAAAAGGCCAAACTTGATGATGTGTTAAAGAATGAAGAACTGAACACAATTATCTATACGGTTGGTGCAGGTGCTGGTTCTGAGTTTAATGTTGAAGATTCAAATTACGACAAAATTATCATTATGACGGATGCCGATGATGATGGAGCACATATTCAAATCTTATTATTGACATTCTTCTATAAGTACATGCGGCCAATGATTGAGGCGGGAAAAATTTATATTGCATTACCGCCGTTATATCGCTTACAAACAGGTCGGGGTGCAAAAACCAAGATCACCTATGCATGGACCAATGATGAATTAACAGAGCTAACCAAGAAGGCTGGAAAAAGTGCCCAACTGCAACGGTTTAAGGGACTTGGTGAAATGAATGCCGATCAATTATGGGAAACAACAATGAATCCTGAAACACGGACGTTGATTCAGGTACGAATTGAGGATGCCGAATTAGCTGAACGTCGGGTAACAACTTTAATGGGAAATAAGGTTGAGCCGCGACGGGAGTGGATTGAAGATAATGTTCACTTTACTCTTAGTGACGATAAAGAATCGGATGAATTAGTGGAGAATAAGGGGCACTTGTCAAACCATAATGAGCAACCACCAAAAACTAAAAAGACTTTTAACCAAGAAGCACTTTTTTAGGTAAGCAGAAAGGAACATTATAGTGAGAGACGGTAAAATTGAAAAAATGACTTTGGAACAATTGATGGGGGATCGTTTTGGTCGTTATTCAAAGTCAATTATTCAAGAACGGGCATTGCCTGATATTCGGGATGGCTTGAAGCCAGTTCAACGACGGATCTTATTTGCAATGAATAAGGATGGAAATACCTACGATAAGGGATTTCGGAAATCAGCAAAGTCCGTTGGTAACGTTATGGGGAATTTTCACCCCCACGGAGATAGTTCAATTTACGAAGCTCTAGTTCGTCTAAGTCAAGATTGGAAGCTTCGAGAACCATTAATTGAAATGCACGGGAATAATGGTTCAATGGATGGTGATCCAGCTGCAGCAATGAGATATACGGAAGCGCGGTTAAGCAAAATTGCTGGGTTGATGCTTCAGGACATTGACAAAGATACCGTTGAAATGACGTTAAACTTTGATGATACCGAAAAGGAACCAACAGTTTTACCAGCGCGGATTCCTAACCTTCTTGTTAATGGTGCTACCGGTATTTCAGCAGGATACGCAACGGAAATACCAACACATAACCTCGGGGAAGTATTGGACGCTTTGGTTTATCTCCTAAATAATCCAGATGCAAGTTTGGAGAAACTAATGGAATTTATTCCGGGCCCCGATTTTCCAACTGGGGGAATTATTCAGGGAATTGACGGTATTCGAAAGGCTTATCAAACAGGGCGGGGACGAATCGTTGTCCGTGCTAGAACTGAGATTGAAACTCTTCGAGGTGGCCGCCAACAAATTAACGTAACTGAAATTCCTTATGAGGTTAATAAAGCCCAATTAGTTAAGCGGATCAATGATCTCCGTCTAGCTAAAAAGGTGGAAGGAATTGCTGAAGCACGTGATGAAACTGATCGTAGCGGTCTACGGATTGCCATCGAGTTGAAACGCGGAGCTAATGCCCAGGGAATCCTTAATTATCTTCTCAAAAATACTGATTTGCAAATCAACTACAATTTCAATATGGTTGCAATTGATGAGCAGCGGCCAATGCGAGTAGGGTTAAAACGAATTTTGATCTCGTATCTTTCCTTCCAGAAACAGATTATTCGTCGGCGAACACAATTTAACCTAAATAATGCTCAACATCGTCTCCACATTGTTGAAGGATTGATTAAAGCTTTATCAATCTTGGATCAAGTAATTAAGACTATTCGTGGAAGTAAAAATCGCAAAGATGCCAAGGAGAACCTGATTAACCAATATGCATTCTCCGCGGAACAAGCAGAAGCAATTGTTACCCTGCAGCTTTATCGGTTAACGAATACCGATGTTACTGAGCTCAAGGATGAGCAGAAAAAGTTAAACCAGCAAATTGAAGAATTCCAATTGATCTTAACGAATGACCAAGAATTGGCTAATGTTTTACGGAGAGAAATGTTAGCAATTAAAAAGGAATTTGGTAATCCGCGGCGGACAAAGATTGAAAGCCATGTAGAGAAGTTAAGGGTTGATACTAAAGTAACGGTAGCAAAAGAAGATGTTATCCTCTTGGTTTCTCACGCGGGATATATTAAGCGGTCAAGCGTGCGCTCATTTAAGGCATCACCAATAGACGAAAACGGTCTTCGTGAAGATGATTATCCGATTCTAATCCAGCAAACAAATACTTTAGCGCACTTATTTATGTTTACCAATCTTGGGAATGTCATTTACCGACCTGTCCATGAAATTACTGATGCTCGGTGGAAAGACACTGGAGAACATATTTCACAGACAATTGGTTTAGCAGAAAATGAGCATATTATAAAAGCAATGGTCTTTGATAAGCTGGATCAGCCAGGAACCATCATTATGGGAACTAGTGACGGTCAAATTAAGCAATCGGCATTTACAGACTATAAGCCGGGAAGTCGTTATAAGAGTCGAACAACAACTGGAATTAAGTTGAAGAGCGATGAAGCTAGATTAGTAAGTGTTGATTATTATGAACCAACAAATGAAAACCGGTCACTCCTAGTCATTAGTCATGAAGGATATGCGGTTCGGTTTGATGTCGCTGATGTTCCTGTTACTGGTTTAAGAACTGGTGGGGTTCGGGCAATAAACTTGAAAGATGATGACTATGCCACCGACTATACTCTTGTTTCTGAAGGTCAAAACTTGGCAATGATTACCCAACGTGGTGCCTTTAAGGAAATGGCAAGTTCTGAAATTGAAACAGGAGCGCGTGCTCGTCGTGGAGAATTAGTAATCCATAGAATTAAGAATCACCCTCATAAAATTGTTGACTTCTTGGCTTATGATCCAGATAAGCATGATGTTCTTGAAATTATTACTGATCGACCTGCTTTCCAGGATGTTGCAGTAGATGATCACCACCTTGGAACCGCTAAATCAAACGGAACATTTGTTGTTGATACTGACACACAAGGGACACCTGTAAAATTAAGGCGTAAAAAGGTTAATGTCCTAAATGAAGAGCCAGTAAACCAGGAGAATTAATAATCTTTCTATACTTTTATTTGTTTTCTGTGAGATATTTTATAATTATCTCACCAAGTTAGGACTTCCATGATAGAATAGAAAGCGTAGATTGTTTCATGTCTTAGTATTTGCGGACAATATCGAAACAAACAGGAGGAATTTTAAATGAGTAACAAAGAATTAGTTTTTGGTCATCAGAATCCAGATACTGATGCGATTACAGCTGCAATGGCTTTCTCATACTTTCAAAATCAATTAGGTTACGAAACCGAAGCTGTTGCTCTTGGTGAACCTAACGACGAAACAAAGTATGCTTTAGATCACTTTGGGATGAAGGCACCTCGAGTTGTTAAGACCGTTGCAAATGAAGTTGACAAGGTTATGCTTGTTGACCATAACGAACCACAACAAAGTGTTAGTGATCTTGATAAGGTTACAGTTACTCACTTGGTTGATCACCACCGAATTGCTAACTTTAACACTGCTCAACCACTTTGGATTACTGCTCGTCCATATGGTTGTGTAAGCACGATTATTACTGAATTATTCCAAGAAAAGCACATTAATATTCCAGCAAACCTTGCCGGGATGATGCTTTCAGCAATTATTTCAGACACATTGCTTTTGAAGTCACCAACCACAACCGATCATGACCGTGAAGCTGTTAAGTACTTGGCAAAGATCGCTGGTGTTGAAGACTATGAAAAGTACGGGATCGACATGTTGAAGGCCGGCACTAACATTGCTAAGAAGACAGATAACGAAATCGTTGATGGTGATGCTAAGACATTTGAACTTGGCGGTACTAAGTTACGGATCGGCCAAGTTAATACTGTTGACTTAGATGACGTCTTCTCCCGTCAAGCTGATCTTGAAAAGGAAATGCACAATTTAATGGATCAAAATGGTTACGAGACCTTTGTATTAATGGTTACTAACATTTTGAACAGCGATACTGACCTCTTTGTTGTTGGTGATCACACTGATACAGTAGAAAAGGCCTTTGGTAAGAAGCTTGATAACAAGCGGATGAACTTACCAGGTGTTGTTTCCCGGAAGAAGCAAGTTGTTCCTCCATTGACAGACGCTTTTGAAGGATAATAACTTTATTTCTTTAATCGTTAGCATTTAATTTAATAATGCAATAAAGTGAAAAACTCCTATAATAAGGTATTAAATTATTCTTATTATGGGAGTTTTATTTATGGAGTTTGAATTTTCACTTGCAAACGAGAAGGACCTGCCAAGAATTGTCGATATTTATAATCAGATCATCCCATCTCGCCTTGCTACTGCTGATCTAGAGCCAGTAACTGTTGCGGAGCGAGAAGCATGGTATCACTCATTTACCAAGACCCATCCATTATGGGTTATTAAAAATAACGAGCAAAAGGTGGTAGGCTGGGTAGGGCTTGAACCATTTTATGGTCGGGCGGCCTATGAGCATACCTGTGAAATAGCAATTTATATTGATAAGAGTGTTCGACATCATGGCCTTGGAACACAAGCAATTAATTTTGTGATCAGTCAATTACCTCAACTAGGAATCACAGCAATTGTAGCCTATATTTTTGGTCATAATTTGCCAAGTTTAGGATTATTCAAATCATTTCATTTTACAGAATGGGGAAGACTACCTCGAGTAGCAGAACTTGATGGCGTTCAGCGGGACCTCATAATAATGGGGAGAAGGTTTGACTAGAAGTAGCTTTAAATATCTACTAACTTAATCTAAAATACTGGTTGACAAATATTAGAATATGATTAAAATAATTAGTAATTACTTAAAGGAGGAACACAATGATGAATGCTTTGATTCAATCAAATATTAAAGCGTATGCCTTCTGGTTTAGCGATTAATTATCCGCTAACCAGCAGTGCTCTTCATTGTGCGTTCCCGGATAGTTGTTAATCTTAAACCATCCGGGGCTCTACTAATTCTGACTTAGTCATTACAGTCCTGGATGGATTATAACCATCGAGGACTTTTTATTTTGGAGGGAAAATTATGCCAACTACTAAGTCACAATTATTAAATAACTTGAATACGAATTTCGGTCGATTAAAGCCAGTGGGAATCCGGGAGTTTGATTACAAGGCTAGTGCAATTCCTGGGATCATTAAATTAACGCTTGGAGAACCTGATTTTAACGTTCCTGAGGTGATGAAAAAGGCAGCAATTGATAGTATTGAAAACAATGATTCTCACTATGCACCAGGTAGCGGATCCATTCAATTACGGAAAGCAATCGCCAAATTTATGGCAGATCGGTATGGACTAACTTATGATCCAACAAATGAAATTGCTGTAACGGTTGGGGCAACTGAAGGAATTTATGCTTCACTATCAGCCTTAGTCAATCCGGGGGATGAAGTTTTAATTACTACCCCAACTTTCCCGTTATACATGGCAGTAACGACTATTCTTGGCGGAAAACCCGTTGAAATCAACACTAGTAATGACCAGTTTGTTCTAACACCTGAAAGGCTCCGTCAAGTAATTGCTGAACATCCCAATGCCAAAGCAACTATCTTAAATTACCCGTCAAACCCAACCGGAGTAACCTATACTCGTGAGCAGATTCAACAGTTGGCAACTGCAATTGACAAAACCAATTTAGTTGTCATTGCGGATGAAATATACTCAGAATTAGTTTACAGTGGACATCATACTTCGATTGCGGAATTTATCCCGGGACAAACCTTAGTCTTAAATGGAGCTTCAAAGTCACAAGCAATGACTGGCTACCGGGTTGGCTTTATTGCAGGACCACAAGAATTGATGAAGCCGGTCTCTGCCATTCATGCCATGATGGTTACCGCTGCTGCAGATCCAATGATGGCAGCGGCAGCTAAAGGCTTTGCCAGTGAAGAAGGTAAGCAAGCTACCCTAGAAATGAAGGCAGCTTACAAGCAGCGCCGTGATACCTTAGTTCCGGCATTACGCGAGCTCGGCTTTGAAATTACTAACCCTAATGGAGCTTTCTATGTCTTTGCTAAATTACCAGAACGTTTTGGAACCGATGATGTGAAATTTGCTACTGAACTGGCTGAGCAAGGAAAAGTCGCTGTAATTCCTGGATCATACTTTGGGGCTGGTGGTAGTGGCTACCTAAGAATTAGTTACGCAACAAGCATGGCGGATATTGAGGAAGCAATTAGACGAATTAGCCAATTTGTAAAGGAGGACTAGCCAATGACCAAAATTTTAATGACTAGTGTACGGGATGATGAGCAAGCGGCAATCAAGGAATTTGCCGGGGAGAACGATGTTGAAATTATTACTACCGAAAAATTAATTGATGATGCCGTTGACCTGACCAAGGATGTTGATGGCCTGGTTATTCAACAACGAAGTAAGCTGCCCACATCAATCTACGCTAAACTACGTGAGAATGGCTTGAAACAAATTGCCACCCGAACTGCGGGCTTTGATATGATTGATCTTGCTGAAGCGCAGGCCAACAATTTAACGGTAACGAATGTCCCAGCCTATTCGCCAAGAAGTGTTGCCGAACACGCGCTAATGCAGATCTTTCGGTTATTAAGGAAAGCTTACCGGTTTGATGCTCAGGTAGCGGCTAATGATTACCGGTGGTTTAGCGATGAACAAGCGATGGAAATCCATACAGCAACCATTGGAATTATTGGTGTTGGTCGAATTGGCGGAACGTTAGCTAAACTATTAAAAGCTTTAGGAGCAACGGTTCTAGGGTTTGATACTAACCCGCGAGAAGAAATGAAAGGGACCATTGAATACGTTACAAAAGAAGAACTTTTACAGCGGTCAGATGTGGTATCATTACACGTTGACCTTAATCCGACCTCGGTTGGTTTACTCACTGCTAAGGATTTTGCTTTGATGAAACCGAGTGCTGGTTTAGTAAATGCTAGTCGGGGGCCAGTAGTTAATACGGCTGATTTAGTAGCTGCACTGAAAGCAAAACAAATAGCCGCAGCTGCCTTGGATACCTTTGAGGGTGAAAATGAGGTTGTTATGACTGATCGTCGGCAAACCGGCCTTGGCGATGTACCGTTGGTTGCTGAACTTCATTCAATGGATAATGTAATTCTGACTCCGCATATAGCTTTCTTTACGAATTTAGCCGTAAAGAATATGGTTGATTTTGCCCTTGAAGATGTTTTAACAGTTCTTGCAGGAAAAAAGTCACCGCATGAAGTGAACTGATCCTATTAAGTTAGCCGCTTTTGCAGAATAGGGTAGGTTAGTTTTCTCATTTGTTTTTAATTTTAATAAATATATGTTAGAATACCTACAATTTATAATCTGTACCAATAAAATTTTGATGTTGGTAGGCTACGAAAGAGGTTGATATAGATGAGTTTAGACACAGCAATCTTTGCGGGCGGATGCTTCTGGTGCATGGTCCAGCCATTTGATACTTATCCGGGAATTAAATCAGTCATTTCTGGATATACTGGAGGACATGTCCCTAATCCAACCTATGAAGAAGTTTGTTCAGGAAAGACCGGACATACTGAGGCGGTCAAAATCACCTTTGATCCTGATGTGATTTCATATGATGATCTGGTAACTATTTATTGGCATCAAACTGACCCAACTGATGCTATGGGACAATTTCAGGATCGTGGGGATAATTACCGGCCAGTAATCTTTGTTAATAGTCCTCAACAACGTGAAATTGCTGAAAAATCAAAGGCTGCTCTTCAAGCTAGTGGACAATTTGGAAATGATAAAATTGTTACTCAAATTGAAGATGCTAAACCTTTTTATCCAGCAGAGGATTATCATCAGGACTTCTATAAGAAGAATCCAGAACGGTACGCTCTTCAAGAAGCCGGCGGTAGGGAACAATTTAAGCAGCAACATTGGAATAACAAGGATTAATAAAAAAACTCTCGTGACTTTTTACAGTGTAAAGTCACGAGAGTTTTCTTTATCTAGCTGGATAGATAAATTTAACAAGATTATGATGCTTATTAGTTTTGTTGATTATCATTTAATTTCATTTAGTCATCCCCTAGTCGACATTTAAATTAACATTACCAAGTTGGTGATCAAAATTGACAGCCCAATGTCCTTCCTTGAGATGGGGTGGTAAAACGAACGTTCCGGAAGAAACCAGTTGACCTTCCTTAAATTGCTTACCTTGTTCTTCAAGCTTTTTGACAAGCCATTGAAGGGATTTAAGCGGATTACCAAGAACCTCTTTTGAATCACCTTCATCGAGCTTTTGATCATCAAGGAAGAGTTCGGCATGGACCGTTGCAACATCAGCGACATCCTTGAAAACTTTTGTTGAAGGAACCTCTTTCCCATAAACAACTAATCCGCCAACAGCACAATCTGACATGACATTGTATTTACCGAGACTCGGGAACCAATCCTTAAACCGAGAATCCGGTACTTCTAGTGCACCCGCAACCGTTGTCTTGTTTAAGAGATCCTCTAGTGAATCATTGCTCGTTAAGTCTGTAGTTGCACGAAAGGCTAATTCAACTTCGACCAATGGTTCCATTAAGTCATTTAAGCTGACGTTTGCTGGTGCAGGGAGAAAACGACGATTAACTTGTTGACCATATAAGGGTGAATCAGCGTCAAACATATCTTGGGTTTGTTTACTTGTCAGTGAAACTTTGTATCCGCCAACGGGAACACCCTTAAGACGCATCACCTCATCTTGGACAGCATATGCAGTTTCATCATCTTCTACAACACTTTTCCAGTCTTTTTCTTCTAGTGGTTTGCCAGTTAGGGTTGCATCGTAAAGGGCCATTGCGAATTCTTTTTGGTTAGCGTTTAATGTTGTCATAATTGATTCCTCCAATTTTAGTTATTTATGATTATCATCACCATCAAAAATGCCAACACTGATGAGAATCATTATTCTTAATTATTCCTTGAATGTTGCTAATGTCGCTAATGTCGCTAATATCACTATCTTTCATGATCCTCACCTCACTTAAAATAAATTTCAAAGTAAACAAAAACCCATCAAGCACATTTGAATATGCTTGAAGGGCGACGTTGCCGCGGTACCACCTTCATTTATGGAAAGAGTCCACATCTTGAACCAGACAAATTTATCTGGAGCCAGGATAATGGTCGGCAGCCAGGCAACCTTACTTAGTTCAGGAGCCAATTCACAGGGGATTTAACATTGATTAACGTTGCTTAGTTCACACCAGCCACTAAGTCTCTGAACCAGTTAATCAAGTTACTTCCTGTTCGGTATCTTTAACGTGTTTACATTTGATGCTTCGTATTCTACTCATTAAATTTTAATCTGTCAACCATAAAATTTAATTTTTTCTTGTTTTGGTAATCCCTTATATGAAGAAATTAAATTTATAGATTATTCAGGAACTTATGAAACTTAATTAGGGGTTCACAAGTCGACTTTTGTATTGTAAACTACTCAACAATTACAAAATGATGAGAAAGAGGAGTGGTAACTATGTTTAAATTTTCAAAAAGAGTTCCTGCTGACGGGACAGATGCTGTTGGTGCAATCTTAAAAGCGGCGGCTGACCCGAAAATCATTTCATTTGCGGGTGGATTACCGGCTCCTGAACTATTTCCAGTTGAGGGGATGAAAGAAGCAACGGATAAGGTTTACGCTGAGCATGGCCAGCAAGCTTTGCAATACGGTGCTGCTAAGGGAGTAACTGAACTCCGTGAATTAATCCTTAAACGAGTAAAGGAAAAGGAGAATATTGATGCCAAACTAGAGAACGTCATGGTAACAACAGGTTCTGAACAAGCAATTGATTTGGTCGGAAAGGCATTTGTAAATCCGGGAGATACAGTTCTTGTCGAAGAACCAACTTACCTTTGTGCGCTTGACGTTTTCCGTTCATACGGTGCTAATTTTGTTAGTGTGCCAATGGATGATGACGGGATGAAGATGGATGCCCTGGAAGAAGCTCTGAAGGCTCATCCAGAAACAGCACTGGTCTATACAGTGCCAAACTTCCAAAACCCAACTGGGCGGACAATGCCAGCAGAACGACGAAAAAAGTTTGCAGAGTTGGCAGCAAAATACGATGTTCCGGTTCTTGAAGATAATCCATACGGTGATATTCGCTTTGCAGGAGAACATGTTCCTTCTGTTAAGTCATTTGATCATGCCGGAAAAGTCTTTTACATGAGTACGTTCTCAAAGATTCTTGCTCCTGGGTTCCGTCTTGGCTGGTTAGTAGCGGATCCAAAAGTAATTGAAAAATTAACCGTGCTAAAGCAATCTGCTGATCTCCATACGGATAACCTTGTTCAGTATGTAGTTACTGAATTCTTTAAGGAAAATGATGTTGATGCCCATGTTAAGGAAATTAGTGACCTTTATGGGAAGCGGAAGCAACTAATGATTGACGGAATTAAGAAATACTTCCCGAAGGATGTTAAGTATACCGATCCAGAAGGTGGAATGTTCCTCTGGGTTGAAGTCCCTGGTGTCACTGATACTGTTGAACTCTTTAAACAGTGTCTTGAACACAATGTTGCCTTTGTCCCTGGTGACCCGTTCTTTGCTGGGAAGCCACAACCAGGAACATTCCGGTTGAACTACTCCAACATGCAGGAAGACCAGATTGAAGTCGGATTGAAGCGACTTGGCGAAGCACTTTCACAAGCTCTTGAAGCATAATTATCAAATAGTTCTTAAAGTTTGCTAATAGTGATCTTTAAGAACTATTTGCGTTTAAAAGCCCCATCTTTCTTTGTTTGGCAGATAATTGTAAAATATAAGATAACTAGATAAACGGAAGAAGTATTAGAAAGGGTTAGAATTATGCGTAAACCATTTATTGTAGCTAACTGGAAGATGCACAAAAACGTCCAGGAATCAGTTGACTTTGTTAAACAAATTAAATCAAAGCTTCCTGATCCTAATAAAATGGAGGTTGGAATTGCAGCACAAGCTTTTGCGTTGCCAAGTATGGTCGAAGCAGCAGGTAATTCAGGACTGAGGATTATTGCTCAAAATGCTGCTGCTGAATATTCTGGGCCATATACAGGTGAAGTAAGTCTTCGTGGCTTAGCAGATGCTGGTGTATCATATGTAATGTTAGGCCATATTGAGCGCCGTCGATTATTTGGTGAAACTAATGCCAGTGTGCACAAAAAGGTTCAAGCAGCTCTGCAACGTGGTGTTACCCCAATTATTTGTACCGATGAAACAATGGTCCAACAAGTAGTAAATAACGAAATTCATTATGTTTTTCACCAGTTAATGACGGTCCTTCATGGTGTTTCGTTGGATCAGATTAAGCGAGTAGTTATTTCTTACGAACCAAGCTGGGCAGTTGGGGCTGGTCAACACGCTAATCCCACTTTAGCCGAAGAAGGATGCCGGCTAATTCGGCAAACAATTGCTGAATATTATAGCTATGAAATTGCGGATAAGATCCGCATCCTCTACGGTGGCAGTGTTAATCCTAATAACATTAAGGATATTATTGATAAACCCGATATTGATGGTGCGTTAATCGGTCGGGCAAGTTTGGACCTGGATAATTTCCTAAAAATGATTTCCAACGCTCAGTTAACGCTAAAAGAGGAATAAAAAAGTTCCTGGTACTCAATTTACGAATACTAGGAACTTTTAATTTAGGTTAAACCATTAGCTTACTTGCTTATCGTCGTCCTTCTTCAACTCTTCACGAGTCTTAACGTCATTAACATGTAATTCGAACTTGACCAATTTCAAGCCAGTCATTTTATCTAAGGCACTGTCAATCTCTTTACAGACTGCTTCAAAAATTTCTGGTGCGCTCTTACCGTATTCGATTGTCGCGTCCATTTTAATTGCAACTTGTTTTTCACCCACATCGGCATTGATCCCTTTGGTCATATTATTGCCGGATGAAACTTTATCCGCAAATTCAGAGAACATGTTGCCATCAAGAGAGATGATTCCTGGAACTCGGGTAGCTGTGATCCCGGCAATCTTTTCAATTACACTGTCGTCAAAAGTTAGGTGTTGGTCAACGTTAGTTTTAGTAGCTTGGTTTGTGTTTGTAGTTGTCATGATTAATTCCTCCTTAGAAATTATTCGGCAAGTTTAGCACTTAATTTATTAACGATTCCCTTAAAAGAGAATCCAATGAGGTCTAAGACAAGACCGATTAAAGCGAAGATCGCAGTAGTTAGAAGAATGCCAATTGCTGTCCAGAATCCCCAAACGGTCCAACTAATACTGAGAACTAATCCCGTAATCGCACCAATGAGAGCAAGTTTCATTGTTATCCCTCCTTGTTAAACGACTGTGACTGATTTTTTGTGACTATAAGGTTGAAGGCGAACTCGTAATTTACGAAGCCCGATAGCAAAGTTTGTTTGTAAATTATTTTCGATTGCATCAGTTAAAGAATTCTTCAGCAGTTCTGGATCGGATTGTCCAGAAAGCATTCCGGTAACGGTAACATCTGCTTCTTGACGATTCTTGAGCATTTTAACCTTTGTTGTGGGATTATAGAGACCAAAACTTGATAGGTTAAGGCGAATACTATTTTCCACTGCTGTTTTATCAACTGAGATATGACGAGCACCATCACGAGCAATTACTAATTGTTTACTCGTTGTTGGTCGGAAGATCGAACTCCCAATTACGATTATCGCCATCAGAATGATATAGCTTGCTAAACCAATAATTGTGTATTGTCCGGGGCGGGTTAATAGCCATTGGCTGATTCCTAGTATCCAGGGTTCGTGACGGAAGATCCAGAGAAGGATTACAATACCGCCGATTAGTCCCTGAATTAGCATTGCTATTGTAATCCACCATTTTTTCCAATTAGCCATTAAAGAATCACTCCTTTCTATGTCTGCAGGCTTCTGTTTTAATGTCTTAACTTTAACATGGATGAAAGGGCTTTACAGTAGATTATTAATGGACATAAGGCTTTCTTATACGGGTGATCATTAATTCTTCACAGGTGTTTACAAATGGGGTATAAATTAGCAAAAAAGACCATTTTTGATTAATAATCTGCTATGATTAGAGTGATTTAATTCTAATTGGAGATGATAAAATGCAAATTCGGAAAGCAACACAAAAAGACTTAGACACTATTCTAGAAATACTTCGTGATGGACGCAATCAATTGGCTGAACGTGGTGTTGATCAATGGCAGGGCGACTATCCAAACGCTCAGCACATTCAGGAAGATATTGATAATGGCTACTCATATCTCGTCAAATCTGATGATGGGATGACTGTCGGGGCAGTTGCAATCGTCAATTCACCAGATCATGTTTATGATCATATTAATGGTGAATGGCTAATTAATACGACGAACTATGTTACTATTCATCGGGTAGCAATTCACTCAAGTCATGCAGGAAAAGGATACGCATCAAAGCTATTCATTAGCGTGATTGACTACTTAGAAAAACATCGTCCTGATGTGGAATCAATTCGCCTTAGTACGAACGAAAATAATTTGGTAATGCAACACATTGCCGAAAAGAACGGCTTCCAAAAGGTAGGAACGATGCCAGGAGCATACCGTCCTGAAGAACTTTCTTACGTTTATGAGTTGTTAACAAAGACTCACGCGTTAGCTGGCTAATATTCAGATTAAAAATCAAAGGAGACTAGTAAGAGAATAAAAAAATTCTCACTAGTCTCCTTCATTTTATTTATTAATTTGTTGAGCGTAATTTCGAGCGTTATATAGTTCGTAAACAATAATGGTTTCAATTAGAGTAATAATGCAGATTAAGAGAAATGTATATACCTCAGGAAGAACGAAGAGGAGGATTAACAGGATCCATGAAAACCAACCCCACTGGGTTTCAATCTTAATTACTCGTTGAACCCGTTTGGTTGGGGTAATCCTTCCTGAACGTTGAAAAATATCACGAATTTGGGCAAACCATTTAACTTCAAAGAAACTCTCAATCATAAAAATAATGATCAACGTCATTAGGTAAATATGTGCCATGTTTTTAAACTCCTTTAAGCATGATGCAAGGTTAAGTTTAGCTGTTTCATAGTTAATAAGCAAACATCATACTACTTTGCGAGTCTTGCATTAACCCACCGCGAGACAGCAATCGATAATGCAACTCCTAGGGCAAGGGGGATAAAGGCTGTAAAGTTCAAATGACAGACTTCAAATAACATGAACATCGCCATGAGAGGTGCTTGTTGAGAAGCAGTTAGAAAATAGGCCGCTCCAAGTACAGCACACTGGGTAATTGTTACTCCTGGCATAATTTGGACATAGAGCATCCCCAAGAAAACACCGATAACAGCACCAAGTGAAATTGAAGGTGTCAGGATCCCACCATAAGCCCCGCTCTTGATGCTAAGGAGGGTTACCACTGCTTTAGCAATGAAACCGAAAAGAAGGGCTAAAATAACGTTTTTATTGATAGTAGTGGTGCTCATCGCCAATTGAGCTAACCCACGACCATTTCCCATTATTTGCGGGTAGAAAGCAGCCACAATCCCGGTGATGATCCCCATTAACGGTAGCTGGTAGAGGACGTTTTTGGTAACCGCTCGGTGAGCACTTGCCTTTTTAACTCCCAGCTTGAAGTAAGCACCTATAATTCCAAGAAGTGGTGCCAGGATGATTACGATTGGAAGGATCCGTAGTGAAGGAAAATTTTTGGAGCCAACCAAGTAATAGGGCTTATATCCCTTAACAATTGATCCAATTAAAGTTGCGATTACGGACATTGTTAAACTAACAGCGACTACTCGAGCGTTAACTTTCTTGTAAAGTAACTCAATAGCAAAAACCGCACCTGTGATTGGCGCAATATATACCCCCGAGAAACCAGCACCGGCAGCACACGCAATTAGCATTTTTTGGTCTTCTGGGTCAAGCTTTAAGTAACGGTTATTAGCAAAGTGTCGTTCCCATTTCTGAGCAATTGCGGCACCGGCTTCCCGTGGTGCTAATTCACGACCAATGGAATTTCCCGTTCCCACGTAAAAGATCTGTGTAACAACATGAATTAGTGTTTTGACTAACGGCATTGTTTTACCAGTAATTGCTTTACTGATACCGACTGGGCGGTAATTCTTTTGAAGATAGTACCAGACGATTGCAGCAATCGCAGAACCAACAAAAACGGAGATAAATCGGTGCCCTGGACCAACAAAAATATCAACCGGGATCCGATTGCTCTCTTCAAAGTTAAGAAAGTATTTTTCTGATAAATCAAGAAGAATACTTAATAGTAAAGAACTAGTCCCCACGATCACCCCAAGTACAACCGTAGCAATGACTAAAGGAACATTTTTTGAAATCGACTTCATTCTTCTCTCTCCCATGAATATTTATACCTCGTTAGTTTATAACACCAGAAAGCAGAAATAAAGTCTCTCAAGAGAATCAAGTAATTTAGGTGTATGATAAAAGAAAAAGGTAGATCTAGGTGAGCTGAAATGGACAAACAACCGACTAAAAAGGATGCAATTATGTTAATTATTGTTGCCCTCGCTGTGGTAACCATCCAGGGAATTTGTGCGCAGTTAGGTAAGTAGGTGGCGAGATGACGCATTTAGTTAGTAGGAAGCAGTCACTAACTGATTGGCAGCGGGTCCAGTTAGCTCAGCTTGAATATCATGACTGGCACTTGGGAGAAGATGTTTTGTTGCCAGATGGCCAGTTAATTGGTGAAGTGATCAAGGTGATTTGGACGGCCGATGGATTTCGGGCGACAGTAATTCGTTCAGCCGCTTATCCTCAAATAATAGTTCTCTTTCGTGGATCATCTGGCGTTCGGAAAGGTGATCCGACAACGTGGACTAACGAGTGGCTTCGGGTTAACCTCCCAATTGGTAACGCAATTATTAACCAGGTTCCTGATGTTCCTCAGGAGTTATGGACGGCAAGCAAAGAATTTAATCATTTATTAGCTAGTTACCCGCAAATGACCTTCTTCCTTTATGGACACTCGTTAGGCTCAATCAATGCACAATTTGCTTTAGCTAACTGTCATTACCCTGAGCGGATTAGTGCAGCGTATCTTTATGAAGGGCCTAATCTTTACTGGTTACTAGATGCCAAGCAACGGCAAACAACAACCCTTCTTCGCTGTCAAATATTTAACTATATTGATCCGCTTGATGTGGTTGCATTAGGGTATATCGATATGGAACATACGATTGGATTACTCCGGGTGATTGATTCGATGATGACTAGCCCAATTAACCAGCATATGTGGGGTGGCTATCAATTTGATAAACAGCAAAATTTACTACTAGAGAATGATTTTTGGCAAAACAGGCGAGCACAAATTTGTCAACGACTGATTACTGCAGTTCAAAAATTAAACCAAAATAATGATGAATGGGAGCGTTAAAAGATGAATTTACCATTTATGGATGATGCCACGATTAATTTTTTCAGTGGTAAATTAACTTTAGCTGAGGTTGATGCCTTATTTCGGACAATGCCATATGAATTAGATTATATTAATGCGGACGATGAGTATGTTTGGTATTCGCCAAATAGCTGGCGTGATGATCAGCGTCTTCATCAGCGCCTTAGTCATAATGTTCTTGGTTGTCATCCCCAACGAGTTATCCCAATGGTTAAGCAGGTCTTAAAAATGTTGAAGACAGAGGAAAAGGATATGGTTGAGTCACCTCAGATAATGGATGGCCAACGAACTTTAATTCGCTATTATGCGATCCGTAAGCCTAATGGTCATTATTTAGGAGCATTACAAGTGACAGAAAATGTTGAACATATCTGTCAGCTTTGTGAGCAACATGTCTTCGAGCACGGGGTCGTAGAAGGACAAGTCGTTGATGGTGTTTCATCAGCGTCAATTAATGAAAATAAATAAAGCATTAATATAGAAGGGTGTAATAAAGGCAGAATGAAATTTCTGCTTCTATTACACCCTTTTTGAGCTACGAGTTATTATTTGATTTTAATTTCTAATAGGGTGGGGTTTGCTTTTCCAGTAAGACTAGCAGGATCGCTTTGATAATTACTTGCAATTCGGCTAATGATCCCGTTAACTGGCGATTTGAACGTTTCGACTGCTTTACCGCCTTCGATGTCAACCAGCTGTGAGTCAGTAGTAACTTTTTCGCCAATTCGCGGCGTATCTAAAAAGGTAATGGTAGCAAGCTCCTTGATTATCTCTGTACTTAAGCCAACTTTAACAATGGTACCAGTTTGTTGCCACCATAAGCCATTATCTTCATGGTGAATAGGTGATGATTTGCTAAACAAGGACTTTATCCAGGCAAAAAATTGTTGTAACATTTTAACTCACTTCCTACTCAGAATTAAGTCTGCTAGTTCCTCGGGTGAAATTTGACCAAGGTTAGCTTCAAGGTTGGATTGTTTTAGCGATGAAATTAAGGACGAAGAATCTAACTTAGTTCCGTTTAAATTATGTTCAATAATAGCCGGGTCTCCGGTCGTAAAGAAATCGCCATAAATTTTAATGGCAGTAATAACACCATTGCTTTCATTAAAATTAAAAGAAACTGTCCCAATTGGGAAATGTTTAGAAACATAGTTATCAAATCCAGGATTATGACCGTAATTCCATAAGTCAGTTCGGTATTGCTTATCTAGTCGAGAGTCAATAATTGACCAATCGTGATCAGTAAGGTGGTAGGTTTCTACCTGATCCATCGAATCGACCCCAAACATGTGACAAAGCAAGTATTCCTTAAAGTCTTCGGTTGTCCAATGCTGGTACTTCTCAGGCAGGTAGGGCTTGATGTTAGTAACTCGAGCATTCACTGATTTAACGCCCTTAGAAGCTAATTTATCTTGTTCTGGGGTAAGTACTTCATTAGCATTCTGCATATTAAGGTCAAACATTACGGTCCCACCAGCAGCATACGAATTGTCGCCCTTAACGATCGCCATTCCTGAAAATTTTTTGCCATCAATTGTCATATCATTCCGACCACTGACTTCAGCTGAACTAATACCGAGATCATGCAAAGCGTCAACAATCGGATCGCCAATTGCGTGAAAGTCACCGAATTTACTAGTATCGCCAACAACAATATTTTCGAATACTAAATTGCCAAAATCATGGTAAACGGCACCGCCACCACTTGACCGACGAACTAATTCGATTTGGTGCTCTTTGAGATAGGGTAAGTCAATTTCGGCATAAGCGTTTTGGTTAACGCCAATAATGACGGATGGCTGGTTAATATAACAAATTAAGCCATGACCCTTTAGCCTCAGATCATTAATTAGATAGTTGTCTAATGATTGGTTTACCAGAGCATCATGAACTGGTTTGCCGTTTCTGCTGGTATCGATGAAAAACATTGCAAACACCTTCTTTTAAATGGTTACGCTTTCATTATAGGCGCTACTAGTCTTAATTAATAGTCGTTAATTTTACGATAAAATACTAATTACTTTACCAATGTCTTAATTTTTTCGATGGTTTCCGTAATGTTTTTACTATTCAAAACGAGGGAGATCATTGATAAACCAGCTACACCAGTTTTTAAAACTTCTGGAATGTTCTCTAAAGAAAGGCCGCCAATTGCAACTAGGGGATGGGTACTCAATTTATTTAGTTCTTTAAGTTTAGTGAGGCCCAAGACAGGATCCGCATCGACCTTTGACGTGGTTTCAAAGACCGGACCACAACCGAGGTAGTCAATGGCAGATAATTGATTTGCTTTTTCAACTTCAGCAGCCGTGTTGCATGAATAGCCAATAATTAACTTGTCGGCTGCTTCTTTAATTACCTGCTCAATCTTTTCATCATCCTGACCAACATGAACACCATCAGCACCGACACGCAATGCCATTTGAACATCATCATCAATCAAAACAGGGATTGAGTAGCGGTTTCCCATTTCGACTAGGCGCCTTGCCATAACTAGTTGTGCATCAGCAGTCATGGTTGAACTGTCTTTTTCTCGATATTGAAATGCGGTAATTCCAGCTTGCATTGCTTCTTCTACTTTAGCGAGGAATTCGTAGGAATCGTGGTGGGTATCTTGAGTTCCGCCGACAAGGTATATTTGTAACATTTTTGGATTAAAGTTCATTATTATCGCTCCTTATTTTTGCCCAATGGTTTAGCGGGCCATGACCGTGACCAACATTAATGCCTTGCTTAATCGTAGCTTCAACATAGGCCTTTCCAATTTTGAGGGCGTCTTCCATTGATTTGCCCTTAGCGAGTTCAGCAGTGATACAAGAAGAAATAGTATCACCAGTACCATGAGTATTCCGAGTTTGCTTCCGCTTGGCAGTCATCCAAAATGAGTGACCATCAGCTAATAATACAAAGTCGTTTGCTTCATCATCACTTGAAAAATGACCACCCTTAACCAGAACGTTCTTGGCTCCCATCGATTGAAGACGTTGTCCGGCAGCTTCCATTTCAGCTTCTGTTGTGATCTGCATTTGAGCTAATTCTTCAGCTTCTGGAAGGTTAGGTGTGATCAAATCAGCAAGTGGTAATAGTTGTTCACGAACCACACTAATTGCATCATCACTTAAAAGTTTAGCACCACCTTTAGCAATCATCACGGGATCTACCGTTAATGGACCAAAATCATATCGCTTGAGGTTGTTGACAACGGTTTTAACGCGGAGAGGATCAGCTAACATTCCCGTTTTGCAAGCCCGGATCTTAAAATCAGCAGCTAGGGAGGAAAACTGTTCATCAATTAATTTTGGTGGCATTGCTAGGGCATCCTGAACGCCAAGGGTATTTTGAGCTGTTACCGCAACAACAACCATTGTGGCAAAGACACCACGCATTTGTATTGTTTTAAAATCAGCAGAGATTCCGGCACCACCGCCAGAATCAGTACCAGCAATCGTTAGAGCTTGAGGAAAATCATTCGTCATTATTATTAACTCCTTTATTTATTACAATACTGAAAGAACTTCGCTGGAATTAATTGTTGCTAGTTCATCCCGGAATTTGGTTTGCCATTGACCAAAGCCGGTTGACTCTCTAGCCGCCTTGACTCCCGTGGCAGTAAAAACTTTAGTTGCTGTGCAGGCAGCTGCATAATAATCCTTGCTGACACCGAGATAAGCAGCAATAACACTAGAAAGAACATCACCGCTTCCCACATTAGTTACGAAATAACTAGTAGAAAGCAGATTAACAAAAGTATTATTGCCATCCGTTACAATATCTGATTTACCAGTAAGGGCGACAATACAATGATATTGATGAGCAACTACTTTAGCGATCTCGTGAAGATCAGCTTGTCCGCTTCCACCGTCAATTCCTCGTGAATGCCAGTTAACATTCGCTAAAGCAGCAATTTCACCAGCGTTTCCTCGAATAACAGTAAAGTGGTGATCTTGTAATAATTGTTTTGCAAAAGCTAACCGGTAATGACTAGCACCGATCGCAACCGGATCAAGCACCATTGGCTTTTGATCTTGGTTATTTTTGAGGATCGTTGTAATCTCGTTAGCCTGTTCTTCGTGAATGGTTCCTAGATTAATCGTAATTGCATCAGCTAATTTCACCATTTCTGCTGCTTCTTGTGGTGCTAGGGACATAATGGGTGAAGCACCAATCGTACTCAGTCCATCAGCTACCTTGTCTGGCGTTACCATGTTAGGGATTGTTAGAACAACCGGGTTTTGCTGACGAACTCGCTCTAGTAATTCTAGTTGTAACTTGGTCAAAATCTCACTTCCTAGAAAAAATGAGCTGCTAGTTTTTATAGTTAACTAACAGCTCTAGTTTTTAAATATTGAGTTAGCATTTTCCTTCGCAAGTACTAGCTTAACAGGTTCTCAAGGGTCCATATATCTTAATACATCTCAGTCTGGCAAACAGACACCCCTAATGCTGTTTATTAACATACTATTATAATAACATAGAAAGCGGTTTTAAGCATTAAGATAGTCAATCAAGCTTGGCAATAGTTGCCGGGCTTCTTGTTGACCGGTTTCGTATAATTTACGGATCTTTTTAACGTTACTTTCAACTCGACCAACCTTGATGGGATGTTGAGGTGCAATATTAAAGATTTGGCCTGTCCTTCTGAGGTGTTCAATTTGTGCTACTTGTTGGTTATAAACCTCTGGACGAAGGATCCCTGCTTCAGCAAACTGGGGATAATCCTTAAAATAACGGCGATATAACTGACAAACTGGTCGACTTGATGGCTTCTTTCGGTAACTAATATCACGCGTCCGGACAACGATAATTTTATCATAGCCTTGTTCTTGAGCAACATCAAAGGGAATTGAATCCGCAATTCCACCATCCAGGCAAAGCCCATCAGGAGTGGGTGCTGGATCCATCATAAACGGCATTGAACAAGAAGCGATCAAAACTTGTTTTAACTTTTCCCCCGTTAAGTCTGTAAAGAGTGCTTTTTTACCGTCTTGGAGTTTAGTTGCGACGGCAGTGAAGTGTGAAGCAGATCTTATATAGGCTCGTTCATCGAAGTTTTGCCATGAAAGTCCATGATCTTCAAACAAGTAGTTCATGTTGATTACTTGACGTTTGAAGAGCCGGGTCATGGAAATGTAATCTCGGTCATGACGGTGATCAATATTAATATTAGCTGCTCGACCGTACTGTTTAGCCACAAAATTAACACCGTTCAGCGAACCCGCGGAAACTCCAATGACACTGCTAAACTCAATGTGGTTAGCGAGGAACGTGTCACAGACACCAGCGGTATACTGTCCCCGAAAAGCGCCACCTTCAAGAACTAGTGCTGCGTTATATAGCATTGATTTCACTCCTTAGGATAATGATAATTTATTGTAAGTCGTTTATTTTATAAATTCAATCTTTCAAAATTTTTCTGTTAGATCAGCAAATTCTTGAAGAAACTTTTCCATTACGGGAGTAACGACCGTGTTTTTTCGCCATGCAAGAACGTGACCAGTCTCTTTGTGCGGTGAGAAGGGGATAAACGTTAATTCAGGATCGTGGAATGAGTTAACAATTCCTTCAATTCCCAACATATAATAGTTACCGGCTTTTAGCAGTTCGTAGGCGTTGCTTGGCAGGTTATTTGTTGCCATGATATTCAGCTTTGTTTGGTCTAATTTTAATACATCACTGATTTCATCACGGACAATATTCCGGGTAGGGGCGATTAGTGGTATTTTGTAGAGATCACTCTTAGTAATTGCTTGCTTTTTTGCTAATGGGTCAGCGCTTTTAACGATTAATCCCCATTGTTCATGAACCGGTAACTCAATAAAGTTATACTTAGCTGCTTCAACCGGCTCGATTAACACAGCAAAGTCCTCTAAACCCGAATCCAACCGTTGACGGAGCAGGTCGCCATTGCCATCGTAAAGGTTAAAGCTAACGTTCGGGTACTTTTTCTGAAAGCTGCTAACGATCTGCATTACAAATTTGGAGACCCTTGAGACAACACAGCCAATGTTAAGAACACCAGTTAATTCTTCCGCGGTATTTTGAAGTTCCTGCTTTGTTTGGTCAAGTAACGAAAGAATCGTGCTGGCACGCTGTTGAAAAAGAACTCCTTCACTAGTTAGAGCCATTCGTCGCTGCTTTCGGTCAAATAAAGTGACCCCGAGTTCTTTTTCAAGATCAATCATTTGTCGCGACAGGGTTGGCTGGGTAATGTGAAGTTGTTGTGCTGCATGGGTAATATTATTAGTTTGTGCTACAGTTAAGAAGTATTTAATTACTCTTGTATCCATAATGGGGATTCCTCGATTCAGATAGTGAATAGATAGTACTATTTTAAGCTAAAATCTGAATAACGTAAATTGATTAGTTTTCCGGAAAGGAAGATAAACATGGTACGAAATGTCTTAATTCTTTACTATTCACAGTTTGGCAATACTGCTAAGCTGGCTAGTGCGATTCACCGGCAAACAGGAGCCGATATTCTTCGCCTTCAAGTTTCCCAAGGATATTTTCCTGACGATATGGAAGAAATAGATAGAATCTTTAAATCTGATAACCAGAATGGTCGGCTTCCGCAGATTATCACTGAGTTACCAGAACTGCACTACTACGATACGATTCTAGTTGGCGGACCAGTTTGGGATGGTAAGGTGTCCTCACCGATTGTTGGCCTTTTGAGAATGATAAGGGATTATCAGGGGAAGGTGGTTCCATTTAGTACCGGTTGGAGTGATACGGGCAATTATCAAGCTAATTTTGTTGCTCATGCTGGTAAGTTAAAGATTGCTGATGGCTATCACGTTTTAACTCATACAACCCCTAAATACAGTCCAAGTTCGTTAGCGTCATGGCTTCGAAAATTATAATTCGATTTTTGAATGATTAGTCACCTATAATAAGTATTATACATAGCGATACTTTTCTTATAAGCTAAGAGTAACCAAGAAATTGAATTTTGACTTATTAAGGAGGACGTTTTTATGACGAAGAATGAAGAAACTGTAAAAAATGATATGTTTGGCTTTGGTGACAAAAATGTTGCTTTCGCGAAATACTTTATTGGAACAAGCTATCTCAATGGCTTGGTTTCTCCTGATGATAATATCGATATCAATGTCTCCAACGTTAACTTTGAACCCGGCTGCCGGAACGACTGGCACATCCACCATGATGGTTTCCAGATTCTCCTGGTAACTGCCGGGGAAGGCTGGTACCAAGAAGAAGGTAAGTCCGCTCGGAAGTTGCATCCCGGTGACGTGGTTGCAATTCACGAAGGCGTTAAGCACTGGCATGGCGCCACTAAGGACTCCTGGTTCTCCCACATTGCGATTACCAAGGGCACTAGTGAGTGGTTGGAAAAGGTCGATGACAGCTACTATGAGCAACTGGCTGACTAGGGAATATTAATATAAATTTAAGTTTGAAATTATAATTCGCAATAAAAACATGGGCTAACAGAACTAGAGATTGTTTTTCTCATTTTTGCTAGCCCATATTTTATTAAATATTAGTTAATACTATTCTACCGACTCAGAGGCGATAATCAGCATCTTACCATCCAATTGCCATTCATCAATAGTTGCCGGCATTAGAAGATGAACACCTTTCTTTAATGGGTATGTCTTACCATCAGCGGTTAGAGTCCCTTCACCATCAATAACTGACATTAAGGTGTATGACCCATGTTCATGCTTTCTTGTTAATTTACCATTTACATCCCACTTATAAACACTAAAGAATGGTGAATCAGGTTGGGTAATTAAAGTCGTTACTTCAGAATTGCCAATTTTTTCAGAGGTAATATGTAGTTCAGGTTCTTTGAATGGAACAGTAGTAACATCAATTGATTGCTTCAAGTGTAGATCACGTTTCTTGCCAGTCTTTTTGTCAACTCGATCATAATCATAAATGCGATAAGTAGTGTCCGAACTTTGTTGAGTTTCAAGGACAACGATTCCCTTATTAAGGGCGTGGAGAGTGCCTGATGGAACGTAAACAAAGTCACCAGTCTTAACAGGCTTTTTATCGAAGAGCTTTTGCCATTCATGGTTGTTAATCATTTCTTTAAGTTCTTCACGAGTCTTAGCAGTATGACCATAAGTCAGGTAGGCTCCTTCATCTGCATGGATAACGTACCAGCATTCGGTCTTGCCTAGTTCATGCTCGTGTTCTTCGGCATACGCATTATCTGGGTGGACTTGAACTGATAGGCTAGCTTCAGCATCGAGAATCTTAGTTAACAGCGGAAAAACTTTTGACTTTGGATTACCAAATACTTCTGGATGGTTGGCGTAAACATCTGGAAGCAGTTGTCCCTTGAATTCACCATTTTCAATTACATTAGGGCCGTGGGGATGTCCAGAAATTGCCCAGCATTCGCCAATTGTCCCGTCTGGAATATCGTAATTAAAATCTTCAGCTAACCGACGACCACCCCAAATCTTTTCGTGAAAGACTGGTTTTAAAAATAATGGTTCTGTCATAACTATCACTATCCTTTTTATATTTAGCGTAAAGCTCTTCAAAATAGCCAACACTTTTTATTATGCCTAATAAAGCGCTTTCTAAAGATGATTTTAGCAGTTTTAATATGAGAAAACCATCTAAATTACAGGATTTAATTAAATATAAAATATATTTTTTGTTTTAATTTGAAAATAACCTTCGTATTTAAGAAGGTATTCTTTGACCATGAAATGATATAATATAATTATTAAAATGGTGGTGATAGTTATGACTGAAGGAACGTATGAACAGGTAATTAATGAACTTGATCGACTAGGAATTAAATATGGAATGGTCGATCACCCAGCTGCTGAAACAACTGAGCAGGCAGACAAATATATTGAAGGTCATGAGGGTGTTCGGACAAAGACGATGTTTCTGAAGGGAAAGAAGAAGCATTTTTACCTAGTAATTATGGATGATCAGAAGCCAATGGATTTTAAGGAGTTCCAAGAATTAACAGGCGCCAAGCGGGTATCAATGGCGCGTCCAGATGATTTACAAGAACAACTAGGATCCCATGCTGGGGTGGTTTCACCATTTGGCTTGATGAACAGTGAGGAACATAATATCAAAGTATATTTTGATCAGGATATGTTAGCGGAAGATCCAATTTTGACTTTCCATCCGAATGTTAATACTCATACCATCTTTATTAAGACTACTGATTTAATGAAGTTTATTAAAGAACAAGGGTATGATCCGGAAATTATTGACCTATAAATATTACTTTTTTTGCATGAACTATCATTCGAATTAAGTCTTTTCCTTTTTCTTATTAACTAATTAGAATGAAGCAAGGAAGGAGAGATTCAAATGAAAAAGATTGTAGTTTTAACCGGTAGTCCTCACCATCCGGGAACATCAGAAAGGTTGGCAGACGCCTTTGTTAAAGGAGCAACTGAGGCTGGTAACGAAGTATATCGGTTTGATGCTGGACGGCGAACAAATGAATTTTCAATGATTCAACTAGAAGATAATCATCCAGGTCAAGAAATTGAAGTGGAACCAGATGACATTATTAAGCAAGAAGTGATGCCTAAGCTATTAGATGCTGACATTGTTGTTCTTGTTAGCTCGCTTTACTATTATGGTGTTAATGCTGCCCTTAAGGCGGTAATCGATCGTTTCTATAATTACAATCATGAATTACATGGCGGTAAAAAGGCAATCACTCTAGTTTCTGGCTATGGTCAGGAAGATGCTTTTGCTTCATTAAAGCTATACTTTAAGCAGTTACTTAATTACATGCGATGGGATCAAGTTGGTAGTGTCCTGGCAGCGGATTCCTGGAACGAAAAGAAGTTAGCTCAACATGCTCAGGAAGCATACGAGCTCGGTAAAAACATTCATTAAATAAGAAAACTGGAAAATCAGTCGTGTTACTAGCGATGATTTCCAGTTTTTTTAAATGCCAAATAGAATTGCGGGTAAAAATATTAAAACATCATATAGGATATGGGTGATCACCGCCGGCCAAAGACTATCGCTTTTCACCCATAGCCATGTAAAAGGAAGCCGTCCTAAACCAATTGGGACTAGCATTTGATATAGGTTCCAATCGTAAGCACGAAAATGAAGCATCCCAAATAGCAAGGAACAAATGATTGCACCGTAAATCCAAGCTTGGCGCTTATTCACTCGTTTCATTAGTAGTGAGACAAACGGCAACGTTAATGCTGCGGTGATGATTTCCTCACCAATTAAGGAGATACAAATCCAGAATAAGCGAATTAATTGAGTTGCAACCGGTCCAGAACCAGTTGCGCCATTAGTTACGGGTTGGTTTCCTAATAAATTACCGATTCCCAAGAAAATAAAGGCGATAACGTATGAGATTATTAACACCGGTATAACTAGTTTCCATGATCCTTTTTTAGGCTTCTCTAGTATTGCGGCTAAGATTCCTCGTCCATATTGAAGATAAAGTGAAATACCGCCAAAGAAAATGAAGGCAAAATAAGGCAATACTCCTGGAAGAGTAGAATCAGTTCCTAAAAGGGCACCGATTATTATGGTAACTGCTGAAAGCCAACAAATTTTAGAGAGATTTCGTGAATCCAAATAGTTAAGCATGAGCAATTCTCTTTCAAAATTTTTATCTCAATATATCGGAATCATAAATAAGTGTCAATGATTGTTTGAATATCAGTCAAGACTTTAAGAGTGATCGTTATCTAGACTTTGCCGATTAATTAAGAACACCATCATAAAGACTAGTAGGGCAACACATATAACTCGGGTCAACCAAAGTGGTTCACCCAGCGCATGGTTAGGCGTGTGAGCGTAATAAGCGTGGAGGATCTGGCGACCATGATCATTAAAGAGAAAGTTAGTAATGATCAACAGACTGATTAGGGTTATCTGGGAAATAACCGTGCCAAGGATGTTAAAGTGTTGTCTGATGAATCGATTATTCAGCGGTGGAATCGTGGAGTCATTTTGATAAAATGGCCAAGTCAAGGCATTAATGCTACTACAACAAAGACTGGTGATGAAGAGGCCTGCTAAGAAACACCAATTACTCGGAAAAAGAGAGAACAGCAGTCCAACAGCAGCTCCGGGAAAGATAATCCGCCAGCATGCGCGGTTGCGTAAGCGGGGACTCAGGAGCAATCCACCAATCGTTGCTAAGATAAACAGCCCATATGCAAGGAATAATTGCGGTGTCAGATTGAGGGTGTCAAAGTAGAAAAGGCTGTAGATTAGTAAAAAGTTGGTCGTAGCGCTTGTCCAAAAAGTCCAGAGACGCGATGACTTAAATCGGCTTTGTAGTTGGCCGAAGCCCATCAGCATAATAATCCACATTCCTAAAGTAAGGAAGGTTAGTGGAAGACTACCGGTCTGTTTCAAACCACGTGCTCCCATTGCTATTCCAAAGATTATTAGGGTGGCAATTACCGGTCGCCAATTGAATGGACCAGAGAAAGCAGACGTCCCTGGCCAAGGGGTGGGAAGCTTAATAACGAGAATAATACCGAGGACAATCATCAAGAACAGCTCACCCATAAAGGCAGCAAGCGTGAAATAACTCAGCCACATTCCCAATCCAAGGATAATTAATAAGTAAAAAATTCCAACTAAGGATGCCCGTGAATAGTGCCATGTTCCCTGTTGGTGATACTCATCTTTCAACTGTTGATAGGCGGGCTTGAGACATCCCATTCCAATGCCTAATAGGGTGGCGCCTTCTGGAAGAAGTGGTTTAAAAAATGCTAGTCCAACACCACCAAGAGCGAGACAACTACTAGTCAATAGTATCCGGTAGGGATTTTTAACGTTGCCAAACGAGCGGATTGCGTAGGGAACGGTTTTAGCCATCACATAAAAGAAAATCACCGGGAGGGCGACAACGGCTGTTCGCCCCTGCTGGATGAAGTAAAGCATGAATATAATATTGGGGAGGACGATGCTACCTAGTGTCAGAGCCTCCATATTAATGACGAGGAAATTCAATTTATCGCTCCTTTACATGGTTATTTTCTCTGTTATTGTATCATTACCGAAACTAGGTGATGAAACATTTCGTCAATACATTCGTGCACGCTCTGCTGACTTAATGTGAGCCGTGAAATAACAAGTAATATGAGGCGAGGATGAACTCAGTCTTTCTTTTTGGTTATAATAAAATTTGGTTATAATAAAAAAGGATGACATTTTATGAAAAAAGAACGGTGGTTTGTTAAGTGGGCTGCCTGGATTAATGAACGAACATTCATTAAAATCCTTCAGCGACCAATGGTTTTCTAGCCACATTTTTCGTGTTCGTCAATGGTTACCACAGATGCAGTTTTGGCGACATCTGTTTACAGACGCAACTTTGGTAACAGGTAGTGTTCTAGCGGCAAAGTATATTTGTTAAGGAATCGTAAAGCACTATACTCAGGTCATAGTTTACCGAAAAATTGGCCCAGCATTCAGCACTACCGCAAAATCGGGAAGTTCTTGACCTAATTCGCCGTTAAGTCTTAAATCGTAATAATCCAAGACAATAGAATAACCAATAAGGAAGAAGAAATAACCGGAAAAAGTTTTATTTTTCCTGGTTATTTCTTCTTTTAATGATTAGTTATTAGTTTAATGCTGACAATTGTTAGTAGATTGGTATACATTAACTGAATACATAGCTATCTGCTATAAGTATTTAACATCATTATTGACAGCCTCTATACTGATAATTAATAAAGTGAGAGGAGTGCCTGAGATGAAGTACAGTTATATTCCAGAAACAGACATCAAGATTTCCAAGTTAGCGGTCGGCGGGATGAGTTTTGGGATTCCCGCGGTTAAAACTTATCGGTGGATTTTAGACGAGGATCAAACTGATAAGATGGTGCAGCATGCGCTTGATTTAGGGATCAATTTTTTCGATACAGCAAATGTCTATGGTGCAGGGACTAGTGAAGAATTTATTGGAAAATCATTAAAGAAGCACCAAATCCCGCGGGAGCAAGTAGCAATTGCCAGCAAGGTGTATTTTAATGATGGACGATTGTCAAAGGAAGCAATCAATCGTGAAATTGATGGAACTTTGAAGCGTTTAGGCACTGACTACCTTGACCTATATATCATTCACCGATTTGATTATGATCACCCAATTGAAGAAACAATGGCAGCACTTAATAACCTTATTGAAGAAGGAAAAGTTCGTGCGATTGGTGCGTCTGCAATGTATGGCTACCAGTTCCAAAACATGCAACACATTGCGGAGAAAAACGGCTGGCACCAATTTGTGGCAATGGAGAACCACTATAACTTGCTTTACCGCGAAGATGAACGTGAGCTAATTCCGATTTGTAAACAAGATGGGGTAATGTTAATGCCATATAGTCCACTGGCTGGTGGTCACCTTGCGCGGTCAACCTGGGATAGTTCATCGAAGCGTAGTCAAGTTGATACTTCAGCTCGTTCTAAGTATGATCATGACGAACAACAAGACTTACCGATTATTAAACGGGTGGCAAAATTAGCGGAAAAGCATAATGTTAAGATGTCACAGATTGCCCTTGCTTGGCAGTGGGCGAAGGGCGTTACTGCACCAATTATTGGCGCCACTAAAAAGCAATATTTAGATGATGCTGCCAAGGCCGTTGAGATCGAATTAACACCAGATGAAGTGGCATATTTGGAAGAACCATACACCGCTCACGAAATCGTCGGTGCTCTTGATAAAAATCCAGATGGTCTGTTGCCTAAGGATGTAAAGTAAAGTCTCACATATAATTATGTTATAATTATATGTGAGGTGGGTATGATGAGATATAAAACTGTTAAGGCACGAAGGCAGGGTACTTCACTGACTTTAACTGTCCCCGCTCAGTTTAAGGTCTGTGAAAATGCATTATTTGAACCACAACTATTAGACGATGGGACAATTCAGTATCGTCCTATTGCAAATTCGGCTGATATAGAACATGATCGAAAAATGATTGAGCAATCATTTGAGTCTGATAAGCTACTTACTGAAGAAGATATGAAGCAGCGCTTTGGAAAATATGGTTGGGGACAAGATGAAGATTAAATATACCAGTCACTTTGCCACTTCATTAGATCAAATTATTTCATATTGGCAAACCCAGCTAAAATTATCACCAGAAAAGATCGATCAATTTACGTTTCATATTGATAAAAAGATTAGGTTATTGAAAGATTTTCCAAGACTTGGTCAAGATGTTACTAATTTGTATGGCTTTACTGAACAGACATATCGACTTTTGATTGGCAGTAGTTATGGAATCTTTTATCGAATTAATTCAAAGAAAAATATAATTATCGTTGGTGCTATTTTTGGCACATCAGAAATGAAAGTCAAATTTTAATTATTTTCTATATCGAACAAATAAGGTTCGTAGCAGTTAATGCCACGAACCCTATTTTGTTAGGTTGTTAATAATTTGCTGTTGAACTATCTCAAGATCATTATCAACTGCAAGGATATTAAAGAGCTTTGTCTGGAAAATATAAGCCATCACAGGACCAACAATCAACCTCAGTAGCTGGACCGGAGTATTTATATTGTTATTCTAGTCTAATGATGCCAATAAACGTTGGGTAAATAACTTAGCCACTTTAGACTGGGTGACATTCTTTTTCCAAATAATGTTTGTTGATTCAGAAATAGATGGTGAAAGCGGCCGGAAGGTGAGTTCGCTGTTGTTTGAAGTGTTGAGGAGGTTATCGAAAGTAAGGATGTAGGCACTCCCTTGTTTAACCATTAACTCCGCATTAAAAACTAACGTGTAAGTACCGATAATGTTAATTTCTTTTCCTACGTTACCCCACCAATCTTGGAAGCGGTGTTTATCAAGAGCTTGCTCGGATACCAGAAGCGGAAGACCAATAAGATCAGCGGACCCAATAACATTTTTTTGAGCAAGGGGATCGTCTTTTTGCATGGCTAATCCCCACCGATCAGTTTCCGGTAATTGAAGATGATGGTAGCTGTCAAGACTACGGTGAGCCATTAAGACCGCAAAATCAATGGTACCGTGTTTTAATGCAGTTTCCATTTCATCAGCATTTCCGCTAACTAGCCGAATTTTAACATCAGGATAGTCCTGAATAATCCCGCTTAGTACTTCCATGATTCGCTGCATTCCAATACTTTCGCCAGCACCAATTGAGAGCGTTCCAGTAACAACTTGTTCCTTTTGGATATTAGTGGCTGTTTGATCCGCAAGTTGAATAATTTCTTTTGCCCGGGCTTGGAGATACTCGCCTTCGTCTGTTAAAGTAATTTGCCGATGCCCACGGATAAATAATTTGACACTAAGTTCACTTTCTAAATCTGCTAGTTGCTTTGATAATGTCGGTTGAGATACTAGTAGTTCTCGAGCAGCTTTGGTGATATTTCGTTGTTGGGCAACAGCGAGAAAATAACGTAAAACCCGAAGTTCCATATGATCCTCTCCCATAACTAAAAGCTATTTTTAACCATATTATATAAGTATTTCACATCATAGCAAAGAGAAAATATAATAAAGACAGTTAACTATATAAAAATTGGTGGAAACGTAATTATTTTGCCGAATGTTCATATTGGAACTGATGCAGTAATTAGTGCTGGGTCAATTATTACTCACGATATTCCAGCAAGAGAAAATATTTCATACGTATACAAGGAGAGATAACAATGCAAGAATTACATTTAACTCAAGAATGGGATAAGGTATTTCCTAAAAGCGATCAAGTTGATCACAAAAAAGTAAATTTTACTAACCACTTTGGTATTACTTTAGCAGCAGACCAATACACACCGAAGAACTACGAAGGCAAGTTACCGGCGCATTGGCAGTGGCTGGACCTTTCGGGGCAGTGAAGGAACAGTCTAGTGGCTTGTATGCTCAAACGATGGCGGAACGGGGATACTTGACAATTGCCTTTGATCCTTCCTTTACTGGTGAAAGTGGTGGAGATGTGCGTGATGTCTTCTCACTAGATATCAACACTGAAGACTATCAAGCAGTAGTCGACTATTTGAGTAACTTAGATCATGTTGATCCAGAAAAGATTGGCATTATCGGGATTTGTGGTTGGGGAGGAATTTCCCTGAATGCTGCCGCCATTGATCCCCGGATTAAGGCGACTGCTGCGGTAACGATGTATGATATGCCACGTGTCGGCTCATGGGGCTACTTCGATCAGGGAACCGCGGAAAAACGTTATGCAAGCAAAAAACAAATTGCTGAGCAACGGACCAAAGAATATGGTAAAAAGGATTTAGCTAAAGCCGGTGGTTGCTATGATTACCCAGCTCCTGATGATCAACCAGATTTTGTTAAGCAATACAGTGCATACTACAAGACTAAACGTGGCTATCACAAGCGTTCCGTCAACTCCAATGAAGGTTGGGTCTTGCAGAGTCAGCCAGCTTGGATGAATACTAAGATCTTAGTTCATCCTGAAGACCTTAAGAATGCAGTTTTGATTGTTCATGGTGAAAAAGCCCACTCACGCTACATGGGTGAAGATACCTTTAAGAAATTAAAGGGTGACAACAAGGAATTAGTGATTGTGCCTAGCGCAACCCATACTGATTTATACGATGGTGGCAATCATAGCTACATTCCGTTTGATAAGATTGATAGTTTCTTTAAGAAGAACTTATAGTAACAATTAGCAAAAACCGAAGCATCCTAGAATTGCGAATATTTCTAGGGTGCTTCGGTTAATTTAAAATGATCAAAATTATTAATACGTTGAAGTAAGTAACTTGCTAATTGTTTCTTCCATTTTGGTTGGCTGGATTACTTGCTCAGCTCGGATTGACTGATTGAATAAGGCTTGAACATTGTTACTTAGCGGTTGTTGGACAACTTTCTGCAAGTTATGAATGGCTGCTAGTCCTGGTGTCGAAACAACTTGTCCTGTAATAGCCTTGTAAACTGTTTCGGGGAATTTATACGGACTAGCCGTTGATACAATGACCGTTGGTGTCTTATCATTATGGCTGGCTTGGTATTGATTAGTAACGAATGAAGCAACAGCCGTATGCGGATCGATTAGGTAACCATCTGCTTTATAAACCCGGTGGATCTCTTGGACGACTTGATCCTGAGTTGCAAATCCGGCAGCAAACTGACGATCTAACTGCGCCTTAATAACCGAGTTGACTTGATAATGACCTTCTTGTACTAATTGATCCATATATTTACTAATTAGTTCAGCATTATTACCAGCTAAATCAAATAATAATCGCTCTAGATTGCTGGATACTAAGATGTCCATTGCAGGTGAATTGGTTAAGTAAAACTGACGCTGACGGTTGTATTCCCCGGTTTTGAAAAAGTCGGTCAGGACATTATTTTCATCAGAGGCACAAATCAATTTATTAATTGGTAATCCTAACTTTTTAGCGTAATAGCCAGCTAGAATATCGCCAAAATTACCAGTAGGGACCGCAAAATTGAGGACATCACCGACCTGAATTTTACCTTTATTTACCAGTTGACCATAGGCACTAAAGTAATAGGCAATCTGTGGAATTAAGCGCCCAATATTCATTGAATTAGCTGAGGAGAATTGATAGCTGTTTTGTTGTAGTTGCTGATTAAATGTGGTGTCGTTAAAAATTCGTTTAACTTCAGTTTGGGCATCGTCAAAATTACCTTCAATCGCAATAGCAGTAAGGTTATTCCCTCGTTGACCTAACATTTGTTTCAATTGAACGGGACTAACTCCCCCATGAGGATAAAAGACAATTACTTGTGTACCAGACTGATTACTAAATCCCCGCATAGCTGCTGTTCCAGTATCACCAGAAGTAGCAGTTAAAATAATAATTTTATTACTGATTTGTTCAATAGTAACTGCTGAGGTCATTAGATAGGGAAGAATTTGCAGTGCAACATCTTTAAAGGCTAAAGTCGGTCCATGAAAAAGTTCTAGGTAGTAATTATTTGAATGACTATTAGAAATAGGGGTAATTTGTTGACTATCCCATTGGTCGCCATAAGCCTGCTCGATACTTTTTTGTAGCTGATCAGGGGTAAAATCGTTGAAAAACAGGGTTAGAATCAGGTGTACAATTTGCTGATAAGTCATCTTAGGTAAGTTTTCGATCGGTAAAGATGAAGAAGGAAATTTGGTGGGGACTAGCAAACCACCGTCATCTGCTAGCCCCTTAATAATGGCTTGGGGTGCGTTTAAGTTTTTATCTAGTGGGCCGCGTGTACTACGGTATTGCATATCATTACCTCCAATTATGACTAAAATCGTAACTCTTTGTTTGATATTGTACCTGTCTTAACTGTATGTTACAATCGGAAAATGAAAAAATAATGAGAAAATGAGGTGGCATTATGGAAACCGTTCAGATAGGAATGCTAGGTCTTGGAACAGTTGGATCTGGCGTACTACAAATGATTCAGAATAATGAAGATAAGGTGGCTAATGTCACCGGTCGGCAACTTAATGTTAAAAAAGTATTAGTAAAACATCCCGAGCGTCATCAGAAAGTCCAGGGAGGAATCGAGTTAACGACTGATATTCAGGAAATTATCAATGATCAAGAAATTCAAATTGTGGTAGAGCTGATTGGTGGAATCCACCCTGCAAAAGACTATATTGAAATGGCATTACGCTCCCGAAAAAACGTTGTAACGGCAAATAAGGACTTGATTGCAACATATGGACCAGAATTAAGCCGACTAGCCCATGATAATGATTGCGATCTAATGTATGAAGCAAGTGTCGCTGGGGGAATTCCAATTTTACGGACAATTAATAATAGTTTCTCTGCTGACAAAATAACGGAGGTCAAGGGAATTGTTAACGGAACCACTAACTACATTTTGACACAGATGAGTCAGCAAGGGTGGTCGTACGAAAAGGCATTACGCGAAGCACAAAAATTAGGTTTTGCTGAGGCAGATCCAACGAATGACGTTACTGGAAAAGATGCTGCATTTAAAATGGTAATCCTTAGTCAGTTTGCATTCGGTATTCAATTAACGATTAATGATTTTAACGTAACTGGAATTGACCGATTGAGCGCCTTCGATGTTCAACAAGCGGGGAAATTTGGTTATGTAATTAAGCTAGTAGGGATTTCGCGGGTAATTAATGATGGTGTCTTTGTCGAAGTAGCTCCGGTTTTGGTCCCAGTAGATCATCCGTTAGCTACCATCAATAATGAATACAATGCAGTAATGGTCACTGGTCAAGCGGTAGGAGACACCCTGTTTTATGGGCGTGGTGCAGGTGGATTGCCGACAGCAAATAGTGTTTTAAGTGATATCACTTCAGTTACTAAGAATCTTGTGTTAAAAACTAACGGTAACTTCTTTAATAATTATCAGCAGCGTTATATCCCAGCTACTACTGATCAAGTTGCATATCCATACTTTTTATCCATTACGATGCCGGATATAACTGGTCAAATGCTTAAGTTAACGCAAATTATGACAGAGATTAATGCCAGTTTTAGCCAAATTACCCAAACAGAAGCAAATGGAATAGCTCGGATAGTAATTATTACTCATGCAATGAGCGGGTCGCAGTTACATGAATTTAAGGCACAGATTGCTAGTGAACCAACCATTAATCTTGATGCTGCTTATAAGGTTTTAAAATAATGGGGGATGAGTAAATGAAAATTAAGGTTCCTGCTTCCAGTGCCAATCTTGGCCCAGGTTTTGATTCGATTGGACTTGCGGTTTCACTATACTTAAATGTAGCGGTTAAGGAATCTGCTAAAGAATGGCAAGTCGATCACCAGTTAGGAGATTTACCGCATGATGAGCATAATATGATCGTTCAAACGGCTCTCCAGGTTGCGCCCCAACTCTCGCCCCAACATCTTGAAGTCAGCAGTGATATTCCGCTTACTCATGGGTTAGGAAGCAGTTCCAGCGCAATTGTTGCTGGGATTGAATTAGCAAACCAACTAGCAAATCTCAAATTAACCAAGGCAGCTAAGGTAGAAATTGCCAGTCAAATAGAGGGCCATCCTGATAATGTTGCTCCAGCAATCCTTGGTGGCTTAGTGATTGGGACTAACATTGACCAGCATTTCGATGCTGTGGAAGCTCCTTTACCACCATATGATTTTGTTGCTTATATTCCAGCGTATAGCTTAGCAACCAAAAAAGCTCGGGCAGTTTTACCACGTCAGTTAGACTACCATTCTGCCATCCATGCTAGTGCAGTTGCTAATACATTAGTAGCAGCTTTATTTAAACAAGATTACTCATTGGTAAGTGAACTTATGGAGGCTGATAACTTCCATGAACAGTATCGGGCACAATTAGTACCGGAGTTAATGCCAATTCGGCAAGTAGGTCATGTTTATGGTGCAGCGACATACTTAAGTGGAGCCGGTCCCACGGTTATGACAATGATTATCCCAGACAAAACGGCAGCATTTATTGAAGCACTCCGTAAAAAAGGATTATCTGATCGCATTGAAGTTTTACATCCAGATCGTAATGGTGTGGTCGTCGACGATCAGTAAATTATAGTTTTCAAAGAGGCTATCCTTTTGGGCTTGATAGTGATAACTATTCAGAAAATAATAAAAGAGAATAACCAGTAATTTACTTCGAAGGGATCTCCCTGAGCTAATAGTTACGGGTTATTCTCTTTTATTATTTTTCATAAACTGATCGTTTTAACACACCGACATAGGGAAGATTACGGTAAAGGCCATTATAATCAAGACCATAGCCAACGATAAATTCATTAGGAACTGTAAAACCAAGGTAATCAATTTTTACAGGTATTTCACGACGTTCAGGTTTATCCAGAAGTGAACAAATTTCAACACTCTTTGCGCCACGACTAGCGAACAGTTTGTTCAAAAACTCTAAAGTATGTCCGGTATCGATAATGTCTTCAACCATTAAAACTGGTCTACCACTAACGTCATGGGAAAGGTCACGTAACAAACGTACTTTACCTGACGATTTAGAACTATCTTCATAGCTGGAAACATCGACATAATCGATATTCAGCTTAAAATCAAGTCTCTTCATTAATTCAGCCGCAAACATCATTGCTCCAGTCATCACTGGCACAACTACTGGAAATTCATCGTGGTATTTAGCAGAAATGGTAGTTGCCAATTCGTCGATTCTGTGATCAATTTGTGCTTGAGAATACAAAACTTTTTCAATGTCGTTATCCATTCTAATTCTCCCTTATAATGTTCGATATTTACGAACAATATAACTGGTTAGTATTTATTAACGTTAGCATTTTATCATAAGTCGTGGCAATTTAAAGACTTTTTTAAAGAAAATTATGATAGTCTAACCGGAAAACATTTAAATTTCATGATTAGCTCTTGATCGCTTAAATCGTTAATTAAAATCTTTTATAATGGATAAATAGAAACTTACCAAGTATAAAGGGAGGGGAGCGTTTTGCAAAAAATCATCGCTAAACGAGTTTCAATGTTGGAACTATTTTATGACCTGATTTTTGTCTATGCAATTTCTAAAATCACCGCAATGATTCATCATCCCGTTGCAGGTGGTATTCCGCTATTTAATTATATTGAATTTGTTTTTGTTGTTATTATGGTAATGCAGATTTGGCTTTATCAGGCATTATATATTAATCGCTTCGGCAAAAGTCGCATCATTGATACAATTGGTTTGCTAATCACAATGACTTATCTTGCTAATAATATCAACACTGAATGGTCGGTCACATTTAGAACTTTTAATTCGGCAGTGGTACTAATAGTTGCTGGTTTAATTTGGCAGTACCTCTGTGGTTCGGGAAAACACCCGATGCGTGATCATGATGTCCGGGCCTTTGCAGTAACCTTAATATTAGAATTGATTGCTGTGTTAAGCGGCTTACTAATAGGTTATCACTATGGCATTTTCCTGTGTGTATTAGGTGGCTTGATTGGCTTTTTAATGCCATTAGCTGTGTATCAACAATTTGTTCCAAAGAACGTGAACTTTCCGCACTTAGTAGAACGACTCGGCTTAATTATTATCATTACTTTTGGTGAATCGTTAGTTAATATTACGCGCTATTTCAATGGTTCGATAATTCAGCTATTTCCTGCATTAATTTTTGTACTACTGGTGACAATGTTTGGTGCATATATTATTCAGGACGAACTACTTATTAATCACCACCAGCGTTCACGTGGGTTCGTCCTCATGTACTCTCACGTATTCATGGTGATTTCCCTTCTCTCAATGACGGCAGGACTCGATTATCTTGCAGAATCGGGAGTATCACGGAGGTGTTGATCCTGGAGAACGGCATTAACGTAGGCAAAGGCTGCAACTCCAGATTCACCGGAAATAATTTTTGAATCAGTTCCAATGGGGGTTGATAGGGTGCGCATTCCAATTCGTGCAACGTTATCTGTCAGTGTTCCATAAAAGCTGGCAGTATCACGAATTACTGGAAATGAAATTAAACTTGGTGTCTGACAATTTAGCCCAGCCATAATCGTGCGAGGTGATCCAGGAACGGTGTGCAAGTTATTATCCGCTACCTGTGCGGATAGATAGTAACAGGCAACAGTTGCTGGTTCAACAATTGTAATTACTGGGCGTTTATCTTTTGGCAATAAACTATATAAGGCATCGATAATTCCAGATGATAATTGACCGACTCCTGCTTGTAAGAAGATATGTGTAGGATAATTGTCGGTGTCTATTTGTCTAAGAATTTCGGTGACGATAATAGAATATCCTGCAGAAATCGCTTGTGGAATTTCTGTATAGCCTTCCCAAGCCATATCTTGAATTAAAATCCCGTTTGGATCTTTGTCAGCAAGCTGAACAGTATCGTCGTAGTTTTTATCTGTTATTTCTACATTCACATTATTAAACGCAGCAATATGTTCTGCACGTATCTTAGTTGAACCTGCAGGCATCTTAACTATTGCGTGAGTGCCTAATTTTTCGGCCGCCCAAGCCACACCGCGCCCATGATTACCATCAGTAGCAGTATAAAAAGTGATTTGGTCAGCGACTTTTCTTATCAACGGTGTCATTAATTGAGAATATTTCAAATACTTTGTTGCTAATCCGGCTTGCTTAGCAATACAATATGCCATTGCGTATAAACCACCGGTAGCTTTAAAGGCTTTTAGAGCTTTGCTAAATCGTTGAGATTCATCTTTTACATAAAGACTACCGATATTATTCTTTTTAGCATACTGCTTCAAATTAATTAATGGTGTTGGCTGATAAAATGGTACTGATTGATAAAAGTTTGCAACTTGTTTCACGATTTCAGCATCGTTAAAAGGATGATTGCCAATTTTAAATGGTGATTTAATAAGTTTGATTTCTGTCATAATTAGTTTCCTTCTTAATATTCAAGCTAACAAAGTCTGATGATCTATGTCAAATACGCTTACTTAGAAAGTAATGGCACTACTAACCTTATTTTTAGCGAGTACAATAGTTTAATGTCATATTTGACTTAATGAGCGCTCAACGAAATATTAAAAAAACATTAGAAAAATCTTGACATTTTATAATCAATCATGTAAAGTATTTAGCAAATAAACGGTATGAATAACCACTGAGAATAGGAAATTAGCTTTTCTTTAACTAGTCAGCGAACCCAAATTAGTGCGAGTGGGAATAGTAAAGGATAGTGAAAGTAGCCTAGGAGTGGCTCAGGTGAGAGCAATCGTAGCCTTAGCCGGGTGCGCCCGTTATAGCGTCAACGTATCTAGTTTTTTTGCTATGTACGGGGTAAGGGAGTAGTAGTGATATTACTCTGAAGATAAGGTGGTAACACGCGTGATAGCGTCCTTGTAAGTAGTTAGCTTATGAGGACGTTTTTTTATACCAGTTTAATTAATTATTACTGAGAGGGATGTTTAAAATGAAAACAACTAAAGCGAGTATTAGACAGTCGATAATTATTGCATCATTGATTTTTGGAATGTTATTTGGAGCAGGAAATCTAATTTTCCCAGTTCACTTGGGTCAGCTAGCTGGTAGTCACTGGTTAATAGCGAGTAGTGGCTTTCTTATTTCTGGAGTATTGATTCCCTTGATGGCCTTGCTAGCAATTAGCATTACCAAGTCAAACGGCATTTATGACCTTGCACTGCCGAACGGTCGGACTTATGCACTAATCTTTTTAATCCTCGTTCATGCAACTTTGGGACCATTATTTGCAACGCCCCGGACGGCAACCGTTCCTTATGAAATTGGGATTGCTCCTTATTTATCTAAGGCAGCTAATTCTTGGGGACTATTAATCTACTCAGCAATTTTCTTTAGTTTGGTTTATCTTTTTTCCAATCATGAGGGTAAAATTGCTACTTTAATCGGTAAAATCTTAAATCCCTTATTTCTAGGATTACTATTTCTGATTTTCTTACTAGCATTCAGTAATCCGTTAGGCGCTGGTAGTACTGCTAATATAACCGCGGCATATACAAATCATGCTTTTTCTAATGGCTTTTTACAAGGATATAATACTATGGATGGTTTAGCCGCATTAGCTTTTGGAATTACAATTATTACTGCAATTAAAGAATTAGGAATTAAAAAATTGCGACAAATATCGCTTGCAACGGCTAAAAGTGGTTTTTGGGGAATCAGTGGAGTTGCAATTATCTACTTAGCTTTAATTTGGTTAGGAGCGACTAGCTTACACCAATTTAAACCTGCATTAAATGGTGGGATTACGCTTGCCCAAATTTCTCATTATTACTTAGGAACAGCTGGAGATGCGATCTTAGCAACATTAGCTACTGTTACTTGCATGACTTCTGCAATGGGGCTCGTAATTGCCTTTTCGCAAGACTTCCATCGTCGATTCCCCAAAATTTCTTATCGAACATTTTTGCGATTTAACTGCGGGCTGTCATTCTTATTCGCTAATCTAGGTCTTAATCAAATCATTGCATGGTCAACGCCAATCCTAATGTTCCTTTATCCGTTAGCAATTACTTTAATTATTTTAGGCTTGCTTTCGCCACTATTTAAAAAGGATCCGTTAGTTTACCGAATTACAACTGGATTAACTCTGATTCCGGCATTCTTTGATATGTTAAATGCGTTACCTGCTAATTTGCATGAAAGTCAATTATTGCAAACGCTACTTGAATTTGCTCAACGGTTCTTCCCATTTTTCAGCTTAGGGTTTGGCTGGCTGAGTTTTGGAATTGTGGGATTAATTTTAGGACTTGCTAGTTATGTATTAAAAGAAAGGAAGAAAACAGCGTTAGCAAATGATTAATTGTTAATTTTAGGTCACTGACATAAGTTATATTACCTAAATAAAATACAAACGACGCAGTCCACAAATGGGCTTCAGTTTGGTAAATTGAACTTGAAAACAAAGCACGGAATAATGATAAATTATCATTATCCTGTGCTTTTTCTTGTATTATTTAATAATCTGTAGCAAGCTACACATATTGAGAGAGGGGATGCTCAAAAATGAAGTCAAAAAGACTACCTACACAAGATTATATTGGACCTCAAATCAAAACTCTGAGTATTTTGATTGAAAAAAAGATGAATGCTCAATTAGTTGCCAATGGAATTAACTTAACGGGGACCCAAATTTCAATTTTAGCCTTTTTATATGATCATCAAAAGACGGTAACCCAAAAAGAAATTGAATTAAAGTTCAAAATTAGTCACCCTACCGTGCGAGGAATAATTCGGCGATTGGTTGCATTGAATGTAGTTGAAACAACTACAAGCGATCAGGACAGACGTCAAATTCTTTTAATGTTGTCGACTCAAGGGCAAAAATTTATGAAAGAAAATCTGAAGATAATTCAGGATCCAGCTAAGAAGATGGAATCAAGATTACGAGATAATATTAGAGAGTCAGATTACGAAATTTTTCAGCAGGTTTTGCATCAGATGATTAATAATTTGCAATAACCTGCCTTATTTTAGTTAAAAGTGTAGCTAGCTACGTTTCTAAGGAGGGAAATTTATGATTACAATTGATACACCTAATAAGCAAAAAGTAAAAATGATAGCAGTATTAATCTTTGGAGCATTTATAATGATGCTTACCGAAACATTTTTCAACAATGCTTTACCAACAATTATTAATCAATACAGTGTTAGCCAGTCAATCGCGCAATGGGTCAGCACGGGCTACCAACTTGTGACAGGATTAATGATTCCTTTATCTGAATGGTTTTTTCACCGTTTTAATACTAAACATACTTTCATTAGCTTGTTACTGATTTTTTACTGGGTTCAATTTGTGGCTTCTTAGCAAGTAATTTCTGGCTATTATTATTTGGCCGATTAATTCAAGCGATCGCTGCCGGGGCAATGATTCCTTTAATTCAAAATGTAGTTCTCGTACTCTATCCTCAAGAAAAACGAGGCTTTATTATGGGAATAATTGGTTTGGTGATTGCATTTGGCCCAGCGCTAGGTCCAACGGTTGGTGGATGGATCATTGATAACCTAGGTTTAAAATGGTTATTTGGAATTTTAGTTTCCCTAATCATTATCTTACTAGCTATCAGTCTTTTTAATGCTAAAAATGTTCATAAGATTGACCGAACACAAAGAGATGACTGGCTATCTGTAGTAGAATCTTGTCTTGGCTTTGGGGCGCTATTATATGGCTTCTCTGATATCAGTAATATGGGAACAATTAATTTTACAAATGGCTTTATCACAATAATGGGGTTTGTCGTATTAATATTTTTCTGCTGGCGACAATTAAAGTTAGAAAAGCCATTAGTGAATTTAAGGGTTTTTAAAAATTATACTTTTAATTTAACAACTATTTTAAGTGCAATTAGTAATATCGCATTACTTAGTGTTGAGTTAGTCTTACCACTATATTTACAACGAGTTCATGGCCTTTCCGCATTTCAGGCTGGACTGATGCTCTTACCTGGAGCAATTTTGGAAGGGATAACGAGTCCGATTGCTGGAAGACTATATGATAAATTCGGTATTAAGAAACTCTCATTAATTGGCTACGCTATTATTATTTTGGGGACTATGCCAATGATGTTTTTTACTCCAGAGACTAATTTGCTACTTGTTGCAGGGGCATATGCTTTCCGAATTATTGGGATTGCTACTGTAATGATGCCAACGTTCACAGAAGGACTTAATGCGTTACCAATTAACTTATACGTTCATGGAAATGCTGCAGCATCGACTGTTCGCTAGATTGGCGGTTCACTTGGAACAGCAGTATTAATGATGATTATCGCCTTTGGTAGTAAGCATGTAGCAGGTAACAAAATGCTGCTGGCTGAGCAGCTTAACTATGGCTATCGATACGCATTTTTAGCTTCCTTTATTTTTGCTTTAATTGGTTTTGTTTTATCATTTTGGTTGAAATCAAAACAGCAGTAACTTCATAGTGAGAAAAACACCGAAAATCGGCTGGCAAGCTGATTTTCGGTGTTTTCTGTTGAGTTAATTCTCAGTCTCTAAACATTAATCATCCCAAACTTTCTTAGCAACGTTAAATGCAGACCAAGCATTCGGCCAACCAACGTAAAAGGCAAGTTGGGTAATTATTTCTGCAATTTCATCTTTAGTAATTCCATTCTTTTTAGCAGTTTCCATATGGTAAGGAAGTTGCTCAAAGGCTCCCTTAGTAATTAATGCCGTAACAGTCAAGAAACTCCGATCACGAGGACTTAATTCCTTTTCTCGGGACCAAACTTGTCCGAATAATACATCATCGTTTAATTCAGCAAATTTTGGTGCAAAATCACCTAATTGATCGCGTCCAGCAGTTTGTTTCTTAGCCATGATAAAGACTCGTTTCAAAGTTCTTTTTAGTTATCTTTAATATAAACTAGATCAAATAAAATAAGAAATACTCATATTAAGTAATTATCTATGCAAAAACTGAATTTTAAATAACAAAGGGGGGGTAAATTGAATGAAGTTATAAAGAGTTATAAAATGAGGAGTCATAGTAATAAATAATCCATTTACTACGAGCTTTGGGACTGTTCCAAGTGTTTTTCTTGATCGGGACTCTCTTTCGCAGCGGGTAATTACTGAATTAAACAGCGGTAATTCTCCATTCCAAATATCCTTGATTTATGGACAATGTGGAGCAGGGAAGACAACACTAATGACTGATGTTGCCAATGGACTAGAAAAAAGTAGTTAATTAAATGTTAGACGATGATTTTCTTGATTCGCTAACTACGCAATTACGAGAGAAACTGGTTACTCTTAAATTATTTAGTGAGGTCGATTTAAAAATCGAATTTAAGGGAATTCAATTTAATACTTCAATGGGCAACGATAATAAAGAAGCAAATTTTCAAACTATTTTTCATCGTCTCCTACAAAAGTTTACGCAAAAAGGAATTAACATTATATAATTATGATATAATTATATTCGAGGTGACCGTGATGAAATATAAAACAGTTAAGGCGCGAAAGCAGGGAACTTCAATGACCCTGACTATTCCAGCGCAATTTAAGGTCTGTGAAAATGCATTATTTGAACCAAAACTATTAGATAACGGAACAATTCAGTATTCTCCAATTGTGAGTGATGCTGATATTGAACATGATCGTAAAATGATTGAACAGTCTTTCAAATATGATCAGCTACTTACCGAAGAAGATATGGAAAAACGTTTTGGAAAGTATGGCTGGGGACAAGATGAAGATTAAATATACGCCAAGCTTTGCTGATTCCCTAGAACATACGATTTTATATTGGCAGAACGAGCTAAAATTATCCACCGTCAAAATTCATCAATTTACGTCACATATTGATAAGAAAATCAAATTAATTGGTGCTTATCCTGGAATAGGAACCGATGTTACTGAGCTGTATGGCTTTGAGAAACAGACTTACCGTATCTTAATTGGTCATAGTTACGGTATCTTTTACCGATTAGACCAGGCTAATAATCAAATTATTATTGGCGCAATCTTTAATACTGCAGAAATGAAAGTTAAATTTTAAAATTGTCTGTGAAAGTGAAAAATCTTCGATCAAGTTATCAAAAAGGAGTCAAAGATTAGGATGAACGTTCTTATTATTGGGGATTTTCCTGTTAGCACAAAGCAAAAAATTTATAAAGTTTTTCCTCAAGAATGGCAAGTTCACATTACAAATTTACGTTCAGCACCGTTGTATTTATCATCTGCGGAAGCAATTATTCCTGAGCATATACCAGTTAATTCATCTCTACTAAAACAAGCGCCGCAGTTAAAAATAATTCAAACCGGGGCCGGTTATGATAATGTTGACGTGGCCGAATGTACTCATCGAGGGATTAAGGTTTGTAATGCTGCAGGAGTTAATGCGAATGCCGTAGTTGAACACACCCTTGCGTTAATTTTAAGTTGGTTTAAAAATATTCCTTACTTAGACTGCTTTATGAAAGACCAGCAACCGGCAAGTCAACTTACGTATAATGGAGCGGAAATTGCTGGGAAAACTTTAGGAATTGTTGGCTTGGGAAATGTTGGTGCGAGAATGGCGCATATTGGGTTGGCGCTCAATATGAACGTCCTTGCGTATAATCATCATCCACGGCATATTTCAGGAGTTAGGATGGTTGACTTACCAACCTTGTATAAAAATAGTGATATTATTAGCCTTCATATTGCTGCAACTCCTGCAACTCACCATTTAATTAATTCTCAGGCGTTTCAACAAATGAAATCATCAGCACTCCTAGTAAACACATCACGAGGAAGTATTGTTGATGAGGCTGCTCTTATTTCAGCATTGCAAACCCATGAAATTGCCGGAGCTTGCTTAGATGTCTTTGAACAAGAACCATTGCCCATGGATAGTCCGTTGCGGCATTTAAGTAATGTCATCCTAACACCGCATACAGCAGGCCTTCCCGACAGTGTTAAATTTCACCGTCGTCGTTACGAATTCTTTAAGGAGAATCTGACTAGATTTGCTAAGGGTGAAAAGCCAAAGAATTTAGTGAATTAATGGTTTGGAAAGTTATATTTTTCCTCTTAATATTATTCGCTATTTAGACCAATCTGGTTATTATCATTTCGAGCCCATCTGGATTTGCTTAATATTAAACGAATCTTTTGCTATCGTATTGAATTAGACCACCTACTTCTGTATAGTCTAACTATTATCTTATAGCGATGAGGAGTGAGTTGAGATGAGTACGACAAACACATTATTTGTAATGGTCGCTAGTATCCTGGTGTTTTTTATGACGCCAGGATTAGCTTTTTTCTATGGTGGAATGGTGTCACGCCGTAATTCAGTCAATACGCTGCTCTCGGTATTCTTTATTTCGGGACTCGCCATTATTTTATGGGTTGTCTTAGGATATTCATTATCATTCAACGGCAACGTCTTTGGATTAGTAGGCAATCTTCATGCCATGATGATGAGTAATGTCCGGCTCGACCAGTTAACTACGGGGAAAATCCCATTAGGGCTGTATTCACTATTCCAAATGATGTTTGCTATCATTACCCCGGCTTTATTCGTTGGTGCGATTGTTGGAAGGGTCCGGTTTAAGTTTTTAATGGTCTTTATAATTTGCTGGTCAGTCTGTGTCTATTATCCACTCGTCCATATGATTTGGGGTAATGGACTGCTCTCAAAACTAGGAGCATTAGATTTTGCAGGCGGGACAGTAGTTCATATTAATGCTGGGATTACCGCGTTAGTTCTTTCTATAATGGTTGGACCACGATCTCATCCCGAAGACGAACACGCCAACCATTCCTGGATTTTATTAGGTACCGCAATTTTATGGATTGGCTGGTATGGCTTTAACGCTGGCTCGGCCTTAGCAATTAATGATGTTGCAATGCAAGCGATGATTACAACAACTATCGCTACGGCCGCTTCAATGGTTGCTTGGCAGTTATTAGAAGTTTGGCGAGTTGGTCATATTACCCTGGTTGGGACTTGTTCGGGCGCTTTATGTGGCTTAGTAGCAATTACACCTGCTGCCGGTTATGTTGCTATCGACAGTGCTCTTTGGATCGGACTGATCGGGTCAGTCGTTAGTTTCCTATTTGTTACACTGATTAAGCCAAGAATCCATCTGGATGATACCCTTGATGCTTTTGGTTGTCATGGGGTTAGTGGAATCTGGGGTAGTATTGCGACGGGATTATTTGCCAGTCATGCAATTAACAGTGATGTTACTAGTGATGGCCTATTTGTTGGTGGCGGTTGGCATTTATTTAATATTCAATTATTAACAACCATCATCGTGATTGCTTGGACTTTTATCATTTCAATGCTCCTAATTAAATTAATCAGTCACTGGATGCAGATCCGAGTTTCCAGCGATGATGAAATACTTGGCCTGGATTTAAGTCAGCATAACGAACCGCTCCATTCTACCCGGTTAGCAAGCGAAAGAACTGAATAAATTAATCAAGCCACCTAATTAGTCGATAATGACCTTTTTAGGTGGCTGAATTTGTTGCGTTTTCAATTACTGTCTGAAAATTATTAAGATAGTAGCCAGTCGATCACGTTAATTTGCTCAATTCCATTGTCGTTATAATAACCACTATCTTCAGTTAATAATTTTTTGGGAAAGTTATCGTGAATCTGTTGAAATCCTCGTATTTCACGTTGATAGGTATGTTCATCCTTAACAGAAAGGGAAACCTGATAATACTCTTTGATACCATCCTTAATCGCTACAAAATCAATTTCTAAATTGCCTAATGAACCAACATAAACCTCATATCCTCGCCGCAGTAGTTCTAGGTATACGATGCTTTCTAGGCGGCTACCAAAGTTGGGTCGTTTTGTCCCTAATAAGTCAATCTTCAACGCTGGATCAACTGGATAATATTTTGAATTGATCGTTAAATATCTCTTACCACTAATATCATAGCGGTCACATTTATAGAAAAGATAGGCATCAGTAAAATTTTTTAAGTATGAAGTAACGGTTGCTGGACTGGTTTTGACACCCTTAGAAGTCATTAACCCCGCTATTTTTCTGGGTGTAATCAAATTTCCGGTCGTATCTGTTAAGTACTTAGCCAATTCTTCAACAAAGGAAGCATTACCACGTTCACGACGAGCAAGAATATCTTTAATTAACACCGTATTAATAATGCCATCAATATAGTCGTGATAAGTTTGGCTATCATTCAATTCGATAGCAAACGGGAAGCCACCTCTTTCTGAATAACGATCGAATGCTTGAGTTTTAGAAGTGTTCTTCATTGTTGGTAAAAACTCTGCAAATGACAATGGAAAAACATGAATTTCGATATAACGCCCGGACAACAGTGTTGATAATTCTCCAGAAAGCATAAATGCGTTTGAACCGGTCACATACAAGTCAACATTCTTTTTAATGAATAAGCTATCAAGTACTTTCTCAAAGTGTGCAACATTTTGGATTTCATCCAGGAAAATATAATTCATTTTATTTGCAACTAGATGATTATTTAAGTAGTCATATAGTTTGTGATAATCTTGGAGATTAGAAATGCCAAGATCTTCAAAGTTAAGATGGTGGATTTGGTCGTCAGCAACGTCAAATCTTTCTTTTAATCGTTGTTTGTACATTTCTAAGATGGTAGATTTTCCTGACCGGCGAACTCCTGTTAATACTTTAATGATTTGCTTGTCGCGAACTAGATCTAATCGTTGCATATAGCTATCTCGTTGGATCATTTGGTTAACCTCTTATTAGTTTGAATTTAGTTTTATACTTATGATTATTATATCATTAGTTTGAAATTACTTTTACACTTTTTGAAAATTCAGTTGAATGTAAAAGTATTTTCACATTCATAAAAATCATTTTTTACCTTCAGACCAAATCCTAGTTAACCTTTTTGCCAGTGGAGCAATCGTCTTCCGTTGGCTTTTTAAATAGGTTACGTAAAAAGTCATTGTTGCTGAACGATCAGTAATTGGTAATGCAACAGTATCAGTTGTGTCATATGTATTGTTTGGTTGTGTGACATTAGTAGTAAAGAAGGGGAAACTGGTATATTTTGTTAATTCACTAAGCGCATCATATTCTGTTTGATACAAAAATTTAGCATCAGGGATGTTCTCCTGAATGATCGTTTTCCATGGTCCAATATCATTTAAAACCACAAAGCTCAAACCAACTAATTCCTTAAAAGTGACCTGACGCTGATTAGCAAGGTACATAAATTGATCGAGATTAACATAAAGGTTTTCCTCGCCGATGAAGCGAGACTCAATCTGCGTTGTCTGGATTTCACGATTGGTAATAATCGCTGAATACTTGCGGTTCAGTAGGTTCTTTTCGACGTTATTCTGGTCAAGAAGTGCTTCATCGATATCAATGTTGGCGTTAAATTTTTGTAGATTCTGTTCTAGTACAATTTGCGGACCAGGGGCGACACTAGCAATTTTGAGTACTTGCTGATTTTGCGCGTAGTTTTTGATTTCAGTGATAAATTGCTGATTAGCTTGGAGGAGTGCAGTGGCTTTTTCAGCAGCCAGCTTGCCGGTCTTAGTTAGCGTGATCCGATTGGGGGTGCCGATCAAACAGTTGGACCCCCAATTCATCTTCTAATTTTTGCATCCCCCGCGTAACAGTTGGCTGAGTGATATTTAATTCGGCCGCTGTTTTCGCGAGGGTTTTATATTTGGCAAACGTGATAAGTTCTTCTAATAGGTAATTATCAATCATTATCATCCCTCCAGCTAGTATACGTTGTATGTATGCTAGCATGTTCTTTAAGTAATTTTCAATCAGGGAGTATGTGGTTAAGATATAGACAATCACAAAACGAAGGGAAGTTAATCTAATATCAAACAATGTTCCAACAGTAAAATTAAATAACGGTGTCGAAATGCCAACGCTTGGCTTTGGCGTTTTCCAAGTTCCTGATTTATCTCAAGCTGAACAAGCAGTTACGGATGCTCTTGAAATTGGCTACCGCTTGATTGATACCGCTGTAGCTTACCAAAATGAGGAGGCGGTTGGTAAGGCAATTAAGGATAGCGACATTCCGCGTGATCAAATCTGGGTAACTTCTAAGCTTTGGCTCCAAGACTACGCTTATGAAGAGGCCAAGAAGGCCATTGATCTTTCATTAAAGAAACTTGGCCTGGATTATGTGGACCTTTACCTAGTTCACCAACCGTACGGCAAAGTTGATGAAGCCTGGCAAGCAATGGAAGAAGCTCAAGAAGCGGGAAAGATTCGATCAATTGGTGTTTCTAACATGACACCAAAATTATGGAAGAAGTTTGTTCCCGATTTTGATGTTATGCCAGCAGTTAACCAAGTTGAATTTAACCCCTACTTCCAACAAAAAGAATTGCGTCAAATCATGGCTAAAAATGGGGTTGCCCTTGAAGCTTGGGCACCGCTTGGTCAAGGTAACGCTGAGCTCTTTCACAAACCAGTCATTACCAAAATGGCAAAAAAGTATGGTAAGGATGCTGGGCAAATTATCCTCCGCTTTGAACACCAAGAAGGGGTAACGGTCTTTCCGAAGTCCGTTCATGAAGCACGAATCAAGAGCGACATGAAAATTTTTGACTTTGAATTGAACTCCGCTGAAATGGATCAAATGCGAGCCTTAGATAAGGGTAAGGGGATGCACGATCCAGATGCACCAGGCGTTGAAGAAATGCTCAGTCAATACGATGTGCATACTAATGATTAATTGAAGATAGAAAATGATGATACAGCATTAAAACCGTACCGTCATTTTTAATTCTCAAATTTTGCCCGGTGCACTTTTTCAAAGTGTTTTCCCGTATAAATTTCCGCATCACTATGCTTAATCGCCCAATTAGAAATTGTATCGAGCACCGGAATTAAACTTTTGCCTTCAGCAGTTAATGAGTATTCAACCCTGATTGGCATTTCATTAAATTGTTGACGCTCAATGATTCCTGCCTGCTGTAATTCATGGAGACTATCAGCTAGGGCGGCATCTGAAATATTTTCCATTTGTGCTTTCAGTTCACCGTAACGCATTGAATTAACATGCCCCAGGATACAGAGAATCCGTGGCTTCCACTTGCCACCGAAAATATCTAACCCATAGTCAACAGTACAATAGTATTCTTTTGGTAGTTTCCGTTGATACATAGCTAACCTTCCTCAAAAATTATTTAGTAGCTTAATCGTTTTTGAATTCGTATTAATTTTGATTGTAAACGACTACTATCAGAATTGTAAACTAATTGATTTGAGGAGGAAGTAAAATGGCAGTTAAAGCTTATTTACAAGTAACGATGGTAATTCCTGAAAAGAATCGGGCAGCGGCAGCAAAGGTTTATACCGATTACCGGGAACCATTCTTAAAAACCATCCCCGGTGCAGAAACCAAGGATCTTTTAATTCGGGACGAAGATGTTCAAGTTCTTCATGGCTTTGATAGTGTTGAACATGCCAAGGCATACCTCGACAGTGAAATGTTTACTCAACATGTTTTCCCCGGTTTGAAGCCAACTTGGACTGCGGATCCGGAAGTACGGATTTATAGTGTAAACTAAATTAAATAAATTTTCTTCATGGCATCACGTAAATAGTGGTGTCATTTTTTGTAAACTGATTTTTGAAGCTAATTAAGTAATTTATTTATCTCATGTAATTCTGCTTGCTCATCATTAGTTCCAATGGTATGAGTAAAAGCTATGGATTGCTATTAAATATAAACCCGTGGTGCTAGTTAATTTTTTCCTAGAGGAAAATGTCTAAACATGTTGGTAAATCAACAAAAAACGCATATAGTAGTCTCAAAACTCCCAAGAAATGAGGACTACTATATGCGTTCATCAAAATATACTGAACATTATACAGATACTTTTATAACATTCAAGGAAATTATGAGAACTGTTTCTAACATATACCACAATTGTATACCAGATAAGATTAAAAACCGAAGAAATACTGATCAACTGAAGCAACGCGATACAGTGATTATTGCTTGTGTTATATGGGGCATAATTAATGGCTATACTAGCCAAAGAGCCACGTATAGAGCGGTTTGTTCCGTCTTATTTCCTAATGGTGACTTTCCTAGTAGGAGTCGATTCACTCGCTTAAGTTCAAACTTAGCTTACACTATCAAGATTATTCGATACTTTTCATCAAGAAGCTCACCAAAGGTGAACTAGTAGGAATTATAGATAGTTTTCCTAGTCCATTATGTAAACCAGTTAGAAATAGACAAGCAAAACTATTGAATCAAATAGCCAAAGTTGGCTATAACTCAACAAAGAAATCTTATTTTTATGGTCTTAAAATTCATATGATTGTTACTAAGACTGGCTTTCCGATTACTTACTCAATCACGAATCCAGGTGTCCATGACGTGAAAGTGTTAGAGACTTTATCGGAAGAAGCGAATCTTCCCAATATCCTAGGGGACAAAGGATATACTAGCCATAAAATCCATGAAAAGCTTGCCCTTAAGCGCATTACTATATCCGTTCCGCCACGTAAAAACATGGATAAATCAGAAAAACTAGACCACAGCTTACTTGGAAAACAAAGAAAAACAGTTGAGACTGTTTTTTCTTCCTTAGAAAAATTAGGTTGTCAAAATTTCAACTCACGTTCTGATAAAGGGTTAGAGAGTAGATTTGAAGGCATATTACTGGCTTACAGTGTTCTATTAAGTCAAGCACAACGACGTTTTGAAGGAACTTTGAGATATTCTTTAGGATATTAAAATTAACTAGCACCACGGGTGGGTGATTTATAGTATACTATGTCAAAAGGAGGAGTTAGATGAACAATCAAATCACACTAGCGTATTTAGATTATGATGATCTAGATGCTTTACAAGTTGTAAGTGTTGTCAGTTTTTATGAATCGTTTATCGATGGCGCAGATCCACTTGATATGCAAGAATATTTACAGACACAATTGACAACTGAAATATTGGCAGTAGAATTGGCACAGTCAACCAGTAAATTTATTGGTATTAAGGATCATCAAATACTCATTGGTTATATGAAAGTCAATGATGAAAAAGATGCTATAGAGATTCAACGGATCTATCTGCTCAAAGATTATCAAAACAAAGGGTTAGGGCAACGGTTACTCGATGAAGCGAATCGTTATGCTAAAACGAAACAAAAACGTTATTTACGTTTGGCTGTTTATGAAAAAAATCATGCAGCTATTCGTTTTTATGAACGTTATGGATTTAAAAAAATCGGGATCAAACATTTTCTTTTAGGAAAACAAGATCGTATTTGTCCGATTTTAGAAAAAGAAATCTAAAAAAACGTCCTCAGCATCAAAAGTGAGGACGTTTTTTTTAGGCTGGTAATGGAACCATAATTCGCTTTCCTTTTTGATAAAACGCTAATTCCGTCACACCTTTTACTTTTAACAGAGCAAAAAGATCATCGAAATGGAAATGTCCAAGGTAATGCCCATCTGATCCAACACTAAACAAGGTACCACCACGTGAAAGATATAAATCGATGATATATTCATATAGCGCTAAATTGTCATACAAGTAAGCGCTCTTAGCATTTAATTCGAATGCCAATTTATTTTTGATTACTTGATCTAGAATCGGTAAAAACTGCGCTTCATATTGTTTAAATTCAGCAACGGATAGACCAAATACCCGAAAACTATAGTCAAAATGAGCAAAGACATCTGCTTCTATAACAACTAGTGCTTCTGAAAGTTGTGCAAAATACTGAGGAATCACAATAGCAGGATCCATATCTTTGACTTCGTCATCTAAATAATCAAATTGACCATTATGATGCACACTGAGTAATTTTAAATCGTAATCTTTATCGGCTAAATAGTCGATGATCCGATCCTTTTCAGAAGCGATGTAACCGATTTCGATGCCTTTTAAAACACGATTGCCAAAACGCTTATTTAAGCTATCGATTGTTTGACTGTACATTTCATAATCGGGGATATCATCGACTTTAGTAACAGGATTGGCTAAGTCAAAATGTTCAGTTGTCACGACGTAACCATCGTAGTTTGTTAAATAGTCCTCATTTCTTGGGAGTTTTGAGACTACTATATGCGTTTTTTGTTGATTTACCAACATGTTTAGACATTTTCCTCTAGGAAAAAATTAACTAGCACCACGGGTTAAATATAAGTATTTAACATCGATAACTGATTCATATAAAATAACAAATTTAAGGTAAGGAAAGAAAATGAAAAAAGTAAAGTTGTTTCTAAGTTTAGCTATCAGTTTGCTTACAATTGTCGGTTTAACTTCTAAGGCTCATGCAGTCACTCACTATGTACAGTTCTCAACACCGACAATCTTCGTCCATGGCTGGGGGAATAGTTCACACGCGGAAGAAAAGATGGCTAATGCTGCTCGTGATGCGGGAGTTACCAAAATAATCGTGCGGGCAAATGTTGATAAAAATGGCAAGGTAACTTTTAATCGCCGGATTCTGGCAAATACGGTTAACCCGATTGTTGAAGTAAATTTAGAAGACAATAAGCTAGCTAACTACCAAAATAATTATGCTAAGCGCTATCATCTGCTGGTCATTATAATGGGTTAGTTGGGGAGAGCGATGCTGATGCTAAAGTAGATGCGCAAACCGGTGAACCGGAGCAGAAGGAGTCCGCATACCGTGAATTATTAGGTTTGCGCCAAACTTTTCCTAAGAATACCGCGGTTCTAAATATTTATGGGGATGTCGAAGATGGTAGCCATTCTGACGAAGATGTGCCAGTCAATTCTGCTAAATCATTGAAGTATCTTGTAGCTAGCCGAGCAAAATCCTACTAAGAGATTGAAATTCGTGGTAAGAACGCCCAGCATAGCAAGTTACATAATAACAATCAGGTAAATCACGCTTTAATTAAATTTTTGTGGGAAAAGTAATGCTTTCTATTAGGTATCTATTTATGCGGTTTCGTAATTTAATGCTAACGAGGCCGTTTTAATAAGTATTTAGTTTACATAATTATCATTCAGTGTTAACGGATGCTTTTCTTGTCGCCCTTTACAACTAAGCATATAATTAAAATTAGAAATAATTGGGAGGGGATTATCAAATGAATAAAATTTTTATGAGCGGTTATTATCAAGGCGTTGTTGAAGTTGCTCCAGCATCATTATCAGCAGCCAAGGTGGAAGAATTAGCGATTACAATGACTATTCAGCACCTTCGCCATGCCGGAGTTAAGGTAACAACAATCCATGACTTCCTTGTACTTGATATTCATGCTAATGAACGACTCGTTAACAAGTATATAAACAATAACGCAGCTGAACTCGAAGAAGTCCAAGCCAGCCTTTTAAGTTCAGCGTTCACAAAGAAAGGTAGTATTGATTAATGAAGAAAAGTTCAGTTGGAATTTCTATTGCGATTATTGCCGTTTTGGTAGCAATCATTGGTGGTGCGGTTTACCATACGCAGAAGAATAATCGCTTCGTTCATTCAACCACGGCAACTCTCTTCTTCCATGGTGGAGGAAGTAGTTATCACGCAGAGACGGGAATGGTTAACGCCGCAAAGAAAGCTGGCGTTACAAATACCGTCATTAGAGCAGACGTTACAAACAACGGAAAAGTTACTATTCATGGTAATATGCATCGGGGCGCGGTTAACCCAATCGTAGAAGTTAACTACGAAAATAATCGACAACTAGACTTTAATAAGCATGGCGAGTATGCAACGAATGTTGTTAAAATGCTCAAAAAACGTTACGGAATTAATAAGATCAACATGGTTGGTCACTCATTAGGTAATATTTCGATTATCTACTACATGCTTCGTAATGGTCAAAATAAGAACATGCCTCGATTGGAAAAGCAGGTTGATATTGCTGGTCATTTTGGTGGATTAACGTTTAATGGTATTCCAGATGCACTAAAGCAACCTGCTGGGATGAAATTGGATTCTAATGGAAAGCCTAATTACATGAACACTACCTATAAACAAATGACTGCTGCTCGTAAGGCCTATCCTAAGGGACAAGTAGCCGTCCTGAATATCTATGGCGATATTGGTAACCATACTGATGGCCGGGTTACTAACGCTTCATCACGTTCACTTCAGTACCTAGTTGCGTCTCGAGCAAAGTCATATACCGAATTAAAGGTAACTGGTAAAAATGCCCAGCACTCTAAACTTCATGATAATAAGCAAGTTGATCAAGCGTTAATTAAGTTTCTTTGGCAACGAAGAAAGTAAAATTAAACACCATAAAACAAATCTCCTTAGCCGGGTCAAAGCCTAGCTAAGGAGATTTTACTATTTTACTTATCTTTTTTCTTTGATTGGGTGTTCTTCTTTGGTTTAATGTAGATTACTTTAAACTTATTTACATAAGCATTTTGTAAGTCTAACGGAATAAAGGAGAAACTGTCAACTCTAATTGGCTGACCAACCTTTAAGTCATATTGCCGTTCAAGGAAGAATCCCGTAAGAGTTGTTACTTCTGAGTTTTCAAATTGATCAATCTTAGTATTGAAGTACCGTTCAAAATCATCAAGCGGCATTTTACCGGAAACTTCATAAGTAGGGTTTCCCTTGCTATCCGGTTCCTTCTTTTCAATCATATCTGATGTGGCGTGGTCAATTTCCTCACCAACGGTCCCAAAGAGTTCTTCATAGATATCCTTATCGGTAATAATCCCTGATGTACCACCATATTCGTCTTGAACAACAACAATTGGAACTTGCTTCTTAATCATTTCTTGGAGAACCTTAGTAATTGGTTCGTTTTCATAAACGATTGGAATCTTTCGCATGATCGTCCGAATTGATTGTTGAGGATTAATTTGGTTTTGCCGCATAACATCATAGGCAAAGATATAACCAAGAATATGATCCTTATCGTTATTAGCGACAACCGGGAATCGGGTAAACTTCTTTTCAAAGTATAACTGGGCTGCATCAGCAATTGAAGCAGTAATGTCAATCACCGCTAATTGGGTCCGGTCAATCATAATATCTTCAGCAACTTTATCGTTCATTTCAAATGCCCGTTGCATAAAGATAACGTCTTCTTTATCCATTTCACCAGCTTTTTCTGACTGCTGTGAAAGGGTCATAATTTCGTTTTGTGAATAGGTATCTTCTTCAGGCTGAACGTTGTAACCGAGAAGCTTGGTAACCCAGGCAGCTACAACAGCAAACAACCAAACGAATGGGTAGAAGATCGTATGGAAGAATTGGATAGGGTGAACAATTGCCATTAAGATTGGTACCGGCTTATCGATCGCCATGTTCTTTGGTACCAAATCAGTAAAGACGGCGTGGAAGAAAGTAAAAATCAGCACACCGCAAATTGGCGAAATAACTTCCCTAATGTTTGCTGGAACTACCGTGATCTTTAGCAATAAATTGGTAATAAATTGATCACCAATCCACCCTAAAATCAGGGAAGTCATGGTAACACCGACCTGAGCAGTAGAGAGATACTCGTTTAGGTTGTTAACCATGTGTTCAGCACGTTTAACCTTTTTAGTCTGCTTTAACTCTTTTAATTCACTAGGACGGACTTTAACAACTGAATACTCCAAAAGAGTAAACAATGCCGCCAGTAAAAGAATTAAGATAATTACAATCAGTTGAAACCAATATGAATTCATTAATCCATTCATTTTATAAATATCACCTATACTTTTATTGATATATAATTCAAATACTATTTTAACAGTCTTTTAACCAAGCGCCAACATTGTTTTAACTTATTTCTCGGGGTGCTCGCTAATTTCATCAAGGGCCTGACGCTGCTTCTTTTGATCAACGTGGGTGTAAAGATCAGTTGCGGAAGTTCCCTTTTGACCAAGCTGTTGAGCAACCAGCACTTGATCCTTAGTAACATTATACATTTCAGAAGCAAGGGTGTGACGAAGCTTATGTGGCGTCAACGGGTGACCAAAGGCAGTTGAATACTTCTTCACCATTTTCTCAATCGCGTTTGCCGTCATTCGCCGTGTTTCCCCATGATAGAGGGTTAGGAAGAGGGCGGTATCCTTTTTTAGAGCATGGTAACGTTTAGCACGAATTTCTAAATATGCTTTGATATATTGCACTGCCCAGGGTGCAATTGGCACGGAATCCTTTTGCCCACCTTTACGAACAACGTCAAGCAAGCTTTGTTTCAAGTTTAAATCAGCCAGATTAACATTAGCCGCTTCTGAAACACGAACCCCAGTGCCAAGAATTAGCGTAATAATTGCAATATCCCGTTCTTTATTAACTTTATATGCTGGCAAGGCACGCTTATCACACATTTGAGGATATTGATTACTGATAAAATCAATAAAATCGAATTTCATTTCTCCACGATACATATGAGACGCTAGAGTATGCGCACGATAGTTTAATGTCTTGGTATCGTTTAATGAATCGATCTTGAGCATCACATTTCGATAAAAATATGGTTCGCCATCATTAACATCAGCTGTCACTGTTAAATACTTAAATAATGAGCGTAAGGCATTAATTGAGCGATTAATAGAAGTGGGGGAGTTTAAATGCCCCTGTGCATTAGTGGTATGGCTAAGATGATCGATATACAGCATAATGTCATTTCGCCGCAGTTTAGCAAGCTCATCAGTTTGAATCTCGGTATTGTTATTTGCCTCAGAAAGGCCACTGGCTCGAAGCCAGTTAAAGAAGCGCCGAATCTCCGTTAAATACTGGTAAGTAGTGGTAACTGCATGGTTAGTTCCTAAATAGTAATCATTTACATAATCAGGAAGCTGTGCGAGCTCCTGTTGAATTAAACTTAGGTATTTATCTGATTCCATTATTTTACATTCCACCTGATATATACTTTATCTACTATTATATATAAAAAGAGCCATCCCCGGGAGGAATGACTCTTAGATTAATCGGGAAAACAGGATTCGAACCTGCGACCCCCTGGTCCCAAACCAGGTGCTCTACCAAGCTGAGCTATTTCCCGTTGACGGGTTGTATCGCACAACATGAATTATATTACCAGAAGCATAACTATTTGGCAAGAAAATTAAGAAAGAAAATCAAGAATAAAGATGATAACCTATACTTAAAGACTAGTAGGGAGGGACCAAACTATGCTAACGGTATATGATCTTAAAAATCAACGAATGCTAACTCAGCCTAATTTTTGGAAATTAGTATCAGGATATGAACAATTTTCTGGAGTTACGTTTGTCGGGAGTTTTCAGATCATTGAAAAGCATCTTCTTCCACAATTTAAGCAGGTTAATTTAATTTTGGGGATGGAAGATCAGCGAACAGGGCAAAATTTGAATCAATTTTTTGATCTTACGCGTCGGGTAAAAGAAATTACATCGGCTAATGAACAATTCATTTCCCGAGTTGCTGACGAAAGCTTAAAATTACGGTTCACTAAGGAGCATCTTTTTCATAGCAAATATTATATTGTTGAAAATGATAATCAATTTAAAATTTTTAATGGATCGATGAATTTAACTCAAAAAGCACTAACCAACAATTTTGAAATGCTGTGGATGTATGCAGGATCAAAGGATAATCCAGCTGATCTAGCATTTTATCAGGCACATCAGCAACTTTTCAAGAAGAACTTTACTGAGGATAGTACTAACTATCTTGACCGGAAAGTAATCGATCAGATTAAAGGCAAATCAGCAAAAGAAATTACCGAAATTCTGACAAGCCAAACGGTCGAACAAATCAATGATAATACTGTTCTCTTTCCGGTAGAAGATATTACAAAAATAACTAATTCGCAAAGAAATCAGCGATATACACTGGTTCCAAAGGACGTTAAACAGGTAATTAACACAATTTATACCCCTAAAGGAAATAAACGACGGAAAACTGAAGAAATTAAGAATCAGGTTAAAGAGATTGTCTATAATAATCTGGAAGAACCAGCTAATAATGTCGTCGAAGCTAATACACTCTACCCGCAGCCTCTATGGTCATATGCTGACGATAATGCATTAGTTCAGCAACCCAACTCTCATGAATTCATTCCCCTAGAAAATCATGTTAAAAATGTTACTCGGGACGATGTCGAAAACTTTGTTAAAGTAATCAAAAGTTTTAAATATAACAAGGTTCGTGATGAAAGTCAGCAGGCATTATCTGCATTTATGTATCTTATGACGGCTCCATTAATCTGGAAGATTCGGCAAATCTATCGTAAGTCCAATTATGCTAAAAGTGCTGATCAAGTACCGCTATCAATGGTCCTAATTGGTAGGGGGACTACAGGGAAGACCCTTTTAGTCCGGGATTACTTTAAACCGTTTGTTGGTGATCGGGGGATGAACCTTCAATATTCAGAAATTAATCAGGGAACTGGTGCTCATACAAATAAAGCAGTTAATTTTCTTGGTAATTACCTTAATTCAAAGCGGTTTATTTCACCAATGATCGTGGATGAATTAAACGAGAATTTTCTTCATAGTAAGGTCGCCACAAACGCGATTAAACAATGGTCCAATACCATTACAGATATTCATAACGTTAATATTTTTGCGATGAATCATAATATTGGTGGTCGTGATATTAATAATTTGGAAGAAATTACTAAGCGGGTTTATTATTTATCATTCGAAGCCGGATGGTTACCACCAGAAAAGCAAAAATATAATTACGGTATCCTCCAAAATAATATTAACGATCATATCTATAAAGCAGTTGTTTATGAATTAAATCAACGATTGGTTAACCTGTCAGGATTAGATGAACAGGACTTAGTTGATGATTACTTAAGTCTCACCCGAAAAATCGTCAAAGAATTACTTGCTAAGTTTGGTCTTCAAGACGAATTAAAGGGAATTATTGACCATAACTATGATTATAAGGTTGATCGAAACCGTCTTACCTGGAAAATGTTAATTAAAGACGATGACTTTAAGCATGTGTCATTTAACAGTGAGGATAAGCAACATTTTACGGTATCAAAAGCAATCTTCAATAATCTTAAGGGGAGTACCTATGAGAATATTAACCAGACTTTGGATAACTATTTCAATATGTTCCCTCGTGAATTGGGAGTTGCAATTGAGCAATACAATAATGGGATGATTCTTGATATTGATAAATTTGACGAGTTCATTGGAGAGCCGTTAATTAGGCAGCATTATAATAGCCTTCATCAAAAAGATAAGCAAACTGATGCAATGCAAGAATATCTAAAAGCTCAGAAGCAACACGATGAGCAGCAAAACAAAATGATGACAGAAATGATGAAAACAATTGCTAAGCAGCAAGAACAAAACCAACAGTCTAAGCCAGGGCTATTGTCACGGTTATTTAAACGGAAATAATTAGCATTTCTCCGAATATTTGTTCGAAAAATACAGTAATATTTGATAAAATATTGTTATCGAACTAATGTTCAAGGAGGGAAACCTAATGACTTACGAATTAGTATACCGTTCGAGTAAGGGAAATAATAACTATTGGTCAGTTAATGAACGATTCACCAGGAAAGAAACGGGGCATTTTCAATGGAGCTCAGCTATTGAGATCAACCAAATTTTCCCACAATTGAAGGCCAAATATCCGACATTATTTGCAAAAAAGAAGACAGAACGTTTTTATTATTTAGATGTTAAGTCAAGTAAATTAATTAAACTGTCACCTGATCAAGAAGAGATTAAGGCTGCTTTGACTCCTGATGGAATTCCCCAAGACAACTATACCTGTCCGCTAAAAATAACCGATAGTAAGTACTATGCAATCGCAATTGATGCACCAGATGGACGATATTACTTTAATACGAGTAAGGGAGTCTTTCTTAAAACCGTTAATGATGAGGTTCGACGGTGGCGTGAATTCGATAAGGCCGCTGCTACTGCCAATACGATCCGGGTTAATAAGAAAATTTGGAATAAGTACCCAGATTGGAACCCGCTGAGTAATTATGTAATTAATCTTAAAACCGGTGCGATTGTGTGGCCCAATAAAGAGTTGAATAGTTTTTTTCCTGCCTCATTTGAAAGTAACTATGGAACCACAAATTCAGCATTTCTTTTAATGATGTTAGAACAATTAGATACCCAACTGCAGGAACATTTCAGTTCAATTAACCAACAACCCATGAATACAATTGAGGATCCAATTGAAATTCCCCAAATTGACTTTGAAAGGTATAATGCTAAAGAAACATTTATAGCACTTAGTTATATAGTAAGAGTCATAGCGCAAAAACCTCTGATTGACAAAGCATTAAAATGCTACGATAAGGAATTACTTCAAGATTATTTACATACGATAGAACTAGCAGACCTTAGTCGGTTTAATGCAAATGAATTTACCAATCAGCTTCAGCAAACGCGATTGAAGCGACGAAAAATTAAGAATTTAGATTTGTTCTTAAATATTATTGCCGAAAATATGAATGTAGAAAAAATTCTTAAACAATTATGGCAAGAACCGTCACTACGTAATTGCTACCACTATCGTCACCCCGAAACTGGCCAACGAATGTTAGACATCATGAACGTTAAATCAGGTGAGGGGAGAGCAGGGGAGAATTATTAGTTTAACTTAAGAGAACCGTTAATTAGTATGGCCCTTTTTTATGACCTGAGGATTACCACATAAACATCTGCTAGAATTCCCCTTTGATCTAAATTTTTAGGAATATAAGTGAAGACGCGCAGCAATCTTTAGAAAGTACAAATAAAGCTCCAGATACTGATAAAGCAACTCTGGAGCTCATTTATTCGTGTACTGTGTTATTAGTTTTTTAAAGTAATCGGATTTATGTCACAATTTCCGTTAAAGAATTATTTTTTAAACTGGAAACTATTAATTTCGTCAAAGGTCACACATTAAGAATCTGGTTGGCAGAAATATCCAGAACTAATCCTCAAAGCCTTGCATTTACTGGAATGGTCAAATATTATTTAACATTTAATTGGAATTAATTGACTCAGACCAGTTAATAAATAAAAACTAAGTTAATGAAACAAGAATATAGATAAAAAGTAGACAAATTAAGACTAGTTAATTTAAAGAGGGTTAAAGCATTTTTCTTTAGCAACCTGTCATTAAAATTATAGTTTTAATGCTACCGATTAATAAAATTGGCTACCATATCAAGCTCTCCGCTTAATTATCATTCTTTCTGCATTTTAAATAAAAACTTTTTCTTATCTTTTTTCCTATCTAATTAACAATAACAAAAGATTAATGACTTCACTTATCTTTTCAGGCATATAATTTATTTATGGAGATGATTATTAATGCTTTATATAGATATGAGTCATGATCGACAGCGTTTCCAAGATCCGGTTGTTCCAGAAGCACTGGCTGAATACTTGCAAACTGCTCCTCAATACAAAGGAAAAGAATTACTTTATTTTTATCATCCTGAGGTTCCGACCGTAATAGTTGGCCACTACCAAGATGTTTATCATGAAGTTAATTTCCCGTATTTAAGAGAAAAGCAGATTGGCTTAGTCCGCCGAAATTCCGGTGGTGGCGCTGTTTTTATTGATCCGGGCGATTTAACCTATGTTTACATAGACACAGCACCAAAAGTAAAAACACCAAAATTCAATTTATACATATCACCTATTTTACTTGCGTTAAAAGAGCTTGGTATTAATGCGGAACAAACTGGACGAAATGATTTAACAGTTGATGGAAAGAAATTTTCTGGAATGTCATTCTCTCAAATTAAAGACCGGGTTTTGTATGGCGGTACACTAATGCTAAACGTTAACTTAGAAGAAGCAAATCGAGTACTAACACCGTCAAAATCTAAGCTTGAAGATAAAGGAATCGAATCAGTTAGAAGTCGCGTTACCAACCTTAAGGATTACATTAATATCCCATCTTTTACGACCAATGATCTTCGTGATTTAATTTTAAAATATGTAAAAAAGGAAAATAAAGACTTCAAGACAACAAAGCTTTCTGAACAAGAATGGGCTGATATTATTGAGCTTGGTCATCGCAAGTTTGGGACTAAAGAATGGATTTATGGCAGTAATTTAGCCCATTATTATGTTGACTCGTACTTTCACGGAATTGGCAGTATTGGGATTGCCTTTAACGTAAAAGAACACCGACTTGCTGATGTTAAAATTTATGGTGATCTTATGGTTATTAGTCAAAAAGTTGCTGAACAATTACAAGAAGAACTTGATGGCTGTCCCATAGTTCAAGACGAAATCAAACAAATTCTTATTAAATATGATCTTGATGGTAGTATCAAATCCGGGACGGCATCACAATTAGCAACTGAAATAATTAACGAGGCAGCAAATGAAAATACAACAAATTAAGATTCTTCAGTTAAATTGGGGACAACTATCACCGATCTGGCATCCATTAGTGATTGAAATTGAAACGGACCAGAAAATAGTTGGCTATGGTGAAGCAGGTGTTGCGTATGGTGCAGGAGTTAGCGCAGTTGCTCACCTTATTCAGGAACTAGGCCAAAGAATTATTGGGAAGAACCCCTTATTAATCAATCAAATTTGGCAAGACTTTTATGAACATACCTTTTGGGCTAAAGGCGGTGGAACCCTTTTTTATTCGGCCATCAGCGCAATTGATATTGCTTTATGGGACATTAAAGGGAAAGTTGCTAACATGCCAATTTACCAACTCCTTGGCGGAAAGATCACTTCACATATTCACTCTTATGCTAGTCATATTGAATACGGCTGGGGACCTTTTTCGCGCTATGTTAAAACTCCCCATGACTTTTATCGGATTGCAAAGCGAGCGGTTGATGATGGTTACCAGACAATTAAGCTTGATCCCATAGACCAAGAAACGGATAATACCACCCTTTCATCACGTGGATTACTAACTCAAGAACAATTAAACCGAGCATATGAGCGAACTGCTGCTGTTCGTCAGGCATTAGGTCCAAATAAACAATTAATTCTTGATTGCCATGCCAATTTAAGGGTTGAATCTGCAATTCAACTGGCACATAGACTCTTACCGCTAAAAATTTATTACTTTGAAGAACCGGTACCAACAATCGATCCCCATGACTACGATACTATTGCTGATCAAACTTCAATACCATTGGCTGTCGGTGAACACCTTACAATAGCTAAGTCATTTGCTCCATACATTCGTCAACGCAATATTGGAATTGTTCAACCTGATTTAGGAACTTGCGGTGGCTTTACCATGGCTCGTCAAATCAATAGCCTTGCTCTCGTTAATGATATTAATCTTCAGCTTCATGTTTGCGGTAGTCCAATCGCGACAGCTGCGGCACTCCAGTTTGAAGCAGCAATGCCCAATTTTCTCATCCACGAAAATCATGAAATCACACTAAAGCAAGCGTACCGAGAAACATTAACCAAACCGTTAATAGCTAAAAATGGTGTCTACGAAGTTTCAACGAATGCCGGGCTTGGTGTAGAACTAAGCGATAAGGCAAGACGGAATTCGGAAGTAATTATTGTTAAGTAAAAGAGGATTTCATGGTTTGAAATCCTCTTTTTTGATAACTAATTAATATTATGTAAACTAGCCAAAATCAATCTTATTTAACATCTGCTCCCGACTGGTTTGGTCAAGTCCCAAGTATTTTAACGTCATTGCTTCACTAGAATGATTAAGTAGGCTCATCACTAAGCCAATATTGTAATTACTTTGAACGTAAACCCGATAAGCACCGGTTTTGCGCATTGTATGTGTCCCTAAATAATTAATATCTAATAATTCGCCGACTTCATGCATTATGTTATAGAATTGTCGCTCATCAATGTGCTTCGTCGGTCTTGTAGTTGATGGAAAGAGCCATTCGGTTGTCCCTTCAAGGTGCATCTTTTTTAACCATTGCTGATACATTAGTAAATCGTTATTCACCGGTCGTAAATATAGCGTATTCTGTTTACCGGTTTTCTTATCCTTAATAAAGGCGTGTTCTCGCAACAGACCATTTTCTTCAAAGACATCTGATTGTTTTAAACGTAAAACGTCGCTAACCCGTAGCAAGGTCGCCTTACCAACTTGAAAAATGGTGTAGTTCCGTCGACCAGCCTTAAAATTGTGAAGGAGTGTGTCTTGAACATCAGCAAGAATATTCGAATCCTTAATTGGTAGTACTAATTGTTTCATTTTCTCCACCTAACATTAGTAATGTTATTATTCCGTTATTCACAATAATAACACATCTCCTATTTTCTTTAAAACACAATCCTATTATATCAGTATTTATGAAGTGTTATTATATACAAATAACACTTCCACCTCAGAAATTTATGCCTTTAGAATCGCTCTTTGTCTATAATTCCATTTAAAACTAAAATTAGCTCTCAGACGCAATGAAAATCAGTTAGACATGTAGTTGTCCATTTAATTTCCTCTGAGAGCTAATTTTATTTCAGCAATTATTTTTGATCATCTTTAAGCTGGTTAAGGAGAGCTTGGTCACGTTGCTCAACAATTTTCTTGCTGGCATCCCCTTGCCAATCAAAGAATCCTTTCCCTGTCTTTAATCCTAATTCATTTTGAGAGACTTTTTTAGCAAGTGCTGGATCCGTTCCGGTTTCGTTAGCTAAGTCTGCATATAAGTATGAACTAATATTCTTAAAAACATCTAACCCGCCGAGATCAGCACTGGCAACTGGACCAACTAAATTCCAGCGGCGTCCCAAACTATATTTAACAATGTCATCAACTGCCTCTGGACTAGCAATTCCTTGGTCAATAATATGGAAGGCCTCACGTAAGACCGCTAACTGAATTCGGTTACCGACAAAGCCAAGTGCTTCCTTCTTAAGTGGTACTGCGTGTTTACCAATCTTATTCATGAGTTCGACCGTCACATTAACCGTTTCTTGACTAGTGTTCTTACCAGGAACAACTTCAACTAACGGCATCAATTGGGCAGGATTCCAAAAGTGAGCAACGACAAACCGTTCTGGATGCTGAAGGACACTTTGTAAGGCAGTTGGACTTAATCCCGAAGTGTTAGTTGCCAAAATTGCTGACTCTTTAACGATCTTCTCAATTTCCGTCCAAACCGACTTCTTAATCTCCTCGTTCTCGACAATTGATTCAATTACAAAATCCGCATTCTGACAAGCATCAGTAAGATTAGTTGTATAAGTTAATCGGCTTAAAATTTTTTCCGGCTTTTCTGTAACCATTCCAGCGTCAACAAATGTTTTCAAATCATGACTAATTAGCTCTTTGCCACGCTGAAGTCCCGTTTGTTCACGATCATAAATTTTGACATTATAACCGTTCATTGCAAATTGAAGAGCAATTGCGTGACCCATTGTCCCAGCACCAATATTTGCAATCTCTTTAATCCCGGTTAATTCCATCGTCATCACACTCCTTAATGTTACTATTTAAATTATAATAGATTTCATTTAAAAAGTGATTGATATTCACCATATCCTTGAGCAACTAATTGGTCAACCGGGATAAATCGCAATGCGGCAGAATTGATGCAATATCGTAATCCACCACGATCTTGCGGACCATCGGTGAAGACATGTCCTAAATGAGAATCACTATCTTTACTGCGGACCTCAGTTCTTTCCATTCCAAATGATTGATCACGTTTTTCTTTAACTGCCCGGTGCTTAATTGGTTGCGTGAAAGATGGCCAGCCACATCCCGCATCATATTTATCTAAGGAAGAAAACAACGGTTCACCACTGACAACATCTACATAAATTCCAGGTTGATCAAAATGATCGTACTTTCCTGTAAATGGCCGTTCCGTTGCCGCTTCTTGGGTAACTGCATATTGTGTTGGCGTTAATTTTGCTAATGCTTCTTTTTTCTGTTCTTGATTCATGAGATTTCGCCCCCCTTAAAGTCATGATTGTTTTACACTTATAAGATAACCATACTTAATAGATTAATGTCGAGAAAAATGCTTTTATTCTATTGAAAAATATATTCAATTTACGTCCTATGCCTAACAAAATGATCGACGTTAAAAAACTAATTAATACAAAAGTGAGGTAATATCACCAATGGATAAGCCAATGTTAAACAGTGCTCAACTTGTTAAGCATATGCAAGAAAAAGGGATTAAGTTTGAAATTACAACTACTAAAGACGCACGATATATGCTAGACAATGTAAATTATTATTTTAAACTTGCCTCTTACAAGATTAATGGGTGTTTCAAATGGATATTTACAAGATTTGAAAGTAAATGATTTAATTTCGCTATTTTACTTACACAAGATTATCGAAAGTAAAAAAATGAGCGAACACCGTATCAGACAAGGAAAAAGGCTTATTAAACGATTTCACCGTCACAAAGAGTGGTACGCTGACAATACTAAGCTGAACACCTTTTTCACAATACTTACTCAAATGATTGACCACTTAAATATAAAATAGTATTATATATGTATTGAATTAACGGTAAGACCGTTAACTGATGGAGGCCTTGCGCCAAAGTCAGGTATTTATGAAAAGAGTCGATCAAATAAATGATCGACTTTTTTTGCTTAAATAAACTATAATTCTGCTCACATATATATGCAGAAATTAAATTTTTTGATGTTTTTTGGGAATTCCTAAAAAAACAATAGGTCTACAACCATTTAATCATCAACGATTATAGACTCTTCAAGATTTATCAAGTTTTATTAACAATGCGCCCCCCGAGAGTCGAACTCGGATCATGAGGACCGAAATCTCATGTGCTATCCATTACACTAAGGGCGCCTTACATAATTTATTTTAATCCTTTTCTAGTAAAATAGTAAGTAGTAATTGATAAAACTAGAGAATTTAATCTCTAGTAAAAAGGAGGATACCATGTTACCACAAAAATTCATCGCAATTGATATTGATGGCACCTTATACGACGACCATGATCATTTTGATCGGCAACGCTTTAACCGTGACTATCAGGAACTTCTCAACAAGAGAATTCTTCTAATCGTTGCGACGGGAAATAGCTACGATGCTGTTCAATCAATTTTCCAGGGATGCCCAGTGGATACATTTGTTGCCGAAAACGGTGGCCGGATAGTCATCAATGAGCAAGATGTAATCAGCCATGTCCATCCACAACCTCTACTAAAAGATTTAATTGAGTTTCTTGTTCAGCAAAATTATCATCCGGATCTCTTTTCACTTTCGGGGGCTTCAAATACCTTTATTGGCAGCAAATTCAAAGATGTTCCCGTACCATTCTACCCCCATCACCACTACTTCTCATCACTCGCCCAGGTTAACGAACCGATATATAACGTTAACCTGAATTGGTTTAAAAGTCATCCACAATTATCAGCAATTGAAAGAGTAATTCAATCCATCAACAACGCTTTCCCTAAAATGGTCCAGGCTACTTATAGCGGTGCCTGTGGAATCGATATTTTACCATATGGGGTGAACAAGGCAGCTGGACTAAAAGAACTGATTAGTCATTTTCCTGGTAGAAGTCTTGCTGACGTGATTGCATTTGGCGATACTAGCAATGATCTTGAAATGATCCAAGAAAGTGGTACCGGCTTCGCAATGAAAAACGCTACCCCTGACTTAAAGCGAGTTGCTGACCAGATTACTCAACGTGATAACAATCATGATGGTTTACTTTATGAAATTGAGAATCAATTCTTACGTTAACAATTGAAAATATATTATGTAAACTTAAAAAATAAAAAACAGTGTCTCACCAATTCTTATATCGTGGACACTGTTTTTTTAGTCTTGGCTCGTTAAATTAGTAAACAGCCCCATCATAGAAGTTAAAGGCTGGTTTGTTAAAATCAAAAGACGCTAATTCAGACATTTTAATGAATCGGTCAGCAATTCCCCAACTCATCAGGTTAATCGGCTTTCCCCAATCTTCATCTGGAATAACAACCAGGATGTGCTTACCAAGTGCGGAAGCCATCCCCAGTTCAACACCCATTCCGACATCTTCTTCTTTAGGAATATAAACAGCTAATAATAAATCACTGGTTGAAACACCAACTCGGTCACCATTATAGGTGGCTGTTGCCCATTCACGGTCCTCTAACAACTCAGGATGTTCATCAACCCTAAGCCCCTTATATTGATGCTCTAATGGAACATATGAATTTTCTACATCAACCGTTGGATTTTCCTTAATTGCTTCCATTGCATCCTTATAAGCCTTATTTTGATTATCTGTAAACCAACCGGCGCAGAAGTAAACAGTCTTTGTCTTTTGACCCACGAAATTTCCTCCTCTAATTAAAACAATCAGATCATATTTTAGCATATGAATGAAAAAAGTGCTTACGAAAAAATTTTAAATCTGGTAGACTAATCAATCGTTGAGTAAAGGAGTGAAGATATATAATGGATAATACTCAAAATAATACTGCACGAAAGCAGCTTTCGCATCCTAAACTAGCAATGGTAGCGATGCTATTAGGGGCTTTTGTGGGGATGCTAAGTGAAACCTCACTTAATATTGCACTCCCCAAGTTAATGTTGTCCTTACGTGTAAATATGGCAACAATTCAGTGGTTAGTTACTGGATATATGCTTGTTATTGGAATTATTCTTCCCTTATCAAGCCTAATTTCAAAATGGTTTACAACTCGTCAGATCATTATCTTTGGTTTAGCGAGCTTTATTATCGGAGCGGTTATCTCTGCTTGTGCAAATAATTTCCCGGGAGTGCTAATTGGCCGAATGGTACAGGGGATTGGAACTGGTTTGATTCTCCCGTTAATGTTTGCCGTAGCAATGCAAATCTTTCCGCCCCAAAAACTTGGTGCTGTTCTAGGAATTTGTGCATTAGTGATTATGTTTGCACCAGCAATTGGTCCAACACTTACCGGACTAATTCTTGCTAAACTCTCCTGGCGTTGGATCTTCTGGTTATTTATTCCTTTCTTAGCCTTAGCGTTAATTTTCGCGATGACTTCATTAGAGAACGTCAATAACATTACAAAGCCACACGTTGATTGGCTTTCCATTATTGAATCCGCAATTGGCTTCTCCGGTTTAGTTATTGGCGCTAGTCTTTCTAGTCGTGATGGCTGGTTATCAGTCCCTGTTCTCTCAGCACTAATAGTCGGGGTAGTTGTTCTAGGATTCTATGTTCACCGCCAACTCCACTTAACGGAACCGATTCTTAATTTAAGGTTATTTAAGATTCCTGCCTTTAGAACAGGAGCTTTATTAGTGATGCTCGATTTCGGGATCATCCTTTCTGCAATGTACTTATTACCAAATTACCTGCAAAATGGTTTGTTAATTCCGGTCGCTCTTACTGGTATGATTATGCTTCCTGGGGGAGTGATTAATGCCGTTACATCTGCCCTTGCCGGACGACTTTACGATAATATCGGTGCTAGGAAACCAGTAATGTTTGGCTTAGTTATTGCGTTAATCGGAGCCATTATGTTCGCTTGCACCTCGGAACATTCATCAGTTGGCTATATCATTGCGGCTCATGTCATTCTAATGATTGGTTGTCCCCTTGCAATGTCTCCTGCACAAACTAGTTCGCTAAATTCCCTAAATGGCCTCGAATCTGCAGACGGAAGTACAATTCTCAATACTCTCCAGCAAATTGTTGGCGCATTGGCAACCGCATTTGCGACTAGTTTCCTCGAACTTGGTCAAAAAAATATTAATGGTACTGCAGCCGTTAAATTTACTAATGGGTTCCATTATGGAATTTACTTTACACTTGTCTTGGTCATAATTGCCCTAATCCTTTCTTTTAGGCTTCAAGATCGGGCTAAGGAAACGCAAGATATTAACTAGTAGCTATCAGTTGCAATTTCTTAGCAAAATGCTGATAATAATACCAACCACCTATTAACTATAAGGAGTTGGTATTATTGTTACCTTCATTGCCTGTTGGTATCGGTGAAGTCCATGCAATGCATGAGCTGTTCAAATTAAACCCGCGTTTGGCAATTATTGTCTTACTACTATTAATATGCTTGGCATTTTACCTAAAAAATAAGTAAAAATAAAAACAGAGCTTTGCTATTCTGTCCCCTAACTAAGAGAAAGAAGTAGCAATGCTCTGTTTTATTTTGTCATTACGTCTTTAAGGCCAATTTTTACCAATTCTTTAGCCGCTGCAGAAACCGTTAATGATTGCTTTTCTGCATATTGTTTAACTAGTTGATAAACCGCTAAATCTTCTGGACCGCACCAAATGATTCCGGTCACTTGACCATGCTCTTTTTGCATTAAATCACGTCCTTATATTAATCTTTCCCCCATAGCATCTGGCCAACTCGTTGTAAAATTATTTTTCGGTCATGAAGCTGAAAATGGTTAGTTTTCGGAACAACTACTTGCTGATAACGGATCTCTGGATGAATTTTAACAAGTGATTGAAGCATTTCAGATTGGATCCATGGGACTTCCTCGTCGTTCCCACCCATTATATTAAGAATCTTAACGGTAGAATTAGGACGCCACTTCCTCATTTGGCACCCTAACTGCCGGAAATTACGATCCTTTGATTTACGGTTTAAATTAGGAACAAATTTAACTTTAACCCCAAAGCTTTCCTCAACCGGTACGCCGAGAAAAACAACTTTGCGGAGTTGAATATCTTTTTGCAGTTGTTTTGAACCCATATAGGCATGAATAAATTCAGTTCCCCCATAGGAGTGAGCAATCACATTCATTCGTTTAATGTGGTAACGATCATGAAGAAGTTGGAGTACTCTAGTTAGTTGGTGAACCTGAGGATGGTAGGAAGCATTATAATTCCAATTATATAGCACTTGAATAAGGGAATTTTTCTGCTGATGGAAATCGCCACCAGTCTTAACAGTTCCAGTTGGCGAAACCCAAACTGTCATTACCTTTTGCGCATAATTATGTTTTTCAAAGTATCGGGTCATTCGACGATAAGTGGTTGTATTGCCTCCCCAGCCGGGAATCATTACTGTTGGCGTTTCACTATAACGAATAGTTGATCGCTCGTTGCTAGTTCGTAATGAATGATTAGGTAACGGCAAAAGTACGATAAATTGAATAACTAATACTAGTATTAATAAAATACTAATAATTGCAGCAAAGCTCTTTACTAGCCGTCGCATTCATTATCATCTCGGTTCGTTTTAACCAAACAAACGGGCCCAGAACCCTTTCTTCTTTGGCTTTTCTTCTTCAACAGTAGCAGTTGACTGCTCATCATTATTCACAACCGTGGTTTCTTTCTCGTAAGGATTATGTTCACCAATCCAACGGAAGAATTCCGGAGCCTTGATTTCAACAAACTTCCCCCGTTTACCATTAATTCCGTCTACGCATAGTTCGATCGGCAAAGCATTCCGGTATTTTTCAATACTATCAGCCGTAAACCCGTTAAACGTGTTCAGCTTTGAAATATCGAATAGTAAACTATCATCCCCCTGACGATACTGGAAATCATCTTGCTGGGTCAGGTAAAGTTTAGCCCACCGATTTCGCGAACTTTCCTTAAAGTCATCACAGATTGTCTCGGAGAAGTAATCGGGCAATGGAAGATTAGCCATTTCATAATAGTTCTTAAATAACTGCCTAGTTATAGCAAGAAAATCGAGTCTTCCCGTAGCTGAATTGAAGTCTCGCCATGGTGTTTCATCATCTTCAAGAAGGTTAGCCATCCGCATTACAAAATCCTTAAAAAGCGTGTTATTCAACGTCTTTCGAACATTAAAGATATACTGGTTAGCTGCTCCTTTTTGTGATTCATCAATGACCTTATCAATTTGCAGGTAATAAGTACGCCGAGCGGTTTCCCGAAGCATGGTAAAGCCTGAGTCATAATTAGTTGTTCCAATTAATGGAGCAATTGGGTGGGGATGGTTTACAAGTTCATTCATAATGTCAACAATCAAGTGCCGACTATATTGATCTTGTTGGAAGAAGTATGGTTCAATTTCATCTAACAAAACCGGGTATGAACTACCGAGTTTCACATAATGTTCCATCGCTTCAACAGTCTTTGCCTTCTTTTGCGGGGTTTGGGACGGGTAAATTGTTCCAAAGTCAATTAATGAGCGATCGGTATTCCACGTAAGCTGATTAATAATCCGGAGAAGGGTTGACTTCCCTGAACCAGCTGTTGCCCCTAAAATTAAGAAATTAGGAACGTCATTTCCATCTTCTGGATTCAAACTAGTTTTAGAACGAATTTCCCATAAAAATGGTGCAGTAAAGCTATACAAAATTGCTTCAAAGAACCGTTTCCCATAATCAGCATCATAATCAACGACAAACTGCTGGTAACCTTTCATAACAGCATCAATACTCTTTAAACCGTCACGAATTTCAGAAATAGTCGCGATTTTGCCGAACGGAATTGGGTGTGTTCCTGTATCGTTAGGAACATAAAGGCCACTATTGTTATTTGCAATGTTCCGTTCCATTGGCCGATCATACAGGAAAGTTGTGTATTTTTTCTCGGCATCCCGTTGTTGTGGTGACATTCCACTGATCAAAGCATCCTGAACCTGCTTGGTAATTTTTTCTCGAGTCTTTAGTTTTGGCTTAGCAGCCCGAGGAGAGACCGCTTCTTTTTGTAAAGTATAGATCGTATCATGCTGCTTAACCTGCTTGGCAATTTTTTCCTTTGCTTGAGATCGATCCATGGTAATATCACGCATTGACTTTGTGATCATTTCAGGAACAAGATTATGGTCAATGTCATGCTGAAGATCATGCTTCAATAGATCCACCATGTCTGTTTCGGCGATCTTATCTGTCGTCTCATTATCAAGGATAACCGGTCCCTTGACTGACTTCTTACCGCTATCCTGATCCTTTTTTCCCTCTTCAACCTGCTTTTGAGCTGCTTTTACCAAATTTGAAGTAAAGAAAGGCTTCAAGACTGGCCTTAAATCCTTCTTAAAATGGTCAGCAAGGTTTTGGTATAAGCGGACATCATTATCAAATACCAATACTTCTTCAAATTGATTTCGGTGAGCATCAAATGAAGCCTCATCTAAATCCACACTTCCAAGAATCACACGGGTATCATGAGTGGTTGAATTGCTTAACAAGTAAAACTTAGAATGAATAACCTGAGTTGGCGCGATTGATACGCGAAAAAGATTATTGAGGACATTGGTTTGATTATCACTTGTTAGCGCTGAAAAGAGTTTGGCAGCTTCTTTATTAGCTGAACTAAGGAGAGCGTTGGTAAGTGCAACCTTCGTTACCATCTCATCAGCACTTAATTCACTTGTTGAATGAGAGCTTAACGCCACATCAATACTGATAAACTTACTAAGGTACTTATTAATAAAGTCAGCAGTAATCTCCCCAGTTACCGCAATTAATTGATCGTATTTTTGTGAATCAAATAATTGGTGGATCTTTAACGGTGGTGTTTCTTGACCATCAAAAACAATATGAATTTTTCTTATATCAGCAGTTTCTGTCATGACCATAATCCTTTACTATCAATAAATATATTAGTTTTATTTTCGACTATTTAATCCCTTTTTGCAAGTGGTTCCCCGATAAGCTATATAAAAAAGGAGCCGGAAATTTCCAGCTTCTTTCATCTTTATAGTAAGTGCTGTTGCTCCATTAATTCACCAATCCACGTTCCCTGGAGCTTCTTTAATAGCGGCTTTTCAACAATCTTTGGAATTGGCAAATCCATGTCCTTTAACGGTTTCTTATCGTTCATGTAATACATTGCCCGCATTAGTTCCCGAAGATCATAAATGGAGTTGAAGACTTCTGGGACACCACGGTCAACATCTAATAGAGTGTAAACAGCTTCCATTGCAGTCCGTACGGAGTATTCCGTGGTAAATACGGTATCACGACTAGGTGACTCGGCAAAGTTACCAATGAATGCCAGGTTAGCAGAACCCTCCGGAACAACATCTGGACGGTCGCCCTTAACCCGTGGCATGAAGTAACTAGTGACGAATGGCATATATACCGGAACAGTATTAATTGAACTTTCCTTAGCCAAATCATCAATTAATGCTTCAGGAACCCCAAGATGGTATAGCCATTCCTTGGTAATCTCCTCACCGGTACAATCAACGATCCGTTTCTTAATATAGTTACCCTTTGTATTAGAGTACAGGCCATAAATCCAAACAATGGTTTCGTTTTCCTTTTGTTTCTTGAAGTGTGGTTGACGGTGAATCGTCCAGGAAAGCATCCAATTAGAGTCCGTAACCGTAATGATCCCACCAGTATTAACTTTGCCATCATGGAGATCCCGTTTAGTTAACCGTTCAATATACGGTTCAACTTGCGGATTCTTAACGGTTGCGGTAGCGGAAATGAACCAACTTCTTCCCGGAAGATTCTTACAAAAGACGTCAGGATGACCAAAATCAGCTGACTGTCGAGCTAGATTTTCCCATAATTTCCAACTGCCACCAAGTGCTTGTGTTGGTCGAGCTGCCTGATGGTGACTTCCGTAGGTAGAACTTTCCGTAATTGAACCATTTGTGACGAAGACTAGATCATCATCCGTTAATTCAATGACTTTATCTTTACCCGCTTGAGTTAATAAGATCCGCTTAGCGTGCTTTTGATGACCCTGAGTATCAACAATAACGTTCTTTACCTGGGTATCATATTCAATCTTGACATGATGATCTTTCAGGTAGGCTAATAGCGGCTTGGTCATTGATTCATATTGGTTATACTTATTAAATTTCAGTGCAGTGAAGTCCGGTAAACCATCAATATGGTGAATAAACCGCATCATGTAACGACGCATTTCGGCTAAGGAGTGCCACCGTTCAAACGCAAACATTGTTGACCAATAAACCCAGAAGTTGCTTTCAAAGAAATCATCAGAGAAGTATTCGCCAATGGTCTCCCTTCCCAGCTTTTCCTCAGGAGTCATAATAAGCTTAGTCAACTCTTTAATTGCCTTCTTACTTAGGCCATATTTACCGTCCGACGGAACTTCATTCCCCCGGTTATAGGTTAAACGACAGTTAGAGCTGTTTGGATCTTCCTTATCCAACCAGTAATATTCATCAAGGTAGGAAGCACCTGGAATTTCAAGTGATGGGATTGAACGGTACATGTCCCACATACACTCGAAGTGGTTCTCCATTTCCCGTCCCCCACGAGTAACAAAACCAATTCCAGGACGATCTTCACCATCAAGTGAACCACCGGCAACTGGTAATTCCTCTAAAATATGAATATTCTCACCCGGCATTTGAGCATCACGAATTAAAAACACGGCTGCTGATAAGCCAGCTAACCCACCACCAATAATGTAGGCGTGTTTCTTATCGACGCCAGCAGGCTTCTTTGGCCGAGCAAAGGCCTCATAATTCCCGTTTGAATAATACATTTTGACGACTCCCTTCTCAGTAAACAAGTGCATCATAACTACCTTAATTTTAGTGAAAGCGGTTGAAAGTGTCAATTTTATTAAGCAAAATGAACTTATAAATTAATTCTAAATAATCATTCCAAACGTATGTTCAAACTAGTAAAATAGATATTGAAATCATGAGAAATGGAGTAAATTTATGAAATTTAGAAAACGACTCTATCACCTTTTATTTGCTCTTGTTGGTTTATTAATAGTTACTGGAGTTATCCAGCAGCCTAAGCTAACGAGTGCTTCATTAAACCATATTAGTAAAATTGCATACTGGAAGAAAACTAGTCACAGCTATCAAAAAACATTGCCACCAACTCAGGAACAGGCTAGTTCAGTTTTGACTCCGGCTGTTCGCCAACAACTTGGTACTGCAATTACTTGGAATAAAGCTGGTGCATTTATTATTAATAATAACCAAACTAATCTTAACGCTAAGATTGCAAGTGCTCCCTATGCTGTAAATCATCTTGACCGCCAAGGAAGAGCCTGGCAAGGTGATGCCTGGTTAAACAGAACAACTCGTCAATATAAAAATCGAACTGCTACTGGGAATGGTGCTACGAATTGGCGACCAGCTGGTTTTCTTCAGGCTCATAATCTTAAGGGTGGGTACAATCACGCATACGATCGGGGACACCTTCTTGGTTATGCGCTAGTTGGCGGTATTCATGGATTTGATGCATCCGAATCAAATCCATCTAATATTGCCACGCAAACTGCCTGGGCAAATGAAGCACGAAATAAAAATTCAACAGGACAAAACTACTATGAAGGTCTGGTCCGAAAAGCACTAGATCAAAATAAACAAGTTCGCTACCGGGTCACAAATATTTATGACGGTAATAATATTGTTCCGGCTGGTGCTCACATCGAAGCTAAATCTAGCGATGGCTCTTTAGAATATAATGTTTTCGTGCCAAATGTCCAAAGAAATATTACGATTAACTATTCAACTGGCGCAGTAAAGCAAAATTAAAAGGCAGCTTTGTAAATCCTGTTTAAGGGGACTTACAAAAGCTGCCTTAATTAATCTTTTTACTTTTCTTTTCCTTCGTGCACTCGAACACGGTAGATAATACTCATGATGATCAGGAAGATAACACCAACTGATACTGAAACCCGAGTGTCGGGGTTAAAGAACATGAAGAGGAGAATAACCGTTAGAGCGATCAGACTAAAGTAGTTGTAAGCCGGATAAAGCGGCATCTTAAATGGGTGATCCTTAAGTTGTTCAGGATGTTCTTTTCTGAAGTGAAGCTCAGACAAGAGAATGATAAACCATGGTACCATACCCGGAAGAACACTAGAACTATATACAATAACGAAAATATTTTGAGCAGCAGAACTAAAGATTGACATTAATTCATTAACAACAAAGCCAAGGAAGATCCAGAAAGAAATCGTGAGGATTGCGACATTAGGAACAACCCGTTTAGAAAGCTTACTAAAGAACTTTGGTACTTCCCCATCAACAGAAAGCTTGAACAGCATCCGACTAGCACTGTAAATACCAGAGTTAGCACCAGAAAGAGCTGCCGTTAAAACAACAAAGTTAATGATTCCGGCTGCCCCAGTGATCCCAACTTTCGTAAAGGTTTCAACGAATGGTGAACCAACTGACTTCAATTGATTCCATGGGTAAATAGAAACAATTACGAAAATTGCACCGATATAGAAGATTAAAATCCGCCAGATAACAGACTTAACTGATTTTACAATCGCATGCCGCGGTGATTCAGCTTCACCAGCAGTGATCCCTAATAACTCAATTCCCTGGTAAGAACCTGCAATTACTGATAGTGAGAACATAAAGCCCATAAAGCCACCAGTGAAGAAACCACCGTGGGACCACAGATTAGAGATTCCAACTGGATGCCAGTTATTACCCAACCCAAGAACGATAACCAATAAGCCTAGGATGATCATGGCAATAATCGTGACAACCTTAATCATCGCAAACCAGAATTCCAGTCGGCCATATGCTTTTGCTGATGCTAGGTTTGCTAACGTCAAAATAATAATCATTATTAATCCAGAAATCCAGTCTGGAAGGTTTGGCCACCAATAATTTAGGTATTGACTCATTGCGATAATGTCAGAGATCCCAACAATAATAAATTGGAAGACGTTACTCCACTTCGTTAAATATCCAGCAACTGGATGAATATACTTTGAACCGTAATCCGCAAAGGAACCAGTTCCTGGACTAATATAAATTAATTCTCCAAGAGCCCGCATAACACCATAAAGAACTAAGCCAACAAAGGCATATGCCAGCAGAACGGAAGGACCAGTCCACTTAATAGTGGAAGTAGCACCCATGAAAAGACCACTACCGATTGTTCCACCAATCGCAATCATTTCCATCTGTCCAGGCGTCATCGTCCGATTTAGTTTTGCTTTATTTTCACTCATGTCTAACTCCTCATTTCCTTCAACTAAAAAAGCTACCCAAAAAGTTCCTCTCAACCAGGTTCAAATCATTTGATAGGCGGTTGAGTAACTTCTGGATAGCTGTTAACTTACAGAATTTATTAAATATTAAAGGTACTCAACCACGGTAGTTGTTGTTGTGGTTGAGGTGGAGGTTAGACGTTGAATAATTGCTTTTTGACTTGACATAATTAATTCCTCCAATTCATTTCTTTCAATGCCATTAGAATACTATTAGAAAATTAAAAATGCAAGTCTTTTTTAATATTTTTTTATTCTTTCCTTCGTTGCTTCCAGAAAAGCATTGTAATAATGGTAACTAGTCCAGTGATTACTAACCCAACAAATGTTGTTCGATTATCTGTCTGGTTCCCGGTTTGTGGCAGACTTGTTTTTTGTCGTTTATCCTTATTCTTGCTACTGCCTAATTCTCTTAAAGAAGCTGAATCTTGATCAAGAATTTTTTGAATATCCGCATCTCTCATTGACGTTTCTTCATTGTCAGATTGCTGGTTGCGAGGTGTTTGGACATCATGTTGCGTCGATTCTGCCACTTGCTGGTTATCAGTTTCCGGTTTGGCTTCTGTTGTTTGGGTTTCTTGTTCTTTCTGGGATTCTGAATTAGGACGCAGAACTGCTTCTGTCTGGGTTTCTTTGGCTACCTTATTAGCATTATTTTTACTTTCATGTTTAGCATGATTAGGGCGATGGTCATCCCCCATTAAGGCAACTTGTGACACCGGATCAACCTTTTCCTCAATTCTACTCTGGTTCGGTTGTTTTTCATCCACTAACTCTGTTTGGGTAGCATGATCATTTTTTTGCACTTCATTAGTTTGACTTTCTTGCTGTTCAACGTTAACTTCCTCAGTTTGAGTATCACTGGTACTAATTTCATGGTTATCCGTTTGGCTTTCAGTATCTTTTCCCAACTGCTTACTTTGAGTCTCTTCATCCTTACTGCTTGGAGGAGCTGTCTGCTGTCCCTGATCTTGTTGTTGAGCTACGGTTGTTTGCGTTTCACTATCATTACTAGTTAGTAATTCCGTTTGGCTTCCAGTGGTTACCAACTTCTTTTCTTCTGGATGAGTGATTAGTTGTTCATTGTTTGTTGCTTCCTGATCGTCCTTTTTTCCTCCTGGTTGTTCGTTAAGCTTTTGAAGCGGCCGAATTACAAGTTTAAATGGTTCTTGTCTACTTTGGTATAGCTTAAGGCGCTTTGGCACTGACTCAGGAAAACAATATTCAAATCCCTTTGGTGCAGGAGGAACATCATACCATTGACCAACCTTAAGTGTCGTAGTATTCAAAACCTTTCCCGTAAATTTAAAGTTTTCATCATAGCCATAAAATGATGGTCGAGCTTCAACTAGCCGTTCCCGATCTGTAATCTTATATTGATGATATGTTACTGAAATGGTTTGATCAGAATCATCTGCTGATACTGGCTGTGCTTGCACCTGCAGAATACTTGGTTCAAAATCGTCATAATTTGGTGTAAAAAATGACGGCCAAATACTAGGTGCCTGTGGTTGCCAATTATTAGCAATCCTTTTAAAAGTGACCGTCTGCTTAACCGTCTGCATCCCCTTATAAGGATCATCAATTTTAATGATCCTCGTAATTTGACGAATCTCATTCTGATTGTCTAGCTGCTGGCTACTGGTGATTTGACTTGGTTTCTGACTTGCACCGTGACCAGTGCCAACCGAAACTGCCATTGTCATTAGAACTGTTGCGGAAGTAATCCCAACACATTGCTTAATAATTGATTTTTTATTACTCATTAAAAAATTCCTCCCAAATTGGCTTACATAATACCAATACGGAAGGAATCTCTTTTTGCACGAAAAAAATTTTATTTTAAAGGGCGTGAATAACCTTTTCAATGTCATCAACAATTTGATCTGGTGTTAAATGATACCACTCATAAAGGACTTCTAGTGGAACGTTATCAGCAAATTCACGAGGAGCACCGAAGTTCAAGACTTTCATTGCTTTAGGTCCATAATAACGAGAAATAGTCTCACCAAAGCCCCCGCTAACGTTACCATCTTCCAAGGTAACAACAACATCATGATTTTCTGAAAGGTGGTGCAGATAACTTTGATCAATTCCGGTTAAGGACTTCGGGTTAATCAAAGTTGCGTTAATATTTAACTTCTTTTGCAGTTGATCACAGACATCAAGTCCTAATTGCCAAAAGTCACCAACAGCCATAATAGCAACTTCACTACCTTCACGCGCTACGTCATAATGAATAACACTGTAATCATCCTGACTAACTTTTCCGTGAAGGAGTTTCTTTTCAGGTTCTCGAATTATCACTGGTTGTTCGGTTTGGCTAAGGGCCCACTTTAACATTGAAATCAATTCTTCAACGTTCGTTGGGGCAAGATATTCAATGTTTGGTAAGTTGGAAATCATTGAAATATCAAACGTTCCCTGGTGAGTAGCAGAATTCGTCGCAATTGTCCCACCTCTGACAATCATTACTACTGGTGCATCATTAAGAGCCATATCATGGATCAATTGATCGTATGCCCGTTGAAGGAACGTACTATTTTGAAAGACAACTGGGCGTGCACCAGCAGTTGCCATGGCGACTGCTGTGGTAATGGAGTCCTGTTCAGCAATGCCTACATCAAAATAGTGATCAGGATATTTAGCTTGGAACTTCTTGAGGTTAAAGACACCAGGAATAGCCGCATTTAGAGCAACTACCGGTACTCCGGCATCAATTTGATGACCTAACTCAGTCAAGATTGCGTCACTATAGTTTTCAGAGCTTTCCTGCTTCTTAACCTCACCAGTTTTAATATCAAATGGTGGCTGCCAGTGCCAATCCATCTTATCTTCAACGGCTGGCTTATATCCCTTACCCTTTAAGGTATTAACATGAAGGACAATTGGGTGATCAATATTCTTAACTTCCTTAAAGGCATCGATCATTGTTTGAAGGTCATTACCATCAGCAACATACTTATAGTCTAAGCCCATAAATTTGAAAATGTTATTCTCTGCCTTACCATTAGTATCACGTAATTCCTTCAACCCTTGATAAAGACCGCCCTGATCCTTATCGATTGCCATTTGATTATCGTTAACAACAATAATCAAATTAGAATGGAGCTTAGCCGCATTATTCAATCCTTCAAAGGCTAACCCACCGCTTAGCGAGCCATCACCAATTACGGCAACGATATTATCAGTGGAGTCAGGATGCATTAAATCACGTGCTTGTGCCAGGCCAACTGCCAAAGAAACGGATGTCGAAGTGTGTCCAATTTCAAAAAAGTCATGGACACTTTCTTCAGGAGAAGTATATCCAGAAATGTCCTCATAATGATCTGGATCCATAAAGCCAATCTTTCTACCGGTTAACATTTTATGCGGATAACATTGGTGAGAAACATCCCAAACAACCTTGTCGTGAGGAGAATCAAAAACATAATGATATGCAATCGTTGTTTCCATAATTCCAAGGTTTGGGCCAACGTGTCCCCCAATTGCTGCATCCCGCTCAAGAACCAGCTGACGCATTTCAGTTGCTAACTGCTTTAGCTGTTCAAGAGACATTGATTTAATATCAGCCGGTTCATTAACCCGGTTTAGAAGGTAATCTGGATGTCGATTCATCTGTGCCACCCTTTCTAATCGTTTGTTGCTTATTTAGATATTTAATATTTTTTTGTAAAGATAATTTAAAACATTTATTTTATTTTAACACTTTTTAAAGTTCACTACAGAAATTCGTCATTACTAAAATTGACGAATACCGCTTCCTCATTTAAAATTAAGCATGATTATTAAAAGAGGGATGAGTGTGTTGAACCAGCTTACCAATAAAGCTACCGAAAAACTATCGCCATTTAAAACCTTAACAACTGAGCAGGAAAAATTAGTTAATTCCATTACTGAATTTGCGGCAAAGCATTTAAAAAACGACTTTCCTGCAATCTATACGATTTATGGTGATGCCGGAACGGGAAAAAGTGTTGTTTTATCAAACCTCTTCGAACGATTCCAACTAGCAGCTCGTCAGGATCCAACTTCGCCATTTTTTAAAACTAAAAATTACTTTCTGGTTAATCATCCAGAAATTCTAAAAGTTTATCGCGAAATTGCCGGCCCAATTAAGGGACTTTATAAAAAAGACTTCACCCGCCCCACTTCGCTAATTAATCAGTTAGATAAGAAACAGCAAAATATTGATATTGCCGTAATTGACGAAGCTCATCTTCTATTATCGAAAGCTGATCACTACAATAATTTTTATCACGATAATCAGTTAGTCGAGATTATAAAACGGGCTAAAGTCGTTGTTTTGGTTTTCGATCAATATCAAGTTCTAAGAATGAAGAGTTTATGGACTTCTGAACGGCTTGAAAAAATCACTCACCAATACCCTCATAAAGAGTACCATCTCCATCATCAATTCAGGATGACCGCTAGTGATCAGCTGATCGACTGGTTTAATCACTTTACAGATCAATATGAACTTGCAGCAATTCCAAAGAATAGTCGTCAAAATTATGACTTTCGGATTTATGACGATGCGGAAAAAATGCGTCAGGCAATTGTTAAGCGAAATGATGAGGTTGGCCTTTCACGAATCTTATCGACTTCCGGATACCCTTCAACCCTTGACGGCGGTAAGCACTATATTAAAGAGGGACAATTCAGGTTACCCTGGGATCAATATAACTATACGGTCACTCCTTGGGCTGAACTCCCCCAAACAATTAATGAGGTTGGCTCGATTTATACCTGTCAAGGCTTTGATTTAAACTATACGGGAATTATCATTGGTCCGCCAATTAGTCAACTTCCCGGAACCAAGAAGCTGCAAATTAATCTCGATAAATATACCGATTCAGAAGCATTTAAAAAGCGCGATGATCTAACGGATCCGCAAGAAATTAAAGCTCTTGAAGAACGAATGATTATGAATTCTCTTAATGTTCTTTTTAAGCGGGGCGTGTATGGCACATACATTTACGCTCATGATCCGCTTTTGCGTAATTCGCTCGTTCAGCTCTTCAAAGATGCTGGCCTTAATTATTAAGAAAGTAGAGTACACAATGAAAAAAAAGACTCTTAACAAAAAATTGCTAATTGCCCTAGGAGTTCTCTTAGCAATTATTATTGTGATTTTTGTTTATCAAAACTATAAACCAGAAATTGATGTCCTAATCCACCCCGTACCACACGAAAAAGAAATTCTCCTTCACATGATTAGAGCCCACGGGATCGCTAATTCTCTACTTCTCCTTGGCTTAATCGCTGTCTTAAACTCTATTCCCGGCCTTTCAAATTCAGTTATTTGTATCCTTTCGGGACTTTGTTACGGCCCCTTCTTTGGCTTTATTATTAACTGGATGGGAAATGTTCTTGGAAACTGTATTGTAATGAGCTTGATCAGAAAAATTAATTTTTCAAAAAGGGTTAAACAACACAAACTAATTAAATCATTAATGCACCAAAAACATCCCCTTATTGGTCTGACAATTGGTTTTATGATCCCAGTTATTCCCAGTATCCTTGTTAATTACGCTGGTGCTCAGTTAAACGTCAACCGCCGACAATATATGGCAATGGTTCTGGTAGGAATGGCACCAACATCATTTCTCTATGCCTTTGGTGGGGATGCGATCTTCCGGGGTAGTCTCAAACGAATTATTAGTGCCGTCATTTGCATCCTAATCCTTATTGGTATCTACCTGATTGTAAAAAAGATCGATGACGAACATAAAAAACGGTTAGAAACTGAATAACTAAAACAACTCTCCAAGTCAGGGAATCCTCCTTGGAGAGTTGTTTTAATTTTGGAAATGGCTAACGAATTCTGCAAGATACTGAGTGGTTAAGCTCTTCGGGTTATGAATGAGGCTAGTTGGATGACCTTGGGCAACAATCCGTCCACCATTTCTACCCCCACGTGGTCCCAAATCAATTAAATAATCAGCGTTTACCATTAAGTTGACATCATGAGTAATGATAATAATCGTTGCTCCCCGATCAATTAACCGTTGCATTACCTGAAGCAAGACTTGGACGTCAAGGGGATGGAGACCAACCGATGGCTCATCGAAGACAAAAAGAGTTGTTTTTTGTTGACGATTCAAATGCTTAACGAGTTTCAACCGCTGAGCTTCTCCACCAGATAATGTTGGCGTACTTTCACCAAGATGAAGATAGCCAAGGCCGACCTCGTCAAGAAGCTTTAATTCACGCTGAATTTTCGGTATATCCTTAAAGATCGGAATTGCATGGCGAACATCGAGGTTTAACAAATCAACGATTGAATAATCATGCCACTTAATTTGTTGAATTTTCTTATTATACCGATCACCGTTACAAACGGGACAAACCTGCTGCATGTCCGGTAAGTATTGTATATCAAGGGTTACGATCCCTGTCCCACCACAGTTTGGACAAGCGCCCTGTTTATTATTGTAAGAGAAGTAACTTGCAGTCCAGTGCTTCTCCTTTGCAGCTGGTTGAGCCGCAAAAAGCCGCCGGAGATTATCCATGATACTTGTATACGTCGCAACTGTTGAACGGGTACTCTTTCCCACCGGAACAGCATCAACACTGACAACACTTTTGAGTGGAGTATCTAAGTTGTCGACCTGTTTGGGAAGTGGTTCCCCTTTCTCTTGAGCTTTTAAAGCCGGAACTAAGCTATCAAGAATTAGACTAGTTTTCCCCGCACCCGAAAATCCAGTGACTGCGGTAATTTGATTTGTTTGAATCGTGGCAGTAACATTTTTTAGGTTAAAGTAGTCACTAACTGTAAAATTAGTTTCAGAAGCTGCCCGTTTACTTGATGTTTTGCGAACTTTGATCCGGGCTTTACCGTTCAAAAATGGACCAATTAGTGAACTTTTCTTCCGCTTTAATTCAGCAGGAGTCCCCTGATCAATTACCTTTCCTCCTTCGGCACCAGAACCAGGACCAATCTCAATCACCCAATCTGCAGCACTAATAATATCAATATTATGGTCAACCACCACCAGTGAATTACCTTGTTCAACCAGTTCATGAAATACATGAAGGAGACCGTTAATGTTATCGGGATGGAGACCAATCGACGGTTCATCCAGAACATACAAAACGCCTGTTGTCTGTGTCCGTAATGTCCGGGATAATTGAATTCGCTGTAACTCACCAGTTGATAAGGTATTACCGTTCCGTGAAAGGGAAAGGTAATCTAAACCAAGCTCTAACAATGGGCGAAGATTGTCATCAAATTGCTTAAAGATTGCAGTTGCCATTTTACCCATGTTCGTTGGCAATTCGCTTAGAACCTTTTGCTTCCATTGTTCAAGTTCGCCAAGAGTTAAATCAGTGACTTCTGCAATGTTTTTTCCGCCAGCTAGTTGAGTTAGAAGTTCCGGTCGTAAGCGGGTCCCATGACAAACAGGACAAACAGATGAATGAAAGAATTCGTTAATTCGTTGCTGTGCACGAGCACTCTTGCTTGTCTTTGCCGACTCAAGAACTGCTTCATGAGCATTTTCATACAAGGCATTAAAATCATGAAAGACTCGACCAGTTCCCGAGACAAAATCCATCTTGTATTTCTTGCTTGGTCCATTCAAGACAAAGTTCTTTTCCTTAGGTGAAAGATCCTTATAGGGGACGTTAATTCGGACGCCAGCCTGCTCAGCAACTTGAGGCATAAAATTCCGACCAGGAAGGTGCCATGAAGCCACTGCACCTTCATCCAGCGTCAGATTCTCATCGCCAATTAGTTTTTCTTCGTCTAGTTCACGAACTCGGCCAGTTCCTTGGCATCGTTTGCAGGCCCCATCAGAATTAAAGGCAAAGTCTTCAGCGGAAAAGGCATTAAACTTCACGCCGCATTCAGTGCAGGTTAAAACGCCCATTTCGTCTCCAGACTTGCTCATCGCCTGTGCTATCTCAAGACTTGGCTTTAATCGGTGGCCATTTGGACAGACAGGTGAACCTAAGCGAGAAAAAATTAGTCGAATTACATTAAAGATCTCACTCATTGTTCCAACAGTTGCTCGCTCAGACGGAACTGCTGGACGTTGATGAAGTGCTAGTGCTGACGGGATGTGTTTAACGCTATCAACCTGTGCCTGGGCACCCAATTTGATCCGCCGTCGCGTATACGTAGATAAAGCTTCCAAGTACCGCCGGGAACCTTCTTCATACAGGATTCCCATTGCTAACGAGCTTTTCCCAGAACCAGATAAACCAGAAATTGCGACAAATTTATGTAGCGGAATATTAACGTTAATATTTTTCAAATTATGAACCCGACCACCCCGCACTTCAATTTCTGCAGGAATCGTTGATTGCACTGCCTTATTCAAAAGCTCTTCCCCTTTTCTTTAAAGCTTAAAGCTGCATTCCAAGCCAAGCAAGGCTAAGTCCACCAAGATATGATAAAGTGCCATAGATTATTAAACTGCGCCACTGATGCTCATTATACATTGCAATTAATTCAGTGTTTAACGTTGAAAAAGTTGTGTAGCCGCCTAAAAATCCGGTTTCCCAAAAAAGGATCGTAAACTGACTAGTGGGAAAGCGGTGAATTAATATTCCTAAACAAAACGCACCAGTAAGGTTAATGAGTAATGTTGCTCCTGGCCAGTCGACTTGCAATTGCTTCCACAAATAAGTAAATAGGTAACGAAGGAGGGCACCGCATGATGCACCAAAACCAACTAAAATCATTTATCTTCCTCCATTCTTACCAATAATTGCGCCAAAATAAAACCAATAATGGCTGCAAAGAACCCTCCTAGAAGACTAACCAGAAAGTAACCACTGCCAACCCAAAAATTGCTTTCACTAAGTTTTAAGACACTAGTAATAAATGACGAAAACGTTGTAAAGGCCCCAATCAATCCTGTTCCTAATCCTAAGTTCAACCAACCGGCTAAAAGATCCCGTTCAATTACATAATAGGTAAGAAACGATAACAAAAAGCACCCTACAAGATTAGCGATCAGGATCCCCCATTCACCTAAATTAAAACTGAATAGATAGCGAAAAATACCACCAAAGAAAGCGAAAGCAGCAACCGCAACCAAATTTTTTATTTTCATTTTTATCCTCCATTTCCACCAACTGATTTTACGCTTTGAATTCCTGTTTGCCAATCTAAAACGGAACATCGTATAATAATAGCCGAGAAAAGAGGAATCAGTTATGAAAATGCGAAGAATCGATCATATTGTATTGACCGTTAGCAATCTTGAAGAGTCCATGCGCTTTTACCATGAAGTCTTTGACATGCCAGTAATTGACCAGCAAAGTAATGATGATGTAATTACTCTCCGGTGTGGTCACCAGCTTATACGGCTGCAAAAGGTTGACCGACCAACTAAATTGGTGGCTAATCATCCAACCGTCGGATCAGCTGACCTTTGTTTAATTGCTGGAGATAAGGTCGACGATATTCTTCACCACTTTAATAGTTATTACGTCGATGTTGTTGAAGGGCCTGTAGAAAAGCAGGGTTCTGAAGGAGCAATGACTTCAATCTACGTTCATGATCCCGACAAGAACCTAATTGAAGTTTCGGTTTATGCAAATAAATAAAGAAAGCCTTGATTTAGACACTTAGACGCGGTAAGTTCGAAAGCATTAACAAATAAGTAGAGACCTGGAAAAATTTTGTCTTTCCAGGTCTCTACTTATTTTCATCCAAGCAACTCAGCAATAACCAGGATAACAAGCAGGATGGCTAACCAACTACGATAATGATCACGAATAATTCCTAAATAGTCTCGAACAACGGTTAAAGGCTGCAGCTTCCACGGAGTCTTGCTAGAAACAAGCGGCCAGGATAACTTCAGCTTTCGTAAATAATTAAAGGTTCTGAAGATGTGGAATGAGCTAGTTATAACGACAATTTTTTGCTTAGGATCAGCTTGCTTTTGCAATAACCTTTGGCAGTTGCGTAAATTATCCCAGGTATTCATCGCCTGCTCCTCTAAAATAATCCGGTCTTGAGGGATTCCGTGATTAATCAAATACTTTGCCATTGCTTGGGCTTCAGATAATTGCTCACCATGCAAAATACCACCAGTAACAATAATTGTAGCGTTATGATTTAACTTCCAGCAGGCAATGGCTTGTTGCAGTCGCGCTGTCAGAACAGGCGGCACTTTACCCTGACGCAGGCCAGCACCGAGGGCAATTAAATAATCAGCCTTAACAGGTCTTGAAAGGAGTTGTGCAGTAATAATTGCACCCCAGAAAATTACTAATCCAAGAGTGGTAATCCCATTAACTATTAGTGCAGTCAAAATTACCTGGTGGTTAAACCAGGTAAAATATCCTTGATACTTAAATAGTAGCGGTAAGCAGATAAATAGGTTTAAGAACATTAAGCCAAATGTCTTCTGATTATACTTAATCAGCTGCGCGTCTGTTGAAAAGTGACGAACCAAAATTGCCCTAATTGATTCCAGCCAGCTCAAGAGACTTGCAACTCCTAAGCTAACCGCAGTAAATGTTTTCGGGTAGCCAATTTGTCCGCCGATCAAAATTAATAGCAAGCCAGTCCAGCACAACGCCCACTCATTCTTTTTGGGTAACGGCCACCACAGGAGAATGATCAACAAAGAAAGAGTTAAAATAATCATTTCTTCCCGTACTCCTTTTTCTGCCGACGATATTTTCGGTAGCGACGAATCAATTCACTAACCGCCATTGTGACAATTATAATGATTGCTAACGAATAGCCAAAGACACCAAGGCGGTAGATGTGCGGATGGCCAGTACTGCCCTCTACTAACAACGATGAGCCAACAATAATTGCTGCTAAAATAATTGCAATAATTATCCGGTTAACAATCCGACTAAGCCACTTCATTAGATTTTCCTGGTCAGCGTAATGAAAATTAATTCGAGCATCCCCATCACTAATTGCATCAAAAAAGGTGTTCAGCTTCCCTGGCATTTGGGTAATATTCTTCACAGCACGATAACTTCCCCACAAGCTATTATCTAATTGAGTACGCAAATCAAAATGCTGCTTCAAGTACTGCTTACCAAATGGTCGGGCAACCTCCAACATTGAAAGTGAAGGATCAAGCTTAGCAATAATTGTTTCTAGGATCCCAAATGCCCGTACCAGCATCGTCACTTGGGAATGAATCTGGAGATTATTATTTTGACATAATTGAACGATCTGATAGAGCATCTTAGTGAAATTAATTTCAGCAAGGCCAGCATTCAAGTACGGCCGCAGGAATTTACCAAGTTCCCGATAGAATTTCTGCTCGTCAAGCGGTCCCACTTGCTCACACATTGGAATAATTGATTGACCGATCTCATGAATATCCTGTGAATTAACGGCCAATACTATTTTGGCAATTCCGTCCGCTGTTGCTGGCGAAATTCTTCCCATCATCCCAAAGTCAATCCAGATAACCCGGTATGGTGGAAGGCTCTTCTCTTGCTGATAGCTGATTTTAGTAGGGCCAATCTGCTTCTCTAATTTCTTTTCTACCTCAACCTGGTCCGTTTGAGCTTCATCCTGAGACAGGTGACGAATTAAGATATTCCCTGGATGCGGATCAGCCTGAAAGAAGTGATCGACAAAGACTTGCCTAAGGAAGTTCTTAACTAATACTTGGGCAATCTCATGGCGAACCTGTCGTTGCGCTTTTGCTTGTTCAGGGTTCGTACTTAATGAAGCGTTAGCCAGGTACTTAATACTCTTCCCCGGCATATATTCATTAACCAAAATTTTAGGGGCGCAGTATTTGAAGTAAACCTTAGGAACCCGAATAATTGACTGGCCATTATTAAGGCGGTAAAATTCAACCCCGTTTTTGGCTTCTTGAATTGTGTCAATTTCACTCCTTAGCGAGTCACTTAAAGCGTTGAAGATTTTTACGGGATCAACAACGGTAATCCCAGTTGGAACGTATTTCAGTAGTTCAACCGCCCGTTTTAAAAGCGCCAAATCTGTATCTACCAATTTAGTAACATCAGGATGCTGAATTTTAACAACTACCGACGTCCCATCCTTTAACTCAGCATGATGAACTTGACCGATCGAGGCTGAGGCAAATGGTTCTTGATCAAATGTCTTAAAAACTTCACTGATCTTTTTTCCAGTTTCCGTCTCAAAAGTCTTTTTAACACTTGCGAAGCTATCAGCCGGAACATCATCCTGAAGCTTTCGTAAGGCCTTTATATATTCTGGGCTTACCAGGTCTGCACGAGTAGAAAGGATTTGCCCCATTTTAATAAAGGTTGGGCCGAGTTCTTCTAATGCCTGACAAACTTCTTCCGGATTTTTTTGATGATAAAAATTGCTCAAAAAGTGATATTGACGCATTACCTGCATGATCCGCCGAAGACGTTTTCTTGGGGATGGTACTGTTTCTTCAGCCATTAATAAGATCCTCCTTACTCACAATCCATGGGCATCCCCGGAACACAGTTGCATTCAACCTTCTCTGGGGCATTTTTCTTCTTTTCAGCTAACAATTTTTGAAGTTGTTCAATATCCTTTCGACTAAGAACGGCATCATCTATTACATGGCTAAGCGTAGCACCAACATGCATCTCGCAAATGCTGTTAAACAAATGATCTGCGGCTTCGTTCATGGTAATCTGCTCCTTAATTAATGGGGAGTAGATAAAGCCACGGCCTTGACGGGTTGTCTTTAATGCTCCTTTTTCCACTAGACGCCGGAGCAATGTCTTAATTGTTGCGGGTTTCCAATCAACTTTTTGTTGAAGGATTTCAATTACTTGGGTACTAGTTGCTTTACTGAGGGTCCAGATAATTCGCATTACTTGCCATTCTGCTGGCGTAATATCTGTTTTTTCTTCCATGTCCTCACCTCAATTTAAAATCTACACCTGTCGATAAAAAGCGTCAAACAATTTCTGGTTTAATCCAAATACTTATTGTGACCTAGATCAAGATCTGCTAAACTACTGCATTAGTTATGCTAATTTTTCTAAAAAGGAGTCGATGTTCTTGAGCGACCAGCGAATTAGGCGTGCCCTAATTATAATGGTTTTTGGAACTTTCTTCGGGATTCTTTGTTCAACCTTAATGAATATTGCATTGCCAACATTTATGGACGTTTTTCATATTAGTGAAGCCCACGTTCAATGGGTAACGAACGGTTATATGTTAGTCAATGCGTTAATGATTCCGGTTAGTTCCTACCTTATTAAACGATTTTCATTTAAATGGCTATTTATCTTCTTTACGGGAATTTTTCTTTGCGGAACCTTAATCGGCGGGTTAGCGAATTCCTTTAACCTCCTAGTAATTGCTCGGATGATCCAAGCAATCGGTGCCGGAATGATGATGCCCCTTATCAATGTTCTTGCAATTCGTTATGCTCTCCCAGGGAAGAAGGGCCGAATAATGGGAATTATTGGTCTTGCATTTAACTGTGCACCAATCCTTGGACCCGCGGTATCAGGTTTTATGCTTGATTACCTCTCGTGGCGATACCTATTTATTTTGATTATCCCCTTTGCAGTGATTACATTACTTTTATCACTTTGGATGCTCCCTTATATTCCCCATAACGAATTTCCCCAATTTAACGGTTTAGGTTTTACGGTAATTACCCTCGGCTTATGGTCCTTATTAATGGGCCTTTCAAATGTTTCTAATTATCCGCTATTATCGTTTAATGTTGGTGGAATGGCAATTATTGGGCTAGTATTCATTGTTATTTTTTATCTCAATCAACGAAGAAGTACCCACCCATTGATTAACCTCAGTGTGTTTGAACATCGACAATTTCTCCTGGCAACCGTCATTAATATGCTAATTACCGCGACAATGTACGGCAACGCTATTTTGATTCCGTTGCTTGTTCAGATTGTTCTTGGAGAAAGTACCGTGATCTCCGCAATCGCTGTTCTTCCAGGGGCAATCCTTACAGGGCTATTGTCAACAACTAGCGGTCGATTCTATGATCGCTACCCTATTCAATGGCTTGTTGGTGCTGGACTACTAATTGATATTATCGGGACAACCGGACAGGCAATGATCGGTGCCCGGAGTTCAGTGGTTATCATTACGGTTTTTCAAACGGTACGCCAATTTGGACTAGTAACAATGTTAATTCCACTTCAGACACAGGCGCTTTCACTCTTACCCAACGAAATTGTTCCCGATGCGGTGGCCTGTTTTAATACCTTGCGACAAATTGCAGCAGCATTTGGGACTGCACTAATTGTCTCTGTTGTCGGGATCGTAAACCACCTTATCCATAACTCAACCTCCCATTTAGGAATCCAATCAGGGTTTGCTTTTTGCCTAGTTCTCCTCTTGATTTCTCTCATTCTCAGCAGGAAGCTTTATCACCAAATAAAAAGTTAGAATATAAAAATAAAGTCGGACAATGGATCGAAAATGATTCATTGCCCGGCTTTTTAACTAAATCAAGATTTCTTTTCAGAAAACAAAATTCACTAAAATAATGTAACTAATTGTCCCTACCAATAGCGACAAACACATGCTTCGTTTTCGTAAGTGGACGAGGATTGTAATAATACTAGCAATAATTTCTGGTAAGCCAAAGTTGCCACTAAGAAAGTGAACATTTCTAAAACAATAGACCACGAGCATCCCCATGATTGCTGGTGGGAGAAAATTCCCTAGTCCTTCAATAAAGGGACTCAATTCTTCTTTACCATTTCGCCGGCGGCCAAAAACAAGGAATGGAACGACTCGGGTAAAGAAGTTAGCAACTGCAGCGATCGCTATTGAAATCACTTGTTGAACAACTGTCATTTCTTAATCATCCCCCTTTGCATGACGCCTTGTTAAATAGTAATATTCCGCAACCAGCAAGAGTAAGGTAACAATCAAAAAGTACGTCTTGCCAACAGCCAGCAAGCTAATGATGGTAATTAAGACCCCACTAATGGAACTAACATGACTCTTTTCTTGTAAGAATTGATCCAATGCCAAAACAATGAATAGGGCCGTCATAACAAAATCAAGTCCCTTAACTTGGAGCTGGAAGACACTTCCCAAGAAGCCGCCTAAGAAGGCCCCAAGAACCCAATAACCCCAATCCAAGACCGTGATCCATGTATTAACCTTTACTTGACTCATTTCTTGTGGAACTTTTGTGTAGTGGTTAATAACAAAGGTCTCATCAGTTAGGCCAAAGATTAACAGCCACTTTCGCCATCCAGCATGTCGGTACTGTTTGAGCATTGATAGGGCATAGAATGACTGACGAAAACCGACCACCAAGGTAATTAAAAGGACGTTCAAGGGATTAAAATGTTGGACTAGCATATTGGCAATCACAAATTCAACTGATCCTCCATAAATCGTTAGCGCCATCAATGTCGGATACCAAAAAGAAAACCCCAGGTTGTGCATGTAAAGGCCGTACCCCAGACCCAGTGTCACATAACCAAACAGGACTGGCATCGACTTTCCCAATGCAAAGCGGAATTCACCATCCAGCTTTTTCATTACTTACTCCCCCTCGGAATAAAAAATCAATTGACTTTTATTTTAGCGAACGACCTTGATGCATACAAGAACTAAATTGTATGCATTACAGTGCGACCGCAAAAAAAGACATGATACCGATTAACCATCGGTACCATGCCCAAGATTACAATTTGTTTAATCCTTTTGTGTTACTAGTTCGTAAACGTAGGATTCTTCTTCAGGACGATATACACCGTGAAGTTCACCAACTTTAGTGAAGCCATTCTTGGTGATTAAGTGTTGCATGATTTCGTTGTTTTCATGGGTATCAATCCGAAGAGACTTAATATCCTTCCGATTTTCTTTGATATAATCAATCACACTTTCAAAAAGTCGTGAAGCGTAACCGTGACCGGCATGCTTTGAATGGATCGCAACCCGGTGAATAACTTGGTACTTATCAGTATCTACCAACCACTTGCCATCCAGAGCATCGTATGAGTGGTCTGGTGCATCCACAATGGCTAAGGCACCTACAGTTTGGTCATCGTCTGACTCAACTAGGTATGCCCAACCGTGCTGAATATCTTCCTTAATGTGTTCTTCGTTCGGGTAATCACCCTGCCATTGATCAATTCCCCGTTCTGCTAATTGGTTACGACCATCGCGAAGAATATCCATCACTGTATCCAAGTCTTCCATGGTAGCTTTGCGTAATTGCATTCGTATTACCTTCCCTTCTGATAAATTGAAATTTAATTTTCACAAATTAACAACCATACTAACTTACCATATTAACAATGACATGTGCAAGCCAAAAGTTTTGCTTCCCTTAATCCTACCGCAAAGCCCGGTTTAATGATAAATTAAGGGTATCATTACGAGGAGGAAAAGGAAGCATGAATCTTACCATTACGGAATTATATGAGAAAATGCACCAAAATATGGGAAATTCCGGTTGGTGGCCTGCTGAATCAAAAGCCGAAATCATCATTGGTGCAATCATGATTCAGAATACCAATTGGCGAAATGCCGATAAAGCTGTTGCTGGGTTTCGAAAGCAAACTAATTTTGATCTCAATAAAATTCGCCAACTAACTACTGAGGAATTACAAGCTCTCGTTCGACCAGCAGGATTTTATAAGAATAAAAGTCGAGCAGTTGCGGCTATTTTTACCTGGCTATTGCAATATGACAACGACTACCAACAAGTTTGCCAAGTTCTAGGCCCAAAATTACGACAAGAACTGCTCAAACTTCACGGAATTGGTGATGAAACCGCTGATGTCCTGCTCACCTATATTTTTGAACAGCCAACGTTTATCAGCGATAAATATGCCCGGGTATTGTTCACCCAACTAGGCGTTCCCAACCTTACTAATTACCAAAGTCTCGCAAAGCAAGTTAAACTGCCTGCTGACTTCACTAGTACAGCTGCTCAAGACTTTCATGGTTTAATTGACGAGTTTGGCAAAATCTATTTTCATCCACTGACAAAATTTCAAGAAAGTTTTCTTGCTGGTGATCAGCTAATTCTGTAAACTTGACTGAAGTTTTGCTGTCATGTGGAAATACTGCTTATATAGAGCCGTCAGTCTCCCTGAGTTTTTCGTTGGCAACCACGGCTTTTCACGACCACAGTAATGTAAAATCACCGTATTTTTGATTACCCAATCAAGGTCCCACTCGCCAAGCGAAATCGTTTCATAAATTTTTCCGTTGCGGGTATCAAAGTTATATAATTGGTCAGGAATTGTTTTGATCCGCTCACTATAGAGCGCATTTAATACATCCTGATCGGGAAGAAGCAAAATGTGGCGGCGAATGTAATCAAAAATTTGATCAGCATCAACCTCTTGACGCATCAAATCAAGATTCATTAAGAGCACCCCTGAGTTATAATAGCCATCTGCTCCGAAGTTCTGTAAACGAATCTTATTAATTACGTCAGTAGTATTCGTTAAGCTGGCATGGATTGCTGAAGCGAAAAGGTTATTGCCCAATGCAGTACTATATAAGGGTGAAAGGTCATTAATACAAAGTATGTCAGCATCCAGATAGAGGATTTTATGGAGATCCTGAGGAAGCATTTGGTGAGCTAGTAGTCGGTAATAAATCGTGGTTGGGTAGCGATCGGTTACCGGAGCATTTTCAAATAACGATTGCTTAACCATTACTGGATGGTACGCCATCTTTAAGTGCTTGCAAAAAGCAGCTAATTCCGCTTCCTTTGTCAGCCGATTTTTCTGCAAAACATAAATATTGAATTCCTGAGACTTGGTGTTTAAATGAATCGACAGTAAGACGGTTTCTAACTGTTGAACAAAATTATCATCAATCGCAAATAATAAGTTCATTATAAATTTCCTCCAAACACTACTAATTATATCAATTGTACTAACTAAAATACTTGAAAGGATTGATTTGATGAATCAAGAACAACAACTAGCGACAGTTAAGCAATTTACGGTTAATAAACTCGCCAATGATCGGACTGGTCACGGGATGGACCATATTAATCGAGTTGTGAAGAATGCCGCCCGGATTGCGATCGGTGAGGGTTATGATCCCTTCCTGCCCCAAGTAGCGGCCTATCTTCACGACACAGTAGACGAAAAGATTGTTGATAGTGTTACTGCTGCTCAAAATGAGGTCAAAGGATTTCTTCAAAAAATCGGAATGACCACCGAGCACGTGAACACCGTGATGGAAACAATTGATAACATCTCGTTTGCTCATACCCTAGAGGGACATCAGATTCAGCTTAGCAAAACAGCCCAGATTGTGCGAGACGCTGACTGGTTAGATGCAATTGGGGCAATTGGAATCACCCGTGCAATCTACTATGGTGGTGCTCATGGCGAAGTTATTTATGACCCGAAAATTAAGCCACGGAAAAAAATGAGCAAACAAGAATATCGTAATCTTGACGATGAGACAATCATTAACCATTTTGACGAAAAGCTTCTTGGGCTAAAAGACAAACTTTTTACGCCAACCGCACGCGCAATTGCTGAATATCGACAACAAGTAATGCTTGATTTTCTTCATGAATTTCATCAAGAATGGGACGCTAAAGCATAAAAACATCTCTGTAGTTAACACAATTGTTAATTACAGAGATGTTTTTATTTTTGCTTATCCTGATCTTTTTTCTTCTGATTATTACCCATATCAATAATTACCGAATCGTTTGAAGTATCGTGGTTTGTTGAATCAGGTAACAATTTTTTACCAAGATGTAACAATAGAATACTAAGTGGCGGAACTAATAATGCGTAGCAAAGGCCTGTTAATAAAGAAGTAGGCAATGCTAACCGGGCAATTTCAATCATCCCGTTGCTACTGCCAGTTAATCGCCAGCCGACAATTAAGTAGGCAAGTTCGAGCAGCACAAGAATGATCAATCCACTACTAATTCCAATAGTAATCATTTGTTGATGACGTAACTCTTGTGAAGTTGCTTGCTGCCACCTAACTACCCAGCCACTGAAAAGTGTGGCTAAAGCAGTTACCACCACGGTTAACCAATCGCTTTGGCTAAACCCTAATAAAATCAATTGGGAAGCAACAATTAATAACGCAGAATTCAACATTCCTAACAATGGAATCGTTGCGATTGCTAGTAGAGAAGTCACCGGAGCAATAATTGTTCCGCTAGGTAAGACGCCATGCAGGTTTAGCGGTGATAGCAGACAAATAGCTAATAGGATAATTAACCAAACAATAACGTGAAATAAACGAATTCTCTTCATCATGGCAAAGGCTTCTTTTCCGTATCTTGCAACCAAGCAAGAGCCAGTGCCCCCTGTCCCAAGTGAACACCAACGACCGGACCAAAGTAAGATAATTCAAATTTAATGTCAGGATGATCCGCTTGTAGCTTAGTTAGCCACTTCTCTCCTGCTTCCTTATCGTTAGCATGGAGAACAATTGCACGTACTGGATAATCCAGCTTTTCAATTGACTCGTTAAAAAGCTGTTCACACCGGGCCTTTGCCTTCTTCATTGACCGGACCTTTTCAAAAGCTTCGATATCATGATTAGGATTATCAAAAGAAAGCAATGGCTTAATCCTTAAAATTGATCCAACAAAGGCGGATGCGTTTGATAGTCGTCCCCCACGCACTAAGTTTTGCAAGTCATCAACAACAAAGACATCACGGAACGTATCTCGTAACTCAGTTAATTTCTTTACGATCTCGTCAACGTCTGCTCCTTGCTTAGCTAATTGTGAAGCTTCAATTGCAAGATACCCCATTAACTTAACCGTGATTCCAGAATCAAAGGGAACAATCTTAATCGTATCCTTCATTTGTTCTGAAAGCTGGGTAATATTGTTGAGAAATCCTGAAATAGTCTTTGTAAGGTGGATACTAATCACAGCATCATAGCCATCATCAACAAGTTTCTGGTAAAGCTCCATCATCTCGCCAATTGAGGGCTGAGACGTACTGGGGAAAGTACTAGCCGTCTTTAATTGATCATAAAATTCCTCGGTGGTGATATCAACACCTTCATGGTAAGTCTTACCATTGAGGATAAACGGGATTGGTACCACATGAATATTATTGGCTGCGATCTCTTCTTTAGAAAGATAGCAGGTACTGTCAGTTACAACAGCTATTTTCATTAATACTACCTCCATTGGAATGTTGTTATTAATGATTAAAGAATAATTGCATAGTAAAGGTATTCTAACAACATCGTAATAGATATAGAATACCACATCGCTGTACAGAAACCAATAATCCTAATCCTTTGAATTGTCTATTTGGCAAAACAAACGGTATAATAGTAATCGCTATAAAAAATCGTTTAATGAAATTAAAGGAGGAACTAACTAATGGCATTTGATGGTTTCTTTACCCATGCAGTCGTCCATGAATTAGATCAGACTCTGGCGACTGGACGAGTGGCCAAGGTTAACCAGCCTTACCCTGCAGAACTAATTATGACCATCCGCGCACACCGGCATAATTATTCTCTGCTTCTTTCAGCCAACCCGACATATCCGCGAATGCAAATTACGCAAATTGCCTACCAAAATCCAGCAGTTCCCAGCAATTTTGCAATGACTATGCGTAAATACCTTGAGGGAGCAATTTTAGAATCAATTGAACAGGTTGATAACGACCGGATTATTAAGATGAACTTTAAGACGCGGGATGAATTGGGAGATCAACAACGGCTTGTCCTCGTAATCGAAATAATGGCCCGTCATAGTAACGTTTCATTAGTTAACGAAAAAAATCATAAAATTATTGATACGATTAAACACGTGGGATCCGATCAAAACCGTGTCCGCCTGCTTCTTCCTGGCGCAACCTTTGTAATGCCGCCAAAGCAAGATAAAGTTAACCCGTACCTGCCTAATCAAATCTATACGGATCTAGTTCGTAAGGATCTCGATGAAAACGAACTAGCTAAACAACTTCAAGCACGTTATCAGGGATTGGGACGCCAATCTGCTCAAGAACTAGCACGCGAACTTCAAGCAAGTTCTGATTTACCAACGACTTATCACACTTTTTTAAAGCAGTTTGAAAATCCAGATCCCGTGATTTATGACGACAATAATGGAAAACGGCAATTTGCAGCATTTCTGCCAAGCAATATTAAAGAAGAACAGCTGACCCATTATGATACCCTTTCTGTAATGCTTGATGCTTTCTATGCCCAAAAAGCCGAACGGGATCGGTCTAAAGAGTTAGCTGGTCAGGTTCTTAAAGTACTTCATAACGAACTAAAGAAGGACCGCCGTAAAGTTAAGAAACTAAAGCAACAACTTGAGGATGCGGCAAAAGCAGATTATTACCGGATTCGTGGTGAAATCTTGACGACTTATTTAGGGAAGCTGACTGCGGGGATGACGGAAATTACCCTGCCAAACTTTTATGATGATAATAAGCCACTCAAGATCAAACTCGATCCAGAGCTCTCCCCTTCTCGCAATGCTCAAAAATACTTTACAAAGTATGACAAGTTAAAGACGTCGGTCGATTACGTTAAGGAGCAACTGAAACTAGCCAATGACGAAATTAACTACCTTGCAAATATCGAGAGTCAAATCGATCTTGCTTCACCAGCTGATATTCAGGAAATTCGCTTAGAGCTTCAGCAACAAGGTTACATTAAGCAAAAACGACAAAAAAGTAAGAAACGGCGAAAAGTTAGGGTAAGTAAGCCAGAAGAATTTCATACCAGCAACGGGACAACTGTTCTTGTTGGTAAAAATAACCTGCAAAACGATCGCCTTAGCTTTAAGATTGCCAACAAAAATGATATTTGGCTTCACGTTAAGGATATTCCTGGTTCACACGTTATCATTCGTGATAGTGATCCGGATGAACAAACCCTGCTTGAGGCTGCCCAACTCGCTGCCTACTTCTCAAAGGGACGGAATTCTGATAACGTCCCTGTTGATTACCTGCCCGCTAAGCGTCTCCATAAGCCAAATGGTGCTAAGCCCGGTTTTGTAACTTTTACCGGCCAGAAAACATTGTATGTCACGCCACATAAATTGAAAAATTAAACAAAACAGAGACTTGGAGTACGGTTAAGCCGTTTTTCCGAGTCTCTGTTTTTTGTAATTACTTACTAGTTCATAAATTGGATTTCTGCACCGATAATCTTATTTGGGCCAAGAATTCCTTGGGGCTTCATCCGGAGCGACTCAAAGGGAAAAGTTGCACGGTAGGTTACAGTTCCCTTTGGTTGCGTGATTTCAGTATCAGCAAGGTTAAAGTCCTGATCACTAACAATCTTCCCCAGAAGCGCTGGGAGGTTAATCCCTAGTGATTTTGAAAGGAATGCTACTTCTGGAAGACTAATTGATTGAACGGTTAGTGCCTTATATTCTAGTCCGTCTTGCTCAAAAATTACCTGATAAAAACCTGGATTCGACTGCTGCTCAACTACCTCACGAGCAGTAGCCTGCATTTTCTTTAGTTCCACATCATTGACTGCGGCTGGTAGCTGTAGATTAATCATCTCATAATCAAAATTAGTGGCAGATTGTAAAGCCGCGGTTGAAGCAAGAAACTTTTCATTTTCACCGTCCCAGAGATAATCAAGTGCTACCAACTGGTTAGAGCGTGGTTTCAAATTGCCTAAACGGTCATCTGGCAAGGTAATAACTTTGCTTTGCAAGTCGTATTTCTTTAACGTTTCTAAGAGATTAGTGTAGCTAGCAGGAATAAAAATTAACTGTGGTTGATCGATTTCAACAACCGAAAGAACATTCTCTGCTGATGCAGGCTCAATATACCGCTTATCAGCAATCAGCGTATTAAGGGTGACAGAACTGGGATTACAATTCATGATAATTGTATGAAACTTCTGCCGGTGAAGCTGCATCATCATGGAAGCAACAAAGAAGTCTCCGGCATTACTAAGTCCCAGTCGTAGCCCCCCTGTTCCGATAAATAAGGCACTTGGTTGAGGCAACGTTAATGCTTCATTTTCATCTTCATAGGCTGAATAGAACGTCTGGGTGTGCTGATCAAATTCACCAGCAGACGGTTCAACTTCCTTATACTTTACTGTAAGGTTATGGTCCTGCATCATTTGGTAAATCTGCTTAGGAGTTGTTTTCCAGAGCTTAGCAATTAGCTGGTTGCTTAACCCGTTATGCTTTGCCTTAGCCAAAACCGGCTCTTTCCCCGGATGTTCAACTAATTCGGTTATAAGCTCCTTCATTTTTGCTAGTTGATCAAAGTAGAAGGGATCAATCTTGGTCATTTCAACCAGTTCATAGGCGGTATAGCCCCGCTGCATTGCTTCCAAAAGAGAAAATAGCCGTTCAGCATGCGGATGGACCAGTCGATCCACCAACTCATCATCGGACAACTTTGCCTGTGATTGGATGTGGAAGTCAGTCGGTTCATGGTAACGTGACTCAATCGCCTTAAATAATGCTTCGGCTGGACTTCTACCAATACCGAAGACCGTTCCAACAGACTTCTTTTCAGTACCCAATAATTGCTTTTGCGCTTGTTCTGGACTAAATCCCCAAACTGGTACCCGTGCCGCAATATGATCCATTGCTGGCTCAATTAAGGCCGCATGTTTAGCGAATCCCGGTCCTAAGTCAATCTCACGCAAGGTTTTACCTAAATATAATTGGGAGCTCACCATCGCAACCGGGTAGCCAGTCGACTGGGCAACGAAGGAAACCATTCGGTCAAAGTATGGGCTGCTCTTAATGACATAAAAATTATCATTAACTGGATCCAAGGCAAATTGAACATGATTAACCCCAACAATTCGTAACTTCCGGGTAATTGCAAATGCAGTATCCCGCATATCTTGGATTTGCCGATCAAGAAGCGTCTGTGCTGGATTAAAGGCAATCGAATCACCAGCATGAATCCCAATTGGATCCATATCTTCGACCATCCCGAGCATCATCATTGTTCCGGATTGATCACGCTGAACAACCACTTCAATTTCCTTATAGCCACCAAGACTTTGCTGAACGTAAACCTGTTCTGCTCGCGATTGACTAAGACACTTGCTAACAGCAGCTGCTAACTCGCTTTGATCGTGGACGATCTGCCTGGTACTTGTAATCTTAGGTAAGACGGAGCGAATAATTACCGGATAACCAAGTCGCTGAGCTTCTTCTAGCGCATCAGGATAATTATTAACCGTGACGATCTTCTTCATCGGTGCACCCATTTGACGAAGAGTTCGTTCAAGCAACACTGGATTATTAACTTGGCGCACGGTTGCTTCCGGTACCCCGAGAAGTTCAATCTCCTTTTTTCGCAAGATTCCCTTTTCAAGTAATTCCTGTGTAAGAAGAAATGCTTGCCGATTACCTAATGTCGGCAGGATTGCCCGTGGTTGGTATTTTTCGATCAATTCGATCAGATGATTAACGGTTAATGGTCCAATTGATGAGTGATCGATCACGGAAGAATCATTCAGGCTATAAGAAAATGGGTTGTTGTCCGCTAAGATCGTGGTAACGCCAGCTCGACGAAGGTAGGTTGCTACCTGGTAAGTTGCGGAATCAACTTCATCCCCATGCTGAATATTATTCGGTCCAGCACCGATAATCAAAATTGATTTCTTATTTGTCACTACCGCCGTTCCTCCTTCCGCTTCATTGTATCAATAAACTCGTCAAACAAGCCATCTGTTTCATCCGGGCCTGGTGCGCCATCCGGGAAGAACTGGACAGAGAAGGCCGGAAACTGCCGGTGACGTAATCCCTGAACACTGCTATCAATCATATCAGTATACGTAACGAGTAATTTTGACCGGTCTACTGTACTCCAATCAACGGTATACCCTTCTGATTGGTTCGCATAAACGATGTGATCGGTAATAATTTCCTTAATTGGGTGGTTCATCCCGTGATGCTCAACACCAAGCGGAATTACTTGAGCACCATTAGCTAATGCAAATAATTCGTGACCAAGGCCAATTCCAAAGAGCGGTACTTGTTCCTGAACTTTTCGGATCATTTCGAGAACCGCTGATTTTACATAATGCGGATCGCCAGGGCCACTTGAAAGAACTACGCCGTCAGGATCAAGCCGTAAAATTTCGTCAGCAGTCGCATTATATGGCAGAACAGTGACGTTGCACTTTCGCCGACTCAACTCTCGAAGGATCCCGTTCTTTAATCCAAAATCGACTACAACCACGCTCATCCCAACTCCAGGATTAGGGTATGGCTTAGGTGTCGAAACCTGAGCTACTTGCTGGTTGGTCAAAACAGTCGCGTGCAGCTGATCAAAGGCATGGTCATCAGGAACCGGAACTATACTCCCTTTTAATGGTTTGCCAGCATCACGAAGCTTATGGGTAATTGCCCGAGTATCAATGTTAGTAATTCCGGGAATATTCATTTGTTTTAAATATTGATCCAGGGTTAATCGACGAATATTATCGGTTGCTACATTTGATAATGAGCGAACGATTACCCCTTTAATAGTGGGGACAATTGATTCATAAATGTTCCGTTGGATTCCGTAACCGCCAATATTGGGTTGGGTAAAGGTTACGATTTGGTTATCGTAAATCTGATTAGTAATAATTTCCTGGTAACCCGTCATGCTGGTATTAAAAACCACTTCGCCAAAGGTTACTGCTGGTGAGCCAAATCCATCTCCCTCAAAGATGGTTCCGTCTTCAAAAATTAGGTAGCGTGCTGCCATAGCGCTCACTCCTTTTTCAACGCATTTATTTCCTTAACCATTATATAAATGATCGGAAGCGTTTCAAAGAGCTATTAAATAAAAAAGCCTAGCAAATTTTAAAAATCGTCTGCTAAGCGTTCAATAATTCACTATGAAGGTCGATCCGTTTTTTCTAAATGATCAATCATTTTTTGAAAATACTCCGGTAGCGGTGACGTAAAAGTCATCTGCTTACCTGTCCGGGGGTGTTTAAACCCTAACAACCGTGCATGAAGGTATTGACCATTACCAGGAAGGGTCTTCCGTGGCCCATATAGTGGATCACCTGCTAGCGGGTGCCCAATATACTTCATGTGAACACGAATCTGGTGCGTCCGTCCGGTTTCTAACCGACAGCTAACTAGCGTATAATGCTGGAAACGTTCCAAAACTTTAAAATGGGTCACCGCATGACGACCATCCTCAACCACTGCCTGCTTTTTCCGATCCTTCTTTGATCTACCAAGTGGCGCGTCAATCGTCCCCCGCTCTTCTTTAATTACCCCATGAACTAGGGCAACGTATTCCCGCTCATTAGTCTTTGCCTTTAATTGCGCAGCCAATGACCGATGAGCAAGATCATTTTTAGCAATCATTAATAATCCAGAAGTATCTTTATCGATCCGATGAACAATTCCCGGACGAAATTCACCATTAATTGTAGATAAGGGCGAATGATATAGAAGAGCATTAACCAGGGTATGGTTGGGGTGACCAGGAGCCGGGTGTACTACCATTCCTTGTGGCTTATTAACGACAATCACGTCATCATCCTCATACACAATATCTAAAGGAATACTTTCTGGCTCTAAATCTATTTTTTGTGGTTTTTCAGGTTGAACAACGACCCTATCACCAACTGCAAGCTTATATTTGGGCTTAACTTTCTCACCATTTACGGTAACGTTACCGTCTTCAATCCATTTTTGCAATTGGGATCGCGAAATATCCGCCAAATGGTGGGCAAGTTCCTTATCAATTCGTCCAGTCATCGCTGAGTCAATTGTTAACTTCAACTCATCTGTCACTTTTCATCATCCTCACGAAGCACAATAATAATCAGCATAATTACCCCAATCGTTAGGCACATATCCGCAATATTAAACACCGGGAAATTAACTGGTAGGAATTCAAACATATCAACGACATAGCCCTGAAGCAAGCGGTCAATAAAATTGCCAACTGCCCCAGCCAGAATTAAACTCAGGCACAGTAAAATCGGGTGACGGTGACGAAACCGCCAAAAGCAATAGCCAATTCCTGCAATCACAACAACCGTTACAATACTGAAAAATAGTTGCTGCCCCTGAAACATACTCCAGGCAGCCCCATAGTTATGAAGGTTGGTTAAATCCATGACTCCGGGAATGAAGTGTTGACTGTGATTCAACGCAATATTAGTACTTACCCAAATCTTCAGCCATTGATCAAGGCAGATTAAAGCGAGGACCAATAAGAGGTAGCTAAAAAAGATCATCCCTGTTGTTCCCCCTTTAAGTTGTTCAATGCCAGTTTTAAGCGTCGAATAGCCTTATTGGAAAAGGCAAAGTTAAATACTTCCCCATTGACGGTCAAACTAACCGTATGCTTAGTGAAGCGTGGCTGACGAATATCAGCTAACGGGATTACTAAGTAGTCTTTTTGCAAAACTCTGCTAAAAACCATTTTACTTGGAGTAATTAGCACGGTTCGCCGAAAAATTCCCAAAAGCGTTACAATAATAAAAAGCAAAAAGAGAAGGGCCGTTACCCACTGAAAGTGAGTAATTTCAAGCCAAACCACTAGGCCAGCAATGAAAATCAAGAATGTCCAGCACCAGCTAATGATTGTCGTGGTAAGGTTGGGTTGATAAAAATAACGAGTTTCTTCTTCCATAAAGTAAAGTTTTCCTTTCAATTGGGGTGAATTAATTCTATGCTAAAAATTTATACGGATGCTGCAACTAAGGGTAATCCCGGACCAACAGGATTGGGAATCCTAATTATTAATCAACACCAGCAACACCAGCTCTCGCAGACTCTTGAATCTGCGACAAACCATGAAGGCGAGTTTGCAGCGGCGATTGCTGGTTTTCAGTACTTGGTTGACCATTATGACCATCAGGAAACAGTTTTATTCTATACCGATAGTCGGTTATTAAGCGATGCTATTGGTAAGAATTATACTAAACATTACCAATCACAATTAGAACAGTTAAATCAGCTTCTTAGTCAATTTACAACGGTGGTTACCCAGTGGATCAGCGAACGGGAGAATCATGGTGCCCATAATTTAGCCAATCAAGCTCTCCAACAACTTGAATGAAATCGCCCACTATTATAGCAAATTTTAAGTTAGAATGCTGTCTTATTCAGCTAAGAACCAAGTTACGGTATAATGGTAAAAGAACTTGTTAAAGCAGTTAAGTAAAGGACTGGTGAATTTATGTCAACAATTAAACGTCTTTATGAAAAATTTCAACCTTCCCATTATGATGTCTTTATTGATATCAATCGGGAAAAGAAAACTATCACTGGGAACACTACCATTACAGGAAATGCAAGTGACCGTCAAATTAGTGTTAACCAAAAATTCCTCACGATCTCAGCTGTTCAAATTGCCGGTGAAGATGTCCCCTTCACTGTGAATAACGATAATGAAACGGTAAATATTACCGTACCGGAAACCGGAGAAGTTACCCTAACAATTAATTACTCCGCCCCATTAACAGACACAATGATGGGTATTTATCCTTCATACTACAAGGTTGACGGTGAAAAGAAACAAATTATTGGAACTCAATTTGAAACTACCTTTGCTCGTCAAGCATTCCCTTGTGTTGATGAGCCTGAAGCTAAGGCTACTTTTAGTTTAGCAATTAAATTCGATGAACATCCGGGAGAAACAATTATCGCTAACATGCCAGAAGATCACGTTTCAGCTGGAGTACACTACTTCCAACAAACTGTTCGGATGTCCACCTACCTAGTTGCCTTTGCTTTTGGTGAACTTCAATCCAAGAAGACAACTACTGAGAGCGGTGTTGAGGTCGGTGTCTTTGCTACCAAGGCTCACCAACCAAAAGAACTGGACTTTGCCCTTGGAATTGCAAAGCAGGCAATTGAATTCTATGAAAAGTTCTACCAAACACCATACCCGCTGCCTCACTCATGGCAACTAGCGCTTCCTGACTTTTCCGCGGGAGCAATGGAAAACTGGGGCTTGGTAACATACCGGGAAGCATACCTCCTTCTCGATCCAGACAACACTTCATTAGATATGAAGCGCCTTGTTGCTACCGTTATTACTCACGAACTTGCTCACCAATGGTTTGGTGATCTGGTCACAATGAAGTGGTGGGATGATCTGTGGCTTAACGAAAGCTTTGCTAACATGATGGAGTACGTTGCAGTTGACGCAATTCATCCTGAATGGAAGATTTGGGAACTATTCCAAACTTCTGAAGCACCAATGGCTTTGCAACGTGACGCTACTGATGGTGTTCAACCAGTCCACGTTCAAGTTAACAATCCTGCTGAAATTGATGCCTTATTTGACGGTGCAATTGTCTATGCCAAGGGTGCGCGGATGCTCGTAATGGTTCGGGCATTAATTGGCGATGATGCTTTACGTGAAGGGTTGAAGAACTACTTTGAAGCTCATAAGTACCATAATGCAACTGGAGCGGATCTCTGGGATGCTCTTGGTAAAGCTGCCAACCTTGATATTGGTGCCATCATGAAGTCATGGCTTGAACAACCTGGTTACCCAGTTGTTGAGGCAAAAGTGGTTGATGGGCAGCTTCAATTGAGTCAGCAACAATTCTTTATTGGTGACGGTCATGATACTGGTCGCTTATGGCAAATTCCATTAAACGCTAACTACAAGGAAGCACCGCAAATTATGAAGGAAAAGGCCATTAGTCTTGGCAATTACCAGGAATTACGGCAGCAAAACGGCAAACCATTCAGACTCAATGTTGGTAATAATTCACACTTTATCGTTAAGTATGATCAAACCTTAATGAGCGATTTACTTGATCACCTTGATGAGTTAAATGCGATTGATCAGCGGCAACTTCTTCAAGATTTCCGTCTTCTCGCCGACGGTCAACAATTATCCTACGCGGCCATTATTCCGCTCCTGTCGCGGTTTGCTGATAGCCATTCAGAAATCGTCAATACCGCCCTCTATGCAATCGTGAATAAGCTAAAGCAATTCGTAACCCCTGACAGTGCCGAAGAAAAGGCACTCAAGAAGTTCGTTAACCAACTGAGCGCCAAACAAGTTAGTCGACTCGGTTGGGAACCGCGTGCTGGTGAATCAAATGACGATCAATTAACACGGCCAATCGTCTTGGGAGCTGCTCTCTATGCAGAAAATTCAGAAGCAGTTAAGGCTGCGCATGAAATCTTCACTAATAACCATCAGCATTTGGAAAAGCTCCCTGCCGACATTCGGCCACTAATATTACGCAATGAAGTTAAGCATTACGGAAGCAAGGATCTCTTCAATGGATTGCTTGAAGATTACCGGGAAACGACAGATGCTAGTTATAAGGGTGACTTAAACAGTGCGATCACTAGTACCCCGGATAATTCATTAATCACTGAACTAATTAGTGAATTTGAAAATGCGGATACGATTAAGCCACAGGATCTTCGTGGTTGGTACCGCAACGTTCTTGCAAATAATGCCGGTCAACAAGTTGCCTGGGATTGGATCCGTAATGATTGGGACTGGCTTGAAAAGACCGTTGGTGGTGATATGGAATTTGCAACCTACATCACTGTAACCGCAAACGTATTCCATACTCCAACCCGATTAACTGAATTCAAGCAGTTCTTTGAACCAAAGATTGATACTCCAGGATTAACGCGTGAAATCACCATGGATATTAGCGTAATCGAAAGTAAGGTTAAGCTGATTCAAGCTGAAAAGAATGCCGTAATTCAGGCACTTGAGTCGGTTAATCGTTAGTAAATAAGACCGTTTAAAAATGAAAAGCGATTCAGAACTTCTGAGTCGCTTTTTATTTTAAATATTATTAATCACGGGGTTCAAGGTAACCCTTAGCAGCCAGGAGTTCGGCAAGCTCAATTGCGCCACCAGCAGCTCCCCGGGCAGTGTTATGGGATAAACCAACAAACTTCCAATCAAAGATCTTGTCAGGACGAAGCCGACCGATCGAAATCCCCATGCCGTGTTCAAAGTTGACGTCATAACGGACTTGCGGACGGTCATCATCATTCAAGTATTGAATAAATTGACGTGGTGCACTTGGCAATTCTAACTCTTGTGGAACACCGCTGTATTCTTGTAATGCTTCTACCAATTCTTCCTTACTTGGATTTTGCTTAAAGTTAATAAAGGTAGCAACGGTATGCCCATAGAGTACGGGAACCCGTAAGCATTGACTCGTAATTACTGGAGATTGTGCTTTCACGATTTCTTTCTTTTCCGAATCAAGATGACCAAAGATCTTTAGTGGTTCATCTTCAGACTTAGCTTCTTCACCAGGAATATATGGGATAACGTTATTTTGAATTTCAGGAGCAGTCTCCAGAGTTTTTCCAGCACCGGAAATTGCTTGATAAGTACAAGCCAGTACCTGAGTTGGTTCAAACTTCTGCCAAGCAGCGATTGCAGGCGTATAGCTTTGAATTGAACAATTTGGCTTAACAGCAACAAATCCACGCTGGGTTCCTAACCGTTCTTGCTGAGCCTTAATGACTTCAATGTGGTCGGGATTAATTTCTGGAACAACCATCGGAACGTCGGGAGTCCAGCGGTGCGCACTGTTATTTGAAACCACTGGAATTTCGTGCTTAGCATACTCGTCTTCCAGCTTCCGGGTATCTGCCTTATCCAGGTTAATTGCTGAAAAAATAAAGTCAACTTGTGACGCAACCGCATCAACGTCTTCCGCATCAAGTACTGTCAAATCCTTAACTGCCTCTGGAATTGGCGTTTCCCCCATCTTCCAACGGCCATTGACAGCTTCACCATACGTTTTTCCAGCACTCCGCTTACTAGCAGCAACCGTTGTCACTTCGAACCAGGGATGGTTGGCAAGCAGGGTAACATAACGCTGACCAACCATTCCCGTTGCCCCGATAATACCCACTTTTAATTTTTCACTCATCATAAATTCCTTCTTACTTTAATTTAACTGTTCCATAAAGGATCCTAACCGGCTAATTACTGTTTCAATATCGTCGTCCGAAGCGGCATAGGAAAGACGAATGTATCCTTCACCACCAGGTCCAAATGCTTGACCAGGGATTACCCCAACCTTAGCTTCATGGGCTAACTGCCGAGCAAACTTGAAATCATCATTACCAAACGCTTCCGGAATCTTCGCAAAGATATAGAAAGCACCATCTGGCACCGCAATTTCAAAGCCCATCTTCTTCATTGCCCCTGCTAAGCGATCCCGACGCTTTTGATAATGCTGCTTAAATTCAACCGGATCAGCAGCACCATTAGTCAGGGCTTCAAGCGCTGCTGCCTGAGCGGTATCGTTCGGTGCAGTTACCATGAACGAATGCATCTTTGAAATTTGGTTAATTGCGTCTTGCGGAGCTGCCACATAGCCTAATCGCCAGCCCGTCATCGCATGGGATTTTGACAAGCCGCTAATGAGAATCGTCTGTTCAGGAAGGAGTGTTGCTAACGAGGTAAACGGTTGATCATAAATCAATTCACTATAAATCTCATCTACAACTGCTAGCAGGTGATGCTCCTTAATTACCTTTGCCAGCGAAACTAGTTCATCTCGGGAATAGCATCGCCCGGTAGGATTATTCGGGTAGTTAAGAATGATTGCTTTAACCTTGCTGCCCTCACGCTTTAGGATCTTTTCTAATCGTTCCGCAGTTAGCAAAAAGCCATCATTTGAAGTATCAACCTTGACTGGTATTGCTCCCGTAAGCGAAATACTCGGAAAGTAAAGGGAGAAGATTGGTGTCGGAATAATCACCTCATCCCCAGGATTTAGCAGGGCAAAGGTTGTTGCCGTAATCGCTTCAGTTGCCCCAACAGTTACGATGATCTCCTTTTCTGGATCATAGTGAACTGACCGGGTCTTCATTAGATAATCACTGATTGCTTTACGCAACGGTAATGTTCCCCGACTTGCTGAATAGTGAGAATCATTGTCATTAATGCTATCAATTGCTGCTTGCTTAACGTGTTTCGGAACATCAAAGTCTGGTTCGCCTAGAGTTAACTTAACAATTCCCGGAATCGCGGAAATTTCATCATCAAATGCCCGAATCTGTGCAGGAGGTAATTCAGCAACCCGCTGATTGACAACCTGTTCTAAGTGTTGATCTAATTTTGGCATTTCAAATTCCTCCTACAAGATCTTTTCAAGGCCAACGACAAGGTGATCTAAGTCACCTACCTTTTCTAGGGCAACCTTAACCCCACTCATAAAGGATTGTCGGTCAAATGAGTCCTGGCGAATTGTCAATGCTTCACCTGCACCACCAAAAAGGACCTGTTCATGAGCAATGTAGCCAGGAAGGCGGACAGAATGAATCTTAATTCCGTGGTAGTCACCACCACGAACACCAGCCAAGGACTCGGTTTCATCAGGATTGCTCTCGTGTGGTTCACGAACCTGATCAATTAATTTTGCTGTACTCAAGGCAGTCCCAGATGGCGCATCCTTTTTATCTGCATGGTGCATTTCGATCACTTCCACATCTGGGAAGTACTTGGCTGCCTCTTGAGCAAACTTCATTAAAAGAACCGCTGACATCCCGAAGTTTGGCGCAATTAGGCCACCAAGGTGCTTACTTTCACTCAGTTCAATCAATTCTTGTTCTTGCTCATCAGTCAACCCGGTCGTCCCAACAACTGGCAATAAGCCATTATTCAACGCATACTTTACGTTCTCGTAAACGGCATTTGGAACTGTAAAGTCAAGCCAAATATCCGCTACCGTCGGATCAACATCCGTTAATGAATTAAATACCTTCACATTCCCACTTAAATGGTATTGCTCACGGTCAGCAGCATCCAGATGCGGTGCTAAAACAGCAGTAATTTCCATATTTGCCATTGAGTTAACCAGTTCAACAGCCTTTTGCCCCATTGCACCGGTTGCCCCTGCAATTAATACGTTTGCCATTAGCTATCTTCCCTTCATTTTATAAGTCTAACGGAAGTGTCTTGTTTTCTAAGGAGTCAGCTGGTAAGTCGAGTGCTTGTTCGAGCTGAGTCTGCTCTTCCTTATTAAGGGAAAGAATTGGCAGACGGCAGTCACCAGCATTAAAGCCTTGGGCATTCAGAATGGCCTTGACTGGAGATGGGGATGGGAACATGAAGCATGCTGCCATCCGTGGAGTTAACCACCGCTGAAGCTTTCCGGCAAGCTTGTAATCGCCACGGTAAAGGGCATCGAACATTTGCCGCATTTCCTTAACGTAAAGGTGTGAAGCGACTGAAACAACCCCATTAGCGCCTAATACTCGTGAAGTCAATGCCTGGGCATCTTCACCGGTAAAGACAAGGAAATCATCCGCCTTATGTTCAATGATGTATTCCATATCTTCTAGTGGTGCACACTGCTTAATTCCAGCGATATTTGGGTGTTGGGAAAGTTCAACGACAGTTTCTGGAGCCATCTTTGAGCCGGTCCGTCCTGGAATATTGTAGATAATAATTGGCAAGTTCACGTTGTCTGCTACCGTCTTAAAGTGGGCAAGCATCCCCCGTTGGTTTGGCTTGTTGTAAGGTGGTACTACTACTAAAGCGTAGTCAATCCCGTTAATTTGGCCAACTTCATTAGTGAGGGCAATTGTTTCTTGAGGATTATTACTTCCTGTACCAGCGATTACAGGAACCCGACCATCAACGATTTCCCCAAACCGGGTATATAAAGCAATCTTCTCATCATGGGTTAGTTCCGGAGTTTCACCAGTAGTTCCACCGATGACAAAGCCGTTACAACCACGGTCAATCAATGAGTTGGTTAACTTTTCTAATGCGTTAAAGTCGATCTCGTTATCACTATTAAAGGGCGTTACAATCGCTGTTAATAAATCTGCATTTGCTAATGTTGTCATATTCTCTTCCTCCAATTATTCTGTCATCCGATATTCCAAGAAACCTGTAATTGCGTCAACACCGCGCTGAATGGCTTCTTCCTTTGGCTTTAAGGTTGCCGAATGCAATTGCGAATCATCATCGACTCCCAACCAAAACATCGTTCCCGGAAACTTTGCCAAAAGGAAGCCAAAGTCTTCTCCGGTCATTGCTGGTTCAGTCTCAATAAAGTTTACACTGGGCGTTGATTTCATGTATGAGATAAAACGCTTGGTCAATTCAGAATTATTCTCAACTGGCCAATAACCACCCTGGTTTAATTCCAAATTAACCGTCATATTATAACTTCGGCCGATTCCTTCACAAATATCTTTTAACCGCTGATCAATCGTTTCAATCATCTTTTGGGTTAGTCCGCGAATTGTCCCTTCAATTCGGGTATGACCAGCAATCACATTCCGAATCGTTCCGCCATCAATTTTTCCTAAAGTAACTACCCCGCTTTGAATTGGGTCAATACTCCGTGAAATTACCGTTTGCACCTGGCTGATCAACATTGCCGCCGCGACAATTGTATCATTAGCGTCTTGCGGGTAGGCAGCGTGACCACCCTTTCCGGTCAAGTCAATATTCACTTCAGTTGTCCCTGCAAATAGGGTTCCCATTCGACAACCAATTGCCCCAGCAGGCAAATCTGGATTATCGTGTAAGCCATAAAATTCGTCAGGACACCAGCGACCATGAAATAGCCCTAGTTCATATGATTGCTTACCACCACTCTCGCTTTCTTCCGCTGGTTGGAAGAAAAAGAGTAGGTTGTCCTTGGGCTGGTGTTCACTAAAGTAGGAAAGGACGCCTAAAGCCACAGTCATGTGAATATCATGTCCACAGGCGTGCATCACTCCCGGGTGCTGAGAAGAATATGGCAAACCAGTCTGTTCTTCTACCGGCAAAGCGTCAATATCCGTGCGATAGCCAATTGTCCGTTGCGGATCAAAGCCGTGAACTAACACCATCATTGAAGTTGGCAACTCATCCGGATTACGAATTTCTAAGAATTCTTGATCCATCGCCTTTACCGTTTCTAAAAGGAACTGGTGAGTTTCAGTTTCCTGAAGTGCTAATTCCGGAATCTGATGAAGATGACGACGAATCTTAATTAAATCACTTTCGCTTAACATTTTGCGCTCCTATAACTTCCGCAAGTCGTCTTCTAAGCCGGTCTTACTTTCAGTCTTGGCATCAACCTTTTTGACAAACTTAGCTGGAACCCCGGCAACCATTGTATGCGGCTCAACGTCATGGGTAACGATTGCTCCGGCAGCGACAACAGCACCTTCACCAACATGAACTCCTTCAATAACCACGGCATTAGCGCCGATTAACACGTTATCGTCAATCCGCACCGGTTGAGCTGATGCTGGTTCAACAACTCCAGCAAGAACGGTTCCCGCACCGATATGACAATGCTTGCCAACAATTGCTCGGCCACCAAGGATTGCCCCCATATCAATCATCGTGTCATCACCAATTTCAGCACCAATATTAATTGTTGCTCCCATCATAATAACGGCATTGTTCCCAATTAGAACCTTGTCACGAATGGTTGCTCCTGGTTCAATCCGGGCATTAATTCCCTTCAAATCAAGCAAGGGAACTGCAGAATTACGACAATCATTTTCAATATGGTAATCAGCAATCAAATCAGCGTTTTCTTTTAATAATGGTTCAACCACTGACCAATCACCGAAAATTACACCGGTATGATCGTCAACAAATGATTGCACTTCTTCTGGAAAGTTAATTTCACTTAAGTTTCCCTTTAAATAAACCTTTACGGGTGTTTTCTTCGGAGCATTGCCAATGTAGTTAATAATCGCTTGCGCATCTAATTCAGCCATTGTTGTTACCTCTCTCTTCCTATTATTTACTAGTCATTATTGTTGATATTTACGATCTAAGTGAACCAAGTCAGCTAAAGACTCCCGCTCAATCACAAGCTGAGCCTTGCCATCTTCTGCAAAGACAACTGCTGGCCGGGGATTACGGTTATAATTTGAAGCCATTGAATAACCATAAGCACCAGTATCAAGCATGGCAAGAACGTCACCTGGCTGAGTTTCCGGTAATCCTTGATCCTGGGCTAAAATATCACCAGATTCACAGTACTTTCCGGCAAGACGGACATGTTCCTTGATTGGTGCTTGCGGATTGCTTGCCAAAACGGTTTCGTATTCAGCTTGATAGAGTGCTGGACGAATATTGTCACCCATCCCCCCGTCAACCGTGACGTATGGTTTCAGACCCGGCACATCCTTGCGGGAACCAACTGTATAGAGGTTATATCCTGCTGGTCCAACAATTGACCGTCCTGGTTCAATCCAAATTGCCGGCATTGAGAGTCCTTTTTCAGCAGTTTCCTTTTTAATTGCCTTGATAATCGCATCGACGAACTCCTCAGGCTTAAGGGGATGATCGGCAGCAACATAACGAATTCCAAAGCCACCACCAACATTAATTACTTGTGCTTCATAGCCAAATGCGTCTCGCCAATGAGCGGCAACTTCAACTAACTTCTTTGCCACGCCTTCAAAGCCTGCTAATTCAAAGATTTGTGAACCAATATGAGCATGAAGGCCACGCATCTTCATCCGCGAATTAGCAAGAACCTTTTGCAATGCTTCATCTGCTTGACCAGATTGAAGGTCGAAGCCGAACTTGCTATCAACTTGCCCGGTTTGGATGTATTTATTTGTATGAGCTGAGATTCCGGGGGTGATTCTTAGCATTACGTCAACGGTTGCATCGCGTTCCTCAAGCACCGTGGCTAATAATTCAATCTCATGGAAATTATCAATCATGATCGTCCCCACATGGTGGTCAATCGCCATTTCCAGCTCTTCACGCGACTTATTATTACCATGGAAACTTACCCGTTCCATCGGGAAGTCAGCCTTAGTTGCTGTATAAAGCTCCCCAGCCGAAACGACATCAACGTGAGCCCCTTCGACAGCAGCAACCTGATACATTGCAATTGCGGCAAAGGCCTTACTTGCATAACTGACCGCATAGTCGACCTGATTAGCATCAAATACTCGCCGAAAGCTCCGAATTTGCTGTCGGATTTGGGAAACGTCGTAAACAACCAGTGGCGTTCCGTATTCCTGAGCTAGTTCAATTGAATCACAACCACCAATCATCAGGTGTCCCGCGTCATTCAATTGGTCAGCAGTAATTTGTTGGTTCATACTCATTCCTCCATTACTCATTCGGGGAAAACAAAGTGATAAAAAAATCCACTGTCTGCGCGAAGACAAACAGTGGATGCATTTTATCCGTTTTGTCGATAGCGCAACGTGGGCTGATATTGTCCCACGACAGTCCGTAACTTATTCAGCCACGCCCCAGTGCCTTAACCGTGCCAGGTTAAGTACTTCGGCGACCGCCCTGTTCATCAATTCTCATTGCTTGGCAGGCTAAAATTGATTACTGGTGTTGGCCGCGCCTCTTCGATTTATAAATATAATAAAGTTATTAGATTAGAATGTCAACGAAATCATTAAATTTTCTCATATTTATTTAATTAAATTTCATTAGTAATTGTATATTCCTTTCATATTTAGTCAATCTTCAAGTTTGGCAATCATTAGCCGGCATTCTGTGATATTCTAGTAGGAATAAGTTTTTAAATTTGTTTAAAGAAGAGGAGAATTGATCGTGTTAGAACGGATCTTTCATTTAAGCGATGCTCATACCACCGTCAAGGGCGAATTAATTGCTGCCCTGACGACTTTCGTGAGTTTGTCATATATTCTATTTGTTAACCCAAACATCCTGCATGCTGCGGGAATTAATAAGGGTGCTGCTTTTACGGTTACCGCAGTTGCAACGGCAATTGGTTGTTTCTTAATGGGACTAATTGCCAACTACCCAATTGCTTTAGCACCGACATTGGGTAGTGCTGCTTTCTTTACTTATAATGTAGTTATCGGAATGCACATTAACTGGCAAACAGCTTTAGCCAGTGTTCTCGTGGCCTCATTTCTGTTTATTTTAATTACAATCTTAAAATTGCGGGAAAAAGTGGTTGATGCGATTCCACAAGACATCAAATACGCGATCTCTGCCGGAATTGGGTTATTCATTGCCTTTATTGGTTTGCAAAACGGGAAATTAATCGTGAATAACTCATCATCCCTAGTTGGCCTAGGCTCATTTGGTAACCCCGATGTCTGGTTAACCCTATTTGGTTTAATCCTAACCGTAATTTTAATGGCTGCCCGAGTACCAGGGTCAATCTTTATTGGAATGATCATTACGGCTATCTTCGGGATGTGCATCGGTCAAATCCCACTACCTCATGGTATCGTCTCAACAGCACCAAGTATGGCACCGACATTTGGTCACGCCATCTTCCACTTAAAGGACATTAATACACCACAACTATTCATGGTTGTCCTCACCTTCCTGTTAGTTACCTTCTTCGATACTGCCGGAACACTGATTGGGATGACTCAGCAAGCCGGAATGGTTGATAAGAATGGTAAGATTCCCCGGATCGGCAAGGCCTTTCTCTCTGACTCCCTTGCCATGGTTGAAGGGGCAATCTGTGGTACCGCGCCACTAGGAACTTCCGTTGAATCCAGTGCCGGAATTGCTATGGGTGGTCGAACCGGATTAACCGCAGTCTTTGTCGGCATTTTATTCTTGATCTCCATGATCTTTAGCCCCCTGCTAGCAGTAATCCCAACAACCGTCACCGCACCAGCATTAATCATTGTTGGTGTCTTAATGGCAAATAACTTGAAGTATATTAATTGGGATCGCTTTGAAGTGGCCTTTCCTGCCTTCCTTGTTGTGGTCGGAATGCCATTAACCTACTCCATTTCCGATGGCCTAGCCCTTGGAATGATCGCTTACCCAATCACCATGATTGCTTCCAAACACCACAAAGACGTCTCCCCAATGATGTACGCCCTCTTCGTTATCTTTATTCTGTTCTTTGGAATAACGAATATGAAGTAGAAGGAAGTGCGAGCCGTGACGGATTAGCAACTGAGCACTAGGAAATCTCGGACGATGATTGGCAACAATCAAGGACGAGATCACTAGGCGGAAGTTGCGGTCACGGTAAGCACGTTATGACTAGGTTGATTTCAGCCTAGTCTTTTTTGATCTCTTTATGGGGTTAACGTTCTAATGCAACTGTGTCGAAATATGCTTCGTCCGAGTTTCTTCTACTGCTACATAGTCAAGATCGGTTCGCCCTAACCTTCCTCGAGCTAACGACCTCCACTTCCGATGATAAATCATCGTTCAGTGGAGAAATCGTTAGCCACCGGAAGGTTTTAACGGGCTCACACTCTATTTTTCTCTTGCATATTTATCAATCAATGTTAAAATTCGATTAAAAAGTTTGCGTGGGGTTCTCATGCAAGAAGGAGAATTGAGAATGAAAGTAGTTAAATTTGGTGGTAGTTCATTAGCTGATGGGGCCAGTTATGAACACGCAATTAAGATTATTACGAGTGATCCTGAACGGCGAGTAGTGGTTACTTCAGCCCCTGGGAAAAGAAATGCGGATGATATTAAGGTAACCGATCTCTTAATTAAATATGCACATGCAATTATTAAGAATGACGATCAGGAAGCCATGGTCGTTCGCAAAACTATTCTAGATCGCTACCAAGCAATCGCGGATTATTTTGATCTTCCAAGCGGGCAAATGCAACCGCTAGTTGAGCGACTCGCTAATTTACCTAATGGGAATTACCCTAATAATAATTACCTGCTGGCCGCTTTTAAGGCTCATGGTGAACGACTAAATGCCGAGTTAATGTCATTGGTTCTTAACCGCCTCGGCCATCCTGCCCGGTTTGTCACTCCCGAAGAAGTGGGCTTAAAGGTCGCTGGGACGCCAAATAATGCTACTGTGATTCCAGAAACTTATGCACGATTAGCCAACTTTTCTTTTAGCAAGCATGACATTATCGTTTTCCCTGGTTTTTACGGAATTACGCTTGCTGGTCATATTGCAACCTTCTCGCGGGGTGGTTCTGATATTACCGGAGCGATTCTTGCACGGGGACTACATGCTGAAATGTATGAGAATTTCACCGACGTTGATGCAATCTACTCCGCTAACCCAAATGTAGTTAAAGATCCTCAACCAATTGCAAAGATGACCTATCGCGAAATGCGGGAACTTTCCTATGCTGGTTTCTCTGTATTCCATGATGAAGCGTTAATTCCAGCAATCCAAGGAAATGTTCCAATCAACGTTAAAAATACTAATAACCCTGAAAAACCGGGTACACTGATTGTTCCTGACCACTCTTTCCAACCAACTGATATTATTACGGGAGTCGTTAGCGGAAAGCACTTTGCGGCCTTATACTTACATAAATACTTACTGAATAAAGAATCCGGATTCACTTTACGCATTCTTGAAATTCTCGCTCGCCATGATGTTTCATACGAACACATGCCTTCAGGGATTGACGATATTACAATTATTTTTGATAAGAAGGAACTCGATGATGAGCTAGTTGATATTATTTGCAACGAAATTCAGGAAGAAATCAATCCTGATCGTTTAGAATGGATTGATAACTACGCAATTACAATGGTAGTTGGCGAAGGGATGCGTAATCGGACCGGTGTTATCAATGACATCTTGAATCCCCTTGCCGAAAAGCATATCGCTGTACCAATGATTAACATGGGGGCTTCCCGAATTGCGATTATGATTGGGACATATAACCAAGACGCAGATGCTGCAGTTCGTGCAATTTACCACCGCTTTTTTGTTAACTAGGAGGAAATTTATGACTGAATTATTAAAAGTTCATGGTTCTCAGAATTGTTTCTTTATTCTGGACCAAACCAAACTCCAACGAGAATTAACCGATGATGAGTTAGTTGCCCTTGCCCAGCAAATTACTAGCAAGGAGCATGGCCTCCTGGGTGGCGCTGACGGTGTTTTAGTGGTTAATCGGCCTGTCCGTGAAGGAGCCACCGCTCAAATGCGAGTAATTAACGCTGACGGCAGTGAAGCATCCATGTGCGGTAATGGACTGCGAACCGTTGCCCGTTATGTCGCTGAACGTGACAACCTAGAAGATTTTAAGGTTGATACAATGGATGCCAGTCTAAGAGTCAGGAAGCAACCCGACTTAGCTTCTGGTGTGCCTGCATTTGCCGTTGAGATTTCACCTGTTCGTTTTAATAAGGAAGCCTTACCCTATGATCACTTAGGTCATGATCGTTTGTTAAATACCCTTGTTCCAGAACTTCTCCCTGGCTACCGCTTTTCAGGCATTGCTGTCCCTAACCCACACTTGATCTCATTTGTCGATGAAAATGGCTTCAAGGAACTGGGACCGCTGGGTGAATGGCTTAATGGTGAAAATCCTTACTTCTCGGATGGGGTAAACGTTAACTTCGGTCATATTCTTGGGCCAAATAAGATTTTTGTAAAGACTTATGAACGTGGTGTGGGCTTTACAAATGCATGTGGTACGGGAATGTCTGCTACTTCCTTAGCATTTGCCCTCATTCATCCTGAATTAGCTAGTTTTGGTAAGCCGATTACCGTTTTCAACCCGGGAGGAATGGTCCGGACAATTCTTCATCATGAAAATCACCGTTACTGGATTGAGCTGATTGGTAATGCAACATTTACCCATCGTATTGCGGTTTCTGAAGAGTCCTTACATAGTGCAACAATTACGGATCAAAATTCTAAAGTAGTCCCTACTGGCGAACAAGAAAACTATCTTAAATTCATTAACAACTTGGATAAACCAGAATTTTAAATAATTATCCATTTAGGGCTTGCGATACTATCAAGTAGGCACTATAATAAAGATATTATAAAAAGTTCTGGGATCCAGTAATTTTACAGTTCTAGAAAAAGGAGACGTGATGTTTGGTCACGTCTCTTTTTTATTTTACAAACTGTTTACTCCCTATCCACAATAGAAAGTAATCTTAAAATGAAAGGAACTTAACTATGTGGATAGAAAAGCGTTCAGCTAAAAGTTTTAAATTTGTCGAACAATATAAGGATCCGCTTACAAACAAATTTCATCGAGTTAGTGTCACATTCTCACGTAATACCACCCATACCCGAAAAGAAGCCAATCGTGTTTTGACAAAGAAAATTCATTCTCGGTTACGCCACTATGGTATTGTAAGCATTAAATCAGACATAACATTAGGCGAGCTTACCATAGAATGGCTACAACAATTAAAAAGAAAAGTTAAGTTTAATACATTCCAGAACAATAAAAGTCGAACCAAAGGAATTATTTCATTTTTTGGAAACGATGCTCTAATTCAAAAAATTTCACCATCACTTCTTTCAAATTACATTGACTTTCTCATTCAAGTTAAAAATTATCATAATTCAACTATTAGGAAGTTTAAGGGAACATTGAATTCTTTATTCAAATACGCTATCAAGCACCAATACCTAGCACAAAATCCGCTAAACTATGTTGATATTGACTATCAAAGCCCTGAATATATAGAACGACCTGAAGAAAAATTTTTAGATGATTACGAGTTAGAAGAAGTTCTTAACTACATGTATAAACGCTCCCCACATTATGGACATTTTTGTGAATTCCTATATTTAACCGGTCTTCGCTATGGAGAAGCCGCTGCACTAATCCCTGCAAATATTCAAACGGACAGTTCGGGAAGACCATTTGCAATAATTAGCGGGAAAATTGTCAACGGGAAAAGGCAATCTTCCCCTAAAACAGCTAACAGCTGGCGGAATGTTTCCCTTACCGAAAGAGCATTAAGAATCTGTGAAGAAGAAAGTAAATACCGTTCAAAAAAAGTTAACTTTATTTTTTCATCAGAACGGGGAAATTACCTCGGAAATACTGTACTAAATCTTTGGTTAAGGCAGGCAAAAAAGGATTTAAATATCCATAAGCAGCTTACACTCCATACTTTCCGCCATACCCATATTTCTAAACTGGCAGAATTAGGCGTTCCACTATACCTTATTCAAGCTCGTGTTGGTCATAAAAATGCTGAAACTACTAATAATATCTATCTTCATGTGACACGAAAAGCTGAACACTTGTTAGACCAGAAATTAAAGTATCTTTAACTCCCCTTTTATCCCCCTATTATTATCTTAATCTTAATTGCCCCTAGAGCTATTAGGATCTTACCCTCTCTTTGTTTATTCAAAGGGAGGATTACTATTATGGAAAACCGTAATAATGCTTTACATTACAAGATGTACAAGTCTGGTAAGAGCATCGTTTATGCTGGACTTGCTACTACTGCCGCTTTGGCAGGGTTAGTATTAGCTAACACTAATGCTACTGCTGTTCACGCTGATACTGCTGCTCCAGCTTCAGCTGCCATTACTTCAAATGTTGCTAGTTCTGCTGTTGCTAACTCATCTGCTGCTACTTCAGCAGAAATTGCTAGTCAAGAAGCTGTTGTTAACTCTGCTAGTGCTAATGTTGCACAACAACAAAATGTTGTTAATGCCGCTAGTGATGCACTTCAATCAGCAACTAACTTGAACTCCAATTCAGCTGCTGTTGCTTCTGCGGCTTCTGCTTACAGTGCTGCTAATAGTGACTACTATGCTGCACGTCATGCACAAGCTGTTGCACATAAGGCTGCTAATGCTGCTTCAGATTCAGCTGCTGTTGTAAGTGGTGTTAATACTGCTGACCTTACAGCTTGGTGGAACCAAAGTGGTCAATCAGACTACAATAGAGCAATGAACGCTAAGAGCAATGCACAAGCTAACTTGGATGAAGCACAAGCTCAAAGTGATTCTGTTGTTAACGCTTGGAACCAAGCATCTGATGCTGTTGTTGCTGCTGAAAAGGCTGGCCTTAAGTCTGACAGCAATGAAATGAAGGCATTAAATGCTCAAAAGAGTCTAGCATGGAACAACATGCAAACTGTTCAAAATGCAATTGCTTCTGCTCGGAAGCAAGTTAAGGCTGCTGATAGCATTCTTAATTCAGAAAAAGATGGCATTTCCTTAAACGAAGCTAAGGCAATTATGGATCAACTTCCAGCATTAAAGAAGGCTGCTCAAGAAGCTGAACAAGCTTACAAGGATGCTGTTCAGGCTACAAAGGATGCTGGTGATATCGCCAATGCTAAGTTTGACGCCTGGACCGCTGCTCGGAAGGCTAATAACTTACCATACGGTACTGATGACCCTGTTTACCAAAGCTTAAGCGATGCTGCATCAAGCGCTGCTGCCCAAATTTCCCGTGATGAAGCTGGAATGAAGGCATTACCAACTGCTGATGGTACTAAGCTTAGCCAAGCTGAAGAATGGGCTAAGGAAGCACAAACTAAGCTTGATCACACTAACTCAGAACTTCCAACATTTGAAAGCAATGTCAAGTTCTTCCAAACTAAGTTTGATGAAGCAAATAAGACTCTTGAAGAAGCTAAGGCTAACTATGCTAAGAATCCTACAGATCTTAATAAGCGATTAGTTGATAATGCTAATGGCTTAGTTGGTACTATCAATGGCCAATTAGTAGCTGCTCAAGCTAAGCTTACTGGTGCTCAAAAGGCACAAAAGCAACAATAAGAACAAGTTGACTACTGGACTAACCAAGTTAAGGACAGTGCTCGTTACGCAGAATTTGTAAACGAAATTAACACTGACAAGGCAATCGTTCAAAAGTTCAATGATGCAAAGGCTAACATGAAGAATGCTGCCGCTTCAGCTGAAAAGGTTGCTCCTCTCAAGGCTGCTTATGATGAAGCACTTCAAACCTTGAAGGCTTACCAAAACCAATTAGCTGCTGCACAAGCTAAGTTAGCTTCAATGAAGGGTGAAACTCCAACTCCTGAACCTGATCAACCAACTAAGCCAGATGACACTACCAAGCCTGGCGACACCACTAAGCCAAGTGAAGGCAGTGACAAGACTGAAACTACCACTCCTGACAAGAATGGTGTTGCTTCTTGACTTCACTGGTGTAAAGGACGATAAGTACTACCTAAACGGCAAGCAAGTAACTAAGGCTGCTTACGATGCCCATTTTGTTGCACAATCACTTGATGTTGTTAAGGCATCAACTAAGGGTGCTAGTTCAGCTGCTACTGCTAACGATTCCAAGTCATTGCCACAAACTGGTAACGAAAATGCTTCCGCTGTTGTAGCATTGGGTGCCGTTTCTGCAATGTTTGGTCTTGGCCTTGCTGCTAAGAAGCGTGAATTCTAATTACCTCCTTTTAGAAGATAACTAGAACTAACTTTATTTGTTCGTACTAATAAGAGAGAGCCTCAAGCATTTATTGCCTGGGGCTTTTCTTTTATAATCCCTTATTAAATTATCAAAAAATGAAAATACAGTTAATCTTGATTTCTATATTAGCCGTTGTCCTAACGATCCTTATCACATTACTGGTAATTTCAATATTAGTTTTATGGTTTATTAAGAACCGAAAGAAGTGAGTGTAATCATATCATTAGTAATCATTATCTTGGGTGGTTTTTCAGCTATTCGAATAATTTTAGGTTTATTACTAGCAAATATCCATCAAATCATCTATCTTACAAAAGCAAATAAAGAAAAATATGCACCATTAGTATCAGTAATAATACCAGCATATAACGAGGAAAAAACGATTATGGCCTGTGTCTCTTCTGCACTGAAGCAAACATACCTAAATCGACAAATAATAGTTGTTAATGATGGTTCTGATGATGCTACTAAAGCTATTTTGGATAGTATTGACAAAAAAGTATATTCTAGTAATTCTATTGATCAGTTATTTGAAGATAGTATTCCTTATAAAGAACGGTTTATAATTGTTAATTAACCAAATAGTGGAAAAAGCATTGCATTAAATAATGGAATTAAAAATTATGCTAAGGGTGAATTGATAACTGTCTTGGATGCTGATTCTGAGCTAAGGCCAAATTTTTTAGCTAACATGGTTAAACACTTCCAAAGCACGAATGTTGTTGCGGTTGCAGCAAATGTAAGAATAAAACGGGCTCTCAATCTGATTGAACTGGTTCAGTATATAAAGTATTTAGTTGGTTACCAGCTAAAATCATCAGAACAAGTGCTTAATTTAGAGTATATTATTGGTGGGATAGGATCTACTTTCCGGCGTACTATTATGGAGGCAGTAAACCTTTACGATACCGTCACGGAAGATATTGATTTAACAATGAAACTCTTAAGGAAGTTTGGTAATACATCATATAAATTTTGTTACGCTTTCGATTGTGTTGTATCCACACCAGCGGTTCATAATTTTAGACAACTTATTAGGCAAAGGTATCGGTGGAAATTTGGACGGTTTAGAGCACTCATCAAACACCATAAATTAATTTTTAACAAGGAAGTTAATATTTACAGCATCACCTTAAGTTGGTGGAAATTACCTAAAGTTTTTTTCGAAGAATTTTTACTTCTGATAGAACCATTTATTTTAATTTGGATGTCTATTATTATTCTTACTCACTTAGATTTTTCAATCATATTTTCTATTTTGATTATCTATTTTATCTTTACGATCGACACGATTATTGTTGAAAACATCTCTACAAAAATTAAATTAGAATTGACCCTAGTCTCTCCATTTACATACCTATTTTTATATATCATTAACATTGTTGATTTTATTTGTTTAGTACGTTGTATAGCTAATTTCAAGGAAATCTTGTTGGAAAAGGGCCACAGCAAATGGACTCATGTGGAACGTTAAGTAAAAAATGGCATATCATCATCGATTAATCCTGTGATGATATACCATTTTTAAAAACGATTATTTGTTTTTCTTTAATGTTTTGCGATATTCAGCACGTGTCATCGGTTTATCTTCATCATTAGCTGGTTTGGTTGAAGTAAATGAAACTTTGACATGCTCTTCTTGGTAACTGTCTTTAACAGCTGGTTGATGACTAGATGGTTTAGAAGCTGAAGGGACTACTGGGTGGCTAGTTATACTATCAGCAATCTCTAAAGTCTGCTTAGCAGTATTATAGTTGCCTTCAATAACCTTTCGCAACTCCTTATTTGGATGGGGATCGTTATCGATTCTTGCCAATTCATTTTTAGAATTTTCCATAATTCTTTTTGATGAATTAATGATCTCTTGTAAATTACGCTCCATATATCTTACTCCTAAATATTAGTGCTATCTAAATAATTATATCCCAACTTTACTATTTGTATACAAGCATAAGAAAAGCCTCAAGCAGAGAATTCAGTGCTCGAGGCTTTTCCTTATTAGTGCGAAAAAGTAAAGTCAGTTCTAGTTATCTTGGGAGGAGGTAATTAGAATTCACGCTTCTTAGCAGCAAGGCCAAGACCAAACATTGCAGAAACAGCACCTAATGCTACAACAGCGGAAGCATTTTCGTTACCAGTTTGTGGCAATGCAGCAGCCTTAGTATCATTGTTATTACTGTTCTTAACAGCAACCTTTTCAGGAACTAAACCATTGTTAACAGCATGGCTACTACTATTATTTACATTTGAACCATCATTGTTAGTAATGATGTTATCACCGTTAGTACTGTTTGAACCACTGTTATTGTTATCTGAACCGTTGTTAGCATTTTGGTTCCAATCAATGTTCTTAAGCAAGTTATTTGCTTGTTCAAGAAGTTGTGAAGCCTTAGCAGCGTTAGCAGCAGCTTCGTTAACAACCTTTTGGGCAGCCTCAACGTTTGCTTGAGCATCCTTTAAGTTTTGGTTAGCATTGTTGAAAATTTCTTCACGTGCATTCTTAGAATCAGTAGCCTTCTTACTTGCTTGAGAATATGCGCTATAAGCAGATTGTTCCTGTTCATCATTCCACTCACTTGGATTATTGATGTTTTCCTGCTTAGCATCCATGTAAGCGTTGAAGGCCTTGGCGGCAGACGCACTATCAGTATTAGCACTATCAGCTGCATTCTTGTATTGGTAGAGTGGGTCGTTTTGCGCACTGGTCAAACTAGTCTTAGCATTAGATTCTTCATTACTTGCGTTATCAAATACAGTTTGTGCACTTGAAGCAGCATTTGATGCAGCGTTGTAATTGTTAATAGCATTAACGTTTGCTTCGTGGGCAGCATTTAAAGCTGTATTTGCACTAGCAAGAGCAGAATTTGCATCTTCAAGCTTTGCCCCTGCATTATTAGCGTTATTTTGAGCTTCAGTATATGCACTAGCAGCACTCTTAGCATTTTCCAAGCCGTTATGAGCAGCAGTTACATTATTCTTTGCTTGGTCGGCTGCACCTTGAGCACCCTTAACAAGCTGTTCAGCTTTTTCTAGCGCACTCTTAGCATCATTGTAACTCTTAATAGCAGCAACATTGGCTTCATGAGCATCATTTAAAGCTTTGTTAGCATTAGCTAAAGTATTCTTAGCTACTTTAAGCTTTTCGCCAGCAGCATTAGCGGCAGATTGTGCATCAGTAGCAGCCTTCTTAGCAGCAACTAAGGCATCAGAAGCTGTATTAAAACTTTGTCCCGCCTCATTTGCTTTCTTTTGAGCGGCCATAGCAGCAGATTGTGCATCAGTAGCGGCTTGTTTAGCAGTAGTGTAATCTTCAGCAGCCTTGTTAGCGTTCTTGGAAGCGGCGTCTGCAGCACTCTTAGCAGCTTCGTAAGCAGTTGCGGCACTCTTAGCATTAGCAGACGCACTAGTTAACGTTGTTTGTACATTACTTAAGTTTTGTGAAGCAGTAGCAGTGTTATCAGTAATTCCCTTAGCTTGGCTGGTTAATTGAGCAGCTTCTGAAGTAGCAGCCTTTGATTCAGTTGTTGTACTTGAAGTAGGTGCAGTAATATCTGCATCACTCTTAACAGCAGCAGAGTTTAAAGCAATTGCGCTGTAATTAGCTGTGTTAGCACTAGCAACAGTTGAGTTTGCGTCAGAAACAGCGTCTGAAGTAACAGCAGAACTAGCAATATTTGAAGTAATGGCAGCTGAAGCTGGAGCAACAGTATCAGCGTGAACAGCAGTAGCATTAGTGTTAGCTAATACTAAACCTGCCAAAGCGGCAGTAGTAGCAAGTCCAGAATAAACGATGCTCTTACCAGACTTGTACATCTTGTAATGTAAAGCATTATTACGGTTTTCCATAATAATAATCCTCCCTTTGAATAGACAAAGAGAGGATTTATTGATATATAGCTGTTTGTAGGTGATCCTAGGGGGAATTAGCTCAATATTATCAATTACTATTTAATCAAGTAACGTAAGCTATTTGCTTAAAAATTTGTCGAAAATAATCCCCCTAAAGTCCCCCTGGAAGGATTATTTTACTAATTTACCGCTTTTTCTTTCCCCAATATTGGAAAAGATCGGTTCTTAATGCACCGTTGTAGAGTTTTCGCTTCTTGGTTGCTGGGGCACCATAGTATTTTTCAAATTCTAGGTCTGCCGTTAAGATATACTTACTCCAGGTTGTCATTGGTCGGTAAATTTTTCCCATTTGCCGATAAAGCTCATGGACAGTTTCTTTATCACTGAGCCGTTCACCATAAGGAGGGTTAGCAACAATAACACCGTTGATCTTATCAGTATGCCAATCCTTAACTGCTAATTGTTTGAAAGTGATGTCGTGGGTTAGCCCAGCTGCTCGACAGTTCTCTTGAGCAATATCAATCATATTCTGATCAATATCATAACCATGAATATCCAATTCAACATCATAATCTGCTTTACTATCTGCCTCATCACGAACGTCATCAGCTAAACCGTCTGGGACCAAGTTAGTCCACTGTTCACAAACAAAGGAACGATTGATCCCTGGGGCAATGTTGTGACCATATAGTGCTGCTTCAATTGGAATAGTTCCCGAACCACATACTGGATCGACAAATGGGTTGTCAGGAAACCAGTGAGCGAGCATTACAAGGGCAGCTGCCATATTTTCCTTTAATGGTGCACCACCTTTTGCTTTTCGGTAGCCACGCTTAAATAAACTATCACCAGTAGTATCAAGCGTTAACATTACATGATCCTTATTAATAGCTACTTCTAACGGGTAGAGAGCGCCAGTTTCCGGAAGACGTGTTCGACGGTGATAAACGTCACTCAATCGACGAACAATCGCCTTCTTAACAATCGCTTGGACTGAAGGAACGTTATGTAATTGCGAATGATGGCTCTTACCTTCTACCGGGAATTGGGCATCAACTGGTAGTAAGCTTTCCCAAGGCAAGGCTTCGGTTCGGTCAAAAAGTTCTTCAAATGTTTTGGCTTCAAATTCGCCAACAATAATTTTGACCCGATCGGCTGTTCGTAGCCAAATGTTTGTATTTAAAATATCTTTAATTGTCCCAATATAACGTACTCGACCGTTTTCTACTCGGGTATCGTAACCAAGATTTCGTAATTCTTTACCAACCAGTGCTTCAATTCCAGAAGCAGCGGTGGCTATTAGTTGATATTCTTGCAAGGTAAGAACTCCTTAAAATTAATGCTTACTTTCTATTATATTTAATTCATTAAGAAAAAGGAACCCAGTTAATATAAGGTCCCTTCTCTTAAACAGATAATTTTATCCAATGAATAGCTAGCTAATTTTAGACTTAATAATACTAATCACTCTTTTAAAATTAGGATCAATAACAGCGATTATCAAAAGAGAAATTAATCCTGATGATATTGGCAAAATATTATTCTTAGACAGGAAATTTGCAAGGAGAACTATTATAAATAGAATATGTAAAAGAATAAATTGACCTAACTTAATTGATATTTTATTGGCTTTAATAATATCCTTAAATCGGAAAAAACTTACTAAAGCAAATGAGAAAATATTTGCTATAGCTGCTCCATAAATGCCAATAAACGGAATTATAACTATGCTCAAAACAATATTTACAATTGCTCCAATAACAGTCGTGTACATGATCGGTACCGTCTTTTTAGTTGCTGTATAAATTGTCCCCAAGAAACTAGCAGCATTACTATAAATAATAGATAGCAATAGAAATGGCGCCACCTGCCATCCGATAAAGTAAGCTGGGCTAACTAATAAATGAAAAATTGGTTTTAAAAAAGTTAAAATTCCAATTGCAATTACAAAGACTGCAGTTGTAAATACCTGAAATACGTTTGTTATAAACCTTTTACCGTGTTCACTATCATATTCTTCTACAACTGATATTTGCCAAGATTGAAGAAAAATAGTCATTAATGTACTTAGTATATTGGGAATCTTACTTGCCATCGCATAAATACCATTAGCACTTGCGCCAATAAATAGTAGAATAAACATTCTATCTGATGCAGAGTTTAACCACCATGCAAGTAAATTAGGAACAAGCGGGGTACTATATTTCAGCATTACTTTTAATTTTTGCCAACTATAGCTTCTAAAATCTAACTCATTCCAAAAATGGCAGGCAAACATAATATAAATAACTGCAAATAACATCCCGCTGCCCATGGATAGGAGGTAACCATCCATCTTCCAATTAAGAAAATATAATAGGGCAAAGTTTAGCAATCCCATTGCAATACTATTAATTATTCCTGCAATTGCAAACTCTTTAATTTTATTAACCGCTCTAGCGTAATTTGAAATTAAAGAGAAGAATAATGAAGCAACTAACACATATTCAGCGTACATAATTGGGTATGTATGAATTGATAATTGAAGCAATATTGCAATTATAAAAGAAATAACGGTAATTGCTAATGAAAATAAGATGCTTGTATTAAAAGTTACCTTATTATTATCAGTTTTATCAAGAGCATACCGAAATACCGCATCGAAAATATCTACCGAAAGGATCGGCAAAATTAAACTGATTACTGTAGTTAAAAAGTCTACTTTACCGTATTCGCTAGTAGTTAACGTATATGAATATAATGGAATCATTATAAACTGCATTAATTTACTACCAAGATTACCAATAGCAAAAATTACAGAATTTCCCATTAATCTTTTGTATTTATTCATTAGTCTCACCATATTCGAAAAAGCGATCTAAAAATTTAAATTGTTGTTGTGCCTCTTGAACAATACTGTCAATCTGATTATTAACTGCAAAACTAAGCTTAAAATTATCTAAATCAATCTGGCTGATATTAATAAATGGTTGTGCTGGGAAAAGATCACTAATCACGTTGTTAATTTTCTTACTATAACTAAGAACGAAGGTTGGCTTCCCCATCAACCATCCCAAGATCATCGAATGGTAGCGTGTAGCAATAATTTTATCGGCACCATTTATTTTTTTCAGTGATTCGTTAATATTTGTATGATTAAAAACTTCGATCTGTGAGATATTGTTAAACATTTTTTTAATTTTCTTAGCCGCAATTAAATCACCTTCGGCCTCGCAGAAAGACATTAAAACTACTTGTTCCTGCTTATTAAGTAAATCTGTAATAATATTGGCAATTAATTGATAGTACTTTTCACTTGTTTCATGATCAAAGCGCGATTCAGGATTAATGATAGATATTAAAGTATACTTACCCAAAACTGGCGGTTCTTTAACATTGAGATTAAACACTAGATCAGGAGCATAATCAACATTCGGTAGATCGGAAAACAGTTTGTAGGAGTTACGATCACGTAATGATATTCCTGTCATCTTAGCAAAAAGTTCATGATATTTTTGAACTTGCCCTTCAGAAAAGTAAGGGCCAAAATTACTGCCAATAACAAAATACGGAAGTCCAGATAATACGATTTTGTTTCGCAACCAATACTTAGTTCCGATTCCTTCTTGAGGAAGAATAAATAATGAACCACCAAGTTCACAATACAAGTCAAATTGGTTAAGAATACCAATTTCAAATTTTGATAATAATTTCTCGGTGCTTATATCCAATTTTTGATATAGCTTGTTCTTTAATTTTATTCTGAATGGAATTCTAACCTTCTTAATATTAGGGATACCATTAAAACTTTGGAAAGCCTTCGAGCCAGAAATAATAAAAAAATTATGCGAAGGATAGCGCTCACTTAGAATTTTAAGAAATAAATCATCACCTAAATTTGAATTCCAATAACCGGAAGTAAGAATATTCATTAATTGTCTCCTATAAAATTTCAGTGGTTGTTTTTCCTTTTTTTAGACGCTGCTTCAGATAATTATATATTCGTGCAAAAATGACCGCCGAACTAATTCCGCTTGTATTAACCAACTTAATAGTAAGCCGCTCTATTGGCCGATTTAACTTCTCATTCCATTTTGGTTTAATGGACAGTTCATTAATTGAATTGCACCATTTCTGATAACCAAGGCGGGGATTCTTTATCAAAGCAAAATAACGATAAATCAATTGATATAAATATAAACTTGCAATCTTAGAAATCAACACTTGATTTTCTTTCAATAAAGATTGGATCTGTTTAATGAAATAAATATGATTATCTAATAACTTGGGATCAAAGCTATGAGTAACTGAAGAAGAACGTCCTTGATAAAGATAAATTCCTTGTTGAATAATTCTGATTTTATGAGCTAATAGAATTGCTTGTGCATTAAATAAAACGTCTTCTGAATTAGTCAAATGCTCATCAAAAAGTAATTCATTAGTAATAAGATAGGAACGCTTAAATAGCTTTGAAACACTACCACCATAAAAGGCCGGGAAATTGGGTTTGTCAGAGCCAAAATCAAACATACTGGCAATTAAACAATATTTTCCCTCTTTAGATTCACATACCATATTTTTGAAGGTGCATCGTTTCGAAAAACTAATAACATCTTCGTCATAATTAAATTGTGGCAGACTACCAATCAATTGATCATCCGCATCACAAAACATAACATACTTTCCTTTTGCTTGATGGATACCAATATTTCTTGCATAGCATACCCCATGGTGTGATAATGCCAGGATTCGGAGATTATCATCAATGCCATTAATAACATCAACTGTATTATCGGAAGAACCGTCATCTACAATGATGATTTCATAACTGTGATCAGTAAGAAATTTTTTTGCTGCAGCAATTGTTTGTAGTATTGTTTTTTCAGAATTGTAGGTAGGAATCACTAGTGAAATATCTTTTTCTTTGACCATCTTACATACACTCCAAGAATTGGAATTAAATACATTAATTCATGAATTAGATAATAAAGCGAACCATTATGCTTCTTTGTCCATGAAGGATTTTTTTGGTAATGATGAACCGTAATGCTCTCTTGTCTTATTTTACCGCCACCCCAATAGTGAAGCGGGGCAAAAAGGCGAGGAGAAAAGGCGATCCTATTCTCCCCTAATAAGTTATTCTTTTTGTCATTTTTTAATCCATACTTTTGGAGAACGTTAGAAACAACATGAACAGTTGAATTGGTATTCAATTTATTCACGTTAAATTTTAACTTTGAATAGTTATCAAGGATTTCTTTTAGTATTGGATCATTCTTTTCAGAGCCAAAGATCAATCCACTATTTACTTGTCCAACGTCTTCCTTAGCCCAGAATTGTCGGTAATTCAAGAGACTTGTTAAAGGCTTCCTTACTTCAACATCAGTATCAAGGTAGACTCCGCCGTATCTATTAACTGCCCATATACGTGCAACGTCACTTACAAATGCCATTTTATTTAATGAATATGCTTCTTGAACGAAAGAAAACTGGTTAATATCAAAATTGGTTTCGTTAATTTCTAAAATCTCAAAATCTGGATTATATTTTACCCATGATTCTTTATATTTCTGGAATTCTTTGGGCAATTTCTGTTTTCCAAACCAGCAATATATTATTCTTTTCGGGATCATTTTAAATTCTCCTTCAGAAAAGCAACATTTTTTCTGTATCTTGATGAACGCTTTCTATCTACAAATCTAAAAATTTTTCCCTTAATAAAATAAGAATAGTAAAGAGCTTTGATATTTCCTGACAGATTAAATTTCCTGGCAAAAATACAAAACGAATTTAATAATTTAATACTCTTTGAATGACCTGTTTGATGTTCTGAGGTTCCACCAATATGTATTATCTGTTTTGAAGGATCAAAAACAACTTTGTAATTTTTTAGATGGTACTTATAACACAAATCCATATCTTCTGCGTAAAGAAAATAATCTTCACTAAAGCCACCAACAGCATTAAATTTATCTAAACTCGTAAAAAAGAATGCACCGATTAACCAGTCAACTTGGATCTTCTTATCATGTCGGGAGTTCTCGGGAGATAAGATGACTCTCAATTTTTGAGGCATTATTTTTCCCAGATTGAACTGCTCTACAATAATTGATAATGGCCGTTGAAATTTAAAAATTGATGGTTGTAAACTACCATCATGATTCAGTATTTTGACACCGATTAAACCGGTATCAGCATGATATTCATTTTCTAAATAACTTACTAAAGGGCTTACTAAAACACAATCAGGATTAATGAAAGTCACATATTTAGTCATGGCTTTTTTTACCCCAATGTTATTAGCTTTAGCAAAGCCCACATTGGAATTAAGCGATAGCAATTTTGTCTGGGGAGAATTGTATTTTAATATCATTTCCTGAGTTTTATCAGAAGAGTTATTATCAATAATAATCATTTTTGATTCTGGTTCATATTTTTCAATAGATTTAATTAACGGAATAATTTGCTTCTGATTATTCCACGTTACTATCACAAAAGTATTATTCATAATAGCCTCCTAATAAATCAGCATTGATTTCTTCATTTCGTGAATATAAATCAATAAGAAACATAAAAACGATATTTGTTATTACTTCAAGATTTCCTAAATAGAACGAGAAAAAGCTCAGTGCCAACGTTTGGAATAAGGTAAAAGAAAAAAACATCAATGTTAAATTTATTGAATTTTTATTATATAAAACACCACTAACAAATCCGATCAACATGAATGTTTCTAGCGCTATTAGTGGACCAAAATCATAATATAATAAGCCTAATCCAGAATAGGTACTAAATTGAGGAACAATTAAAGAAGCGTTCGCATTAATTAATGCTTGCTTTGATAAATCACTCACTGAAGGATTAAGAACAGCAATAATTTGATAGATCCCCTTAAAGCTTAAAGTACCTAGTCCTATACCACTAAGTCTTGAATTTACTAGAGAGTTTAAATTATCTATATTAGATGACATATAGATAAGCGGATCATATAAAAAATAATAATTACTAGGGAGCCTAAATCCTGTAATATTTATTCTGGCAATTTTTAATGCATTTAGATTTTGGATATTTTTCTTATAGGTAATCGAAACAATTAGAAAAATAGCAACTACCACTAATAAAAGAGTAATAAGTTTTGATAGACTTATTTGCTCACCCCAATAAAAGCAAAGCATTAGCATTATTGCAAAAATTGTCATTTTATTTCCCCGTGTAAAAACAACAAATAACAAAATTAACAATTGTATATAAATATATTTATTTAAATGATGTTTCCTGTAATTATAAAGAATAAATAATCCTAGGAAAAAGCAGGGATAAATTAGTAAGTATAGTAATTCTCCACCATTTGAAAGGTAATATTGAGATCTCACACTACCGCTAAATAATGGTGGTAATCCTAATTTAATTATCGTAACTGCATAAGCAAGAATAACTACCACAAATAAGATATTAAACGAATACAATAACCGTGAATAACTATACCTAATAGGTGTAAAATTAATCGGCATTGCTTTACCAATTGCAAACGCTAAGCTAGTTACGATTAAAAAAGAAAAGATAAAAAGATAACATTTTCTTGACAAGCTAGGATATACAGAAAAAATATTAGTTACACAAATTCCAAGTGAAAATAACCAGGTTCCCCATAATAAAGACAGTGGATTGGTAAGGTTAAATTTGACTCCTGCTACTGATAGTGCAAATAACAGGAAAACTAAAACAAAAGCAATTATTAATATCATAAATATTCTCCGTAATTAGTACTCCCGTTTATGGATAACTTTTCGATAGATTAATTTTCTTGTTCTTCCCGAAACTAAAATATTGAATATTTTAATGTTCAATCCTAACAAGCAACTAATAGGATTAGCTAAATGATGTCGATACATATAAGCCTGTAATTTAAAAACATACTTAATATTACCGAGATCACCTCGACGTTGATATAAACTATCGTCAACCCGCATATGAACCAAAACATTAGAAAGATTCTTCACAAGGTATCCTTTTGCGATCATTCGACACCACAAATAATAATCTTCAAATGTTCCAAATTTTTGATATCCACCCGCAGCAATTAATTTATTTTTATTAATTAGTACTGTTGGATGATTAAATGGGCATCGCCACTTTAAATACTTTTTGATTTGTCTTGTTGTTTCTGGTACTTTGCGAAAGCCAATAATGTTATCAGGGCTATTCTTAAATTCGTCAATCTGACCACCAACCACTGCAATATCAGGATCATGCTTAATTACGTTCAGTTGAAGTTCAAACCGGTTATCTACGCAGATATCATCAGTATCCATCCGCATAATCCAGTCAGTTGTAACATACTTTGTACCCTGACGGAGTGCTTCTCCCAGGCCTTGATTAACTGGCAAACTAATTATTTTAAATTGCCCATCAAATTTCTTTGAATGCTTCTCAATGATTTTTGACAGCTCACTGCCTATTGGGCCATCTTTTACTAAAATAATCTCATTAGGTGTTAGAGTTTGCGCTTCAATACTGCTTATTGATTGGTCTAAATATTCAGGACATTCTTTTTTGTATACCGACATCAATACAGAAAAAGGAATCTTATTTACTATTTTCACAAGTATTTCACCCACATTAATTCTTCATGGTTATCTAATAACGTGTTTTCCTACTGTTGAATCCTTATTAGAGTTTGTTTCTCTCAGCCAGTAACCAAAGACAATGTATATAAAGCCTAAAAATAATCCTAAAATTGCTCCCGCAATGGTATACGTTTTAATATTAGGAAAGGATGGCTGATCTGGTTCTACAGCTTTTGAAACAACAGTAATATTATTAGCGTTCATTAACTTTTTAGATTGCTTGATAAAAGTTTTAGTTAACAAGTTCGCAACTAATGCTGATTGTTTAGGACTTGAATCAGTTACGGACACAGTAAAAATTTGTGAATTCTGTTTATTTGTAATAGAGACTTCTTTTTGTAAATGACCAACCGTTAATTCGCTGTTCTGGCTACTATTAATCTCAGATACAACCTTACTTAAGACTGCACGACTCACGATTAAATCTTTATATGTATTAATCATTTGTACATCAGCTTGTTGATTTGTATATGCTTGTTGGCTATTACTGTTATTATCGTTTGAATTTGATTTTTTCTGATGGACTAAAATTTGCGTATTAGAAGTATATTTAGGAATTAAAGCATACTTAGCCACAGAAAAGCCCACCATTCCTGCAAAAATCGTTAAGCATATTAAAAGTAAAATATGATTACGACATAACAAAACTGTTTTTCTTAAATCCAACTTTCCTTCTATCTTCTTTTGCAAAAAAGACAGCACCTTTCTCTATAAAAATTAAGGTAAGCACATACTAGTCAGATACTAAATCAATGGCTTACATTATTTATCCTAAAAGAAAAAGGATCCCAATTACGGAATCCTTTATTTATTAGTACGAACAAATAAAGTTAGTTCTAGTTATCTTCTAAAAGGAGGTAATTAGAATTCACGCTTCTTAGCAGCAAGGCCAAGACCAAACATTGCAGAAACAGCACCCAATGCTACAACAGCTGAAGCATTTTCGTTACCAGTTTGTGGCAATGACTTGGAATCGTTAGCAGTAGCAGCAGCACTAGCACCCTTAACTGATGCCTTAGTAGCAGCAAGTGAAGCTACAGCCTTGTTAGCAGCGGCAACACCATTACCAGAAACGGCAGTACCATGGTTACCGTTTACAGTAGCGGAACCATTACCGTTGTTGGTGTTAGCAGAACCATTACCGCTGTTAGTGTTACCACCGTTGTTATCAGTGCTTCCACCATTGTTGTTGCCACCGTTGTTATCGGTGCTTCCACCATTGTTGTTACCACCGTTGTTATCAGTGTTGCCACCATTGTTGTTGCCGTTAGTTAAGTCGTTAAGAGTCTTAACAGCTTGATCGTAAGCCTTTTGAGCAGCAGCTTGGTTAGCCTTAGCAGCAGCTAAAGCATTAGCAGCAGCATCCATTGAAGCTAATGGCTTTTGAGCGTTGTCATAGTTAGCCTTAACAGTTTCGTAGTTCTTTTGAGCAGCAGTTGCCTTAGCAGCAGCGGCATTGTACTCATCTAATAAGGTTTGAAGACGACCGTTGTTAAGAGCAAGTTGAGCTGCCATAACCTTTTGTGACTTAGCAATTTCATCATTTGCATGAGCAATTACTGCGTCAAGGTTACCAAGAGTACCTTGAGCATCATCAAGAGCTTGTTGAGCTTCAGCAACTTGCTTCTTAGCAGTAGCGTATTCAGCAGTACCTGCAGTTGCAGAAGCTAATGCAGCATTAGCACTCTTAAGTTGAGCTTCAGCATCACTTACAGCAGTAACAGCAGCTGGACGAGCAGCACTAGCACTGTTAAGAGCCTTTTGGTTGTTTACAACTGAGTCAGATGCAGCGTAGTAACGTGGGCCAGCAACATTTTGGTGAGTCTTAGCCAATGCAGCTGCTGCTGCGTCTGAAGCAGCATTTGCTTCAGATTCAGCATTAGCAACATCAGTTTGAGTAGGAACACCGTATGTTACACGATCGTTGTCAAGCTTGCTCCATGCACTCTTAAGAGCAGCATTAGCATTAGCACGGTTAGTAGCAGCGGTTTCAACATTCAAGATAGCAGCGTTTAATGCAGCCTTAGCAGCAGCTACCTTATCAAGCATCTTTTGACCTTGGGCAGCTTGTTCAGCTAAGCCCTTAGCATCAAGACGGTAGAAGTTGAATTGCTTTTGGTAAGTACCCTTATCAGTTAATGCAGCACTGTGAGCCTTGTTAGCATCAGCAAGTGAAGCATTCAAACTGTCCATACCAGCCCAAAGTTGCTTGTAAACATTAAGTTGACCTTGAAGACTTGCAGGAACCTTTTGAGTACCTTCGATCATAGCGTCAGTACCACCAGCTTGAAGGAACTTGTCGTAAACATTTTGAATCCGATCACTTTGAGCGTTGATTTGATCCTTAATGTTTTGAACAGTTGCCAAAGTAGAAGCAACAGCTGAAGTAGCAGAAGCTAATTGTGCTGAAGCAGAAGCAGCGTTGTCTGATTGAGAAGCAGCAAGTGCGCTCTTAGCAGCAACGGCTGAAGCAGTAACACCAGCGTTAGCAGCGTTATCACTTGCTTCATTGTAAGCTTGTTGAGCAGCAGTACGGTCTAAGCGAGCCTTTTGGTCAGCCTTAACAGCATTGCTTAAGTTATCTTGTGCATCAGAAACAGCAACCTTGTCTTGAGCAACAACTGCTACACCAGAGTTGGTCTTTGCAGCTGCATCAAAGTTTGATTGAGCAGTGCTGGTAGCAGCAGTAGCATCACTTAAAGCAGTACTCTTAGCATTAACGTTTGCTTGAGCAGCAGCAATTTCAGCTGAAGTTGCACTAGTAGCAGTAGAAGCAGCTGAAGAAGTAGTAGCAGTTTGTTCAGTAGCTGGAGCAGTAGCAGCGTGAACAGCAGTAGCATTAGTATTAGCTAATACTAAACCTGCCAAAGCGGCAGTAGTAGCAAGTCCAGAATAAACGATGCTCTTACCAGACTTGTACATCTTGTAATGTAAAGCATTATTACGGTTTTCCATAATAATAATCCTCCCTTTGAATAAACATATAAAAAGTACTAATTGGATCCAATAATTACTTTGAATCATCATTACTATATTAGACTTGTGACAAAATTTCAACTATTTTTAACAAATTCTTCTCGTTTTCGTAACAAAACGATAAAGCAATTCACATATTTATAAGAAATTGTCCATTAAGTGAGTTGAAGCCTTTTTTGTAGTGATAAGTTAAAAATAGTGATTTTTACGCATTAATCCTTGTCCTTAAAGGATTCTTAGTTGATCAATTAGAAGAGCTCTTTTGCCCCCCACACTTTCAAAATCACCATTTCGCTTATCCATCTATTAGTGAAATTTTTTTAGTAATTATTTTCTTGCATTGCAGCTAGCCAGCCATCAATTGACTTTTTAGCATCAAGGTCACGGAGCTTTGCCATTTCTTCACCGTTAAGTTCAAAATCAAAAATATCAATATTTTCTTCCATATGTTTAGTATTTAACGATTTAGGAATTACAACAATTCCACATTGATTTAAGTAGCGTAAGGTAACTTGGGCTGGTGTCTTCTGATACTTGTCCCCGATTTCCTTCAAAACAGGAATATCTAAAAAGCCAGGGTTTGCTTCTCCTAGAGGTGCATATGATTCATGAACAATGTTATTTGCGGTTAAATAATTATGCATCCGCTGTTGCTGCCAAAGAATATGAGTCTCAATTTGGTCGACAACTGGTTTGATTGATGAATGATCAACAATCTCTTGGACTTGTGGTTCATTGAAGTTGCTTAAGCCAATTGCACGGATCTTGCCTTCCTGATATGCATCTTCTAATGCTCGGTATGTTTCTAGGTCATTCCCCATCGGCCAGTGGATTAACACAAGATCAAAGTAATCCTGGTTGAAGTCGAGCAATGAATTATCTAATCCTTTTTTAGTTTCTGCATAGCCACTTGTTTGGACCTTAGTTGTTACAAAAAGCTTCTCACGATCAAGGCCGCTTTCTTTGATTGCTTCGCGAACACCCTCTTCATTACCATAATACTGTGCTGTGTCAATCATCCTGTAACCCAGGCGAAGTGCCTTAGCAACATTTAATAAGGTTGTGTTAGGAGTAATTTGATATGTCCCAAAACCAATCATTGGCATTTCGAGGCCATTATTAAGTTTTACTGTTTTCATTTAGGTCATCTCCTCACCTATATTATATTATTTCTTTATTGAGATTGTTATTTTGAATATTAGTTAAAGTAAATATCTGCTTATTGTTAACGCAGAATTTAAAAATAAAAAAGCCCGGGCGAACCCGGACCACCTGAATGCAAGAATCTGTAGGCCATGTTTTGTCGTAGTATAACTATCAGGTAAAAGTTATACCGAGGTAATCATCTATCTCAGAGCATTAAGCTCTCCCCTGGAATCACTTCAATTCGTTATCCAAAGCTCCCCTACCGTAGTTTGGGTTTACCGCTTGAGGGGTTTACCGCGTTCCACCAATAAAGTTTCCCTTATTGTATCGTCACTGTGGCACTTTTCAGGAATACTCGGACATAGTAAAACCGTAGTCGTTTCTTCCGCCGTTACCGATTAAATCGGTACCCCGCCTTATTTTTTCAGCGAGCACAAACACTACAGACATCGCAGTCTGTGCGAGCATGGACCTTCCTAACATAACATCAGTTATGCTCAATTACCCAAGACTTGCATCTGAAATTATTAAAGTAAGTGTGAGTCGTTCTCTTGACCGTTAGCTCCCATTTGAGAACCAAAGACACGCCGTTCCAAATTAGATAACCGCTTCAGGATATCCATGTTAGTAGCGTTAGAAACTGGTTGAGAAGCAGCTCCATTATTCATTGATGAACCAACTTCAACTTGACGGTTAAGTTCATCAACCTTAGCACGAAGTCGTTCATTTTCACTATTTAAACGATCAACTTCCTTGTTAAAGGTGTCATAATCTTTGATAACATCGTCCAAGAAGGAATCAACATCAGCTTCATCGTAGCCTTTTCCGATGTTCCGTTCTTTAAATTGCTTATGCAAAATATCTTGTGGAGTAAATTTAATGTTATCCAATTTATACACCTCAATTGCTAAACTTCAAAAGTACATTAATTATCATACCTAACTCATCCCGCAAATTCAAGCAATTTTGTCCGATATTCACGAAAACCTAGAATTTATCTGCTTCTCCCGCTTCCCGTTGACGTTCTTGCCATTCAATGGCTGCTTCCTGAAGTTCATCAAAGTCGATTAAGCGATAAGAATAATCATGGTTAGCTTGATACTTTTGAATTGCCTGGTAACCATACTTTTCCTTTCCTTCATGGTCTGGATCGTAAAGTAAGAGCGCCTCATCGGTATGAGTTAACATGAACTGCTGAAAGGCACGAAGCTGTTGCGGTGACTGATATGGATGATCGCTGACACTCGCACTGAAATCAACAGCTGATTGAAGGTTAGCTAATTTAGCCTGATTATTCTCGTTCCATTGTTGGCCAAACTCGGTAAAGGGCATCATCATTGAAACCTTCAACTGCGGATAATCATCCTTTAGTTTCAACGCTACCTCAATTGACCATTGCTCAGTTCCCAACTGAGGACCAGTAATCAACCAAAATTCTTCATCACTCTCTTCTAGTCGTGCTTTTAGTTCACGAGAAAGGACATCTTTAATCACAGCAGCCTTTGGATCATCATCCTTAAAGACATTTAATTCGTAGCTACGATAACCCGTGATCCATAATCGACGCATTTAATCGCCACCTTTTTCTACTATTATGTAGGTAAAGTTATTTTTAGAGGAAGTGTTCGCTAGGAACTTTCCTACTGCAACATAGTCGAAACGTGTTTGATGTGACCGCAACTTCCGCCTAGCGTTCTAGGCAACATAGTCGAAACGTGCTTCGCCCAAGTTTCCTAGAGCTAGCAACCTCCTTCCTAGGCGCAAGTCGCCTTCGTCAGGAGAAATTGCTAGCTTTCCGGAAACTCTTTGGGACGAAGACACTTTGCTGGCTCGCACTCTAAATTTAATCATTCTGTATCAATCATCTTGATGTATCTCTGGTATAATACTTCTAGTTAGGAGAGTGATCAATGGTGAATATTCACTATCCCAATGGTCAGCAGCCGAAGCGGGAATATAATCCGCAACGAGATTTGCCGACCCCCCATCAATCAATTTACGCAAAACGGGGAATGTCACTGGAAGATGAAATTAATCATAGCAACCAGTATTATTTAGCAAACCACATTGCTGTGATTCATAAGAAGCCAACGCCAATCCAGCTAGTAAAGGTTGATTACCCGAAGCGGAGTGCTGCTGTTATTAAGGAAGCATACTTTCGTCGACCATCAACGACCGACTATAACGGTGTCTACAAGGGCTACTATATTGACTTTGACGCGAAGGAAACGCGGAATAAGCGATCGTTCCCGTTAAAGAATTTTCATCCCCACCAAATTCGCCACATGCGTGAATGTATCAAACAGGGTGGGATCTGTTTTGCATTTATCAAATTTACCGAACTAGATCTTATTTATTTACTACCAGCTACCAACCTGTTTGAATTCTGGGATCAGCAATCCGGTGGTCGGAAATCAATTCCGCTTGCTTCAATTGAGAAGTGCGGCTATCAAATTGGTTACCGGCTCAATCCACGTCTTCCATACTTGGAAGCGGTCGACCGAATTATTGCTAATACAAAGTAAAAGGAGAATATCATGTCGAATAACGATGAACCACGACGCGAAGTTCAGTATCGTGCCGATGGTAGTTACGATGATGGCGGAAAGAAGCCATTATTAAAGCGCATCCTCCTCTGGATAGCAGGGGCGATTGTCCTCTTGTTTGTGGCTGGATGTGCACTATTTTTCTACTACGCTTCAAGCGCCCCGAAGATTAGTCAACGGGAACTATCAAGTCAGAACACAACGATTATCTATGATGCTAATAATAAGGTGATTTCTCGTCTTGGTGCCCAAAAACGTGATTATGCTAAGGATTCGCAAATTCCTGACACTTTGAAGCACGCAGTAGTCGCAATCGAAGACCGGCGCTTCTATAAGCACCACGGAGTTGATGTTCGGCGAATCTTCGGTGCAGCGATCAATAATGTGATTGGTCGTTCAGACGGAATGCAAGGTGGGAGTACCTTAACCCAACAACTGGTTAAATTATCAGTCTTCTCAACTGCTCAATCTGACCGGACATTTAAGCGGAAAGCCCAGGAAGCCTGGTTAGCCCTAAACGTTGAACGGCACTTCAGTAAGGATCAAATTCTTAAGTATTACATCAACAAGGTTTACATGGGTAATGGAGTCTACGGAATGCGAACCGCCGCTCAATACTACTATGGTAAAGAGTTGAAAGACTTGGACCTTTCTCAATTAGCATTGCTTGCCGGAATGCCCCAATCACCAACCAACTACAACCCGCTAGCTTCAAATACTAAGTACGCGACAGCACGGCGGAATGAAGTTTTGAACGCAATGGTTCGGGCTGGCTACATCACTAAGTCAGCTGCTCAAAGTGCTGCTAGTGAAAGTGTTACTGATGGCCTTGACCCCGATCATGGTGACGTTGAATCAAGCGAGACTAACGTTAAGGAAAAGATCGTTGATCCATACGTCAAGGAAGTTCTTGCCCAATTGCAAGCAGAAGGATACAATCCAAACACTGACGGCTTGCTAGTCCACACTAACATGGATCTTGGCGCTCAAAAGAAGCTCTACAACGCTGCTAATAGCGAAGTATCTTTCCAAAGCGACCAAATGCAAGCTGGTGCAGCGGTTACCGATCCGCATAACGGTCAAGTAATCGCCATGCTTGGTGGTCGGCATTCTAATGTCATTTATGGTCTTAACCGGGCCGTTCAGGAAAACCGGAGTTCTGGTTCTACTGCTAAGCCACTAATGGATTACGGTCCAGCGATTGAATATCTTCAATGGCCAACCTTCAAGACCGTTTCCGATACGAAGTTCTACTGGCCAGGAACAAATAAGGTTCTTCACGACTTTGATAACAAGTACAAGGGGAACATGACGATGCGTTCCGCACTGGTAGAATCACGAAACGTTCCTGCTATCCGGACATTGCAAGAAGTTGGGATTAAACGAGCAACAACCTTCTTGGGTGGCTTAGGAATTTCACAAAAGGATTCTTATACCCTCCAAAACGGGATTGCCCTCTACATCTCCCCACTTCAAATGTCAGCCGCCTATGCAGCCTTCGCTAACGGTGGGACGTACTACAAGCCATACTACATTAGTTCAATTACTACCATGGATGGTAAGACTAAGACTTATTCTCCTCACGGTAAGCGAGCAATGAGCAAGGCAACTGCATACATGATGACTGATATGTTAAAAGGCGTCTTCACTAACTCTGCTTCTACCGGGACTTCTGCTTACTTAAGCGGTGTTCACCAAGCTGGGAAGACCGGGACAACCGACTTCCCTAACCGGAACCAATCAGGAGTAATGGATTCCTGGATGGCTGGTTACACCAAGAACTACTCAATCGGAATTTGGACTGGTTTTGATCACCCAATGAATGGTGGTGCAATTTCTAGTCAATATGAACGAACTGCGGTCCTCCTTTACAAGAGCATCATGCAGTACCTCGACGAACAAAACCACGCTTCTAACTGGAAGATGCCTGATACTGTTGAAGCTGTTCGGGTAAATGGTAAACGCCAACTCGTAATCAAAGATTCCAAGTGGGCCTTAATGTATGGTGCTTGGGATGGCGGTGATGACGACAATGAATCATCACACTCTGGTTCTAATTCGAGTTCCAGTTCTTCTTCCGGTAGTCGGAGTGAATCAATTTCTGAAAGTCGTTCCATTGAAAGTATCTTAAATGGTGGCTCAAAGAATGAAAGCAATTCATCTTCAACTACGCAAAGTAGCAGTGCAAGTTCTGCCTCATCCACTAGTCCAACACCACCAGCTCCTAACGCTGGCAATGGTCAATAATTATTAGCATAAAAAGCTAAAGGAATACCTAACGTTTGTCTGCCAGACGTCAGGTATTCCTTTTTACTTTGCCGTTAACCCGCCATCAACAATAAACTCAGAGCCGGTAGAATAATCAGCTTCATCTGAGGCAAGAAAGGCAACCATTTGCGAAACATCCTCAGGTTTAGCGATCCGCTGCAACGGGATTGTCTTTGCGAATGCCTTAACCTCATCACTATTATCATTTTGCTTAATCATTGGTGTTTCAACAACTCCAGGATGAACTGAGTTGACACGAATGTTATACGGTGCTAATTCAAGGGCGGCAGCTTTGGTCATCCCCCGAACAGCAAATTTAGTGTCAGTATAACCGATTGCACCGCCAACTAAGCCATCAATTGATGAAATGTTAACGATACTTCCCGATTTCTGGTTCTTCATTACTTCGCCAACGTACTTAATTCCAATAAAGGTTGAAAGTTGATTAATTTTAACAATCTTCAAATAATCATCAACGCTATAATCAAAGATTGACTTAGTGATACTAATCCCCGTATTGTTGACTAACACATCAATCTTGCCAAACTTAGCTAACGTTTCCTTGACTACCCTTTGCCAATCCTGTTCACTTGAAACGTCTTGTTTAACAAACAACGCCTTTTCACCAGTTGGGTCAAGTTCATTCGCTAAAGCTTCACCCTTTTCAGCATTAATGTCAGTAATAACAACCTTAGCACCATCCTGGAAAAAGAGCCGGGCATGGCTTGCACCCATTCCCTGTGATGCACCAGTAATGATTGCTACTTTACCATCTAATTTGCCCATATTCATTTCCTCCATTCCAAAATACTGAGCATCTTTATAACTTTAATTATAAAGATTGCGCTTACATCGAGCAAATAATCAGCTCTTTAAGGACTCTTTATCTTGATTTAATACAGAAAATGCCTCATAATCATTAGCAAACTTTCTAACGACTGTGAGACATCATAATTTCATTATTCACTAAATGTTCCGTATGCTTCATTCGTAACGGCATTGCGACACGGCAAGTAACCATATTGACCATTACTACGTGGTTGACGGATCCAAACCTCACCATCATGACATGACCAGGCATCGTAGTCAATCACTGAACCTGCTGGTAACTCTGCAATTGCAGTTGAGGTCGTAAAGCACCCCAGCGCAAAGTTAATGGCCGATTACTCGTGAACCGTCCAACTTCACGGTGCCAAGTATCACCAAGATTATCAGTCCAAGTCTCGTCACTAGATATACTGCTACCGGAAGGATCTCCAGAGATTACTGGTTGTGAACTTACCTGACCAGTAGGATTAGCTAACCGCTGCCAACCATCCCGATCCACTGTAGCAATCGAGCGATCCTCGTCATCCCCCGCAAATTGCCATAACGTATATACCGACCATGGTGCAGTATTAACCTGCATATCCGGTACCTGCCAAGAGTGCCAGTTCATTGATGGATACTTAGCAACCCAAAGGCCACAATCATTAGCGCAGTTAGCAACCTGCCAAATTGCCGATTCTTGGACATAGATTAGTGGCCAGACATTTGTTTGCCGATGCACCTCATCAACAAACCTTCGGACCCAATTTACATTACCCCAGGCTGCATTCTGGTATTGTTCCCAATCAATTGCTAAAACCGCTTCGCCAATCTTCCCCTGAATATGATTGAGGAAATATGTTGCCTCCGCGACCGGATCATTGCCACCCGCATAATGATAAAGTCCTAGTAAACGACCGTTAGTTTTCGCTAGGGAATATTGATATTCATATTTGGGATTAACATAGCCTGTTCCCTGAGAGACCTTCACGATTGTCCCCTGAGCATGGGGATCAGTTACTATCCAATCCGCACTTCCGGAAAAAACATCTGTAAAATATAGTGCCATCTACCCTCACTTCTTCCTTATTAGATAACTTCATTATACCTTTTATAAGAAAAGGGTTGGCTGAAGCATTTTGAATTGATGATGGTCTTCAAAAAATTTAGCCATTTGGAGAAGTAAACTTTCATTTCCTTTTCGGGCAATAAACTGTATTCCTAGTGGTGTTCCATTAGCGCAAACATGGGTTGGTAAGCTAATTGCCGGTTCACCGGTCATATTCGCCTGTTCGGTAAATGGTGTATAAGTCAACGCTGGAAGCCATTGATCATAAATCAACTGGCGCTGTTCTTCCGGTGATAGTTCTGTAATATTTTCCATCCGCTTACGATCGGTTGCCATAATTAAGTCATGATCAATTCGGGGAGCTGGTTGAGCATTCGTTGGCGTAAGGAATAAGGGATACTGATCGTGTAGCTGATCATGAATATAGCTTGCTTGATCCCATTGACTCAATGCTTCACTGTATTGGGCTGCCGAAACATTTTCACCGGTTTTCCAAAGAGCATACGTCAATAATTCCATATCATCCCGGCTAGCCGGCCGCCCAAGATACTGTTCGATTCCATCAAACATTGCCGCGGTTTCACCAGCATTCATCGTGTAATAACTATTCATTAGTGCTCTACCATCAACTGAATCAGTAAATTCAGTACATTTAAATCCTTGATCACTCAGAAAAGTCACCGCGTCCAATACCGCTTGCTTTGCTTCGTCACTAACTGGAGTACCAACCGGCGATTCAACCGTATAACCAATTTCGACGGTTTTCATTGGTTGCCGCAAAGCGTGACTAAATCCAGAGGTAAACTTTGGTACTTGAAAAACAGCTGCTGATTGAACAGTTTGTAACTGATCTAATAACCGTGCAGAATCTTCAACTGATCGTGTCAGAGCAAAGTTAATCGAGGCTCCCTGCCAAGATCGCCAATCACTCGGTCCGGTTGGTACACGGCCACGAGTAGGCTTCAACCCAATTAACCCTGACCAGCTAGAGGGAATCCGGATCGAACCGCCACCATCATTTCCAGCAGCCAACGGAACCCAGCCAGCAGCCACTGCAGCCGCTGATCCACCGGAAGAACCGCCAGGAGTAACCGCAGTATTCCACGGATTCCGGGCCGGGCCAAAGAGCTTTGCGTCAGTGATATTCTTCCAACCAAACTCGGGGAAATTAGTCTGGCCAATAATAATGAAACCCGCTTGTTGCAAGGCCTGAACAAAGTTATTAGTCGCTTGGGCAACATTATTTTGAAATAACTTATTTCCGTTAGTATCCGGTTCACCCGCTAACTGTTGTCCTAATCCCTTAATCAGAATGGGAACCCCTAAAAACGGTTGTCCGTGATCAGTTAATTGACGAGCCTCATTTAAGGCCGACTTCTCACGCAGGTGAATCACTGCATTTAGTTGCGGGTTCTCCGCTTTGGCTTTTTCAATTGCAGCACTTACTAATTCAAAACTACTGACTTTCTTAGATCTAACTAAATCAGCTAATTGGTAAGCTGGTTTTCTTAATAAAGAATCAATATCCATCTATTTTCTTCTTTCTGATAATCACAGTTACAAATAGGCATTTATATTATAAATCGTCCATTAATCATTGTAAAAGCGTTTTCAAGATAATATACTTTAAGCTAATACCTTAATTTGGAGATGGTTTGATTGAATTGGGAACACTTTTTTAACATTCCCGGCTTTTTTGATGCGCCACTAGCATGGCAGTCACTACCAACTATTCTTAGTGGCTTACCCTTATCAATTATCCTATTGGCAATTTGTTTTGTTACTTCTAACGTTGTTGGTATTTTAATAATGCTGATGCGAATTAGTAAATCCCGCTTTCTCAGCGGGATTGCTCGCTTCTATATTTCATTTTTCCGTGGTGTTCCGATGCTGGTCGTGCTTTTCCTAACTTACTTTGGATTGAACATGGCTGCCCTGCCCGCAGCAATTCTTTCTTTTACTGTTGTCCCGAGTGCCTTCCTCGCCGAGTATTACCGGTCTGCTCTCAAGGGCGTTAGTCAAACCCAGTACGATTCTGCTAAAGCCCTAGGAATGTCTTACCGAATTATGATGACTTACATTATTTTGCCCCAAGCATTTCGGATCGTCCTCCCATCACTGGGGAATGTTCTACTCGACATGTTTAAAAGCACTTCTCTTGCAGCAATGATTACCGTTTCTGAAATGTTCATGAAAGCAAAAGTTGTTGCTGGAGTTAATCAGGATTACATGACCATTTATATTGAAATTGCCATTATCTACTGGATTGTTTGCTGTGTTCTTAGTTGGGGCGAGCAACGGGTTGAAAATCATTTACAACTTTATGTTAATGAATGATCATACTTAATAATGTTTAGCATTATGGACCGGTTACGCAAATTTGATTGAATTATCTAAGTAATCGGAATATAATTGAAGCGTTTTCACGTCACTATCAGAATAAATTACAGGAAGAAGTCTCCTACATGAAGAAAAAATTTTTGACCATTCTATCAGTAGTTGTTTTAACAATTATTGGGTTGTCTGCTTGTGGAAAGAAGAGTGCCGCAGACAAAGATACCTGGACCGTTGCTACGTCAGGAACACTCTACCCCACTTCCTATCATGATCCGAAGACTAAGAAGTTGACTGGTTATGATGTTGAGGTTATTCGTGCGGTTGCTAAGGGACTCCATAAGAAGGTCAAGTTTAAGGAATACGATGTTGATGGGATGTTAACCGCGGTCAAGACCGGAAAAGCAGATATGGCAGCGGATGACTTTGCCATTTCACCTGCCCGCCAAAAGAATTATCTGATGTCATCCCCAATCAAGCACTCTTTCAATAGTTTGATTGTTCGGCAAAGTGATAACTCTGGAATCAACAATTGGAAAGACATTAAAGGAAAGAAGTCTGCCGGTGAAGCTGGAACCAACTACCAACGATTAGCACAACAACTAGGCGCCAAGTTAGTCAACTACGACAACGTTTCTAATGATGTCTACATGAAGGGTGTTGCCAGTGGGAAGACTGACTTTATTATGAATGATTACTATCTTCAAAAGTTAGCCCTCAAAGCACAACCGAATAGCGGGCTTAAGATCAAGCAGGGGATGTACTTTACCACTAACGAAGACGGTAAAGGTGAAGGAATCGTCTTTAACAAGAATGACCAAAAGCTGCAAAAGCAATTTAACGATGAATTAGCTAAGTTAAAGAAGAACGGCACGCTATCTAAAATTGCGAAGAAGTACTACGGTGCCGATGTTACTAAGAAGCCACATGTTCACATCGACCGCCACTTTACGATTCAGAGTAAGTATAAGGGTGATTAGAGAGGTCACCTCATGAATTATGAGCAACTTTTATACGTTACTGAGCTTGCTAACCACCAAACGCTTCAAGAAACAGCGGATTTCCTTCATATTTCTAAGTCGGGATTAAGCCAATCAATCTCTCAATTAGAATCTGAGTTGGGAGTCCAATTATTTAAGCGTAGCCATCAGGGAACGGTTTTGACTTCTAAAGGGCAAGAGTTGTTGCCATATATCAAAAGCATGATGTCAGCTAACATGAATTTAATCCAACAAGCTGGCAGATTAGGTAAAATTCAAAGCATCCATACGATTAAATTAGCTTATGCGAATACATTCCTAAAGCCAATGTTAACGGAATTTCTGAAACTGTATAACGGAAATGCTACCCTAGTGATTAAGCGTAAATCTAGTTCAGAAATTATCGAGCAAGTGCGCCATAAAGAATTAGACGCTGGCTTTATTGCCATTGATAGCAAACACCAAGAGCAACTAAATGGACTTAACTTCATTAAAGTTCATGATGGCCATATCAGTTTAATTACCAGTGACAGGAATCCATTATTAAAGCTAGAGAAGATTACCAAGCAAGACTTAGTTAAGCAAAAGTTTGCTCTATTCAATGACCCTTACAATGATCAGTTATTTGAACATCTTCAATTTATTTGTGGGCCACTTGAAACGATTGCTCGGTTAGATGATAGTTGGGCAATGTATACCGTTATAAATCAACTAGATGCTGTATGCTTAGCACGTGATTGGCAAGCCAGACATTCTACAGACAAACGGTTTACTACTCTTCCTAAAATCAACCTCAGTAATATCATTAACGATCGCTTCTCTCTTGGTTGGGTCATTAATCCAGATACTCATTTAGACCAATTCACTAAATTACTATTACAAAATATCAATAATGAACTTACAAAAAAGGACTAACTAGTAACTACAATTAAGTTATCGGTTAGTCCCTTAACTTTTATTAGATTATTTTTCGAAATGATCGAGGTTAAAAGATGAGCTAGTGCCATTTTTCAGCACATCTTTATTTAATGAACCAGTTTGATGAAGTGAGTAAATCGTTTCTCTTCCTGGAAGATGTGGTTCCATCTGCGGATCAGAAAAGAGATTAATCAATCCTGGCGTCAAATGTGACTTTTTTACCTGTTCAGGAGAAATTTTCCGAATAATCTCATCCCCGCGTCCTTCTTCAATTTTTAAACCAATTGCTGGGTCGATTAACGTTGCCCGTGCCATTGCTACCAAGTCAGTTAATTTCAATGCGTCTTGGGCATCCTTTTCTGACATAACATTACCAACAATAATTTCTTTTACTTTATCACCAATTGCTGGCCGGAATAGTTCAGCAAAAGTTGAGCTTGAATCTTGTGGCTTAGCATTATATTGAGGAAGCGAAAGATGAATATAGTCCAAATCATAATTATCAGTGATTGCTTTAATTAATTGAGTTGATTCATGCCAAGTATAACCAACCGTTTGGTGAATCTCTTCTGGACTAATTCGATAACCAACAATAAAATCTTTAGGCGCATACTGTTTTACAACATCCATCACTTCTTTAACAACTGCTAATGGGAAGTTCATTCGCTTTTCGAGACTACCACCCCATTTATCTGTCCGGTGGTTAGAAAATGCTGAGAAGAATTGTTGAATTAAATAATGGTTAGCGCCATGAATTTCAACCCCATCAAAGCCACAGTCAATTGCTCGCTTGGTCGCTGCTCCAAAGTCCTTTACCACTTGTTCTACTTCTTCACTAGTCAATTCATGAAGCGGGTAATCAATCCATGGGAAGTCCATTTGACTAGGAACTTCAACTGTTCGCCCAAGTTTAGGCGCATAATTTGCTTCCCGACCTGAATGGACTAGTTGTAAGATTGCTTTATTTCCATCCTTCTTTAATGCCTTAGCAACTTTTGTCATCCCTGGCTTAAAACGATCATCATAAATTGCTAATTGCTCACGGTTATCTGCCCAGCTACGTGATGGTCCCCCATTTTTCCGAACCGAGGTATACTCAACAATCACCATTCCTGCAGATTGTGAACGAGCACCATAATAATCCAGGGTATCTTGGGAAACGGCTTCGTTATCACCACTATTGGTTAGCATCGGCGCTTGAACAAGACGATTATTAATTGTTGCGCCATGGCGAAATGTAATGTGGTCAGTTAATTGTTTCATAATAGTTCCTCCATTCATTTTCTTTCTACATGTTCAATGTATCACGAGAGATCAGTGAAAGAAATTAGTTGTTTTGGAACATGAGGTTTAGGAAAAGTGAACTTTCAAATTCACCTTATTATTTATCCTAAAATATGATAATCTGTTATAGACAAGCGTAGAAATAACCAAGGAGGAGTATTTCTATATGAAAAGATTTATAGCGGTTTTGAGCGGAGTATTTGCTGGATTATGTTTATTCGTTACACCTACTTTAGCTAGTAGAACGCAGCTTACCGTTAATATTCCAGATGGTCATAATGCACAAGTGACAAATCAAAGCATTAAAATTGACTCGGAAAATGACGGAAGTGTCACTTTCACAGGTAAGGCTGAAAAAGATGCGGTTATCACTATCGAAAAACATAATGGTAATAAGCATCATTATAAGGTTAAACCTGATGATAATGGGAATTTTACCAAAAAGATAAATCTAGCTACCTCAACTAAAAAATGTAAATTTATTGTCTCAGCTAAATCTACTGAGGAAAGTCTGAGTAATAAAGAAGTCTTTGTAGTAAAAAATACTGCTTATGTTAAACCGGTTCCCAAAAATGATGATAGTAGCGCATCAAGTGAGGAACCAAACAACATAATATCATCATCAAGTTCATCCATTGAAAACAATGGAGACATGAAGACTGATGAAGCTAACGGATTAATAGTTGGCAATTCTCGTTCAAAGATTTACCATACACCAGATCAACAAGGTTATCATATGAATTCCGCCAATGCGGTTTACTTCAATTCTGAAGCTGAAGCACAAGCCGCCGGTTACCGAAAATCATTAAGATGAGTAAAAAAGAAGTTAGGGGTTATCCTTAACTTCTTTTTTACTCATCTTATGCTTCCTTCATTTCCCTTAGCGCATTTGTTGTAACTTGAGAAACGTTGATATTATTCTCTTTCGCCCAGTTATTTAATTCTTCTGGGAGTGAAATATTCCGGCGCACGGTTTTACCATACTGGTTAAGCCACTTTGCCATATTTACTGTAACCCACATAACTGAATCGTCTTTACCAAGCTTCCACTTTCTTGGATCTTGTACTTCTGGATAGTCCGCCATATCACTAATCATCGTTGCTATAGCATCCTCAGCATGAAGAACAGCTTCCTGCATAGTTTTACCATCCGTAACCATCCCCTTAATATTGGGAGAAGAGATCCCATAATAGTGACCTGCCTCGTCATTACATTCTGTTAGAATCACTGGATAAATTAAAATTTTTTCTTTCATAATTAGTAGTTAATATGCCATCTTCACGATTATTTACTTTTCTTCACTTACCTCATCCATAAATCTTCCCAACGCCTCTTGCCACGTTGGCACTTCAAATCCAGTTGCCTTGACTTTATCCAAACTCATGATTGAATGCCGAGGACGATAAGCCTTTTGTGGATATTCTGCTGAAGTAACGGGACTAACTTCAACTTTTTCGTTTTTTAAAATCTCTCGAGCAAATTCATACCAAGTACAAGAACCATCATTTGACAATTGGTAAGTACCATATGGAATTTGGTGTTCAACCGCATACAACATAAATTCAGCCAGAGTCCGCGTCCATGTAGGTCGACCAACTTGATCATCAACTACTGTTAAATGATCATGAGTCTTGGCTAGACGGAGCATCGTGTAGACAAAGTTCTTTCCGTATTCACCAAAGACCCAGGAAGTCCGAATAATGTAATACCGATCCATGATTGATTTAACTGCTTCTTCACCGGTTAATTTAGCCTTACCATACTCATTTTTCGGATTTGTTGACGCATCGACCTGGTACTCGCCTTCGTTAGTGCCGTCAAAAACATAGTCAGTACTAATATAGACCATCGTTGCACCAATTGATTGCGCAGCCGTGGCAACATTTTTGGTTCCGTCCTCATTGACTTGCCAATTAAGATTCTTAGCTTCATCTTCTGCCTTGTCAACAGCGGTATAAGCAGCACAATGAAAAACAACTGCTGGTTTTAATTCTGCAAACTTAGCCTTAACTTGGTTTTGGTCGGTAATATCTAATTCTTTTGAACCACAAGCATCGTAAGCAATTTTCTTTTCATCTAACAAGTGACATAATTCGGTACCCAGTTGACCGTGAGCGCCGGTGATTAAGATTTTTGACATTTAATAACTCCCCCTAAATAATAATTTTTATTCATTTACTAACACTTGATTATCTTTCATAATTTCATCAAATCCTGAAACTTCAGCGATTTGATTCTCCAGTCCCTCAAGTGCGGTGTTGATGGTTTGCTTTTTCAATTTAGTTTTATGAGTAAAGTCATTTAATATGTAGTAAAACTTTGCATTGCTTCGGACCGGCGATGTAACTCTGACGTCAAAATTAAACGCTTTAGCATAATTTAAATCATTAGGTCGAGCAGATGTTTTTACTAAACGTTCTATCCCCGATTTAGTAGGAATTGAAAAGTCAAAATGAGATGAAATCCCGTCACCATTAGCAATTTCAACGTTGGGCGTGTAGAGAACCTCCTGCTTCAATAAGAAGTCTTCAACAACATCATTAAATGCTTCTTTAACATTCCCCTTACTTAAATAGGAAATATCATTAATTCGCATAATTGCTTGCAATAATCGATTTTTGGCTACCGCAAAATTATCTAGCGAGGTTCTAATTAACAAGGCTTCATCTTCCCTAGTAATACCAAAATCATTCAAAGCATTTGTATAAATCCGCCAAACAACTTTAGAACGGTGATCAAGATGGATGCCGACATCTTCTAGATTTGCAATAGTGTAACCAAAGTCAGATACTTCTACCCTGTCTTTCGACAAAAAGCGAGCATATAAATTGATATTATCAAAATTAGTATCAATAAAAGGTGTACTAATTGATACGTAACCATCTTCTATATTCTTGAATATTAGGTCGTCTTTTAACCATTTATAATAATTATTTTCTAATAATGAAGCATTACTCAAATTTTTCACCTCCCATTATTGGTTATATGGGTATAACTAATAAATTCATCTAGTGCATCTTTAATCTTTTTTATATTCTTAAATTCATCAATACTACCAATAGGAATAACGTTCTTAGAAATATATTTACCAGCTGGCGAGTTAAAATGAGCATGTGATCCTAATATTACAAACTCACTGTTAGTACCATAATTATTCACATGACGCAAATCATCCCCAAAATCCAGTCGAATTAAATGTATCCTATTTTCAAGAAACATAAGACCTACTGAGAATTTAGTAGCAATCGGTGTTGAATGAATTTGGAAACGATATACTATCCCTCGCTTGTTATCTCTTACTGAACAACGATAGGTATGTGAAGTTAAAATCAATGTTTGATGTATCTGATTAATGATATCCTGATATTCCATAATGTTTGTTGGATTTTTCTCAGCATTAATCAGCACTCTTACTTCGTTTTCGTTAAGGTTGTTTAAATCCATAATTCAAATCTAATACTCTCTAAAATACTTGTATTTAAATTATACATTAACTAATGCATCCTAGCTCATTTAAGTTAATTCAAATATGCACTATAATTAAGTAAGCGGATTCAAAGGAGGCAATTTAAATGACTGAAAAGATCCTGTACCAAACAGTGGTAGAAAACGATGCCGGAATTAATGGACATGCAAAGGTAATCCAAGGCGGCGATTTAGACGTTTTAACTAGCAATCCGGTTCACGATAATCCCGGCACTAATCCAGAACAGTTAATTGGCCTTGCCCTGGCAACCTGTCTTAATGCCACAATCGAAGCTGAGGAAAAGCGTCGTGGGTTAGCTCATCAAAGTGTCGTTCGGGTTGGCATTAAAATGGGATTTGATAATCCTGGATTTCAATTTTGGCTAGATGCACAGGTAAGGATTCCGCAAGTTGAGCATGATGAAGCAGTAACAATTCTTAAGAAAGCAGAGACTCGTTGCCCTGTCGCTAAACTTCTTCAGGATAGCGACAACGTTTCTGTTCACCTGGTTGACCATTTTAATTTTAACGAAAAAGAGGACTAAAAATGAAATATCTTGTAACTGATAGCCGTGATATTCGATATAACTTAGCACTTGAAACTTATCTAATGGAACATGCTAACTTAGATGAGCCGATTCTTTACTTCTACATCAATTCACCATGCATTATTCTTGGTCGTTACCAGGATGCCTACGAAGAAATTAGCCAAGAATATGTCGATCAACATAACATTATCGTGACCCGGCGAACTTCTGGCGGTGGCGCAGTTTATGATGATCTTGGGAATGTCAGCTTTAGTTTCATTACTAAGGATGATGGTGATTCAATTGGCAATTTCCATAAATTTACCGATCCAGTTATCGCTGCACTCCATAAGCTAGGCGCAACTGAAGCGAAGATGACGGGGCGGAATGATTTGCAAATTAACGGCAAGAAGTTTTCGGGGAATGCCATGAAAACCGAGAAAGGTCGAATGTTCTCTCACGGTACCTTGATGTATGATGTTGATCTCAGCGTGATTGGTAAGGCCCTGAATGTTCCAGCAGATAAAATTGCTTCTAAGGGAATCAAGTCCGTCCATAGTCGGGTAACTAACCTAAAGCCCTTCTTTAAACCTGAATTTCAGAACTTAACAATTGAAGAATTCCGTGATACCCTGGCGAAAACAATTCTAGGCGTTGAAGATTTAAACGATGCTAGGGAGTACGAGCTCGATGCAAAAACGAAGCGCGATGTTGAAGAACTCAATCAATCAGTTTTCAGCAACTGGGATTGGATTTATGGTCAATCGCCAAAGGCTGCAATCCAACACCGGAAGCACTTTCCCCAAGGAACAGTTGATTTCCGACTAACGATTAAAGATGGTCGAATTGCCACGTTAACAACCTATGGCGATTTCTTCGGCCAGAAACCAATTGAAGAGTTTGAAAAGCAATTAATTGGCACCCGTTATGAACGAACTGCTGTCAAGAATGTGTTAGATAACATTGAATTAAGTAATTACTTTGGGAAGATTTCGGAAACTGATATTTTAGACCTATTATTAAGACAAGAATAAGAGAAGCCCCGATACCAGATTGTTAGTGAGATGGTATCGGGGCTTGATTCATTTTGAAATTTAAAATAACAAAACCCCAGACGTATCCGGGGCTTCAGATGCAGGCACCTATTAAAGCCCTACACCTTAATACATATTTGAATATACATTATATCTACTTTTTTGTCAATTTATGTATTCCTTTAATTTATTTAGCTTCAATTTGAAACGCTCACCAATAATTAGATTATACACAGAATAAGGTAATGGCTCTTTATTATGAGCAATTTCTTCAGTTGATTTATATAGGATGTTTACTGAATTTTCAAAATCGGTAATATAAGAATTCAACTCACTCCTACTATTACCGCTCTCTTTCAGAAAAATCATTAAAAGAGCTAAATAATCGAACAGAATATAAAAATTCGTTTCAGCTTCCAAGTGTAATTTATTCTTCACTGTTGCTTTCAAATTTTGTGCAACATTTTGAGCTTTTCTAAATCGACAATCAAAAATTATATGATTATGTGCAACAGCATTTCTGAGATCTTTAATCAAGAAAATTGACTGTTCTAAAATTTTTACATTCTCATCATACTGTGAATTATAGAGGTTTAAGAAATCCGCTACTTTTTCCTTATCTTCTCTATTCAAGCAAGCAACATAATTCCCAACATTACCAAGACTAATTACTTCAAAAAGAGCCCAAAGAGGAACAGATTTATTTTCTTCTATGTAATGCTTAATAACAATATTATTAGAAGCATAGGCGTAAGCTATCTCACTATCAAAGTCTTTCTTTAATCTTAGCCTTTTATTAATACTCTTAGTTCTTCTACGTCCTCTTTGTGAACGATAAAAAGTTAATTTTTGCCTATATACATTATCAAAAGATGGATCAATTCCTAATACTGAATAATTCACTATTAAATTCTTAATAATGGTTTCAAATTTCATTGTTATCGGGTAAAAGATGGCCTTCATTTGCTGATCAAAATTAGCGATAGCAACGATCTGTTCAAAATTATGAATTCCAATGAACGGATGAGCAACATCTTTATTAAATTTATAACCTTTATATCCATGATAATAACCAATATTTACAAGTCTTTTCTTGTCTTCAGAGCCTCTTATCTCTATGTTATGGCTATTCCGAATATGCCTCATTAAACTATCAAATGATTTACCTCTTTTTTCATAATATTTTCCTCACTAATAATTACTTACATTAATTTTACCATTATTAGCAGCAATTATGCGAACATATGTTTAAAATATAAGGCTTAAAAGCCCAGAATTGTGGCAATCGACCGTAATTCTGGGTTTTCAAGTCTTAGATAAAAAATATATCTTATATTACAATAACAAAGCACCAACACATTAAAATAACTGAAAATCATTTCTGCAAAATATCATGAATATTCTTCTGCGGGATAAAGGAATTTGTACTCCAACCACCATCAATTACTAAATCCGCACCAGTCATAAACTTAGATTCGTCAGATGCTAAGTAAACAAACGCATATCCAATATCATCGGCTTCATCTGCATATGGTGGTAAATTAATCTTTCCTTTATGCAATTCTCCCATGGCAGCTCGTGATTCAATACCTGACTCTTTGACCATCCCCGTAAAGATTGGTCCAGGATTAATATTGTTAACGCGAATATGGTACTGAGCAAACCATTATGCTGCATGACGCGTCATTGCATCAATGCCTTAATCAAATAAAATAACCGGTTTAATAATTTTTCCAGATTCAAAATCAGCAAATGCTTGCTTAACATCACTAAACTTATAAAAACTCATTAATTTATCAAGCGGAAATTTACCCTTTTTATAGTAACTAACCAATTTATTAATGAATAATTGTGGAATTGCGTCTCCTTCGATCAATCCAATTATTTGCTTAGAATCTCCCATAATATCCATTCCGGATAGATTTAACGGGCCAGCAATACCAATAATATAAAGTTTTCCAGCCGTTGTAAGAGAAGCCAATTGTTCCTTGATTAACGGTGCGTAACCAGTAGTATCAACTGCATATTCAGGACCCTTAGGCACTATTTCTCTAATTGTTGAAACAATGTCATCAGTATTATTAGTATTGATAACATCAGTTGCACCTAATTCTTTAGCCATCTTCAATTTAGAATCATTACGATCAAGTACAATTAAGTGCTCCGGATTATAAAGATTAGCAGCCATTACAGCAGCAAGTCCAACACCACCAGCTCCAGCAATAATAATTGAAGAACCAAACTCTGGCTTTACACCGTTAATTATTGTCCCAGAGCCGGTCAAAAAGCCACAACCAAGAGGTGCTAAATATTTAAGTTCAATATTTGGATCCACCTTAACAACATTGTGTTCATCAGCAACAATATAATTAGATAAGGAAGATTGTCCGAAGAAAGTACTCAAGTCTCTCCCGTCTTTAAAGTGTAGACGATGAGTACCATCATAATTTTTCCCACCAAAACATAGTTCATTAAGATGCTCACATTGTGCGGGATGACCACTTAAGCAGTGTGAACAATGACCGCAGTAACTAAAGGAGACAACTACATGATCTCCTGGTTTAATCGTTGTAATATTATCTCCAACTTGCTCAACTATTCCTGAGCCTTCGTGACCTAATGCAACTGGATAAGGAGACATCCCCATATCTCGTCCAGCAATATCAGTATGACAAATACCAGTGGCAACCGTTTTTATTAACACTTCATTAGCTTTAGGACTATCAAGTACCACGTCTTTCACTTCAACAGGCGCACCTTTTTTCTCTACTACTACTGATTGTATATTGCAAAATAGAAGTACACAATTATGCAACATAATAATACATAGTTGTGTAATGAAAAAGGCCATTGTCTAACAGCCCACTTTCCTCTAAAGTTAGTTTTGCGACATCAAAACTTTGGAGGTAGAAAGGTATGTTAGCAATGACCGATATTAATACTATCAGGAATTTAAGAAATAATCACGATCAGTCTATTGAATCAATTCGAAAGTCTTTAAATATTAATTGGCGAACAGCAAAAAGTACGCTGATAAAGACTTTGTCCCTAAGATTAAACTCCATAAAAGATCCGGTATGATGTATGAAGAGAAATGGGGAGATATTGTTAGCCTTTGGCTAACTGAAGACTTTAAATTACCAAGGAAGAAACGTCGAACAAATAAACAGTTTTTTAATGACCTAATTGAATCAGGATTTCCAGGATCATACAGAACCGTTTGTAATTTTGTACAAGAATGGAAGGCAACACATACTGACAAAGGAGAAGTAAAAGATTTAGGATATGAAAGACTAGAACATCCTGCAGGTGAAGCGCAATTAGACTTTGGCACGATGGAAGTCGAAAAAGACGGATCCTTTGTAGATATTAAAATATTAGTAATGACCTTCCCCTTCAGTAACCGTGCTTTTGGTATTGCATTACCAGCAGAAAATCAAGAATGCTTATTTAGAAGGAATCAAACAGATTTTAAAGCAAATAAATGGAGTACCTACCGTTATACGAATTGATAATATGTCTACTGCAGTTGTTCGTAGTAAAACCAGATATGAAAAAGCTCGTTTAACAAAGGAATTCCAATCGTTTGCTTTGCATTATGGATTTAAGGTTCAAACATGTAATCCACGAAGTGGATATGAGAAAGGAAGTGTTGAAAATAAAGTTGGTTATGTTAGATACAACTTTTTTTCAACCAGCCCTAAGCTAATTAGTTTTGAAAATTTGAATCAACGACTAGCCGATAAACTAAAAAAAGATTCGCAACGAGTACACTATGAAAAGAAGAAAAAGATTAGTGACCTATGGCAAGAAGAACAAACATCATTTTTGAAATTGCCTGATATAGATTATCCAGTTTTTAAGCAATTTGAAGTTAAACCAAACCGGTATAACGAAGTAACGATTGATAAAACCAGGATACATATTCCAATGGCTAAAACAATGCTTTCATTAACCTGCGTTCTTACCGCAACCAGTTATACAATTTATGATCTAAATGGCGAAATTGTTAATAAAGGGCGACGCCCTTACCTAACTAAGAAACGCGCTATTGAGTGGTCAAACGTTTTTATTACTTGGAAGAGGAAGCCACGGTCAATGACCTATTCTAGATACTGGAAATACCTTCCCAAACGAATTGCTTACTATCTTTCAACAGAAGACTGGCGGTTACAAACCGACCGAATAGACGAACTAATAACACTCTTAAGCACTCATCCATTGAAAGAGATCAATGAACGGTTTTACGAGCTAGTCGGGATTTCACCAACTTCGGAAGAGCTCAGTGTCAATATGAAAAGTTACGATCAACTAGCAAGAGACAGAAAGTAGGTCACTTAATTGAATAATCAAGAACTAGCCAAAGCATGTACAGAATTGCGATTATCAAATATGGCTAATATAGCAAAGTTAAATCAATTCCCTGAAGATGATAAATCGGCATGGCTTTTAGGCCTACTTAAAAAGGAAATTGAGATTAGGTACGATAAGAAGATTACCAGGCTTTATAACCAAGCAAAATTTCCAAAACGAAAAACCTTAAACGATTATATTTGGCGTGAACAAATCAATTTTTCGACACCAGATTCTAAGCAACAATTACTGAATTTAAGCTTTATTGATAAAAACGAAAACGCCGTTTTCGTTGGTACACCTGGAACAGGTAAAACTCACTTAGCAACTGCATTAGGAGTTAAAGCAATCGAAAACGGCATTAATGTAAAATTCTGGCGGGTAGCAGAACTAGTAGATCAGTTGGAACAAGAATGGAAAAATCTCTCAATAGAACGTTTCAAAAAGAAATGCCACAAGTATCAGCTGATCATATTAGATGAAATGGGATATGTACCATTCAGTAAAATAGGATCAGAATTATTATTTCAACTCATAAGTGACTGGTATGAAACTAAGAGTATTATTATCACGAGCAACTTGGAATTTAGTCAGTGGAATAAGGTATTTATTGATCCAAGATTAACAGCAGCATTAGTAGATCGGCTGATTCACCATGCGCATATTGTTAGTTTTACTGGAGAAAGCTATCGATTAAAGAATGCATTATCAAATAACTAAATAAAATAAGAAGTGGGCTGCAAGACTATGTAAAAAGTCATTGCATTTCTCTGCACTTTTTACTTGCAAAATACATAAATTAAATTGTGTTCTTAAATAACCTGCTACTTCCTCATCAGTTAATAAACTTTTCTCTTTTACTTTTTCCATAAAAAACGCTAAATTTTGATAACTAGTAAATTGTTTAAAATAGGGATCCTTTTTACATAAAGAATCAAACGATGCTTCTTCTGTAGCTAAAATATGTGAACTAAATGATAAAGAAATATTTTTAGTTAGCTCATTAAATTCCTTTTCTTGGTTGAACACTTCATCAATATTAGCCGAAGCATAATGGTAGGCTAAATCCTCATTATCAACAGTAACTAATTGAATCATGATTTAGTAACCTCCCCGTTTAAGTATAACTTTTCGCTGTAGCTCATGTTCAGAATGTAAACTATTATTTTGCATTTCATCTTCTATATTCCAAATTTGCAATTTCTATGAAAAAGTTTTTTTATAAAATAACAAAGATATCGTATCATTAATATTTGCTTTGACAAGCAATACAAACAAGTTCATAATACTTATATAAGATAACTCGTGAAGGATGAACACTGGGTTCCATAATGGGGTAGGCTATGAGCTGAGCAGTCCTACGTGCCTGGGGTTATCTCTTTTTTATTTTCTCAACAATTCTTGCGGGATCTTGTTTAATTTGATTCACAATAAATTCCGAGGCCTATTGGGAATAAGTATATTCAATTAAATTCCCTATTTTATGTGCATACGAATATCTTTTATCTCGTTTAATATTATAATATGAAATAAATTGACTTAATACATACCCATTGAAAGATTTATTCAGACTTTCGCCATTTTTTGTAGTGTAACTAAAAGGGATCTTTTGTTTTTTTAAACGATTATCAATATCTCTAACTAAATTTTTAAAACTAAATTTAAATATATCAGCGGGATCCTTTAGCTCTTTCACTATTGCTATATCATTTTCTGCATCTTTATTAATCTTTACCGAAAAATTAGCTTTATTTTGATCCTTAGTTATTACAAGCTCATGTCTAACAGTAATAGCAAACTTATTTGAGTCTTCTATTTTTTTAGTAACATCAATATCATTTTTAGTAAAGATCAATTTTTGGGCAATTTCATCGGGATATTTAGCTTTTATTTGTTCATTTGATAGCTCTTTAATATTAGTGGTAAGAGTTAGCGATGATCTATTTAGATAATTCGATACATCTCTATTATGAAACCGCAGTAGTTCATTAACATAATTTACAACACAAGATTGAAAGACAGGAGCAAATATTGCTTCATAATCCTCTGTAATAAAATGTGTACTTGTATTCCGTAAATTAATTATTTTTTCTAAATTAATACGTAAAGGCTGTCTTTTATCTGTATAAACTAAGTAAACAACTTTTAATAAGTCATACGTCCTATCTGGCTGATCCTTATAGTAAATAGATTGTCCACGTTTTAACAATAGCGCTTTCAACATTAACTCCCATGCGTTACAGATAAAGAAGCTAAAACCTTCAGTACGATAATTAATAGTCGGTTTATTAAATACTTCTAATCCCATTAAAAACGCTTCAATACTTTTATCAACCAATCTATTTCGTAATTTACTATTACATTCCTTTATCGTTATAGTTCTTTTCATTTTTACACCTTGCCAAGTCCAACTAATAAAATTATTACACTCTCCTTATTTTAACCTATTAACAAGGTGATTTAAACGTATGTTCGTGTGAAATATCAATATAAAAATCGTAAATTATCAGTAAAAGATAATCTACGACTTCTTCATTACTGTCCATTCTTCGCGTACTTGGCTTCCACAGCTGCCTTTTCGTCTTTCCACCAATCTTCATGTTGAGTGTACCAATCAATGGTATGTTGTAAGCCCTTCTTGAAGTCAGTGAATTCTGGTTCCCAACCAAGTTCAGTTTCTAGCTTAGTGGCGTCAATAGCATAGCGTAAGTCATGACCTGGACGATCCTTAACATGATCGTAGGCATCCTTTGGTTGACCCATTAATTCAAGGATCATTTCCAGAACTTCTTTATTGTTCTTTTCCCCGTTAGCCCCGATTAAGTAGGTTTCACCAATCTTACCTTTGGTTAAAATATCCCAAACGGCGCGAGAATGATCGTTAGTATGGATCCAATCACGGACGTTCTTACCGGAACCGTAAAGCTTTGGCCGGATCCCGCTTAAGATATTAGTAATCTGCCGCGGAATAAACTTCTCAATGTGTTGGTAAGGGCCATAGTTGTTGGAACAATTGGAAATCGTGGCCCGTAAACCAAAAGAGCGTACCCAAGCCCGAACTAATAAGTCGGAACTAGCCTTAGATGAGGAATAAGGACTAGATGGCCGGTATGGTGAATCCGGAGTAAACTTTTCCCCCTTACCTTCACCATGACCGGGTAAGTCTTCCCGGAGTGGCAAGTCACCATAAACTTCATCGGTAGAAATATGGTGGTAACGCACGTCATACTTTCGACAAGCTTGAATTAGGGTAAAGGTCCCTTCAATGTTGGTCTTGATAAATGGCGTAGGGTCAATCAGGGAATTGTCATTGTGACTTTCAGCCGCATAGTGAACCACGGCATCCGCTTGACTGACTAACTTATCAACCAAGTCCTTATCACAAATATCACCAACGACTAATTCAACCTTGTCCTTTGGCAGACCGGCAATATTAGCTGGATTACCAGCGTAGGTCAACTTATCTAAAACGGTGATGTGTTCAACTTCTGGGTGATGGTTAACCAGGTAATGAACAAAATTAGAACCAATAAAGCCACAACCACCGGTAACAATAATATTCTTAAATGCTTTTTCCATTAGTCAAACCTCGCTTAGATTTCACCGTAAACAAACGGGTTGTTCTTCTCAAATTCGGTAAAGGTTGGTTGAGCAGCATCCTTCTCGGAAGTGATCGCCTTATTGAATTCAATTGGCCAGTCAATGTTTAGTTCGGGAGTCTTGAAGGAGAAGCCACCATCAGCTTCGGCGTCATAGTAGTTATCCACTTTGTAGCAGAAGTTAACGTTATCGGTCAAAGTCAAGAAGCCATGGGCAAAACCACGGGGAACCAACAATTGACGGTGATTACTGGCAGAAAGAATGTAACCTTCCCATTGCTTGTAAGTTGGTGAACCCTTCCGCACATCAACGATCACATCCAGAACAGCACCGGTAACGACCCGGATTAACTTAGTTTGGGCGGCCTTACCGCGTTGGAAGTGAAGGCCCCGGAGAACTCCGGCCCGGCTAGATAAGGATTGGTTATCCTGGATAAAGTTAAAATCAATTCCGGCTTCCTTAAAGTCCCGATCAGAGTAAGTTTCCTCAAAGAAACCGCGGTTATCACCAAAAACCTTTGGCGTAATAATCTTAACATCTTGTAGTTTCGTATTCTTAACGGTTAATTGTCCCATATAACTTCTGCACCTTCCTAATCTTGTTCAGCCAACCGTAAGAGGTATTGGCCGTAATCATTCTTCTTTAACGGTTGAGCTAGCTTAACTAACTGGTCCTGATCAATGTAGCCCATCCGGTAAGCAATTTCTTCAAGACAGGCCACTTTCAGGTTTTGGCGACGTTCAATTGTCGCAATGAAGTTAGCGGCTTCAAGCATTGAATCATGGGTTCCAGTATCTAACCAGGCATAGCCCCGACCCATTAGCTTAACATCAAGCTTGCCCTGTTCCAGGTAAACCTTATTAACATCAGTAATTTCAAGTTCACCCCGAGCGGATGGTTTGATGTTCTTGGCAATATCAACCACGTTATTATCATAGAAGTATAGGCCGGTTACCGCATAGTTACTCTTTGGATGAGCCGGTTTCTCTTCAATTGACAAAGCGTGCATGTGATCATCAAAGTCAACCACCCCGAAACGTTCAGGATCATTAACATGGTAACCGAAGACGGTCGCCCCATCGGTTTTCTTAGCAGCAGATTGCACTAATTCAGATAAACCGGCACCATAGTAAATATTATCCCCGAGAATCAAGCAGACACTATCATCGCCAATAAAGTCTTCACCTAAAATAAAGGCTTCCGCCAAGCCATTCGGGTGTTTTTGAACCTTGTAGGTAAAGTTCAGGCCTAAAGCTGAACCATCACCTAACAGCTCTTTAAATAATGGCATATATTCTGGCGTTGAAATCACCAGAATATCCCGAATACCCGCCAACATCAACGTTGACAGTGGGTAATAGACCATTGGCTTGTCATAAACCGGAATCAATTGCTTTGAAATACCCTTTGTGATCGGGTATAGTCGTGTGCCGGAGCCACCGGCAAGAATGATACCTTTCATACTTTACAGCTCCTTTACTATAATTTTAAATTATTTTGTTTTTAGTAATAGTATATTAATCAAAAAATTTTCTTGTTTTTTAATATATTTATAACAACTTTATTTCTTAAAACAATCAAAATCACTATATATACAACTACTGATAAGAAAATTGAAATAAATAATTTAACTATTAATGTGACACATAACATATTAATAATTTGACAAACTATTATTACACCTATACAGCCAATAATAGCAGATATGATATTCTTCAAAAAATCTTTTGTTATCAACATTGGTAAAACTACTCTTTTTGAAAAATAAAGGTTCATACTCATACATAATAACTCCGCTAACACAGTTGTAATAGCGGCACCATTTTCTGAAAGCATTGGAATCATTATAAAATTTAGTAATATATTGATACCTGCTCCACATATTGCACTTATAAGTGTCTTCATTTCTTTTTTTAATGGAATTAAAATGCACTCTACAAAAATAGTATTAATTGTTCCAAAAAAAAGAGCAAGGCTTAAAATTCTCAATGAAGTTTCGGATCTCAAATATTGATTACCTGCAATAAATATGACAATTAATCTACTAGTCATAAATAATCCTGTAGTTGCAGCTGGTAAAAGTATAATCATAAAATTTATTAATTTATTTAACAATTCTTTATATTCTTCCATTCTATTTTTACCAGCTAGCACTGATAATCTTGGAATCAGGACAGCCATACCTGCAGAAACAATTGGTCCAATCATTCCATATATTTTAGAAGATATACTATAAATTCCTACAACATAATTTGTTTTAAATAAACCTAACATTGTCATATCAGCATTAACGTATATCGTAACAGCCATCATAGTTCCAAATATAATGAAGATTGGAATTAAATATTGAATCCAATTAAATCTCCAATAAATTCTAAGATCACAAAATTTATTCAAATGAACAAAATTTAATATATATGACCCACTATTAGCAAATACTGATACTGCAACATATTGCAGATAATTATCACGATTCCTTACAAAGGACAAAAGTAAAACAATTGATATTATTTTAAATGAAATGTTTCGTATGGTTATATATCTATATTCTTCGTAAATAGTATATATCCAATCTGTACCTAGAGTAGTTAAAAAAATTTGAATACTAAAAATTAAAATTGCAGACTTATAGCTTCTTAAACTTTGAAAAAATAAAAGACTAATAAAAAGTAGAATATAAGAAAGAAACGTTGAACACAAATTAATAGTAAAGACTTTACTAGCAAAATCACTAAATTCATTGCGATCTTCTCTATATTTTGCCCCTTCCCGAACTGCAAATCTGCTAATGCCTAAACCAGCAATTAATATGAAATAACTAATTATAGAATTAGAAAAACTATATTTCCCAATTCCATCCACCGATAATGTTCTGGACACATATGGAAAAGTAATAAGTGGGAAAATTAAGTTCAGTAAGGTCTGTAAGCTATTAAAAAATGCATTTATACTTAAAGACTTCTTTTTAATGATTTTTCACCCTTCAACACATTTCTAATTTCTGTAATCATACCCTATTTTTTCATAATTAATTTCAATTTAATTAGATATTTATTAATACTATCATCTCGCTTAGTACAAAGCATTTCGTGCCTAAAAAAATACGATTTCTTAGGATGTTGATTTTCTTTATACCAAACATCCCCTTTGATTGCCTTAATATTAAAATATTCATTATAACTTTTAGTAAAATAATGATTTATTTGAATAGGAAAATCTTTATTCTTTACCTTCTCAAATCCATGTTGAGAAATAAAGCCGAAACAATTAACCGGAGGCAGTGCAATCTTATGCCATACACCCCAGAAATTATGATGTAGAACTGACATCTTTTTAGAATTAAGATTTACATCAAAGCTTGTATTGTAGAAACATTTTCCTACTTCGTCGTATTTTGGCCAAGAAATTCTAAAATCATTAACTACCAGCCCATTTATGTCTCTATCTATAATTCCTGATGTACCAAATACCTTCCAGTATATTTTTACTGCAGGGTATTTTTTGAATCTATTTAAAAAATCAATAATATTATTATCTTTTACTGGTACTACAAATTCATCAATATCTATAAATCCTATCCATTCTGCCTCTTTTCTATATTTATTTATGCAATCCTGGTAAGCTTTTTTCTGTGCATGTTGTTTAGGGAAATCAATTAAAGTAACTTTATTAGAATTTATATATGGTTGCAAAACATCTTGAAAATTATCTGAAGAATTATTGTTATATAAATAAAAGTGTTCAACACCAATAATTCGGTGATATTCTATCCACTCCTTTAAATACGGCGCCTCATTTTTGAAAATAGCGCATATAGTAACTTTATATTTCCTACTTAATCTTTTTTTCCTCACCAAGCAAAAACAAATGTTATAGAATACGTTCTCAATGCCAGTAATACAATATTTTGCAAAATATAATATTCCTTTCTTCCTAGGATGATCGTATATAAAATATTTATTCTCTAATACTTTCTTTGACATTTTATAAAATTCTTTCCTTTTTTATAAACTTAGGCTTTTTTTCAAATAAACAAAGGATAATAATCATTATTACTAGAATTTTTAAAATATTATCATAATAATATATTTCTAGTAAGCAGATTAGCGATGTTCCTAACAATTTACATAAAGTATTACAATTATCGAAAAACTTAGCAATCAGTAAAGTAAATAATATAGAGAGCCAAATTCCAACAATTCCAAAATTTGATACAAATTCTGGATAGTAGGATGGTGGCATTCGTAATGGTGCATCAAAGTATGAACTATATCCTAAAACACCAGAAGTAAAATACGATATATAAGGTAAGGGTTTTGAATACCATATGCTTCTTGGAATAAAATAAAACAAATCAAATAATATAGATTGTCCAGGGTAGTCTAAAATATGAAACTGCGAAGGATTTAACGCAACGTATATTGCAAATTTCATGTGCATTGCTCTAAAAAAGTACTCATTTATAACATAGTACCAATCGTTATTTAATAAAATTTTCCCAGTTGCATATGAGTAATATACAAAATAGACTGCTACTAAAAAAATACATATAGAATACCAAGCAATAATTTTCTTTACCCTTTTTCTCTTTATAATGTCTATTATTAAACATAAACCAATGGTAATCATTATAAATGTTCTTTTATGGTTTACAATTAGTATAAGAATTAGATAAAAAGAGATAAAAATGTTCCCAATCATCTCATTATCTTCATTCCACTTTAAAACACAAACCGCTAAAATCAATCCATACATTAAATTATTCATAATTAATGTATTATAAGTTTGTATAGAAGGATCAATACTTTTAAATATACTTCCAAACACTCCAAAATAATATGAAGGATCAGGAGATAGAAGGACTGCAATAACTGTTACAAGCGGTAATAAATAACTAAAGCATACTAAAACATTTCTATATTCATCTAAATTAATATTTTTAGGTAAAATATTAATTGGATTTTTTAGTATATTTATTTCTTCTTTTTCTAAATTATCCTTAAAAGATAACTTGTTAATATTCCAAAAAAAAGCAGCTTGAGCAGAAATTACAAAAACATTAAATAATATTGTTGTCATTCTATCATTCATTGCCACTTCAAACGCTCTGTACGAGGTTTGAGGATTGCCCAAAAACAACTCAAGGATAATTGGCAAAACCATCGCAAAATCAAAAACTATTATAATCGGTATCAGTGTATGAAATTTATTGATACAAATGCAAGTCCTAACTAAGACAAACAAAGAAATTATTATACTTAAAAGTCTTAAAATTAAAATCATATGCCGCTCCCTATTGGCCATTTGTATTATATAAATTCAATATAAAGGAAATATAATTAGAGAAGGAATTTTCACCACTATTTTTTAACAAGTTATCTTTTATTCTATTGTAATTATTACTAGAAAAAATATACTCAATTGCTTTTGTAAATTGTTCAGGAGTTGCCTCCTCAGTCAAGAATCCGGTCATCTTATCTTTAACTACTTCTCTAACCCCTCCTGATGAAATAGCACCAATAACAGGAAGGTTGAATAGGGAAGCTTCAAAAATAGTTGAGGGTAATGTATCAGCTCTAGAAGTTAAAAGTAAAATAGATGACAGTCTATAAGCAGCTGATAATTCTTTTGTGTCCAATTCACCTAAATACAAAAAATTATTAGTATCTTTAATGTATTCTTGCATTGTATTATAATAATTTTCTTTTCTACCAGCCCAGATAAAAAAATATTGTGGTAGCTTTTTAGCGGTTTTTATAAATATGTCAATTCCCTTTCTTCTGCTTGTATTGCCAACACCTATAATAATATTTTTATTTTTTAACATTGGATATTTAGTTATTAATTTACTACTTTCATCATACAGTACCTGTGTATTAGGTTTTTTAAAATAGATTCCTTGCTTTTTAACATAAATCTTATTCTTTGGAAACAGATTTACATAACTCAATACCTCTTTTTTAGCTGATAAAGTTGGAAAAATAATTTTATCAGAGTACAAGATCATTTGCCTAACGGCACTTTCTAAACCTAACTGTCTTATAACTACTGGCAATTCATGTATCTCAGAAATAATCTGATAGTCTAATTCATGTGCAATTTTTACATATTCTCCAACCGCAGATGTTACCATTAAGGCCTTATTATATCCGTATTCATGCTCTAACTTCTTCAATGTATTTCTAAAGTTTGCTTTAGAAAAGACAATTTGTGTAGGAGCAATCATGGAATACTCTCTATTTAATTCCCCAAATTGAAAAGTAATAATATAAATATTTTCTCCTCTTCTTTTTAATTCTTCAGCTGTATGTAACAACAAAAGGCTTGCACCTAATCTATTTGACTCATGAATAACCAAAACAATTCCATCTTGTTTAACCCTTCCAGAGTTAAACTTTAAAAACTTATAATCTGACGGATACCTAATAATGTTTTTTATTCTTCCTACTATTCTTTTAACCCCAATTAATATTTGATCGAGCATAAGAAAATTACTCCCATTTCTTTTCTATTTCTATTCTTGTCCCGTCCACAGCACCCTTTATAATTTTTTTCACTTTTATTTTTTTCCCTTTTTCAAAACATAATACGAGCAATGCTTGCTTTATATCCTGTAGATATGCTCTCAACATTAATCCTACCCTATGACTTTTTCTTGCCATATATACCGTATTTCTAGAAATATAATATTTTCTAAACGCATTATGATTCTTAACTAATATCTCACCAAAAGGGGTTTTGTGTACCTTAATATGACCAAGTTCATGTTTTAAACAAACTGTATTTACTCTCAAGATCTTATAGTTTTTTCTTCTTAGGCGTATACAAAAATCAAAATCAACACAATCTATAAACATTGATTCATCAAATCCATTTATGCTTTCCCACGCTTCAAGTTTTACTAAGGATGCAGATGTAATACATTTATCGACTTCATTAGTCTCTTTGTTTGCACGTTTCTGTAAAATTTTGTTAGAGTTTATATCTTTTATCAATGGTGTATAAATTCCAACATTAGGTTTAAAATGAACTTTATACTGATTTATCAAATTAGATGGAGAAATTGAATCCTGATCAAGAGTTAATATATATTTAGAATTCAAAAATTCTTTAGCATAAGAAAATATTTTGTTTAACGCAGTAGCTATACCTACATTACTATTGTTCCTCAACACAACTAATTTTGGATACTTATCTAATAATAGCTTTTTTATTTGATTATAGTTACTTGAACCATTATCAAATATAATAATATGATCCACCTGATTATTTATAGCTTCTAAATTTCTTTTTAATCTATTAATATCTGGATTAAATAAAACAATCCCTGCATCAATATCAATCATTTTTCACCACAATCTACTTTTATTAAATTAAAAATTACCTATCATTACTTTAATAATTGATTCTATGTTACATAGAACACTTCCACAATTTATCAATCTAATTAACTTTAATTTTGAATATAAGCTCTTTTTATAATTAACTACTATTTTAAAATAGTCGCTTACTTCTGGCTTTAATTTTCTTCTATCTTTTTCATGCACCAAAATAGTCTTGGCAAAATTTAATCTAGTATTTCTCATAAAAAAAACAATTTTATATTCAACTTTAAGCCTTTTAAAAATTCCGTTACCACCACTAGTAACACTATTCTCATATCTGATATGTTCTATATAACTATTATGATCTAAGTAAACGAAACCGAAGCAGTATCCTATAGCTGCTAAAAAGAAATCATGATCAGGTGCTTCATAATATAACATTTCCAAATTTGCATATTCATTTGAAAGCAATGCTAATTCTTTGGAGAAAACAAAGGTACATCCAGCAAATCTATTTCTAGAAAATAATGAATATATATTGTTAGGAACTCTTGATATATCATGCTTATCTAAAAAAAGACCCTTTTCATTATAAATATCAAGGCTGGAAATATATAATTTATTTTTGTTATCATTTTCATCCAAAATTTTTACGGCTTCAACTAATTTATTTTCTTTCCAAATATCATCCTGATCAGAAAAAGCACAGTAATCGATATCTTTTTTTACCATATTTAATAATGACAAAAAGCTTTTTCTGTAACCAATATTTTTTCCATAGTGAATTTCAACATTTTGATATTTTTCATCCAGTTTTTTTAATATTAATAGAGTTGAATGTTCTGAGCCATCATCCCTAATAGTTAAATATACGTTAACGCCTTTTTGGTCTAATATGGTATTTACTTGTTTTACTATATTAGTTCCGCCATTATATGTGGACATAAGCACCTGTACCTTTTTCATAGAAATTACCCTAAATCAAATTCTTTCATATAAATTTTTTTCATACATTCATCAACATTACAAGATCCAAACTTTTTTATGTACGAAATGGAATATATTCTGGGAGTTGTTTCCCTAACACTACTAATTAATTTCACTAAATTCTTAACATTAGAAGGATTGTCCATCAACAAACCCGTCTCAGGTACTCTTATGTAATCCTTCATTCCAGTTCTACCATTTCCAATTATATAGGTTTTATGTGCAATTCCGTCCAGTCCACCTAACCCCAATCCTTCTCTTTTTGAGATAAAGATATTTAGGTCCGATGCAAAATACAAACCATCAAGGTTACGCACATAGCCTAATAAACTAACTTGCTTTTCCAAGTGATACTTATGAATTAATGAAACAAGTTCATCCTTCAAATTACCAATCCCAGCAATAACATACTTAATATGCGGATCATTTAGTTCATGAATTGCTTTAATCACTGTTGCATGATTTTTCCGCTTACTTAATTCTCCTACTGAAATTATAAAGAAATCATCATCTTTTACATTGAACTTCTTACGAACATCTTCTCTTAGTTTTCTTCTTCTAGATTCTGAAATATTACTTACTCGTTGCAAATCAATTCCAACACCCGGAATATAGTATCTATGCTTAACAGGTAAAACTCTAGAAACAGAATAATCATCTTGGTTAATAGTAATTAAGGCATCTGTCCAATGAGCGTAAAACCATTCAATTGGGAAAAAAATGAACCAATCTCTTAATGGTCCACCTTTGAAGAACTGCAATCCATGTGCCGTATAAATAACTTTGACATTCATTTTATGTCCAGCTCGACGCGCAATTATACCACCTAAAGGCGAATGCGCATGAATTCCAGTAATATTGTTCTCTTTAATCACATTACATACTTGCTGTAAAGCTTTTTTATTTGCTCGATGCGTCCCTATTCCCCGCATAAAGTCTATTTGGTGGTAAGTAACGTTCATAGAATTAAGTTTTGAGATGAGTTGTTTACTAATATCTTTTGTAATAGTGCCCGGATTTTTAAAATTTGTACCTACATGAACTTCTGCTCCCAATGACTGGAGTATTTTTATATTATGAATATTAAACTGTTCAATCATTGAAGCAGTTGTAGCTAAAATTAGTATTCTTTGCTTACTCAATTACACTCACCCATATAGTTAGTTACTTCTTCTTTCCTTCTCTTACCCCACGACTTCTTACAACATCTGACACCGTCTTCAAAATAATTGACGCGTCTAACAATAAACTCACATTCAATGCATACTTGCCGTCATAAGAAGCCTTGTTTTCATCAGTTACTTGGTCACGACCGTGGACTTGCGCTAAGCCGGTGATTCCAGGCAAAATTTTATTTGCTCCATACTCATTCCGCAATTTCAACACATACTTTTCCTTTGGAATTAGCGGTCGTGGACCAACGATACTCATATCACCTTTTAGAACGTTAAACAACTGTGGTAACTCGTCCATACTGGTTTTCCGAAGAATTTTACCTACTGAAGTAATATACATCTCAGGATTTTCAAAATTCTCCGTTGCTATTTGGTGAGGGGCATCATCCCTCATTGAACGAAACTTGAGAATCGTAAATGGTACATTATTAATTCCAATTCGTTCTTGCTTGAACAGCACTTTCTCATGAGGAGAATCGACTTTGATCCAAAGTGCGATAATCATCATTGGAATTGCCAAAATAATAATAGCAATCAGGCTAAAGAAGATATCAAAGCCTCGTTTAAAGAAATCGCGATACCATTTAAATGATTGCTCAACTTCATTCTCATTATCGTTATCTTTTTCACTAGATACTTGCATCTGCATTATTCACTCCTCCCCATCTTTATTTGCTTAGTAACCTCAACTACCTCTTACCACCACAAGAAATGCTTCTTTTTCTTCAGCGGCTGCACTTCATTTACAGGAACATTCTCCCCATTAATAATTGCTCGGGCATTGTCACCATACCGTTTAGCTAAATCTGGGCTAAATTCTTGGCTTAACTTATCAAACGCTTGCCGCATCTCGTACTTCCGCCCTGGTAAATCATGGGCATCGGAAGCAAACAGGTAACCCTGGCCATTAGCAATCAGTTTTCGGCTAAAATCCTCAACCTTCTTACCAAATGTTCCAACGTAAGAACTGGCGGTAATCTGCGATAAACATCCTTTCTCCAACATTTGGTACAACAAGTCCGGCTGTTCCATGATCTTGGTATTCCGTTCGGGATGAACGATCACTGGAATGATTCCCCGCTGCTGAAGTTCAAAGATCATCTGATTAGTGTAATGTGGCACATCATCATCCGGAAATTCTAACATTAAGTAACGGTTATCCTCATCCGCAAACAGGATGTCATCGTGGTCCAAGGCATCAATTAACTGTCCATTGATCCGCACTTCCTGTCCCGGAAAAACAGTTAAGGGAATTTGATGTGCCTTTAGCTGTTCCCGAAACTCGTTCGTCAACTTAATCACGTCTTGTTTATGGTTCACGTAACGACCATTCATATGGTGAGGCGTCAATAAAGCATGGGTCACCCCATTTTCGACTGCTTCACTAGCGAGCCGCAATGAAATTTCCATATTCTTGGAACCATCATCAATCCCCGGAAGAAGGTGACAATGCAAATCAACCATTACCATAACTAATCAGTCCTTACTTATTATCTGATGAATACCCGTATCCATAACCGTAACCATATCCATAGCCGTAACCGTAAGCTGAGTCGCCATTCCGACCAACATCATTCATTACGTAGCCTAAGATATTAGCATGGGCCAGCTTCAATAGTTCAACTGACCGCTTAAGTGCAGCCTTTTCTGTTTGACCTATCTTCACAACTAACACAACGCCATCAAGGTGACTAACTAATGCTTGAGTATCTGAAACGGCCAAAATTGGCGGAACATCAAGGATTACCACATCATAATTCTGTTCAACACTAGCAATCAATGCCTGCATCCGTTGAGAATTCAACAATTCAGCAGGGTTTGGCGGAATTGGCCCAGAAGTTAAAATTGATAAGTTATCAATTTCAGTTTCCTTAATCATATTCGTAATGTCCATTTCAAGAGCGTCACTAGTCAAAATAGTGGTTAATCCTTCACGATTTGAAATATTAAAAGTCTGGTGAAGTGTTGGTCGACGGAGATCGGCATCAATTAATAACACTCGTTTCCCGGCATTCGCCCAAACAACCGCAATATTATCGGTGACAGTTGACTTCCCTTCACTAATGTTGACAGAAGTGAAGGCCAAGGTCTTGATTGGGTGATCAATTCCCATAAAACTAATGTTTGTCCGAATCGTCCGGAATTGTTCAGAAATAACACTCTTAGGATCCTTGACAGTAATTAACTTTGCCCCATAGCGGATTGTTTCATTACTAACGTTCGTTTTCTTCTTAAATAAACTCATCTAGGTAACCTCCTTAAACCCGCCGGTGGTGATCATCCGAGCGACTATTACCGATTCCATCTTGGTCAGCCCGCATTTGAATATGGCCAACTGCACCAAGGTTGGTTAAACCAAGCTCATTAGTCAAGAAATCGTCACTCTTCACTGTGGTATCGGTTAATTCCTTAATTAGGACATAGGCAAAACTCAGCAAAAGTCCTAATACAGCTCCGGCTAAGGTAAAGAGCTTCTTGTTAGGGAATGAAGGTGCTTTAGGTGTATTTGCCCGTGAAATAATCGTTACGTTGTTAACTGACATAATGTGCTTAATTTGTTGCTTAAAGACAGAAGCAACCGTGTTAGCAATCGCGGCTGATTCTTCAGCGTTATTCGTCTTGGCGTTCAAGGTGAAGACCTGAGAATTTTGCTGAGTCTGAACTGAAATAGCCTTCTTTAATTGAGCGGTTGTAACGTGGTAGGACTTACCATTTGTCCGTTCCACCACTGCTGGTTTAGCTGAGCGAACCAAGACCCGACGTCCATTGGCATTTCGTTCATAAACGGCCTTCTTAGCTGGAGTAATAACCCGAACTGGATTTTCCAACTGCTTACTGGCCTTGGAAAGGATCACTTGGTTAGTGATGATGTCCTTATAGGTGTTGATCACCTGGATATCAGCTTGTTGGTTATTGTATGCTTGACCATCAGCGTTATCGTGCTTCTGGTTAACCAAAATTTGGGTTGAAGCTGTATATTGTGGGGTAATGACAAACTCAGCAACCACAAACCCAACAATCCCCATAATCACTGTCCAAAGGATAAACAGTTTGGCGTGTTCGCGACAAATTTCCATTAACCGATGTAAGTCAATTTGGTTTTCCCGACTTGCATTTTCGGTAGAACTATTAGTATTCACTTTTGATTCTCCTGTTGTTTAGATTTTTTATTCATTAATAAGGTAGAGTTCTTTGCTGACTCACACTCTCATTCATTACTCCAATGATTTTTGAAGTAGATTAGTTATCCGTTGCCGTTCATCATGGTTAACCACTTGGAAGGAAGTCCCGCCTTCGTTATCGTTGTCCCCTTCGGCATGATCTTGAACGATGTGGTCACGAGCACTGGAATAGTGCTGAGCGAGTTGCATCATGTCGTGCATGGTTAAATCTGTTTGGGAACTGTTGGCAATTGAATGGAGAAAGCTCCGGTTCAAAACGGTCTTGTATGAAACAGACTTCTTCAAGAGGGCCGCGATGATCAACCGTTGCCGTTGCTGACGACCATAATCACCATTTGGATCCTCATGCCGCATCCGACTAAATGCGAGGGCTGCTTCTCCATTTAAGTGGTACTTCTTACCCTTTTGGAAGGAATGCCCCTCATAGCTAAAGGTTAATGGTGAAACCACATCAACACCGCCAACCTTATTAATGGCTTTTTCTAGGCCATTCATGTTAACTAACAGGTAAAAGTCAATTGGAACGTTGAATTCCTTTTGTACCGTGTTAATTGATTCCTTAACACCGCCGTAAGTATAAGCAGCGTTAATCTTTGATGGTGAATATTCAGGATACCCGGGCAAGTCAACCTTCATATCACGTGGCAAACTAACCACAGTCGTTGTCTTTGTCTTCGGGTTAAGGGTCATGATCATCATGGTATCTGTCCGACCCTTTTCAGTTCGCCCAAACTCACCAGTATCGGTTCCCATTAACAGGATTGATACTGGTTTCTTTTGTGCTAGTACTTTTTGTGCATTTCTCTTGGTATTTGCTCCTGAAGTACTATACATATCTCCAGTAGTAACGCTGAGGTTGTGGTAAGCAACCCCTGCGAAAATCAGCAGGATCGCAACTAACACGCCAAAAATTGACCAAAAGATCTTCCATCCCCGTCGCATATGATGATGACGATGGTGGCGATGATGATGTTTGTGATGATGGTGCTTCTCTACGCTATTCTTTGAAGACCAATCATTTTCCGCCATACTCTTATCTCCCAACTAGTAATTTATTTAATTTTCTATAAACTTTGACTTTTGCATCTTACCACTTTCATTTAGCTAATTAAAGGCATTCTAACAATAGATTAGAAGTTCATCAAAAATCATTTATCAGGGAAAGACAATTAGAAGCAATCCCTTCCCCCCTCCAACTTAAAATAACGCTCACATCCCTTGCCAGGATTGAGATTACCGAATCATTTAAGTAGGCAATCATAATTTATTTCACTGAAAAACTCATCATATTAGTCAACTGAGCTCATTTTAAATTTAGCAAAATTTTATCGACCTTTAACTTATTTTCCCACTAAAAAAGCATCCCCCACCATCCAGTGCGGAATGCTCCGGTCCCCTATGAGACAACTTTTTATTAGATATTCATGTACTTGCGCACAACACCATCACGGAACTTAACTAACTCCTTTAAGTTAGCCACCCGTTCTGGTTCGACGATTAACTCTGGATTAACCTCTTCCTGATCATCCATTTGCTGGCGACCCCAAACGCTTAACGAAATCAGCATATTCCGCAAGTCGTCGCCATCACTCGTCAAAGTCCATTTCTCCTGATCATCTTTAATTGGGTTTACAACACCATTTTGTCGTAACTTTTGCAATGCGAGTTCAATGTCGGCATCCGAACTCTCAATTAAAGTAGATAACTCGTCTTCATTGAAAGGTCGAAATCCTAACCAAAAGACAAGCCCAGCCTGATCAGAATCAGCGAGAATTTTCTTTGCATATTCAAAACCACTTTGTTTAGAATTACTCATCATAATAACACTTCCATGTCCTATTCGCTTTGAAAATATCCCTCTTCAGTCAAATTTTAACAGATTATCAGACAAATTGTTAGTGTTGTGTACATAAACAGCTTCAATATCGGGCAAGAATTCTTCGCAATTGCTTATAGAAGTCCGCAGTAAAGTCTTCCCCATAACACCGGTCCGCAGTCTGGCCAACTACTTTTAAAATTTGGTCCATGAAAACTCTTTCATATTGTTTCCGGTGCAGGAACTGTTCATGGTCGGTTGTCTCACAAGTAAAGCGGCCGACCTCATTGTTGCCAATGCCAAAACTATTACAAAGATTCTTCACCGATTCGAGCTGGATCTTGCCGACTTCATGGGCCTGATGAAGCAATCGTTCAAAGGTCTTCATACATGTCCCCACTGCTACCGTAATTAGTTTTTGGCTACAGCACTTGAAAGTAATTAAAACACCATTATTCTCCTGATTACGCTGATAATGATCAACGTGGTGGGCCATATAATAGGCAACCCAGCAGTTTCCCCGACCGCACGTTGGCACCAATTCGTAATGCCCAGCGATAATTCCCATCGTCTGCCCTTTAACGATACTATACAGCGTCTGCATCTCGATCTGGTGGACTCCAGCAAACTCCCCAAAATTCCGCAGAACTTCCTGTAGTCGTTGCTCCAATATCAGCTCTTCACCATCAATCGTCAAGATATACGTCCTCTTCCGATCGTATGGTGTCATTAACAATACATTATCCCATCGCGGCTGAAAGACCGTAGTAACTGAATAATTCTTAAGATCGCCTAGTCGTGAAATATCAATGATTTCATCCATGTAGGTACCCTCCCTTTCAAATTTCAAAAATGAACAAACCGCCGGCAAAGATTGCTCAATAATTAACGAATAATACAATATGCGATTATGCAACCGTTGTCAATGATTTTTTGAACTGGATTATTGTTTTTCTATCATTCGCTCAGTCAGCGGCTTCTTGTTAAGTTAAGGCTACTCAAGAGCTCTTGGGAATACTCTCACAAAGGATGTTTCCAAATGACAAATCAAAAATTAATTGACGGTCTCGTTTACTTATCGACAAACAAGCGAATTAATCTCGTTCACAGTGTTCTTAAGCAGCTTCATATTTCACCGACTCATGACTGCTATGACGACTTCTTCCAAGAAGGCTGTCTCATTTTCAGTCACGCCTACACTCGTTTTCCTGACGATCCTAATAATCCAGAAAATGAACGCCGACTGATGAACTTTGCCTACAAGCGAATCTACTGGCGATTGCTGGATCAATTACGTCATCAATTCTGGGAAAAGGAACACCGGCTTGGCTCAATCAATGATGAATCACTGGACGAACATACTCTCAACCACTTCACTGCAGATCCCAATAGCCAACACAGTTTTGTCCACCGCGAAAACAACGACTTCTTCACCCAACTGAAAGCACACTGTTCACCAAACGAAAAACGCTACCTCCATGCAGTTTTACTTCTCGATCTCAAAGATAGTGAGATTGCTGAAAAGTACCATGTTTCTCGTCAAGCGGTTTATTCCTGGAAACGAGGAGTAATTAGGAAAGCCCGTGCGCTCGATTACCCGATTAGTTTATAATAAAAGCGAGGTGATAGCGTGAATCGTCATCAAACAAGCAATCAGGATCAGTGGTTCCACTCTCGCTATGACGGTGAAGACCGGGATGATGGTTGCCCAAATGAACTCAGCATCAAGCCAAGTCAGGAAGATGCCAGCCGACTAGAGATTCTTCTTACCAATGTCGGCTTCAAGGAAGAAACTTACGACAACACCTTCTCCCTTACAAGAGAAGATGCCCGACTACTTCAGGACTTCCTACAAAAATGGCTGAATAATTAGCAAAAAAGCGGGACTGTGACATAAGTACTTTTACCAAGTTTAAATACGAACAGCGCGGTACGCAAATGGGTTCCAGTGTCCGGTATAACCGAACTCTGGAACCCTATTTGCGCTCGCGGGGGCGTGAAAACGAAGTCATAAATGACTTCTGTCACGCTTCCGCGTAAGCAGTCAATAACGATACGTATTGAAAATAAATGAAAGGGCGTGAGCCGCGGCTTTTTGCGGTTCACGCCCTTTCTCTAGTTATGACATACTTGTTGCACTTCTTCTGCCCACGGTAAAAAAGCCTCAATGTCGCTCCTTTTCTGGTTGGGTAGTCGATCAAACAGGTATTTGAAATACTTATATACATTTAGTTTATTAATTTTTGCTGTTGCCACTAACGTGTAATAAATCGTATTGGCTTCAGCTCCACGAACGCTTTTAGCAAACAAGCAGTTCTTACGAACCAAGGTTGTAAAACGGATCTCTCCTTCTAGCGAGTTATTGCTTAGGGGGATTTGTCCATTTTCAAAAATCCGATATACTCTTGTCCGAAGCTTTAAGGCATTCTTGATGGCTGCACACAGCCGGCCCTGTGGTGAAGTGATACTTCCCAAGTACTGGTAAAACCTATCAAGCAACGGCTTCACATGAGTAATTCTTTGCTGCCGCTTTTCCTTTTCAGTTTGATATACTAATTCGTTTTCCTTATGGAAAACGGCCCCGAGTAGTTTTACCGCATGGAGAGCTTTCGAATACTTTAATTGCTTCTTACTCAGTAATTTAGTGATTCGAATAAACTCCCGACGAATATGAACTAAGCACGATCCAAATCGGGCATTGGGATATAAACCATTACTGTAACCGCCATAGCCATCACACATGATAAAGCCCGGATAGCCCTGTCCGATAATATCGCCAATTACTTTTCCTGAGCGTGTATTACGATAGTGAAAAATCACCATCTGATGACGACTAAATTCGCTCGTGGTCTTGGTTGCCCAAAAATAGCTGGTATTTTTAGCTTCGTCAATGACCTTAAATGGCGTTTCATCCATTTGAATTACGTTTTCACCTTGCATTAATTGGGTTAGCCGTTCATACAGTGGCTTCAAGTATGTTTGACTAACTGTAATGATATTAGTGGCGAGTTGACGACCGCTAACTGGCAAGCCAACGGCTTGCCAAAGCTTTACTTGTCGATGAAAGGCTAAAGCTAAGGCAAATTTATATTCAGCTACTTTAGCCAAAACACTACTGGAAACATAACTGTGAGGCAATAATGATTGTGGCATCTGGCTACTAATGATCATATCTTTACCATCTTCGTCACAGTCATTACATTTATAGCTTTCTTGGTATAAATTCACACAGTACAACTCGGCAGGCTTTAGCCGGACTTCACGGCTATACAAATGATTACCAATCTTTTTCATCTGTTCATGGCACTTTGGACAATCCGTATTAGTTAAATGAATCGTCTTATCCACTTGAGGTAAACCATCCAAAAAAGCGGTCCGCTGACCAGAAGACTTGGCTTTCCGGTGACGCACCACTTGTTTTGTCTTCTTTTCAATCACTTCCGTGATTGAAACATTAGAATCTTGCAGCTGAGCTAGTTCATCATCACTAAACAATGATTGCTGACCATCAACTACGGACTCAATTACTTCAGTTTTTTCCCGTTGCGGACGTAAATGCCGTCGCAACAAATAAAGATTGTGAATCCTTATTAGCTGATAAGTCTTTAGGTGCTGATCCGCTTTCTCTTTTGAGAGATTGTGTCGGTGCCTGACTAGTCGTTAAGACTTATTTGTCGTTTGTTGACGTTTCAGATTTATTTTCCATAATATTACCACTGCCTTTGCTAAATCATTATTCCGTTAGCAGAATCGCGGTTATCTTATGGATAAAATCCACAAGAATACAGTAATTATTTTCGATTAATTACTGTAATAGAAGCTAACCCCTTTTTCATAATTCAGTTGATAGATTAATTCATTACTCAACTATTACTATAACCCTAGTAAACTGATTTCGCAATGTGCAAATTTAACCTAAAACTTTCTCAATGCATCCCCAAGGAACTTCCAATAATCTAACAGAAGTGACATATCAACAACGTTCAGGTCATCCAAGCTTAATTTAGTCATATCATTTAAGCTGACCCGTAAAACATTGATAAAACTGGTCATCCGCACGATTTTAGCCTGCTGAACCTGTGGTAGCCGGTCTAAAATAACGGCTTGAAGTTCTTGAAGGACGCCATCATAAAAGCCAACCTTATCCGTTGCCCGAATCGGAATCGCCTCGAAGATTTCTTCACTCTGCTGGGCGAATGATTGATGCCATTGATCCATGGCTGTCCAGTATAGCTGGTACAATCGCTGATCTTCTGCAGTCCCGTTTTCAGGACGGTAACGATTAACTGCTTTCCACTGGGCGAGGACTTCAAGGTATAGGGATTCATGCTGTGTCCATACCTGATCCTCACGATTAGCGGTAATCCAGTGTTGAAGGTCATCAATTAACTTTTGCGGATTAATGTTTTGATCCACTCAAAAAACTCCTTTCGGTCTCCGATAGTATTAAATTTTATTTTCCGTGACTAAAGAATTGCGCAGCTTTAATTGCCTGTTGCCAGCCGGCATAAAGTGTTTCTGCCTTTTTTGCTTTCATTTGCGGGGCAAACTCATCCCCAATTTTCGAAAGCTTCTTGACCTCGTCCTGGTCGTGCCAGAAGTCAACCGCAAGACCGGCAAGAAAGGCTGCACCTAATGCAGTCGTTTCTTCCATTGCTGCCCGTTTAATTGGTGTCTGTAAAATATCAGACTGGAACTGCATCATGAAATTATTCCGAGATGCCCCACCATTTACAGTTAAGGCTTTCAATGGCAGGTTCGTATCCTTGACCATCGTATCAACAACGTCCCGAGTCTGGTAAGCGATTGATTCCAGAGTTGCCCGAACAATATGGCCCCGGTTAGTTCCCCGGGTTAACCCAAACATAGCACCACGAACCTCTTGATCCCAATATGGTGCCCCAAGTCCAGTAAACGAAGGAACAACGTAAACACCACCAGTAGTCTTCGCGTCAACAGCCATCTGTTCTGACTCGCTCGCGTGCTTAAATAACTGCAGACCGTCACGCAACCATTGCACAGCAGACCCAGCAACAAAGATACTTCCTTCAAGGGCATAGTATGTCTTGCCGTCAATCCCGTAAGCAATCGTCGTCAGCAGGCCGTTATCTGAAAGGGTCGGTTTCAGTCCCGTATTCATCACGATAAAGGCTCCGGTCCCATAAGTATTCTTAACCGATCCCTTCTCGTAAGCTGCTTGACCAAATAGGGCCGCTTGTTGGTCCCCCGCAATTCCGGCAATTGGGATTTGCACACCAAAGAAGTGATAATCACCAGTGTAGCCATAGATTGCTGAACTCGGCTTTACTTCCGGCAACATTGCTTCTGGAACATCTAATAGTTTCAGGATATCCTGATCCCACTTTAGATCGTGGATGTTGAAGAGCATTGTCCGGCTCGCGTTAGTAACATCCGTGGCATGAACCCGTCGACCAGAAAGGTTCCATAATAACCAAGTGTCGATCGTTCCAAAGAGCAGATCGCCATTAGCTGCCTTTTGTCGTGCACCGGGAACACGATCCAAAATCCACTTAATCTTGGTTGCCGCAAAGTACGAGTCGATTACCAACCCGGTCTTTTGGTGAATCATGTTCTTATAGCCATCTTTAATTAGCTGTTCAGCAATCTCACTAGTTTGTTTTGACTGCCAAACGATTGCATGGTAGATCGGCTTACCGGTGTGGCGGTCCCAAATAACGGTGGTCTCCCGCTGGTTAGTGATCCCGATAGAGGCAATCTTATATGGCGGGATCTGAGACTTGATCATTACATCAGAGATCACTGACTGAACAGCATCCCAAATCTCCATTGCATCATGCTCAACCCAACCAGGCTGCGGAAAGTATTGGGGAAACTCCCGCTGACTCATTGCTACCTTATTCCCTTGATGGTCAAAGATGATCGCCCGCGTACTAGTGGTCCCTTCATCAATCGCCATTACATATTGTTGTTCATTCAAAATTCTCATCCTTTTCAAACTAAACTCAGGAACGGTCGAAAAAAGGGAGCCAAGCTAACTGCCCAGCCCCCTCTAATGCTTTGTTTACTTGTCGCTAACCATCTTGCCAGCAACACTGTAACGGTCTTTTCGCATTTCATTTAAAACGATGTGAATTCGTTCAGCTGGGACATTAGCATCCTTAGAAATAGCAGCTGTAACATCCTTTACCAAGGCCTTTAATTGTTCGTCAGTCCGACCTTCAAGCAAGTCAATATGTACTAATGGCATTTGTATGCCCTCCCTTGTTAAATTTATTTAATCTTACCATAATCGACTATCTTCCGGCAATCATTCTTATTAACCACGACGACCAAGCCGTTGCCGAACTTCATTAACAATTTCATACGGTCCGGTGTAAAGAATGTGATCACCGTATTCAAGAACGGTATCTCCACTTGGCGAAATTGGCTTATGCTTGCGGTAAATTCGACTAACCGTAATTTGATCGATAAATGGCAGGCTTCGTAATTCAATCCCAACATAGCGCTGATTATGAATCGTCACTTCGAACAATCCTGAATGAGCACTCATCAGCATTTCAAAGACCGATGGCGATTCAATTAGCGAACGCAGAACACTATTTTGGACTACGAAACTATTGAAAATTTCTACCCCAAGTCGGTTAAGCTCATCAATATGGTCCGTTGATACTTTCGGGTTCTGGACACTAGCGATAACCCGCTTAACGCCATGTTTCTTTGCTAAAACGGCCATTTGATAATTCTTGTTATCATTGCGGAATCCTAGAACCATCACGTCAGTATCAAAGTACTTTCCTGCATCAAGCGCCTGCTCATCAATCTCTTCAATATACTTCAGATCATTAACCTCGCTGTTGAAGGTCTTGTAGTTATCCTGATTATCGGTCAGCATCCGCACAACATACCAGTTATGGGACAACTGCTGAGCAACTGGGACAGTTAAGGTGTTCGCACCAACGATGACCACTCGCTCTTTAACCAAATCTTCCTTATTCAGCTTATAGGTTGAATTAAAGACAATTGGTGCCAGAACACAGACAATCACAGCCGCTAAAATAAAGGCATCCGACTGGGTACTCGTAATTGCGTGAAGGTTCTTGGCAACTTGCAGCGATGGCAATACTAAGGTAATTGTCGTCACGGTCAGAAAGCCACCAGCAAATGAGTTCCGGGCGTTAAACCGCAGCCGGTAAATCAATGTTGTTGGCAATTTAGCGATAATAAAGCAGGCAACCAAAATCGGAATCAACGCCAATGCAGTCTTATTAGCAAATAACGATTTCAAATCAAGCCGGACACCCGTCATGATAAAGAAGATCGGGATAAAGAAGCCGTAACCGATTGAGGTCAGCTTTTCCTGAGTCGCCTCGCTTGGTTCTAAGAGCTTCATTACCATTCCGGCAAGAAAGGCACCTAAAATGTTTTCGGCCCCGACTGATTCGGCAACCGTTACCAGAGTAAAAATCAGGAAAAAGGCCAGTCGAATATCAAGCTGGGTTGTGGCTTTCGAAACATTATTAAACCAAACGTATGGCTGACGGAACCGGCGCAAAAGAATGATTGCTGCCAAGAACAGGAGAACGATCAACCAAAGGCGGCCCGCATTATGCCCGTAGATTGAGGCATAGAATGTCAATGCCAGCATCGGGATCACTTCACCGAGGACAGCGGTTAACAAGATCGTTTGCCCCATCGGCCGACCAAGGATCTCCTTTTCCTTAAGGGTTGCGATAACCACTCCCAGAGCAATCGTTGAAAAGAGGATCGTAGCCAGGAGAATATCGGAGAATAACCCCATAAAGTACAAGATAACCCCCAAGATAAAGGCGGTGATAATAACTGCCGTAAAGCTTAGCACCGCAATTGAGACTGGCGACTTAGGATCACGTTTTTTCTGTCCGGGCGCTTTCTTAAAGAGGTCAAAGTTAATTTCCATTCCAGAGAGGAACATTAAAATAATTACCCCTAAACTAGAAAGCAGCGTCAACGAAGACGTTTCCTGGACGATATTAAAGGCACTCTTCCCCAGGAGGATCCCCGCAACGATTTCTGCAACCGCGGTTGGAACACTAGAAACCTTAAACCGTGCCATCGCAATCGGGATAATAAGTGCCGCTAACATAATAATTAGCATTGATAACTGTTGCATAATTTTCCCTCTCTCACGAAAAAATAATCAACCTATTATAAGATCTTTTCCTGGTCCACGGCAAAAAAGATTCACCGGGTGAAATTTTCAGCTTCAACCTAAGCGGTGTATAATTAAGAAGGAATGTTCGTGAGTAACGAGTAAATCGTGCTCGCATTTTACTAGCTTAGAAATTAAAAGGGGTTCTTAAATATGCCAAACAAATTATCCGCTTGTACGAGTATTTTGATTGGGAAAAAGGCCAGTATTGATGGTTCAATCATGATTGGTCGAAATGAGGATGCTAAGGCTGCCTGGCCAAAGCACATGGTTGTTCATCCGCATGGTGCGGTGCCACGTAAGTTTGTCTCCAAGGAAACTAAATTAGAAATTGAGCTTCCTGACGACAGTGCTCGCTACTCGGCCACGCCTGAATGGACCGACAAGTACGGGCTATTTGAAGAAGACGGGATTAACGAATACAACGTTGCAATGAGCGCGACCGAAAGTGCCTATTCAAACAGCCTGGTTTTAGGTGCAGATCCATTAGTCAAGAACGGGCTAAACGAAGAAGCAATGGTAACTGTTGTTTTGCCATTCGTTAAAACTGCTCGTGAAGGGGTTCTCCGCCTTGGTAATTTAATTGCTAAGTATGGAACTGGTGAAACCAACGGAGTACTGTTTGCTGATGATAATGAGGCTTGGTACTTTGAAAGCGGTGCTGGTCATTACTGGGTTGCTCAACGGATTCCTGATGATTGCTATGCGGTTGTCGCTAACCAATTAGCAATCCAAGAAATTGACTTTAACGACCCGAACAACTTCATGTTCCACCCTGGGATTCGAGAATTCGTTGAAAAGAACCACCTTAACCCGGACCCAACGACATTTAACTTCCGCAAGATCTTCGGAACGGCTGACCAGTCAGATGCCATTTATAGTGAACCACGGGTTTGGATTGGTCACCAAATGTTTAGTTCTCATCAGGCTAAAGGTGAAACGCCGGAATCAACTGAATTGCCGTTCTTGATGAAGCCGGATCGCCTTCTTTCAGTAATTGATGCACAAAACTACTTGAGCAATCACTATGAAGGAACTGGATTTGATCCATTGACTAACAGTCCGAGTGCCCACAAATATCGGCCAATCAGCTTGGCTAAAACTCAAGAATCACATATTCTCCAAACCGGCTGTAAGGGTCCAGATATTCACTGGCTTGCCATGGGGGTAGCTAACGAAAGTACCTATGTTCCATTCTTTAATGGGATTACCAAGTTGCCGGCCGCGTATGGTCGAGGAAAATTACCGGCCCAATTAAATTCCGCTTACTGGATCTTCAAACATGCCAGTGTCCTGGTTGATAGTCATCTTCATGATTTTCTTCCTCTACTCCGGGATGTTCAAAAAGAACGAAATGCGGCCGCACAAAAGTTAATTCGCGAGACTGACAATAAAGCGGCTGCATTGCAAGGGGATGCATTAACCGACTACTTAAACGACCAAAGTGATAAGTTTGCTAATGATACCCTAACCGCTTACCGCAACCTCGCAATGGAATTAATTACGAAGATGACTGATTACTGCGAGTTAAACTTTAAGACGGATGAGAATTTGTAAAGAGTATTGTTTAAACTACAAAACCAGCAACATCGAAATTGGTGTTGCTGGTTTTTTTTGGTGTGTTGGATGTTTTGCTGCAACATTGCCGAAACGTTGGAGTGAACCAGAAATTGATTTATCAATTTCGTCTGTGAACCCACGCAAGGATGAGTAGGCTTTTGACTATCAACTTGTTGATGACGAAAGCCACTCAGCTACTGCGCTTCGCCATGACCCCAACTTCCGCCTAGTGTTCTACTGCAGCAAAGTCGAAACGTGCTCGCAGGAAAAGCCTTATAGACAACAAACTCCCTCCCAGATGCTTTCAGCATCCAGTCGGGAGAAATTGTTTCTACTGCAACAGAGCCAAAACGTGCTCGCACTCTACCTCAAACGTGCTTCGCCCGAGTTCCCTAGAGCTAGCAACCTCTCTCCTAGGCGCAAGTCGCCTTCGTCGAGAGAAATTGCTAGCTTTCCGGGAACTCTTTAGGGCGAAGGCACTCTATTTATTATTCAACACAATATCTGATGGCTTTACTTCGCTGCCGAAGTAAGGCTTGAGTTGGCTATTGTAGTCTTTGGTGAAGAAGTCTTCCTTGTTTAACTTGGTGATTTCCTTATTGCTCCAATTGAGGAGGGACTTGTTACCTTTCTTAACGGCTGGGGAAATGTATTGCTTAGGACCGATGCTCTTAATACCAACAGTGTACTTAGGATTATTCTTTACCCAAGCGTAAAGGTATGAGTTATCATCGGCAAGTGCTGCGGCCCGGTTATTCTTCAAGGCATTAAATTGTTGGGTCTTTGAATCGAACTTCAGCAGTTGAACACCTGGTTGCTTACTGGTGAAGTAGTTTTCAGCGGTGGTTCCCTTAGTAACGATAACCTTTTTGCCCTTTAACTGACTAACCTTAGTGATGGCCTTCTTCTTTGGTGAAACAACCCCAACGGATACCTTCATGTAAGGCTTGGCAAAGTCAACAACCTTTTTCCGTTCAGGAGTAACGGTGAAGTTAGCCAAAACAATATCAGCCTTATTAGAATTTAAAGTGTCAACCCGGTTGTTAGCGTTAACTTGGATAAACTTCGGCTTAACACCAAGGTCCTTAGCCATCCGCCGTGCTAATTCAACATCGTAACCAACACGCTTACCATCCTTGTTAACCCAACCATATGGCGGCAAATCGCCAAAGACGGCTACTCGCAAAGTTCCCCGCTTCTTAATGGCGGAAACTGAACTGGAATTACTAGCAGCGTTTACGGTTGCTGGCTTAAGATAACTTGAACCAGCAATCAAGGCAACCGCTCCTGCTACAGCAACGGCACCGGCAATAATCTTTTTCCAATTAATCTTCAACATATCAATTCTCCCTTTCTAAAACTCCATGCTTGATAAGAATTCTTCTGCCCGCGCAGTCTGTGGATGTTCAAAGAACTGCTTTCCTGGTGTCTCCTCTAATATTCGACCATCTTCCAGGAAGAGAACCCGATCCGCAATCTGCGCTGCAAAGTTCATCTCATGAGTAACAATAATCATCGTCATGTGATCCCGATCAGATAACTCCTTAATAATTTCGAGAACCCCCCGGACCATTTCTGGATCGAGGGAAGCGGTGACTTCATCGAAAAGCATTAATTCAGGATGCATTGCTAGCGCCCGAACAATGGCAATTCGCTGCTTTTGACCACCTGACAACTGCCGAGGATATGAATTTGCTTGGTCTGCCAAGTCAACCCGTTCCAACAGAGCCATTGCTTCCTTCTTAACTTCTTCCCGATTCCTCTTTTGAACCTTCGTCGGTGCTAAGAGGATGTTATCCAAGACAGTCAGGTTAGGGAAAAGGTCATAACTTTGAAAGACCATCCCGATCTTTTGGCGCAACTCCTGCCATTTCTTTGGTGAAGGATTAACTTTATTTCCTTTGAAATAGATGCTCCCATCCCGAAACGGTTCCAGTCCATTCAGGGTTCGGATCAACGTACTTTTTCCAGAACCAGAGGGACCGAGGAGCGTAACAACTTCGCCCTTTTTCAATTCAAAATTGATGTCATGCAGGGCTTGCCAATCGCCATAGAATTTATTTAAATGTTCAACTTTAAGAATTTCTTCTGCCATATTACCACCTACCAAAATTAATGCTCTTCTTTTGCAGTGAGATGCTTTGCCCAGAGGGATAATGGATAATCAACAATGAAGTAGAGGATGAAAATCAGACCATATACCCAGAAAATACCAGTCGGGTGCGTTTGGTTATTTGCTTCGATGATCTGTTGACCAACATTGATGACATCCATAACACTAATCATCAGCAAGAGCGAGGTTGTTTTGATGACCCGCGTTGCTAAGTTAATCGTTGCCGGGAGTTCCAACTGGATTGCTTGAGGCAGCAGAACATAACGGAACAGCTGCCATTGATTGAGTCCCAATGCTAACCCTGATTCACGCTGGTGCTTGGGAACTGACTCGAGTGCTCCCCGAACAATATCGCTAAATTCGGCTGCAACCCATAAGGAGAACGCCAGAACCGCCATCCAAGTTGCCGGCAAATTGACATTAAATTGTCGCGGCAAAATGTAGTAAACCAGGAACAAGAGAACTACTGTCGGCACAATCCGGAAGAACTCGAGGTAAAGGAGTAGGATAAAACGGATAATTCGGCTAGGCAGGGTTCTTAAAAGGCCGAAAATGGTTCCTAACAACAAACCAATTGCTAACGAAACAACCGCGATCCAAACCGATGTCCACAATCCGCCCATTAACCGGGCAAAGTTTGTTCCTTCAAATAAAACGCTAATCCCCGAATGAGCCATACCGAACCCTCCTTTCAAGCCAGTCAAGCAGTAAGATTACCGGAATCAAGACAATTGCGTAGGCGATTACCAACACAAACAAGTACTCGTTCGACCGGTAGTACATCCCGATCAAGTCAAGAGCCGTGTTGGTCAGCTCTGGAATTGCAATTACGGAAAAGATTGACGTTTCCTTGATTAGGAAAATAATGTTGGCCGCTAAAGCCGGAACACTTAATGACAATCCCTGCGGAAGAATAACGTACCGTGCAAGCTGATACTGATTCATCCCCAGTGCTTCACCAGCATCAATCTGGGTTTGACTAACCCCATTAAAGCCACCGGTGAATCCTTCAGCCATGTACGCCCCGCCAAGGAATATCAAACCAATAATCCCACAAGTCTCGGCAGTCATCTTAATCCCCATTACCGGAAAGGCATAGTATAAGAAAAATAGCTGAATTAGCAATGGAGTATTTCTGGCAACCTCAACATAAACGTTAAGAACCTGCCGGAGACCCGGAACGCGAAAGTACTGTACTAAACTGGTGATAATCCCAACAATGATTGAGCCGACAATCCCAACTAGTGAAAGCCAAAGAGTTAATTTGAACCCTTGAGCAAAATTGGGAAGACTCTGCTGGATAATCGTCCAATCCATATATAGATCATCCTCTCTTTTCTTTTACCGCGAAGTGAAAAAAGGCTTACAATTCAAATTCAGAATTGTAAGCCTAGTTTATTAGTAATCAATCCAAAAAAGCTTGATTACCCTTAATTTTTACTAGAATACAAATTACTGAATTTTAATCACGCCAAAAAGCTTGTTACAAACAACGCAACAAGCAGAACAGAATTCGTTTGGCATGACATTATTCAGCATAATTTGTACTCCCTTCGTGATGAATTATCTAAATTTTACCCGATAATAATTAAAAGTCAATAGGATATGCTAACTTATTGTAAGTTATTAGTTGAACAAGGTGCCATTCTAGCTAAAAAATACTTACCAGTGAGGTTAGCAGAACAACAATCAGGATAATCCCCATAATAATCTTGGCCGGACTAAACTTTTCGGGCTTCTTAGCATATGCTTTCCGGTGTTCCTTTTCAACATGGTTCAGCCGGTCAAGGGCATGTTTCTCTACCATTGACTCATTATCTTTATCTTGCTTTGCCATTTGTCAACGCTCCAATCACTTCTTTGTACTGTTCAACAGTCGCATCATTAGCATGTTCACGCTGAGTATCGATTAGTTTCTCCATCAATGCTGGCTTAAGCAATGCTGTCAAAATCGTTTGGGTCATTTCTTTAGCCTGGTTTTGTTCAAAAATATTTTGTGGTGCAACGAATTGCGGTTCGTGCAGAGTATCCTTAAAGCCAAGAATTAACATGTTTTGTTCAAACGCCGCCCGGACACTATCAAGGATTTCGCTTCCCCGGTTAATATCAAGGTAGATGTCACAATCTTTCAGTAATTGCAAAGCTCGTTGACGGCTAACGTTTGGATAAACCGTTACATTTGGCCACTCACCGAATGCGAGTAGCTTCCCGGACATTTCGGTAACCGCGGCAATGTGGAATTGAATATTTGGCATTGCCCGAACTAGTTCGTCTAAGTGATCAATTTCGTAAAACCTTGTCCAGATCAGCAGATGTACTAATGAGGTACGCATAGAGCTGGTTTTTCTGTTCAATCCAGTGAACGATCGCTTCAGCCAGGTCACCATCATACTGCCATCCAACACTGACGATCTGGAGCGGTAAGCCATTGAGCATCTTGCCAACTGTTTCCCAGGTTTTCTTCACCCGCTTTGGATCATGCATCACGACAATGTTAACCGGCTGATCAGAATCTGGATTAACCGGCTTGTGGAACCATAAATCATTGTGAACACTACGGGGAAGATTGGCTGGACAAATTTCAAGTCGTTTAAATTGTAAGCTGGTGCAGCCCGTATTAACGAGACTTACTTCGTAATGGACAGTACCTTCTGGAAACGTAAATGCCTTTTCAAGGTTATGAAATTCAAGCCGATTAATTTCATCTCCCTGTCCATTAAAGAAGACGATTCGGGTAAAGAAACCCTGTGCCGGTTCAGATGACGCCTTAATTGAAATCCGGTAGCGCTGGTTAATTCGTAACAATGGTAATTGCGGATCGTAGCCTAAGATATGAAGAAAACTAATCTCCTCTTCCAAGCTTCGCAGCGGCCGAATGTCTTCTTGGTTTTTACGGTGTGAAAGGCCATCTTGATTAAGCCGATAAATATAATCCTCGTCATCCAAATAAACAATCTTGCTTGCCTGCAAGTACGTTTTCCAGGTTGTAAATTCATCGTCAATTTGGGTATCTTCCGGACAGTAAATTTGATTAAAGGCTTCTTGTTGAAAGATTTTCCCCCAGAGAACTGTATAGATCAATTGGAAAAAGTCATTTTTATTAGTGTAAGCCATTCCCGTGGAGTAAAGGTGCGCTGACTGACCTCATGATCCGGCATGTGAACCAGTAATTGACCATTCCCCTTATAGGATTGAAAGTCACTGATAGCGATTTGACTACCAGTTGACTCCAAAGCCGTTATTAGTTCCTCCAGATAATTAGGCATTACATAGTCATCGCTATCCACAAAAGTAATTAAATCTCCAGCAGCAACATCCATTCCATAATTCCGGGCCTTACTTACCCCTTGATTGGCCTGATGAAACACCCTAACTCGTGAATTTTGTTGCTGATAACGAGTACAAATTGCCAGTGAACGGTCCGTTGAGCCATCATCAGCTAAAATTAATTCAAGATTGTGGTAAGTTTGTTTCAAAATGCTCTGAATGCATTGATCTAAATATTTTTCGGTATTATAAACCGAAACAATAACTAATATTTGTTCTTCTTCCATTATTGTTTGCCTAACATTACTAATCATAAAAAGCCTTAAAGATTGCTTCAGTTAATGCTCGTTTTACAAAGTAGCCCCCACGGATCAGCTTTGCAAAGTCATCAATCGAGTTAACCATTTGATCGTACTCCGTGGTCGTCATTGTTTGAACCCGTTCGATTGCTTCAGGAAGCGAGTCGGCAATAATTCCCAGTTTCTTTTTCTCAATAATGTCACGAGCAGGAGTTCCACTATTGACAATGACTGGTAACCCAGCAGCCAGGTAGGTTGAGAGTTTAAATGAACAATTATACTTCATATATTCAAGCCAGTATGGATCTCCGGACCAAATTAGGCCAAAACCACCCGTCCGCCGAATATCATTCAGCAAGGCAATATCTGGCATACTGCCAACGAATTCAATGTTACGACCGACTCCCCAGTCCTTTGGCGATGTAAAGACCCGGAGCTTAACGTCAGGGTTAAACCAGGTTCCACCGAAGCCGTATTTCTCTGGATTGGTTGGATCGCCAGCAAAGTTAATAATTGGGGCATAGTGCGGCTTTTCCTTCCCCGATCGCTGCCAACGATGTGATCCCACATTTTTTGAATAACAACTTTTTTAACAGTTAGGCCATGTTGACGCAAAAGATCAACCATGGATTGGGATGGAGCAATAATCACATCAGCCATGTTGTAATATTTAACCCACTTGTCCAGCAAATAGCGATTACTTTCCCACATTAAAGGAATCACGTCATGGATAAAAATAATCCGTTTTAACCCGTCATAAATAAGGGTTCGTTCAGGGAGTGCCGTATCCCATTCAACTGAATTCCAGGATGGCGATTAGAATACGATCACATCGCCCAATTCAACTCCCGCCAGCATCCCATCAAAGCGGGCAATTAATGAACTCTTACTCTCATTTTTATCGTTGTATTGAAAAACCCCAATTTCACGAAAGCCAAGTTCTTTCGTTGCAATGTCCGTTACCATATTCTGGGCCAATCTAGCAACCCCAATCATATGGTGCGTGTTGGTAATGTGTACTCTCAAATCGTCCATCCTTCTTTCTGAATCCAATTATAGCAGACTTAATCTTTTTTATAAAAAAAGCTCCAGCATTTTAAAGTCAAAATGCGTGGAGCTTTGTTCTGATACATGTTTAGTCATTATCTAATATAAAATGAAACGACTATTTTGGAAAAATTTAAGGACGGGTCTTTTCAACAGCTGTAACAAGCTGATCCATCGTCTGACTGCCGAAAATGACAGGTCCACCGTTAATCATTGTTGCAGGGACACTCATGATATTCTTCGCTTTCCGTAATTCAGGGAAGTGTTGCAAGTCAATCATCGTTGCCGTAATCTTTGGATTTAATGCAGCCATCCGTTGGCAAGCAGCGACGACATCAGGACAGAAGTGACAGGTTAGTGAGACACCAATTTTAATGGTTGCTTCGGGAAGAGCTTTAATCCGTTCAACCATTTCTGGTGAAATCGTCTGTCCGGGTCCCGCAACGTTATAGATACCTAAAACAAGTGAATTTAACTCATGACCTGTTGGAATGCCTGCATAGTGAAGTCCGGTGTCATTACCAGTATCATCAAGCAGCCGCAATTGTGGGAGGTACTTAACATTTTGCGGAGCGGCTTGCTTTTCGACCTTCATGTGGTCCGCATCCAATCCTGCAAATTCCGTTACAAAGCCAAGCAACTGGTCACTTAATGGCGTCCCATTAGTTAGGACTTGTAAAGTAACCGTCTTTGTCAAGCGAGCAAAGATTGGTTTCAACTGTTGATCAATATCTGCTGATAGCCAATTACCAGCGTGTGGTGCAACCTCTTCTTCGTTGTCAAGAGAAGAGGTTTGTCCAATTGTCTTGGTTGGCTGTTTGATTTCTGCATGAATTGGAATCCCCAACCGTTGCTTCTGATCAGCAATATACTTTTCAGCAGCCGTCGCGGCTTCGGCACCGTCAGCAGTAGCCGTTACTATTTGCCGAAGTGACTTTTCAATAATGTCACCAGCCGCAAAGACTCCCGGAATGTTTGTTTGCCGTTGACTATCAGTAATAATATAGCCTTGCTGATTAAGCTTAATGACTCCTTCAAGGTTCTTTGTTGCTGGTTGGGTCCCGATATAGATAAAGACACCAAAAGTTTGGTCGCCATCATTAAGGTGGTAGACCGTCTTTTCACCGGTCTTATTATTAACCAGAGTGGCTTCCGTTAAGTAATCGTCACCAGAAACACTTTCTACTTCAGTATTGTACTTAACACTAACCTTTGGATTATCCAATGCTCGAGAGGCGATCAGTGGTGGACAGGTAAAGTGATCACCACGAACCAAAACGGTAACGTGTTTTCCGTAACGGCTCAGGTAGTCGGCTTCTTCCGCAGCAGCATAGCCACCACCAATAACGAAAATTTGTAGGCCGGTAAAAAGCTCACCATCGCAAGTCGAACAGTAGGCAACGCCCCGGCCACGGAACTTTTCTTCACCTGGGAAGCCAACCTTCTTTGGGTTAGCCCCGCCAGAAATGATAATGCTCCGTGCCTGATATTGCTGTCCATTAGCATCAGTTACGGTTTTAACGTCAGCGGTTAAATCATCATACTTGGCAACTTCAGCGTGTTTGATTTCAACACCGAAGTCCGCAACCTGCTTTTGCATTTTATTCATCAATTCGGTACCGTCAACTTCTGCTACTCCGGGATAGTTATAAACAACGGATGTGGTCGTTACTTGACCGCCAACACTGTTTCCTTCAAGGATTAGCGTATCAAGGGTTGCCCGACCGGCATAAAGACCAGCCGTCAATCCTGCTGAACCGGCACCAACGATGATCAAATCATAGATATGCTCGCTCATCGGTGTTTCCTCCTATAAATTAAAGCTTACCAACAAGGTCAAGGCTTGGCTTAATTGAATCTTGACCTGGCTTCCAGTTTGCAGGGCAGACACGATCACCATGTTCACGAACGAATTGAGCAGCTTGAAGAGTCCGGAGAATTTCATCAGCGCTACGACCGATTCCCATGTTGTTAATTGTGTAAGATTGGATCTTACCGTCGGGATCAACAATGAAGACACCACGGTAAGCTTGACCAGCGTCTTCATCCAAGACATCAAACATCCGTGCAAGCTTACCAGCAGGATCGGCTAACATGTTGTACTTAATCTTGCCAATCTTTTCTGATGCTTCAGCCCATGCCTTGTGGACGAATTCAGTATCTTCGGAAACTGAGTAAATATCAGCATCAGCCTTCTTAAAGTCATCATACTTATCTTGGAGAGCTTCAAGTTCAGTTGGGCAAACAAATGAGAAGTCAGCTGGGTAGAAGAAGAAAATACTCCACTTACCCAAGACATCATTCTTAGTAACTTCCTTGGTCTTACCATCTTGGTATGCGTTTACCTTAAAATCATCAATTTCGTGACCAATAAAATTCATCATAATAACCCCTCCTTAATTTAGAATCATTCTTAACTACACCTTCAGTATAACTAATTTTAATTTAAGATCAAGGCTAAATTAGAATTATTTTAAATCAAATAATTTTTAAACTAAAATGACCCTATCCGAAATCGAATAAGGTCATAATGGTTGTTTATAAAAACAGTTCTCTCAAACCAGTAAAATTACTGATTTAAGAAGACTGTCATACTCTCTATCTAAATTAAATTCTTATTTACTTAACTATTATGCATACCAGTATAGCACATGATCGTGATCACGTTAACAATGGTTTAGGGGAATGCATACTAGGGAACTGAGTAGAAATGGGCGCAGTAGCTGATTGACTTCTTTCATCAACAAGTTGATAGTAATAAGCCTAATCATCCTTGCGAGGGTCCACAGACGAAAACAAGTTTTTTGGTTCACTCCTTCGCCAGGAACTTGCTAGAGCTAACGACCTCCGACTCCGATACAACATAGCCAAGATCTGCTCGCCAGGAACTTGCTAGAGCCAGCAACCTCAGGTTTTCTAATGCAACTGAGTAGAAATGTGCTCGCCCTAACCTTCCTCGAGCTAACGACCTCCGACTCCGACGACAAGACGTCGTTCGTCGGAGAAATCGTTAGCCACCGGAAGGTTTTAACGGGCTTGCACTCTGTTGCCTACCAACTAGCCTTTCTTACACCTGGGATTTGGCCTTTGTGGGCGAGTTCACGGAAAGTTAACCGGGACATGCCAAATTTGCGCATGTAAGCGTGAGGACGGCCATCGTAACGGTCACGGTTGTGTAAACGAACAGCGCTGGAATTACGTGGCAGCTTGGATAATGCAATGTAGTCCCCTTGTGCCTTTAATTGTTTCCGCTTTTCAGCATACTTCTTTACCAGTGCTTCTTGGTGCTTCAACTTAGCAATCTTTGACTTCTTTGCCATAAATTAAAGATCTCCTTTGTATTCATATTATTTGTAAATTAGATATTAATAACAAATAAGCGAAACATTAACAAACTAATGGTTAAGGCCCGTATTAAATTTTTCCGATTAGTTTAGCTAATATTTCAAAGCGACTGTAACAGCGTAACGTGCTCTCATCAGATTGTAGTGAAAATGAGAACCCACATCATTAATCAACATTTGCGAACAATTCATTAAATATAATTATACTAACTTTTTGTAAGACTTACAAGAAAAAAGTCTGACTAATTTTGACCAAGCCGTTTGCAGTAGTCTAAATACTGAGTGGCATAACCATATTTTTGATTCAGCCGGGTTAATTTTTCGGGATCATGCGTATAGGCCCTCCCGGTATGCATCATCAAATCGTATAGCTCAACATAGGGAACAGCGGACTGATCCGCAATCGCCTGCTCTGCCTTTCGATCGTAGCCAACATGACGGAAGTTGACGGATGCCATCCCGAGATCATCAACCTCGATTACCAAGTAATGGGCCCGCATGTCTCGGTGCAATTTATCCCAACCGTTAAATGGCTCGCCAACAGCTCCAGGATTCATGACAATTCGCTCGTCACTTGCATACCGCATAATTTCATGGTGGACATGGGCATAGATTGCAACGTCAATTGGCGGGTCAGCTGGGGTAAAGACCTGATCGAAATTCTTAGTTGATTGAGTTGGAAATAGATCCTGTCCCATATTTAACCATGGTAAATTATGGGAAATACCAAAATTCAGGGGGCCAACCTTCTTGGTAACATGGAGAGGCCAGCTAGCGATTTCATCAACCATCCCCCGCGGAGCACTTTGACCGACATATTGGGCTAACCGAGCAAAGTAAATATGAGACGGATACTTAACATCAATCTTTCCCCGGACACCATTAACCACCAGATCATCCCAGTTTCCCCGAACGATCACGCTTGGATTAATGATCTTAAGCAACCGCCAGATTTCGCTAACACTTGGTCCTGGCATCAACAGGTCGCCCACAAACCAATACTGATCAACGTGCTGTTGGCGGCTATCACGGTACATTGCACGCATTGCACTCAGGTTTCCATGAACGTCTGAAAAAACTGCAATCCTCGTTTTCATTAAGTCTGCTCCTTCTCCTAAAATTACACTTCACCAATAATTGTACCAAAGAATTCGTTAAAGAAGCAGCAATTGATTTGACACTCCATGGTAAACTATTTTAGTAACCTTAAAAAGCAAAGGAGTAATAGTGTGAATCAAAATGGAGAAGTAAGCCCACGGGTCCGGAAAATTATTACGATCGTCCTGCTTGGCTCATGTTTTATCAGTTTAGCAAGTCAAACAATGATGGTAACAGCGCTTCCCGTTATTCAGGAAGATCTTCACGTTTCATTGAATGCCGTTCAATGGTTAACAACCGGGTATACCCTGATTATCGGGATTGTGACCCCGCTTTCATCAAACATGTACGAAAAGTTCACTAACCGGCACGTCTTTATTGGAATTATCGGGACCTTTCTTGTCGGGACACTAGTGGGCTGTTTTGCCAATAATTTTGCAAGTCTTTTAATTGCCCGGTTGATCCAGGCATGTGCTAGTGGAATGCTAATGACCTTTCAAATGACGACAATGATTTCAATTTATCCAATCGAAAAGCGCGGATCGATCCTTGGTCTTTCAAGTCTCGTCATTTCTGCCGCTCCGGCCCTCGGTCCTACAATTTCGGGATTAATCCTCGAATTTCTTTCGTGGCGCTGGCTATTCATTCTCGTCCTGCCACTAATGATTCTGGCCTTTATTATCGGCTACTTAAAGCTACCTAACTTCTCCACTCCACGACCGATCAAGATCGATTACATCTCCGTCATCATCTCGTTAGTTGGTTCTGGATTAGCCCTCGGGAGTTTAACAGTTTTCCAGATCAATCTTTGGTACGGCTTAATAATGTTAATCAGCGGTTTCATTGTTATTGGCGGCTTTGTCAAACGGCAGCTTCACCTAAAGAATCCGATGCTTAAAGTCCAAATTTTTGCTTACCCATCGTTCCGCTGGATGACGATTGTTGGTGTATTTACTTTCATGGTCCTGTTAGGAACTGAACAGTTAATTCCAATCTATACGGAAAAAATTATTGGAATGGGAAGTTTCCTTTCTGGATTAATTCTGCTTCCAGGAGCAATCGCTAATGCCATTACCGCATCAATTGTCGGCCGGCTCTATGATCAATACGGTCCGAAATGGCTGATTACGATCGGGGCAGTCATTATGCTGGTTGCTTCGGTTCCGTTGGTTCTCGTTAACCGCCATTCGTCCATTGTCTTCCTTACCTTAACCTACATGCTCCGGATGATTGGGAACGCCTTTGTCTTTAGTCCGGCACTGTCAGAAGCATTTTCTGACCTGAACCAAGAAGAAAATAGTCACGGTACTGCGCTAAACAACACTCTGCGTCAAGTCTTCGGTGCTGTTTCAGTTACCCTCTGCGTAGTTATTGCTAATACACCGGCTTCATTAGTAACCGGGATCCGCTACGGAATGTGGGCAACCGTTATCATGGTTGTTCTCATGATCCTTAGTTTCTACCATTATTTAAGAATCAAAAGCGCTAACCAGAATTAGCTTCTTTACCGTGAACTTGTTATACTCATAGTTACTACGACTAAAAAAGGAGCAAATATTTATATGGATTCTGAGCTATCTCCCCTGTGGCGCAAAACATTCTATTCATTATGGATTGGCTGTTTTATAACCGGGATGGGATTCTCAATGACGATGCCATTCGTTTCACTATTTATCAATGAGCTTGGTAACTTTTCAAAATTTCAACTAAATTTCTACTCAGGATTAGCATTTGGGGCCACCTTTGTCAGCCAGGCAATCGTCTCACCGCTTTGGGGCAGTTTGGCCGATCAAAAAGGACGTAAATTAATGTGTATGCGGGCCTCCGGAGTAATGGCGTGCACAATTTTTATCACTGGTCTTTCACAGTCAGCGTGGATGGTTATTGGAATGCGGTTTTTACAAGGGGCCTTTTCTGGGTATATCAACAATGCGGCGGCCTTAATTGCCGGAGAAACTCCCCATAGCAAGTCCGGTTGGGCGATGTCGGCAATTTCAACCGCTGGGATTGCCGGAAACCTTGTTGGTCCGCTACTTGGTGGGGTCCTCTCGGGAGCATTCGGCTACCGGGTTCCATTCTTCATTACTGGTTTCTTGATGTTCTGCGTCTTTCTCAGCACGACATTCCTAGTTAAGGAACGGCATTTCAAACCAATTAAGAAGGAAAAGATGCGGCCAATCAAGGAAGTTATGGCTGAAATTCCAAACCGCAAATTGATTTTCGTTACTTTCCTAACGACGCTTATCGTTATGGCTTCATCGATGTCAATTAGTCCAATCATTAGTCTGTATGTTCGTCAGTTAATGCATAACCACGGTAACATCGCCTTTGTTGCTGGGATCGTTGCTGCAACCCCGGGATTAGGAACCCTCATTGCTGCTTCAAAAGTTGGTCACACGATGGACGAAATTGGCCCGGAAAAAGTCTTGCGAATTGGTTTAATCACCGCATTTATCCTGTTTGTTCCAATGACCTTTACCCATTCACCATGGTCATTAGCTTTTTGGCGCTTCCTTCTCGGTTTAGCCAATGCAGCATTAATGCCTGCCGCCCAGACTGTGTTAACACTGAACGTGCCAACAGAAGCCTTTGGACGGGTCTTCAGCATTAACCAGTCGTTCCAAGCTGGCGGAGCTGTTTTTGGTTCCCTTCTCGGCTCGATTATTTCTGGACTTTCCTCATACCCAATGGTCTTTGCAATTACAGGACTAACACTGTTAATTAATTTTATCTTGATTGTATTAGTGCAACCAAAGAAGCCAGCTACCAACTAGAAAGGTTATCAGTATGACAAAAACAAATCACCTTAAAAATGAATCTGAAGTTAATGAAATGTTTACCAGAGTTGCGCCTAACTATGACAAACTTAACAATATTATTAGCCTTGGGACGCAAAAACTCTGGCGGAAAAAGCTTTTAGCTGGTTTAGAATTCAAGCCAGGAATTAAAGCCCTTGATGTGTGCTGTGGAACCGGTGACCTAGCAATTGCACTGGCTAATCGCTTACCACAAGGACGCGTTACCGGTGTTGATTTCAATGCGGCAATGCTAAAAATTGCTGAACAAAAGGCCAAGACAATTCCGAACCTCATCTTGATTAATGGGGACGCAATGGACTTGCCGTTAGAGGACGAATCATTTGATATTGTTACGATTGGTTTTGGTCTGCGGAATGTTCCAGATGCGGATAAAGCATTAAGCGAAATTTATCGGGTATTGAAACCTGGTGGCCAATTAGGTGTTCTGGAGATGTCACAGCCGACAAATTCACTGATCAGGGTTGGCTGGAAAGCTTACTTTAAGGCATTTCCTTACTTGGCCAAGCTTGCTGGCGGCCATGTCAAAGATTATCAATACCTCAAGAAGACAAGTCAGCAATTTGTTTCCTCTGAGCAGTTAGCCAGAATGATGGCTGATGCCGGATTTAAGGCCGTCAATTATTCATCACTTAATTTTGGTGCTGCAGCAATTCATTTTGGGATTAAAGAATAAACAAGCTACGAATTAGACTCAGTAAATTCGGAAATTACTGGCAATAGTTAAGGACCAGAAAGAAACAAATTGTTTCTTCCTGGTCCTTTTCTTCGTTTGTTCACTTATTGAGTTTTAGGGCAACGGGATAGAAAGAAAGGTGCGCAACCTAACGTTCTACTGCTACAGAGCCTAGATCTGCTCGCCACGACCGCCACCCCCAATGCAACATAGCTAAGATCTGCTCGCCCTAACCTTCCTCGAGCTAACGACCTCCGACTCCGACGACAAGACGTCGTTCGTCGGAGAAATCGTTAGCCACCGGAAGGTTTTAACGGGCTCGCACTCTAACTCTATAACACTCCCACCCCATATGTTATTACTTGGGCAAGGGAGCCGACGAGGAGAATTTTAACGGCACAGGGGAAGGTGCGTTTTTTGACTTGTTCGTGGTACAGAAGCTTTGTTTGTTTGACGACGAACGGGATGATTAACAGGGTAAGCAGCATAGTCCAAGGGGCTAGGCGTGCCATAACGGCTGTAATAATTGCTAAAAAGGTGATCACGTTTTTAGTGGTAAAACTATTTAATCCCTGTTGAACACCGATAAAATGAATAATGGTGTGACGATGATTATCCTCATCTTCCTGAGCATCACAAATATTATTAGCAAGCATCAGGTTTGAAATCCATAGTTCACATGGCAAAGCGACTAACCAAATTTTAAGTAGGTTGCTCCAACTCCAATCAAAGATACCGGTTTTATTGATATAAACCGAAATCAGCATGATCATGAAACCCATCGTAAAGCCAGAAAAGAATTCACCGACCGGTAACCCGTTCATCGGAAATGGTCCTGAAGAATACAAGATCCCCACAGCGAAACAAAAGATTCCCATCCAAAGCAGGGGTAACCCCACTCGGGTAACAAGATAAATTCCAATCCCGGCAGCGATAATGCTAAAAATTAGGATCAAGGTTAAGACAAGACGTGGGGAGATCTTTTCCCGACCAATGATATTGGTATTCTTCTTGTAATCCTCAGTATCAACCGCATGATTATAATCGTTATAATTATCCATCATATCAACGGCCATATTAAAGAGGAGCATTGCAATAAAAAAGAGAATTGAGTTAATAAGGTTAAATGAGTGATAGTAATAAACACTCATGCAGACCCCGAGAAGCATCGGGAGAATACTAGCAGTTTTGGCTTTAATCTCAACTAACTCTAAAAAGACATCTAATGACACATTCATACTTCCCATTCATTTAAAAATATTGTTACAATATGATAGTACACCAATACAAAGGAATTATCATTCAATGGACAAACATTATTTCCGTAGTGACCCACAGCTTAATAACGCACTTGAGGAAGTCAATCACCTGATTAATCAGCGAATAACCGTTAATAATACTGATTTACAAGCAGCACTAAAGCAAATGGCTTCAAAGGGCGGTAAATACCTCCGCCCTGCTTTCTGCCTAACCTTTGCCCGACTAGGTGGCAAGAATAGTTGGAACAGTTCTAAATTAATCAAAATTGCTTCCTCATTGGAAATTCTCCACATGGCAACCCTAATTCATGATGATGTAATTGATGACTCCCCTAAACGACGTGGTGCCCCAAGCATTCAAAAAGCTTTTGGAAAAGACACAGCGGTATATAGTGGCGACTTATTATTTACTGTTTTCTTCGACCTGTTAGTTGAAACCATGGAGAGTTCACCTTACCTAGCAACGAACGCTCAAGCAATGCGTAAAATTCTTACTGGTGAACTTGGACAAATGAATCAACGTTATCAACAACAATCACTTCTCGAATATTATCGGAATATTAACGGTAAAACAGCGACCCTCTTTAGTCTGGCTGCCCAAGAAGGAGCACACTTTGGCGGTGCTGATGCTAGAACTGTTCACCTTGCTAAACATATCGGGCAAAATATCGGAATTACCTTCCAAATTCTAGATGATATGTTGGACTACACCACCAATAAGAAATTAAACAAGCCGATTCTTGAAGACCTCGCTACCGGTGTTTATTCCCTACCGCTTCTCCTGGTCTTAAAAGAGCACCATAAAGAACTTGACCCGTACCTCGCTAAAAAGCAGGAAATGACGGTTGAAGATACTCAAGAAGTTCAGCGATTGGTTAATCAATATGGCGGTGTTAAACAAGCACACGAGCTGGCTGGTAAGTTTACTAACAAAGCATTACAATTAATTGATGAATTACCAACAAGTCCTACTCAAAAGCTTCTCAAAAAGGTCACCATCCAACTCTTGGACCGCTCAATGTAAGAATAAGGAAGTTAAGCTAAATTGAAACGTCAAGTATACATTTTATATCTTCTTACCATGGCCCTCTTAGCGGTTATTTCGATTCTATTAATTGCATTTGACTTTGCTCATGAGCTTAATATCAATAACGAGCCATTCAAGACGGTTAATGATGGGATTCTGGTTATCTTTGCAATTGATTACTTTACCCGATTTTATCTTGCCAAGGATAAGAAAAAGTTCTTCAAGCATAATATCTTTGACCTGCTCTCAATTATCCCCGTGAATGGTCTTGCCTGGATCTTCCGGTGGAACCGGGTTAGTCGGGTTTTCACCTTTTTACGAATTGTTCGTCTTATTGGATTAACTGGACGGTTAAACCGGTTTATCGAAAAGGATGGTCTCCTGTACTATCTTTATGTAACCTGCGCAGTCCTTTTGATTTCTGCTTCAATGTACAGCATCTCTGAGGGTACTCATTTTTCCACCGCTCTTTGGTGGGCAATTACTACAGCTTCAACTGTCGGTTATGGTGACATTTCACCTACCACCACGATCGGCCGAATTGCTGGTGTCCTATTAATGCTAGTCGGGATTGGTTTGATCGGGGTCATTACCAGTACAATTACCGACTACTTTTCTCAAGAAGACAATAACCAGATTCAAGATAAATTGGATCAAATTGAGAAGGAAAACCAGGAATTACGAAAAGAACTGCAAGAGTTAAACGAACATTTGAATCACATTACTAAAGGCTAAGAAAAAATGTTTTTTCTTAGCCTCTTTCCATATTTAGCGCTCTCCGATGTTACATTGACCATAGTGATTCGGATTATAATTATTAACTAACTGTTTTACTAAGTTGGGAGGCTAACAAAATGAAAGCTGCCGTTGTTCGTAAAAATTGTGATGGATACTTTGATGTTAAAGATGTTACTCTTCGTGATTTAAAACCAGGTGAAGCATTAGTAAAAATCGAATATTGTGGTCTATGCCATACTGATTTACACGTTGCTGCTGGTGATTTTGGTAAGGCTCCTGGCAGAATTACCGGCCATGAAGGAGTTGGCCGAGTTGTTAAGGTTGGACCAAATGTAACCAGCCTCAAAATTGGCGATCGGGTATCAGTTGCCTGGTTCTTCTCTGGTTGTGGACACTGTGAATACTGCATTACCGGTAATGAATAACTTTGCCGTCACGTTGAAAATGCTGGTTACACCGTTGATGGAGCAATGACTGAATACTGTATTGTGAAAGCCAATTACGCCGTTAAAGTTCCAGAAAACTTGGATCCTATTAAAGCTACTTCCGTTACCTGTGCTGGGGTAACCACCTACAAAGCAATTAAGACTAGTCAAATTCGCCCTGGTCAATGGTTAGTAATCTATGGTGCTGGGGGCTTAGGTAATCTGGGCGTTCAATGGGCGAAGAATGTTTTTAAGGCTCACGTAATTGCCGTTGATATTAGTGATGAAAAGCTCCAAGCCGTTAAAGAGGCTGGTGCAGATATGGTTATTAACTCTGCCAAGGTTGATCCTGCAAAGGAGATTCAAGATAAGATTGGCGGCGCACAAGCAGCAGTTGTTACTGCTACTGCAGCAATTTGTTACGATCAGGCACTTGCTTCTGTTCGTGCCGCCGGGAAGGTTGTTGCAATTTCACTGCCAAAAGGAAACATTGACGTCCCAATTGCTAAAACAGTTCTTGATGGGATTGAAATTGTCAGCTCATTAGTTGGTACCCAGCAAGACTTAGCTGAAGCCTTTGAATTGACAGCTGAAGGAGCTATTAACCCAATTGTTCACACACGGAAATTATCCGAAATCAACGATATTGTTGACGAAATGAAGAACGGTAAAATTGTTGGTCGAATGGTTGTTGATTTCACTAATGGTGCCAATTAAACATTAATAAATAATAAAATCACCTTTAACTATACTTCTGGATCAGTTAAAGGTGATTTTATGTCTATAAACATGTTCAAAGCCACAATTTACATTCTTAATTCTGCAAGTGAGCCAATTCCAACCCGGGCCATTGCTTGCGGTAATTGCTCAATAATGTGTGGCATTGCTAAAGCATCATGGAAGTGTGCAGAACCAACCTGAACAGCTGAAGCACCGGCTAAGAAAAATTCAATAACGTCTTCTGCAGAGGAAATTCCCCCTTCACCGATGATCGGAATGTTTACTGCGTGGGAAACCTGATAAATCATCCGAATAGCTAGTGGTTTAATTGCGGTTCCTGAAAGACCACCCATGATATTTCCCAGAACCGGCTTCCGGGTTTTTAGATTAATCTTCATCCCCAGTAAAGTATTAATCATGCTTAAGCCATCAGCGCCCCCTGCTTCAACTGCCTGCGCAATTTCCACAATATCGGTAACGTTAGGAGTTAGTTTAACATAAACCGGGACATCGCCACTAGCAGCCTTAACTGCTTTGGTTAACTTTTCAGCGACCTGCGGATCAGTTCCAAATGCCATCCCGCCATGTTTAACGTTGGGACATGAAATATTCAGCTCTAATGCATCAACTAATCCAGTTGCGGCTAAGCGTTCAGTAACCATTACATAATCCTCAACACTTGCGCCACCAATACTTGCTACTAAAGGAAGGTCAGGATATTGGTGCTTAAGATGAGGAATCTTTTCTCCTGCAACCACATTTACCCCAGGATTAGTTAAGCCGACTGAGTTTAACACTCCATCGTTCAATACAGCAATTTGTGGCTGAGGATTTCCCGTCCGCGCTTGGGGAGTCGTAGTTTTGATTACGATTGCGCCCAGTCGGTTAAGATCATACTTCCGTGCTTGAGGAACATCGCCAAAGCCAAATGTTCCGGACGCTGGCATTACGGGGTTCTTCATTTTTAGGCCAGGCAAATTTACGGCAAGACGAACATCAGTCATTATTCTTCCTCCCCATTTCGTGAATAAGCAACCTTTCCATCAACTAGGGTTAAATCAGTGGTTCCATAAACTCGTTGACCGGTGAATGGGCTGTTAACGCCCTTGGAAAGGTAAGAATCTTCGGTGATTTTCCGCTCTGTATTCAAATCGAAAATTGCAATATCAGCTGGCTTGCCTGGTTCGAGGTGTCCAGCCTGGTCTAAGCCGAATTCTTCTGCCGGAACCGCACTCAGCCAGTTTAATAATTGAGCTAAACTAAAGATTCCCGGACGAACAAACTTAGTGTAAAGCATCTCAAATGCGGTTTCACTACCGGTAATTCCGTTAGCTGCCCCGCGCATGTCATCTTGTGGCTTTTCCTTTCGTGAATGAGGAGCATGGTCGGTCGCAATCATATCAATTGTCCCGTCAAGCAATCCTTCAATAACGGCTTGGCGATCCTCTTCATGCCGTAATGGCGGATTCATCTTAAAGTATGAGTTATTTGCTGGAATGTCTTTGTCAGCAAGCAAGAGGTGGTGGGGTGTCACTTCACAAGTAACGTTAACCCCCTCTTTCTTTGCCAAACGAACAAGTTCAACACTTTCCTTCGTTGACACATGGCAAATATGATAATGAACTCCGGTTGCCTTTGCAAGGACAAGGTCACGCGCTACCTGAGCTGATTCGGAAACACTCGGTGCCCCAGGTAATCCTAATTCCTCAGCCCGCTTTCCGGCAGTCATTACGCCACCAAAAAGAAGTGAATTATCTTCAACGTGAGCTGCTAATGGCAGGCCAACCTTAGCGGCACCTTCCATTGCCCGATACATGGTTCCAGCAGTCTGAATTCCGCTACCGTCATTACTGAAAGCAAAGGCTCCCGCATCCTTCATCGCTTGAAAATCAACCGGCTGATCACCCTGGCGGTTAACCGTGACGCTTGAGTATTGAGCCACGTGAACAACCCCAGTCTGCTGATTATGCTTAATCATTTGCCGCATCTTTTCAGGGGTATCTGGAACCGGATCAACATTTGGCATTGCACCAACAGTAGTAAAACCACCATGGGCAGCGGCCTTACTTCCGGTTTCTACCGTTTCCTTATAGGTAAGGCCCGGATCCCGGAAGTGAACGTGAACATCAACTAAGCCAGGAGCAACTAATTTTCCGCTAGCATCAATTAGCTTGTCAACACTATCTTCAGCAACTAAATTCTTGCCAAGTGCCTGGATCTTACCATCCTTAATCAGGACATCCGTATCTATTAGCCGACCGTCAACAAAACAGCGGCCACCCTTAATTAGCATTCTCATTAGTCTAAGCCACCTAACTTGCGACCGCGAAGAACTGCTTCTAACATTGCCATTCGCATGAAGACACCATTTTGCATTTGTTCATAGAACTTGCAGTTAGGTGCTTCAACCAAACTACCCGCTAATTCAACATCGTGGTTGATCGGACCTGGGTGCATGATGATTGCATTCTTTTTCATCCGGTTGTAACGGGCTTCATTAATTCCGTACTTTTCATGGTAGGATTCAGCAGAGAATTTTGCTTCGTTAGCATCCCCGGCATGACGTTCGTGTTGAACCCGAAGAAGCATCAGGACATCCATTTCACCAACCAAGTCATCAAGTGGCATAAACTTACCGTACCTGTCGTAGGCATGGTCATACCAGTAATCTGGGCCAGAGAAGTAAACAGAAGCACCAAGGCGGTTCAAGATTTCCATGTTACTTCCTGCAACCCGTGAATTAGTGATGTCACCGATAATGCCAACCTTTAAGCCATCAAAATGACCAAAATGTTCATGAATGGTCATCATATCAAGCATACTTTGTGAAGGGTGCTGACCTGAACCATCACCAGCGTTAACAATTCCCATGTTCAAATGAGAACCTGCTTTGGGGTGAATCAATGGTTCATAATAAGCATTGGTTGAGTGACGAATGACTGCTAGATCAACACCGAGGGCATCCATTACTAACATGGTGTCATACATGGTTTCGCCCTTTTTGACTGAACTGTGTTGAGGGTCAAAGAAAATATCGGTTAAACCAAGGCGCTTTTCAGCAACTTCAAAACTTGTGTGGGTCCGAGTTGAGTTTTCAAAGAAGGCGTTGGTAACGTAAACTGGTTTAGTTAGCTTTGGCGTTTCACCACCATCTTTGTAAAATTCAGCACGGTGAATCAATGACAACACTTGTTCAGAAGATAAATCTTCAACAGTTACAAAGTGGGGGAGCTTAACTAATGGTAATTCAGTCATAATTGAATTAACTTCCTTTATCTAAAAATTTGTCCTAAAGAAAAACACCAGGCGTAATGGAGGCCTGGTGTTAACGAAATTTTTTAAAGTTAGTTAATATTACTTTGAAAAAGTCGTCTTTCTAGCCTCACGGGACTAAATTAAAGGACATTGATTGTTGCTAATAATGTACTCTGATTGATAGCAAATGTCAAATGAATTTTTAAATTAATTACGCAGGAAGGAATAATTAAAAGAACAGTCTCCCTAACTTAACGTATAATAAGAATAAGAAGATTATGGGAGGAATAATGGTGAAAAAATTATCAAATAAGCAAAAGCTCTGGTTAATCATCATCATTGCTGCTGTTGCTGTTATTTTACAGTATGCGTGTGGTTACCCGCTTTTTGCACAAATATTAGTAACGGTGGTTGGTGCAATCGTTGCTCTTTCAATGTTTATCGGGATGGTCAAGTCAATTCGTACCGGTGATTACGGTGTTGACCTCCTCGCAATTTTAGCTGTGGTTGCCACCTTAGCCGTGGGTGAATATTGGGCCGCCATGGTAATCCTGGTAATGCTAACGGGTGGGGATGCCCTTGAAGACTATGCGGCCAGGAAAGCTAACACTGAACTGAAATCGTTGCTGGATAATACTCCTCAAATTGCTCATGTTGTGACTGATGGGATAACCAATGATCTTGCAGTAAAGGATGTTCAGGTTGGCGCTGGGGTAATCGTTAAGCCGGGAGAGATTGTTCCGCTAGACGGAAAAGTAATCACTGGTCAAAGTGAGTTAGATGAATCATCCCTTACAGGTGAGTCACGACCAGTAAGTAAAATTCCTGGTGATGAAGTGATGTCAGGAGCAATTAACGGTGCTAACTCAATCACAATCAAGGTAACTAAACTTGCTAAGGATAGTCAGTATCAACAGCTGGTTAAGTTAGTTAAGACTGCCGAAGAATCTCCCGCCCGCTTTGTCAGGTTGGCAGATCGTTACGCAGTGCCATTTACTATTGTTGCAATCGTGATCGCCCTGGCCGCTTGGTGGTGGTCTGGAAACCCAGTGCGGATCGCAGAGGTTCTTGTAGTTGCTTCGCCGTGCCCATTAATTTTAGCTGCACCAATTGCCATGGTTTCGGGGATGAGCAGGGCCTCCCGAAACGGGATTGTGGTTAAAACCGGGACCGTCTTAGAAAAGCTCGCTAATGCCAAAACCGGGGCTTTTGATAAAACCGGGACAATTACCAATGGGCAACTAGCCGTTGGGGAGATCATCCCTGCTTCCGATAGCAACTTTTCTCATGACCAGCTCTTACAACTGGTAGCGAGTGCTGAAAGCGAGTCCTCCCATATTCTTGCCCGGTCACTAGTTGACTATGCCAAAAAACAGGCAGTTTCCCTTAGTCCGGTTCAAGATCTCCAAGAAGTTACCGGTAAGGGAATCACGGCTACAGTTGACGGCTATCAAATGAAGATTGGTAAATTATCATTCGTCGATCCTGACGGGAAACAAGCCATTCTCTCTTCGACCGCGGTTTACATTGAAATTAACGGTCAATATGCTGGAGCAGTAACATTCGTTGATCATATCCGTCCAGAAGCACGGCAGACAATGAATGTACTCCGCAAAATGGGAGTTACTAATCTGATGATGTTAACTGGTGATCAGGCTGCTTTTGCAAAGGAAGTCGCTAAACAAGTTGGCATTACAGACGTTAAAACAAACCTACTGCCACAAGGAAAGATTGCAGCACTGAAAGCAATTCCGTTAGATCAGCATCCGGTCTTTATGGTTGGGGATGGTGTCAATGATGCCCCATCGTTCGTAACTGCCGACGTTGGAATTGCCATGGGTGCCCATGGTGCTACGGCTGCTAGTGAGTCTGCCTCAGTGGTGATTATTCGCGATGACCTTTCACGGATTGCCAAAATTGTTGAAATTGCTAAAGACACAATCAAAATCGCCAAACAAGCAGTCTTAATCGGGATTGCAATCTGCATAATTTTAATGTTAGTTGCCTGCACCGGGATTCTTCCTGCCTTTGTAGGGGCAATGTTCCAGGAAGTAATTGATACAGTTTCAATCTTGTGGGCATTGAAAGCACGGAAAGTCAAATTGGATTAGAATGCTTTAGAAAGTACAAATAAGGGTTCCAGAGTTCGGTCTTGCCGAGCACTGGAGCCCATTATTTATGTACTGTGTTGTTTTTATTTTGTTGCATACAATTTTTTTACCGCTTGAACATCGGCTGGCTGAATAGTATAGAAAGAACCAGCAGGCTGCATTACGGAAACATGATTTGTGTGATCGAGGCCGATTGCGTGACCGAGTTCATGCTCTGCTGTATTGACTATTCGTTGTTGATCATAACCGTAGTCAGGATCAAGAAGGTATCGTTGGTTTAAATAAACATTGGCGTGAACAAAGTGGTTATTAATTGAATTCGATGAAGTTTTAGTCAGACCAGCTGCATTAGTACTATCGTTATTCATTGCACTCACAACAATTTCTGCTTGTTGACGGTTATTAACTTGACGAAATGTAAATGCTCCGGTTTGATTCCACTGTTGAATTGCCGATTGGGCTGCTGAATCAAGGGTTTGATTGCCAGTATTAACATAAATTGTTGCGGTATTGCTTGCCCAGCGCCCATTAGTGGGAATCGTTGTTGAATCGGTTTGTTGCTGACCCGTTTGCTGGTTCTTTTGAGAATCCGAATCACTCAGGTTAAGGTTCTGGGTAGTCGAATCATCCCCATGACCAATCAGATTGACAATTCGTTGCCGAAAGTTCCAAATCATTGCGGTTGATGCCGCTTGGATTCGTGAATTGTTAAAGTAAAGCCAGCCGCCACCGATAATTAGCGTCAAAACGACCAATCGTTTAAAAAGACGAAAGATCCTGATCTTGGCCACCTTCTTTCTCAATGACTAACATTCTAACTAGCAATATTTACTAAATTGTGACCAAGTTATTAATTTTTTATTAATCATGACTTTAGAGATCAATATCTAATTCAATCGGTGTATGGTCACGCCGTTCACCAGAATCAATCATCGTTGAATTCTTAATCTTATCGGCAAGCCGATCACTAACGAGCCAGTAATCAATTCTCCAGCCGGAATTGTTTTGCTTACTAGTGATTACCCGTTGTGCCCACCAAGAATAGGCGCCTGTTTTTTCTGGATTAAGGTGACGGAAACTATCGGTAAATCCAGCCGCAAGCAATTTAGTAAAGTGTTCCCGCTCCTCATCTGTAAAGCCGGCAGAATGGTGGTTATTTTCTGGATGAGCTAGATCAATTGACTCGTGAGCTACATTAAAATCACCACTCGCGATCACTGGCTTTTGCTGATCGAGCTTCTGTAAATATTCACGATAGCAATCGTCCCAAACTTGGCGATCAGCTAACCGTTTCAACCCGCTCCCGGAATTGGGTGTATAAACTTCGGTAACGAAAAAGTCGGGGAACTCAAGGGTAATGATTCGTCCCTCATCATCCATGGTTTCTGGCGCACCAATTTGGGGATAAGTAACTGTTGGTTCATATTCCTTTAGGTAGAGGTACATTGTTCCAGCATACCCCTTTCGTGCAGGCTCTACCGAACTTCGCCAGGCAACCTGGTAGTCAGGAAACAATTCCTGCAAAACCGCAAAATGCTTTTTTGTTGGCCCATTTTTGGATAATTTAGTTTCTTGAATTGCAATTACATCCGGATGCTTACCTGCGATCTTATGGAGAACGCTTCTCGTTTCTTCAGCCCTTGTTGATGTCCCGGTTAAAGCCGCGTTAATTGAATCAATATTCCATGAAATTAACTTCATAAATAACTTCCTCCTAATTTTTCTTTTCAAGATCGCTTTGCTTAATGAAAACACCGGCAGAAGTAGTTTCACCCTGACGATCCGCAATTTCCCGATAAGCAGCTGTTAATGCTTTCTTATGGTCAACGCCAACTAGCTGGCTAAAAATTAATAAAGCAATTTGAAGATCACCAATACTATCAACCAAGCGCTCGTGATTTTGTTTATTATAGGCAGCGGATAATTCCCCAAGTTCCTCAGCCATCTTCATAAATTCAACCCGTGGATCCGCCTGATCAATCTTTCGTTGGTGCGCCCAATCATGGATCCTATTAATTAGTTCTTCATACTCCACCACGATATTCCTCCTCAGTCGATCATATTCTTCTTGTCTATTTTACATTATTTCTTACTAAAATATTATGCTCCTATATAGTTATGCATTAAGTCATCTGATACAGTCTTTAAGGTCAGATAATCGATGTTGTTAGAGAAAAACATTATCATTTTCTTGGTCTTGTAATTAGCGATAACGCAAGCATTGTAACCTGGAATACTACCGTTAGCACGGATAATGTCACCATCAAAATATACCCCGCCAAAATAAGCAACTTCCTGTTTTTGCGATTCTTGATAGAATTCGGTGATCATCTTTGGATCCTTTAAAACATAATTGTAAATAAATTTCCAGTAATTATTTGGTGAGATAAAAAGGTTCCCTGCCCCAAAATCTGAAGAGGTCGTAACAGTTACCTGATGCCAATCAACAGCGGGATCCATTGGTTGCGGAACTTCCTTTTTGGCAACTTCAGAGAAATCCTTAATTTGGTGTAGGTGAAGCGGCTTAGCAAAGTTTCTATGAATATAAGCATTATAACTAGAATGAGATTGCTTACTGATAATCGCAGCTAATAGTTCATAATCAACGTCCTGGTAATCCCAGGTATGAACGTGATCGTTTCTCATGTGTTCAAGCATATAAGCAATTTGCTGTTTTTGCCCTTTTAAAGGAACTGCCGGGCGATCATTGTTAACGAGGCCACTGGTATGGTTCATTAATTCACGAATCGTGATATCTTCGCTTCCATCAATCTGCGGAAAATAAGTGTTTAGGGACGTGTCCCATCCCAATTGCTTTTTCTGTGTTAGTTGATAAATTGCCGTCCCGGTCACAATTTTCTGAAGTGAAGCAGTTGGAAATAGTCGGTTGGCCTTAACAATCTGCTTCTTATTAGTAGTTTCATTGTTTGCAATGGTAACCGCTTGGCTTCCCTTACCATTAACCAATATTACACCATTAATATGGTGCGATTTTAAATAATCATGAAGTTGTGTTTGCGTCTGCTTATCTACTGCAGCCGCATTAGCTTGTTGCTGAGTTGATACCAAGAATAACCCAAAGGAACAAAACATTAAAAATATAAATAAATTCAATCTTTTCATAATCATACCCCAGATAATAAAAGCCAAATAGTATAATTTTATTTTAGTCTTATTTAATAATCCGGGCAAGAAAAGGAGAGCTTTAGGATATGAATAAGCTTCTATTCAGTTTTTTTTAAAACAAAAAAAGAACCCTTGATACACAAGGGTTCCAAGCTACTACTTATCGCGACGCTTTTCAGCGATCCGAGTAGCCTTACCAGTACGTTCACGGATTTACAATTGTATTTCTTCAGTATTTCGCACATATCTCGAACTACTATCATTACAAGCTTTTCATTGATTTCACGCTTTAGTATTTGCACAGTAATTTCAGTGATTACTCAATTTAAACCTACCATTCGTCTACCGGTAGAACGAACCCGACACCTCAAATGAAGTGCCGGGTTATTTTGTACGGAAGTAAATTACTTCAATAATTGACTATTTTTTTTAACAATCTGTTTCAAACAATTCATATTTTCCTTATTAGTATGTTTATTAATTTTACGTATGCGTTCTTCTGCATTCTTTTCTTTTTCCTTAGCAAATAATGTGTTCTGTGGATAGTCATTAAATTCTGTTATTTTATATGTCATTATATTCATAAGTTTACCTTCTTCTAAGTTGATATCCTTCATTCATATCCAAATCGAAATATTTTTTTCTTTTAATCCATACAGGACCTTCACCCTTTGAAATTACTAAAACATCAATTGGACCACCAACGGTTTGAAGATCGCCAGAAAATTTTCGTTTAAACGAAGTAAGACTAACAAATGTTTCGGCCATTGTCCCTAACTCATCTAAAGATAAATTATTAAGCATACTAATAATCGGTCCAGATATATTTTCTTCTTTGTATTTTGCAAGCGCCTTTTCATTGTTTTCAAAAATATTATTTATTATTTTGCTTGACTTGTTTCCCAAGACGCTAATCAAATTTTGTTGTAATTCACTTAACTGATTAATTCTAAAATTATCTAGATTAGGATCTATACCAGTCATAATAGTATGAACCATTTCTTGTTGTGCAAAGGGAAGTAAACTGGCTCTTGCATCACCCCCTACAATGCTAGTAGAGGTATTACTGGTTTCAGTATATTTAAGTTTTCCATTATATAAGCCATCAACATCAAGTTGTACTAGCCTTGGAAAAAGTTCATCTTTTCCATATCCAGCAATTACAATTCCTGTCTGACTTCTCGAAAAATTTTTGCTTCTAATGAAATCATAAAGTTTATCTTGAATTAATCGTTGGAGTTCCTGAGATATTTCATTACCAACATAGTTATTTATTAAGTCCACTGTTTTAGCTTGAAACTCATTATGAGGAATTTCAAAGAATATGTCTTCTTTATTTATTTCTATTGATTCTATAGATTTTTTTAGCAAAGAATTTTTGTTTATCTTTTTACCTTCAGAATTTAATGAATTTACTTTATTATCATAAATTTTAAAAATAAGATCCATTAAATCAGACAAGTAATTCAGTATCATATCATTTGAATTAGTTCCCTGCCATAGTTCTTTCTTGTTCTCAATAAATTCTATTAATTTATCTTTATACGAATGCAAAGAAACCAATGGCTCATTCTGGAGTTTTTCTCTAAAACCTTTAATTATTACTTCCCAAGGAATATGCATTATATCGGCATTTCCATAAATCATTACTCCAACATAATGCGCACTATCCATCGTAAATAATTTAGTTGCATTATTGAAAGTTCTTGTCCCGCCAATAGTAACAGCACTGTCCGCTGCTAACGCAATCCCGCGTTGATTCATAACACATATTTCTGCTGTCATTTACACTTTACCTCACTCATAACTTTTACGATTAAATTATATCATTACGATATTATTGATTCATCCTAAAGTCATAATGGTCATTGCAAATTACGCAACTACCACTGATACGCAAAAAGCCCTAGTGATTGTTGAGTTTTCACAACAGTCACTAGGGCTAATATTTTATTCAAATTTTCCGTATGCTTCGTTTGTGTAGGCGTTTCGTACTGCTACATAACCATACTGACCATTGCCACGTGGTTGACGAACATAGACGAAACCATTGTGACGTGAATAAGCATCATATTTGATAACAGAACCTGGTCCAATAAGCGCAATCGATGAAGAACTTGGCTTTGCTCCCCAACGTAGATGGAGCCAGGTATTAGCCACAAAAGTCCCTTTTTCAGAATGCCAAGTATCACCTAAACTATCTCGCCAAGACGATTGTTTGGGTGAGGCAATCGGCTGTTGAACCTTGTTGCTTACCTTAGAGCCTTGACCACTATCAGCCACCCGAAGAACTTGTCCCGGATGAATTACGGTTTGAATCGTTGCTCCGTTCAATTGGGCAAGAGCATACATATTCATGTGATGTTCAGTTGCAATCTTCCACCAAGAATCGCCCGGCATAACTGTGTAGTTATGACTATCACGATGAAGTTGTTTTCCGATTGTGACAGCTGGCGTGTTTGTCTTTGGCTTTTGTGGATTACCGTTCTTGTACCCATTATCAGTGATACCCGTTAGGTCAACATCGCCATCAAGACCGCCTGGCATATACATTGAGGTGAACTGGAAAATACCGATATTGGCATAACTTGGAAAGTAATTATAGTTAGGGTACCGCCGTACTTGGTAATCTGGATATTCTGCTAACCATAATTGTTCTCGGCTAGCTAAGTAGCTTAAATCAACATGGTTCAATAAGAAGTTCTTGTAGCCATATACCATGGGGGTGTAGCCTACTTGACGAATACGATCACAAGCATATTGAATTACTTGCGTATTCTGATTACCACTCTCAACGTCAAGGGCAATAATTGAACCTTTTGGTGTTTGTACCTTTGGAAGGAAGTAATTCAACACCTGGTCCGCTTGCCAGTTAGTTGTGACATTTTGCCACCAGATGTAATTATGGGCCCGCATTCCCCGAGCAATCGTTGCTGCCGTTTGAGAAGCATAGGTTGATTGGTCGTACATGTTATAACCGTCAACTGTTCCGCCCATCTGATTAATTTGGAACTTCTCGTCACCATATGCTGTTCGTCCTTGTGGCCCTTGGTACCGAGATTGGTCAGTCCCTCGCTCACCCTTAGCTGCTTGAACAACTGGTAATTGTTGACTATTAAGTTCAACCATTCCTGTCGCAATTGGTGCAACTAAAAAAGCGGCTGCTAATGCAACCGCTATTTGTTTACTTCGTTTGTGTTTCATCGTTTTCACTTCCTTTATTTTGAAGTTCAACTTCACCGTTCCCTTCAACAAACCCACACAACCCTAAAATTGTTAGCACCGTGTTAATGATTGCAACAACCTGGTCCCAATGACCATAGCTAAATCCGCAAGCCATCATGATTTGCTGAATCAAGACAATTAGAAGCGTAATAAAAGACGCCACAACCGTTTTATTGATTGTGCCGTCCGCATTCAGAAACTTCTTCTTTAATTGTTTAACATTCATTCGCCTTTACTCCTTTCAAAGACTTCATGCTCCAGTGCTTTAATCTTTTGATTCCGCACTTTTGCCTCGCCAATATGCTCCTCAAATCGATCTTCAATATGATTGAGGCGAATTTTTAAATCACGATTGTCATTAACTAAGTTATTAAGCGTGGCATTCAAAGTATCAATTGAACTTTCTAAGCGATTCATAATCGAGGTCATTTTCACAATTAAAGTAACCACTGCCCCTATGCCACCAAGAATTGCTACCACAGAACCCCATTCATCAATGCTTAGCCCTCCGAATACGTGCACACTGCTCATCTCCTAAATTTGTACAAAATAAAAAGCGCCCTAAAGAGGGCTCTAACTTTTTATTGTTCTTCAACCTTTTTATGCATTTCATACAATCTTACTGCATCAATAAATTCATCTAAATGTTTTACTTTACTTCCTTTGTTAAGATTAGTATATTCATCCGTTACCTTATCCATTGCTTTCAAAACTTTTTTCTCATATCTATCATAATAGCTTTGATATAAACATAATCTTAGTAAACTGGTTTGCTTTGCAAACTCGTTTGTTATTTTATCTAGTTTTTTTATACACTTATTAAGATTTGTTTGAGATAAATTGCTACTTTTAATGTATCCATAATCAAAACTAAGCTTTACTAATTTAGCTGCAATAGTTCTAATCATTGCTATCCTATCCATTTCACGTTCTCTCATTAACATATCTCTTCTTAAATGACTTTGATTTAAATATGTTAACCAAAGACTAAAAAGTGCAACAACGCCAGTAATAATGGACCCTATTATTCCTTCATAAACATTAGAGTCCAGTGAACATGCCAACATCATAACAACTACTATACCTCACCTTTTTTAGGCTAAGTATAACATAGCCGCCCATAAAAACCATTCATTCGAGTGAGGATTCTCATGCACTGTTTATTTCTTAGGCGACTATATTTTTGCTATTTAGTTTTAATCCACTTGTCCATTTGATTAGACCGCTGAACGATTACTTGGTGCAACTGCTCATACGTATTCGTTGTGACTGATGGGATCTGTGGCCACAACTCTTGGTCCTTCTGGTAAGCTTCTTGTGGAATGCCATTCATGAAGTCACGGTAAGCGTTGAGAAGCCGGTCGGTCTGCCAAACGTTTGAGCGAAGGTACGTGTACTGCTCTTTTATTTCGGGCATGAAAAGATTGTACATCCGCTCGAACAGCTTGCTCCAGCTTGCGTTGTTGATGAACAGTCCATCGGTCTTAGTTGATGTTTCAGTTGCAAACCGCCACTTGTCATCTTCGGTGGGATTGCCCTCAATCTTACCATCAGCACTCTGACCCCAGTTTGAATCAAGGTCATAAGGTACCAGATAGAAGTACTTACCGTTATTCCAGGTCAAATAAAGTACAGACTTTGTATTGTAGTCATATTCACGACTCATTATACCGAAAAGGTAAAGATTGATTGCCGATTTAACATCAATGTAGGAAGATAACTTATTTTTGAAATCTTCATCAGATGAATTGTTTAAGAAGTCTAGCCACTTTGACCAGTTAGCTACTAATTCGGGATCTGGTGTATCGTGTAGTTCATCGGCATAAGCAACGTTGTCTAGCTTGGCAGTTGGTACAGCAAGCAATTGGGTAGTCGGATGGGCTACATTATCTAGGACAGATACAGCGGCATTACCCGGTTTATCGGCATCTAATCCAAAGACTTTATCGTCCTTCTTAGTGTTGAAAGTATAAAGACCGTTGTAAGCACCGTCGAAGTAAACTTCAATTGGGAACCCTTCCATCTGTCCGAAGTTGGAAGTCTTAGCAAGATGGCTTTCCACTGTTGGGTCAGCGATTGGTGTGACGGCAGCAGCGTCCGCCACCAGTTTTGCTGAAGCTAAATTACGCGACTGTGTGGCATCAATGAAATTGGCTTTGAGGTTAAACTTGTCTGTTTTTGGCCAACTAGGCATTAAACGTAGTTTTAATTTTTCCTTGCAGTCCTTATCACTAAATACTTTTATTTTGTAATTTTTCTTATCATGAAATCTAGAACTGTCACCCTGAATAGTAATCTTAACAAATCCATTTATTTCTTGACCATTTCGCTGAAAAGAGAAGGGTGCTTTTACCATTTCATCGCTGACCTTACTTACACTAATTCCAATATTAAATTGCGGAAGAACACTATTAGCTTTGCTTTGCTGCTCAGTCGTAATCTCGCTTAATGAGTAAGGGATAATCTTTTCATTAAAAACAATTTGTGGGCGACAAATAATGACTACTCCTGTTCCCTCAAACGAAATAGTGAAAGCAGCCGTCGCTGCATTATCAGGAATATTAATATTTTCAATCTTAAATTTTTCAAATCCATTAAGTGTATGTGAAAATTCTAGTGAATGCATGCCATCAGCTAGAACTTCTCCTTGGGAATTTCTGAAAATGATTTGTAACCCAGCACGGCAATCATTCGATGTGGTAATTGCTTCTACTGCGGCTGATAAGACCGTTCGATTTATAACCGAAATATCTTTCTGGTAAATGATTGTCTTTTCTGTTGATTTTTCATCTCGTGAGCAACCATAAGCCATTGATTTTCCAATTGAATGTTTCGGGTCCTCTTCCCAACCAGATGTAATTGCCCAGCCTTCTGCATCATCAATCAAATCAGGGTTGACTAGAATGTTATCAACATCGATTCTTTCGTTATTAATTTCAAGAGTAGAATAAGGAATTAGTTTTTCCCCAAAGTTCATTTGTGGACGACAAATAATGACTAATCCCTTACTGCTAGTGGATATTGTGAAATCGGCCGTCACTGCATTATCAGGAATCTTAATGTTTTCAAGCTTCTTTTGCAGCCCCCTTTTTTCGATAGTTGAAAAGATTATGCCAGCAGAAGCGTTTTCAATTATAGAATCACTTTCATCTCTGAAAATGACTTGCATTTTTGCCGTCCCTGTATTATCAGCGATAACCTGCACACCCATAGACAATTTTTGCTTCCCTTTTACTGGAATACCTTCTTGATAAATAGATATTTCTTTTTGGGGGTCTTCAGTAAGCGAGCAACTATATGCCATTGATTTTCCAATTGAATGTGCAGGATCTTCTGCCCAGTCAGATGTAATTCCCCAACCTTCTGCATTATCAATCAAATCAGGATTGACTAGAATGTTGTTAACATCGATTCTTTCGTTATTCATTTCAAGAATAGAATAAGGAATTAGTTTTTCCCCAAAGTTCATTTGTGGGCGACAAATGGTGACTAATCCCTTGCTACTAGTGGATATTGTGAAAGCAGCCGTCACAGCTTCATCAGGAATATTAATGTTTTCAACCTTCTTTTGCTGCCCTCTTTTTTCGATAGTTGAAAAGATTACACCGGCAGAAGAGTTTTCAATTATAGAATCATTTTCATCTCTGAAAATGACTTGCATTTTTGCTGTCCCTGTATTATCAGCGATAACTTGCACACCCATAGACAATTTTTGCTTCCCTTTTACTGGAATACCTTCTTGATAAATAGATATATCTTTTTGGGGGTCTTCAGCAAGCGAGCAACTATATGCCATTGATTTTCCGATTGAATGTGTGGGGTCTTCTACCCAGTCAGATGCAATGCCCCAACCTTCTGCATTATCAATCAAGTCAGGATTGACTAGAATGTTGTTGCTCGATCTCTTGTAAAGTAACTCTTTATCCTTAGGATTCAAATCATTGAAGACAAACTGTCCCTTATCTTCCCACTGATTATTAAGATAAACGTACTTATGTTCAGTATCAGCAGTAATCATCATTCCCGGTGCACCGTTTGGATACTTAGCTTGTAATGCGGCTAAATTTTCGAAAACTTCTGGATGAATATCCATCTGTGCAAGCTTGGCTTCCAGCTCAAACTTCCCTGCTTTTTTAGCAATCTCTTTATCTTGTGCGTCATCACGCATTTGCAATGCTGCATAATTTTCATTAGCGTTTTGTCGATCTTCTTTACGGTTAATCTCATCGTCCTGGGCATTTTCCCGATCAGCAAGTTTCATATAGCGACCACGAGCTGCGCTGATTTCCTCATCGTGATCATGAAGTAAGCCAGCATTCATGCTAGCTTGTTCCTTTGCTTGCTTAGCGGTTGCTGCAGTATCGCCTGCCACATTTCCTTTAGCTTCGTTGCTAAGTTGTTTAATTTCATTAAGACTCTGTTGCGCTTGAGAAGTAATATCCGCTAATGACTGCTTAGCTTTGTCTTTAACATCATCAAGAGTAGCTTCTGCTTTAGCCTTCGCATCATCAGCTGCCTGCTGTCCCTCTTGATTAATACTTGCAATTTTCTTGTCGTGTTCTTCTTTGAAGTCATTAAGCATGTCTTCCATGCGGCTGTTATATCCAGTCTTGGTGGGATCAAAGTTAAACTCTGTTGAACCATCATCAAGCACTGTCAACTTAACATTAACGGTGGAAATAACACTATTATCTGATTTATTAACAATTCGGAACATTGTCTTATTCGTGTCATAGGTACCCGCTTTCTTAAACGTCCCGTTTGGGAATTTGAAAGTTACATCACCTTGATAAGCATTATCACCAGGAGTAGAGGTATCAACTGTTCCAGATACATAAATATCATGACCGTCAGGGTCTTGACTGATGAATTCAATATCCTTGTCGTGCATATCAACAACGTTATCATCATATAAAACATGGAACGGCAAGGTTAGGCCACCGTCACCAACACGGGGATTTAATTTGCTAGAAAGATCAACAATTTCGGTTGATGCTTTAGTTAGATCAACGGTAATTCTCATTAGTTAACTCCTCCTTGTAATTTCTTTACAGCGACTTTTAAATTATTTAAGTCATTAATCATCTCAGCTAAATCAGTACCATTGACGAGTACCTTACCTTCAGCAACTAGTCCTCCATTAAAGACGGTTGACTCTGAAAAAGTATTCGGTGCTTCAAAAACATTACTTTTGTTCATGACAGGTGCTAATCCGTTGCGAACTGCTTCTGAATTAGCGTCAACCGCTTCAGATAACGTATTGTTAGCATTGGCGATTCCTTTAGCCAGTTGATTGGCAAAATCAAGTTTGTCGTTAATTTCCTTCATTTCATCATCAAAGTTTTTTTCATGATCTGCTAATGACTTATTGAAATCAGCAGTCATTTGTTGCTTTAAAGTATCAGTATCCTCACCAAACTGAGCAGTCATTTTCTGAACGGTTTGATCAAAATCAGCTAGTTTAGCTCGTAAATTTTGTTGAGCTTCTAGTTCAAGCTTTTCCAGATCATTAATATATACTTGCTTAGCAGTCCCCATTCGAGCAATCCCATCAAGTACCCGGAACCAAATTGTGACACCAGATACTCGACCTTGCTTATCTTGGATTCCAATAAACCCTTTAAAAATCCCACTTTGTGGAAACATCGCATCTGGAAAATGATAGTCTACTCGACCACCATCGCCGACGTCTTCTGTTGAACCCGTAAAATCTACTGGAGCCGTTCCCGGATCCAATTTAATTTGATTATTACTATCAATCGAATAATTACCAACATTTCCTGAAATAAAGGGTTTAGCTTCTTCAACGTTATTGAAGTTCATTAAGCGTCCTTGGTGATACCAGACAACACTAAGAGTAGCGTTACTATCCCCAACCCGAGCTTTAAAGAACGGATCAAGGTTCCAAATAGCAGCACCTTCCTTGGCATCATCAATTGCAATTACATAGTGCTTACGATCATTATTATGCGTTACTTTAACCGTGCTCTTAACCAGTCCTGTAGGAGGTACAATTTCTTCTACCACTCATGATCATTCCTTTCTAATTAATTTCTTCATTTGCCGTTACATAATCATCACGTGAGGTATCAATCTCCGCTTGATTATTATCAACAACATTTGTTTCGTTAACTTCAACATCCGGTTCTGGTGTCGTACTGTCACCAAGCGCTAGCTCATCCGTATCGTTGATATATTCAGTACCAAAGATAACCTCATTAAGCTTCTTGATTTGTTCTTCAGCCGTGCTCATTCGTGTTTGCAGATTGCTGATGTTGCTTTCAGCTTTATCCATCCGACCACTGAGTGTATTAATTTGATTTTGTAAATTAACATCTTGATTAATTCGTTCTGAACGCTCATTATTATCAGCATTTATTCGTGCACTAGTTTCGTTACTTAAATCACTTTCAAGCTGGGAGCATTCGTGTTCGATTAATTTAAAATTTTCAATTAAGTCTTTATAGAAGTCTCGATTTAGTAGTAAGGGAAAATCATCCGTATGTAATTCCATTCATTTATCCCTCCTTACCTACTTTTTTCTCAATATCATTGCTAATTTCCGATTTGACTTTATCCATAAATTCATCTTGAAACTTATCCTCAACCAATTTCTCAATCATTGGCTTAAGAAACTTCCACAGCCGATCCGCATCTTCTTGACGAAACTTCCGTCCCTTTATCGTGTTCGTAACAAAAAAAGTCTTACCGTTGTCAGGAGAATAACCGTAACCTATCTGACCGGATTCACTATCAATTCCTTTATCCATAACAATGAGAAGTACATTACTTGTTGATTTCTCATTAGTGTTATCTGGCATTAGCTCCCTCCTAACTGTTTACAAAGTTATCAATTGCCTTTACTTGTGATGAACTAAGCTCAAGTGGACGATTAGCCTGTCCCTTCGATGCTTCAGTCTGCTTTTGTGATTCAACATTTTTAAAGTGATCTTCTAGTTTGGCTCCAATTAACCCGTAAGTGTTATTGCGGTCAAGGCTGCTATTAATCTGATGGATGTCATGATACAAAGCATAGATGGCATTTTTTAACGCTAACCCGGTATTATTCCAAGTTAGCGTTACATCACCATCTGTTTGAAATGGGTTGTAGCTAATCCCCATTAAAGTCATCTCTTGACTAATATTTGCTTCTGGAGCAATGACCTTGCAGGTATTACCTAAATGAAGGTCACCCACACCGATCTCGTTGTTTTCAATCGTGGTTGGTGGTGCAGTTGTTACTGTGTTCTTGACATACTGTTTCAACGTATCCATGTCATAAACTGAATCAGCGAGCACCTGTGGCCCCCTATGAAGCCCAAACATCTTAATACTCTCTTCATCATGATAGTGATAATGCAAAGCATAGTAGGTTTCAGTCGTAGTAGTCGTTGTGCTATCTCCATCACTACCATTAGTTGCATTACCGCTACTAAATCCTGGAACGCGGACAGCAAAGCTCGGTGGCCAACTAGCAATAGTTCGATAAACTGTACCATCTCGTTCGTTATCAGCTCCAACCCGATAAGTTGAATCCATTGCAATTGAAACGTGATAACTGGCGCCACGAGATCCCCAAAATAGCAAGTCACCAGTTTGATAAGGTGGTCCAACAATCGTCCCCTTGCTTTCCAAGCCAATTGTATTAGTACGTGGCGTATTAATACCAAAGTGATTCAATACATAGCAAACGAATCCTGAGCAGTCCCACCCAGAGGTTGACGAACCACCCCAAACATACGGAACTTTGCCAACAAAAGAACGACAAAAGCTAACAATATTATTAGCTCCTGCCGTTGATGATGTTTGTTGTGCTTGAATTGGTGCTTTAGAAATTGGTGTACCATGTGGAGACCAACCAGAGTGACCGGTAATTTGATTACGCCAATTAGGAATATTAAACAACGCAATAATCTGGTCAAGTCCATGCATAATATTGGTGTATGGTGACCGGCAGTAGTAATTAAATGTACTGTCAATGAACTGTAACAGTCCCTTAGAGGGGTGTCCTGCTGCTGCGTTTGAATCCCAATTATTAACAGCATCCTCTTTCCCATTTGACTCCAAATTAATCTGCGCTAACACAAGATTAATATCAGCTTGGGAAAGATGCTCACCGACTAAGCTAGCAGCATTCTGAATTACGGGAGTCCAATCACCATTTACCGGTTCATTAACTCCATTACCACTACCTGCAGTCGTGATGTCTTTTTCCATCTTTCCACCGTAGACATCAAAGTCATTATAGAAATCATTACCGTCCGACTGAATATCAACGCTTGTTACGTTATGTAAATACCGTAACTGTACGTCAGTAGGCAGTTTTAACGATTCAAGATCATAAATCTTTAATACATAGTTGTGCGGAATATAATAGGCACCGAAAGAAGTTAAGTTATTTCCTAACCATTCATACAATGACCCAGAGCAGTCAATCGCCTGTTTAGGAAAATTACCATGCAGTTCATAACTGATACCCTGATCATTATCCTTGAAGAACTTATCTAGTAATTCCTGAAGACTATGGGTCTCTTGTTCGTCCGTCTTCTTTACAACCGTTCCTGTTTGTTGGGAATCATCCGAATCACTACTATCCGAAGAAGAATCACCACTAACTTCTGGGCTATCTTCAGTCGGTTGTTTAGGATCTATCCGGACGTTCTTCATCAGGTCAATTAAGATTGCATGAGCAGTGACTTGTTTAGTTGCTAAGCCGTTTTCATCAAAACCATTTTCTAATTGGGTGATGTAATACTCTCTACCGTCATACCAGATACCTTGCCCCATTTTCAGCATGTTATAGGCATCCTTATACTGCTGAGTATAAGTTGCAGTAAAAGAAATTTCATACGCTGAATTGAGTTGTAGATTGATTTTGAACGAATTATACATATCGTTAAAATCTAAGCGCTCTTCAGTGTCACCGCTTTTATTATTCAGGTTATTAGTAATTTCTACAATTCTACTCATGATAACCACCAGAATGGAAAATCAAATGTAACTTTACCCGTAAAATTATCAATCTGAAATTCATTAATGCCCGGCTGCAGCGTTAGAACACCGTCATCGCATTGCATCTGATCAGATTTTCCATTAAGCAAAAGGCGAACACCATCAACGACAAATTGACCATTAAAGGATGAATTATTCTCCGTTTTATCCCCGTCCTTGCTAGTGTTAACAGTTCCTGTTCTTGAAATTGAATCACCGGTGGTCTTGTTAGTAATCTTCAGTTTTCCTGAAGAGGAACCATCAAGAGTTAACTTAAATGGATGTCCTCTCCATTCGGGATCAATAATCGTATCTGATAAGTTGTTCACCTTAAACGAATTAGTCGTGAAGATATACTTCAATGCATCGACCGTTGTTTTATTACCAAAGCCATTAGTATCTTCGTAATCTAACGAAGTACCAATGCTTCGACTTAAGCCTAGCAAGTCTGTAAAAGTTACTTCACACGTCCATATCTTTTCGTTAGCGAATGTTGGCGCGCCTAATTTAGCCCGAACGTAATACATTCGTTGAGCCCAGTTAGCAAAGCAAATCCAATATGCATTACGGGAAACTAAAAAGCGCTGCAGTGCATCATAAGCTAGCATTGCATCGCTTTCGTTTATTCCTTCAAAATACATTTCCATCTTCATTTCACGAGTACTATATGACGTTGACAATAGCCTTGAACCATCTTGTAGGCCAACCTTTTTAAGGTTGTCAGTGTAATTAGCTGGCTGAACGTCAGGAGCACGATAGCAGTAGACACCACTTAAGTCAGGAATATCAAAGCAACTAGTCCATTCTTTACCATCTTTAGAGATTGAAAACTCAATAGGATCAAATGGTAAATACTTTTTAGCTCCAACTCCAACACTTGCTGGCTTCAAAAATGGGTAAGAAGTAGGCTTTTCCTTTTGAGAGAAAACTTGAATAATAAGACATCATCTCACTTTATTTCATTCTGCTAATCTGCTTTGCGTTGTATTTATTAACCGGTTTAGCGATTTCTTCGACTGAAACATGAGGCTGTAAATCAATGCTATTAATTGAATCAATAGCAACTTTCATCAATTCAACAATTTCACTGTTGTATGAGCTATTGATTTGTCCTCTCCATTCAGGGTGATTATTACTCATTACTGACCAAGCTTTAGTCATCAATGGTAAAGCATTGCTGTTATAAGGATTAATCACAAATTCGTGATGTTGAGCATTATCACCGACCCAGCCGAATTGTTGAGAGGTGATTTCTCCACCAGTAGCCCAGCCGTGACCATTACCGATATTGCCCCAGCCACCTTCGCCACCGTGATTAAGGGCATTAATAGCAGCTAAGATTTGGTCAAAACCTTTGTTAATGTCACGATACTTACCAACTGCCCATGTATTAAATGTTGATGGAATAAACTGAAGCAAACCTTGAGATGGATGCCCAGCTGCTGCGTTGCTATCCCAGTTGTTAGTAATAACTTCACGCCCACCTGATTCAGTTTGAATCTGCCGTAACAACTTGGCGATTTGCCAACCGGCAATGTGGAAATGAAGCAAACGAGCAGCGGACTTAATTACAGGCGTCCAATCACCATTGATTGGTTCCTTAATAATTCCAAGCAAATCTTTCAAGACGTTAGCGATACCACGTGAGAAACCAATAGCTGTTGCTTTACCAAGATCAGCAATTACAGGAACACTAGAATTCCAATTAGTAACTTTCAAAACCAGGTCACGTGATGCCTTAATTGGATTGTCGATAAACTCTTCAGCCAGCTTGTCTTGCTCATCTTCTGAAAGTGTACCAGTTGCATAATGAGGCAACTCGCCGCCACGAAGATAAGGTGCAGAATGTTTAGCATCTAAGACCATAGAGCCAGCTTCAAGGTCACGAACAACATACTGTCCTTGCGCTGTACCCCATCCTTTACTTGGTTGCCAAATAAGTTCTGTTTTGCTTGGTTCGGGTCCATCATTAACAATGGCTTTACCACCAGGGTGTGCAAATGTACCGCGTGCATAATGAATAGAACCTAGTCGCTTATCACCACCGAAGTCTGAAATAACTGCATTGATAGCTGAAATACCAGAGTTTAACCGGCTAACTATTCCTTGCATTGCTCTCCTAGCAATCCCAGGTAATTTGCCAAAGCCTGAACGCATTGCACTAACAACATTGTTAATCCAACTGTGCCAGCTTGATAAGAAACTGTGTGAAAAACTATGTTCACGATTAAGCACAGCATTCAATCGACTTGAAACAATGCTTGCAGTTCTTGACAAGCCACGACTTGGATAACCGTCTAATCTTGACCACGTGTTTTTCCAATCGCTATCAAATGATCTTCTAAATCTTCTTAATTGAGAAATGACTCTTTTAGTCATTGACTCAAATTGACCGACAAAGGAATGCTTACCGTTCATAGACTTATCAGCAATCTGCATCTGCTTTGCAAGCAATTTACCGAACTGTTCTTTCTTGACTGTCTTAGTCAGTTTTTGGACAGAAGAATTAAGGCGATCCATTGGATTGTTTTTGCGTTTGAACGTGTTAAGAGCCTTATCAACCACTTTGAACGCCTTAGCTGACGTTTCTAAAGGCTTTACCAAGCCCTTCCAATATTTAGCTGATTCCTTCAAAGCTGGATTAACTTTACGAAACTCTTTACTCATATTGCGTAATTGTTTCGTCGGATCATCTTTTTTAACGACAGATTTCAACTCTTTAAGCGACCGTGTATAAGCTCGTACCGCAGCATTCATCTGCTTAATATTTGCTATATCAGTCTTTGAATAATGATTTCCACCAAGAGATTTAATCTGCTTACGAGATGGTTCTTTACTGTTGTGAGAACCTTTTTTACCAATAGTTTGATCCCACCAGTTACCCATACCTTTCCAGAATGATTGCCAGCCTTTACCGATAGTTGACCAAACTTTATTCCAATCATGCTTAACAAAGATATCTGTAAGAATTTTACCGATGCTATTACCAAACTTACCAATCGACGGGCCAATCTTTCCACCAACAACTCGACCAATCATCCCTCCAAGTGCAGCACCTGCAGGGCCTCCGAAGAACAATCCAATTCCGGCACCAATTCCAGCGCCTACTGCTTTACCGGTATCCCGTGACCTTGTAGTTCCATTGTGTGATGTGAATGCTCCGTGAATGTCTTTAACCATGTCATACGCTTCAAAAGCAAGACCTACACCAGAGACGATCCGTCCACCTAATGAACGACCAACTTGTGCAAAGCGACTAGCATTAGTTTTAGCTGCAAAGCGGGTAATAAAATTACCACCAGCGGCATCACCAGTTCGTAAAGCTTCACTTGGTAAAGGCTTAAATAGATTTTTAGCCCATCCGGCACCACCTTTAAACCAGTTAGCAGGATTGATTTTGATTTTTGATAACCCTTTTAGGCCATTAGTTAAATCACCTAATAGATGTCCTTTAAGACTAACCTTGCCAATGCTAAGCAAACCATTTTTTACAAGTCCTAAGCCACTTGCAATTTTAAACAGTTTTCCGTAAGCAAATTGGGTCATTAAGACCATTCCAATTCCTTCAAGAATTGTCATAGCAACTTTGTTTTTACTGATATGGTCTAATGCATCAGCAATGGCGTCAAGCGCATCCCCATGCTTGCCTGACATTAACTGAATCACACGTCCAATTAGTTCAAATGGAGCCATTGCAGCTTTCCAAACGCCTTTGCCAAGTACGATTGCCATTCTGCCAAACGCAGTTACAATCTTTCCTAAATCTTCGGCATGCTTAGGTGTTAACCAATTGGCAAATTTAGTGGCTAATTTTGCTACAGCTTCTCCAGCTTCTTTGAACTGTGGCTGAAGTTTATCTAAAGCCTTAGAAAGAGCGCCGAATCCCTGACCAGATGATTGAGCTAGTGGCGACATCATGGTTTTCCATGATTGCGCCCAGGTTTCTTTTATGTGCTTCATGGCACCTTCATTGGTATTTATCCAACTTGATGCATTCTTAGCATAGTCCTTAGATGCCTTTTCCAGAATCTCGTTGAACTGTTTGCTAGTCATCTTACCTGACGACAATAAATCATCAAATGACTTCTTAGACATACCACTAGCTTTTTGCAACGCTGCAGTAATACCTGGCGCCTGTTTTTCAAGACGGCCAAGTGAACGAGTTGTGACTTTTCCTGCTGATTCAATCCGAGTTAAACCACCAGCAAAGGCATCGGCAGCAGGGCCAGACAACCGCAACGAATCAGAAATCGATCCAACACCTTTGGCAAGTGCAATTGCTTGTCTAGCGCTACCTGTTAACCCATAAAACCGAGTGACCAGATTACCAACGGCCGCACCAGACATCGCAGTGTTTTCCTTCAAATCTGCAACTGCTGCACCAACTAATTTAATTTGCCCCGCTGTCATTCCTAACGATTTCCAGCGAGCAGCAACTTGCTGACCGGCGGCAGCGGCCTGAAAACCTTGTTTAGCAAAGCCAATTAAGCTTGTTGTAGCCGATTGAATACCATTACTAATCAGACCACCAAACACAAAACTTTTTGTTAATGAATGGCCTGCCTTCTCTGTTTTATGAGCAGTCCCAGTGAGCTGATGCAAGTGTTCTTGAGCTTCACTAGTATCAGCGTGTGGCTTAACGATTGGTTCTTTGTTCTTCAAAGCATCAACGTTTTTGCTAAACTCATCTAAATTAGTTCGAGCGGTAATAGTATCCGCTTCCACGGTTACTTTTCTTGTTCCGCTTAGTTTATCGATGTTATGGTTCAGCTTTTGAATTGCTTCATTAGTTTCATTAACGGTGGACTTCGTAGAGCTCAAAGCATTCTTGTAAGAAGTCTGTTCATTAGCTCCGGTATTAAATTTCATCCCCAGTTGAGAAAGATGTTGCTCAAGTTGATTAAAAGCCTGATTAGTTTTTGCGATGACGGAGGTAACACGGTCTTCAGCGCTGATGACAATTTTCTTGTGAGCAATAATTTCAGCCATGTTTTACCCTCCCCTTTTTTCTTGATTCTGACGTGAGAACTTATTGAAGAATGAGCCGAATTGCTTTTCACGTTTCTTCCTGAGTTCTTGTTGCTTCTGGTAATCTTCATTGTCAAAGTTATCCAAATCATTTTGGGACTTGTCTAGCATACTTGATAGCTTGTCAGTGTTAATACTCTTTTCAGCCATAAGTACTGGTCTAGAAACCTGAGTTAGCATAAACGAAAACTGACGCTGGTTAAGCTCTTTCTGCTGTACTCCAGTAAGCATGTATTCAAATTCAGGAATTGTTAGTTGGCTTAGCTCATCCGGCTTAAATGGGCCAAAAATTGCATTAGCATCTTTTAACCGCTTCAAAAAGTCCTTATGCCACTCATCAATTATTTTTCGAGCTGCTTTAACTCTTTCTTGATTTGAGTTAACCCGGCTTCCGCTGACTTCAGTTCCATCATAGCCGATTCCTTTTGACCTTTGTCGGTAAGCCCAGACAAGACTTTTTTGGATACGTCCACGATATTTTGACGTGATTTCAGATAGGCTTTTAATTTCAGCATTAAAAAACCGTTGTCCTTCAGTTCCTTGAATAAATCAGAGAAAACATCAGGATTCTTAAACACACCCGCTTCTTCTAAGCCTTGCGCAACATCGCTCAATGAAGGTAATTGCTTAGTTGGAACGTCTAATGCATAGCGATAAGCGTTTGCAATTGCTTCTGGTTGGCAATCAACCAGGTCATTAATTAAGTGGCTAAAACCATCAAGTGTAACTTGACCGTCATTATTCTTTACGGCGTAATCTTCAATTAATCGATTTGCAAATTGCATGTTGAACTTAACATCGTAATCTTTTCCATTAATTTTTAACATTTTATCCTCCATAACAGCCGCCCTTATGTACTGTTTATTTCATAGGCGACAAATTAATCAATTAAGAATGAGATGATTAAGCAAGTTATTTATCAGCGCCTGTTTCAGTTGCAGCCCCCAGCTTAACAGTTGCGGAAGAATCGCCACCGTGAGAATCATCGGTTGAATTTTCAACAACGCTTCCAGAACCATCAGTACCAATTTGACCAGGCAATGTGAAGTTGTAGAACTTGGCAACGGTTGAGAACATGCCATCGTCAAAATCATCTTCACTCATTACGAATGGATTACCGTCTTCATCATACCGACGAGCAATACCAGTTACTTCAAAGGTAACGTTTTGACTAATAGCAGTGTTCAACGCTTCAGTTTCTGGAAGTGCAGAAATCTTAACCTCAGAATATTCCGCATTGACAACCTGCTTGCTTCCTGACGTATGAATGGTATTCCAATCAACACGCCACAAACCAATGCTTTCGTGGTGTTCCCAAGCATAATATAAATCACGAGCAACATCGGTCTTTGAACCGTCACCGTTAGTCAAGATAATGTTGACAACCCGTTGTTGGTTAATTGAACCGGTGTCCTTGATGTTAAATTGCTTAGTTTGAGTGGTCCCCAAAGTAGCCGTGTTAGTGCCTGAAGTAGCCCCTTGTGTACCTAATGGGTGGCACTTATTGGCTAATGGTTCATGTTTAATCAGCTTGTAGTAATACAAAACCTTATCTGAGGACTTTGGTTCTACAAGCTTCTTGGTAGAAATTTGTACCATTTAATTTTTCCTCCTAACTAAAAAGGCACGACTACAAAGCCGTGTCTTCGATAATGTTGTAATTTACTCGAATAATTTGACGATTTAATACCCGGTCAGTGGACGTATCAACCATCGAACTCAACGATGGCTCACCGTTTAGCTCCACTGAGAAGCTAGTTAAGGTGATTTGACGTAGTACCTGCATAATTTTGTAAGCAAGTACCAAACCTTGCTCTAAACCATTGCTAGCGGTCACTACATCCAACTGAAACGAGTAGCTATACCGGCGCATGTTCTTCACCAACTCATTAGCATCACCGTTAAGAATACTTACTCGACAAATGGGTAACTTCTTTGGTACTTCCTGCGATGGTGTATACGTTGGTATCTTCAAATCATTTATTTGATTAAGAATTGCTTTATACAGCTCAAAGAAAGGTGCCATTAATCAAACCCCTTTCTAATAGCTTCATCGACTTGACTATCTAACTTACCATTCATTTGATTTAATCCCAAATGATTAGCGGCATCTTGAAACGGATGATGAGCCGGATAATTTTTAGTCAACAAACCAAACTCGAATGCTTGCGAATAGTTGTAGCCCTTATTAGTAATATCGGTATAGATGCGATGAGTGTTGCCATCTTTGTGGTCCTTTAAGCGGTCAACCATATGTTGGTTATTCACCTTATGGTTAAAAGCATAAGTCCCTGGATGGTAGCTCTTTTGTCTGTACTGACGGTCACGCATGAGGCCAGCTACTTCTTGTACGGTTTGGTCAGCCATGCTATTGACTGCTCTATCGCCTGCAATTAATGCTCTAGCTGTCCGAATGCGCAATTCACGTCCGGCATCCCCAAAGCCATTTTTATCAAGCATTGCCGAAATTTCAGCCATCGTTTGCTTGGCATCATCAGTTTCGTAACTCAAATCGATTTCTGGAACATAATTGTTATTCCAAGCCATTCGTATCCACCTCCCTATCAGATGAGAAGTAAATATCAGTGCGGTTAGCATGCTTACGAACTTGAATCACATCAAGTTCAGGCAGGTCTTCACTGTTAACCTCATCGATTGGGAAAGCTACCGCATCAGCTTGCTGATTGCCACGTAAGCGAGCTACCCAAGTCATGCCGTATTGCTTGCCAAAAAGATTAGTTTGGACTTGAGCTCCATTGACTTCCGTAAGGTGCGATAAGACTCGCTTGTAACTCTTCTTTACCGTGTCATCAACTAACCCGTGTTGAGTTTCTTTAGTGATTAAGATTAACGGTCTAATTCTGCTTACCATGACCATGCACCGCCTCTAAATCCGGCTCCGTCACGATTACTGATGTACTTATTCAGTAACGTCATATAAGGGTCCAATTCGTTGTCTTGGAACGACCAACTGGCGCCTTCTTCGCTATATGACTTAACGCCATCGGCATCGTTAACGGTTTGCACATAGTGAGCTTCAGTAATCCTAATGACAATGACTTCCAACTGCTGTGGCAAGTGGTCTTCACCAACGTATAAGCAGACCATATCGCCAGCTTGATTGATAAAGCTTTTCAACACTTCATCGAGTGAATCATCTGTGATTCCTTTATCCGTTTTGACGGCCCTTAACACGTCATCAGTCATATTTGGAAGCATAGATTAATCACCTCACCCGATAGCATTTAGCAAGTCCGCTTTATTCATTGTGCTTGTATAGGCGATATGGTGAGCGTCCATATAAGCCTTGATTTGTTCTACAGTCTGGTCATTGGTTGGCTTCACATTGCCATTAGGGTCAAATGCCCCGTCTGTAGATGATGGAGTATTTCCCCCATTATCGGACGGGGATGCTATTTTCCCAAGCCACCGGCTGCTGGCTTTGCAGGGATAAATTCCTTATCCAACTTAGCCTTGTATTCAACAATCTTGATGTTACGTGGGTCAACAATTGAAGCCCAAGTAGTACCCTTTTCAAGTTCGTCATAAGTAACCGTTTGACCAGCTGGCACAAAACTCTTAGATACGGAAGTACCAAGAACGTGAGTAGTAACAACCCGACGGTTGATAACATTAGTCCGACCGCCTTGTGTACGTGCTTGACGTTCGGTTTCAACGGCATCAGATGGTGAAGCAACAGAGTAACCAACAGAACCATTGCCGAATACGTATGAAGTTGATACGCCATCGTCACTGATTGGTAAATCATCATCAACAACAATTTGCATGCCATTATACGTGTTGATAGGTACAACCGCATTAGCTGGTTGCACGGTTTCAATCATTTGTTGAGCCTTCATTTCAGCATAAGTAGCTGAGTTAACGGCAATCTTGTTGAAGGTGCTGTCTTGCAAGTCACCCAACCGGCCAATAGCCGCTAAGAATCCCTTAGGGCCAAAAGTATCAGTATCAGTGAAGCTCTTAGCAGTAGCAATGTCAGTGTTGCTGAAGACACCCTTCAAAATGTGGTTCAAAATCTTTTGGTCTTGGAAGTTCCAGTAAGGAGCGAACCGTTGAGCAATTACTTGTTGTACTGGTGCTCCAGATACTAATGAAGAAATATCAGTGTAGCCGAATGCCTTAGCTTGACGGAACTTAAAAGCTAATTGCTTACCGGAAGTAAGACCTTCGACAGCGATATCGTCCGTATCAGTCCAAGGTTGTGGGTCATCGGCGTCAGCAATATCGTTAACAAATGGCATGTTAACAAAATCGCCTGGTGCCAGTAATTGGGAACCAAGCGATGGGTCATTTGTTAAAATACCTGATTGAATCAAACGGTTAGTCTTAGTTGATAAATTCATAACATAATTGGCAAAGACTTCAGGCACAATCATGTCAGATAAAGATGTAAACTTGTCAGCCATTGATTAATTCCTCCTATTTCTGTTGACTGAGTTGTGCGTATAGTTCAGGATTCTTGCGATAGAGTTCGGTTTGTTCGTCTAACGTCATGTCACTGAACTTTTTAGTTGGAACATCACTGCCAGAACCACCATTCTGTGGTTCTGATTGAGCAGAACTACGGTGAATAGCGTTCTTTACACCTTGGTCAACTAAAGACTTGTACTTATCGATGTTTTGCTGAGTTTCTTCGTCATCTTTACCAACGAGCATTTCAGCAGCATCGGTTGGCAGATTAGCTTTAGAAAGCATGTTGCGGGCTTGAGACAACCGATCACGTCGTTCTAATTCAGCAAACCGCTTATCAAGTTCTGCGCTCTTCTTGTCTAACTCCGCTTCACGTTCCTTGGCATGCTTATCAGCTAGTTCCTTCGCAGTCATCGTGGCTTCGTCCTTGCCATCTTGTTTGGCTTTAGCAACCGCATCAGCAGTCTTTTGTTCCCACTCAGCCTTCTTGGCATCTAACTGCTCTTTAACGAGCTTAGCTAAATCGTCACGAGTAAACGTAGCTTGCTTTGAACCTTGTTGCTCTTCTTGCTTGTTTTCTTCAGTATTCTTTGGTGTTTCTTTTTTTACGTCTTCTGGCATATAAATGTCCTCCTTAAATCTCGCTTTACGCCCGGCGGCGAATCTAGCCATCTCTTTAACGACTGTTGACCGCTGAAGTCATAAATTTAGTCAAAATAAAAGCAACTATCCGTTTCCGAGTAGTTGCTTATTTGTTATTCAAAATCATCATCGTCCATCATGTCGTCAACCAAAGGTAAATCATCGGCATCAGAATCATGAACTTCTACAATCCAACATTGGCAATTAGGATGCATTGGCGGAAGATTAACGCCTTCCTCAGCATCATCAACGTCATACGTGTTGCCATCGATATCAGTACATTCAGAACATGAATTCTCTGCCTCAAGTGACATAAACCGATACTGAGAAACTCCACGAGCTTGATAATCAACAATCGTCGAGCTGTTAAGGTCACGGCAGGCTTCCGTTCGTATGATTCGTTGAGCCGAACCACTAGCGCCCTTTGAAACGTTATTGCCAGTCAAAATCTTTTCAATCCGATTAGCCCAATCAGTATGAGCATCACTAGACTGTGAAGCTTGTTGTGCGACCTGCTTAATCTTAGTAATCACGTTTTGAATGTTGCTATTGATGTTGTTATCACCCGAGTTGTAGTTGTCCACCGCACGACTAGCGGTATGTTGCAGCATCAAGTCATAATTAACTGGTAAACGGTGATATTGAGGCGTTACGTTAGCTTGCACATGGCTAATCTGCTGTACTTTTTGCGGTACTGTGCCAGCCATTTGTCGTAGTTGAGCATGTTGCTGTTTAGCCACTTGAATCATCGGTACTGCAATACGAGCAGTTTCCAAGTCACCATTAGTTGGGTGACCCATCGTAACCATCGCAATTGCTCCATTAACAAGTGAACTAACATCTTCATTGCTAATCAGTTGCAATTCACGTCTAATATCATCCAGGTCGTCTTTTGAAGGCTTACCCGACCAATTAGCTTTAGAATCTAAAAACGCGCTAATTTCGCCCTTAATTTGACGATTAGCACGTTTATATAATCTTTCTAATTGTTGGCCGTATTTGTTATTGGCACCATAGACCGATTTAATCAGTCGGCGCATCTGCTTACGACTTAGCATTGTTATCACTCTTATCGTCTGATTGACCTTGTCTCATTGCACTGAATAAGTCATTCATAGTCTTTGGCTGTGCATCGGGCACTTGTTGCTTTGCCTTAGCCTGTGCTTCAGCTAAATCAACTGGATTGACGCCTTTAAGTGGAGCATCATCGAATTGGCTTGGGCCTTCATTCTCCTGTTTTTCATCATCAATCCGTTCTTTTTCAGCATCAGCACTTACGCCAGTGACTTGACTAATCATTTCACGTAACGTGTCTTCACTGACTAAGTTTGAGTTGGCAATTTGGACGACCATGTTTACCAAGTCAGCATTATTACGAGGCAAGTTAGGTGTGTAGTGTGGCGTGTAACTGTTCATTAAATCAGGACTATCGATTTCTAGGTTTTTCTTCCAGAAATTACCCAACAACCGTAACCGGCGCATAATGCCACGTGTATATAAGCTTTCTTGCATTGACCGCTCTTGGTCTTCACCAAAAAGTTTATACATCAAAGCCACACCTGACGATTGACCGCTAAACGCTTCGTCGGTCGTATTTGGTGTGTTGGTATCCTTATGAATATCAGTGCTCAACTGATTGATGAAGGTTTGCCACCCTGCTTCGTTAATCTGCTTAGTCAAATACTCAGCAGATGAAGGGATGATGGTATTTGAACCATTAGCAGATGGGACAACCGATGGTTTCAACCACAAGAACGGGTCTTTGGTGTCAATCTTTGGTACCTTGACTGGCTGACCGTCATCGTTAGTCATGGTTGAACCGTCAGCATTCTTTACTTCGACTTCATTGTCACTGAAATCAAGGTCACCATTCAGAACCAACTTAGCATTAGCAAAATCTTCTTCACTGTTAGCCATTTCAGACATCGCTAAATCGTAAGCATCGATTTCATCTAGTTTAGACTCCCAATCACCTGTTCGATTTTCATTGTTGATAAATTCAGTTAATGGAACAGTACCAAACGAGGTCTGCTCTTGATTAATCAACTCATAGTCATTACCGCTTTGGCTGGTTAGCCCTTCACTATTTTTAAAGTGGTATGTTGTATTGGCTGTATAAACATCGATATAGCTATACTGCTTGCTGTTGTACTCAACGGTGTAATAGCGAACACCAAACAAGCTGTGACGGTCAATAGACGTGTCATATACTACGAACGCTGTAGCAGGGTCAATAGCACGCATCTTTATTTCAGGTGTTTGTACGTTGCCGTTGTCGTCCTCCGTTACTTCACCGGCATAAAGTAATTCATAAGCACGACCAGTTACAGATAGATTGGTTTTCATAACCTTTTCGTGATATTTTTCATCGTTAGCTTGATTAAAGTCAGTTAATAGTTGGTCAACTTTATCATCATCGGCCATGTTATCATCTGGCTTAAATTGAATCGGTTTACCAAGCATATAACCAACACGCATGTTAGTAATGAACTTAGCGAATCCAGACGCAATCCTGTTATCAGCTCTGTTGCGTAGTTTTTTATCGTTAGCCCAATAATGAATATCGTTATCGCCTAAATAATATCGTTGAAGTTTAGTGATTCGTGGTGAATCAATCATGTAATGGCGAGAAACAAAATAAGCGACAACCTGCTCCATTTCTTGCAAGTTACCACTATCAAATGCTGTGTGGAATTCGTCTTTAGGCATTACATATGCTTTATTAGCTTCAGGTGACCACCGCTTACCTTTAAGCAATGAACGAGCGTAAAGTTCTTTTGTATCAAGTACCATTTAAACACCTCACAGTCCAAATCTTTTAATTCCTTTAGCAATGTTCTTCTTATCATTCGTTGGATAGTAACTCTTTTGCTCTTGTTCATGAATCGGAGTAGCTAGGCAATAGCGCATTGAATCCATGACGTGATCCATTTCCTTAACAGGCTTATCTTCAGACTTATCATCCCATTGATAGTTATAGATTTCTTCCATAAAACTCTGAGTGTGTCCTTTTTGGACAAAGAACCTGCCACTTTTCATTAATTCTGCAACTATTTCAATACCTGGCACTACTGACTTCCAACCATATTTACAGTTAATTTCAGCATGAACAAAGTGATCAATGTATTCTGGTCGAGCTGTATCGGCATAAAATGGTATCTTATAACCATATTTCTTTTGCAGCTGTTTCGCTACATTAGTCCAATAATCAATTTCTTTGAATCGTTCTGTTTTTTCATCAACTAAGTAGTAATTGTTTTGACTATCAACACCGAATACAGTAATTGAGCACGGGTGATTATAGCCCCAGTCGATACCGGCTATATAGCGAACCATTTTAGGCACATCATTAACAACCATCTTACGCTCGTCAAAGTCACGATAGATAGCACCTTCACCAGTGACCCATAAGCCATAAATAGCTCTGTCTGTAAACATCCCCGAAGGAGTTTGCGCTTTTAAGGCACTAACATACTCAGCAGGCAAAAATGTATTGTCGTCAATTGTGAAGTTGAAAGATCTAATCCGTGACTTGGGATTGTCTGCCTTGTCAATGTAATTAACCTTTAACCAGTGATTAGGGTTATCTGGTCAAGGGTTGGTATCACAGATAATTCTTGAACCTTTAAAACTACACCGCTGAAGTATTTCTTGGAACACACTTTCGGTGGCTAATGAGCATTCGTTAATATAAGCGCCCATTGCCGTCATACCACGAATGTTATTAACACCACGATCGGTGCCTGTATAACTTTGTACAATTTCTACATTCATAAAGTGAAAATGACCATGGCGATCTGGCTTCAGGTCAATACCAAACTGGTTATTAAGAGCAGCAATAACATTTGTAAAAATAGAATTGCTTGAGAACCCAGCAAGAATATACAGAGGCTTTCTCACTCCATCTTGCTTGGCAAGTTTCGATACCCGTCTAAGTTCCATCAGAAAAAGCCAATTATCAATATATGTCTTCCCACTACGAACGGCACCGCTTAAAATCATCAAACGCCAATCATCGTGTAAATAACTTTGTAATACGGATTGTTGCTTTGCTGTAAGAATATCTGATAACGCCAACCTTGACCACCTCCTTTCAAGCAATAATAAAAGGCCAGCAAAGCTGACCTCTTAATTACCAATTATCTATTTAAATTTCCAGATATAATGTCCTGCCGTTTTTTGTTTGCCTTTGCAACATCTAGCAATACTACAATTATCAATTGCAAGTTCGCGTTTTACTTCACGCATACTAGCCCATTCTTTAATGAATTTACCATCGAGGCTATATTGTAAAATGGGCTTAGAATTTTTTGATCCATTTATTCGACCATATTTTTTGCCAATTTTTCTAGTGTGTTTTTTTACCTTTTCATACCACTTAGGATTTTTATTTCTGGTTTGAATCGCTCTTCCCATACATGTACCATAATTAATATTATACTTGTATGAACACCATTCTAAATTTTGTGCTGCATTGTTTTGCTTATTTTCATCAATATGATTGATACATGGTAAATTTTTAGGATTGGGTAAGAACGCCTGCGCAACCAAGCGGTGAATATGAAACGGTTTACGTTCATCACCTCTAGATAAATTGACTTCCAAATATCCACCCGCAACAACCATTGGCGTTAGTACTTGACCATTATAAAAATGTTTTCTGCCAATACTATCAACAATTGTTCTATCACAACTTCTTACTTTTCCAGTATTGCTAACTTGATAAAAGCCTTCATAGTATTGAATATCTTTCCAAATTTCTTTAGAATTATTCATGTAATCATATCCTTTCTATGGTTACCATCCCTAGGGTGTCTCCAGCACCGCTAGGGTTTTATTTTACATTAATATTATACCATCAAGCAGTCTATAAATCATTGATATATCAACGTTTGTAGCCTTCTTTATCACTCTCAGTAATCAATTTATCCATAATAGAATCAAGCGCTGCAGCAACATCTTGACCGTTATCTTCAAGCGCCTTAGCACGAGCTTCAGCAACTCTAGCATCAGCGTTAGCCTTACGCAATTGAGCTTTTGTTAATTCATCGGCCAATGGATAACGCTTTAATACTTCACGCCATGCTGCAAGCCTTGTCTTTAAGTTAGCTGGCACTTCAGTTTTCTCCCATTGGCCAGACAAAGGATTAATTTGTGCTTGTGTTTCAGTCGTTTCGCCACGAGCAATAGAAGTGATGGCCTGCATAGCTTCTCTAGCGTCTGCGATTTTGTGTGATTCAATCTCGCCCATTTTGGCGTTAATATAGGCTTTTACCGTAGGTTTTTGTAGGTTTTCTCTACCTGATACTTCATTGGCATATCCAGCCTTTATCGCAGATTGTGTGGCGTTACCACTCTTAATATATTCATCTGCAAACAATCGTTGTTTTGCTGTCAATTTCATGGCATATCACCACACCACCTTTCATTCTTGATCTCTGTTGCAGTGGAGGCGCTTAGCTCGCAAGAGGCAAGCGCCTCCTTGGGGTCGGCTTACTTCTTGACCTCAATTAGAATCAGTAATAAAATTAGTAGTGTTAAGTTTAAGTTATTCATGGAATTCACCTCCTCACGATTTATTCGGGAGGTGAATTCCTTTTTTATTGCCTAGACGACCCCAAATAGTTTATGGGGATGCTTGTACTAAAAAAGCGCCAACCGAAGTCAGCGCTAGAATTCTTACTTGAAGAACTTCTTAATTAGGTTTTTAATGTGCTTACTAGGCACAACAAGAATTAATACACACCAATGCATCGGAGTCACCTCCAGACTGCACAAATTCGGAGAGAGTTCCCTCACGGCGTGCTTGTATATTGTATCATAGTTAAAGTATGTTATAATATCCTTACAAGAATTAATACGCCGGCGTGCAAATTGGTTCCAGCTCGTTACTTGAACCGTACCGGTAAACTGGGTGCCTTAATCGGCATCCTTTTTTTATTTATTTTTATGTACTTTAAAAGCTGACAAGCGTTGACCTGTCAGCTTTTCTTTTTGTTTACGGTGTCGTTCAGCTCTACATAACATCTGGTACTCTTGCTTACTTGCTACCAAGCCAAATCGTTTAGTCTGATACATTAAGCACAGTACCTCGCAAAATCAATCTGTTTTGTTTTCAAGGCTTCTCGTGCCATTGCTTGTGCTTCCGGATTGCCAGCAATCATTTCTTTGAGTACATCCTTGTAAAGGTCATCCTCCATCTCGTGAGCCATTTCAAAATCATCTTTGCATTCAGTGATAGTTCTTACTGTATCTTTCACTTCAGAAAGTGTCATATGTATACCTCCAAATAAAAAAGCCAGCGATAAGCTGACTATTATTAATCATTAGGATGCCTTCTAAAATAAGGTATTTCGATTTTATTATTTAAGAGTCTTTGGATTACTTTGTTATCTAATAAAGCGGCAAAAGTTGGAACTGAGTCCTCAGTTACTTCCAATTTTTCACCATGCAATTTGGGAATATTTTTTAAATTAAACCCTGCATCTGCATTATTCTTCACATGATTTTGTAAAGTACTTAAAACATCATTAAGCTTATCGATACTAATTTGTTTAATTATTCTTTTACTACTATCATGATATCCAGCAAAAGTTTTGGTTAAATGATCGTCAGAAAAAATAATATTTTTTAACTTTGATAAATTGGCCTTTTCAAAAGTAATAGAAACTTTATCATCTTTTGTAATTTTCGTCGTTGTTTTAAACTTATTAATAGTTCGATCGACATACTCATGTTGTGTTTCTGATGTTTGAAATACGTTATCAAAAATATATGCTTGATAAACTTTTACTTTATATTGTTTTCCCTCTTTACTATCTTTACGCTTATATATGCTTGATAAACAATCAGTGGTCGGTAAGTTAAAACCATTGTCAATTTGTTCTACTTTTACAGTATTAGCATGTAGGGATCCGCTTTTCTTTTTAAATACAAAGAATCCACCGTCTTTTACTAAATTTGATTTTCTCAATCTATACAAAAATAGCTCCTGATTACCGTTATCTTCTTCATACAAATAGCCGATTAATGTGTAGTCCAAATTACCATTCTTATTGAAAGCATTATTTATACTGGGTAGCATAGGTAATTTATCAATATTTAAAAGTAGATTCTTCAAAATATCTAACTGGTAGTTTTTTGTACTATCATCTCCACTAATACAATATTTAGTAGAGTTATTCAAAGATTCGACCGTTTTATTGTCAAGATAATTTACCATGCCATATTCAGACGGCTTCTTTATCATTTCAGACAAGCTATTAAGTTGATCATTGTCAAAATTTAATTGATACTTTTTTTGTTCATTAATAACTAGTACTCTAACAAGATTCACAATCTATATCCCCTTAATTTTATTAATAACTACTCATTAATAACACCTATATTGTTGCAATATTCCGGTTCACCTATTGCTATCACCTTGAATTGTTGATCCTTATTAATAATGCTATCTATATTACTCGTTTTTCCAAAAATATATTTTAATTTGCTGTCTGTTTTATCAGACTTCTTTACTATAAATACTGAATATCCAAATAAGAAAAGAGATAAATTTGGAAAGAAATCTGAGGAATTAAGGAAGAAAATATAAATAAATAACTGAAAAAACAATACCATCAATAAAGTCGATAACGGGTAGTCATCAATAGAAAAAGTAGACATCATAGGCAATATTACACTCAGTATAAATTCCCTAAATCCAGGATTATATTGGTCTTTTAAAAGAACGTTGGTTGTTCCCAGAGCTCGTGAATGTTTTTTTGTTTCTTCTATAATTCTTTTAGTCTTAAAAAGACTGTACACAGATATAAGAAGTAAAACTATAAATGCATAGAAGGTCAACTTATAATTAGAATTTATTTTAAAATTTGTTATTTGTTCTCTGATGTTCTTAAATTTTATACTAATCATAAATATTACTATGAACAAATAAATTGGAAGTAAAGATGAGATATAGTAATAAACTCGAAAAAATTTTCTAGACGATCTAAACATTTTGACTCATTTCCTTCCTTAAATGTTAATTATAACAAAAGCCTAGTCATAAAGGCTAGGCTGAGGTAAAAATAAAATGTGTACTCGGTTTTCCACGCCGAGTACGACTTCAACAAGCGGTGTTGCTATTAACTAATATATAGATGTAAATATATTTTTTGGGTGCTTGTTGAAGTTTGTAAGCAATCTAGGTGCTTAAAAATAAAGGACAAGTAAAGGGCCTTATCACATCCCTTTGTTGAGCTTTTGATGATTGCTCACAAAGCTAGAGAGCGGAGTCGAACCGCTGCTGTGCGTGAATAGTCTAGCTATGCAGGCCAGGGAAACGGCTGCCCTATTCATGCCCTACCGAGGACCATAGCTGAAGCATTGTTAATATCAAAAGAGGAGGCTTAACATCTCCTTTAATTGATTGTGCTTCAATATGGAAGGCATAAGACTAGTGAGGTGCTAGTTTCACCTCCAGATATATATTGCCTTCCAAAGTGAACACTGGGAACTGCCCCCACAAGCGTTGTCGCTTGGTGTCTACTTTCACGCATTCACATAATCAGAACTAATTAACTCCCGCACCCGGTCGTAGTTTTCCGCCTACTCCTGTAACGGACGTTAGTGTTCTGAATAATTGTAATCTTCTAGCCGTTGAGTAAGATTACCGCACTCTTCTGCTGATAACAGCACGGCTACCGTGAGACTAGCAGAGACGGTATAACACAGGGAGTATTTATGAAATCGTATCAGTACATTACATGTAAAAATTGGATTAATTGGAAGCTAGTCTCAATGTGGATGATGGAGCTTGCATCCATCACCGGCTTGGTTACCGTTCCACACACCTACGCTTCTTAACAGAGAGATCCTGAGGTAAGCATAAGTAACAGACGTCTATCTAAGCAGTTTAATGACATGAACGCTGAAGTCGTTCGTGCTCAGGTCAAAAAGTATTTGGTAATTGTGAGTTCAATTAATTTTTTGAACAATACCATAATACGGCTGTTTTCCATGTCAAAACGGCAACTTACCGGCAAACTTCCGGCAGAAAACCGGCAATAAACCGGCAACGTTTCAGCGTTTTATTCTCACTGAATCATCAGGACACATCAAAGCTCCTTCCCATAGTGCTTGTTCCTGTTTCATTCTGAACGTTCTCTCGCTCATATAAGCGTTATAATGCTCGTTAATGTAATTCATCGTTCTAATTGCTGACCAGTTCTTAATGAAGCGATGAAGTAGAATATCACCTAAGATTTCCTCATCTTCACCAACGCTCATCAGTACCTCGCAGCATTTAATTCTGGTCTTGTACTGATAAACGGCTTCAGCGTGGTTAACGAACTTTTGGTCCGGGTCATGTGGTGTCCCATCGTTCGGCTGTCCGTCCATGCTAGGCGACTTCAAACCTGGGAACCGTTGCATTGCCTTAAGCTTGTATTTCTTCCATTCCCTTAGATACTCCTTGAATGCTTCTTTTGTGGCTTCTTTATCCAAATTACCAAATACGCTGTCAACCACGCTCTACACCCCTCGTCCCTTGTGATATAATTGATTTGCTTTAATTTATATCTCAAGGGCGCTCTCACGGTAGAGCGTCTTTTTTTATTCAGCTCTCATTAGCGCTAAGGCATCAGTCATTTTTAATATCTTTCGATTTTCACCATAGTGGTTATTTCGATATTCAAGAATAATTTTATCGGCGGTGCTTCTAGCAATATCTATAATTGCCGTTATCTTTCCAGCAGACAAACCGTGTTGATATAAGAACTCTGTTTGATATTGCTTATCCGTAAGCTTGCGTTTAGCTAATTCCTGTCGAATAGCTGTTATATCATGCTGTTCTCTTGATTTCTCCGCTAGTACTATCCGCTTTCTAAATTTAAGAATCTCTTGTAACCGCCAATCGCCAGGTGGCAAGATGTTTTCTACTTTTTCACGTAAATCGCCCCAGTCATCAATACTGTTGAGGGCTTCGCTTAGCATTGGTGTGATGCAATCCATCTTGACGCTCCCTCTTCAATTCATTTTCTTTCCGCCGTTCCCGCTTCTTTCGGAGACGGCTTTTTTGCTTCTTTTTCTTCGATTTCATGTTTCCTCCTAAAATCCGATTAGGTCGTGTACATCATAATCAATGCTCTTGTATACGTTGTAGTAGTCGTAGTAAGGTTCTCCATTCTTTCTTCGTCGAACATTACCGTGAATATCGTGTCGAGCATGAGCCTCTTGAATCCTCGGATTAGTAAACCCAAATAATTTCATCTTGAAATCATGCTGACGAGGGACAACCACCTCGACTGGTAATCCAGTTCTTAGCGAGAACAGCTTAAAACGTAGCTTAGCGCTCGTATCAACTGCTCGTTGATTAATTCCCGTTTTCACATCGTAAACGTGCTCAACGGTTCCGTCAGTGCTAAATACAACAAAGTCCGGTGCGTACGTAATCCCACGCTGGTTATATCCACCAACCGGGAACTTATCAATTATCTTGTAACTTGGATGTACCTTGAACTTCTTTCCGCTATTCTCGATGAACTGAATGAAGAAGTCACGTTCCTTAATCGAATCGAAGTCCCAATCCTTGTAATGAACCTTCTTTCCAAAATGTCTCACTTGTGCTTAATCCTTTCGTGCGTATCGTCAACCTTAATTGTGGTTACCACTCCCAGCACAAAGCCAATTGCACCAGTTGCTGTAATTGCTGAAAAGTCATATATGCTCATTTGCATCCCTCCATATTTTGCAAGGCATTGTTGTTTCACCGCCAAATCGCATTAATTCCAGTTTTTCAAGCGGATAACGATATACATTCCACCAATCAGGGCTGTACACCTGTACATGAAAATTTAGAATGGCGTTGTTTTCGTTCAGAATTTGTCTAAACTTTTTGACAGCTTCTTTCTTCGTGTTAGCAGCTACCATGTACTCTTCTACGCAATCATCACGGACATAATCCTTTGATTGAAACATGTACAGGTACATCATTACCATCCCTCTCTCATTCGTCCTCCACTGGTTCCTTCATGGCATCAATTGCTGGAGCTAATGATGGCTCACGTTCCACAAGCACTTTTAAATCGCTATCGTTATACTGCATTGCTTCACTTTTTAGATTAGTGAAATCAATAATAAATTCATCAAATCCTGTAATTATTTTTTTAACGTATTTAGGCATTTGGTCAATTTTGCGCTTAGCCACTAGACGATACCTCTTTTCCGGATACAATGTACTTTTCGGAGTTTCCAGAATGGTTGTTATTGTACCGTCAATCATGTACTTGACCATATTGCTTAATCGCACACTCCAAATATTAATAGTGCAATCAACTAAACAATTTGAAGCCAAAGGAACTTCGACAACCTCACTAAATCCACTTACATCAGTCCGCTTAATTGAGAAAGAAGTTTCATCAAATTCTGCACGTAAACATATTCTTTCGTTGTCGAACACTGCATTACACTTCGACACAATTTCGCCAATCTTCATTTCTACCATCCTTCCCGCATGCGCCCTGCAATGAACGCTAAGATAATCACTAACACCACCGGCAACAGTACCCAGCCACCAGCAAAATTCATCGTCACTACTGCAATCAGCGCAATCGCAAACCACAGCACCGCATACAACACACTATCCATTTTTCTTATCACTCCTAAATTCATCTAAGCTAACGCCTAAGGCATCAGCAATCTTGACAACATTGCTAAAGCTCGGCTCATGACCATGCTTGTAATTCTGCAAGGTATTCTGACTAAGCCCTGTTATTTTTGATAATCGGTAAGCTGTCATACCTTGCTTTTTTAATTCTTTTTGTATTAATTTCCACAACATATTGTGTCCTCTCTGCTTGTTAATCATAAATGTAGTAGTATAATTAAGCTCGCAATTAAAAATTTTAGAATCGAGCTGATACATATTAAAGAAAATAACGTCTTCGGTATTCAAAGCAACTTGAATAATTTTGCTAAGGAATTCTATGGTGCTTCAAACGCTGCCAGATTATATATATCTGCTTTTAAAACTATTCCTAAAGATTACGGTTTGGGCATGTCTAAAGCATTAAAGGCTCAAATGGACGCTTATAAATCAATTACACCGGTAAGCAAATACTTTGAAGAAAACGCACGAGCGCTCAATGCAACAAAATCCTTTTCAAACACCGTTAATGTTGCTCAGTTTGCTGCTATAAAATCATTAACTATTCCCACTAAAGATGGAGCTATTAGTTCTGCTCTTGCAGTTGCTCACGATACTTTAGGAGAATTCAATTATGGCAGTCAACTTTATAAGGCATTAAATGCTTTTTATCCAGCAAAATCATTAATTGAGCAGCCAGGATTGTTAGCAGCAACTAACAATATAAAAATAAAGCAATTGGATTTTCAAAATGTTGGCATTGCTTCTCAGTTAAAAGTAAACATTAAGCCTTTTTTAAATAGTCAAAACATTAAGCTAGCATCTATTTCAAATTCATTATTAAATTCTCTTCAAGCAAATCCTGATAACTCATTCAAACGGATTTCTAAAATGCTTGGACATATCTCTGAAGTACCTCGTGAAGAATCTAGCTATAAAACGGGGGACCCGATCAGCAGTAACAAACAAAGTACAAATTCCAGCAACAATAGCTCCAATTTTGATGATGCAAAGGTCTTTGTGCGTACTTCCTACGAGCAATATAAGAATTCCATTGGTCAAAAGATCGAAGAAAACCCAAGTGTCGAAGTATGTGCGCAATATATTCTCTATATTTTTCAAGTTATGCAAGTCCTCTACGTTGTAACAAGTGATGAAAATGCTCAGCAAAAGTTAATTGAAATTGCCATTGATGTAATGGGATTACTCTTACAAACAATTCGTAAGGGCAAATAGTTTTCATCATTCTGTAGTCGCTTTCAGTCGTTCAAACTTCATACGCATTTCTCCTTGCCATCTCGGCGCACTCATGCTTAATCCTGATTGCTTCATCAAGCTTCTTTTTCCCAACAGGCTCACTCAACAAGCTTTCAAACTTCTTTCGGTCAAACGGCACTTGGTAATCTTCGCCTCGTTCGTCAAGGCACCCAAGATAATACACAGCTACACGCAGGTTAGACTTAACAGACCCACTGGCCTTGTAGTAGACAATACCGTCATCACCAATGAATTTATCCTGTGGTAAAACTTCTAGCCGCTTAATCGTTGATGCCCATTTGCTTTTAACTGCTGTTATCATGTATCACACCTCACTTTGGTATTGATTCCATGCTGTCATCTGGCATTACATAGCCATGCTGAATACGTGGATCAGGATTTTTAGTCGGCTTAGGTTCTTCTTGGTCAATCCAAGATGGTGTAGGTTCTTTAGACTTATGCTTCGGCATTTCTTCGTTCAGGTATCCCTCGATTTTAGATACTCTAAACAGCGTTTCCGGTCGCAAGTAGTTGTCCCCAAGTTGACCGTTACTAAAGGTCTTCCCATGCCATTGAGCATACTTAACGTCAATGATGTGTTTAAGGTCATCAACCGTGTAACCATCTTTTAGGCGAGGATCAATTACTCGCTTATTACCATCAGCGTTAGGCTTGAATCGTTTACCCGTTTTCTTGTTCAGATAATCAATAACTTCTTTCCGCTGTGCGGATAGGTGGGGTGGCTGTGCCGACCCTTTATTACTCTTATCTGTATTATTATCTTGTATTACTCTATATGTATTATTACCTTCACAATTTTCTAAATACCCCCCTTTAGTTTTCTTAATAGGTGATTTAGTTTTCTTAATACCCCCATTTAATTTATTAACTACCCTAATTAATCTGCTAACTACCTGCTTACCATTCTTTTCATAAGAAATTTGAAGGTATCCTCTATCACTTAATGAGTTAATTATTTGTGATACTCGACTAGCAGTCATTCCAAAGAATTCTGCAAAGTGATTATTGCTTGCATAACATCCGTTATCTCCGTCAAGACTTTCTATCTCTGCCATAAAAGTAACTTCGACTATTGATAGGTTTTCATCTAGCCAGTATTTTTTAGGAATCCAAACGCCATTAAATGTTCTATTAACGTTTTTAACTTTGCGCTTCGGCATAATCTATCCTCCCTAGATGAAGTTCTTTGGCTAACTCAGGTGTTACCTTAATTGGCTTCAAATGGTATCGCTGCATAAAGCTCTTGATTCCCATTGCGTGCCTAATTGTGTGGTGTACCCGACATAGCGGTTCAATATACATTCCAGTGTGATTGATTGTATTTCGATTACGTCCCATTCCAACAGTGGTTACATGGTCAATATCTGCATGTTCCTTTAAGCAGATAGCACAGCGCTTGTGCTTAATACACATGGCAACTCGTGGGAAGTCGCTTGGCAGTGAATCCCAGATTTTAGTTCTAAACGGAATATCTTCGTGGAACATGAAATCTAAGATAGTCGTAATCATGTAACTAGCAGTAGTAACAGAGCAATCCGACAAGCTAAACGGTTCAATATTGAAGATTCCTTCAACCATACTCTTGAAGTACGCCTTGGCTTCCTCCGGAACATATCCGGTATAAGTACAGAAGTCATTAATCAGAGCATATATTTTCTTACGCTGGTCTGGTGTAATGTGGCGCCCATCTTCGACTGATAGCTCGACTGTGGGCTGTTTGCCGTTGGCTAGGGTAGTTAAACGATTAATACTTAATTCATCATCTAGCGCAATCTGAACGGTATTACCGGACGTACTAATTAACTTGCCGTACAATCACATCACCCCGCTTGTTGCTGTTTCTTTTGGTTCTCCATTTGAAGTTGCTTATACATAGCGGTTGCTCCGGCTAACAAGGCACCATCTGGATTTTCTTTGTATGCAGGTTCATTCTTGTACTGTTCAATCAATGCTGACTTAACTTCAGTTGCGGTTGTACCTTGCTCTTCAGCTAAGATATTCAATGCTTTATCAAGCCGTTCTTTTACCTGTTGTTTTTCAGCTTGCTTCTTAGCTTCAGCCTGTTTCTTGTCATTTTCTGAAATATCACCCATCGGCAAATCTTCGCCAGCGTAGAGGTTTAATCCCAGCCCAGCCATTGCCAGTGCTTTTACTAAGCACCGTTGCTGAGTTTTGTTAATTTGAGAAATATTAGGCTGCATAACTGGCTGATTACGCATATCCATCACGTATAGACGCTCTGAATACTCCTCGCCTTGAATAGTGACTGTAACCTTAACTTCACACCCGGCTGGTGTAATTCGGTAATCTAGCATTTGTCCGGTGGCGTACCATTTCCCTTCTTTTTGGTCGTACTGGTATTCCGGGTATTCTTCAATTTTTCGAGTAGCATCTGGGTACTTACTCTTAACCATGTTCCAAGCCCAAGCCCATGAAACGTACTTCAAAGCTGGACCTTTTCGCATCTTGATAACTTGAATGTGATTTGAGACGTCAATCTTCGATAACGTTTCAAATACTGATTGCTTTTCAGTCATTACTTTCACCTCTGTTAATTGGTAAACTTCGTTCTTCGTCATGAATCATCCGGATAGCTAATCCACATACGGCATCATTGAGCTTCATTCCAGCATGATCCTCTGGATCGGTAATATCACCGTAGGCTTGTTGATTAAGACGCTTAATATATCTAGTTGCTTCGCCATAGGTCTTAGATTCTTGCTTGGCTTCAATCAGCAACTCGTTAGCTATCTTCTTAGTGGTTTCCTTGAAATATTCAGTCCATTCTCCAGTATCTTTCATTGCTAATCCTCTTCTTCGTCAGCCTTCCAGTCGGCTTTTTCTTGCTCGGTCATTTCATCGTCTTCATCGCAGTAATGAGGATCGTTGCTCGGATCTAACCAACGCTGTTCTGCTATACGTAATTGTTCTTCGTTATTCATTACAGCCACCCCATTTCAACGCTTAAATGGTCATTCAGAATTTCTTTCATCGCAAAATATGCCATTAAATCGTTAACTTCATTCACGTGTAAACAGTGAGCATTAGTGGTATCAAGCGCCATTAAATCCAATCCTTCAATGCAGCCTTTGTAGTATGCAGCCATTGCAGGTGTTTCTTTTTCCATAATTTTCATTTATAATTGACCTCGAATCTATATTTGATATGTGATTTACTTTTGAGCATTCGTTTTTGCGGAACGGGTGCTCTTTTTTTGATCCATGTGGTTGAGTAGCAATAGCAATCCATAGATGAACGGGATAAATAATGCCCCGTCATATGCACCGATTGAACCGCAGTAAACCATCCACGCTCCAAGTGCGAATGCTATCAACCGTGAGTGCAGAACTTCGTTAATCATGACTTACACCTCCTTTCGATGTGATATGCTTAATTCATCTCCTAGTGAAAGGAGGTGAAAATAAATGAACTTTGGATGGACAATCACTACAGTCATTGCGGTTGTTTCATTGTTATCTCCTACAATCAGTGCAATAGTAGATAACATTTACAATCGACGACTTGAAACGTTAAAACTACGAATAGCTAATTTGAACACTCGTATTAAACATGAGCGTCAATTAATTCATCGACTTAATATTGTCAGAGGAAAACTTGAGTTCCATGGTCCAGTAAAAGATGGTTCAATCCAAGAGGAAGTTATTAGCGTTGCAGCTGATGCATCTACACTTTTTCGTGACCAAGCAAAGAAAATGGACTTTGAAAAATTGCAGAATTTTGTACTACAAGGCGCTACAAATTATCGTGAATATATACGAACTTGCCTTGACCATTTATCAAACCTAGTTCTTCAGGACCAGCAAAAAATTGATACGCTTTTACGTTGCTTTAATAAAGATGATGTTCATACTAATGAATAAGCTTTAAGAAGTAATAAAATAGTTATTATGTAGTATGGAATTGAAAAATATACATAAACAATTGGTCGTTTATTAATTGCCCAACAAAACAAAGCTGTTTGAGCCAGTAAGTAGACCCATATGTATATAATCATTTAGTCACCTTCTTGGTGGCTTTTTTCTTTACCTCTTGAAACGAATTCCCCAGCACAATCAGCATTGCAATTGCCACTGCAGTGAAAAATACTATCTGTGCCATGATTACCTCCTATTTATTAGACTTATAAACAAATCTATTGATACAAAAACCAAAGTTAATACTTGAAAGAGTAAAGTTAACTTCTCCATTACATCTCCTCCATAATCTTCAAGTGTGGGTCTTGATGGGCTTCGTACTGCTTCTCAGAGTAGAAAGTTTCAAATTTCTGATACTCTTTTAAGTCAATCCGTCCACCGTAAAGGAACACTTTTCTCCATTGTGGGTAATGTTCTTGTGCCCAAGACTTGCGTCGCCAAAGTGTAGCTGTACTCATTGGCTCACCGTTTTTAACGCTCCATTCTTTTCTAAACTCTTCGCTTGTTAACTGGTATCTGAATGGACTCATCTGATCAACTCCTTTCTTTTGCTATACTTGAAGCATCTCCTTATGAAAGGAGGCGATATTTATGACTAAATATTCAAGAGACGATCTTAAAATGTTTGAAAAGCAAGACCATTTGTTACTTGATATGGAATTAAAAAGGGCTAAACAAAGTGGTAAAAGTCAATTCAAAGTAAATGTTCAAGCCTTTGATGAAGTTCCTGATTTCAAGCAGCATATTTGGTCTTGGGCTTCTAAGAACGGCATTAGTTATTCAGAAGAATATGATGAATTTATATTTCATATTTCTTAACTAATGCCAGAGAACGAACTGTTGAAACGTCAAAGTATTTACTGTTAACAATTAGTTCAACCTTTAATGAATTAGGGTTTCCAAAATCGGTTCTATCTTGAGTAATTCGCTGATACAAAATGCCATTGTAGCGATTGCTTTCGATAGTTGTTACTCCGATTGCTCTTCTAAATGTAAAAGCAAAATTCAAATCGCTATCTTTGATTACAAGTGCTCTCAGTTTTTCTTGGGGGTACTTTTTTTGTAGTTCTTGAAGCTTGTCTTTTAAGCTCGTCATCTCACCGCCTCCTATCGTGTGAAGCTACTGAAATCTTCATCACGTTCTTGTTGTGCAGGTACATAAATATCGTGTTCATATGAACCGTCTAGTGAAATGGTTGCTACGCTGTTTTCTTTACTTTGCAATTTGTAAGTAAACATCATTAACACCTCCACCTTTACTAACTATTGTGTAACTTTATCACTATTTTTATCAACTTTAGTTGTAACTAAATTAAAAAAAATATCTTTCCCTGCTACTCCAAACATTTCAGCCATTTTCTTAATGTATTTGGGACTTGGAATAGCTTTACCACTTTCCCAACGCGAAACAGAAATATTTGTAACACCCAACTTAGCGGCTAAGTCTTGCTGAGTCATTCCTGCTCCTGCTCGCAAAGCTCGAAGCTCTCTTCTCATTGTCAAACCTCCTTTGCTTAACTTTCAATTATTATTATACATTAAAGTTATTAAATGTAAACACCTTTTACCCTTATTTTTACTAAAATAGTTAAAATTATGTATAACGGGGCTATAATTTAACTATACAAATTGCTAAGGAGGCATGACAATCATGATTGGTGACAAGATTCGTGATTTGAGAAATCAAAAAAGAATGTCCCAAACTGAGTTAAGCAAAATACTTCACGTGTCACAGCAAACTATTACGAAATGGGAAACAGGTAAAGCTGAGCCCTCTAGTAGTGCCGTTACTAATATTGCAAATTATTTTAATGTTTCCGCTGATTACCTTTTAGGTCGTAAGGCGAAGAAACAGCAGAAACAGGTAGACATTAAAAACGATCCTATTGTTCTTTCATACGGTGGTAAACCCGTTTCCAAGGAAGACATGGAAGTGATTAAGGCAATATTAGCTAGACACCAGAACTGAAAAGAAGTGGCTCTATGAAAGATGATTTAATGCAATTTTTGATTGATTTTGCCTGGAACCACAACATCGGTGTTGAAATTGGTGAATTTGGTCCTAACTTTCGTGCTCGTACTCTTCCTGAATACAATCTCGTAATCGTAAATACAAACTGGCACAACCATAACGAAGTGCCCTTTTCATTTGCTCATGAGCTTGGTCACATCATGAATCGTGATACTGGGATTAGATATTATGAATCTGAAACAGTGAAAGATAAAAGTGAGTATCAAGCTAATCTTTTTGGAATTGGGTTGCTTCTTCAATTTTGCAAAAGAAACGGTTTTGCATTTGATAACTCTGTCAAATTCTGCGAAGTGTTTGGCATTCCAATTGAACTTGAATATATCGTTAACCTTAAACTAAAAGAAATAATGTAATGCCAGAATATATGAAGCTTAATAAAATTGAGAAATTGCTTAAAGAAAAGGAGTAATAAAAATGGGACTATTTAGCTCACGTGAAGATAAAATCAAAAAGCTTGATGAAAAGATTTCTAGTTTCGATGATGAGTTAATTTATAAAAGAGCACTATCTGCTCTCAAATTTAATGCAGAAGACGCAACTGATGTTCGTTCAGCGGAAGCTTATATTCTCCATCACGACTTGCAAGGAATCAAAGAGGAATTGAAAAAGCTGAATCAAAAATAGCCGCCTGTTATGACGACTACTTAGCTAATTTTAGGATTTCAATATATTCATCATTTACAACAAGCATTAAGGGCTTACCATTTTTCAAATGTTCAATATCTTGTTCTGTAATGTTGAGGGTATAACCACTCCAAGAAAGAGCGTAGCGTGTTTCATCGTGATTATATATCTCATCTTCATCAAGCACTTTCAATTTAATAAAATCGGAAGGAGTATTCAAATTATCACCTCTCACAGAATATCGCCAAAGCGACAAGAGCCTAGAGCTAAATTAAGAAAAGATTTGCATCGACAATTTCGAACTGCAGTATATGACCTTATTAGTGATGCAAAAAGGTATGATTCTGGGGAATTCGATGCTATCCGTAGATCAAGTGTTACTATAAGAACTTTATTATACGACCATAAAAATACACATGGCCATAATTCACTAAGTATATTAAGCCAGTTAGGATTAAAAGATTCAATGAAGTTTGCCACCTATTTTAAAAAATCATATAGTGATTCGCATGCTGACTATTCATATTTTAAAACAGCTAGATTTGATGTTCCAGACTTTGTTACCCCTTCAAAAAGATATTACGATACTTACTTGTTTGCTCCTAACTATATTTATGAACCTGACTACTGGCTCCCCTTTAAGAAATGGTGGACTAGTAGATTAATAACACTTGATTTTATAGAAGAACAATTCTCCCTTACACGTCAAAATATAATTATGACTGAAGCTAATCAAGATGGCGGTGCACATTTTGATAGCGAACTCCAGCCCTATTATAGGTGGCTTAGAGATGGTGCAACTGGCCCTACTATTCAAAATATATATGATGAAAAATTATATAAAGGACTATGTGGTGGAAATATAAAAGCGCTTAAAGATGAAGACTATATTTTTAAACCACGTGACATAAATCTCGCAATGACAAGACAAATAGTACATGAAACATTGTTGTCATTAATGCAACTGCATCATCTCACGTTCAAAATTAATTATAATCCCGATTTTTTACATAATATAAACAGTCGCTTAAACTATGCATTTATACAAATTGGATTAAGAAAATAGATATTTTGGGGAGGACAAATAACATGAAAAAGATAGGTTTAATTTGTGCAGCAGTACTAGTATGTGGAAGCCTAACCGCTTGCGGCAGTCAGTCCACAAAAGCAAAGAACTCAAGCAGTGAAATTAGTAGCTTGAAGAAAGAAAATTCTCAACTCAAACATAAGCATCACAAAAAGCAAAATAAGAAAAATCAGAACTCTACTAGCAGTTCAACTTCTTCAAGCTCAGCCAATCAACAAGTTAGTTCGACACAACAGTCAAATACCAACAAGCAAATTCAAAACAATAATACTCAATCACCTAATAACGATGCCCAAGATCAACGCCCTAGTGATGTTCCAGCTAACTTCAAGGAATATACCTCTTACACCACAGATGGACACAAGATGACACAATGGAACGATGCCGGTTCCTACTGTGGCGACCCAGATGTTCAGTATCAGACTATAAAAATGCAAACAGACGAAGGATTTTAAATAAAGACATTTTATCAAAAAGGATGTGAAAAGAATTGGCTTATCTTAGCACCTTCATTGCTTTAATTCCTGTCTTTTCTGCTCTCTTTTATCATATCTACTTGTTAGACCATTTAACATATGCAGAGCAAGTCCTTCTACCACTCAAAACTCGAATTTATGGTTATATTTCAGTAATGAGTTTATCAATTATTGCCCTTGCTTTTCTTATTGTGCTTTCTGCTTTTTCATATGCGATCAGCTTTAATCAATTTCTTATTTGTGTCCTAATGACTATTAACATAATTTTGCTATTTATATTAATGGGATTTATGTCATTTTACCATCCAATTGATACTTTTCTAATAATTGGTAAATCAAAATTTAAATTATTGAACAGAATAGATAGTAATCATATTAGTGTTCGACCACAATGGTGTAGTGATAAAGAAACCATACTCATTAACATTTCCAGTCTTGAAAACTACACATTAAGGGAAGAATATCGCAAAGCCAAACCAAAGAGCGAAAATTGGATTATTTCTATTCTTTTTGGAATTATAACTTCTATTTCAGGGTTAATAATAATTATGGCTTTTAACCTCCCTAAAAATTCTTGTGCTAAATTTTGGATATGTTTTGGTGTCGGTGCAATTGCTGCCGGAATTATGTATTCAAAGAAAATAAATCAAAAATAAAAGCCCTCTCCGGGAAAAGGACGTGATTAAGTATGGATGATGAAAAATGGAAACTAGCTCCTACCTCTCTTGATAATAAAGTAATAGATGGAGTAGACAATATTATTGCAATTGACGAAACCGGAACTCCGACACTTATAAATATAAGTGACGCCACACCAATTTCCAAAATATGGTTTGGTATAACCGGAATTATTATAGATAAGACAACTATTAATAGTATTGCGAAGGATATGCTTAACCTGAAGAAAAAGTATTGGCAAAATGGAAATTATAATGGGCAAAGGGTTGTATTTCACTCAAGAAATATTAGGAAAAAAGAAGGTGCTTTCAATCCTAAACTTATTGACTATAGTGAATTTAGAAGTGATTTAAACAAAGTGATCTCTTCCTTACCTATACAAGTAGTCGGCTCTCTAATTAATAAAAAAGACCACGTTAAAAAATACTTATATCCTTACCCAGTCTATTCTCTTTCTTTAGAATTTTTAATAGAACGTGCAAGCTATAGATTAAATTGGCTTGGAGAAAGTACCGTTTTATTGTTAGAATCACGTGGATGGCGTGAAGACTGCGCCTTATTAAAACAAATTATTTCTATTTTGGAAAACGGTAGTCGCTATGTTTCATCAAACAACTTCGAATGTATCAAAGGAATTTATTTTGCTAAAAAGAGAACTTCAAATCGTCTTAAATCTTATTGGCCTTTAGAACTCTCTGATATGATATCATATAGAATATATCGAACAAAAACAGAAGGCAAAGGAATAGAAAATTTTAATTCTATCGAAAAATACTTCATTAATTATCCATATTATAGAAATAAAGGTTTAAAATTTTTCCCATAATAAATTATAAAAAATCAAAGGAGAATTATTCATGAGTTTGAGTAGCAAAATTGATGATAAAAAGCAAGCTTTAGATCTTTGGAATAATCATAAAAAGGAACTTGCTGAAAACTGTTTAAAAAAGATAGAAGATCACACTTTATGTGGAAATGATGATAATGCTTATCCCACTCAAGGAAAAATATATTTTACTGAACTAGGAGAAAATATCGGGTATGAAATTAATAGACCACATCCAGCTTTAGTTATTTCAAAAAATCAATATAATAAAACAGGAACAGTAATTATAGCGCCTCTCAGTTCAGGCAAAATAAGAAATCATAAACATATATTAGGTTGTCAATATATTCTTCGTGCTAGGAATTATAATTACTTAGCGAAGGATAGTGTTGTTAAATTGGACCAAATGAGATGCATAAGCGTAAATAGACTTATAAACTATCGAGGAAAAATATCTGACGAAGATATGAAAGCTATAAAGCGAAGAATCAAAAAAACTTTTGATATTGATTGACATTAAATTAAAGATAGTGGATAATATAGGTATGGAGTTTGCCTAGTTGCAAACATTAGAGTGATAGGTTCGAGGATATCTCAAACGTTAAACATCACAGTTGGTAAGCCATACACTTTATTGTGTATGGCTTTTTCTATTGTTCAAAAAGAACATATGTACGAAAGGAACATCACATTATGAATAAAGAAGAACTACTAGAATATATCGACAACAATTCAACTGCTATCGCTAACTTCAAAGATAAAGTTAGAGCAGATCAACAAGCCAAAAATAAAAAGCGTCAGCCAGCTAAACGATGGAATGACGCACGAATTGAAAGACAAGTAGATAAATTTACTAATGAATTTATCGCTAATATTCATGATAAGCTCTCCAAGGCCCTCAAGGCTAATAACCATACTCCAAAAGAAAAATGGATTAAATTTATCGAAGAAAATGAACTATTAGATGATTTAGAAGAATCAGTTAGCATGATTGATTTTGAGGAGGAATAACTATGTGGAAGCAACAACGAGATAAAAAGTACCGCTTCTTTGAGCAATACAAAGACCCACTAACAAATAAACAGAAAACCGTAAGTGTAACCATGAATGACGATAAGAAGAAGACCGCTAAACAGGCTCAAATAATACTTAACAATAAAATCAACAAAATAATAAGCCGAGTTAAGCGAACTACTTTGATTCATAATGTTACCTTCGAATCTTTACTCACCGAATATCTTGATGATGAGAAGAAGCGAGTCCGTCGTTCAACTTACTATAACCATATGACTATGAAACGAACTCTTCTAAGCATGCTCCCTCCAGATTCGTTAGTTGAAAATATAACATCCCTAGTTATCTCACAGAAATTAGAAGAGCTTATGTATGGTGACAGAAAATTATCTAGTGGTTATGTATCAAAATTCAAGTATTTCTTACACTCTATATTTGATTATGCTGTCGAACACTCTTATATCAAATCTAATCCCGTAAACGATGTCAAAATAAATTACAAGTCGCCTATCAGCGGTCAGCAAATACAAAATAAATTTCTGGAAGAAAGTGAAATGAAGGCCCTGCTCGATTACACATATAAGCGTAACAAAAATTATGCTCAACTATTCGAATGGCTTTACCTAACAGGTTCAAGGATTGGCGAAGCAACTGCTCTTAATTTCGATGATGTCTATAAAAAAGATGAACGTTGGTTCGTAAATATTGACGGTACCCTCGAATATAACCATATTAAAATATCTCAACAAAAGAAAAGTGAACATACAAAAACAGCCTCATCTACAAGAACCGTTATTCTTCCAGAAAAGGCAGTTAAGATATACTTTGATCGTAAACATAATCATAATAGCAGAGATTTTATCTTTTGCACGCAAAATGGAACACCAATTCAAACCTCAGCTGTAAATTCCTTTTTACGTATAGCAAAAAATAATCTCAAAATCGACAAGCCACTAAGTAGTCATATTTTCCGTCACACTCATATTTCAAAATTAGCAGAACTCGGTGTTCCCCTATATGTAATTCAGAAAAGAGTTGGGCATAGTAACGGAAATATTACTCGACAGATTTATCTTCACGTAACGCAAAATGTTATTAATGAGGAGGCAGCTAAACTTGATAATTTGTAGAAAAACCTACCAAAAACCTACCATTGGCTATTTAACTATTATTTTTTTGCTCTATTTCTTACCGCAAATTAAATTTAAAAACAAAAAGAACCCTTGCTACACAAGGGTTCTCTCTTACTACTTGTCGCGACGCTTTTCAGCGATCCGAGTAGCCTTACCAGTACGTTCACGTAAGTAGTACAACTTAGCACGACGTACACGACCATGACGAAGAACGTCAATCTTAGCAACACGTGGTGAGTGAACTGGGAAAGTCCGTTCAACACCAACACCGTTACTGATCTTACGAACAGTGTAGGTAGCACTGATACCAGCACCGTGACGCTTGATAACGATACCTTCAAACATCTGAACACGTTCACGTGAACCTTCAACGATGAGGGCGTGAACCCGAACAGTATCACCGGCACGGAAATCTGGAATATCATCCCGTAATTGACTTGCAGTAATCTTTTCGATTAACTTGTTTTGACGCATAAAAAATTCTTTCCTTTCGCCGACATTCATGTCCGATGTGGGCAGCGGAATACCGTTTCTTATGGCTAAACAGCCATCTATTACTATACTAGCTTTTCATTTCCCTTTCAAGGGTTATTTTGATTGATGTTCCTGATTAATAATCGAATGACGAATACCATAGGCAAAGTAAATAATTAAGCCAATAAGGAACCAAAGAACCATCATAATCTTAGCATCGGCATTCAATCCCCAGAAAATCACTGCAGAAAATAAAGCCGAGATTGTTGGCAATACCGGATAACCGGGCATTTTAAACTGAGCTTCAGGAAGATCTTTCCCTTCTCGAGGACGAAGAGCATAGATTCCTAGTGAAACAAAGATAAATGCCACAAGGGTTCCCGCAGATACTAGTGTTGCCAAGAACGTGAACGGAAAAACGGAGCCCAGGATCATTGCCAAAAACGTAATCATCCATAATGCCCGATTAGGCACATGCTTACGATCGATATGACCCAAGCTTCGGGGAAGAAGACCATCTCTACCAAAAGCATAGATCAGCCGTGATGAGGCTAATAGAATCGCAATTAATGCCGAAAAGATTCCAACAATAGCAACAATTGATAACAAATTAGCAGTAAGGTAATGATCCGACTGGCGGAGTGCCCAAGCGGCTGGTTCTGCGTTATTTGCATAACGACTGTATTTAAACATCCCCACAAGGACGAGAGACACTGCAATGAAAAAGCCAGTTCCTAAAACCAGCGTCCCAATTAATCCTCGCGGCATTGTCTTTTGGGGATTAATTGTTTCAGCCGTATTAGCCGCAATTGCATCAAAGCCAACGTAAGCAATAAAAATTTGTGCTGTTCCGGCAAGGATCCCCTGCCAGCCACCAAATGTTGTTCCAGCGACATGAGGCGGAATAAATGGCGAATAGTTTTGCGGATGAATAGCCGTCATACCGACAACAATAAACATTAAAATGACCAGGAGCTTAACGCTGACAATAATATTCTCAATCCGACTCACCTGGTGAACTCCACGAGAAATTAAAATTCCCACGGCTAAAATAGCAATTGCAGCTAAAATATCAACATATGAACCCCGCTGCGGATTGAAGCCCCCCGTTAATGCTGTGGGCAATTTAATACCAAAGCTAGCGAGAAACCCCTGCATATAGGCTGACCAGCCTGACGCAACGAAAGCAACTGAAATAAAATACTCAGCCAAAAGTGCCCAGCCAGCAATCCAACCAAAAAACTCGCCAAAAAGAACATTAATCCATGAAAAGGCTGAACCAGCAAACGGCAGTACAGATGAAGTCTCTGCATACGCTAGCGCTGATAATCCGGCCCCAATCGCGGCAACGATAAATGCCAATGGCACTGCTGGCCCCGTATGTTCAGCAGCGACAATTCCTGGCAGGGTAAAGATTGCTGTCCCAACAACCATTCCGGTCCCCAGGCCAACTAAATCAATTGTCCGCAAACTGGGGGTTAGTTTGGCATCCTTACTGCGATAAAGGGCAGGATCCTGCTTCCATAGTAATCGTTGAATAAACTTTTTCATTTGAACCCCTTTCTAGTCTGGAACATCCGGATCTTGATCGAGTTTCAAATCTTCAAGCATCAACCGTTGCTCACGAGTCAGTTTGGCCGTCTTTAACAAATCGGGGCGACGTTCAAGTGTCCGTCGTAATGCCTCACGTTGACGCCATTCTTTAATTTTCTGATGATTACCACTGGTTAAAACCTCAGGAACCTTCATCCCCCGAAAGTCTGCAGGTCGAGTATATTGCGGATACTCTAGCAGGCCATTACTAAAGGAGTCGCCCATTGGTGAAGACATATTCCCTAAGACGCCAGGAACAAAGCGCACGGTAGCGTCGATCATCACCATTGCAGCTAGTTCACCACCAGTAAGGACATAATCACCTAATGATGCTTCATCTGTCACTAAGCTCCGGATTCGCTCATCATACCCCTCGTAGTGACCACAGATAAATGTAAGGTGTTCCTCTTGTGATAATTCTTGGGCATAGTCCTGATCAAACCTTCGCCCAGCGGGATCCATCAAAATTACCCTTCCTTTGGGATAACGATCTTTTGTTTCCTCATCAATTGCTGCCATGGCATCGAAAATTGGTTGCGCTTGGAGGAGCATTCCAGCACCACCGCCAAATGGGGTATCATCAACCCGGTTATGTTTATTATCAGTGTAATCACGAAAATCTGTTACTTTAATGTCGAGGAAGCCATTATCTTGAGCCTTCCCAACGATTGATTCACCGAGAGTTGCCTGAAACATATCAGGAAATAGGCTTAAAATATCAATTCGCATTATTCAAGTCCCTCCAATAGTTCCACCTCAACTACGCCATTATCCAGATCAACCTTCTTTACCACATCATCAATCTTGGGTAGCAATAAGTCGGCTTGATGCGGTCGTTGGACAACCCAAACATCATTGGCACCAGGGGAAAGGATCTCCTTAATTTTTCCTAATTCACGACCATCAATTGTCTTAACAGTCAAGCCAATAATTTGATGATAATAATAACTACCTTCTTCGAGTGGCTGTTGATCCTCTTCACTAACCCTCAATTCACGATTGCGAAAGTTCTCGACATCATTAATATTGTCATATCCAACAAACTTAACAAGAATTGAACCCTTGTGTGGGCGTGATGATTCAATTGTTAACTCCAGTGGTTCTCCCTGTTGATTAGCCAAATATAACTTAGCGTCCTTGGCAAACCGTTCATCAACAAAGTCGGTAGTGGGAATCACCCGAACTTCACCACGGATCCCGTGAGTATTTACTATTTTTCCAACATTATAAAATTTCATTCAAATTCTCCTAAAATTGACAAAAACTCCCACAGATTAGTGTGGGAGTTTTTATTTTAGTGACGGTGGTCATTTATTAGTAACCGGACCTTTTTTGAATTAGAGCGTCGTGGACGTGCTCCTTCAACGACCGTACGCAGTGCTGAAGCAATATGTCCCTGCCGCCCAATTAAGCGACCAACATCTTGGGGATGAACATCAACGACATAGCGTTGAAAGCGATCATCTTCAGACTTGGTAATTGTTAGAGCATCCGGATGTTCTAACAATGGAGTTACTAAACTACGAACCAGCCCTTCAATATTTGTCTCAGTCATGACTAAACATCACTACTTCTTAGCATACTTTGATTCGTGGAACTTCTTCATAACTCCAGCCTTTTGAAGCATGTTACGAACAGTGTCAGAAGGTTGAGCACCCTTTTGTAACCAATCCATAATGGCATCTTCGTCAAACTTGATTTCCTTAGGAGTGGTTAATGGGTTGTAAGTACCTAAAGAAGTAATGAAACGACCATCACGTGGTGCACGTGAGTCAGCTACAACAATACGGTAGAATGGACGCTTCTTTGAACCCATACGCTTTAAACGAATTTTAACGGACATTCTTTGCACCTCCCTATAAATTTCTTAACAGGTAATAATATACCAGTCTTCCAAAAGAATGTAAAGTATTTTTTCTTGACAGCTTAAATATTTTTCTTTTTCCTCATTCCAAGGCCGAAACTAGTCAATAAGCTAGCAATACCAAGAGCCATTAATCCCTTAGCTTGTTCTGATCCGGTTTGCGGTAGTTGCCGACTTTCATTTTGTACTAGCTGTGACTCGGCTTGAGGCTCAACTAACCCTTCAGACTTAGAAGAAGGATTACTTGTTCCTGGTTGTGGCGCTGACTTTGGTGTCAGTTGAGGCTGAAGTTCTGGTGCCGGTACTGGTTGTGGTGCCGGTGTTGGCGTAGACGTTGGTTGCGGCTCTGGAGTCGGCGTTGGCTTTGGTTCTGGCTGTGGAGTCGGTGTCGGTTTAGTTCCTGACGTTGGTGTTGAATTCTTAGTATAGATAACTGTTTTTTCAATATTGTTATCTTCTGGAGCTATCTTGATTTCATTAACTGTCTTTATATTGGGAGTATAGTCCTTAATTTCAGGTGATACTACTTCATTAAATGTTCCTTCTGCAGGTATCCAATCATTCCAAGTAGTACTATTGGATGTCTTAGAACCAGTTCGTGTAAAGGTGATTTGTTGTGTTTCATCATTTGCCGCTTTGATTCCATCTTGATAAACATAATGAATTGTTTCAGTAACAGTTCTACTATCTTTTACTGTTTCCGGCTGTGGAGTTGGTTTTGGATCACTATTCTTAACATACACAACATATTCAATAAAATCAGAATGAGGATACGTAAATTTACCTTCATCACCAATCTTAGTAATCTTTTCTCCGCTGTATGTTATCTTCTTACCATCAGTCGACTTTTGGCCCCGATAAGTTGAATAATCCTTTACCGGAGGAATGTTGGTATCGCTAAAGTAGCTATCTGTCTTAAAGGAACCCTCTTCCCCAGTATCACTAGTAAAGGTCACCAGACGAGGTGTATCAGGAATCGGTTTACCATCATTACCCAGCATCTGATTACCATTTACATCAACATAATGGATCGTTTGGTTAACAAAACCATAATATGTTAAGTCGACATATGCTTTATTGGTTGGCTTTGCATTTGTACTTGCGCCAATCCAATAGCCATAATCTGAATCGTATTCAGGCTTAGAATTACCTTGACTTCTTACAGTAACATGCCAAGGATGACTATTCATATAGTCGAATACTGCCTTACTCTGAATCTGATAGCCGTTAAGCCACTTATTGTTATGATAAGAAACTTTTTGATAATCTTCATTAAAATTATTAATTCCTTTACCTGGCATTAGTGCAACTTGGTCAGTGGGTTTCCATGTGATTAAGGTTATTGCTGAAGTTTCATCTTTTGAAGTTGCTCTAAATCCCTCATAATCTCCCTCAATTGTTACATGATAAGTTAATTGGTTATCACCAGTGTTTGAAACAACAACATTTATTTGGGGCATTGTGTAGGCAAATTGATCCGAGAGGTAAAAGTCCTCGTTAGCGATTTGATCACTAAGGTATGATGAGTCATTATTACCAACCGGAACAATGTTCTTTTGTAATTGCTTTTTCAGGTCTTTTGCACTTACAAAACTAGTTTTAACATTCTCGTTACTAGCTGGTTTCGTTACGGTTATTGTAAAGTCCCTTCCTAAATTTTTTAGTGAGATTCCCACGCTCTGAGTTGGGTCGACAATTTGAAGATACTCTCTATCCCCAATTTTCATCCATGTGTGAGCCTGAATACTACCAGTTTGCGAATTTTGAACGATCTTATCTGCAACCGGGATTTCACTAGTCCCCTGCTTTTTAGGGACAACACTTAAACTAATACCACTAGAAAATGTCTGATTACCAATCTTCAAGTCATCCCTTGGCGTATACTTCGAGGATGATTGATTATTACCATAAAGAGAAATCATCTCACTGGGTTTATAGACACTTCTTTCACCATTACCACTCGGATTGTACCAAGTTAGGTTCGCACTAATCGTTAACTTCTTATTCTTACCGGGATTCCCTTTTTACATATTCGCTTAGGGCATTATTAAAAACGATTTGGTAATAACCATTGCTTCCAAGATTTGCAAGTTCTTCACTACTGTCATTATCAATAACATTCCAATTAGGATTAGCCGACCCTGAATATTGAGGAACTGATTGCTTATAACTTTCTGTATTTCCTGCAGGAACTAGATATCCAACAATCATTCCTTGATAATAAATTGGCGTCTGATTATCTTTATTTACCGCACCATAGCTAAAAACATAAGTATGATTATCAACTGTGGTATAAGGAAGGCCTAAACTAATATCAAGATAATCACCATTCTTAATCTTACTAATCTCGTCAGCAGCCACGGACAATTCTAAATCAAGGTCAGTTGTCCCCCGTTATCCTGTTGCCTTATTTCCAGTAGTTTCAGTAACGTCATGAGTAACAACATTAATTGTTCTGCCAACCTGATCATTAATGGAAGTGGTTGGGGTAACGGTTGCTTGAACGGTCTGCTGAGAATCATTATCCAAAGTAGTCGATTTTGCTGGTGTCTGATCCTGTTTTTGTGTTGTCGAAGTTTCAGTCGGTGCTTGATTATCTTTCAGGGTAACTGAATTAGTCGAGCCTTTTACTGAAGATTTAGTAGTTTGACCAATCTCCTGATTAGCTTCTCCGTCAACAGTATCAGCCTGAGCTTTTGTGGCCATCCCCATTAAAATTGACGTTGATAACAAAACAGAAGCAACCCCTACACTTAACTTCCGCAATCCATAATGCGGAATTAACCGTTCCTGTTTTGTAATTAAGTACTTTTTATTTCTCTTTGAAACCATGTTAATCACTCCACCTATCGGCTAGTTTTCTCTATGTAGTTTTGTAAAAGGCTTATCATAGCTTTACCAAATCACCGTAATTTTAGCCCTTTAAGTTTTTGATAGCAAGATGTCTAATTTTAAATCAATCAAGTGATAATTGGATAAATTGAAAAATTACGATTAAAGGTCTTAATTAATTTTTCATAATTATAATTAATGTCTATTTAAGTGTGTTCTAACTTGCAGTTCAAACAAATTATTCTCTTTATAATAATTTTAAAAATAATAACCAGTTAGCTAATCACTTATCGCCCTTAACTAACCGGTTATTGTTTATTATTTAGTGTTTTTTCCGTAGTTTACGTAACTTCTTAATCCGCTTTTGCTTATCCTTTTTCATCTTCCGTGCCATGTGACTCATCGCCATTTGTCCCATTCGACCACCTGGCATTCCCGGCATTTGACCACCAAACATATTCTGCATTCCATTAAAATTACCATTAGTAACTTGTTTCATCATCTTCCGCATCTGATTAAATTGCTTAATCATTCGGTTAACTTCCACAATTGGCCGGCCAGCCCCAGCAGCTAACCGCCGACGCCGACTTGGGTTCATCAAGTCAGGATTTTCCCGTTCCTCTGGAGTCATGGAGTAAATAATGGCTCGAATGTGATCTAATTGCTTTGGATCAAGGTTCAAATTCTTTAATGCAGGGTTATTGGCCATCCCCGGCATCATTTTAATGATGTTTTCTAATGGACCCATCTTCGTTACTTGGTCCATCTGTGATAAGAAGTCGTTGAAATCAAAAGTATTTTCACGCATCTTATCCATTGTGGCCTGAGCTTGCTCTTCATCGAAATCTTTCTGGGCCTTTTCGATTAGGGTCATCATGTCCCCCATCCCCAGAATTCGTGAAGCCATCCGGTCTGGGTGGAAGACATCAAGATCTTCCATCTTTTCCCCTTCACCGACAAACTTAATTGGCTTTCCGGTAACAGCACGGATTGACATGGCAGCACCACCACGGGTATCACCATCTAGCTTGGTTAATACCACACCAGTAATATCAAGCTTATCATCAAATCCCTGAGCCGTATTGACGGCATTTTGCCCCGTCATGGAGTCAATTACCAGCAAAATTTCATCAGGGTTCACAAGTTGTTTAATGTTTGCCAACTCATCCATCAATTGTTCATCAATTTGCAGACGACCAGCAGTATCAATAATTACATAGTCATTATGATTTTGCTTGGCAACTTCCATCCCTTGGCGAACAATTTCAACCGGATCAACATCAGTTCCCTTTTCAAAAACCGGAACATCAATCTGGTCAGCAACCTGCTTTAACTGAGTAATTGCGGCTGGCCGGTAGACATCGGCAGCGATGAACAGTGGTCGTGCCTTGTCTTCATTCTTCAAACGTAAGGCTAATTTACCAGCAGTGGTCGTTTTACCGGCCCCTTGAAGACCAACCATCATGATAACAGTCGGAATATGGGAAGACTTATTAAGCGGAACTGCTTCTTCACCCATTAATTCAGTTAATTCATCGTTAACAATTTTAACAATTTGTTGGGCTGGATTTAATCCCTTAAGGACTTCCGCACCAGCAGCCTTTTCCCGAACTTTTTTAACGAAATTCTTTACAACGGCAAAGTTAACATCGGCTTCCAATAATGCTAGCCGAATTTCCCGCATTGTTTCACGAAGGTCGGCTTCGGTAACTTTGGGCTTCCGTCGTAGCTTTTCCATCGCCTTTTGAAGACGATCTGTTAATCCTTCAAATGCCATCTTTTATTCTTCCTCCAAATTTTCCAAACGTCCCACAAGGTTGTTTAACTGCCGATCGTTTGGATAATGTTGTTTAACATATTGCTGAATTTCATCAGCTTGCTTATTCCGTGCTTGAAACTCAGCATCTAAATGCAGCTTGGCTTCATATGCTTCTAAGATCTTTTCGGTCCGCTTAATATTATCATACACTGCTTGGCGACTTACGTTGAAATTTTCAGCAATCTCACCAAGTGAAAAATCATCAGCATAGTAAAGCTCAAGATACTGGTTTTGTTTCTCTGTTAAGAGCGGTTGATAAAACTCAAATAGCGAATTAATCCGCTCGTTTTTTTCAATTTCCATCAGCAACTCCTCAACTAATTAACTTCAACCAAATCCTTAAACAGGCCATAAACGAATTCACTAGCATCGAACTTCTGCAGGTCATTAACTTTTTCACCCAAACCTACATACTTCACTGGAAGGTGGAGTTCACTTCGGATGGCTAAGACAATTCCCCCGCGGGCAGTCCCATCAAGCTTAGTTAGGACAATCCCCGTCACATCCGTGCTTTCCTTAAATAATTTAGCCTGGTTCAAAGCATTCTGACCAGTTGTCGCATCCAATACAAGGAGAACTTCATGCGGGGCATCAGGAATTTCACGAGTTAGGATCCGCTTCATCTTGGCTAATTCTTTCATCAAATTAACCTTATTCTGTAACCGTCCCGCAGTATCAACGAATAAGATGTCATAATCCTCTTTTTTTGCCTTTTGGACAGCATCGAATACAACTGCAGCCGGATCACCGTTCTCCGGGCCAGTAACAATATCAACGCCATCACGTTTAGCCCAGACATCAAGTTGCTCGGTAGCCCCTGCACGGAAAGTATCAGCTGCCGCCAAAAGGACTTTCTTCCCCTGGCTCTTAAACAATGCAGCCATCTTCCCAATGGTAGTTGTCTTCCCAGCACCATTAACACCAACAAACATGATCACGGTTGGTCCTTCCTTAGCGAAGTTCAGGTCAGACTTTTCATCTTTTCCTGCCTCGTCATACAGCTCAACCATTTTTTCAATAATAACGTTAGAAACGTCCTGCTTGCTCTTAGCATTCTGGAGTTTGACTTCTTCACGAAGCTCATCGCTAAGTTTCATTGCCATATCGTAACCAACATCGGACTCAATCAGTAAATCTTCAAGATCATCAAAGAAGTCCTCATCAACATGACGGAAATTAGCTAAGAAGCGATTAAGCCGAGCACCAAATCCTGTCCGTGACTTTTCTAGTCCCTGGTCATACTTTGCTGCTGTGCTTTCCTCATCAACCGTTTCGTCAGTATTTACATCTGTTGATTCTTCTGTTTCTTCCTTAACTTCACTTTCCGGTGCAGGAGTTGGCTCTTCAGCTACTTGAGAATTGCTTTCTGCCGTTGAAGTTTCTTCTGGTTCATCATTTTGGCTTGTGACCATTTCCTCCTCAACAGAACTCTCTGCTTCAACATTTTGCTCAGCGGGAGCCGAAGATACTGGAGTTGAACTTTCGGGAACAGCTTCACTTTGAGGTTGCGATTCTACAGTGGCAGAGGAATCCTGCTCAGCATCAGTAGCTGCTTCCTGCACTGCAGATTCACTACTAGCACTTTCTGAAGCTGCTGGTACCTCACTACCGTTCTCTAGCTCCTTAGTTTGCTTTTCTTGACTATCCTCGTGCTTCTTATGCCGACGAAAAATATCAAATAATCCCATAAATTACGCCTTCTTCCTAGTCGTTTGAACTTTCTAAGGTATCAATAACATCAACGGAAACCATCCTGGATACTCCTGACTCCTGCATCGTTACCCCATAAAGGACATTAGCATTCATCATTGTTCCCTTACGGTGAGTAATCACAATGAATTGTGGACCGTCATTTCCAAAATGACTCAGGTAGTTAGCAAAGCGCTGCACATTAACTTCATCAAGTGCTGCCTCAGGTTCATCAAGAATTGCAAATGGTACCGGCCGGACTTTTAGGATTGCAAATAATAGAGTAATTGCGGTCAATGCCTTCTCCCCACCTGAAAGAAGACTCATTCGCTGATTTTTCTTCCCAGGTGGCTGGGCCATAATATCAATTCCCGTTGTTAAAATATCGTGGGGATCCGTTAAGACTAACCGGGCATGACCACCAGCAAATATCTGCTGGAACGTCTGGTCAAATGCAGTTGAAACCTTATTAAACGTTTCGCTAAATCTTGCTTTAACCTGCTCGTCCATTTCAGCCATTGTTTCATTTAATTGATCACGCGAAGCCAATAAATCTGCTTGTTGTGTTGATAAGAAATCGTACCGTTCCTTAACTCGCTTATATTCAGCAATCGCTCCAGTATTGACTTCACCAAGATCAGCTAATCCCCGTTTTAACAACTTCAATTTAATCTTCAGTTGATCATCCGGAAGGTCGCTAACTTTATCTTTTGCCTCACCAATAGTCATTGAATACTGCGAACTCAAATGATTCAGGTAACTATCCAACTGTGATTCATGGCGAATCCGTTGAGCATCAAGCTGGTTTCGTTCATTTGTTGCTGCTGCTAATAAATCACGTAATCGGTTATGACTGTCTTCAGCATTAGCAACCTGCTTACTAAGCGAGTTCAGTTTCTCTTTAGTAGTAACTAACTGTTGTTTAACAGTCGTTAACTGCTGAGTAGCATCCTGCAAAGCTGTTTCATTTGACTCATCGTCTGCATGATCACTATTAATTTGTGAATTAAGCCGATGAATTTGTTGTTCAAGGTGGTCAGCATTAATTTGAAGTGAATTTTTCTCCTGTTGCAGAGCATGCCGGCTACTCTTAAGCTGTTGCAACCGTTCCTGGGCAACTGCAATCCACTGCTCCATCTGATGAAGATGCTGGCTTTGTGCTGACTCGTCACTTTGCAACTGCTTAATTTGTTCCTGGAGTTCACCAGTTCGGTGCTTATTAGCGTCAAACTGCTGTTGAGCATCTTTCAGCTGTTGAGTATTTTGCTGTACTTTTTGCTCATAATCAGCGTGCTGATCATCCTGTTGACCAGATTGAAACTTAAGAGCAGATACCTGACGTTCAATTGTTTGGCGCTGACTTTGCAACACTTGCTGCTGCCCCGTAGCTGAATGAAGTTGTTCGCTTGCTTGGTGCAACTGAGTCTGGAGATCAGTTAACTGCTCATCAATTTTCTTTTGAGTTCCCTGCAATTGGGCAACCCGTTTTTCTAATCGCTTTGCAGTAACCTGCTCTTTATTAAGCGCATTTTGCAACTGATTAGCTAATTGTTTTTGACTAAGCAGACCAATTCGTTGGTGACGATTGGCACCCCCGGTCATTGATCCGCTTGCATTAATTAACTGGCCGTCGAGCGTTACAATCCTGACATAGTGATGACCATACCGAGAAATTTCTGTTGCATGATCAAGATTATCAGCGATAACCGTATTCCCTAGAAGATGTTGCGCAACCACATCGTACTTAGAATCATAATTGATTAATTCGGTTGCCCGACCAACATACCCAGGTAGCGACTGTAACTGGTTAAAAATCGGTGAAGTCTGATGATGCTTTAACGTATCAAGGGGCAAGATGGTTACGCGTCCCGCACGATGACGAACCAAATAATTAATGATCTGCTTAGCAGTTGACTGGTGATCAACTACTAGTTGTTGCAATTGGCTGCCAAGGACTGTCTCAATCGCCGTTGTATATTTTTCTGGAACATCTAACAACTCGTTCACGGCGCCGTCAAGACCCGAAAACTGTTGCCGTTGCTTCAAAACATTTTGAACTCCCTGATAGTATCCAGAGTATTCTTCCTGCATTGAATGATAATTTTTCAGACGTGATTGAAGCGAATGAACATCCCCAAGTGATTGGTACCAAGAACGCTGGGCTTCTTGATGCTGTCGCTGTATGCGTTCCTGCTTCTCCTGCTGGCCTTTTAACTGACCTTGGAGATCGGTAACGTGAACTTGCTGGGCTGTTGCTTCTTGTTTAGCCGTTGCTTCTTGAACTTTAATTTTAGCTAACCGCTCCCGAGCAGCCTGCAGTTCAGCATTGCTTTGCTGCTGCGCGTTGATGGTTTGCTCGTGATTACTCTTCAGAAAAGCTTGCTGGTTTTGCAGAGTTGTAATTTGCTGCATTAAATCAACTTGATTTCCCCGCAATTTTTCTAATTCTTCATTAACATGCTGAATCCGTTGACTACTAGTCATTTGCTTGGCAGCAGTTAATTCTTCCTGGTGGTTAGCAATTTCCTTTTTTTGTGACTGAACCTGCTCATTAGCCTGCGTTAATTTTTTGTCAATCTCTGTTTGCTGCTGTTTCAACTTCTGCAGTTGATCAGCTAATTGTTCCCGTTCCTGCAGCTGCTGCTCACGCTTAATTGAGGACACCGATTGCTGATTTTGCAATTTACCAATCATTTCGGTAGTCGTAAGAATTTTTGCCTGTAGTTGGTCTTTGTTCGTCTGTAGGTTACCTTGTTGTTGCTTTAACTGATTTAATTCTGTAGTTGATTTGGCAAGCTGAGCCGAATAATCACTGACCAGCTTTTGATCATTTGCTAGCTTAGTTTTCAGCTCCGTTAATTCCTTACTAGTTTGCTCATAAAGCCGTACTGTCTGGGTACGATCAAGAAGATCATATTGCCCCTTCTGCTCTAAATAGTCCTCAGCAAGGGCACTTTCGTCAGCCAAAGGTTCAAGCTGGCTCGTTAACTCAGCAATGATATCGTTAACCCGGTTAAGGTTGTCCATAGTTGAGCTGAGCCGTTTTTCGGCAGTATCCTTATTCTTCTTGTATTTTGCAACCCCAGTCACCGCCTCAATAATTGAACGCCGATCAGCTGGTTTACCGTTAAAGATTGCCTCAATTTGTCCCTGAGAAATAATGGAGAAGGATTCCCGACCTAACCCAGAATCAATGAAGAGGTCGGTAATATCTTTTAAGCGAACCTCTTGACCATTAACCAAATACTCACTATCACCATTTCGGTATAATTTCCGGGTAATTGTTAATTCAGTAAAGTCACTAGCAAGGTAATGATCACTATTATCAAAAGTAATTGATACAAGCGCCCGATTAAGCGGCTTCCGGTTACTAGAACCGTTAAAAATAACATCAGCCATTTTATCACCACGAAGCTGATGAGCAGATTGTTCACCCATTACCCAGCGAATTGCTTCGATAATATTACTCTTTCCGCTTCCGTTTGGCCCAACAATTCCTGTCATTCCTGGTTCAAACTTGATTGTTGTCTTCTGAGCAAAGGACTTAAAGCCATCCAATGTTAGAGATAATAACTGCATAGTGCCTACTTACCTTCTTGACGTAGCTTATTAAGTGCTTGACTTGCAGCCTGCATTTCAGCGTGTTTCTTGGAGGAACCAGTCCCCTCACCGATTACCTTTCCATCAGCTGAAACGTTCACTTTGAATTCTGGATCGTTCTCCGTTCCCGATTCCTGAAGAAGGTGATATTCAATATCAACATCACCATCACGCTGTAAGAACTCCTGAAGGCTTGTCTTTGCATCAACTGCATGGTCAAACCAGCCCAGATCAAGCTTAGGAAAGATTACTCGCCGAACAAACTTTTCAACGGCAGGGCGTCCCTGATCCAAGTAAAGAGCTCCAATAAATGATTCAAAAATATCACAAAGCAATCCTGGACGCTGACGAGCACCCGCCATTTCTTCGCCGTGACCCAAACGGATATATTGATCAAAATGACATTCCTTAGCAAATTTAGAGAAACTGTCTTCGCAAACCATCGCAGCCCGCAAACGGGTCAATTTCCCCTGCGGCAGCTCTGGAAAACGCTTATAGATGTATTCAGAAACAATCAATTCCAACACAGCATCGCCAAGAAATTCAATCCGCTCATAAAATTTAAGTCCTTGATGAGGGTGCTCGTTTACGTATGAAGCCTGAGTAAATGCTTCTGCAAGCAAATCGGGATTAGTAAAATGAATATCAAATTCCTTGGCCAGGTAGTCTTGTAAATCCTTAATAGTAAAAACTTCCTTTCTTTTCGTTAAAGATGTGAAAAAAGCCGCGATAAAGTACAAGCCTTCATCGCGGACCTCAAAGAATTATTAATCAGCGGTATGTTCGGCAATGTAGTCAACTACTTCACCAATCGTACTTAACTTTTCAGCATCTTCATCATCAATTTCTTCACCAAACGTATCCTCAAGTTCAAGGACAAATTCAACAAAGTCAATCGAATCAGCGTCTAAATCTGTTTTTAAATTTAATTCATCGGTAATTTTTGCCCGATCAACATCAAAGTGATCAGCCACGATTTCTGAAACCTTATTAAAGATTTCTTGCTTTTTATCTTCAGCCATTGACTGTTACCTCTCTTTATTAGTTCGCTACTATTTTAGGCGTTTTTTGTCTTCTTGTCTACTCATTGTTTTGGTTAAAAAATTTAACGGTTTCATTAATGACACCAGTTCTTAGCATTGTCCGAATCTGACTAATGGTATTTTTAACGGCTATCGCATCTGATGAACCATGCGTCTTAACTACAGGTGCTTTTAAGCCAAGAAGGACAGCACCCCCATAAGTTGAAGCACTCATTTTTTGACCAATCCGGTGAAAGACCGGCTTCAGCATTAGGTAGCCTAACTTAGCACGGATACCACCATTTAGGATACCATCCTTAATCAACGTTAGCATCATTTTAGCGGTTCCTTCAGTGGCCTTCAATGCGGCATTAGCTGTCCAGCCATCGCTGACGATAACATCAGCCTTACCGAATAAGAGGTCACCAGATTCAACATTGCCGATAAAGTTAAGTTCATCTTCTGCATTAAGCAACTGCCAAACATCTTTATGGAGCTTATCGCCCTTATCCTCTTCAGCACCATTATTAAGCAGTGCAATCCGTGGATTAGCAACCCCGAGAACTTTTTCTGCGTAAAATTTACCAAGGTAAGCAAACTGAACAAGATTTTTTTCTTTGCTTTCAGCGTTAGCACCAGTATCAAGGTAAACAAATTTTTGGCGTTTGGATCCCGGCTTAGCAATTGGGAGAATACTGGTTAATCCGGGACGATCGATTCCATGAATTCGTCCAACAATAAAGATTCCCGCAGCCAAAACTGCTCCTGTATTACCAGCAGAAAAGAATGCATCTGCATCCCCTTCTTTAACTGCTTTAGCCGCCCGAACAATTGATGAATCCTTCTTCTTGCGGATTGCCCGAACTGGCTCTTCACCCATCGAAATTTCTTCAGTAGTTTCAATGATATTCAAACGATCCTGGTTAGTAATCACCGCTTTAATTTTAGCTGGATCACCATAGAGATCAAAGGTCAAATCGGGATACAAGTCCCGAGCTTCTTCGACCCCTTCAATAATTGCTTTAGGGGCATTATCACCGCCCATTGCATCTACAGCAATTTTCATTATATAAACCCTCCTAGTCAAAGTGCGTTTCAAGTTGGTTTCGTTTTAAGTAAAGAACTAGTGGCTGATTATCATCCACCTGATCCCAATGGGGTGTTGCTAATAGGTTTGCTGCATCTTCCTTAGCAATTTGTAAAATTTTCAAATCGCCAATCGGGTCGCCAACCTTAAAGTCAGGAAGCCCTGATTGCTTTGCCCCAAGGACATCACCTGCTCCCCGAAGTTCAAGATCCCGTTGTGCAACCTTAAAACCATCAGTTGTGGCAACCATTGTTTTCATTCGTGCCGTCCCTTCATCTGTTTTGGGATCAGCAATTAGCAAACAATAACTTTGCCGTTCACCACGCCCTACTCTACCGCGCAGTTGGTGCAACTGAGCAAGGCCAAAGCGATCAGCGTTATAAATAATCATCACGGTCGCATTAGGATTATCAACACCGACCTCAACAACCGTCGTCGAAACAAGAACCTGGATTTTACCGTCTTGAAAATCTTTCATTACGGTATCTTTTTTTTCCCCATTTAGGCGGCCATGTAAAAGGCCAACCTGATAATCTGGTTGGAAGTAATTAGCTAATCGTTCATAAAGGTCAGTCGCATTTTGAACATCCAATGCTTCTGACTCTTCAATCAGCGGACTGACAACGTAAGCCTGTGCTCCACTAGCTAATTGCTGACGAAGAAACTTTAATGCGTCATTGCTTTGCTTATCTTTTAGCCAGCGTGTTTCAATCGGTTTTCTTCCCGCTGGTAATTTGTCAATTACTGACACATCCATTTCACCATATGAAGTAATCGCTAATGTCCGTGGAATTGGCGTTGCTGTCATGGCAAGGACATCCGGGTGTTCACCCTTTTCCCGTAATTGTTGACGTTGGTTAACACCAAACCGGTGCTGTTCATCCGTGATTACTAAGCCAAGATTAGCATACTCTACGTCCGATTGAATCAATGCATGCGTTCCAATTATTAAGTTGATGTCGCCCTTTTTTATCGCGCCAACTAATTCACGATGTTGTTTAGCGGTCAGTGAACCAGTAAGTAAGCCAACATGAACATGAGTCCCTGCAAAGACTTTGGCTAATTTTTCTGCATGCTGGGTTGCCAAAATTTCAGTTGGCGCCATTAGAGCTGCCTGATAGCCTGCACTGATTGTTGCATAAATGGCAATTGCAGCAACAATCGTCTTTCCAGAACCGACATCTCCCTGAAGAAGGCGATTCATCTGAATTGGTTGTCGTAAATCACGACAGATTTCATTGACGACCTTCTTTTGCGCATTTGTAAGTTCAAACGGGAGCTGAGAAATAAATTCTTTTAATTCGTCATTATGGTACAAGATTCGTGTACCATCTTCTTGACGGTGTGCTCGTCTGATCGCTTGCAGACGCAATTGAAATAAGAAGAACTCCTCATATGTCGCAGTTCGTCGTGCTGCTTTAGCAATCATTTGACTTCCTGGGAAGTGAAGATCCTTAATCATTTCACGGCGATCTAACAAACGATATTTTTGGCGAAGAAAGGTGGGGAGTAATGTTGGGATAACCCGCTGATAATCTTCATACGCTTGACGGATTAACGATCTCAAGGTACTTTGCCGAAGATGTTTATTTGTGGGATAGATGGCGCCAAATTCATTCTCTGGAGTCCCCGTTGCCGTTACTAATTTAGTCCCGGTTACCTGTTGACGACTAGCATCCCACTTTCCCATTACGGTTACCTGTCGATCTAACTCTACTTGCTTTTTCAGATATGGTTGGTTAAAAAACGTGGCCATGACAACTTGTTGACCCACTTGCAACCGAAAACTTAGCCGATTTCGACGGTAACCAAACCGGCTAAATAAGGGCTCAGAAACAATCTTTCCCTTAATAGTTACCCGTTGCTTGTCCTTAACCGTACTTAAATCGTTTGGTGTAAAGTCATCATACCTTGTCGGGTAGTATGTCAATAAATCTTCAATCGTATCGATATTTAAAGTTGCTAAATCAGCCACCCGTTTAGGGCCAACTCCTTTTAATACCGAAACTGGATCCTGAAGACTTTTCATCATCCTCCCTCCTCACTGTAAAAAGAGTTGGATGGACATCAGTTGACTGGTGTTCTGCATCCAACTCCTTAACTTATATTATTCAACGGAAATCAAATATGGATATACTGGTTGGCCACCTTCATAAATTTCGGTTTCCAACTCATCGTCCATTTCTTCAACAGCTGCCTTAATTTCTTCAGCCGTCTTTTTATCGCCGTCTTGACCATACAGAATTGTCACAATTTCACTGTCTTCATCAAGCATTTGTTTAACCATCTTGATAGCAGCTTTCTTAAGGTCTGGATCGGTATCAACAATCTTCCCATCAACAATTCCCATAAAGTCATCTTTTTTTATTGTTTGCCCATCAATTTCGGTATCCCGAATAGCATTAGTAACCTCACCACTCTTAACTGTGGAAAGGTTGGCTTCCATGTTTGATTGGTTATCTTCTAATGATGCTTCTGGATTATATTCAAGAAGTGCGGTCATTGCTTGTGGAATTGTCTTACTGTGAACCACAACAGTTGGAATATCTGCAATGTCAGCAGCCTGTTCTGCTGCCATAAAGATATTGCCGTTATTTGGCAAAACAATTGCTTGCTTAGCACCACTATTATTGATTGCATCCGCAATATCTTGAATGCTTGGATTCATTGTTTGACCGCCCTTAATAACGTGGGTTACTCCAAGGCTCTTTAACAATTTAGCAATTCCATCACCAGACGTAACCGCAATCACAGCAGTTTCTGGCTTAGGCTTAGATGCTTCACGAGCTTTGTCAATTGGTGTTTCTGAGCGTTCCGCTTCTTCTTCATCGTGTTCCATAATCTCTTCTTGTTGCCAAACCATGTTATGAATTTCGATGGTTTGAAGATCACCAAACTGTTGACCCCATGATAAAACTTCACCAGGGTGTTCAGTATGAACATGGACCCGAACAACAGAATCATCGTTTAAGACAAGGAGACTGTCACCTATTTTGGCAAGGTAATTATAAAAAGTATCATAATCGAACTTTTGCTTAACCTGTTTTCCTTTACCAATCCGCACAAGCATTTGCGTACAATAAGTGTATTGAATGTCTTCTGGATTCAGTTTCCCCTGGACGCTCTTGTGGTCCATTGCCTTAACCATTTCGTCAACTTCGGCGTTATCGGGCTTATAGCTGTCATCCTTATCAACCTTACCACTTAAGGCTTCATCAAAAGCCTGAAGGACAAATACAAGCCCCTGACCACCGGAATCAACAACCCCGACCTGCTTAAGAACGGGCAGTAATTCAGGGGTCTTCTTAAGAGCAACCGTTGATGCTTCATAAATTGCATGCATAACCTCAATAATATCGTCGGTTTGCTTAGCTTTCTCTAATCCAGCCTGTGCTGATTCACGGACAACGGTTAAAATTGTCCCTTCAGTTGGCTTCATGACAGCTTTATACGCAACCTTAGCACCATTGCCGTAAGCCTCAGCAAAATCATGAGCATCAAGAACTGTTTTTCCTTCTGCCCCTTTAGCAAAGCCACGGAAAATTTGTGAAAGGATCACTCCGGAATTCCCACGGGCACCCATTAACAATCCCTTAGCTAAGGCAGCAGCTAAATCGCCAACCTTCGTGCTGTTTGCGTTGCGCTCGTACTTAGCACCACTAGCCATTGAAGATGTCATGTTTGTCCCCGTATCACCGTCAGGAACAGGGAAAACATTCAGTGAATTGATAAATTCGGCATTCTTGCTCAGCTTACTAGCAGCAGCTTGAACCATTTTGCCAAATTCAAGATTCGTAATTTCAGTTACAGCCAATTATCTTTCCTCCTAGTAACGCAAATTAATCATCAAGTGAGCGAACACCTTGAACACAAACATTAACTGAGTTTGCTGTAATGCCAAGCATTGATTCAAGGTTGTACTTTACCTTTGATTGAACACTCTTTGATACTTCTGAGATCTTAGTACCATAACCGACGATGATATTCACATCAATGGCAACACCGTTATCTTGTTGACGAACAACAACCCCGCGACTAAAGTTTTCGCGACGCAGGATTTGGTTAACACCATCGCGAAGTGGATTGCGCGATGCCATTCCCACTACACCATAGTTATCAGTAGCAGCGCCACCAACAACTGCTGAAATTACGTCATTATCGATATCGATCATTCCAGATTGTGTTTTAATTTTAACCGCCATCATATGGCCTCCTTATATTGGTCAATCAATGCCCTATTATATAAGACAAGCATTGATTAGCAATCATACTGTGTAAAAACTCATACTAATAATACCATAGCAGACGAAATGAAAAAAGTCGTCTGCCAAAAATGATTAATGGCATATACTATTTTTAAAATAAAAAATAAGTCGCTCATCACTGAACGACCATATTTTCTGATTTAATTAAACCCGAGTCACTTTACCGGACTTCAGTGTACGTGCTGAAACGTAAACCTTCTTAGGCTTGCCGTTAACCAAAATGGTTACCTTTTGCAAGTTAGGCTTCCAGCTACGACGACTTGAGTTAAGGGCGTGAGAACGCTTGTTACCAAAGCGTGTCCGTTTACCGTTGATAAAATCTTTAGCCATTGGTGGTACCCTCCTCTTCTCATCTATGTTTTTTCGTTTTTACGCATCTGCGCTATAACTCACTTAAACAATTTACCATAGGCTGAGTAACAATGCAATAGTTTTCTTTCAAGTAATTTTCCTTGACAGGCTTACTTAATTATTAAATCACGGGACTTAATAACAGCAACAACCCCTGATTGAAAGCTGAAATGGTTTACTTCCCCATTGAATTCATTGCTTGACCAACAAAAGGGAGTAGACGAATTCCAGTTAGTTAACGGGTATTTTTCATCAACCAATGTTAATCCAGTTACTGGCGTTAAATTAACAAAAGCAAGGTACTTAAAGCCCGCCTCAGCCTTAATCTCATATTCTCCCGGCAAATAATAATCAACAATATTCTGCTTATCTATAAGTTGGATTTTTTCTAAGTAACCCTTGAATTCTTTTTCTAATGGCAAAAAGAGATTGCTCAAATATTGATCTAGCCGCCCGCCAGTTGCACCAAAAATCGTAATCTGATCCGGCTTGTAAAGTTCGATTGCATTTTTCACGCCAAGCTGCGTATCAGTATAATCCTTTACAGGAGGAAAAAGGTGAATATCATCAATCGCTCCTTTTACCCGGTTAAATTGTTGAGCATTTGTTGAATCAAAATCTCCAACTGCGACCGCTGGCGTTATCCCTTCATTGAGCAAGCGAGTTGCACCAATGTCAACTCCTACCCATTTTTCGTTTTGACGTGCGTGGACTACTGATAATGGAATTAATGAATCAGGTCCACCCACCATAATATTTACCCGCATTAACTTCTCCTTATAAAGAAAAGGGACTGTGACATAAGTACTTTTACCAAGTTCAAATACGAACAGCGCGGTACGCAAATGGGTTCCAGTGTCCAGTATAACCGAACTCTGAAACCCTATTTGCGCTCGCGGGGGCGTGAAAACGAAGTCATAAATGACTTCTGTCACGCTCCCTTTTCTACTAATTATTTAGTTGCATCCCTTAACGCTTGGATCCGCTTAGCAGGATCATCGACGTTGTATACATATGAGCCGGCAACAGCAACGGTTGCACCAGCTTTATAACAGTCCACAACGGTTTGATTGTTAACACCGCCATCAACTTCGATGTCAAAGTCATAGCCTTTATTCTTCTTAATTTGGTTAAGCTGAGCAATCTTTTCGACGGTTTCAGGAAGAAACTTTTGACCACCAAAGCCAGGATTAACGGTCATTACTAATACTTGATCAACCATGTGAAGAACTGGTTCAATCATGGCAACTGGTGTACCAGGATTAATAACTACTTCTGCCTTTACTCCGCCATTTTTTATAATTTGGAGTGCCCGGTGAATATGTTGAGTAGCCTCAACTTGAACACCAATGATATCAGCACCAGCATCAATAAATGCAGGTAAAATGTGTTCAGGATTTTGAACCATTAAGTGACAATCAAGAACCATCTTCGTAATTGGACGAATTGCCTTTACGAATCCTGGGCCATAAGAAATACTTGGTACGAATGAACCATCCATCACATCAATGTGAAGATATTCGGCACCCGCCTTATCTACTTTTTCAATGTCCCGTTGCAAGTTAACATAATCAGCACTGAGAATCGAAGGTGCTACTTTAATCATTTTATCAATCCCTCATTTCTTATTCTTACCATAGTCTGGTTTTTGGTTAGCAATTAGGTTATGAAATTGAACATAATCATCATACCGACTTTTCATGATTATACCATTTTTTACCGCATCTTTAACTGCACATTGGGGTTCTTTTAGGTGAAGACATCCCCGAAATTTACAATTAGGTGCTAACTCTTTCATTTCCGGAAAGAAATTTGGTAATTCTTCAACGGTCATGTCAAAAGTTTCATACGATGAAAAACCAGGGGTATCTGCAATCCAGGCACCTGCAACGTTTAACAAACTAACCTTGCGTGTTGTGTGCCGTCCCCGCTTTAATGCAGTTGAAATTTCACCAGTTGCTAAGTCTAATCCTGGCGCAAAGTGGTTTAAAAGCGTTGATTTCCCAGCACCCGTTTGTCCCATCATTGTAACAATTTGGTCCTTTAAAAGTTCTTTTAATTGATGCAGCTGATCTTCGGCGAATGCTTCCCGACTAAAGAAAATCTGATAGCCAATTTTACGGTAACCATCAACAATTTCCGCAAGTTTTGCATATTCGTCATCATCAAGGAGATCCGTTTTTGAAAAGTAAATCACCGGAATAATTTTTTGTGCTTCAAGGGCGATCAACTGGCGATCTAACAAATTTGTCGAGAATGTTGGCTTCTTAGCTGCCGTTACAACAACAGCAATATCAACATTAGCCACTGGCGGACGAACTAATTCGTTTTTTCGTGGCAAAACGTGAAGAAGGTAACCATTCTCAAATTCAACCCGATCACCGACAATTGGTTTAATTTTTCGAGCACGAAAATTACCCCGTGCCCTTGTCCGATAGATTTCACCATCAGCCAAAATATCATAAAAACCACTTAAAGATTGTTGTATTATTCCCTGTTTCACCTTTACCCTCCTTAAGCGGTAATGTTAGTCGCACTCATAATCGTTCGCCCATTCCGAACAACCCGGTAAGCACCCATCTCACCTTGTCGAAGGGTAAACGGAACGTTAATTGTTGTTTCCTGGTTAATCGTAATGTCTTGGTATTGCATTGTTAAATTATGCTGAGCATCTTTAATGTAAACCTGAACACGATTTTCACGTTGACCACCATTACCATCAAATGGAATATTAATCTGGATATTAGTAGTCTTGGTTTCATTCCCTGAGTTTGCAACGGTCACCGTTAACGTATCGTCACGACTCAAGGTCGAACCAGCCTTTGGCGTCTGTGCAATTACGTGGTTTGTTGCGACCGTCTTGGATGTTTTTTCTTGGGTTGTTAACTGCAAGTGGTGTTCATTAGCAAATTTCTGAACAACACTAACATCCTGGTTCTTAAAGTCAGGAATCTTAATCTGCGTCTTGCCTGCACTGACCTTAAAACGAATAGTGTGGGATGCTGTAGCAACGGTCTTCCCCTTTGCGTAATTTTGTTTCATGATTTGTCCAGGATCAACAGTCTCTGAATGGACCTTGACCTGTTCAACACGAAATCCCTTAGCACGCAGATTGCTTGCAACGTCACTATAATCAGAGCCAACATAATCAGCCATTGTAATTTGTTTAACACCCTGGCTAACCTTAAGATTAACGTAACTGTTAACCCGTGTCTTATCGCTTCCGTTTGGTGAGCTGCTGACTACATGATTCTTAGGGATGCTTGAATTATATACCCGTGTAATGTTGCCAACTCGCAGGTTATGCTTATGTAACGTTTGTTCCGCTTTTACCGCACTTTGTCCATCAACATCAGGTGTCACTACACTCCGACCGAAAAACCACCAACCGCCAGAGCCAGCCAAAATTAAAGCCACTATTGCAATTCCTGACCAAATATATTTTTTATAGCGGTGCCAAACAGTTTCTTGCTTTTTTTGCGGCTGCTTCTTCTCATCTTGTTGTGGCTGCTTTTCGTGGTGACTTGGTAATTCAATTACCTTAGTTTCACCGTCATCGTCATCATTAAATTCCAGTCGCGGTTCATTTTTTCTTGCCGGATCCAGAGACGTTCTCAAGTCTGCGGCCATCGCTGCTGCTGATTTGTAACGATCACTCGGATCCTTAGCAGTCGCTTTGATAACAACATTTTCTAGTGCTTGAGGAATATCCCTATTAAAATCACGAACTGACGGAATATTTTCCTTGAAATGCTTTAGGGCGATTGAGACAGCTGTTTCACCCTCAAACGGAACCTTTCCGGTTAATAATTCATAAAGAATAATCCCTAAAGAATAGATATCAGACTGCTTGGTTGCGATACTTCCTCGTGCTTGTTCAGGAGATAGATAATGAACAGAACCCATCAACGTATTTGTTTGGGTTAGTGAGTCCTGATACGCGGCAACTGCTATCCCGAAATCAGTGATCTTAATATTTTTATTTTCATCAATTAGAATATTTTGTGGTTTTAAATCACGGTGAATAATCCCGTGGTCATGAGCAGCTTGAACGGCAGACAAAACCTGCTCCATAATGTCTACCACTTGCGGCAATGGTATCGGGAAATTTTTCTTAATATAGGCCTTTAAGTCCGTCCCTTCCACATACTGCATTACCATAAACTGCATTCCGTGATCCTCACCAATATCATAAACACCAACAATGTGAGGATCATTTAATTGTGTTGCTGCCATCGCTTCACGTTCAAAGCGACGTTGAGTATTTGGGTCATCACGTAAATCTAAGCGAAGAAGCTTAACCGAAACTTTGCGGTCAAGCACTTCATCATATGCTAAATAAACATTCGCCATTCCGCCTTCACCAAGCGTGCGAATAATCCTGTATCGTTTACCGATTTTATATCCAGGATTCATTTACTATCCCTCCTGGTCTTCTGCTAACCCAATCAGGACAGTGATATTATCAGGTCCACCAGCCTCGTTTGCCATTTTTATTAATTGCGAGCACTTCTCTGTTAATGAGAGATCTGATTCGAGTACTCCCATCATCTGTTCTCGAGTAATCATTTTTGATAAACCGTCAGAACACAGTAAAATTTGGTCACCAGCACCCAGATCAAAGCGATTAACCTCAATTCTGGCATCAGATGATACACCAATAGCACGAGTAATAATATTATTTTGTGGATAATTACGAGCTTCTTCTTCTGTAATGTCACCATGTTTGACCAGCTCATTAACTAATGAATGGTCGATTGTTACCTGTGTTAACAGGTTATCATGGAGAACATATCCCCGACTATCACCGATATTAGCAACTACCATTGCCTGATCAAAAATAATTGCGGCAACTAAAGTAGTGCCCATCCCCTGATATTTTGGGTTTTCCGTTGATTTTTGTAAGATTTCGTCATTGATTAATTGGACCTCACGTGCGAACCACCGGATTGCTTCCAATGATGAGTTTGGTGAGGCCGCTTGGAATTGACGACCAAGATGATCAACAGTAATTTGGGCAGCAACATCGCCACTTCGACTACCGCCGATTCCATCGGCAACGACCACCAAAAGGGTTCCATCAGGGGCAGTAAACTTGGCTACCCGATCCTGATTTTCCTTTCTTTGATGACCAATATCTGTTTGATAAGCAACTTTCATAAATAATGCTTTTCCCTTCTACAGATTTCGCTTAAGGCAACTAATAAAGAAGCCATCGGAACCGTAATCACTCGGCAGAATTGTTAAAGTTGCCGAATCTCGATCGTCCTTAAGAGCACGTTTTGTAACTGTTCGCTCCAGCATAAAGTCTGGATGTGCCTGGAGGAATTCTTGAACGGTGTGTTCATTTTCTTCAGTTAAAATTGTGCACGTGCTAAAAATTATTATACCGCCTTTTTTCAGTTTTGGGGCAACCGCATTTAAAATTGCTAATTGAATTTGATGTAACTGCTGACTATCATGAGCAGTTTTCGTATAACGAATTTCCGGTTTGCGTCGTAATAATCCCATTCCGCTACATGGCGCATCAACTAAAATTCGATCGAATTCTTCATCAGCAAATTTGTCGTTAACCTTCCGGGCATCAAGCGCTATCGGTTTCACAACGCCTTCTACCCCCATTCGTTGAGCATTCTTCTCAATTAGGCGAACTTTGTGTTGGTGAATATCTAGAGCAACAACTTTACCACCCTGATCAGATGAAAGCTGCTCAGCTATTTGAACTGTTTTGCCGCCTGGCGCTGCACATGCATCAAGCACCTTAAATTGTGGATGAAGATCCATACTTTCAACTGCTAGCATGGCACTTTCATCCTGAATCGTAATAACTCCATCCTTCAACAATGGGGAATTAACGACATTGCCTGATGTCACGACCAAAGCATTGACCGCAACTTGGCTTTCAGCCGTTTCAATCCCTTCATCTAGTAACTGCTGCTTTACTGTTTCTAAACTACTCTTTTTAGTATTAACTCGAATGGAAACATGAGCAGGTTCATTAATCGCTTGTAGAATTTTCTTTGTCGTCTGCACGCCATTTTCTTCAATAAACTTTTCAACTAACCATTGAGGAACGCTCGCTTCAATTGATAATCGTTTTGCAATTGGCTTAATTGTCGAAAAATCAGGAACACCCTTTCGTAATGCAGAATGAAGGACTCCCGTAACAAACTTCCTAATTCCCGGATTCCCACGACGCTTAGCAATTTTAATTGTTTCATCGGTCACTGCCCAATTAGGAACTCGATCTAAATAGTTATATTGGTAAAACGCTGTTAGTAAGAGCGTTTCAACCCACGGATCCAGCTGTTTGCCTGGTGTCAACGATTTTAGCCAATATTCTAGGGTAAGCTGGTGTTGAAGCGTTCCGTAGACAATTGTCGTTACCAAACGTTGATCTGCGGGTTTTAGTTCATGCCGACGAAGCGTTTCGTCTACTTGAAGATTTGAATATGCCTTTGTTTTACGAACTCGCTCTAAAGAAGCAAAAGCTAATTCCCGCGCATTTTGTGGGGTGAATTTAGTCATCGGTTACCACTTGCATCCCTTCCTTAATGTTTTGGTGACCATTTAAGTAAGCCGTAATGTTCATTTTTTGCTTACCGGCAGGCTTTAACTCATTAATTTGATATGTAGTTCCCTTACCAGCAGCGATAACCAGGTGGTGTTTATCAATCCGAACGACTTTACCTGGTTCCAATTCAGTTTTTTCAGTCAATGGTGTCACATCATAAATCTTAGTTCGAAGCCCATCAATCTTCATGTTACCAATTGGGGCAGGACGCAACCCGCGAACCTTATCATCAATTTGCTGTGCTGACATTGTATAGTCAATTTTCTCTTGTTCACTTGAAATATTTGGTGAGAAAGTTACCTTTTCCGGATCTTGTTTTTGTGGTTTAACATTTCCACTAATCAAGTCAGGTAGCGTATCTAACAAGAGATCCCGACCAAGGATACTCAACTTCTTAAACATTGTACCGTTATCATCATCAGGTTCAATTGGAATGGCTCGCTGAGAAATCATATCACCAGCATCCATTTTCTTAACCATGTACATAATCGTAACCCCGGTTTCCCGATCACCATTGATAATGGAATATTGAACTGGTGCACCACCACGATACTTAGGCAATAGTGAACCATGGACATTAATTGCAGCGATCTGTGCAGCATCTAATAGCTTTGTTGGCAAGAACTGACCATAAGCAGCAGTAATCAGCAAATCAGGATGCAGTTCGATAATCTCTGTCATCTCTTGACTACCACTAAGCTTAGCTGGTTGTAAAACCTTAATTTGGTTTTCTACGGCAAGTTTTTTCACTGGGGATGGGGTTAAAACATGTTTACGGCCAACACGGTGGTCAGGCTGGGTTAAAACAGCTTTAACGTCATATTCAGGCGCGTCAATAAGACTTTGAAGAATTGGAACTGCAAATTCAGGAGTTCCCATAAATACGATTGATGTTGACATAAGTAAGTCATCCTTTCATTACATAAAATATTGCGGATCGGGATCAATTGAAATTTGAACATCATTTTTTCCCTTACTCTGCGTTTCTTGAAGAATCTTTTGTAAGATCGAATGCAAATGTTGATCCTGCTTGTATTTGATTACAATTTGGTAGTAATATCGTCGTTTCATTCGCGCAATTGCCCGTGGCGTCGGTCCAAGAATAATTGTTGAGGGCATCAGACTTTTAGTTAACTGTTCTTTAATTTGCGCCATTGCGCGTGCAGCGACTGCTTCATCTTCATGACTCGCCATTAATCGAACAGTAAAATAATATGGAGGATAGCTAGCTTGGTGGCGCAATACCATCTCCCGCTTAAAGAACCCTTCATAATCATTTCTTTGGGCAAATTGGATGGCATAGTGGTCGGGATTATAGGTTTGAATTATTACCTCACCTTTTTTATCAGCTCGCCCAGCACGTCCGCTAACCTGGCTCAGTAAGTCAAACGTTCGCTCGCTTGACCGAAAGTCAGGAAGCCCCAATCCGGTATCCGCGTTCAACACTCCCACTAGGGTAACATTAGGAAAATCGAGTCCCTTAGCAATCATTTGGGTTCCCAAGAGAATGTCAGCCTGATGGTGGCCAAATTGCCGTAAAAGTTTTTCGTGCATTCCTTTTCGTCTGGTGGTATCAACGTCCATCCGAATGATGCGCGCTTGGGGAATCAAACTGTTCAGTTCTCGCTCAACCTTTTCCGTTCCCGTCCCATAGTAGCGGATCTCGCGACTGCCACAATGAGGGCAAAAACGGGGAATCGGCTCCTCATGACCACAATAATGACATTTCATCGTGTGACTATCCATATGCAGTGTCAAAGAAATATCACAGTTGGGGCATTTAAGGACTTCACCACAATCACGACACATCATAAACGATGAAAAGCCCCTTCGATTAAGCATTAAAATACTCTGTTCATTTTTTGCCAAACGATCGGTTAGCTTAGTCAACAGCTCCCGAGAGAAGTTACTTTCTCCCCGTTCCTTAATCTCTGGACGCATATCCAACACTTTAATGGGTGGCAAGGGACGTTTATTTACCCGGTGCTTTAATTGAAGAAGTTGATAAACCCCTTTCATTGCTCGTGCCCGACTTTCTAAACTTGGAGTAGCAGAGCCAAGAACAACCGGGGCATCATTATACTCTCCTCGCCACTTTGCGACTTCGCGGGCATGATAGCGCGGAGCCTCATCTTGTTTATAGCTTGATTCATGTTCTTCATCTAAAATAATCACACCAATATTAGTTAGCGGAGCAAATATCGCAGATCGCGCACCAACAACAACCTGAGCTTCACCACGATTAATCCGCCGCCACTCATCAAAACGTTCCCCATCGGAAAGACCACTATGGAGGACCGCAACCTTTGAACCAAAGCGACGACGAACCCGGTTCACAATTTGCGGGGTTAAGGAGATTTCTGGAACAAGCATTAATGCTGTTTTATGATTTTGGAGTGCTTTAGCGATCGATTGGAGATAAACCTCGGTTTTCCCGCTACCCGTCACTCCTTCAAGAAGAAAAACGCGACTCTGAGAATCATCAATTGCCTGCTCGATCTTATCAGCAGCCGCTCGTTGTTCATCGTTCAAAGTTAACGGCTTGGCAAGGTGGTGATCATCCGGCAACGATTCTTGTCCAAGTGGTGTTCGATAAACTTCAATCGGTACCTTCGTTAACCAGCCCTTTTGAACACCAATATTAAAAGTTGCTGCTTTTATTCCGCTAACCTTTTCAGCATCCACCTGCTTGACCGTTTTACCAACAATACTTTGTAAATAAGAGAGAAGACGATTTTGTGCATGAGCATTAGCATGAAGGGAAGTTCGTGCTTCTTCAAGTTCTTCAAAATTTAACTGAGGACGGATTCCTACCGTTGTTTTGGTCTTTGCCTTATCTGCCACCACGTACTCAAAGCGAACCTTTCCCTGCCTTTGTAATTTGAGTAGCAAACTAACTATCTGAGGATTTGATTGGACTGTCGCAAAATCCAATTCATCTTTTCCGTGAAAAACATCGAAGGCAACCTGTTCATCAACCTCATCAATAATTTTAACGACTCGTGTTGACTTAGCTTTGAGCATATTAGGCAACATTGTATAAATACTGGAAATCCAAAAAGCGTATGTTTGATCCGCAAGCCATTTACTAAGACTTAATAATTCGTCCCCAATTACCGGTTGTAAATCCATTAAAGCGTCAATTGCTTTTAATTGACCGCTATACTTTGTTGGCTGATCAAGGCCAACAACAAATCCTTGTACCTGCCGCTTACCATTGCCAAACGGGACGACTACCCGCATTCCTAATTGAACCTGATTTTCGAGTCGAGTTGGCACTTGGTATGTATAGGGCCGATTTGTTTGCATTGTAGGAACATCAACAATTACCTGTGCTAACTGTGCCACGCTCTCACTCACCTTACTTTATCTTGGTAGCAAGTAACTGAATTAGTTTTATTGCCACTTCTGTCTTGGTCATTCTTGACCATTGAACCGGCTCAGTCCCTAATTGAAGAATTGTTACTTGGTTTAGGTCACTGCCAAATGCACCATTGTTGCCAGCAACACTGTTAGCAATGATCATATCAGCATTCTTACTTTTTAACTTCTTATTAGCATTTTGTACTAAATCAGCGGTTTCCGCAGCAAAACCAACTACGAACTGATCTGCACGTTTCTTTTCCGCAACCGTTTTTAAAATATCCGTTGTTTTCACTAATTGAAGTTCTAACTGTTCTTGATCATCCTGCTTCTTTATCTTTTGATTGGCAACCCGTGCAGGACGAAAATCAGCAACTGCAGCTGCCATGATTAAAATATCAGCTGCCGGAAAGAGTTCCGTGACTTTCTTCTGCATTTCCTCCGTACTTCCAACCTGGTAAATGCTAATTTGCGGGTTTACTGGCTGAGCAATCGAAATCTGACCAAGAACCAGTTCAACAGTAGCACCTGCATCTGCGGCCGCTTTTGCAATTGCAATCCCCATCTTGCCTGAAGAGCGATTACCAATAAAACGAACGGGGTCGATTGCCTCGCGGGTTCCACCAGCAGTAATTAATACTTTTTTCCCACGAAGAATTCCGGTAATTGAATCCTTAATTATCGACCGCAGCTGACTGATAATTTCAGCAGGTTCCGGTAAACGTCCTTTCCCCCGGTAACCTTCAGCAAGCATTCCAACTGCTGGTTCAATAATTGTTACTCCATCTTGCCTTAGTTGAGCCACGTTCCGTTGAACTGCTGGATTATTCCACATGTTGGTATTCATTGCTGGAACAACAATTTTAGGAGCTGCCGTGGCCAAAAGGGTTGTGGATACCGCATCGTCAGCAATTCCGTTCGCCATTTTACCGATAATATTAGCAGTTGCTGGTAACACGATTGCATAATCGGACCAATCTGCAAGTTCAATGTGAGGAACCGGGGAATTATTATAATTCCATAGGGTCGTCATTACAGGATGGTGCGTTAGTGCATGTAACGTTGAAGGGGTTACTAGTTTCGTTGCGGACTCAGTCATTGCCACGCGAACCTGGTGTCCATCCCTTTCTAAAGAACGAATTACCTCAATTCCCTTATAAAGAGCAATTCCTCCCGTCATATATATCGCTATTTTTGCCATCTAGCACCCTCCAATCGTTTAACTCCAAATTTGATTATATCATTCTCACTCGGTTTTTCCGTGACTTCCACAATAATTATTTAATAGAAAAAGGCATTCGCAACCCCGGTGAATTAATCATTCAGAAATTACGAATGCCTCAATATAATAATGCCCACTTAGAAGTTAGTCTTGTAAGTCTTCAAAGTGATCTGGATCAATTGTTACCTTGTCGGCTTCAATTTCTTCTAGAGCCTTTCCAACTGGCTTACTTGAGTAGTAGTGATCAAGAAGTGGTGCGGATCCACGTTCCAATTCATGTGCCCGCTTACTTGCAAGCATAACTAAAGAGTAACGCGAATCAATTCGTTTTAACAATTCATCAACTGATGGAAAAAGAATCATTGTGCTGAATCTCCTAACATTTCAAGATAGCGTGGCATTACCCGATTAACCCGGAGCCGTTCCGTACGAATAATGTCCTTAATTTTAGCAACAGCATTTGGTACCTTGTCATTAACAACCGCGTAATCATAATTTTGCATCATTCGAATCTCATCAAAAGCCTTTCGAATTCGCTTGTTAATAACATCCATACTATCAGTACCACGGTGAATTAATCGTTGCTTCAGTTCATCTAAATCGGGTGGCGTTAAGAAAATAAAAACACCATCTGGACACTTTGAACGAACTTGCATTGCACCGTTAACTTCGATCTCAAGAAAAACATCTTTCCCTGAATCTAAGGTCTCATTAACATATTTTAATGGGGTCCCATAATAATTGTCAACATACTTTGCATATTCAAGCATTCCACCCGTTTGAATTTCGTGTTCGAATTCTTCCTTTGAAACAAAGTAGTAGTCAACCCCGTTCTTTTCACCAGGACGTGGTTGCCGTGTTGTCATCGAGATAGAATATTGAAAGTCATTGTCATTGGAATCAAAAATTGCTTTACGTACAGTACCCTTACCTACACCAGAAGGGCCAGAAAGTACAATTAACATTCCCCTTTTTGCCATGCTAATTCTCCTATTCAAATATAACGTATTATTACTATAATGCACTAAATAAGCGATAAAATCAACTATTGGAATTGGTATTTTTTCTAAATTGGGGCTTGCATTTTTGAACGTCTGTTCGTATACTATAACTACAAACAAATGTTCGGAGATGTGTGAAATGCAAATGGAACAGTCTTTATTTAAATCAGCATCAACTATCATTAATGGCAAATTACAGCAGTTACTGAATAACGATTTTTCGTTTCACGAAGAGCCAATTCAATTATTAACTCCTCAACCAGCAAAGCAGCGACTTTCCTTCCTCAACAAAACTATCAACAACGGTTTGCGGGTGTTGATTCAACTAATGCCCATTAATAATGATGGTTACCCTGTTAATGTCCGTGGCACTGTTAAGAAATTAGATAACAAACGATACCTTATCCAAAATCAAAATGTTAGTTACGTAGTTAATTTTAACCAAATTCGCTATATCGCAAATTTTTGATTTCTGCTAAATTAATAGCAAGCAAAAGAACGAGCGGGGCTGTGACATAAGGTATATTACCTAGGAAAAATACAAACGACGCAGTACACAAATGGGTTTCAGTGCTCGGAAAATCCGAACGCTGAAACCCTATTTGTGCTTGCGGGGGTTCGAAAACGAACTAGCGAGCTAGTTCTGTCTCACTCCCTCGTTCTTTTTATTCTCAATTAAACTCATTCCATATTGTCTGTGTTGCTTACTCTTGTGCCATCTTTAATAATTCTTCCGCATGTTCTTTGGTTAATTTCGTTACCTTTTCACCCGACAACATTCGTGCCAATTCGTTAACCCGTTCTTTATCACTAAGGATTGTCACCATTGTGGTTGTCCGCTCGTCTTTAACATGTTTCTGAATTAAAAAGTGGTGTTGCGCTACAGCAGCAACTTGTGGCAAGTGAGTAATACAAAGGACCTGTGACTTATTTGCAATTACCTTAATTTTATCTGCAATTGCTTGAGCAACACGTCCACTAACCCCAGTATCTACCTCATCAAAGATAATACTCGTAACGCCTTCATTTTGCGCAAAGATTGTTTTAAGGGCAAGCATTACCCGTGAAAGTTCACCACCAGAAGCAATCCGTGCTAATGGTCCCATCGTTTCCCCGGGATTAGTCTGGATATAAAATTCAACATCGTCAATTCCATCAGGAGTAAAGTGAACTCGTGACTGCTTTGCAAAGTGAACTTCAAAAACTGCTTTATCCATATAAAGTTCTTTTAACTGCTGATGAACTAATTTGGTTAACCGGTGCGCTGCCTGTTGACGAATCTGACTTAACTGCTGTCCAGTCTTAACTAACTTTTCTTCAGCAGTTGACAGACGCTCTTCTAAATCACTGTTTGAATCTGCAGCTTCTTCCATCGAATCCAGTTCTTGCTTAATTTGATCATAGTATTTAAGAACATCCTTAACACTATCGCCATACTTATGCTCCAAGTCGCCAATCATAGTTAATCGTTGGTCAATCTCACTAAGCCGGTTATCATCAAACTCCAGCAGGTCTAGCTGCTGACTAGCTTCTGTGGCAACATCTTGAAGTGCGTAGTAGGCATCATTTAACGATTTACTTAGCGAATCATATGCGCCATCAAATTCTGCAATTTCATTAATTGAATTCATAACAGTCGCAATTTGGTCAAGAACCGCTCCCTGATCGCCACCGTTGAATACCGTCACTGCCTGTTGAAGCGCATTGTTAATCTGCTGAAAATGTTCTAAGCGGTCCCGCTCACTCGTTAACTGCTCTTCTTCATCAGCTTTTAAATTAGCCTCCGCAATCTCATTAACTTGGTAGCGAAGCATATCTAAGCGTTGGGCCCATTGTTGTTCATTATTTTGTTTTTTGCTAACCGCTGCCTTTAATTTTACATAATTCTGATATTCATCTTGGTAACGAGTCAATAATTTATGAACCTCGTTATGAGCAAATTGGTCCAACATTCCCAGATGCATCTCCGGTTGTAATAATAATTGGTGCTCATTTTGCCCCTGAATATCTACCAATCGCGAACCAATTTGACGTAATGTTGCAGTATTAATTAATTGACCATTAACCCGGATAACATTTCGACCACGACGATAAATTTCCCGTGAAATAATCAGGATCCCGTCTTCATGATCAATCCCTAATGAATCCAATAGATGATTAAATTCTGGGTCTTGCGGAAGAGCAAACTGTCCTTGAAGAGATAGCTTATCAGCGCCACGACGAATGTATTCTTGAGAGCCACGGCCACCCGCTAGCAATCCCACGGCATCAATAATGATGGACTTTCCGGCACCAGTTTCCCCCGTTAGAACTGTCATTTGATCAGAGAAATCTAACGAAAGATGCTTGATGATTGCCAGATTATCAATTGTTAATTCCTGTAACATTTAGTCACCCTGATTCATCAAATTTTGAAACATCTCTTCAACATTAACTGCCGCATCTGCTGATCGACAAACAACCAAGACTCCAGCATCATCACCAATTACTGAAAAGACGTCATCAATTTCTAATTGTCGGATTAAGCTTGCCATCACTGGCCCATTTCCCGGACGCATGACAATTGACAAGAATTCTGTTTGACGTTCTAAAGAAAGCATGTTGTTAGATAATTCGGTACTTAATCTGGTTTGGTTATCAATATTCCCTTGTGCAGGCAGGGCGTAGCGGTACCCACCATCATTAGAGGGAACCTTAACCAGTTGTAATTCTTTAATATCGCGTGAAATTGTCGCCTGAGTTGCGCGAACACCACGATCCTTCAATGCAGCAACTAAATCATCTTGCCGTTCAATTTGACTTTTAGTAATAATTTCCCGAATTAACTGTTGGCGCTCAACCTTCCTCATCATTTTTCACTCCTTATGGTTAAGTTCTTCATCAGCATGAGCCAATACTTGATCAATATTAACCTGTTCCGCAACTTTGCCAGGCTGTCCTGTTAATTTTAAATGAACAAGAAATTCAATATTTCCTTGGCCACCCTTAATTGGTGAAAAATCCAAATTAAGAATATCAAAGCCATCTTCCCGCGCAAAGGAAAGGACCTCTTCAAGGACCTCCCTATGAACAGCATGATCCTTAATAATTCCATGTTTGCCTACTTTTTCTTTTCCTGCCTCAAATTGTGGCTTAATTAATGCTACCACTTCACCACCAGGAATAAGGATTTTTGCTAATGGCGGTAGGATTAAGCGCAAAGAAATAAATGAGACATCAATCGAAGCAAACTCAGGCTGTCCATGGTCGAAATCGGCTAACTTGCTATAGCGAAAATTAGTTTGTTCCATAACAACCACTCGTGGATCCTCACGAAGCTGCCATACTAGTTGATTGGTTCCAACATCAAGCGCATAACTTAGCTTTGCCCCATTTTGCAACATTACATCGGTAAAACCACCCGTTGAAGAACCAATATCTAAAACCGTCTTATCCTTAACACTAATATCAAAGACCTTTAGTGCTTTGGCCAGTTTTAACCCGCCACGACTAACATATGGCATCTTATGGCCCTTCATATGCAGCGTTGTGGTTACCGGGATCTTTTCTCCTGGTTTATCTAAACGTTCATTATTCTTTCCTAGAATTTCACCAGCCATCACAGCTCGCTTTGCCTGTTCACGAGAGTCAAAAAGTCCCTGTTTTACAAGCAAAATATCAACACGTTGTTTTTCCATCGTTACCCTCACAATTTAAAATATGCTAAAAACTGATCATAAGCACTGAAATCATGACCGGTTTTATCAACCAGTTTTTTTTGAGTCTTCTTAGCCTGTTTCAATGCTAAATGGAGTTGTTCCTCTGCTCCTTGAATACCTAGCAGTCCCGGATAGGTATTCTTATGTTCGCTAGCATCCTTATGAACAGCTTTTCCCATCTGTTTTGCCGTACCAACAACGTCCATTAAGTCATCATAGATTTGGAAAGCGAGACCAAATTGAGCACCAAAATCAGCAAGAAGATTTTTGGTAGTCGAATCCTGTTTTGTAATGATTCCACCAGCCAAAACAGCATAACTTAAAAGGTCCCCTGTCTTTTGACGATGAAGGTAGCGCAATTGTTCAAGGGTTAAGTTTTGGTGTTCTCCCTCAATATCTCGAGCTTGGCCGGCAACCATTCCCGCAGGACCGGCTGCCTTAGCAAGTGCTAGCGTTAATTCTGCTTGTGTCTCCGTTGGCAATTGGTTATCTGTTAACCATTGAAATGCCATGGTCAGCAAGCCATCACCTGCGAGCGTTGCCATTCCTGCCCCAAACTTTTTATGGTTAGTCGGCTTACCGCGACGCAGGTCATCATTATCCATTGCCGGCAAATCGTCATGAATTAATGAATATGTATGAAGCAATTCAATAGCAGTTGATGCCTTCATTACATTCTGGTTAAGCTGCCCGCCAAATATCTGGACAGTCGTCAATGTTAATGCTGGACGCAATCTTTTTCCACCAGCATTAACAGAATATTCCATTGATGATGCCAAAGTTGGCTGATCAATATCAGACGGCATCTGCTGCTCCAAGAATTGATCAATTTGTTCTTTTAATTCTTTCAGTTCAAGCATCAGATTACTCCTCTAGCGGTTTCTCATCACTACCGTAGCCACGATTGCCACCGCCATTATTACTTGGATCATCTGTTGCTTTTTCGTACTGTTTCTCATTACCTTCGTCATCAATTAGACTACCTAATGTCTTTTCAGCACTGGTTAGCTTCTTTTGAAGTGCCCGCGCTAATTCAATCCCGTCTTTATACTGAGTAAGTGCCTCTTCCAACGGGACATTCCCCTGTTCCAAGTGACTAACAATTTGTTGAAGTTGGCTTAGCTGTTCTTCAAATGTTGCTTTTTTCTCTGCCATTTTAGTTCTCCTTTGTGCCAATAATCTTGGCAGTTGCTTTCCCATCATTAAAATGAAGGCTTACCTGCTGACCGCTTTTCAATTCTTTAACCGTATTAACAACTGAATTACGGTAAGTAACGTACGAATATCCACGTCCCATAATCTTCAATGGACTTAAAGAATCTAATTGCTGGATCAAGCTCGTTACTTGCTGATGACGTTGTTGTTGACTATTTTTAGCACTGCTTAGCAACCGGTTCTGAAGCTGAGTAACCGTTTCTTGTGCCCGTTCAATTGTATGTTGGGGAGAGTTAATTTGTAACCTTCCTTGCAGCTGCTGAACACGGTTTAAACGGTCTTTAACAAGATTACTAACGTTGTTTTCTAAAGTTTGAGTTAATTGATCGAGCTTCTGAGCATAATTTTCATATAGCCTGCTTGGCTGCTGAAAAATATAACTTTGCAATTGCTTTTGTAATTGTTTTCGGTCAAAATCAATCAACTTTTTCATCGTGTTATTTAAACGGACTTGATCATCCTGGATAGTCATTAAAACATCTGCAAGGCGGTTTGGTGTTGCCAATTCTGCCGCTGCAGTTGGCGTAGCTGCCCGTTGATCGGCCACCAAATCAGCAATAGTGGTATCAGTCTCATGACCAACTGACGAAATTACCGGAATATGGCTGTCAGCGATTGCCCGTGCAACGATTTCCTCATTAAAAGGCCATAAATCTTCCAACGATCCACCACCACGACCAATAATCATCGTGTCAAAATTTCCGATCTGGTTCGCCCGGTTAATTTGACGAGCAATATCAGTGGCAGCCTTGTCTCCCTGAACAACAGTCGGAAATAAAACGACCTGCGCAATTGGGTAGCGTCGACGAACCGTCGTGTTAATATCACGAATTACCGCACCATCTAAACTGGTTACAACAGCAATTCTTTTAGGAAATTGCGGAATTGGTCGTGGGATTTGATCAAAGAGTCCCTCAGCGCCTAACTTCTTTTTTAACTGTTCAAATTGGAGATAAAGGGCACCAAGTCCATCCGGCTCCATTCGGTCAACGTAAATCTGGTAGCGACCGCTTTTTTCATAGAGACCAATATGACCAACAACTAAAATCTTCATCCCAGTTTCAGGACGAAAATTCACCTGACGAAATTGGCGTTCAAACATTACAGCATCAATAACCGCATTTTCATCTTTAATACTAAAATATTGGTGACGTTGCCGAAGACGAAAATTTGAAAGCTCACCAGTTAAATAAACGGTTTTTAAATAAGGATCACGATCAAATTTTTGTTTTAAATAACTTGTTAATTCACTAACTGTTAAGTATTGACTTCTATCCATTATGACTCCACTCCGTAAGATCAACGGTTTGTTCCATTAGTGTTGCAATCGTCATTGGGCCAACACCGCCCGGAACAGGAGTAATCATTTTAGCAATAGGAGCAACACTTTCAAAATCGACATCCCCCGTTAGTGTTTTATCTTCCAAACGATGGATACCAACGTCAATTACAGTTGCACCCTTTTTAACCATTTCACCAGTAATCAGGTGCTTAACTCCTGCCGCAACAACAAGAACATCAGCTTGTCTAGTTATTTCACTAAGGTTTCTAGTATGACGATTAGCAATCGTAACTGTCGCATTAGCATTTTCAAGTAATGCTGCCATCGGTTTGCCAACAAGAATACTCCTCCCGACAACAACCGCACGCGCTCCCTCCAGCTTAACCTGATAATGCTTCAAGAGACTCATGATTCCTTTAGGCGTACAACTAACTGGATAGTTTTCATTAGCATTACTGTATAAAAGACCAACATTATACGGGTGGAAGCCATCAACGTCTTTATGCGGATCAATAGCATTGAGAAGCTCATTCCCATCTAAATGGTCAGGTAACGGCTCCTGAATAAGGATCCCATTAATCATCTTATCTTCATTAAATTGACGAATATCGTGCAAGAGTTCCTCCTGACGAACATCATCTGGATAAACCGAAAGGACAGAATGGATTCCTAATTTTTTGGCCTTCTTATCCTTCATTCGGGTATAAATTTTACTAGCCGGATCCTCACCAACTAATATTACTGCCAAGCCGGGAATAATCCCTTCATTGGCTAAGCGGGTTACTCGTTCTGCGGTATTTTCATTAATTTCTTTTGCCACTGCACGGCCGTCAATTAGTATCGCCATTCTGCCATTCCCCTTTTCCAGTTTAACTAAAAATATTTTACCATATCAATACCAAAAGAAGTTTAAAGCAAAAGAGAGTTTGCACTTTTACTGCATCCTCTCCTTAACCCAATATTTAGTTACTTTCTAATTGGCGTTCGAACTTGCCTAATGCACCATTGATAAACTTACGGGACTTATCGTTACTGTAGGTTTTAGCCAATTCCAGTGCCTCATTAATTGCAACAACAGTTGGTACTTCATCTACGAATTGGATTTCGTACAAAGCTAACCGCAAAATTACCAGATCCGTTTGGGCAAGACGATTAATTTCCCAACCACTAGCCAGTAATTGTGTAATTTGCTCATCAAGTTTTTCTTGATGTTCACTAACTCCCTCAACCAACGTTTGTAAGTATGCAGGAATCTTATCAGCATGACTTGGCAATGATTCATAAATATCAGTTAATGTTGCGTCTGGATTTGACTGCTTAGCAAATAAAATTTGAAAGGCTTCTTCACGAATTGCGTGTCGATTCGGCATCATTACTTTTCACCAGCCTTATCATCTTCGTGTTCTCCAAAAATATCATCTGGATCCACTGTTTGCTCTTCCTTCTTTTGAACAATTCCCTTAACGTGGATATTGACCTCACTGACATTCAGATCAGTCATCAAGGTTACTTGTTGTTTTACCCGATCTTGAATCTTTGCAGCAAGCTTAGGAACTGAAACACCATAATCAATATAAACATCAATATCGATAGTTAAATTCTCATTTTGGTTAGTTAGCTTAACCCCGCGACGCTGATCAGACCGTCCTAATAATTCGCCAAAACTATTGGCAAGTGAACCGTACATTTTTGAAACACCGTCAATTTCACTTGCAGCAACGCCAGCAATAATCTCAACAACACGAGGTGCTACTTCAATCGTGCCGAGGGACTGATCTTCACTGCTTAAGATGATCTTTGAATCTTCTGCCATTGTAAGTCCTCCATTTATAGTATTTCAGTATATTAACTACTAATTATTTTTAGTAGCTTTACAATAATCTTCATCGAAGTATCTCAGTATTATTTTGCACTATCTATTAGAAAAAAGCAACAATCCAATCAAGTGGTTTTGAGAGAGAATCGTTCTATCAGGTGTGGCTGACGATTGTACCAATCATGAATCACTAAATCAACCTCGCTAGCTTGAAAGTCACCGAGTTCAACATTATGAAAATTATTAATTTCATTTAAAAATTCTTGCGGGTGAATAAGCTTCTTTTTAAATCTCGCCACTGTTGCATGGCCAGAAAAGGTTGCGTAACGTTCATCCAATAACAATCCATTCTTAAGCAGGCTCGCCCTTAACCCATTACGAAGTTGTTGCAATTCTGAAGAATAAAAGCCCTTAACAAGAATTGCTCCCGGACTACAAATCAGCCCAGCCAAATGCCAATTAATTGCATTAACATTCTCAATCTTTTCCTGGATGACTTGCCGATAGTTAATTAATTTTTCTTTAGACATATGAAAGTCAGGAACAGCACGACGAATATCCATCACAGTAATATGGATGGTATTAGCTGTGTAATAATATTGAAACGGTTCTAGTTTTTTAAGGTCATTTAGTACAAAACTAATATTCCTGGTAACGTGAGCCGGTAGCTTAACCAGCAGTGTCAGTCCTTGGCGGGAATCAGCTTTTAAATTTTGTAAATTAGGATCAACCTGTTCTTGGTGATTACTAATTGCCTGGATCCCCTGTTGCGCAATCCGAGTATAAAGTTGCTTCAGTTTTTCCATTGCTAGTCCTCAACAACGATCAATTCTGTTGGTGCAGTTGTAATTACTTCTGCACCACCGTGAGTCACAATAATATCATCTTCAATTCGCACCCCACCAATTTCAGGAATGTAGATCCCTGGTTCAACCGTAATCACTTCATTATTTTTCAGTTTGACCCTTTTTGTTCCTGGCGCATACGTTGCAGGCAGCTCATGAACCGCTAAACCAATACCATGCCCCATTCCGTGATTAAATTCATCACCGTAGCCAGCTTCTTCGATTAATGCCCGGCCATATGCATCCAGTTCATTGCCACGAATACCAACCTTAGCATGATCGATCACCAACTGACGAGCTTCATTCACAATTTTATAAATATCACGGAGTTCAGGATCAATTGAGCCGACCGCAAATGTTCTAGTCATATCTGCAGTGTAGCCATCAAGATAGTAGCCAAAATCTAATGTCACAACATCCCCATCAGCAATCGGCTTACTTGAAGCGGTTGCGTGCGGCTTTGCAGAATTAGCTCCACTAGCAACAATTGTTGGGAAAGATGGTCCTGAAGCGCCCTGCATCTTCATCCAATAATCAAGTTTTATTGCTAATTCACGTTCTGTTATCCCGGGATGAACAATCGAAAGGAAATAATCGTACCCTGCTGATTGTAATTCAGCTGCAGCACGAAGCTTGTTGATCTCAGTGCTATCCTTAACTAACCGCATCTTTTCAATCAAATGGTGGAACGGGACAATATCAGACGTCATTAGTTCATCAAAAGCATCAAAAAGATGATATGAAATAGTGTCTTCATAGCCAAGAACCGTTAAGTTGAGTCCTTCACAAATCTTATTAACAGAACCATAATAGTCTCGACTAATTGTTGCAACAACCTCATCAGATTCAAATTCTTCTAAGGCTAACTGATAGCGCTCATCAGTAATAATAATTGCGTTCTGCGGCGTTACTAATAAGCATCCATCTCCCTGAAGGAGGTTAAATCCTGTTAAATAATAAATATTTTTTTGATCAGTCACCAAAAAAGCATCAATGTATAATTGTTCAAACTTCTGTTGTAACCTACTGATTCTTGACATTAGCTAATCCCCCATTTTTGGTTTAATTCTATTATAGGTAATTTTTACAATTAATGCTGAGGGGTAATATTTAAAAATAAAAAGGACCGAACCATTAAAGGTGCAGTCCATTATATTATTATTCGGCAACTGGGTAAACAGAAACCTTCCGCTTGTCACGGCCAAGACGTTCAAACTTAACCCGACCAGCAACCTTAGCGTAAAGGGTATCGTCACCACCACGGCCAACGTTTTCACCAGGGTTAATGTGAGTACCACGTTGACGGTAAATAATTGAACCAGCTGTAACGATAGAACCATCAGCAGCCTTGGTACCAAGACGACGACCAGCTGAGTTCCGACCGTTGGCAGTGGAACCGCCCCCTTTGTGGTGAGAGAAGAATTGCAAATTCATAATCATAATTGTTCACCTCCAGCAAATATTTTTAATTTTCAAACATTTTGATTTCAATGTTTTGAGGATAGCTTTCCGCAATATCATTCATTCCATTGAAGAATGTCTGTATAATAACTTGCGCATCATGAGCTAAGCTAATATCAGTAACATTGAGAAAGCCACCATTATCATCGTCACTATCAACATTGGGCTTGGTCTTAGCGACCTGTGTCAAACCATTAATAGTTGAGATTGATAAAGCAGATGCAGCAGCACAAACAATATCCTGACCATAAGGACCAGCATCGGCATGCCCTGCCATCTGAAAAGCGGTAATTAGGTAATCCGAATTTAATTTAAAAGTTACCCGAATCATTATTTACCTCCGCATTAAGCATTGATCTTGTTAACAGTAACCTTAGTGTATGGTTGACGGTGACCTTGCTTAGTGTGGGTGTGCTTCTTAGGCTTGTACTTGAAGGTAACAACCTTCTTTTCCTTACCTTGCTTGTCAACAGTAGCTTCAACTGATGCACCATCAACTAATGGAGTACCAATCTTAGTGCTGTCGCCACCAACAAAGACTACTTGATCAAAAGTAACCTTGTCGCCTTCCTTAGCATCAAGCTTTTCAACGTAGATGGATGAACCTTCTTCTACCTTGTATTGCTTACCGCCAGTTACGATAATTGCGTACATAAATTTGTGCACCTCCTTAATTTCTAAGACTCGCCGAACCAAGCAGCAAATGCTTTAAACTTGGCAGCGTGCGGTTGTAGTTGTTGGGTCACAAATACAACAGTTGCATAATATCAAAAATCAACTAATTAGTCAACCATAACTTTTATAGAGTTCAAAAAAGAGTGTCAGCTGACTACTTGTCAATCTGACGCTCCCTAAATTGGGATTCATTGAATATCCTGTAATGCCGGCTCAGTTTCGTGACTAAAGAAGTCAAGCAAGAGGATATTGTTAGAATCCAACTGATCAAGCATCTTCCCCACGCTTTGGGTCATGTACCGTGATGTATAAATCATACCATCTTTTAGCCAATGACTTATTAAGCCAAGAAGTGCTGAATCAATGAAGGAAATCTGCAAATTCAAGGGAACTTTTGGTTGCTCATCTGATTCAGCCATTACAGTGTAGAACCTTGATAGCTGTTCAGATAACCGATCATAAAGTTGTTCATAAAAGAAGTCATTTCGTTCGTTGTTCAGTAATACATCAAAAATATCAGCTTCACTTTCAATGTACTGAAACGCCTTCTGGAGTGAGAACACCTGCACCGTTTGCCCTTTAGAAAAACTAAGGTCCTCACTCTCTACCATCACTTGATCAAAGAATTCATCAAGGATCTCATTAATTGCGGATCTGATGAAGTCCTTTTTATCTTTATAGTGAAGATAGAAAGTTCCCCGGGTGATGTTGGCGGTTTCAGTAATTTTTTGAACACTGATGTCTTCTAATTTTTCTCTTCGCATCAGATAGACTAATGCTTTACGAAGACTATTACGTGTCTTCACTACACGTGGATCCGTCTTATTACCTGCCATAAATCATCATCCCTTCGATTTCAGCTTAAGTTCCCCTCGCTTTCGTACTTCTACTAATTTAAAGTATAGGCTTTGAAAGCGTTTCAGTCAAACGATCAAAGTAATCATTATATAAAAAATGCAATATATAATCAAACTACATTGACAATTATAGATGTAAAATTATATACTATAATCTGTCTGAAACGGTAGCTCAACTGGATAGAGCATCGGTCTTCTAAACCGAGGGTTGAGGGTTCAAGTCCCTCTCGTTTCATTAAATAGTACGTTAGAAGTCTGTTATATCAGGCTTCTTTTTTATTCTGTGTGCAGGTAGTGTGCAGAGTAAAAAATATTTTCAATATATGATTAATTTATCAATCTATTAGCTATCATTTCAATTAATTAAGCGTTAAATAAATAATCTTCTCACAAATATGCATCTTTCAATAATTTAATAATAATCTCTCGATAACCCAAAAAATACAAAATCAGTCATAATTAGACCTTTTATATTAAATCTTTTAAAATTGATAATATTTTAAACATTTAATAAAGATTAGGTCAGTTTATTAATTATTAATTGCAAAATAATGAAAAAGTCTAATAATAAAAAACAGAGAATGCTTTTTGAGGTGATTTATCATGTTACCATTCTTTGTTATTATAATAATTTTAATTGGTTCAGTTGTTGGTCAAATTATGTTTGGTAACAAAGCCGATAATGATGATCAAGCAGCTGGCAAACATGTTGCTTCTCGTAACAGTTATAATAGTCGAAAAGCATGATCGTTTTCGATTCAACAAATAAGGGACTGGCGTTTTGGCCAGTCCCTTTTTTTGCTATTAACGGGTTTAATCTTTTACCCAATGAGCTCGTTGTTGCTCAATTAATTCTTTATACTTAGTAGTAATTTCTTCGCTACTAAATCCTAAATCAACCATTCCCCATTTTATTAGGAGATGCCAAGCATGTCGAAAACTTTCTTGACGATGATTGTAGTAAGCATCATTAAGGAAGTGTTTAATTGCTAAGTACTGCTTATTAAGATCGGCAAGTTTTGTTGTTGGTTTAGTTCGTTTAATTAAATCCCATTGTTTTTGGTCCATAACAATCAAATGTGTCCACTGCTGCTTAGCACTGAATAGCAACAATAATTCAAGTGATTTCAAGTAGTGCTCAAAGGCTTTTGGGGCATCTTCCGTCGGCTGGTCAAGAACATTAAACCAACCATTGCTATTGGCAAGCTTTGCTAATTCTACATCCAACGCAACAAAGATCGTTTGCTTCCGTGCTTCTGGACCGATCGTCAGCTCCTTTGCCTCGTCCACATCGAGTTCCAAATCGATTACTTGATGAAGTAATGTTGTCCAATTAATCATTTTGCTCATCATCCTCAAGAACTGGCTCATCAGTTATTGTCTCACCCTGTTCAACTTGCTCATCATCGGCAAACATTAACGGATCCGACTTAACTGCTAATTCATCACGATTACTTAAGTACCAATCACGAATCAACTGGTAATGAAGCAATAAATCGAAAAACGAAACCTGGGCGTCAGGATCTTGAACAGAGAAGAACCATTGTTGACTATAGTCATCAGGATCAAACGAAAGATCAAGGTTAACCTGACGTTCAAGCCGCAATTCAGCACCATTATTCTTTGGCAAATTAAATAGCATGTAATCAGTTTCAGCCGTAGCAACAAACAACCGATCGATTACAGTTAATGATAGTTCAGGCTGCGCTAAATCATAGTGCTGTTGGTTACTTGTACCGAGGATCCCCCGATCAATTACAAAGTTCAAATCGTCGTGAAGTGCCTGAGCGAAAAGTAACAACGGTTTAATTGCCGAACGCAAGTCAAGATCAGAATACTTTTTCAACCCATTAATAATAAAGTAGTTTACAAGTGCCTTATTATTAAACCGCAGCATTTGATGCTTGAGGTTTAAAGAAAAAATTGGTTCATTATCATTGACATCCGTAAAAGCAGCATTTCCTTCCGCATCCTTAATAAAATGAAAGAGAACCTTTTCACCTAATGCAGAAATTGTTGCGTAAAAACGGTGACTCGTTGGATCTTCAGTAATTTTGAATTCCGCATTAGAGTGCATTTCTAGCAATCGTCCCATTAACAGCAAATAATAATCAGCAACCTGATAGTGCTGAGGAAACTTAACAAACGCATCCTCTAAATCTAGATTTACTAAATCATTTGTTGCGGTGAGGAGATCATGAGCGTCATCTGTTTGAGCTAGTTTAGTTAAAAGTTTAACGTAATGTTGACCAATTTCTAGACCGTGATCAAAAGAATGGGCCAAGGCATTTAACTGTTCAGATGGTTGATTCAACATTTGTTTATTGTTCATCATCTGTCACCTGCTTTTCTTGGTCATCAGATAAGCTCTTAATGTAGTTAGCATATAAATTGCGATTGGCTAACTCAAAGTCTTCAAAGGAACCAAACGTGTCTAAAATACTCTTTTGCTCATAGCTCAAAATCGTATTTTCTTTTGAAAGCGACAAAACTACCTGCTCATTATCCTTGATTGTTTGAGCAGCTGTTCGTGATTCTTCCTCTTCATCTTCTAATTTTTGAAGAGCATCAATCAGACTTTGTCGACTTTCCTTATTCTTAGTACTTTCCCAAATTCCTGAACGTGAGCTAACATCCTTTAGTTGTTCTTGTAACTCTGTCCGCTGCTCTTCACGTTCACGCTGATGATCGATTAAGTCTTGTAGCCGATCGTTCTCAGCAGAAATCTTATCAATTTTATCACTATTGTACCGCTTATTATCACGGGACAATTCAAATGTCTTCTTCAACTTATCATATTCATCATCATTAAATAGGAAGCGAACATTGAGAACGTCCAATTCACCAAATTCACGGCGATCCCACCAATTACCAAAATAGATCCGGTAATGGCCAGTCTCGTATTCCTCATAATAAAAGAATGGGTATTTCTTTCCTAAATAATCAATTAATTTAATGCTTAAGAAGTTGCTTAAGTAATTAGTAATATCATCAACTAAGCTCATTACGCTTTGGTTATTGGGTTGTTGTTCCCGATGTTCAATCTCCTTAGCATAACGTTGATTATCCAATAACTGATAAATTTTTTTATCATGGTGATCTTTTACTGCTTCATCAACCTGGCGTAGGAAGGAAACCTTTTCAGCGATTCGCTGATTAATAATTCCGCTTACGTCATGAGCAGCCTGTTCGTGTCCTGAAATTGCCATTATGCACCGCTCCTCACTTTAATAACTAGTTTTTATCTTAATCGACTTGCTGTAAGATTTAAAGAACTTCATAAATTATTGAAGAGTTTCTTTACATTTACCCACCGATCGTTGAATTTAAAATAAAATAGGTTATAATTATTGTATAGATATAACACATTTGTGTACTATCTATGTTGTTGAAGCGTTTCGGAAAGAGGCGAAGTTAGATGGCACTTAGTAAGCAAGAACGTAAGGAAATGGCACGTAAAGCCATGGAAAAGCGTAGCAACAAGAAGCCAGATGGTTCTGGTTTTGCAAAGATTGATGCTGACGCCAAGAAGCTGAGCGATTAACTTTTTTTGAAGCAATTCACTCTTTATTCAAGAGGCTTACTCCAGAGCCTCTTGAATTCTTTTAAACTATAGAAAAGATCCTAAAACGGCCCATGGTACTTGAGTAACATCAAATACTATGAGTCGTTTTTTGAATTAAATATTACTGACGTGCCTGATTAACGTATTGCTCTAAGCGATCCATTCCCTCTTTAATTTGGTCCATACTAGTTGCATAGCTAAACCGTAAGTAGCCATTGCCACCCTTGCCAAAGTAAGAACCTGCTGTAACCGCAACCCGCGCATTCTTAACAAGATCATAAACAAGCTTAGTATCATCTTGCTCTAAGAAGTCAGGAATTTTAGCAAAAATATAGAATGCTCCCATCGGTCGGCTGCAATCAAACCCCATTGCTGCCAACCGTTTCTTCATATAATCACGCCGTTGAATATATTTTTCGTCCATTTTCTTAGTTGCCGCCGTACCACCCTTTAAGGCCGCTTCAGCAGCATCCTGAGTAAAGGTTGCAACGTCCGTCATTACAAACGAGTGAACCTTAAAAATTTCATTAGTAATTGCTTCTGGTGCACAAAGGTAACCAATCCGCCAACCAGTCATTGCGTATGATTTGGAAAGACCATTTGTTAAAATTGTCTGCTCAGGTAACGCCCGCGCCATCGAAGCATACCCGCCATCATAAATTAGTTCACTATAAATCTCATCACTAATTGCAAAAATTGGTTTACCCTTAATTAATTTAGCAAGAGCATCCATTTCTTCTTGAGTATAAGCTATTCCGGTTGGGTTTGATGGATTAACGAAAACAACCCCTTTAACTCGGTCACCATACTTATCCAAATAGGACTTCAATAATTCGGGAGTTAATTTAAAATCCGTCTTTGAGGTATCAACCTCAACAGCGGTCCCGCCAGCAATCACCGCATCAGGACTATAGATCGAAAAAGTTGGTGTTGGAACTAAAATTACATCACCGGGATTAGTGATTGCAGTAATTGCTGAATAGACTCCCTCAGTTACCCCGTTAGTAATTAAAATCTCGGTTTGGGGATTATAATGCAAATCATAGTTTTGAGCTAAGAAATTTGCAACCGCTTTTAGAAGGCCTGCAGTCCCTCGTTGCGGTGCATAGTGAGTTCGATTATTCTTAATGCTCTTAATTGCTGCATCTTTAATATATTCTGGCGTTTTAAAATCTGGTTCGCCAATTGTAAATTTAATCACATTGTCAAATTGTGAGGCATAATTACTAAATTCAAAAATTTTTAGCTTAGGAACATCATTTAATGATTTCCGCATGTATTGCTTCATCTCAACCATCTTTAACAACCTCGTTTTTAAATTTTATCGTCATTTACTAGGTTACGTCTTTTGTTCAGTAATGGTCAAGTTTCTTAGTTAAGTTTTAAAAATAAAATAGAAGAAGCTATAGTATAGTCTCTCTTAGACCCTACTCATAGTTTCTTCTATCATTTATATTTTAAGATTAAGCTTGAAGTGCCTTGATCATCCGGTCAAGCAATTCAATATCTGTATCACGAGAATAGATATCCATAATCTCATAAATTTGTGGAGCAGAAGTTGAACCAGTAAATGCTAAATTAAGTGGGAAGTACAAACCACGTCCCTTAACACCAGTAGCTTTACCGACTTCCTTAATTGCTTGACTGTAGTCATCCGCACCGTTTTCAAGTTTTTCTTTCAATCCAGTTAAGACAGCTAAAACATCATCATTATTGAAGTCTTCATTGTCCTTAATTAGATCGTAATTGAAATTTTCATCAAGAACGTTGTAGTAGGACCAAACATATTCAATCACTTCGAGCAACTTATTAACATCACGTTGATGAACATGGATTGTCTTCATAATCAAGTTCTTTAACTGTTCTTCTGGGATTGATTGAAGGCGCTTAGCTTCTTCAGTCTCGCCTTCCTTAACCAATTCCATAGTCCGGTCAGTCAATTCCTCAACAGACATACTCTTAATGTATTGGGCATTCATCCAATCAAGTTTCTTTTGGTCAAAGTAAGCTGGTGCCTTAGACATCCGCTTAGGATCATAAACCTTGATCAATTCGTCCTTGGAGTAGATTTCGCGTTCGCCAACTGGTGACCAACCCAAGAATGCAATGAAGTTAAAGATTGCTTCATGAAGGTAACCGTGCTTCTTGTATTCGCTAATGAATTGCAAAGTATCCTTGTCACGCTTACTCAACTTCTTCCGTGTCTTTGGGTTAAAGATCAATGGAATATGGCAGAAAGTTGGGTGTTCCCAGCCTAATGCTTCATAAATTGCAATTTGCTTTGGTGTGTTTGAAATATGATCAGCACCACGTAATACGTGAGTAATGTCCATCGTGTGATCATCAACAACAACCGCGAAATTGTAAGTAGGCATTCCGTCACTCTTTTCAATGATGAAATCTCCACCAAGATTATCAGAATTGAATGAAACGTGTCCCCGAGCAATATCATTCCATTCGTATTCGTGGTCCTTAGGTAAGTGGAAACGAATAGTTGGCTTTAAGCCCTTTGCTTCGGCAGCCTTTTGTTCTTCTTTACTCTTGCCATACCAACGGCCATCATAATGAGGTGCTTCATTGTTAGCGCGTTGCCGTTCACGCATTTCAGCAAGCTCTTCTTCAGTTGAGTAGTCTTTGTAGGCTAAACCCTTATCAAGAAGTTCTTGAATGTATTTATGGTAAATTCCCTTCTTGTTCCGTTCACTTTGACGGTATGGGGCATACTTTGGATTAGGCTTGTTAGGACCTTCATCCCAATCAATTCCTAACCAATGCAAGTTTTCCCGTTGACTTTCTTCTCCGTCTTTAACGTTTCGCTTGGTATCAGTATCTTCAATCCGTAATACCATTGTGCCGTTAAAGTGACGAGCAAATAAATAATTAAAAAGGGCTGACTGCGCATTACCAATGTGTAAGAAACCTGTTGGACTAGGTGCGTAGCGAACTCTGACCTTCTTGTCATCCATGTTTGCGATTCTCCTTTATATCTGTTTCACGAACGAATTCGTGACTGCAACATGTTTAATTGTATCGGAATGTTGCCATTTGTCAATTTCATTCAAGCACAGATAATGAGGGACCGCAAGCACTATCACTCAGTCCCTCATTATTTGCTATTTTATTATGGCGCGAAACTATTAATACTGTTCCATGTAGCGTTGCCGTTCCCAATCAGAAACATGAGCACGGTAAGCGTCATATTCACGGGTCTTAGCCTCTTCAAAGCTTTGGTATAGGTGTTCACCCATTGAGCCCTTAATCACTTCATCATCAGCTAAGTCCTTTAATGCACTGTGTAAGGTATCAGGTAAGTTAACAATTCCCTTGCTCTTCCGTTCCTTAACAGTCATGTCATAGATATTTTCATCAACATTGTGAACCGGTGGCAAGTTGTTCCGCAGGCCATCAAGTCCCGCTTCAAGAACTGCAGCAATTGCTAAGTATGGGTTAGCTGCAGGATCAGCTGACCGCAATTCAAGCCGTGTTCCCATTCCCCGGTCATTTGGAATCCGGACTAATGGTGAACGATTAGAGGTTGACCAAGCAACATAAACCGGTGCTTCATAACCTGGAACTAACCGCTTATAAGAGTTAACAATTGGGTTGACAATTGCGGTATAACTCCGTGCGTGCTTCATCAAGCCGCCTAAGAAATGGTAAGCAGTTTCTGATAATTGGTCCTTATCGTTTTCGTCATAGAATGCATTCTTGCCATCTTGAGTAAAGAGTGACATGTTAAGGTGCATTCCTGAGCCATTAATTCCAGACAATGGTTTTGGCATAAACGTTGCGTGTAAGCCGTACTTCTTGGCAATTGTCTTAACAACCAGCTTGAATGTTTGAATATTATCAGCCGCTTCAAGTGCATTAGAGTACTTGAAATCAACTTCATGCTGACCAGGAGCAACTTCATGGTGCGCTGCTTCAACATCAAAGCCCATCTTTTCTAATGCCAGGACAATATCACGCCGGCAATCTTCACCAATATCTGCTGGTTCCATATCAAAGTAATTTTCAGAATCGTTAACCTTAGTAGTTGGGTTACCGTTATCATCCGTCTTAAAAAGGAAGAATTCTGGTTCAGGGCCAATATTGAATGACTTGAAGCCCATCTTTTGCATTTCTTTTACAACTCGTTTGAGGTTGTTCCGTGGATCACCTGAGAATGGCGTACCATCTGTCATGTGAACACTGCAAATCACCCGAGCAACCTTTCCGTGATCAGCTCCCCAAGGGAAGACTAACCAAGTTGACATATCAGGGTAAAGGTACATGTCACTTTCCTCAATCCGCACAAAACCATCGATTGAAGAACCATCAAACATGATTTTATTATCCATTAACTTATCAAGTTGGCTAACCGGTAAGTCAACACTCTTAATTGTTCCTAACAAATCAGTGAACATCACCCGTAAGAAGCGAATATCCTCATCTTTAACCATTTGACGTATTTCATCTTTGGTATATAAATGTCTAGCCATAAATTCATTCCCTTTCTTGAAGACACCTTGACCAAGTCACTTAATAAAAGAAAGTAAATAATAATTTTGCTGGCCAGTTTCAATTTAAAATTTAGACTAGACCAATCTAAATTAAATAACTTGTTTTCATTAAGCAACCCTGTTTCCTTAGTACTGCTTAAGGATACCAATTGAAAATCATTAAGTCAATTTACTGAAAACGTTTTAACCTGATTATAACCAAATCAGCACAAAAACTTTAATTTTTTAACCATGAAGAAATAAATTGTTTAATTTCGTTAGTATTATTTTGACCGCTTACCAGATCAAACCAGTGAACATCCATCTTATTTCTAAACCAAGTCAGTTGCCGTTTAGCATAATGACGTGAATCTTGTTTAATTTTATTAACAGCATCATCAAGAGAACACTTACCAGCAAAGTAAGGAAATAACTCATGATAGCCAATTCCCTTCCCAGCTGGTAATTCAATTCCGCCCTTATCATATAACCATTTAGCTTCATCAATTAATCCAGATTTCATCATCAGGTCAACCCGGTGATTAATACGGTCATACAATACTGGCCGAGCTGTGGTAAGACCAATCAGTAGGAAATCATCCATTGATTGTGCCTGATGCTGTTGAGAGAATAGCCGACCACTGGTTTCGATTACTTCCAGTGCGCGAATCACCCTCCGTGAATTATTTTCAGGGATTGCCATTGCTGCCTGGCGGTCCTTCTTTTCCAGTTGTTGCCAGAGGTAATGAGCACCATTTGCTTCTAAAATTTTTTGCCAATGTTGGCGGATTATTGCCGAACGATCATTATCCTGGTGACCACCTAATGAAAGGTTATTCGTTAATGACTGCAAATAAAATCCGGTTCCGCCAACGATTAGTGGTAACCGTTTAGCGTTACTGATCTTTTCAATCCAGGAATTGGCTTCCTGTTTAAACTTAGCAACTGAATATTGCTGTTCAACATCACAAATATCAATCAGGTGATGAGGAATTCCTGCCATTTCTTCAGTCGTTACCTTAGCTGTACCAATATCCAAGTGCTTATACACTTGCATTGAATCACCTGATATTACTTCACCATTAAGGGCGGTTGCTATTTCGATTGATAGGGCAGTTTTACCTACCGCTGTAGGGCCAACAATTGCCACAACTTTAGACATTTTTTATCTCCTTAATATAAATTTTGATCCTTCTGACTGGTAAAAAGGCGCTAAGTCTTGCATAATAGAGGTAACATAGTAACAAGAGGAGGCTATATTATGAAAAACTTTGCTAAGGGTGTCTTAATTGGAACTTTCGGTACTCTCGCCGCAATTGCTAGCGGAGTATTCACCTTCCACAAGACCGTTGTTAAACCAATTGAAGATCAAGAAGAAAAATTTGATGAAAACCGGAAAGCTGCCACTCGAAAAAGTCGTTCAGCTCACCAAGCTTAATCAATTCTATTATAAAAAAGAGGCCGGAAAAAACGAAACGTTTTTTCCGGCCTTTCTCTGTAACTAATAGTTTCCGAACTTAGCGAGCCTAACTCCGAAAACATTAATCTTGAGTTTCTTCTTAGTACTTAGACTTCTTGGTCTTCCCTTTCCAACCATTATAGCCACCCTTAAGGATGTATAGTTGGTGGTAACCATGTTTAGCAAGAAATGCAGCAGCTTGGGTGCTAATTGCAATTCCTTGATCATACATATATACAGGAAGATCAGGACGCAATTCACCATATTGTTGTTTCAGGTAAATATATGGCAAATTCCGTGCCCCTAAGATATGGCCCTTTTTAAAGTCATTGGGCTGCCGAAGGTCGATTACTTGCGCTTTACGCATCCCCTCATGAAAGGCATCTTGATCCAAGACCGTTGCATACTTCTTTCGACGGTAGTATTGGAAAAGCCAAGTAAGACCCCAAGCAATCAAAAGGACAATAATAACAATATTAAAGGTTAACAAACCATTACTAACTCCAAGAATCACGTTAACGCTCCTCATCTTTTACATGAATTGCCGAGCCAAAGAAGCAGCACCGATAACCCCGGCATCATTACCAAGTTCAGCCAACTTTAATTGAGTTGATGTCCGAACAGTTGGGAAAGCAAACTTCTTGAAGTTCTCATTAACCCGCTTCAAAAGGAAGTCACCAGCAGCTGAAACCCCACCACCAATAACAAGGTATTCAGGGTTAAGTGCATTACTTAAGTTAGCAGCAGCTAATCCCAAGTAAAATGCAACTTCATCAACAACTGTGTTTGCTAAATAATCGTTTTGCTTAGCTAAATCAAAGACAATCTTAGCAGTAATTTCGTCACCATTATCAATCATTGCCTTCAGACGACTGTCACCTTCGTATTCTTCAGCCTTATCTTGAGCAATGTGAACAATCCCCGTAGCGGAAGCGTATTGTTCAAGGCAACCACGATTACCACAAGTACAAAGGTAACCATTAGGCTTTACGATCATATGACCAACTTCACCACCGGCACCAACCATACCATGAACTAACTTACCGTTGGAGATTAATCCACCACCAACACCAGTACCAAGAGTAATAAAGGCAACATCATCACCTTCATTACCAGCACCCTTCCAGCGTTCACCAAGGGCAGCAACGTTGGCGTCGTTATCAAGGGAGAACTTCATGCCGGTTCCCTCTTCAATTTGTTCCTTAACCTTTTGAGTAGTCTTCCAGTTAAGGTTATAGGCACCGACAACAGTTCCCTTATCACGGTCAATTGTCCCTGGGGTTCCCATTCCGATACCAACAAATTGATCACGATCCATCTTGTACAAGTCAAGGTGGTGGTTGATTGAATCAATAATATCAGGAACAATATGCGAACCTTCATCTAAAATATTAGTCCGCAAAGACCACTTTTGTTGAATTTCACCATTTTCAGTTAAGATCGCAAACTTAATAGTAGTTCCACCAAGATCAACACCAATTAATTTTTTAGCCATTTTTTCATTTCCTTTCTTATAACAGCTTAAATAGCTGTTCCATTTTTTTCACGTAGTTCTTCTTCACGATGTTCTTTCCGAAGAACGATTTTTGCCTTCATGTAGGTCGCGTTATCAACAACCCCAGCTTGATATAAGTGATCTAGCTCGATCGCAATTAACTCAATATCATATAACCGTTTACCAACATAAACATAAACATTAAATTCTTTTAGTAACTGTTGAACATCATATAGGGTTCGATATTCTCGCGGTCGTGTCACCTTAAATCACCTGCCAATTGCAATTATCATAGCAATAATACCAAAGAACAATACGAGACTGCCAATCATCCGTTTATAAAGACGAACATGCCCAACAAACGGTGCACCAACAACATACGATATTAGGAATCCACCGAGAAGACCACCAATATGGCCAGCAAGATCCACTCCAGGAAGGAAGAAATCCATCACGATATTAATTCCTACTAAAATCAAAAATTGTCGGCTTAAATCCTGAATCAATTCGTTATCGTGAAATGATTCCCCCAACATTAAGAATGCACCAAACAAGCCGAAAAGTGCCGTACTCGCACCAGCTGAAATTGTGTTAGGCAAGAAATAGGCACTTGCCAGGTTACCGGTAAAGGCACTCACTAAATAAATCACTAGCATTCGCCAATGACTAAATAATTCTTCGATATACATTCCCAAGAAATAAAGGGTAATACTATTAATAATTAGGTGGGCAATTCCGATATGGAGAAATACCGGTGTTATCAACCGCCACCACTGACCTTCATGGATCAATGACGTAACCCGTGCACCACACTCTATTAGAACACTAAAATTCGTTGAACCACCTAATAGTGTCATTATGATAAACGCAACTATTTGAATAATCAAGAGGACAACGGTTACTGGTGCTCTTCGCCAAATTTGATCCCTCATTAATCAGTCTCCGGTAAAGAAAGCACTTTATTAACGTGTCTATCGTATTGGTCGCTTTGCCACTCATTTTCATTTGCCAGCTGGGTAGTAAAGGATAGTGAGACCGTATCACCATTATATTTGTCTAAGTAACGATCATAGTAACCCCCGCCAAAACCAATCCGACGACCAGATAGAGTAAATACAACCCCAGGGACAATCATCAGATCAATCTCATCGGGTTGGTACACTCGACCATCTTTCGGCTCTAAGATACCAAAAGTTGTTTCCACAAATTCGGTATCTTCATTTAACGCCACAAACTCCATTTGACGATCTGGCAAGGTTCGCGGGACAACAATTTGACGGTTTTCATGACGAGCATGAAGTATGATTGGAGAAGTATCCAATTCTAAGGACTGACTTAATGTTGTTGCGATAACCTTAGCATTCATCCACTCAGGTTGGTCAAATAGCAATGAAGTTAATCTTTTTTCTTCATGTAAACGCGTATTAAGATCAAGTTGTTGCAGTCGTGCGATATATGCTTGACGCAACTCCTTCTTTGAATACGTCATTATCCTACAATCTCTCCTTTTAAACGTTTTCAATCTATAATTATCACAGCTCATGACTATTTATGCAAGCGTTTTTTCACTAAGTAATAAAAAAGGCACCTAAAAAGGTGCTTTTTTTATTACTTAGTTTCACGGTGTAAAGTAACCTTACGTTCCCGAGGGCAGTACTTGTTTAATTCAAGACGGTCGGGATTGTGACGACGGTTCTTACTAGTTAAGTAAGTCCGTTCGTGGCATGATGTGCATTCAAGGATAATGTTGACACGCATTGTCATGACCTCCTATTTTTTATTATTTAACGTGGTTATTAACCCTAACTCGTACAACTATATCATTAATTAACTAGTTTGACCAGTCTTTTGTGATAATTGTTAAGGAAAAATACTTGACAGATAATCTAGTAGCTAGTCATTGCTGGTACTCTTAGAATCCTGAACCATCTTCCAGTAAGCACTGAATATTTGCTTAGCCATGTTCAAGTTAGCACCACCATTTTCATTAGTTACCCCTGGAATTGCAAGAGCAACAACAACTTGCGGGTTCTTTGATGGCGAGTAACCAGCAAAACTAATTGTTGAAGTCTGATGACCATTAGTAACAGTTTCAGCAGTCCCCGTTTTCCCTGAGATTGATGGTTTAGCAGTTCCCAAGGACTTGGCAGTTACATAAGAACTTGTTCCGTGAGTAACCAGATATAGCCCCTGACGTACTAGATCAAAGTCTTCCTTTGAAGCAGGAATTGTAAACTGAACTTGTGGTTGGGTTGTGTATTCAACTCTTCCCAACTTACCATTAGACTTACTGCCACGGATCTCTTTAACTACATACGGCCGCATCCGGTTTCCACCGTTAGCAATCGTTGACATATATTGAGCCAACTGAATAACAGTATAACCATCATAGTTACCATAAGATAAGTCAAGTGCTGATCCAATATGCATCTGAGTAGATGGCCCATTATAACCAGCCGTTTCTCCGGGAAGATCAATCCCAGTCTTTTGCCCCAAACCAAACATGTTAAAGTACTGACGTTCCTTAGCAAAGATGCTTGGCTTCAATGTTAACTGAGCACCTGATTTATAATTCATTCCACCCTCCTTCATGATTAACTGCATCATGTAAGAGTTTGATGAAACTTCCAGTGCCATTGGAGCACTTAAAGCCATGTTGGCAGAACCGGTTTTGTTAAACCATGAACTCTTCGATGAAGTTCCTGCAACCTTAATCGGCTGATCGGTTAAGGTATTATTGGTTGGTGTAATAACACCACTCATTAAACCACCCATGATAGTGGCACCCTTAACAACGGACCCCATTGTAATTGGGTGGTTAATCGCACCAATTTCATCGACAGTTTGCTTACCGGTCTTAATATTCCGGTCGATTCCAGCCATAGCATAAATTGCCCCGGTATGTGGATTCATAACTACCGCATAAACACCCGATGAATATGAGATTCCTGCAGAAGAATAATTCTGTTTCAAAATTTCCTGAACACGCTTTTGGAACTTAGAATTAATCGTTAAGACAAGGTTATCCCCCTTCTTACCAGGATACTTAACTACCTCATCAGTTACCTTATTTCCACTAGTAGTTACCTGTGTTTGTGACTTAGAACCAGCTAAAGTTCCCTGGAACATCTTTTCCAAGTAACTTTGACCAACACTATCACTTCTGGAATAACCCTGAGAAAGCAAACTATTAATCTGGTCACTCGGCAACCCAGTTGTTGAAACAGTCCCAGTTAGTGATTGAAAATCCTTCCCTTGTGGATAGTTTCTTGTCCAAGCCGTTCCAATTTTGACACCAGGCATTTGGTTTAGGTGCTCACCAACTTCGGCAAGCTCTTTACTAGTAACTCCGGATTTTTTGATGTAAGTTGTTGATAGTGAATATGCCCCGGTCATCGCAGCATATATCCGGGCATTGCTCTTTTCGTGATCTGACAACCGCAATTCATTCGGATAACTCTTTAAATACTTTAGTGCAGCATTATATTGGTCGTCATCACTAGCATCTTTAGAGAGGTTTAGCTTTTTAGTAATCCGCTTAAGATTATCCTTATTTGCTAAGTAGTAATCTTCTTCATTCCGGACTGTTAACCGCGTATCACTGTTACTTACGGTAATGTATTTTCCTAAGCGATTGGCAATCTGATAAAGCTGAGCCGTCGTTACGTCAGAACTCTTAGTATAGGTAATTGCTTGGTGAGTCTGGTTACCAACTATTACCTTACCGCGACTATCGTAAATCATTCCCCGTTGAACATTATTTGTTTGAATCGTAGTATCCGATCGTTTAACCTCTGCCTTATAGGATGACCCGTTAAGGACTTGCAAGTAAAACAAACGACCAGCAAGCATTAATAGCAAAATTCCGACAATCCAAAGCAACAAGTTCAACCGTGAGGGGATTATAGATTGAGCATTCTTATGTTTTCCTTTGTTTGAACTAAAATAGTTCGTAATTCGATCAAAAAACTTCACAGTATTAAACTTCTCCTTTTACCGTGATGAATTCTATTGTAGCAAATTTTACTTCATTTGACAGTTAAAGCTGACTTACCAAAATGAAATCATACACTTTATTGATACAAAAATGAATACGTAAATCGGCAAATCACGGAAACTTAACAGAACCTTCATATTCATTGGGGATTAATTCGGTATATAATGACAAGGATATTTTATTTAGGAGGACATTTTGTGCAATTTCGTTCTCAATTTAAAAAACAGCATATTTTATTAATCAGTTTTCTCCTTCCCGTAATTATAATGGGGAGCTATTTTGCCTATCGCTCAATGGCGCCTTTTGGGCAAAACAGTTTGCTAACCGTCGACCTTGGGCAGCAATATATTGATTTTTTCTCGTACTTTCGACGAACCTTGCTGCATCACCCAAGTGAGTTTATCTATTCATTTAGCAAGGGGCTCGGTGGAGAGATGTGGGGGACAAACGCTTACTATCTTTGGAGCCCTTTAAACCTAATTCTCATTTTCTTCCCGGCCGCCCATCTTTCTAGTGGCGTCTTGGTGTTAACCCTATTAAAGTATGGTCTCTCCGGTCTTGCATTTGCTTGGCTGCTAACAAAGACTAAACTGCAAACCGGAATTCGTATTCTTGCATTTAGTACCGCCTATGCTCTCAATGGTTGGATCGTTGCTAATCAGCTAAACTTACTCTGGCTTGATGCAATGATCATTTTACCGCTAGTTGTCTGGGGACTTCACCAGGTTATTTTTGCCCGTAAATTTGCTTGTTATATTTGCTGGCTTACCGTGATGATGCTCGATAACTACTATATGGCTTGGATGATCTGCATCTTTACAATTCTTCTTTTTATCTGGCAGCTTCCATTAATTAATAATTGGCGGGAGCGGTTGTGGGCTTTTAGTCGTTACATAATTGCTTCATTAATCGCTACAGGCATCAGTTGCATTGTCTTATTGCCAACCATCTATACCCTCCTTCAAAGCAAGGGAACTTATACTAACAACCATATTCGAAACCGCTTCGAATATAATCCGCTAAAACTGCTTGCTAAGCTTGTTCCCGGATCATTTAATTTCAATCAAATGCCTAGTGGTCAAGCAAATATTTATGTGGGAATGCTAATGATGTTTGGCTTGGGATTATACGTTTTAAACCACCATATCAACTTGCGTCAGCGAATTCTCGCTCTGCTCATTACGATCTTTTTCATTCTTTCATTCTGTTATGAACCGCTTGATCTTCTTTGGCATATCGGCCAATTTCCTGTATGGTACCCTTCACGATTTTCATTTATCTTTTGTTTTTGGACGATTCTTCTTGCTGCTACTTGTCTGCAAAAAGATTTTCAACCAGAAAAATGGCAACTTGCAACCTTACTGATAATCACGTTAGCAATTTTTGCATATGTTGAAACCCTAACTGTTTCTTATATTAATAACAGTCAGAAATTGATCGGACTGGGTATCGCGATTATCAGTATTATCTTTTTGGCGATCCCTCACGCGGCTTCCCCCAACCTAAACAACCTTTTACTAGTGCTGATCACGGTTTGTGATGTTTCAACCAGCACCTATACTGCCCTCAACCAAATATCATACGTTAGTCAAACCGAATTTGGGCAATATACCACGGCACTTAATAACGCTACTACAAAAATCAAAAATAGTGATCATGGCTTTTATCGGATTGCTAAAACCTTCATGCGAACTAAAGATGACCCAATGCAAAGCGGCTTTAACGGTGGTGACCACTTCGGCTCAACGATTGTTCCTAGTCTTCCAACGTTTATGGGAGCAATTGGACAACCGGCCGGCGATGGTTTCGTATCATACGATAATGGCACTCAAGTAACGGATTCGTTATTAGGTTTCCGCTATACAATGGCGGTTATTGATCCAAATCGTTCAACGCCATTTCTCCCCTTATCAGGGTATCGTCCTGATTGGAATACTCAGGTTCCTGTAGCGGTAACTAATAATATTGGAATACGAAAGAACAAGGATACCTTACCAATTGCGTTTGGTGCTAATTCACGAATTCTCAGCTTAAGTCATGATACTTATGACCCTGTGGCTTATCAGTCTGAAATTTTCCAAGACTTAGCTAACTCTCCACAACCACTATTTGAAATTCAGAACTTTAACCAAGTCGATTTTCAAAACGTTCAAAGCGCAAAACAAATTACCGGAACCGTTTTTCAAAAAGAGCAAAAATCTGCCGGAGCGACCGTCAAATTAGAATTCACCCCTAACAGTAATGATTCATACTATTTAACCGTTGGGCCGAATGTTAAGGATGATGCGTCAATCACGGTAAATAACCGGCACTTTAGCCAATATCAAACTTATCGGGATACAATCGTTATGAACGTTGCCCATCACCAAAAAGGGCAAAAAGTTGTAATTACCTTCCATTTGAAACACGCGGAATTATGGATGCAAAATGTGAGTCTATATCGCCTTAACCAGCAAGCATTTAATCACGATCTCAAAACGTTGCAACGATCGCCATTAAAGCTCAGTCATGCTAGTGCAACAACCCTTAAAGGAAAAGTTAATATTAAAAAGGATCAAGGAGTACTGATGACAACGATTCCTTATGATCGCGGCTGGCATGCTAAAATTGATGGTCATCCGGTAAAATGTCAAAAAGCTATTAGTACATTCCTAGCACTGAAGATTAAACCAGGAACCCATCAGGTAACCCTTCATTACCGACCACCATACTTAATTACCGGAATGATTATTAGTGCGCTAAGCTTATTAGCAGCATTTTTCTTGATTAAATTTAACGTTCGCCATCAATAAAAGAAAAAAGCAGAGACGTAAATCAGAGGCTAAATTAACCTCTGTAATCGTTTCTGCTTTTTCTTCACCTTAAATTATTTATTTCCATTGTGCAGAAGCACCAGTCGAAGCATCAGCCTTACTATCCGCATGATCATCAGAATCTTTATCTAACCCAGCAACATCAGGCGTTGAGTCACCGTCTTCATGCTTGAAATGAAAAACTGGGCCATCAGACTTTTTATCATAATCAACAGTCATTATTAATCCCTTGAAAAACCATTCATCAAGGTTATCAATATGATAATTAACGTTTCCCTTTTTTACTTCCAGGATTGGTGAAACCGGAACATCCTCACGCGTAAAACCCTGTGAAAATCCGTGGTGAACTTCTGTTGAGCCATAAATCTTTCCGTAGAATTTTACTCCACCACCATTTTCCAAGCCTAGGTTAGTTCTAAACCAATTATCTGCAGCATCGGTTATAATCATCTTCATTAACTTCACATCCCTTCGATTACTATACTTTATGATAGCACTTTCATTAGGGAGAAAGATATGATTTTCGGTTAATAAAGCTAAAACTTAATAGATTAGACAATTGATCATAAAAGGTCCAAACTCCACTTGCGGAATTTGGACCTTTAATCATACTGAGATTAGTTTGATTATTCTACACTCAAAATTTTAACCTTCATCGTACCATTAGGGATTTCAATCTCGACTTCTTCGCCGACCTTGTGTCCAAGGAGACCCTTTGCCATTGGTGACTCATTAGAAATCTTACCGTTAAATGGATCAGATTCTGATTCCCCAACGATTTGGTAACTTTCAGGTTCTTCATCGGGAAGTTCCTTGATCGTTACTTTTCGTCCCATTGATACTTCATCTTTGTCAACATCATCATTATCAATGATTTCAGCATATTGAAGCATATTTTCAATTTGTGAAATTCGTCCTTCAACAAAGGCTTGTTCATCCTTTGCTGACTCATATTCAGAGTTTTCAGAAAGGTCACCATAGCTTCGCGCAATTTTAATTCGCTTGATAACTTCTGGACGACGCTTCATTTTAAGGTCTTCAAGTTCTTGTTCAAGTTTTTGTTTTCCTTCCAGCGTCATTGGAAAAGTTTTTTCTTCAGCCATTTAATTACACACTCCTATCTTATATCCATTGGTAAATTACCATTTGTTTAGATAAATGTAAATAATTATTCTAAAAATATTTTTAGGTGGATTATAAAATGAAGTTAGCCACCCAGTTGGTGGTAAATAAAAAACGCCATTCGGCGTGACATCAGGTATCATATTAAGTGAACCAAACCTATATGAAAGGATGTCCGTCAAATGACGCACTTAAATGATACCATGTCTACTAGTTTATTGACTACTCATAAAAAGAATGCTCATCTTACTAAAGAAGAACGTGTGATGATTGCGACTTTAAAGTCGCAAGGACTTTCCAATCGCGCAATTGGTCGCCAATTAGGAGTTAATCATCAAACAATTAATAACGAGCTCAACCGTGGTACGGTCCGCCAACTTCGTCGTCAAAAATCTAATGGTAAGATTTACGAATATTCTTACTACATCTATAGTTATGAAGCTGGTCAGGACACATATCTTGAACATCACCGCCATTCTGGTCGTCGTCGCTTATATTATTCTTCAAAGCAATTTTTACGATTAGCTGATCAGCTAATGCTTGGTGAGTTTGACGACCACCATTACTCCCCACAAGCGGTTATTTATAAGGCTCGAGATTTAATGAATGATGGCACCCTGATCCCAAAGTCGGTTGTAACTTTATATCAATGGATTAATGAGGGTGTGCTTCGTACGTCCAATTTAGACCTCTTTGAAAAACCTAAACGTAAGCATCATCGAACTCATCCGCGAGTTAAAAGGTGCTTAGGGCCTAATATTGCTCAACGACCTCAAACTGCGGACCAACGGTCCGAAATTGGCCATTGGGAACTGGATACAGTTCAGGGACAGAAAAACGGTAATGACAGTGTTGTACTAGTAATGACTGATCGCCTTTCACGAGTTAATATCACGAGTAAAATTGCTGGTAAAACTGCGCATGCAGTAAATCAGTTCTTTATAAATTTGCGCCAGAAAATGGGCACAGATGCTTACTATCGCATCTTTAAGACAATCACCTCTGACAACGGTTCAGAATTTAGTGAGTTAACACAAGTTCACGATCATGTTTTCTATGCTGATCCGTATTCCCCTTGGGAACGTGGATCCAATGAGATCAATAACCTGTTTCTCCGCAAGGAGATTACCAAAGGTGAAGCTATAAATAACTATAGTAGTGCTCAGATCATAGCGACTAATGATTGGATGAATCACTATCCACGAGCTATGTTTAATGGACATTCGTCAATGGATATCTATCGTAAGGCCTTCTACCAAGAGATATCACAGCTCCATCAACCAATAATCAATTGGTCAGTATTATTTATTTGAGTCCAGTGGCTAACTTATTCTTGAAATTTAGGAAAAATATTTTTAATGACTTTCACGGGATTCTTGCAAAAGACTAACAATCTGCGGTGTCGAGTACGAAGCTTTTAGTTTAAATGTTCCGGCCTTTACTCCCGATTCCTTATGAGTTTGCAAATAGTAATCACAGACGAAACTACTCCGCACTAATCGTTTTCTTTTTAAAATCACACCCACTTGATGATCAGTCGCACTCTGCGGTATTTTAACGCTTATTACTTGATTTGCTGAAGAATCAACTGGTCTTAAAGCATAGTTAAAATATTGGTGAATCCCTAAGCCACAACAAATTAAAAGAATTAGGATAATCAGAACAACCCGATTTTGCCGACGTAATTTTTCGTTAGTCATTATTAACGAATCTCAGCATTTAATTGTTCTTGAAGGTGTTTTGTTACCTTATCAAATGCCTGGTTAACCTGATCCTCAGTCAAGGTTGCATTGGTATCCTGGTAAGTTAATGTGTATGCCAATGACTTCTTTCCAGAAGAAAGGTGGGCACCGCTATAAACATCAAACAAGTGGACATCTTTCAAGAAGGCACCCCCGCGCTTCTTAATTAAATCAACAATCTCTTCATTTGTAACGTTGGTATCAACTAATAGAGCAATATCACGCGTGATTGTTGGGAACTTGCTAATTGGCGTGTATTCATTTTCGATCTTCTTAGCCTTCATTAGCTGTTCAAGGTTTAATTCAAAGACGTAGGTTTCGGGAACCTTATATTCTTTTGCTGTTTGTGGATGAACCTGACCAACAAAACCGACTAACTCGCCATCAATTAGGATATTAGCTGTCCGTCCAGGATGCATCTCTTCTCGAGAATGATCAGCAACGTATTCAATCTTCCCTGCAATTCCCATGTTGTGAAGATAGCGTTCCACCATTCCTTTTACTTGGAAGAAATCAACAGGCTGATCAGTAATGTGCCAGCTATTATTCAATAATTGACCAGTGATTGATCCTGCGACGTGTTCCTGCTCTTCTGGCCGTTCTCCACCACGCGGAATAAATACTCGGCCCTCTTCATAAAGGGCAACATTATTAACGTTACGAGCAACATTATAAGCAATATCAATCAATAAGCCACTAATAATGCTCATCCGCGTTGCTACATGATCAGAACTCATTGGGAAGTCTAGTTTCATTGGTTCAGCTACTGGATCAATTTGGAATTGCTTAGCCTTGTCAACAGTGGTCAATGAATAACTGATGGCTTGGTTCAACCCCATCCCCTCAAAATCATGTCGAGTGGCCCGAATAAATCGTTGCCGAGGAGATAAACCACCATGATTACGAGTCATTACCGGTAAACTTTCGGGTAAATTGTCATAGCCATAGATCCGGGCAACTTCTTCATAAAGGTCGGCTGGTAAGCTGATGTCCCAACGCCGAGCAGGAACCGTAACTAGAACCGTATCATTGCTAGTTAACTTGTTAGGAAAGGCTAACTGATCAAAAACACTAGTAACATCTTCCATCTTCAGATTAGTTCCTAAAACGTGGTTGATCTTCGTTAATGAGAGCTCGATATCCTTAGATTCTGCTGGTTTTTCACTGCCAGTAACGATTCCCTTGGTAACTGTTCCACCTGCTAATTGAGAAATTAATTGGGCAGCTTCATTAAGAGCAGTTTCAACAGTTGCCGGATTAATTCCCCGTTCAAAGCGCATTGAGGATTCGCTATGAAGATCGAGGCGACGAGCTTGTTTCCGTACCATTACCGAATCAAAAATTGCTGCTTCAAGTGCCACGGTAGTAGTATTCTCTGATACAGCAGTAGCTTGACCACCCATTGTTCCGGCAAGGGCAACTGGTTGATCACCACTTACAACGACAATATCATTTGCGTTTAGTGTTTGTTCTTCATCATCAAGAGTAACGAATTTTTCGTCTGCTTGAGCGTGGCGGACGCTAATATCATGACTTGGCAGCTTATCGTAGTCATAGCTGTGTAGTGGTTGACCATACTTGAGCAGAACATAGTTAGTAACATCCACAACATTATTAATTGGACGAATACCAGAATTCCATAGGCGGATTTGGAGCCACAATGGACTATCTTCAATCTTAACGCCCTTAATTACCCGCAACTTATATGTTGGTGCAATCTTTTTATCACTAATTTCAGCGTTAATGAGATCAGCAGTTGCCTGATCATCATTTTCTTCTACTGCAACTTCTTTAAAGTGCGGCTTCAGGTTATAGAATGCGGCAATGTCATTAACATTGCCATAGATACTCAACATATCACCACGGTTAGGAGTAACATCGGTATCAATAATCGTGTCATCCATTCCCAGGTAGCTGAATACTGATTCACCCGGTTTAGCATCATCAGGCAGAATGTAAATGCCGTCTTCATAAGCCTTTGGAGCAATGCGGTCACTGAAACCAATCTCCTGTAAGGCACAAAGCATCCCGTTGGATTCAACTCCGCGAATCTTGCCACGCTTGATTTTTTGATTATTTGCAATCCGGGCGCCATTTAAAGCAACGATTACTTTTTGCCCGGCCGCAACATTGGGTGCTCCACAAACAATTTGAAGTGGTTCTTCTTCGCCAACATTTACGGAACATACATGCAAATGATCCGAATCAGGATGTGGTTCACAAGTTTCTACTTCCCCCACCACTAACTTTTTCAAGCCATCACTTAATGAATAAACATCATTAATATCAACAGACGTCCGCGCAATCTTTTCGGCAAGATCGCGTGGTTCAACGTCAAGGTCTAAATATTCATTTAACCAATCGTATGAAACTTTCATTGCCGTTATCCTTTCCGATCAAATTGAGTTAAGAAACGAACATCATTTTGGTAGAAGTTCCGAATATCGGTAACCCCGTACTTCAACATTGCAAATCGGTCGGGTCCTAATCCAAAGGCAAAGCCACCAAACTTCTCTGGATCAACACCAGACATCCGCAAGACGTTTGGATGAACCATTCCGGCACCAAGGACTTCAATCCAGCCGGTATGCTTACAGATGGAACAGCCCTTTCCCATACAATTAAAACATGTAATATCAGCTTCTACTGATGGTTCAGTAAATGGGAAGTAACTTGGCCGTAAACGAACATCTAACTTATCACCAAAAAGTGATTGAGCAACGACCTTCAATGTTCCCTTTAGATCAGCCATTGTGATGTGTTTACCGACAACCATTCCTTCAATTTGATTAAATTGATGACTATGGGTAGCATCATCCGTATCACGCCGATAAACTTTCCCTGGCGAAATCATCTTCAATGGTCCCTGGCTAAAGTCATGCTTCTCCAACATCCGTGCCTGCATTGGGGAAGTTTGGGTCCGCATTAGGACAGACGGCGTAACGTAGAAAGTATCCTGCATATCCCGTGCTGGGTGATCCTTTGGCAGGTTTAATTTTTCAAAGTTATAAACTTCTTGTTCTACTTCGTCACCAACAGCAACCTCGTACCCCATTGAAACAAATAGGTCAACCACTTGGTCAATAATTTGTTGGATAACGTGTGGTTCACCCTGAGCCACTGGTGTTCCGGGTAAAGTAACATCAACTGTTTCTGCCTCTAGTTCTGCATTCATTGCAGCTTGTTCTAGTTCTGCTCGCTTGCTTTCAATTGCAGCAGTAAGTTCATCACGAACCTTGTTTGCAAATTGACCAACTTTTGGCCGTTCTTCAGCGCTTAAGTCACGCATCCCACGAAGGACATTGGTAATTGGGCCCTTCTTTCCGAGCATTTTTACCCGAACTTGATTAATCTTTTTCAGGTCTTCAGACTCCCTGATTTCTTGCAATCCTTCTTCACGAAGTTCAGCAAGTCGTTCTTTTAATCCCATAATTTCACTCCTTTTAGTAAACAAAAAAGCCCCGTCCGATTAGGGACGAGGCTTCGCGGTACCACCCTAGTTTGCAAAAAATGCACACTCAAAATCAATAACGGCGATCAACCGGAATATCATTACATATCGGCTCCGGAAATGAAATTCCCCGAATATTACTGACCGTTAATTACAGAATTATAACAGCTCTCTGACAATAAGAATCCAGGTACTAGTTTCCATCAACACTTTTAATATCACAGACTATTGTAGCTAAGCACCGTTAGCAGGTCAAGGAAAAAATTAATTCCACTTGTCACTCCACCGGTGAACGGTACTCATAACTTCCCGAAGTTCTTGTCCTCGTTCCGTTAATGAGTAATCAATCCGATTCTCACCTTCGTAGGTATTCCGGACAACAATGTGCTCGTCTTCCAGTTCCTTAAGACGTTCACATAAAACCCGATCACTACATCCATTAATACTTGCTGAAAGATCCTTAAAACGCATCGTATCCTTAACTAAAAGGGCTTCGATGATTAAGCCATTCCATTTTTTGCCAAGGATCGAAAAGGTATGAGTGAATTTCGGACAAAGTTTACAGCCACCAGCATTAGCCGACTTCTCAGCTAATTGTTGCATAGTAACAACTCCCTTCCACAAACTACCATACAGACTTCATACGACGCTTACGGATCTTCCGTGCCAACTTAGCCCGAAGCGGGGTAAAGAATTCATGTTCAGCTTCAAAGTCATCCACAAGGGAAACAATCCAGCTCTCACGATACTTCGGCAACGCTAATGTTGCACCAAACATATGCTTAAGGATAATATCTTTTTCCTTTGCATTCAATTTTGTTAATTTTTCAGCATTACGCAAAGCTACCCGTGGATGAATAAACGCATGTGTCCCCAAGTCAAATTTGGTAGTTCGCCAATCATAATAAAAGAGATCATGTAATAAGCCAGCGCGGGCAACACTCCGATAATCAAGATGCATCCGTTTGGCAATCCTGTAACTATCGAATGAAACCGCAATCGAATGTTGGAGACGGTTCGAGTGATGGTGTTGTGTATACTGAGCTAACTTCTGAACAGCTGGCTGAGCTAATAAATCACTAACAATAGAAACATACTCCGAATCGGTTCGCCATTCATTAATTGACTTCATATAATCCCCCTTTTCAATTCTTAAGGATATTTTACAAGATCTATCCCAACAAATAAATCATTAAGCATTATAAATTTTTATTTAACTGAAACATAAGAATTCCCGCAGAAACAGCAACGTTCAGTGACTCTGCCTGCCCCCGCATTGGAATGTAAAGGTTGGCTGTTGTTTGACTGAGAAGCTGGTCGCTCATCCCTTGGCCTTCATTCCCCATAATTAAAGCAAAGGTTTTTCCTGGTTCAGCATCACGAAAACTTTTTGCCTGCGGATTAAGCTGAGTCCCGTAAATCGGTGCATTAACCGTCTTAAAATCTTCAATCCACTTTGCTAGATCGCCTTCGTACAGCTTCAAATGAAATTGAGACCCTTGCATTGACCGAATCACTTTCGGGCTGAAAATATCTGCTGAGCGGTGACTAACCACTACACCAGCAAATCCAGCAGCATCAGCAGTTCGTACCATTGTACCAACATTGCCTGGATCCTGAACACGATCAAGAAATAACCAGCCACCATGAAGGCTTTCCATATCTGGAACCTTGTGTGCATCTGGCAACGGAACCACCGCTGCAATTCCCTGTGGAGTAACCGTATCAGTAATATGCTGCATTACCTCTTCAGTAACTTCATATACCTCATCAGTAAGCGAATTTAAATCTGAGTGAGCAGCAAGCTGTTCACTTGTTCCAATTAATTGCAAAATTTGAACACCTGATTGAACCGCTTCATTCACCAAGTGCCAGCCGTCAAGTAAGTACGTCCCCGTTTGTCGACGGTATTTCTTTGTTTGAAGTTTTTTCCAATTTTTTACGTGTTGATTATGAATCGACGTAAGTTTTTCCATTTAATTATCGACTCCTCTTTTGATTAATTATACCATGGTTATAGCGTACAATGATGTTAATAATTTCTATGATTTTATTAAGAGAAGGAGTGACCTAAATGGGACTTCAATGTTTAAAGATAATTGTCCATGGTCAGGTTCAAGGGGTCGGCTTTCGTTACGGGACACTGCAAATTGCTAATCGTCTCACCATTACGGGAACTGTCCAGAATTTATCAGACGGAACAGTCAAAATCATCGCTGAAGGTAACCACTCAAGTTTGGAAAAATTTATTCACCTAATTAAAACTGGGCCAACCCCATTTGCCCGGGTTGCCGACCTGCAAATTGAGGAGCTACCACCCTATCATTATCAGCTTTTTATGATTAAATAGCGTTAAATCGGTAGAATTGCTAATGGATTTAATGTTAATATATGTACTGTTTTATACTATTTAACAACTATACTTAACTACACTAAGGGAGAATATTGATGAAACGAAAACGACTTTCGGTTGCGGGACTATTAACCGTTGCCCTACTACTCCTGACTGGTTGTGTACGAACGACAAAGTCAGGAAAGCCATACGGACTAACATATACGTACCTTGCAAAACCAATGCAGCATTTAATGGAATGGCTTGCTAGTCATTTAGGCAATAATTACGGTTGGGCAATTATCGTAATTGTTGTTGTTGTCCGGACAATCTTGCTACCAGTGATGTTTTCACAAATGAAGAAATCGACCATCATGCAAGAAAAAATGGCTAAAATCCAGCCATTGCTTAAAGACCTCCAAAAAAAGCAACGAGAAGCGAAAACTCCAGAAGAGCAAGCTGCCGTTGGTGCACAAATGATGGCTGTTTACCGGGAAAATAATGTTAGCCTGACTGGGGGAATCGGCTGTTTACCACTACTAATTCAGTTCCCAGTTTTTGCTGCCCTCTATGCAGCAATCCGTTATTCCCCAGACCTTTATCATGCAACTTTCATGGGAATTGCACTAGGAAAGCCAAGCATTCTTTTCGCAATTCTTTCCTTCGTTGCATATGCTGTACAAAGCTATCTTGGATTAGTGGGAGTGCCGGAAGAACAAAAGAAGCAAATGAAAATGGCAATTTGGATGAGTCCATTTATGACCTTCTTTATCTCATTAACCTCATCAGCCGGACTAGGACTTTACTTCTTTATTGGTGGGCTATTCGCCATTCTTCAAACCTTAATGATTAATGCATATCGGCCACGGATTCGCCGACAAATTGCAGAAGAAAACAAGAAAAATCCAGTTAAGGTTCCTGATGCTTTGACAACAAATAATTCAGCATCTAAAGCAACCGATAATGTTTCTGCAACGATTGATCAATTAAAGGAATCTGCTGCACCGGTTTCTTCAGCTACACCAAAGCCAAGTAATCGTCAGCGAAATGCTGGTAAGCAGCACCATCATAAAAACAATAATTAAAAAACTAGGACTATGGGAATCACTATAGCCCTTTTATTTTAGGAGACAGGATAATGATTAAACCAATTAACCACGATCAAATACTTTTACAACAACGTGCCATCCCCGCAACAAGACAAGATCTTAATGTTGGTATTGATCTCAAAGACACCTTAAATGCACACCATGCAGAATGCATTGGGATGGCAGCAAATATGATTGGCATCAACAAGGCAATTATTATTGCAAGTCTTGGACCAATTAACATGGTAATGTACAATCCCCAAATAACCCAAAAGCAAGAGCCATATCAAACCGCTGAAGGCTGTCTTTCACTTCCCGGAAAAAGAACGGTTACGCGTTATCGTCAAATTAAGGTTACCTTCCGTGACCAAAATTGGCATTTACAAACCTTACAACTTTCGGATATAGCTGCAGAGATCGTCCAACACGAGATCGACCACCTTAATGGAATTCTGATTTAAGGTTCGCCTCTTTTACCGCTGCATTTGATTTGCTAAGATAAGGTTAATGAAATAAGAGCCACAAAATCGCCGGGTTTTGTTTATAAATTATCTTTACTTTCCAAACAGGCGTCCAAATTTCTGGAGGATGGGAAGCTAATCTGGAGGTTTTATCTTGCCAATCACTAAAGAAGTTTTTCATTATGTTAGTCGAAACATTGTTGCCATGCTTGGAACATCAATTTATGTTTTGATTGATACCCTCTTCATTTCGATTGCCGCTGGCGCATTAGGGCTAACTGCCCTCAACCTTGCTCTTCCCATCTTTAATCTCTTTAACGCCCTTGGGTTATTACTCGGTGTTGGTGGGGCAACAATCTTTTCACTAAATAAAATTCTCCACCCTGAGCGAATTGAATCCCTGTATAGCTCGTTAATGATCTCCGCAGCAATTTTGGGAATCACACTTGCGATTCTGATTGATATTTTTTCAGTCGGAATTGTGGACTTTCTTGGCGGCAATAATGCTACGCGGGCTCTCGCAATTACCTATGTACGAATAGTGGCATGGTGCGGTCCATTTGTAATGTGTAATTATGTCAGCATCAACTTTATTCGTAATGATGGCAACCCAACCCTAACCATGTTGGCAACCGTTATCGAAACATCATCAGTAATTATCATTGACTGGTTCTTCATTTTTGGTCTCGGTTTAAAAATGGAAGGAGCAGCGTTGGCAGTAATCTTTTCACCAGCAATCAGTCTGGTAATTTTATCATTTCACCGTCAGTTTAAGAATCGGCGGCTTCATTTTCACCTTGTCCGTCCCTCCTTTAAGCCGCTTATTGAGTCAGCACGATTAGGCTCTGCGGCAGCACTAAATGAACTAAGCAGCGGCGTTAGCGTATTCTTCTTTAACCATGTTCTTTTAATACTAGCAAATAACTATGCCGTTGCTGCTTATGGTGTAATTTCAAACATTGCAATCGTGGTTTTAGCAATTGCTAACGGGGTTGCCCTCGGGGTTCAGCCAGTTGCTAGTCGTGAATATGGTGAGCATCATTTTAATAACGTATCTCACGCATTAAGAGTTGGGATCATCATTACGCTTGCGTTAGCACTTACTGAATTTATCATCTTAACTACATTTAAGTACCCAATCATCAGTCTTTTTAATACTCAGAACTCACTTCAGCTCGTTCATTACGCTGCTGTGGGATTGCCGATTTACTTCACGAGTGCTTTCTTTAGTGCCTTAAATTACCTCTTCATTTTGTTCTTGACGGCAACTAATTCAGCCCGTGCATCGTTCGCCCTATCACTTCTCCGCGGTTACCTAGTTCTCCTGCCATTAATATTTATCCTGCCATTTTTCTTTGGTCTTGAGGGAGTCTGGGCAGCGGTTCCGTTAACTGAATTTATTGTTACGGGAATTGGATTCATCTTAATTCATCAACGGATTAATCAATATAATAATATTTAAAATTAAAACAACCTAAGATTAGTTCAGAACGAAAATAATCTTAGGTTGTTTTTAGTTATGCTCGGGCTTGCTTAGAAGCATAATCATAAAGCACCCACGCAACGATTCCGAAGAAGATTGGTCCAATGGCTGTCCAAAAGGCTGTTTGATAATCATGATCCAAAATTGGTTGGATACAAGTAAAGATGATTCCTAAACAAACAATAATTTCAACAAACCATACCAGAACCATAGTCCAAAACCGGTTCTTAAATGCTATAAATTCACGTGGAATATCTTTTCGCTGGAATGCCGGAAATGCTCCAACTAAGAAAATATATGGCGCACAAGTAGAAACATTCCCCATGTCAGTTAAGATTTGGTAAAAGCTGGCAGCTGCAGAACCACCAAAGGCTACTAAGAAGATAATTACCGAAACGATAACTGCTTGAACCCACATTGCAAAGGCAGGCATTCCATGTCGATTCAACTTAGTAACTCGTGCTGGCCATAAGTCAGGGTTTGATCCCATAATAAAGGACTTAATTGGGGTATAAACAAGGATAAACATTGCACCAAGCATCCCCATTAAACCGGCAAGAGCAATCAAGCGGGTAAATAAATCACCTAAGAAAAGATTTACTCCGTGACTTAACCCCAGGGAAACTCCCATCATGTAACCTAAACGGTGGAAAACAACATACGTTACATTCCCCAGGTTAACACTTAATTTAGCAATTACTTGGTTATAATTTACGCTAAATCCAGTCATAACAATCATTAATACGTAACTACCAATGGTTAAGACAGCACCGATAGTCAACCCTTTAGGAAAAGTCTTTGAAGGGTTCTTCATACTGTCAGTAACCCCACCAAGGTTTTCCATTCCTGCATATGCAAAGATCGCATAAACAACAAATGAAATAATTGCAATCGGCGTTTGAAATGATGGATTAGGTGATACAAAGAATGTCTTAATTCCGTCAATTGGCTGTGCTGGAACACCATGATTTGCAACAATCGTAATTAGGCTGGCAAAAATAAAGATAAAGTTCATTATGATCATGAACGCACCACCAAATGAGCTAATCTTGGTAATCCCATTAATTCCCCGCGAGCTTAACCAGGTAACAACGATCACAAAAATAATTGCCAAAATACCAATTAATTGCGTCGAACCCAAAGAACCAATGTGCCAACTTTGAGTAGTGTCGCGCCCAAAGAGTAACGCTGATAATGTAATCCAAAGACGTGAAGCACTTGAAACAATCCAGAGAACCCAACTAGCAAGCCAGATAAACGTCCCAATGAATGCTAGCTTTTCACCAATTGAACCTGCTAACCAGGAATAAATTCCCCCCTTTGCTTCGTTAAATGCTGAACCATATTCGGCCATCATTAAACAACACGGGAAGAAGAAACAAATTCCTCCGATAATATACCAAAACATTCCTGCATACGACATCTGAGCATAGGCAATAGAAACATTTCCAAACCCATAGATGGTTGAAATGATCATCAAGACCAGCGTTGGTGTCGTGATTAATTTTTTCTTTTCCGTCGCCACGGATCTTCAACTCCTTATTCCAATTCCTTAAAAATATTAAGTTATCCGCTTACATTATAAGCCTAATTTAGTCACTTTTGTACAGGTGACATTAATTTTGTAAATTGTTGAACAATAATTCGAAAGATAACGGCAAATAGTCTTTTAATAATCATTCCTAGTTAACGATTACTATGACAAAAGCACCAAATACTGAATGAAATTCAGATATTTGGTGCCTATCATCTAATTATTATCTTGTTGATCAGTTTTTGCTTGGTCGTCTTCTATATCGTCATCTTCAACTATTGGTAAGATTATCCGAAAGATCGAGCCAGCCCCCAACGAACTTTCAAGGGTAATTGAACCGTGATAGCCTTCAATCAATCGCTTGGCAATAGAAAGTCCTAAACCATTACCACCCTTTTTGCGACTGCGAGCCTTATCAACCCGGTAGAAGCGGTCAAAGACCTTCTTAATATCTTCTGGAGCAATCCCCTCACCAAAGTCCTGAACACCAATTTCAACAGTGTTCATTCCGCGAGAAAGCGAAATATGGATCTCTTTCCGATCCTGCGAATACTTAATCGCGTTATCGCAGAGAATTACTAGCACTTGTTCAAGATGATCACGGTAAACGTCGCTAATAACTGGCGAATGAAGATCGTCATCCAAAGTAAAAGTAAACTCTGGATACAGCATTTTAAAGTTATTAAATACTTGATGAACCACATCATTAACAACGGTTCGTTGGTTACGGAAATTAATTTCAACCTGTTCCGCACGACTCAGATCGAGCATCTCTTGAACCAGGTTCTTCATCCTCTTTGTTTCAGCAAGAGAAGCATTTAATGACTCTGCCAACACTTGAGGATCATCCTTTCCCCAACGTTGAAGCATTTCTAGGTGCCCCTGGATAATTGCTACCGGTGTTCGTAACTCATGGCTCACATCGCCAACAAATTGCGATTGCTGATCGATATACCGTTGCATTCGGTCTAGCATTTCATTAAACATTGCAGTCAATTCTGCTAACTCATCATTTCTTCCCGTTACGGGTACCCGAATATTCTTTGTTGGGTCCTTACTAATTTCTTTTACCGTATCGTGAATGTCACCTAATGGTTGAAGAAGGAAGTAGGATAAGAAATAACCTAGTAACCCACTTGTTAAGATCACCAGTAACATTGCAAAGAAGCAAACTAATTTGAACTGATTATAGCTCTTATAGTAAGCATTTAGACTATTTTCTACTTTCAAGTAACCAATTAACTTGTGACCCCTATTAGAGTATATTGCCTGTGTTCCAGCAAGAACATTATGTTCAGGACCAGAAACCTCTCTAATCCGTTTACTCTGTGAGAATTGAGCGTGACTTAGCGGTTTTCCGGTACTAAAGATATTCTGCTTATTAGGAGTATAGATATTAACAATCAGATGCGAGTCACTTAATTCTTGAATGATTGGCCGTCGATAACGCTGACCATTGACAAAATCATCTCGTTCATGTTCAGGGATAATAATGTTATTAATCCCCGTCTTGTTTAAAGTTGTATTACTGCGTCCTAACTGCTGACTGATCACGTTCATTCCTGAATTCAGCAACTCACGCTCAGAATTTAAGAGGTTTTGGGTAAAAGCGCTAAACAGCGACATCGCTACCATACAAAAAATCAAGAAAGAACCAATAGAAGTTCCTAGCGCCCATTTTAATTTTAGCGAGAAAAATTTCTTTTGTTTTTGTGATTTTTCCATCAGTCAATCCTAGGAACGAATAACGTATCCTGTACCCCGAACCGTTTGAATGTAGCTCTTTTCACCAGGTCGGTCAATTTTATTCCGTAAATAACGAATATAAACATCAACCACGTTAGTTTCAACCTTAGAATCGTAGCCCCAAACTTTACTCAGTAGTTCTTTCCGTGACATTACAACATTAATGTTTTCCATTAGGATCAGAAGAAGTTCATATTCTCGCTTAGTAAGGTTGATTACCTCATCGCCACGACGAACAACCCGATTCTCCTTTTCAATTGTTAAATCCTTATATTGGACAGTCGTCTGGTGTTCCTTGTTGCTGCTATCTTCAATATTGATTCGCCGTAACAAAGCACGAACACGGGCCAAAAGTTCTTCGATTGCAAATGGCTTTACAATGTAATCATCTGCACCATGGTCAAAGCCAGATACCCGATCGATCACGGAGTCCCGAGCAGTCATGATAATAATTGGTGTATTCTTTAATTCACGAACCCGTCGAGCAACTTCTATCCCGTTTAACTCTGGCAACATTAAATCAAGTAAAATTAGATCAAAGTCCTGGTTGAGAGCTGCTTGTAGTCCTGCACGACCGTCTAATTCAACATCAGTCTCATAACCTTCGTGCTTAAGCTCCATTTCAACAAACTTTGCTAAGTTTTCTTCATCCTCAATAATTAAAATTCGACTCATTGCTTTCACCTACACAATTAATTCTTATTTCGTACATTAATAAAACACAATAATTTTATCACAATTCTCTAATAAACCCCAGCCTTAATATGATGATGTTTGAAGTAATTCTCACGTAATAAATTAAATTTTAAAAATAAAAAAAGACCCTTTCAGGTCCGGCGCCTAGAAAAGGATCTTTCTTAATATTGATGTTAGTTGTTAGTATCAACAACTTGCTTGCCATCGTAGTAGCCACAATTTGGACATACCATGTGTGACTTGCGAAGTTCACCGCAGTTTGGGCAAGGTGCAAGACCAGGTACACTCAACTTAATGTGACCCCGACGCATACGCTTCTTAGTCTTTGAAGTCTTCCGTGCTGGAACAGCCATGTTTGACACCTCCTAAGAAATTAATTATCCACAAATGGTTGTTAACCGTCCGCTACTTTTTTTCATCCTGATCAGGAAATAGTTTTTTCAACTTAGCGAGACGTGGATCAACTTTTTTAGCATTCTGCTGATTAGCTTTATAGTCATCTTCAGTGATAACTTCCCAGCCTTTCCCGTTTGGTAATGACTTACCATCACGTTCATCATCAGAAAGAACTCGTAGCGGGATCTGCTCAACAATGTTTTCGGCCACGGCTTCATCAAAATCAATCTTTTCACCGTGCTTTAAGACAAAGACAATCGCATCATTATCCTCATCATCTTCATAACGAGAAAGGTGTGCAGGATCATCTACATATGTCTCAGTAAACGAAAAATCAAGCGGCAATGCTACGGGTGTTAATGATCGACTAGAAGGCACAGTTACCGTTGTCTGTACATGAGTACTAATGGTAACATCCCCCTGATCATAACTAACATATCCATCAACCTTAACTGGTTGAACAGCCAAGATGGTGTCCGGAAATGATGTTGTTAAGATCTGGTTTAAATCGAGGGTTGTCTGAATGTGTAGCGGTTCATCTGAATAACGATGTAACTCTGCTATTGACCATTTCATCGTATTAACCTCCTAATGCAACAAGCACAATTATACTAGTCACAAATTTGCTTGTCAATGTTTTATCCTTGACACTTTTAATTCCCTTTGCGAACAATAATTGGTGCATGTTTAACGTCTTGTTCCACGTCCGTAAACATTTGATATAGTTTTCCTGCCCGGTAGTCTAAATTAACTAAACCATCATGTTCGTCCTGTCCAATCTTAGTTAACAAAGGATACTCCACCTGCTTTTTAACCTGGTGTAAGTATTCTTGTCCTCGTTCTGTAAATCCCAAAACATGAAGATATGGATGAACATTGGCCTGAGCTATTTGAGAATTTGTAATTTCCATCACAGCATATAAGCATACACGGAGTAACCGTGAATAAGTATATCGTTTTGTTTTTACGTGATGAATAAAACCTGAGAATGTCAATTCCCGTTCTGCAGCCTCACGATAACGATATTCTAATCCTTCAGCCATTTGATAAATCTGGTGAAGACTTTCTACTGGAGTTTGGATTAGAAAATTTCTTAATAACGGGTATAGTTGCTCCCAGTTTGGCAGTTTCCTTAATTTGGCTAGTGCAGTCACAGTTGCTGCAGGCGCAACCTGATCAATTGCCTCATGAAGTTCAACTGCTCTGCGAATTGCACTCGCACTAGCAATTGTGCCAGTGATTCTTTGATCATGATACTGACTCCCTAAACGATTAATTGGGTGAAGGGCAATCGGGTAACTATTTTCAAGTGCCGCTTTGTAATAAGCAAATGCCAGAATATCATTTGGATCTGTCAACTGATGCCCTGTTAATTCATTTAATTGTTGGTTAAATTGCGTTGCATAGGTTGCGTTAAATTGCTCAAAGGACTCCTCATTAAAGTGTTGTTCTGCCATGACCAGTTTTGAAAAATCCCACGATGGGTGTTCTGCACCAAAAACCACATCGGGTACCTGTAAATCATTTAGTAATTGTAGTGCTCCCGCTGCAAAACGGTGAGAAGGCTGAACAGCCATAAAAATAGGCAATTCTACTACTAGATCAACCCCATTTTTCAACGCTGCTCGTGTTCGCTGCCATTTATCAAGAATTGCCGGCTCTCCACGTTGAGTAAAATTACCACTCATCACCGCAATTACTACATCAGCATTCGTAATTTTTTTTGCCTGCTCAATATGGTAAATGTGCCCATTGTGAAACGGGTTATACTCGGTAACCAACCCCACTGCATGCATCTTAGTTCTTATTTCTGACATCTAAAGAACCACCGCTCATCCTTATCAGTTACTTTATTTTGCCCAAAGTTACTGTAAACTTCAACCTGTTTAAAACCAGCCTGATCTAACGCTGCTTTCAATTCTGCCAACTGGTAAGCTCGTTCAAAGTGAGTTTCTCCAACTCGTTGATACTCACCATTACTTAATTGATTGAAGAAAGCTAACTCATGAATTACCCCATGATTAACCTCATCATCCATAAAACTTCGCCACATAAATGCATGGCGGTGATCCTCGTCTTCATAGTTATACATATAGCCAGGATAGACAACATCAGTTTTATAGGGGCTTATCATATCAAATAAAAACATACCATCAGTGGTTAAATGCTCATAAACTTGTCGAAAAGTCATCTGTACATCAGTTAAGTCATCTAGGTAATTCAGCGAATCAGCATAGCATGTTACCAAATTATACTGCGGTAAATTAGTGAGGTCCCGCATGTCAGCCTCAATAATTTTCAAATTAACTCCTGCCTCATCAGCATGTTGACTTGCAAGACTTAACATTTCAGAAGAAAAATCGGCAACCGTAACATCATAGTGACGTTGAGCTAACATTACAGCAAGGCGACCAGCGCCACCAGCAAGCTCTAAGCACTTACTTCCCGTAGCAGCTCGTCCGTAATTCAAGGTAAAATCAAGCCAGCGCTTATACAGCTCCTGGTCAAATAATTGATCGTAAAGTTGGGCAAAGCTCTGGTAAATCATTAATCATTAACCCATTTGCTAATATTAACCATTGGTGCATCTGACCATAACTTCTCAAGGTTATAAAAAGCCCGCGTTTCTTCACGGAAAACGTGAACAACCACGTCACCAAGATCAATTAGTACCCATTGAGCATGATTTTTTCCTTCGACGCTTCCAATATTAACTTTTTCTTCATGAGCTTTTTCGATAATCGCGTTGGCAATTGCTTGTACTTGACGGTCAGAGCCACCAGTCATAATCACAAAGTAATCTGCCATTGGACTAATTTGGTTGACTTTCAAAGCAACAATATCCTCAGCCCGACGACCGTCACCGGCTTTAACTGCCATTTCTAATAGTTGTTTACTATCCATCTAGTTTATCTTCCTTTCATATTTTGGTACCCAAGCATTATAGGTTTCAATTGTCTTTGGGTAAACGGGTTTATTATTTGCAATCAAATATTGAAGAGTATGTTTAGTCTGATATGCAACCCCAGCACCAAGATCATCAGCAGTAATTTTTCGTGCTGTTTGAACTCCATCAAAATCACGTGCTGGTTCAATATAGTCTGCCATATAAATTACTTGTTCTAGCTTACTCATTATTGCAGCCCCAGTAGTATGATGCCGAACCGCATTTAGAATATCCTCATCCCAAATACCGAGCTCGTCTTTTAACAACTCAGCCCCAACAACACCGTGCCAAATTGCATTCCCGTAGTTTAATAATTCTGGTGACATTTTTTTATCCTTAATTACTTGGATAAAAACATCATCCGGGCGTTGCTTTGCATAATCATGACAGAGTCCAGCAATACTTGCCTTTTCTGGATCAACACCATTAGTCTTTGCCAATTTAATTGCTGTTTTCTCAACTCGCAGCACATGATTAAATCGTTTAGGACGCAATGCCAAATGCAGGCGTTCTACTAATTCATCCCGAGTTAATGGAATATAGTGTTTTTGATATTTAATTTGCTCTTCACTCATGATAAAGTTGGTGCTCCTTTATATATTGTGCAACCTTTTCTGGAACCATGTACCTAATTGACTGCCCCGTCGAAATTCGATGACGAATATCAGTTGAACTAAAAGCAACTAGCGGGACATCAACCCAAATTACCGGATAGTTGGTTTCATTTTTGGCCCCCTGGCGACGAACCCCCACAAAATGAAAGCGGGGTAGCTTTACCAGGTCATTAATTCGGTGCCATTTTGGCAAGTAATCCACCATATCGCCACCAATGATAAAGTAATATTCCGTTAGCGGGTTCTGTTCTAACAATTGTTTCATTGTGTCATAAGTATAACTGACTCCGCCACGTTTTAGCTCTGCCATTTCAATCCCAAAACGACTATTATCACTAGTTGCTAACTTTAGCATAGCAACCCGATCTTGAGCATCAATAGCACCTTTATGATCAATATGCGGAGGAATAAAATCCGGCATAAAATCAACCCGGTTTAAACACAATAAAGTTTGAACCTGATCCGCCACTAGTAAATGAGCATTATGAACTGGATTAAACGTTCCGCCATATAGCCCGATCCGTTGACGCTTCTGATTAGGGGCAAGTTGGGGTTGCGGTTTAGTAATTGTTTTCGTACTTGTTAAAACTCCACACTGTTGCAAAAAGCTTCACCTCAACTAGATCTTCTTTACCCGTGATGATAATTCCCGAGCATCCTTGTTTGCAGATACCTTAAAAAGAACTAGTACCCGACCAATTATTTGGACAACTTGAATTTCCGTTTGACTTTCAATGAAATGCTGAACCTCTTTAGGCGTCACATCAGAGTTTTGAAGAATATTAACCTTGATTAATTCTCGACGATCTAATGCCCCATCCAATTGATCAACCCAATTTTGAGTCAATCCTTCCTTACCAACCGCAAAAATTGGTTGAAGATGATTAGCTTGTGCTCTTAAAAAACGTTTTTGCTTTCCTCTTAATTTCATTCTGTACCTCTTCTTAAATCATTGCTCGCCGTACTAAACTTGAAACACCTTTTGGAACCCAGGCAGCAACAGTGGTCCCTGCTGGAACGGTAATCCAACCCAAGCCTTCAAAAACAACATCACTCTTCTCAGATAAGTGAAACTCTTGACGCTCTAACGGTGGAAATTCCTTTAATTCGTCCTTCGTTGGTGGTGTTAATAATTCACCAAGATGCTTTTCATAAAAACGATCAGCATTGCCTAGCTTAGTTCGATGAAGGGGAAGGTTATTGTCAAAGTAAGCAATGATTCCTGCGTGATGCCCTGTTAAGTAATCAAAACGCGCTACGCCACCAATAAAGATTGTCTGCTCCGGATCCAATTGGTAAGTCCGTGGCTTAATTTCTTTTTGTGGTGAAACGTACTTTAGATCCTTAGCTGATAAAACATGAGCCATTTGATGCTGGTGAATAATTCCTGGGGTATCGATTAACTGATGACCATCATCAAGCGGAATTTCAATTTTATCTAAGGTTGTTCCCGGAAATTTAGACGTTGTGATAAGTTCTTTAATCCCTGTTTGCCGTTTAATTATTTGGTTAACCAGCGTTGATTTACCAACGTTAGTTACCCCAACAAAATAGACATCTCGTCCCTGACGATACTTATCAATTACTTCTAACAAGTAATCAATTTGATGGTTCTTTTTTGCAGATACAAGAACCGTATCAATTGGCCGTAACCCAGCTAAATTAGCCTGTTGGCGTAACCAATCACGGAGTTTTGAACGTCTTAACGAACGGGGTAACAAGTCTTCTTTATTACCGACTAGCAAAACTGGATTTGAACCAACAAAACGATGCAATCCCGGAATTATGCTACCGTTAAAGTCAAAAATATCAACAACATAAACGATTAGCGCATCATCATTCCGAATTTGACTAAGAAGACGAAGAAAATCATCATCACTTAAGGAAACTGGAGCAATTTCATTATAATGGCGGAGTCTAAAACACCGTTGACAATATAGTTCATTGTTCTTCAATCCCTTTTCAAGCGCTGATTGAGGAGTATAGCCAGGTTCTTTGGGATCAGTCGTTTGAATCTTTGCTCCACAACCAATACATCTTAAATCATCACGATTTTGTTGTTCTTCAGTCATTCAAATCCTCCTGCCATTTTAAATTCGGGTAATGCCGACGCAGTTCACGCCAGACATACTTTTCTATCAACCGATTCATTCTGGTGGTCCACTTATCAGTTTGAAGGATTGGCTTAACCAGGATGCTGCGAACCCCAGCTTGGTGGGCAGCTAGCATATCCGTCATTAGCTGATCCCCAACCATTACCACCTCATTTTTAGCTAAGCCTAGCTTTTTACGTGCCCGGGTAATCCCAAAACTTAGCGGTTTTAAGGAACGTGACATGAATGGTAGTTTTAAATTAGCAACAGCTTTGGCAACCCGTTTCTTGTTATTATTGGAAATAACGATTAACGGAATCCCTGCTTCCTTTAGTTCTGCCATCCATTGATGTAATTCCGGTGTTCCCTCCGGATTATTCCAAGCGATCAAAGTATTGTCTAAATCACTAAAAACAGCACGAATGCCATGAGCCTTTAATTGTTCAGGAGAAACTGAATAAATACTCTTTACCATCCATGTTGGTTTAAACTCTTCTAACAAAGTTATACCTCTCAAATAATTACTATTATTCTAATTATAACGATTGTTGCTTCCAACCGCTACTCTTAACGGTCTAATTAATCTGGGAAAATAAAAAAGCAACGATCCACTGGCTGCTCACCAATGACCGTTGCTTCATTTAAGGACTCTTAGTTAAGAGCCTTCTTTGCTTCGTCAACGATAGCCTTGAATGCTTCAGCATCGTTAACAGCCAAGTCAGCTAACATCTTCCGGTTAATGTCAATGTTAGCTAACTTCAAGCCATGCATTAACTTGCTGTAGCTAATATCGTTCATGCGTGCAGCAGCGTTAATCCGGGCAATCCAAAGTTCACGGAACTTACGCTTATTAACCTTCCGGTCACGGAAAGCATAAGTGTAGCTCTTCATTACTTGATCCTTAGCAGTCTTAAAAAGACGGTGCTTTGAACCACGGTAACCCTTTGCTAATTTCATAATGCGCTTACGACGTGCGCGCGTAACAGTTCCACCTTTAACTCGCATGTTGAATTCCTCCTACGTGTTTTTCTTATTTCGAACGAAGTTTACTTAAATGGGAGTAACTTCTTGTAACGTTTTACGTTGGACTTGTCCATCATGCTCAAGCCACGTAATTGTCGACGTTGCTTCTTGGTCTTACCGTGGAAACGGTGACTGGTGAATGAATTACCACTCTTGAATCCACCATTAGCAGTACGCTTAAAACGCTTTGCAGCGGCACGGTTAGTCTTCATCTTTGGCATAAGAAAAATTCCCTACTTTCTTAAATTAGTTTTTTGCTTTATCAGCAGCTGGGGCAAGAGTTAAGAAAATACTCCGCCCTTCCATCTTTGGTCGTTGTACAACTGTTGCAATGTCCTCAGTTTCTTTGGCCATTCTTTCAATCATGTCACGACCGATATCCTTATGGGTGATAGCACGACCACGGAATCGTAAGGAAACGCGAACTTTATCGCCCTTTTCAATAAATTTACGAACACGCTTTAGTTTGACATTAAAGTCATTCGTATCGATTGAAGGACTCAACCGAATTTCCTTAACCGTTACAGTCTTTTGCTTCTTTCGAGCTTCACGCTCTTTCTTTTGCATTTCGTAACGGTACTTTCCGTAATCCATGATCCGGGCAACAGCTGGTCGAGTCTTTGGGGCAACCAGAACCAAATCAAGGTTAGCATCTTCAGCTAATTGTAACGCCTCGCGCTTTGACTTAATTCCTAACTGTTCGCCATCTTGACCAATTAGCCGTACTTCACGAGCACGAATACCGTTATTGACAATCATATCTTGAGCTATGGCAACGCACCTCCAATTTTATTAGCGAAAGATCAAGCAAAAAGCGGGGTGTATTCCACACCCCGCTAATAATAAACAATACTATTATTGTTCTTATTTAACTCGTCAGCCCGGCAATCCTTATCACCTAGGCGAGAAGCGGGTGCTCCTGCTTTTTCTTTCAACGTTATCTAGGATACTAAAGCGATCATTCAATGTCAAGGGAAAGCATTAAATATTTCTATCCTTTATCACGAAGATTGGCACCGGCCATTTCATATTGACGAGAAAGAAACTTGATCCGTTCCATAATTCGACTTGCCTTAACCGGCTCCTCTTCTCCCTTTACATTTACCGTCAAGTGACCTTGAAGCTCGTCCATTGAGAAGTTGGAACTAAAGAATGTTGGAAGCTCTTCTTGCATTCGGTATTCCAAGATAACACCTAGAATATCATCTCTGGCCCAAGTGGTCATCGCATCAGCACCAATATCATCAAGTACTAATACTGGGGTCTTCTTTACCGCATCAAGTTTTGAGCCTATATTATTCGTCTTAATCGAATTACGCATCTCAACAACAAAGCTTGGGAAGTGCATCATCGTTGTTGCAACACCCTTTTGTTGGGCTAATTCATTGGCAATTGCTCCCAAAAGATAAGTCTTTCCAACACCAAATCGACCGTAAAGATATAATCCGGGATGAAATTCATTTGGAGAGTATTGATCAACAAAATCAAGCGCTGCATTTAAAGCAATATTTCGTGTTTCTGTTTGGTACGGTTCTTCAGTATAAAAATGGTCAAAGGAGGCGCCATGAATAAACTTAGGCATATTAATTGAAGAAACCAGTTGCTTAATATGTGCTTGCCGTTGTTGCTCAATCAGTTTTTTGGTTGGCACATAAGTTACGTCAATTTGTCCCGCATTAACAATTAATTGCGGAGAATAGCCTGGTGCTACCGTAGCCGTTCCCTTACTGATTAATTGCTTTTCATGAAAGTATTCATAAAGCTTAGCTTCGCCTCGCTCAATTGCTTGTGGTGAAAGTTTTTGAGCATTATTCTTCAGGAAGGCGGCAACTTCCGGATCATTCAGGACCTGATTAATCATTTGCTCATAAGCAGAACCAAAATTTTGGCTTTTCATAATCTCTTTCATTGTTTTACTCAATGATTTCATTTACTTTCATCCCCTTCAGAACCGACCGATTTCTTTCGCCTTGCTAACCGCTGACGAAGCCGATCTAATTGTTCTGGTGTTGACTTCTTGATTTGCTGTTCATCCTCATTAGCCCATGCTGGCATCTTTTCACGAACAGTGGTGGTTCGCTGGCGGTAATAGTTTGCGTGGCGACTAGTACGTTTCTGGGCTTTTTTATCGTTAAACTCATGGATATGGGCAAGCGCTTCTTCAGCGGTCGCCACTCCTGCACGCATCCAGTTATTAGCAATAGCATTCACATAATTCGCTTGCAGTGTTGGCCGTTTAAGCGAAGCAATCACATACCATGAAAGAATATTAACAACTCCAGCATCTAGTTGCTGTTCCTGAATTAGGCTCCGAATAATTGCCCGTTCTCCTGAAGTCACGAAGCCACCCATCTGTTGTTTTAACTGTTGAAGAAATGTAACCGGTGCATAGTACTTACATGTTTCAATTAACTGCTGTTCTTCCTGCGAAAGTGTAGTTTTACTTTTTTCTTCACTAACTTTTTCTTTGACAGGTTGTTTAGCATCTACCCGGTATTTCCCAGCTATAATTTGTTTAAGTCGCTGTGGACGAATTTTACTTGTTGTCAAATCAGTTGATTGAGTAATCAGTCGGGCCATTGTTGGCTCATCAATCCCATAAAGCTGGTGCTCAACTTCTATTAAGTCACGGTTACTACTCAGATCTTTTTCGGTGATGGGCTGATTTTTCAAGAATTGCACTAGCGTCGGCCAGTCAAAATCAACATTAACTAACTCTCCTTTTGCCTTCTTCTCACTAACTATTTTTTCACGAGTAGTGGTAATTTCTGTCGGCAAACGTGTAATCCGCTGATCATCAACATGAAAAGCATCAAAGAAGTTATGGGTAATTTCTTTGAGTGCTGCTGGGTGACCTACTAAGGTAAAACGATTAGCAAACTCACCAAGCTCCTTAAAGCGCGCCTCACCAACAGCCTCTAACAACAGAATACTAAGGAGATTATCATCAATAAACTCAGCTGGTGTAAGCGTTGGCTGAAGTTCATAAACGAATAAATCACCAAGCTGATCAGTTTGGGTAAAAGTCCGCAGCATTCCCGTGGCTTCCAATCGTTGAATACCTTCTTCAGCTGTCTGCTGTCCCGCATTAAGCTGAACTAGCAATTGAGACTGGAGGCGCCGGTCACTAATTGCTGGTTTTTCGTTTAATTGCGTTCTCAAGGCATGAAACATCGCAAATGCAGCGGTTCCTAATATTGGTTGATAAAAAAGTTCAAAAACATCTTCATTGAAATTCGACCATTGGTGGCTAGCAGTAACAATATATCCAGCCCCTGGATCAAATATTGATTTGCTTTTAGTCATTATGGCCTCGTTCCCCTTTACTTCTTATTATTTTTCATCATGGATTCCAACTCGTTCATAAACGCATCAACATCCTTGAATTGACGGTAAACACTTGCAAAACGAATGTAGGCAATTTCGTCAACATCTTTTAATTCTTGCATGACAAATTTACCGATTACCTGACTGGAAACCTCATTTTCGCCAAGGCTACGAACCTCTTTTTCAATTTTATCAGTTACTTTTGTTAGCCGTTCCATGCTAACAGGACGTTTTTCCGCTGATCTAACAATCCCGTTTAAAATCTTTTGACGACTAAATTCTTGTCGTGTTCCGTCTTTCTTTATCACTAATAATGGAGTTTCTTCATACCGTTCAAAAGTGGTAAAACGGAAACCACAGTGAATGCATTCCCGACGTCGTCTAATAAAAGTGCCATCTTCACTTGGCCGACTATCAACAACACGCGAACCGTTTTTATGACAGTGTGGACAACGCATCTGGCCTTCCTCCTTGCTTACTATTAAATAGTTTTCATTTTATCATAACCTATTATTATGCATCTGATCAATTAATCCAGCAACTTGGCGCTTTAATTCTTCCTTACTCCCGTTATTATCAATTACAATATCAGCCAATCGTTTTTTCTCTGCTAATGGCATCTGAGAGTCAATACGCTGCTCTGCCTCAGCTTGCGAATAACCATTTCGTTTCATCAGCCGTTGAACCTGAATTTGATGATCAGTAGCAACAACTACAACCAGGTCACATTCATCAGCATAGTTTTCCTCAAACAGGAGCGGGGCATCTAAAATGACATACGGGATTTGTTGCTTTTGGTAGTTCTTTACCTGTCGCCAAATCTCATCACGAATCAGTGGCTGCATTACCATATTCAACTTAGCTAGTTTAGTTTGATCACTGAAGACAAGGGAACCCAGTGCCTGTCGATTTAACGTCTGGTCAGCATTCAGAATTCCACTACCAAACACTGCTGTCAACCGTTCTAATCCTTTTGAATGTGCCGTTTGCAGCTGACGAACAAGTTGATCCGCGTCAATTACCGGATACCCGCTCAGCCTTAGCAAAGTACTAACGGTTGATTTACCAGTTGCAATTCCACCGGTTAGTCCAATTAACTTAGTCATTTTCACTCTCCAATAGCGGTTGGCAATGTGGACAAAATGTGGTTCCCCGTTGATTAACTTTTATTTTCACCATTTTGGTACCACATCGCGGACAGTGATCGCCACCATGACCATATGCGTTTAACTGCTCCTGAAATGCTCCAGCATCGCCAAACGCATTCTTAAAGGTATGAACAGTTGTCCCTTTGTATTCAATTGCCCTTGATAATTCTTGAATAATGTTGTCATGCAGAGTTTGAATCTGCTTATCAGTAAGGGTATTAGCCGGTTGTTCAGGATTAATTTTGCTCATCCAAAGGACTTCATCAACATAAATATTTCCTAAACCAGCAACGTGTCGCTGATTAAGTAAAAAAGGCTTTATTTTCCCGCGGCTCCGTTGCAAAATTCTCTTAAAATAATCAATCTTAAAATCAGCCGCAGTCGGCTCGGGACCAATTGTCTTTAACCCGCCAACAGTCATCTCATCCCCTGTTTTTACCAGTGTCATCCGGCCGAATTTTCGGGTATCGCGATAGCAGAGTTCTGTGCCGTCAGTAAATTTAAAAACAACGTGGGTATGCTTATCAATTGGAGCATCGACTGGCTGTGTGTAATAGCTGCCCTCCATTCGCAAATGTGAAACCATTGTTAAGTGATTGCTAAAACGAAAAAGAAGGTATTTGCCACGACGGTCAACAGTTTCGAGCGTCTGACCAATCAACGACTGCCGAAATTGTTCAACATCATTAGTGATTGTCTTACCATAGTGAACATCAATCCCATTGATCTTCCGCCCTGCAGCGATCTTTAATAATCCACGACGAACCGTTTCAACTTCTGGTAATTCTGGCATTTGAGTTTCCTCCCCAAATTATTTCTTCAAATCATACCACGTGTCGCCATATTTACTATCGACCTTTAACGGAACAGACAGCTTAACCGCTGAATCCATTACATCAGGAACCAGTTTACTCAATACTGGGATCTCTTCTTTTGGCGCTTCAAAAACCAATTCGTCATGAATTTGGAGAAGCATCTTAGCCTTTAACTGACGCTTTTCTAATTCATCCTGCATCTTAATCATTGCAATTTTAATGATATCTGCTGCACTTCCCTGAATTGGCGTATTCATAGCAGTTCGTTCAGCAAATGAACGCCGACTAAAGCTCTTTGAGTTAATATCCGGCAAGTAGCGGCGACGATGAGTTATCGTTTCAACATAACCATTCTGCCGTGCAAATTCGATCGTGTCATGGATATAATCTTTGACCTTTGGAAATTCCTTAAAGTAATTTTGAATAAATTCGTGAGCTTGACTTCGGCTAACGTGAATTCGTTGGGCTAACCCATAGTCACTAATTCCATAAACAATTCCAAAATTAACCGCTTTTGCCCGACGACGCATATTACGGTCGATTTCTTGGTCCGGTTTCAAATGGAAAATCCGACGAGCCGTGCTGGCATGAATATCTTCACCGTTCTTAAAATCTTCTTGAAGGTTATGATCACCTGTAATATGAGCAAGAACCCGCAATTCAACCTGTGAATAATCAGAAGAGAATATCTGCCAGCCCTCATGACTCGGAACAAACGCCTGGCGAATAAGCCGTCCTTCTGGTAATCGTACTGGGATATTCTGTAAATTAGGATCAACCGATGACAAGCGTCCTGTTTGAGTTAACGTTTGTAGGTAACGGGTATGAATCTTTTGATCACTCGAATGAATAACCTTTAGTAGCCCCTTAATATACGTCGATTGAAGCTTTGAGATCTGGCGATATTGAAGAATATTTTCAACGATCGGTGCCTGAGGGGCTAATTTTTCGAGAACATCAACAGCTGTTGAATACCCCGTCTTCGTTTTCTTAATAACAGGCAACTTTAGCTTTTCAAAGAGAATTTTACCAAGCTGTTTAGTGGAATTAATATTAAACTCTTCACCAGCTTCTTGATAAATCTGTTCCTCAATCTCCGTTAACCGTTCAGTTAACTTGCTCCCCATATTTTTTAACGTTTGTGCGTCAACATGAACACCAGTAATTTCCATTTTGGCTAAAACATGAGTTAATGGTAATTCAATATCGGTATAAAGAGGTAACTGTTCATTCTTTTCTAACTGCTCAAATAGCTGGGGACGTAATTGCTCAATTGCCCGTGCTTTATTGGCAAGGTGCTGGAAGAATAGCTGATCGTCATCAGGAATTGTCCTCTTAGCTCCCTTTCCATAAACCTCTTCATCCGTTTGCACATCGTCATACCCATGCTCATGAGCTAATTTTCCCAGATCATTGCTATTATCATTGGTATTTAAAAGATAGGATGCCAAAAGAAGATCAAAATCAATTCCGTCAAGGGAAATTCCTAATCGATTTAAGCCAACAATCTGCGCTTTAGCATTAAAAACATCCTTTTTAATCTTAGAATTAGTTAGCCAGTTTTGGACTTCAGGCGCCTTCAGTAACTCAGGATCACGACTTACTAACCATTGCTCATCATTACCCAAAGCAAAGCCGGCAAATGGCGAGGTATGGTAGTTAGGATCTGGCATCTCTAAATAAAAGCTTCCCCGATCACCTAATTTAGCAATAAGATCCAGGTTGTCAGCAGTTAATTCCGTATACTTAATCGGCGCAATTTCGGGTTCCTGATCATCTGGCGAAACAGCCATTTTCTTCAAGAATGACTGAAAGTCCATCTTCTGGTAGAAATCAATTAACTTTTCTGTTTGTGGGCCATGATATTCAAGATCGGCTAGCTTAACTTCAATTGGTGCATCACGCAGAATCGTAGCTAACGTCTTGCATTGCCGGGCAATCTCCTCCTCTTCTACTAGATGTTCCTTCATCTTGCTCTTTTTCAATTCATCAATATTTTCATAAATACCTTCGACAGAGCCAAATTGTTTTACCAGCTTAATGGCAGTCTTTTCCCCGATTTTAGTAACCCCAGGATAATTATCAGAGGTATCACCCATCAAGGCCTTCATATCGATAATTTGAGCCGGTGTGATCCCAAGTTTTTCTTGAACATGTTCTGGCGTATAATGTTCAGTGTCGGTAACTCCCTTGTGGGTAACTGCTACCGTAGTGTGCTCACTGGCGAGTTGAGTTAAATCACGATCACCTGTAACAATCAATGTCTCATAGCCAGCGGCATCGCCTTCTTTAGCAAGAGTTCCAATAATATCGTCAGCTTCATAACCCTTTAATTCATAACTATGTAGTCCAGAATCTTTTACTAGTTCACGAACATACGGAAGTTGCTCGGTTAATTCTTCGGGAGTCTTGCTTCGACCACCCTTGTAGTCACCGTACATTTTAGTTCGAAAAGTAACCTTACCAGCATCAAAAGCTACTAATGCTGCATCCGGATGAAAGTTTTCTAAAACATGATCAAGCATCAATTTGAAGCCATAAATAGCTGCCGTATGTAAGCCATCTTTGTTAGTGAACTTATCAATCTGGTTGTGCATCGCAAAAAATGCCCGAAAAACAATGCTGTTACCATCAATTAATAATAGTTGCTTTGCCATTTAATTACCGCTCCTTCTCTTATTCTTAATAATTGTACCAAAGATTGGAAGGCTCCGTTAGTTTCCTGTTCACGAATTTAATGAGATCGTTAGAGTTTTATCATCAGTTAAAGAAGGGATCTTTTGAACAAATTACTTAATACCCATCACGTCGAAGAAGCACGGCTGTTTGCCATCGTCATGACTTTTTGCGGTGGCTTTCTCGATGCATTTACCTATATTCAATGTGGTCATACGCTTGCCGCAGCACAAACTGGAAATATCGTGTTTCTCGCCGCAGCATTAGTTAATCATAACGTTATTGGAATTATTGACCGGTGTGGCGCAATCATCCTCTACGTTCTTGGTATTATCGTTGCCATTACCTTCCAGGCTCATATCAAATACTAGCGAATCTTCTGTCTTTTCCCAATCCTAATCATTGGCGGATTTGTGGGCGCTATGCCTGAAAACTTTCCTACATATCTTTCAGTTGGTCTGGTTTCCTTTGGGCTTGCTTTACTAAATACCGCCTTCAGTAAAATTGAGGGGCTCGGTTATAGCAGTGTTTTTACTACCGGTAACATTAAAAAATCAGTGGTTTTCGGTACTGAATACATCTACCATCATCGTCAACAAGACTTAAAAATTGCTGTCAATTACTTCATCGTCGTTTTAGCATTTACCCTTGGTGCAATTTCATCAGCAATCATTCAGCCGTTTTTCCGGATGAAAACGATTTGGGTTGCAGTCGCAATTATTCTTTTAACTGATATATTTTATTATTATCAAAAAGTCCATGAATCTAATTAAAATAACTACTAAAAAAGGAAGTCAGGAAAAAGCAAATTGCTTTTTCCTGACTTCCTTTTGCTTAATTTCGATCACTCATTCCGAAAATTTGAAGAAGTGAAATGAAGAGGTTAACAAAGTCTAAGTACAATTGAAGTGCACCTAAAACTGCTAATCCAGTCACTGAAACTTGATCACCATGATTAACATAAATCTGCTTCATTTTCTGTGCATCCCAGCCAGTTAACACTGTAAAAATAATTACTGCGATGAAAGAGAAAATGTAAGCAATCGCAGGACTTTGCAGGAACATGTTAATAATGTAAGCAATGATCAAAGCAATTAATGCTGCCATTGCATGTGATCCAAACTTAGTTAAGTCCCGTTTAGTTACGGTCCCGTAAATTGCCATTACAATAAAGATTACTGATGATGAAACAAAAGCTGAAGCAATGCTTGCACCAGTATAAACACCGGCAATCAATGCAAACTCAACCCCATAAATGATTGATATCAGCATCAGCATTACAAAAGCACCAACAGGATTTCTGGTAGCACTGAAACTAATTCCCATTGATAAGGCAATTGGCAACAGTAAGATAAGCCAGATCATTGCTGGATGGGCGCCAAAGTAACCGAAAACTTCACGACGAAATGTGTTCATCGTTAAATAGGCGGAGAATGCAGAAACCAAAATTGCAACCACCATGTTACCGTACATCCGCGTCAAGAACCGATTCAATCCAGCAGAATCGGTAACAATCCGGCGATCCGGTTGTTCAGAAAAGTTATTCATTTATATCATTCCTTTTAATTTGACTTTCTCTGACCTTTACAAAATAATAACAAATCTAATAGCAGTCTTCAACTTTCCAACTACTTGTTCAGTAGCTCTTTATACTTATCTTCATATTTTTCAATATCTCCGGCACCCATGAAGACAATCACAGCATCATGATAATGAAGGAGTTTAGTCATCGTATCCATATCAATTCCTTCACTATCAGGAATCTTTGCTTCAAGGTCTTCACTTGAAACATGGCCAGCTTGCTCCCGAATAGAACCAAAGATTGGCGTAACAAAAACCTTATCTGCCTTTCTTAATGATTCTGCAAAGCCATCAATATAAGCTGCTAAACGTGAGTAAGTATGTGGTTGGAAAACAGCGATCACTTGGCGATCCGGATACTTTTGCCGAGCTGCATCAATGGTTGCCTTAATTTCGCTTGGGTGGTGAGCATAGTCATCAATCAATGTTTCGTCGGCAATGTCGGTCTCGCTAAACCGCCGCTTAACACCAGTAAAGTTTGCCAATTCACGTTTAATATCAGCCATATCGACATGTTCCATGTAAGCAACGGCAATTACTGCTAAGCTGTTAAGAACGCTATGTTCACCATAAAGATGAATGGTAAACGTTCCTAATTTTTGGTCTTTAAAGTAAGCATCATAGGTCGAACCAGCTGGTGTTCGTTGAATATTTTCTGCACGGAAATCGTCCTTGTCATTTGTTCCGTAGTAGTATACAGGAACATCAACATCGAGCTTCCGAAGATTCTCATCATCACCCCAAGCAAAGATCGCTTTTTTAACTTGCTTTCCGTACGTTTCAAAGGAATTGCGAACATCATCAATATCCTTAAAAAAGTCAGGGTGATCAAAATCAATATTCGTCATGATGGCATAGTCAGGATGATATGCTAAGAAGTGGTCACGGTATTCATCCGCTTCAAATACAAAGAACCGGTCCTTAGCATTTCCCTTACCAACACCATCACCTATTAAGTAGCTAGTAGGTTCAACACCGTCAAGAACATGAGCCAAGAGGGCTGTTGTACTGGTCTTACCGTGCGCACCAGCAATCCCAATACTGGTATGGCTAGCGACTTCGTTTTCTACCGCTTCAGGGTAGCTCATAACCGTTAAGCCAAGCTCATGAGCCTTCTTTACTTCTGGATGATCTTCACCAAAAGCATTTCCTTGAATAACAATCATCCCCGGCTTCAAATTGGCCGGATCAAACGGTAAAATCTTAATACCATTCTTCAATAATGGTCCCTGAGTAAAGGTTTCTTTTTCGATGTCTGAACCTAAAACCTCATTTCCCTTATCATGAAGAATTCGGGCGAGTGATGCCATCCCTGTTCCTTTAATTCCAATAAAATAGTAAGTTTTCTTATCCATCAGTCTGGTTCCTTTCACAAATAATTGTCAAATTAGCAGTCTAGTTTTGGGCTGGGAAGTAAGTATTGGCCCGTTCAAAGTCAACTGCCTCACCAGTTTCCTGCCAATCATCAGGAATTATCCATAGCCCTTTCTTATCAGGAGCATTTTTTAAACGAAGCTCGCGAAAACCGCAAAGCATCCCTTCACTTTTGACTCCCATTAATTCACCAGGCCAGATAATTTTACCGCTCGGCATCATTGCACCAGGACGTGCTGCAACAACTTTAATATGCTCTTTAACGTTAGGGGATCCACAAACAATTTGAACAGTCTTGCCGTCTTCTACTCGTGTTTGGGTAATTTTAAGGTGATCTGACTTAGGATGATCCTCAATTTTTTCAACATAACCAACAACAAACTTAGGTGTATAGTCAGCCGTTAATTCATCAGTAAAACCTGCTTGAGTCAATACCTTATTTAACTTAGCAACCTGTTCATCGCTTAAAAATACTTGTCCCCGTTCACTCTTCAACTCTGGCAATACTTCACTCGCATTAAAGAAGTTATAGCCAAGAAGGCTTCCATCTTTAGCAGCAGTAATTTGTGTAACGTTGCCCTTAGAATTTACAATCTGGTCAGCTACATCAGGGCCAGTAATAACAACTAAAACATCACCCATCTCTTGAGGGTTATAACTAGAAATTAACATCAGATTTTCCTTTCTCCATCAAAATAACAATGAAGGGAATCGTGATTAACAATTCACCGACCCCTTCATTCTTTTTACCGTTTACCATTTTACTTCAAATCATTTAAAAAATCTTCTACTTGTTGCTTAGTTTTTCGATCTTTGTTCACAAAGCGACCAATTTCTTTGCCATCACTGTAAACAACAAAGCTAGGAATACCAAAAATATTTAATTCAGCAGCAAGGTCAATGTTCTCATCACGATCGACCTCAATGAAGGTGTATTCTGGAAAATCTTTTTCAATCTCTGGCATTGCCGGCTTAATAAAATGACAGTCGGGACACCACCCAGCATCAAAAAATAGGACGTATTTCCCCTTACTAATCTTTTCTAATAACTGATCTTCTTGCATTTGCGGTAATTTTTCCATGTTTTTACCTCCATGATAAATCTGAAGTAATTATATCATTATGCTATCACATTAGCTCTTAATTAGCTTTTTCTATCCGTTAATGTTAAAATTAACATTATTAATTTTGATACTAACTGACAAAGGAAGCAATTAATTAAATGAATGATTCTAATAATTCACTCAATCCTTGGTTATTACCAGTAACACTCGGTGCATCTGGGGTGGTTGGGTTCCTTGCTGGAAAGTTGTTTGGTCAACGACGAATTTCAGCTGACCAAATTCTCAAAATGATTCGCGATGATTTCAAGCGTGAGGGAGAAGTTACCGGTAGTTGGATTAACCAACGGCGGATCCCCTATCAACGTTTCGCAGTTAAAACCGAAGCCTACGAAGGCGGTGTTACCCGTTTAGAAGATGATCAGCCAGTTGATTATCAATTTATTGCTGACGCAAAAACAGGGAGTCTTCTTTCATTAAAACGGGTTGAGCGATCATTGAACAACTAAAAAAACTATCATAAATAGAAAAAATATAGGGTTCCATAGTTCGGTATTTCCGAGCGTTGGAACCCTATATTTATCTGCTTTATTATTCCCAATAATCTTCAAATTTGCTTGAAGCTCCAGTAGTAGCATCAACATTTTCACCAGTAAAGTTATCAGCAGTTACTGTTTGCCCATTTTCTTCCCGTTGAAAGAAGAAAACAGGCCACTGATCATTATTCCGATAGTCAATTAACGTTACTAGACCCGAGAAAAACCAGCTATCGTTAAAATTAATATGATAGTTAATTCCGTCCTTCTTCTCGACTACCGTTGCCTTTGATAAATCCTTTTCTGGGGTGAATCCCTGCCTTAGGCCATGGTGAACATTTCGTGGTTGAACGGTTTTCCCGTAAATTCTAACCCCATCCCCAGGTTTAAGGGCATAATTATTTTGAAACCATTTACTGGCACTGTTCGTAATAATTAATTTCACTCAATCATCCCTATAGCTTATCTTTTTTAGGCATAGTTGCAGTTAGCTTATAAATTGGCTGACCCTTCGAAGAAAACTTATGTTCATATTCAGTTTCGACATTATGTTCATTTTCATCACTATTATGAAGATTAAGCCAAAGTCCCGCAAACTTCATCCCAAAATTATTCATACTAACAACGGAAAATTCAAAGAATCCCATGTTATCAGTTTTTAGTTCAACTTGTCCTTGTGACTGCAAAATTAATTGATATTCACTTAAAAAGGTGTGATAAGTTAACCGTCGTTTTGCGTGCCGTTTCTTTGGCCATGGATCTGAAAAGTTCAAGTAAAGTTTTTCAACTTCACCGGGTTCAAAATATTCAGTTAACTCCTCACCTTCACCACAAATCAACTGCAAGTTAGGTAGCTTTTCAGGAAGGGCCTTCTTTAAGGCAATCGCAGCAACGGTCCGCTGAATTTCCAAACCAATAAAGTTAGTCTCCGGATGTGCCTTTGCCATTCCAATAATAAACTGGCCCTTTCCCATTCCGACTTCAAGATGAAGAGGCTGTTTCTTAGGGAAACGTGATTGCCACTTTCCTTTAAACTTTGCTGCATCGTCAACCAATAATTCAGGGTGTTCCGCCATTAACGGGTCCGCCCACTTCTTATGTTTTACACGCATAATATTCCTCACTTTGTTATTTTTTTAATTCGACTTTGAAAATAAAATTTAGTTAAAAGGTAGCTTTCTGCAATCCCTAAAACTAAGTTCAGTCCTAACCGTTGCCAATTAAGATCCCGCCCAATACTTGCGATCACTATCAACAACATTTCAATAATAATTACCCTATTCAATAACCGCTGAAAGTCCTTAACCTGAACTTCATGAGTAACCGGATAAATATGAGTAAAGACGTTATTTTGGTACTGCTCGTAAAATGGCATTAGCTGGGTAGCAACAAGGTAGATAAATAGCAGAGCAATAACGGTATTCAACCAATTGACCGGGATAAAGAAGACAACTAGCATCCCAACAATCGTTAATCGGGTTACTAACCCACTTACCTCGGTATTTCGAACAAAACCATGCGCATATAAATATGCCCAAGGATGATTATCATTTTCGAGTATTTTGATTAAACCAGTTGCCCATCTTCGGCGCTTAATGTTTCCCTGAACACTTGGAACGTCAGTGAAGAGGTTAAAGAATCGATAAATACTAAACATCCGATCTTGCTCTGCACGAACAGCCAGTCGCCAATCAATCGCAACATTTCTATAATAAGTAGTCATTGCAATTAATAAGATTACGGATACCAGCAGACCCCAAATAGGCCCCACAAGCCACGTCACTAGCCAGACGATCAATGGATTTATCCAGTATTCAGCAACCGTCCTTCTCCGTTGCGCTCCCCAGCGAATACTGATCGCTTTTCTGGCTGTCCAATGCCACGTTACCTTAGTAATCAGCGCGGTGATTAAAATTAAACTAATATCAAGTCTTGTTAACCGCTCTGTTGTTAAAGCAAACGGCAGTGCAATTGCCGCAAGGGTAAGCATCATGAGCACGCCTAAAACCATACTATAAATAGTTGCTTGTTTCAGATAACGGCTAATAGATTTTACCTGGGGAAGAAGAAAGACAGGATCAGGGCGTTTAAGCAGCGTTGCCAGCCGTCCAACTTGAGTAATTAACACAAACCAAAGGACTAGCAACCATCGTGACCACCAAAGATGATTATTTAATTGCGGCAACCACTGTGAATAACCATAAGCCAGTGCACCAAAGAGGAAGAATAAAGCAATGACAAAGTGATCATTAAATACCAACCGCCAATACTTTAGCAACTCCATAAAATGCCTTTGCCGGCGTTGACTAAATAAATTATTCATTTTGATCATCCCTTGCTAGGCTGAGGTAAATATCATCGAGTGACTCATCAGGCTTATCTGCTTTTTGCCGTAATTCGTCTAATGTTCCCCGAGCACGAACCTTACCGTTAGCTAACAGAACAAAGCGATCACAGTAGCGTTGAGCAGTATCAAGGACGTGGGTTGACATCAAAACTGCAGTACCGGCTTTCTTCCGTTCTTCAATCAATTCCAATAAATCATGGACCGCCAACGGATCAAGACCATAGAAAGGCTCATCGACAATTAATAATTTAGCATTGGTCATTAGGGCACAGCAAATCATTACTTTCTGTTTCATTCCTTTTGAAAAGTTAGCTGGAAACCAGTCAAGCTTATTATCTAACCGAAATGTTTTTAATAATTTCCGGGCCCTTATCCATGCCTCCTCAGTATTTAAGGAGTACGCCTTAATTGTTAACTCAATATGTTCCCGAAGAGTTAGCTCATCGTACAAGATTGGTGTTTCGGGAACATAGGCGATTTGCTTTTTATAGTCAACGGGATCCTGCTGAATATTAATCCCGTTTAAGGTAATTTCGCCTGAAAATGGTCTTAGTAACCCAATTACATGATTAATTGTTGTTGACTTACCAGCACCATTTAGACCAATTAGGCCAACAAGTTCACCAGGTTTAACCTGAAAACTAATCCCCTTTAATACTGGGATTCGGGAATATCCCCCAATCAAATTTTTTATTTCAAGTGCCATTATTTTCCCTCTTTTTATTGACTTATCTAGCGTTGATTATATCATAGGTCACTTATTGACAGCTCTTTTTCAGACTACTTTTGGTATACTTATGGTAACAATAAATTTTTTCAAAGGAGCGATCACTAATGGATGACTGTATTTTCTGTAAAATAGTAAAGGGTGAAATCCCTAGTTATACGGTATACGAAGATGATGTAGTAAAAGCGTTTCTTGATATTTCTCAAGGAACACCTGGGCATACCTTGGTCATTCCCAAGAAGCACGTTCCAGATCTCTTCGCATATGACGAGAAATTAGCCGCTGCTGTCTTTTCACGCCTGCCAAAAATTGCACGAGCAGTTAAAGCATCAAACCCTAAAATTAAGGGTCTAAATGTCTTGAATAATAACGGTAAAGTTGCCTACCAATCCGTTTTCCATTCACACATTCACTTAGTTCCTCGTTACTCCGATCATGACGACTTTAAGATGATTTTTAAGGATAATTCAGGTGAATACAATGACGCTAAATACAAAGAAATTCAAGAATCAATTAAGCGACAATTTGATAACACCAATAACTAATCATTTCCAAGAAGACTTAACTGACATTAAGTTTCTCCTCCGCTCACTTAAGCAACTATCCACCAGCACCCAGGAATTACAAAATGCTGCCAAAGGACTTGAGAAGTACGCTGACGGTGTTAACCGTCTTCGTGAACAGTGGCAATTTAAGAGTCAACCTCATCTTGAAAAGATTCAGCAAATTATTGACAAACTAAAAGAATAGCAAAGGAAGCTCATCGTATTCGGATTAACCGGATACCAAGAGCTTCCCTTTATTTTAGCTAAGATAATTTTAGTTATTAGTTAGGGATGATCCACTGTTTGATTTAGTGGTGCTTGCATTACTATTCAAGTAATCATCCATAATGTTCTTTAGATCGTTATCCTTAATTGAAACGTTCCCCTTCTTAAGGACGTTCGAAACAACCTTATGCAAGAACTTAGAATCATTCATCTTTTCTTGAACGATTTGTGTCTTCAAGTCATTAATGTGTTGACTCTTCTTCCCCTTTGCCGGGTGTTCAATCATGTAGATCACAACATAGCCGTCATCCGTCTTAACTGGCTCAGTAGTATATTCACCAGTCTTCAACTTAAATGCAGCCTTTTTGTATGCTGAGTCAACGGAGGTTGAAGTATTGTCAAATGCAGCTACCTTACCACCAGCATTCTTGGTTGAGGCATCAGTTGACTTAGACTTAACTAACTTCTTGAAAGTCTTGTAAGGGTGATCTGAGTTATTCAGCTGATCAATGATACTTTGAGCATCGTCCTTACTCCCAACAAGGATTTCAGCAGTTTGGACCTTTGGCTCGTACTTCTTCCACTGCTTATTAATTTGAGCATTAGTAATATGAGTATAACTCCGTACAGCAGCTTCCAAGCAGAGATTAGAACGAATCTGTTGTTTCAACTTTTTCTCGGTCAACCCTTGCTGTTGTAACACTGCACTAAATTGTGAACCATATTGATTCTTGTACGTGTTGTATTGGGCATTAACTTGCTTATCAGAAACCTGCTTCCCGTATTCCTTCTCTAAGACCTTATCCAAGATCATTTGTTGAAGAACTTGCTTCCCGTTAGTGGTGGTTTTCATTTCGTTATAGTACTCTTCTTGAGTAATCTTTCCTCCACTAGTAGTTGCAACGGCCTTACTTCCACAAGCTGCTAATGGAAGGACCAGAGTTGCACAGGCAATCATAGCAATTAACTTCTTAGATTTCACAAAAACACTTCCTCAATTAAATTTAATTCTCACAAAAACTTACCAATCTAATATACCACACTCAAAAAGTGATACCATGCCTTGATCCAGAATGTTTAAACGATTTTCAAACTTTATTCTTATTTAGCTGATCAAGATCGACAACTGGTGACCCCAGCTTTTTGATTTGATCGTTAGCAGTAAAGTAAATCACCTGGTTTTCCTCAGCCATCTGGTTTAGCAATTTTAACATCCGTCCCCGACGAACATTATCAAAATTAACAAAACCATCATCCACCATAACCGGTAACTTAATCTGATCACTAATTACCGTGATGAATCCCAAACGGAGAGAAATAAATAATTGTTCTGCTGTCCCAAGCGATAATTCAGCGACCTGGAAGATTTGCTGTTCACGATTTAATACACTAATTCCGTTATCATCAACGACAATTTTCTGGTAACGATCAGCGGTTAAAATTGCAAAAAACTTTTCTGCTTGCTGAAGGATCTTGGGGTAACGATCTTGAGAAGCTAATTTTAACGCCCCATTAATCCACCGAATAGCAAGCTGACTACTTAGCCATTGTTTAGTTTCATTCCAAATTACCGTCTGCAGATTTGTTAATTTCTGGTTTAATTCACTAAATGAGCCCTCTTGTACCAAGGCATTAATTTGAACATTGATTTGGGCTAATGCCGTTTCAAGCTCCGTTTGTTTTTGTTCATTAGCTGCTAAGTTCTGATGGACAAGAGAAACCTTAGTATCAAGTAAATGCTTGCTATCGTAGTGGGCTAACTGTTGACGATCACTAGTCGTTAGTTGCTGACCATAAGCTGAAGCCGTGACCTTCCTAGTTTGGTCAGCTACTTTTTGGGCCTGAAGTTGTTTGAACTCATTATCATTTTTAATTCCAAGCGACTTATATTCGGTCTCCTTAGCTTGACGACACTCGATCAACTGTTGCGTTAATTGATCATTCCGTCTTTGAATTCGGGTTAACTCCTGCTCTACATTATTCAATCGTTGTAATTGATCCTGCATCTCAACAAGCCATCGCTGATAACTGTTAATTAATTCATTAAGAGAATCGGCTGTTAAGCTAACCGGTAATTGTTGCTTAATTAACTCTAGCTGGTGATCAAAATTAGTTTTGCGCTTATCTGCTTGCTCTAGTTGAGCTCTTAAATCATGATAACGATGAAGATCCCCCTGCATCATTAACCATTTACTTGTTGGAAAAGCCGTTAAATTATGGTTCTTTCCAAATGATTGAAGTGTGGAGTTTCGTTCTTCCGTTAACTGTTTTTCGCGTTGTTGCTGTTTAAACCATAATACCCCTGCACCACCAAGAGCAATAATTCCGCAAATCCAAACCAGAGGCTGACGAAGAATCAATCCCAATATAAAAAGGACAATCCCAATTCCAGGAATAAATAAGTTTTGGCTATTGTTAGTTTGAGAGTTAGCCCTAAGTAGTCCCTCCAGTTCGCTCACTGCTCGTTCAGAAAGCGGCTCTGGTAGATTAACACTTCCGTAACGCTCCGCTAGCTGCTTAAGTTCGGTATGCCATTGTTCCTGCTGATTAACTGTTTGACCATTTTTCTGAATTTGTAAGGCCAACAACTGATCTTTTAATTGCTGATAATGTGCTTTGCGTGACCGATAATCATTTACTTCAGGATCACTCAGCTTTTTGACGACTGCTTGTTGTTCAAGCTGCTGTTGGTTAAACGACCTTAATTGAGTATTAAGTTCCCGTTCCCTACTTTGCAGTTCTTGAACCTTAATAATCTCATCATCCGTTAACCGCTCTGTAAGGGATTCCTTCTGGTGGTTTTGCCACTGGTCGTAAATTGGCCATAATCGTTGCAGCCGTTCTTCCTTTTCAACCTGATGTTTGAGTTGTGGCTGTTCCCGCTTTAGTTGTTCTAACTCAGATTGCTTTTCAACTTGTTCCTCAACTAAACGGTGGTAATCACTACTCTGCGATTGGGCTTGGTTAACCCGTTCACGAAGTTCATCATATTCCTTCAAATGACGATTTAAACTTAACTTCCGTCCACGAGGTTTATATAGGGAATCTGCTGCTTTTTCTAAGCGAGCAATTTGTTGGAGCCACTCCTGACTTCCAACCGCTCCTAATCGCTGTAAATGCTGTTCTAATTGTTCCCGATCCAATTCATCATTTAAAATATTATTTTGATTAAAACTATAAATAGCTTGATAAAGTTCACGATCTAAGGGACCAAGCAATTTAGCAAGGAAATCCTGCTTTTCCTTTTTTCCTTTTTCATTGGTAACTGTGACTTTTCCACCATTTTTCCCCTTTACGCGTTTAATAACATACTGGTGCTGATCAGCAATTACTGTTAAAGAGCCGCCATAACTCGAACCATCTTTAGGAATATATTGCTGGTATTTATTTTTTCCTCGACCATCCGCAAATCCAAATAGGATACTCAGGATAAACGCAGCTAAAGTGGTTTTTCCAGCTTCATTGGCTCCGTAGATCAGGACCGGATTGTTGGTAAAACTAAAATCCTGATCATGCCATTTTCCAAAGCCGTCAATGTGGACCTGTTTAATTTTCATCGTGATCCCCCTCACCTAATTTTTGGCTTGCTTCATAACGTAATTGTTCAACCAGTGAAGGATCTGCAAGCTGATCTGCAATAAAGCCATACTTAGCCAACTTATCAGTCAGATCAATAACAGCATCTTGATTAAAGACATCTTGAGCAGACTGGTCCCAATATTCTTGATCTAAATCGGTCATTTTCGGTAAGGCGGTCCCTTTTAAAAGATTAAGCTGGTATGGCCACCACTGATAATCGCCCTTTTCACTCAAATTTTCCTGAAGTCGTTCCAAAATTGTCCCATTAGCTAGCAATTTTTTAGTTAAAGCATTCACCTGATCAGTCAAATGAACATTAAAAGCAATCATCTTAAAACCATCTTCTGCCTCTCCCTTATGAAGAAGCATTTCAATTAATGAATCAACCGTTTGATCGTGGGTTAAATGAGCGTCAATTTCACACCATTCAATTGGTGCCACTGGCTTAAACTCTGCCGTTAACTTATCAGAATTACTTTGAACAAGATAATAGCCATGCTGACCATCCTCATTTTTATGGCGTCCCTGCGGATTACCCGGATAAACAACCAGTGGTTCCTCATTCAGGACCTGGTGCTTGTGAATATGTCCTAACGCCCAATAATCATACCTTTTCTGTAGCAGTTCAGGTAGTGTGAAGGGAGCATAGTGATCCTGATCTGGATTATTCTGTGAGATAGCACCATGAAGCATCCCAATTTGCCAATCAGCGGTTTCCTTTTCAGGAAATTTACTGACCTGGTCTTCAAACAACCAACGTTTCCCGTAACTAAATCCCGTGATTGCTACCGTCTGGTCATCAGCAAGTGTTAATGTTTTGGTTTCAACCTGGTTACCAAATACATGAACATTGTTCGGCAAGGAATCTATTTGTTCCGTTACTGGCTGATAGTCATGATTGCCATAACTCAGATAAACAGGAATCTGCTGTTTTGCTAACCGTTGACACTGGCGGACAAAGAAATCTTCTGCTTCAGCACTATGGTGATCACGATCATAAATATCACCAACAATTAAAATAAAATCAACTTGCTGATTAATTGCAGCATCAACAATCCTTTCAAATGCCGTAAACGTTGACTGATGGACTCGTTGCCAAATTTGTGCTGGCATTTCATCCAGTCCCCGAAACGGACTATCTAAATGTAAATCTGCAGTATGAATAAACTTCATTTTTTCACCCTTTGAATGGAAAAACGGGAAGAGCACTCAGACACGACCGTCATCATTCTTCTTCCCGTTATCATCTTTATAACTAAATTAACAGTTACTTGTCAGTTGGTTGTGGACCTTGTGGCATAACATCCTTGTAAATATCTTGAATAGGACTAGTGATTGTCCGGTTAAGTTGTTGAAGCATGTTGTCAACAGCTCGTTCTTGGTTCATTAAGGTTTGTACTTCAGGCTTAGAACTCATTTCCTTAGCAATGGTTTGGATTGCATTAATTTCGTCTTGAGTAAGCTTTTGACCAGTCATTTGCTTTTGTTGAGCATTTGCTTGCATTTGTTGGAACTTCTTAAAAGTTTCGAAAGTATCCTTTTGGGCCTTTAAGCTATCAAAAGCCTTCTTTAAGCCTTGATATTCTTGGGTTTCTTTTAATTGATTACTAAGTTCATTAGCGGTGTCATAAATATTAACCATTTTTGTAACCTCTTTTCATTTATTCAACAATTCGATTGTATCATACTATCAGTTAATCATCATTCTTTCAGAATAAAGAACGGACATTATTCCATAGCTGACCAGCACGATTGCCAAAGTCATTTACTGATTGATTAAACCGGTTCATCAGGTCGCCACCATTTTTCAGCAGCGATCCCCAGCCCTTACTACTCTTCCCGCTATTTGCGGTTGCTCGTGTTTGGGCATCTTGAACGTTAAATTTAGTATTTGGCGTATTCTTCAAGATCCCGCTCATTTCAGCTTTATAAAGGCTATTAACATTCTTCATTGAAATATCCTGAAGGGCATGGGATGAATTAGTATCATCGTAGCCTTCCCAGGTAGCAACCACAACATCAGGAGTATAACCAACAATCCACTTATCACGATCATCAGCACTATCACTTTTAACCGCTGATTCCGTTGTCCCTGTCTTCCCGGCCAACGTGTAACCAGCAGGCCGCGCAGATTGACCAGTTCCATGTTCAAAGACACCAATTAGCATACTCGTCATGTTTTTAGCAGTATTGGCAGTGACAACCCGCTTAGGTTTAGCCGTCTTAGCAGTAACAATCGTCTTTCCAGAAGCATCCTTGATCTTTGTAATGTAGTGGGTATCAGGCATCTTTCCCTCATTAGCAAAGGTGGCATAAGCACGAGCAATTTGTTCAGGAGAAACTCCCTTAGTCATTCCTCCTAAAGCCAGGGCAAGATTCTTATCCCCCTTTTCCACTGGTAAGCCAAATTTCTGTGCCATCCTATACCCAGTATTAACCCCAATCTTATTTAATAACCATACTGCTGGCGCATTCAGGCTTTCGTAGACTGCCTTATACATCGGAACACTTCCAGCATAAGTATCATCATAGTTTTTTGGTGTATAGTCATTGGTCCCATACGATTGTTTCTTATCCTGTAACGTAGAGTCATAGAAATAACCATGTTCTAAGGCTGGAGCATAAACAACCAGTGGTTTAATCGTTGAACCTGGTTGCCGACGCATTTGCGTTCCCCGATTGAAGCCCCGGAAAACATGCTTCCCTCGACCACCAACAATTGCGGTAACACCACCCGTCTTCGGATTCATCGCAACTGAAGCCGACTGTACCTTAGTCCCATCAACAGAATTACTAGGGAAGTTATCGTCATCTTCGTAAGTTTGTTGCATTGAGCGTTGCTGATCCTGATCCAAGGTCGTATAAATCTTATAACCATTATTCATAATTTCCTTTTCCGAAAGATGATATTTATTAATTGCCTCAGAAATTACGGCATCGAAATAGTATGGATAACGATAAGTATCCGGTGCAACATACCCGTTAGTAACTTCTAACGGCACCTTTTTATACTGATCAGCCGCCGTTTGACTTAATTGATGATTTTCAACCATTAGCTGGAGGACTAAGTTACGGCGTTGCTTGGTTGCATTTGGATGAGTAACTGGATCATAAATTCCAGGCGATGTTAACATTCCTGCCAATGTCGCAGCCTGAGGAACAGTCAGATCAGCTGCATCACAATCAAAGTATCTCTTTGCAGCATCCTGAACCCCCCAAACACCATTACCAAAATAGGCATTATTAAGATACATCGTCAGAATTTGCTTTTTACTATATTGATTTTCAACTTCAACCGCGATAAAAATTTCTCGTGCCTTCCGCGAGAATGTTTGCTGTTGGGTTAAGAAAGCATTCTTAACTAACTGTTGAGTCAAGGTACTTCCCCCACCAGAAATATAATCACGATGTAACAGCTTATTCTTGATCAACAAAAAGCCAGCCCGGCCAAGTCCCTTAACCGAAAAGCCGTGTTCATGATAGAAGTTCCGGTCTTCTGTTGAGATCACCGCTGCTGGAACATTAGCTGAAATCTTATTGAGTGATACGTATGTCCCTTTTTGTGAATATAAACTGCCGGCAGATTGATTATCATGGTCATAGATCATTGTCGGTCGCTGTAAACGATGCTCTAAGTTTTTAACATCCGCTGTCTTCGCAACAAATGTCAGGTAGGTACTAGTTACCAAAAACAATCCTAAAAAAATTACAATTAGCCACCGTGTCAGTTGATACCGGTGCCAAAATTGCTTTAACCAACGAATAAACTGCTGCCAAAGTTCATTAACAACCTCTTTTACCCGTTGCCAAAGCTGCTTTAGCCAGGCAAGCAACCGTTCCTGAAAAGGCGGCTTTTCTTCTGGTTCTCTTCTCATTTATTAATCCCCATATTTAGTAACATTAAGTCTCAATCATTTTACCATAGGAGAATTTTTCCGTAGCCGATTTTCGGCCAGCATAACTAAAATTTAAAATAATAAAAGGAAGCCGAGAAATTCTCGATTTCCTTTTACAAAAAGCTTCTCTCTTACATTTCGTCTGGAGCCTTAACATCAAGAAGAGCCAATGCAGACTTCAAAACATGACTAACAGCTTGAGTTAATGCTAACCGAGCTGGTTGTTGCGGATCATCATTTAAAATCCGGTTATGTGCATAGTATTGGTTAAACTTCTTAGCAAGTTCCAATGCATACTTTGCAACTACTGATGGGTCGTAGTTCAGCGCAGCCCGCTTTACTGCTTCACCGTATTGGCTTAAGAAGCTAATCAATTCCCAAGCACCATCGCCAACTTGAGTTAAGTCAACATCGCTAAAGTCACGAATGCCGCCCTTCCGCAGAATACTCTCAGCCCGTGCTCGTGCATATTGAACGTAAGGACCAGTTTCACCTTCAAACTTAACAACGTCTTCAAGCTTAAAGTTAACTGCATTCCGCCGGTAATTCTTCAAGTCATGGAAAATTACGGCCCCAATACCAACTTGCTTAGCAACCTCGTCAGCATTCTTTAGATCAGGGTTCTTTTCTGCAATTTGCTTCCGGGCAAGATCAACGGAATCGTTAAGAACATCTTCAAGAGAAACAACATTTCCCTTCCGTGTTGACATCTTTTGACCATTTAAGTTCATTAAGCCAAAGGAAATATGTTCAATTTGATCCCACCAGTTAAAACCAAGTTCCTTTAATGCCATCCGCAATTGCTTGAAGTAAACTTCTTGTTCAGCACCAACAACATAAAGTGACTTTGCGTGACCATACATCCGCTTCCGGAATAATGCAGTAGCTAAATCACGGGTAATGTAGGTAGTAGTTCCGTTACTCTTAATAATCAGCAATGGTGGTAAGTTGAATTGTTCAAGATCAACAATCTCAGCACCACGACTCTTCTTTAACAATCCCTTATCACGAAGAAGTTGAATTGGTTCTTCCATCTTTTGTGCTGAGAATGCTTCACCATTAAATGAATCAAACTTGACATCCAACATGTCGTAAACCCGTTGGAACCGTTCCAAAGAGATTTCCCGGAACCAGTGCCAGAGACGCCATGCTTCTTCATCACCGTGTTCGAGCTTAGCAAACCATTCCCGACCTGCATCAGTATATTCTGGATGTTCATCTGCTTCAGTGTTAATCCGAACGTAAAGGTGAAGTAGCGTATTAATTGGATCGTTCTTTAAGCCGTCTTGAACTTCTTGACTATCGCCCCACATTTCGTAGGCAGCCATCATCTTACCAAATTGAGTTCCCCAATCACCAAGGTAGTCAATCCGAATTAAGTTGTAGTTAACTTTTTCAAGGATCCGCGCAATTGCTTCACCAATCATAGTTGAACGAAGGTGACCCATCCCCATTGGCTTAGCAATATTAGGTGATGAATAATCAATTGTTACATTAGATTTGTGACCAAGATCGCTCTCACCATAGTGCTCTGGATCATTTAAAATGTTCTCTAACACACCGGCACCAACTTTGGCTTTATCAAGGAAAAAGTTAATGTATGGACCAGCTACAACAACCTTATCAAAACCAGCTTGGTCAATCTTTTCAATCAATTCACTAGCAATCATTTGTGGAGCCTTATGTAAGCTCTTAGCTAAGAAGAATGTCGGAAAGGCATAATCACCATTATTTGAATCCTTTGGTCGTTCAATCTTTTCTTCGATCTCGTTAAGCTCTAAATCTGGCAATGCAACAGCTAAGGCATTTGCTACTTGTAACTTTTCATCCATAAATTAATTCCTCCTATACAAAAAGTCCCTAGTAAACAACAAAATTTACTAGAGACGAGATTTACCCGCGGTACCACTCTAATTGAATTAGAATTCCACTCATTTATTAAGTTTTACCTATGAGACACGCCTTCATAAGGACTGGCTTCCTGACTTTCACCATCACAGGATCGCTAAGCAACCGTACCTTATTACTACTCCTCAATCATCGGTTTCTCGTCTAGTTTATCATATTCCATTTATTTGTAAACAAGATTTTTCGATTTGCTTTATTATCATCTTTCTTTTCCTTTAATATTTAGTTTTTAACAGGATTTTTATTGAATCATTATTAATCCTTTTATGTTACAATTTTCCCAACACGTTAAAGAAAGGTTGCTGATAGACATGATTAATCAACAAGTACAAGCAGTAACAATTGCCGGTCATGACTCAGACGGTAGTGCAGGAATGCCAGCTGATCTTCACGCATTTTTCATAGACGGTGTTTATGGTCATGGACTCCTTACCGCTGCCGTTTCTGGTAATTCTTACGGAATTGACGCGGCACAAATAATGCCAAAAGATTATATTGAACAGCAATTTAAAACATTATCAACTGATTTCAAGATTTCTGCTGCAAAAACGGGAATGCTTGCTAATGATGATGTAATTAACGTCGTCGCTGATCAATATGCTAAGGTTGATTTTGGCCCACTAGTGGTCGATCCTGTAATTATTACCAAACACGGAGCAATGCTTCTTGAACAATCAGCGTACGAATTATTCCGTGAACGAATTGTTCCCTTAGCCACTGTGATTACACCTAACTTCTACGAGGCACAAAAATTAACCGGGATGCGGCTGAAAAATACCCAAGAAATGTTTGATGCGGCAGTCAAGCTCCATGAGATGGGAGCCAAAAACGTTGTCATCAAGGGTGAACACAACGATCCTACTCAAAAGGAAGTAGTTGATGTCGTCCTATTAGAAGATGGCTCACGGTTTGAACTAACTAAGCCATTCTTCGATACAACCCACGTTAACGGAACTGGGGATACTTTTTCGGCTATCATTGCAGCTGAATTAGCTAAGGGAACGGGCGTGAAAAATGCTGTTATTCGTGCTAAAGATGCCGTTTTTGCTGCTATTTCCCACCCGCTTGAGGTTGGTCATAAATTTGGGCCAATTAACCACTGGGCAGCAGAACGTGAATTAAAGAAGAAGGAATTATAATGATTAATCACTATCGTCATAAAGTAGTCTTAGTTGGAGATGGGGCAGTTGGTTCTACCTTTGCATTTTCTCTTCTCCAATCAAATCGTGAAGTCGACGAATTAGTTATTGTAACTCGTCAACATGATAAGGCAGTCGGGGATGCTCTTGACCTTGCCGATATTACCCCGTTAACCGGACCCACAGACGTCTTTGCTGGTAATTATGAAGATGCTCATGACGCTGATGTCGTGGTTATTACCGCTGGTGTACCGCGAAAGCCTGGCGAAAGTCGTCTAGATCTTATTCACAAGAATGTTGAGATTCTCAAGAAAATCATTAAGCCAATTGTTGCCAGTGGCTTTAATGGGGTTTTTGTAATCTCTAGCAATCCAGTTGATCTCCTAACCACCCTAGCTCAGCAAATCTCTGGTTTCCCAAAGGATCGGGTAATTGGTACGGGAACTTCACTCGACACAATGCGGTTACGATTAATTCTTAGCCAACGATTAAACATTTCAGTTAATGCGGTCGATGTCCAAGTTCTTGGCGAACATGGTGATTCTTCATTCGTCACTTTCGATGAGGCAATGATTAATGGACAACCATTAGATAAAATTATTCAATTCACGCCGGAAGAAAAGAATGAAATTGAGGAACAGGTTCGTCGAGCTGGTGCAAAAATTATCCAGCATAAGGGAGCAACCTTCTACGGTGTTGCTAAGTGTTTATCATCAATTGTCTGTGCAATTATCGAAAACCAAAATACTGTAATTCCTGTCTCAGCTCCCCTCACTGGCCAATATGGAATTAATGATCTTTACCTTGGCTCACCTGCAATTATTAATCGCCAGGGAATCGGTCAAGTAATTGAATATCAGTTATCACCAACTGAATTAGCTAAAATGCATACCTCTGCAGAACAGCTCTCCACAGTTCTGAAAGAAATTTAGGCGGAATGAAAAAAGCAAGGAAAACAAAATGTTTTCCTTGCTTTTTCTATAAGCGGGTAACGAGAATCGAACTCGCGACGCAACCTTGGGAAGGTTAAGTTTTACCACTAAACTATACCCGCATAAACTAAGTAATAGCAATTACTTAGTAAGTATATCGCTAATCCAACTATTTGTCAGCCTTTTTTGATGATTTTTTTGTTGCCTTTGAATCAGCAGATGACTTGGAAGACTTTTCGTCATCATCTTCGTCTTCATCGTCAGCTTTTTCAGTACGTGGAACAGCCTTAATCATCTTGGCTTCACTTTGCCGAATAACAGCACGACTGTTTAATTCATTAACACCATTCTTATCGCTAGGATCAAAGTCCTGAATCGAAATCATAATAGAATTGTTGTAGACTTTTTCAACGATTCCGGTAAAGTCATGATCCATCGGGCCAAATTTCTTTGCCTTAACAAGATCACCAATTTCAAAATCAGCCACAGGCTATCACCCCTTCATTTTTCTAGTAAACACAATAATGTACAATACACTTTTTCCAGCATTTTTTCAAGTAAAGTGTCTCTCTTAAAGCCCATAAATTCTTATCAGTGATAAAATCAGATCCTGAAAGGAGTTTCCCGATGCTAAATCTTCTAATTTTATTTGCAATTGTTATTTTATTCATTTCTTCCACTGCTGGTCTCCATGCCAAAATGGAGAAGCACGTTAGTAATTGGCTAATCATTACCCGTTGTTTTTTCTTTATTCTCCTAACCTGCCAGATAATTCAACTATTCCTTACATGGAAGACTAGCCTTCTTGCTAATCTTATTTGGCTTGTCATTTCTATTGTTCTCTTTATTCTTACCGCGAATGCCTTCCGTGAAAAAATTGTAACGTTTGGCAATCCTCGTCATTCACGACTGGTTTTTGCGGGGATGATTATTAACCTTGGTCTAGCATTGATCACGATTTTCTTTTAAGAATCTAATTAGTTTTTCAGCAGCCCGTGCCCGTGTTAAGTACGGATAGCTTTCATTAAATGTCATCTGGGCTAATGTTTTAGTTGAATCACGTGGAATGAGAATTCGACTAAATCCTTCGCCATTAATTCCACGTTCAGTGCTTGCAATTTGTCCCTTTAATGTGCCATCAACCACTTTAATAATTTTTCCTTGATGAGCACACGCAATACTGGTCTGCATGATAAACGTGCGGTTCTTTCCTTGAACAAGACGAATAATGTGCTGTGCATACTGATGGGGCGTGGGATAATCTGTAAGATCACGTGCTGTCCTCACTCCAAGAATTTCGGGCCTAGCTGTAAGCAGTAGCCCTGAATCATCTGCAATAACTAATCTATCAGGAAGAAGTTTACTAATAAAGAGTGCTTTATCACTCGCATTTTTTTTCATATGACCGGTTCCCCTCTGGAGGGAATTTTATTTTAGGGAGCAAGTCCGTATATGGAATTACTTCATTATTACAAACACGAAAGCTCCGTTGAAGTTCTTCAATTTTATCGTGATTATGACTAGCAACAACAAACTGCAATTGAATCTCCTCCTAATAACGAAGCGGTGCAATTACTTTGTTAATCCATTCCATTGCCGCCTTACTATGAATATTTGTAAATGGGGCCCGTTCAATCAGATGATCATCAACATTAAATAATCGCAATTGCCCCTTAACTTTAATTGGCTTAATCCAATACGATCCATTTTTCGCAAACGGAGCGATCTTCCAAGCATAATAAGAGCCACCCTGGTCTTGCCGTTGCTCAATGCCAACAATTTTAGCAACACAGAGGGCATATCCAGGCACAAAGCCACGAATCTTTTTGGCAGTGTTGCATATCAACAGGTCTCCCCGATACTTAGTTGACCATGAACGGTATTCTTCAGTTTTTGTCCCATTCATAATATCAGCAGCGTAATCCGACCGAATCGATAAGGCTTTCATACTGACACTCCTTCCTAAAATGGCACCACCAATCCTGAAATAGTAGGATTCATAGTGTCATTTATTTAACCTAAAATATGATTAACAAACAGTAATCCCAGAATGAACACTATCCAGCGGACCACCGTTTTCACATTTTTACGCCGATTGAAACGTTTCTTATAGTCTTCAGCTGACTTAACTAACTCTGGCGAAACTTCCAAATGTTCTTCGGTGTACCCACTGATATCAAGGCTCTGTTGATGATTAAAGTCTTCTCCATTCAGGTGGAAGTGGGCACCATAAACGATGTTATAAATCTTCCACTGCGCACTTCCTTGTTTTCGTCCAAAGACAACATAATCTGTCCACTGTTGCCGTTTAAATGACGAATTAAAATCAGAGAGAACATTCACTTCACTATCAATCCCACTTACTTGGACCTTTGCAATAATTAGGTCAGGTGAAATTTTCTGAGCTGACACAACTTTTCCATGGTTAACCAGCACATCATCAATGATCCCGTTCGATGCCTTGGCAATAATTTCATCATGCATTGTTGACAGGGAAAACCGTCCCAGTTGTGATTTCAACTGATCCAAATAATTACTGCTGTCAGCAAAGCACCGACGAATCGACTGGCCATAAACAAATTGTGCCCAAGCATATGTTTCGACTAAGCTCTGTGCTAATTGATTATCAACAGCATCATTTTCTAAGCGGATCTTAGCTCTCTTGAGTCCTTGTTTAAAGTCCTTAATCTTCATATTAGGAATTAACATCCATTTGGACAAACCATTAACTTCCGTGATGTCACGAGTTCTCCGATAAAGTCGTACCACCATTTTGCTGACAGAGCTAAGAATATATAACCCACAGAAAAACAGGACGAACAAGAATGCCTTAAAACTATCTCCAGATTTATCATTTCCACTGCTTATAATACTGCTGCTTGATGAGCTTCCACCACCGCTTGATGAACCGCCCCCTCCACCAGTTGACCCCATTGAGGCAAAAGCTCCATGAAAGGTCAGCAATTTAGTAATGATAACCACCAGAGCAATTTTCCAACGTTTAAAAAAGTTGGCACGTTTCATTTTTTCCTCGCTTTGTTAATCATGCTATAATATTACTCACGGTATTGTATCATAATCTTAGAGTGATGGCCCAATCATTTTAAAGCCAAAATTTGAAATAATAATCTATCAGCAGATTAACGTAAAAAAGTAAGATTCTCTTCAACTGATAGTCTTCTTTCTGTTCATTATTAAATTTGAAAACTAGCTGTAGTAATACAGAAGTGCCCTCATAGTTGCACTATATCCAGTAAAGTATACTCTTACCTAGTAATATCAAAATAAAGCTGAGGAGCAGATTGAAAAACACCTTAAATATATAAAAAAGATCCTTGAATATACAAAAGATGTACATTCAAGGCTTCAATCGTTAATATAACAATGATTGTAGACTATACAAAATGCCCCAAACAGGATTCGAACCTGTACATGGAAACCCATACAACGACCTGAACGTTGCGCGTCTGCCAATTCCGCCACTGGGGCATCGTTATTAATGAAATAACAACAATCTTATTATACTGGAATTTTATTGAATTACAAGTCCTATTTATTTTTAATAAATTGAATCATTGTCCCATAACCAGTTAAAACTAGGAACTTGGGGGCAACCTGAACGTTAGCTACATTGGTATTAAAACGAACCCCGACAATTCCATCAGCTTTCTTTTCAGCTGCTCGTTCGCGTAATTTCTGCTGAACCTCGCTAAATAGCTGATCCAAAGATTCAAATGAGTCAATCGCATCACTTGGCAGCATTAAATGAGCTGTCGCATTAACAACTCCCAGGACTTTATGTGCCTGTGGATAATCTTCTGTTGAAAGGAACACTTCATTCACCTCCTTATTCATTATACCAAACTAACAAAAAGGCTTTAACGCTCAGCAATTCTAAACGTTAAAGCCACATTTGTGTTTATGAGGGGTCCAACCTATTAGTTCCTGTTGGCCGCTTCCTCATAATATCTACGGAAGGAATCTTGCCACTTTGCACTGGAACTTTATTACTAAATACAAACTTTTGATTCTCATCTTCCGCAAAGTCGCTTTTATTCGTTACCGTTCAAATAGTGCACCCTGGTAACCACAATTTAAATCAAGATCTTTCCGGTTACTCTTACGTTGCTTCTAGTCTACTCCTTAACTTCCTTCGACTCTATTAGAACGGGAGACTTAATGTTTTAACATCGTCTCTTTATCCTTCCTCACCAATAATATACCACCTTTAGTAACCGCTTTCAAGGATTAATTAAATAATTGTGATAGCATTAATAATATTGCGACTAAATTATTTAAACCGTGTAATAGCATTGAGTTTCGAATATCCTCACTTTCCCGGTAAATGTATGCTAAAGTCATCCCCAACATACAATACAAGAGGAAACTAATAATATTCGTGCTAACATGTCCAGCCGAAAAAACAATCCCAGATAAAATTACTTTTGGCCAGAAAGTATTGGGCTTAAAGAAAAGATTCATTAATACCCCACGAAAAATCAGCTCTTCCGCTATCGGAGTCAAAATCACCGCTGAAATTGCAAATACAATTGTTACTAATGGGTTATGGCCCAATATCGCCATTAGACTTTGATTATTCGCTGTTTCTGTCTGGTGGTAGATTAATACGTTCAGCACACCAAGAATAAATTCCCCTATTAAAATAAACAGGTACCCACCAAGGATTAACTTCCAGTTAATTCTCTTTCTAATTGGTAACTGGTTATAGCGGTGGTATGTTTGTCGAGCCCATATGATAATAAAACCGAATAATAGAAGAAAAAGGAGAACTAACCCAATGGTCTTAATGGTTACCCTGTTGCTTCGATTAGCAATTTGCATTGCAATCGGCGGTAATTCTATACACAAGAAAAAGGCTGCCATTAAACAGCAACGCTTAATAAGAGAAAAAATTTCACTCATTTTTGTTGCCCCTTTTTTTGTTCTTGAAGGCGCTTTTGTTTTCGTCGTTGGTAACTCCATTTTGCGGTTACCTTCGTTACCATCAAGTTTGCAACCACAAATCCTAAAATCCATAAAATATACATCGACCAGCCAGAAATTACTTTACTAATCGTTAATGCTACTAAAATTGCAAAAATAATTAATGGGGGTAATACTACTTTTAAGATTAATTCTGCTTTCACTCTTTAAATCCTCCATCATCTTGTTCAAAAAGTATCTCTCAGTTACATTGCATCCTAATCCTGATGGAAAACATCTTCCAAAATTTGCTTGGTTGTTGCCATTTGCGTTCCACGAGAACGGACATAATCGATCTGTGAGATAAGAATATCATAACTCCACATTGAAGACAGATCTTTCTCGTTAAAATAGTGGAGATTTAACGTAATCTCATTTAAATCGTGGATCATTCCCGAAAAGTCGTCCATCCCTTGGTATTGTTTTGTTCCAATAACCACCGGCAATTCGTTGTCAGCAGAGTCTTTTAATATGTTCATGAGGATGTTCCCGCTTGTTATTTCTGGATGTTCATCAATAAACTGTTGCACTTGCCAAATATCGAAATAGTGGTGTTCATGAGCTACCTTAGTTTTTTCAGAAACAGTTGTTAAGTAGTCGGTTTGATCATTGACAGTAATAATGCTATCAAGGCGAATTGCAATCAAACCGTTAATTTTTCCATCCCAATCAATACTAATCATCAAGCAAAAATGATTATCAATGCCCACTACAAAACCAACGTTAAAATAATCATCATTTTTGATATTATGTACTTCAATCAATTTTCCCTGCTGTTTAGCAATGGTTAATTGAATTTTAACATCCTGCTTATCTGATTCTCTCAAGTATTTGCCTCCTAATTGTCGTTTGATTAATCAAATAAAAATTTACAAAAAATAGTCTACCAAGAATCATAAGGAAAATTCAATTCTTAAGTAGGTATAAACCGATAAGTAGTTATCTCTTCATACAAAATATATCAAAAATTAAATAGGAATCCACAATATTTTGTAGTAAGATAGTGCTTGTGTTTAAAATTATAGTAAAGAGGGGCCATTATGGTGATAATTACTGCAGGAATGATTGGGGTCGGCAAAACTACCTTAACTGGTAAAATTGCAGAACATTTAAATACAAAAGCTTACTATGAACCAGTTGGTGAAAATCCAGTATTACCACTTTATTATGCAAATCCAAAACAATACGGATTCTTATTGCAAATCTACTTTCTTAACAAGCGATTTTCAATGATCAAACAAGCATTATCCGATGATAACAATGTTTTAGATCGTTCCATCTATGAAGATGCATTATTTACTCGCGAGAATAATGCAGAAGGAAACATTAGCGATACAGAATTAGAGGTCTACCTTAAATTATTAGATAACATGATGGCTGATCTTAATCGGCTACCAAAAAAAGCTCCTGACTTAATGGTTTATTCTGAAACAGATTTTGAAACAATTCTTTATCGCATTAAGAAGCGTGGTCGGGATTACGAACAAGTTGATAAGAACCCTGAGTTAAAGGATTACTATTACAAGATGTGGAATGCTTATAAGGATTGGTATCGTGATTATGATGCCAGTCCAAAGATGAAAATCGATCTAGAAAAGTACGATCTAGAGGATCCACAAAATGTCAAAACTGTTCTTAGTATGATTGATGACCGATTAAAAGATATTCGCAACTAATAAAAGCTTTATTAATCAGTATAGCGATAGCTTAGCTAAAGTTGATCCATTCAGTGAATTAACTTGGGTTAAGCTATTTTTGTATCTAATGTTTACTGGAATAATGAATAACATCCTGTAAATTGGACATTCTCAACTCCCCCTTCTCTAACTCACAAGAAGCTTCTTTAAACCAGTAAGCGCTCCAGCCGATGCGGCACCACCAACAACTGAAACAACTGGTGAAAACTTTTTGTGTTTTGGAGATGTTTGTTGGTGAAGTTCTCTCAAATGAGATCTTCGTGGCATTTTATATTGCCGACTATTTATAATTTGACTTTGAGTATTTCCATCTTTTTTCGGGTCGTCATACCTTGTTAGTTGATAACTATCAATAATCTGATTCAGCTTCTTATCATAATCAGGATCTGTCGCATAACGGCCGACAAGGGCATGGGTTGCTTCACGGTAGCTTTTTACCACCGAACGATGTACTTCCCTATATAAGGGTTGCTGGAGCGTTTTAGCATAGTCCTGTAAGGATTGCTTGGTACTAGTATACGAACGAAAAATGTCCTGAACCTGCGTTGATTGAGAACCAACAAATTCTGTCGTTGGCTTTAATACGCCACGCCCATTATATTTTCCTTTTACACCAAATAAATTATGGTGCGGTGCTAGACTAAGATCGCTCGTTCCCCAATTGCTCTCTAATGCTGCTTGGGCAATGATAATGGATGGGTATAGATCATAATTTTTACCAATTTGTCGTGCATCATCAGCAATCTGATTAATAAAGCGTGCTTGGTTTGGTAATGGCTGCTTCGGTAAATACCTTTTTTGATCAACTAATTGGTCAGAGAAGGTATTTTCTTTTGCTCCCGTTTTTTCCTGAGTCTGTGCTTTTGCCTTTTCAATTCCTCGTTGGTAAGCAGCTTGTTCTACGTGATCACCAAACGCATGGGTTCTTCCCTCCTCCTGATCCGCTATTCCTAACTGAAATGCTTGACGATATTTCTGTGTTGCATTATGGAACTGAAGTAAGAATTCACGTGTATACTCATCACCGTGACTTCGTAGCACTTGTGCGTCTACCACTTCTTGGTTAATCACTGCAACTTCAGCAGCATTTCGTGCGTCATCCTGTTGACTGGCAAGAGCAGGTAACGCTGTATTAAGTGAAACTAGCATTACAACTGTTCCTAAAATCACATTATCATTCATTTCTTATGTCACTCCCTTATTAGTCCTCTAAATAATCAATACGGAATAAATTTAACTTTACATTTTTAAATTCAGAAGTTATTTGAGCACATATAAATCTCCATTAAATAATAAAGGATTAGTAATGTTTCTTTATCGAACATCACTAATCCTTTATATCCTCATACTAGTAAATTATTACTGGTTCATTAACTTCAAGGCTATTATATGCCCCAGCAGCGTCGCTTGGATGCATATTAGCACAACCATTTGAACCGTCATTTAGGTAAGCCGTTTTAGACCAATTATGCCGCCATGAAGCATCATGAAAGCCACAACCACTATCGGTAAATTGAGCCCAGTATTGAACCTTACTGCTGTATTTAGAACCATTATCGCTCGTCCCCTTTAGAACTGAAGGAGATTGCTTATACATGATATACCAGACTCCCTTAGGTGTTTGGTCAGCCTTATTACTCATCTTTCCAGTAACAACGTCTACATCGTCTACACACTTACCATTTTTGTAGAACCAGGCATGCTGATCGGCAATTGAAATAACAGCATAGGTATTACCAATTCCACCATTTTCTGTTACCCCATAACCAGTCCCGCGACGATTATAGCCAATTCCATAAATATCTGCCTTAGCATCTACAGAAGATTTGCCAGTTGCAATTGCGTTAGCTAAAGATTTGCCGGCACGCTCAGCACTTATCTTCCATCCGTAACTACCATCCCTTGTAGTAGTTATCTCCTTACCATCAGGAGTCTTGAATTTAAATGCTTTACCTAACGTTGCTTGCTTTTTATTAATCTGCTTAATCTTCTTATCTATAACAGACGTATTAAAGTGATATTGGCCATCTTTATAGGTAGCACTCGTAATCACGTCACCCGTTGTTAAGTGATAAGTCTGCTTTTCAACTTTATAGCTAACCTTTTTTCCGATTAACTTTTGCAATTGTTTCTTTTCGTTTTGCACAGTTTTGCTATCTGGTGAAAGTGGTTGTTGTTGCTTAGCGGTAAGATAAATCTTACTGTTGGTTGCTTGAGAACTTAATTGGTGAAGAATCCGTTGCTCATCAATCTTTGTTCCCTTTTGTCCCTTATGAACTGTCACCTTGTCGTCACGAAGTTCAGCGTAAGCATCTACTGGCGCCTGTCTGCCTCGATTTTCTCGTTGAAGAATTGACTGGACAGTTGCTTTCTTTGTTTCGTACTGACTGAGATCCTGCTTGCCGGGCTTTAACTCTAGAGAGTAGGGCTTTCGAGAAGGGAAGAATGTAAACTGTTTGTGAAAGACATTCTTTACCTTAGCTTCATCTGCTGATGTAAATACATAATCAGTATCGGATCCGTCATAAATTAAATGACCATTTAGGTAAACCTGATTACTATTTTTCGTTGTCTTAACCTTTTCCAGGGCTTGCTTAGTAGTCAGACCACCAACGTTAATTCCATTAATAGTAACATTCTTGTTAAAGTGGTGTGCCTGATGCCACCAATTAATTCCAAGAACAATGACTAATAACGCAATAATCACTAATAACCAGTGCTTTAATTGAAAACGCATTGAAAATACTCCTCACGTCGAATCAGTAATAGCAAAGTATCGACTGTCATATTTTACCACGATCTAGTAAAATTAGCATATTTTATCGAACATACGTTACTAAATTATTACTTTTACTATAAAAGAAAAGCCCTTGAATTTGGGTAACTCCAAACTTCAAGAACTTTTTAATCAATAATTAAATTTCAGGATAGCTGCTTTCCTTAATATCTAATTTCTGATTGTTTAAGTCGGTTTTAACTACCGTCACATCACAAGGGGCAATCCGAACAGTGTAGGCTGCAGTCGAACCAACAATCAATCGGCCAATTGCGTTTAAGCCGGTGGCACCAATTACAATTAAATCAATCTCGTTGTCCTTTGGGTACTTTTCAGCTAATTCTACCTTAGCATTACCAATTTCAACATCGGTATGAACTTCTTTTACCCCAGCATCCTCAGCCTTTTGCTTATTTTCAGCTAACCGTTTGTTCATCTCTTGAATAGCAGAATCATAAATGCTCTTATCAACAAAGCCAAACCCACTTGGACTTGTTGTTGGATAGCGTTCACCATTAATTACACTAAGTAAGTACAATGCTGCATCGTTTTGCTTTGCAATATCAACAGCCTTTGAAAAGGCCATTTCTGATTGCTTTGAACCGTCAATTCCGACAAGGATCTTTTGATAACTCATATTGACACCTCCAGAAATTCTTCTACCTTTAACCTTATTTTACCATATTGCTTTAGTGGCGATTAATCTGTTACCAGGTTATTAATTGCTTGCATGTAAATTGCCATTGAAGTAATTAAATCGTTAACAGGCTGAAATTCATTTGCTTGATGCATTGTATTTGGTGTATTAGGCATAAGAGCACCAAAAGCAACGCCACGCTTCATTAGCCGGCCATAAGTTCCGCCACCAACTACTTCAGGCTTAGCATTTTGGTCACCACTAATATCAATATATGCTTCCATTAATGTCTTAACAATTGGATCATCAGGATCAACATAGTGTGGTAGTTGGCCGTCACCTTGATTAACAGTGATGGCTAGTGACTTGGTTATCTTTTCAACCTTGGCTTGAATTTCATCTGGAGTAATTCCCTTTGGATAGCGGAAATTCATGTTAATTTTACCGCCATTCTCTTCATCATAATTTAAAATTCCAGCGTTCATCGTTAATTCACCCATTACATCATCGGTAAATGAACAGTCAAACTTCTCCATTCTCGTATCAAGGTGAAGATACTTAGCAAGAAAACTAATGAAACTAGCAGCACCACCAGAAAAATCATACTTATTCAGGAAGGTAGCCAGATATGTCCCAGCATTAATTCCCTTTTCCGGCTCCATCCCATGAGCGGCCTTACCAATCACAGTCAATTTTAAGCCATCCATTGTTTCCTCGACCTTGCCAGTTACTGGATTGTTTTCGATAAACTGTCCAAATTCGCTTGTTACCTGTTCCTTATCTGGTACTGTAATTTCAGCAACTGCTTCACGAGGAACCATGTTGAACCGCAAGCCAGATTGGAAACTCTTAAGTTGAGCTTTGCCGCTATTACCTGCTGGAACGTCAAGGAGCAACGAGAATTGACCCTTTTCACCGTTAATTACTGGAAATTCTGCATCCGGTGAGAAGCCCATTGTCGGTGCCGGTTCAACTTCAAAGTAGCGGTGCATCCCCGTCCAATTACTTTCCTCGTCCGTTCCCACAATAAAGCGGACCTTCTTATTAAACTTAACTCCCTGATCTTTCAAATATTTAAGAGCGTAGTAGCAAGCCATTCCAGGCCCCTTATCGTCAGAAGCGCCCCGAGCATATAAATTACCGTCCTTAATAACGGGATCAAACGGATCAGTATCCCAACCCTTTCCAGCAGGCATCACATCAAGGTGAGCCAGAATTGCTAAGGTTTCATCACCCTCACCCCATTCTGCATATCCTACAAGATTATCAATATTCTTCGTTCGGAAGCCACCTTGCTTTGCCATCTTCAAAAATTCTTGCAGGGCTTTTGCTGGCATCGGTCCTAATGGATATTCATCCGTAGCTGCACTATCATCACGAACACTTGGAATCTTCAACAGGTTAGTTAAATCCTTAAGGTAACTTTTTTCCTGACTTTGTGCTGCTTTCATCCAATCCGTCATTTTATCAACCTCCGTTAATCTTTTCGTTAAAATAATGATACCATGAAAGTAGTAGTTTTCAGCTTGAAAGTACTTGATACAAAGGAGCATTAAAATGAAAAAATTAACTGATCAAATTCTTTTTGATGTTATTAAGCCACGTCCTAACGATAGTTTTAAGGGAACATACGGAAAGGTAACCCTAGTTGGTGGTAACCGCAACTTTGGTGGGGCAATTATTATGGCATCCACTGCCGCTGTTTGCTCGGGTGCTGGATTAGTTACGACTGCTACTGATCCAAGTAATTCAGGAGCCCTCCATTCGCAACTTCCCGAAGCGATGTTTGCTGATTTTAATAATGCTGATCAACTAGCATCCTTAGTTGAACCTGCTACAACGGTGGTCGTTGGTCCAGGTCTTGGGGATGACCAAACTAGTCTAGCCATTCTTAAAAATGTTTTTGAACACACTAACGAAAAGCAAAACGTTGTTATTGACGGTTCAGCAATTACCCTAATGGCCCGAGAAGACCTCGCTCAACCAAAGGGTAATATTATTTACACTCCACACCAAATGGAATGGCAGCGCCTTTCAGGAATTAAAATTGCTGATCAAAGTGAAGAACGAAATCGGGAAGCACAAGCAAAGTTAAATGCTACCGTTGTTCTTAAAAAGCACCATACAGAGATTTACACTAACGATGATGTCTACCAATTAACAATTGGCACTCCTGCTCAAGCCGTTGGCGGAATGGGTGATACGCTTGCCGGAATGGTTGGTGGCTTCACTGCTGAATTCTCTAAGACTCCATTAAAGGCAGTTTTGGCAGCCGTCTACGCTCATAGCGCAGTTGCAGAACAGCTTGCCAAAAATCAATACATTGTTCTTCCGCATCAAATCAGTCGGTCCCTACCATCATTTATGAAAAAAATGGAAAGCGGCCAAACCGAGCACCAAATTGGTTTCCTGAACTAATCGCTTTTACAATTGAATTTAAAAACTGAAGAGGGTGAGAAAAAAGCTAAACTTTTTTCTCACCCTCTTCAGTTTTAGATTAATTCATATGGAATATTTGTCGTAATCTTTGTGCTCGACCGCCAAGCAACTTATCTGCAAGACGGAAATGGAGTGATAGGTAACCATAGACACCTGCACCAACAATAACGCCAATTACTAGAATGAAGAAGGCAGTATAACGCCCATAAGGACTAATAAATAAGCCTAGCAAAAGCATTATACCCTTAGTAATCACTAACATAACAAGTGAATATGCCAAAATTTGGTTGGTTGGCAATGCCATTTGTTCAAAGTTTAACCGGAATTCCTGGTTAAATGAATGAATAATAAGGTAATTAATAACCATCATCGCAATCCCTGTAGACAACAGTGGCCCTAATCCCTGAGCGATCCAAATACATGGGAATTGAATTAGCAGTTTGATTATTAATCCAATCCCCAAATACTTCATCATTCGGCGGTTCTCAGAAATTCCCTGCATCATTGCAGCTGCCACCGTATAAAGTCCAAGGGGAATTGCCATAAATGCTGCAAACTCAAGAACGATTACCCCAGCATGATTGTAACGGTAAAAGACCGTGTATACCTGCTGAGCAACTGCATACAAACCAAGAACTGCCGGGATCATGACAAAATAGAAGAGCATCAGAACGTTCTCAATTTGGTTTCTCATCCCCGTTTGATCATTTTTTGCCCGGGCCATTGCCAACAACGGAATTGCAGTAACCGCTAAAGCATTCGCTAAAGCAATAATAATCATATAAAGCTTATTAGCATTAAATGCGAACAAGGCATACAAAACATCAATCTGGTACTTGGTAAAATGCCCTACCAATGGCATCATTCGTTTAAAGCTGTACTGATCAATTAATTGGAAAAGGTTAATTCCTGATTCAATAATGATAAATGGGATTGATTGGTAAACAATCTTCAGAATTAATTCAGTTGTCGAGACTTCCGTAACTGGCTGTTCAATCGTCCCCGTTCCCTGCATAACTCCTCGATACTTTAGCCATGCTAAACAGAGAACAACACAGGCCCCAATCGCTCCAATAAATGCCGCAAAAGTTGATTGGCTGACGGCACTGACCCAACTACCCTTTTGGATTTTCATGATCAGGTAAGTAGCCCCTAACATGTAAATTATCCGAAAAAGTTGTTCCACAAACTGTGAAATTGCAGATGGTGCCATCATGCTGTAACCCTGGAAAATCCCGCGACTAATTGCCATTAACGGAATAATAAAGATTGCCCAGGCTAACGACCGTAATACCGGGATTAAATTAGTATCGCCATTATAAACGATCGGCCATGAAGCGATATACATCATGACGGTTCCACAAATAACTCCCGACGCAAGCGCCATATACAGCGCAGAACGATTCAACTTCTGGCTAACCCCGTACTCGTTTAACCCATTATAGTGAGCAACAAGTTTCGAGATCGCCGAGGGAATCCCTGCAGTTGAAATGGTAATAAAGAGACTATAGATATTATATCCTTGAGCATACAAGGCATTGGCCTCATCACTATAAGCCCCTAGCCAGGTAACCCAGGGAATAATATAAATAGCCCCAAGAATGCGCGAAGTAATATTCCCCGCCGTCATCCATGCTGAGCCATTCAGCATTTTTGAACGAGCAGTATCTTTTTGCTGTCCTTCACTCATAACTCTTAAATCCTACCTTTTACTTTTTAAAATCAATACTAATCATTCTATCCTTAATAGAGCATCGTCGCAAATTATTTTAAAAAATCTTTGCTAGTATTGCTCCAAATCAACCGTTACCATTTTTACCACTGCTCCTGGATGCGCTGCTTGTACCTCGGCTAATTCACTAACTTGCGGAGCCTTTTCAAAATGGCCTAACTTATCGTTTAACGTAATAGCTAATCCTAGCTTAGCAAATTCCATTGCTGTTTCCATATTCTTCCCTTGAGTAAATGCTTCGGGAAGATCCGGAAAATCAACTTCAATCTGGTTATTTTTTTGTTGAAAAATTGCGGGATAACTAACAATTTCCATTTTAATTCCTCACTTTTTCTTTTTGAAACAACCAATATTTTACCACGAGCGAAAAAAATGAGACCGGAAAGTTAACTTTCCGGTCTCATCCTTTATGATTTTCTACTTAGCAACGATATTTACGATCTTGTTTGGAACAACAATAACCTTCTTAATATCCTTGCCATCCGTAAACTTTTGAACATGTTCATCAGCAAGTGCTAATTTTTGTGCTTCTTCACGGTCAATATCCTTTGCCATCTTAATCTTTGAACGAAGCTTTCCGTTAACCTGAACGATTATTTCAACTTCGTCTTCTTCTAATGCCTTTGGATCATATGTTGGCCATGGTTGGTAAGCAATCGTGTCACTGACATTAAAGTGACTCCATAATTCTTCAGCAACGTGAGGAATTACCGGTGAAATCATCTTAACGAACCCTTCCATGTACTCAACAGGAAGATCGTCAGCCTTAAATGCTTCGTTAACGAAGACCATTAATTGAGAAATAGCAGTATTGAAGTGCATCCGTTCGTAATCTTCAGTAACCTTCTTAACGGTTTGGTTGTAAACCTTAGTTAACTTCCCGTCATTGAAGGTTGAAACCCGATCACGAAGGTGGTTATTTTCATCCATCAACAAGCGCCATACACGTTGAATCCACTTGTATGAACCATGAAGCCCTTCCTCATCCCACGGAACAGATTCAGTTAATGGTCCCATGAACATTTCGTAAAGCCGAAGAGTATCCGCACCGTACTTCTCAACAATATCATCTGGATTAACGACATTTCCTTTAGACTTGGACATCTTTTCGTGGTTAGCACCAAGAATCATCCCCTGGTTAACCAACTTCATAAATGGTTCCTTAGTAGGGACAAGTCCTAAGTCATAAAGGACCTTATGCCAGAACCGAGCATAGAGAAGGTGAAGAACAGCGTGTTCCGCACCACCAACATATAGATCTACTGGAGACCAGTAATCTAATGCTTCTTTTGAGGCAAATTCCTTATTGTTGTGTGGATCAGTATACCGGAGCCAGTACCATGATGAACCAGCCCATTGTGGCATTGTGTTAGTTTCACGAAGGCCATGCCGACCTTGATCATCATAAACATTGACCCAGTCCTTAACGTTAGCCAATGGACTTTCACCAGTACCAGATGGTTCAATGTTATCAGTATCAGGCAGCTTCAATGGCAATTCGTCTTCTGGAACTAAGGTAGTCCGACCATCATCCCAGTGAATTACTGGGATCGGTTCACCCCAATAACGTTGCCGACTAAAGATCCAATCACGAAGACGGTAATTGACCTTCTTGTGACCTGCATTATGTTCGTCAAGCCATTCAATCATCTTCTTTTTGGCATCAGCAATATTCAAGCCATCCAAGAAACCAGAATTAATGTGCTTACCATCACCGTCAAAGGCACCTTCTGAAAGATCAGCACCTTCTATAATTGGCTTAATTGGTAAATCAAACTTTTTGGCAAAGTCATAGTCACGTTGATCACCAGATGGAACTGCCATTACAGCACCTGTACCGTATGATGCTAGGACATAGTCACTAATCCAAATTGGTAACTTTTCACCATTAACCGGGTTGATAACGTATGAACCAGTAAATACCCCAGTCTTATCCTTATTCAGATCGGTCCGTTCAAGGTCAGAACGCCGGGAAGCTTCTTCTTGATACTTCGTAACAGCTTCCTTATTTTCAGGAGTAGTTAATTGATCAACTAACTCTTGTTCAGGAGCAAGCACAACGTAAGATGCACCAAATAACGTGTCCGCACGAGTAGTAAAGACTTCAATCTTAGTATCTTCGTCTCCCGCAACTGGGAAGTAAACAGAAGCCCCTTCTGAACGCCCAATCCAATTACGTTGCATCTCCTTAACGCTTTCTGGCCAGTCGACAAGATCCAGATCATCAATTAAACGGTCTGCATAGGCAGTGATTTTCAAGACCCACTGCTTCATTGGCTTCCGGTAAACCGGGTAGCCACCACGCTTTGTCTTACCGTCTTCAACTTCTTCGTTAGCGACAACGGTTCCACCCATAAAGTCAGGTGCCCAGTTAACCATGATCTCGCTTTCGTAAGCTAAGCCCTTCTTATAGAGCTGCTCAAAGATCCATTGAGTCCACTTGTAGTATTCTGGATCAGTCGTATTAACTTCCCGATCCCAATCATATGAGAAACCAAGTGATTGGATTTGGTTGCGGAAATGATCAATGTTTTGGTTAGTAAAACTCTTAGGATTATGACCAGTCTTCAATGCGTATTGCTCTGCAGGAAGACCGAAAGCATCCCAGCCCATTGGGTGTAAAACATTGTATCCCTGCATCCGCTTCATTCGTGACATCACATCAGTCGCGGTATAACCTTCTGGGTGACCAACGTGAAGTCCCTGGCCAGATGGGTAAGGGAACATATCCAAGGCATAGTATTTCTTTTGATCCTTGTTTAAGTTAGCCTTAAATGTCTCATTCTTTTTCCAGAATCGTTGCCACTTATTTTCAATGGCAGTGTGATCATAAGCCATATCTTTCTCTCCTTTATATTTGCATAGTTCTTCTGTTTGATCGTAATAAAAAAGCCCCGTAGAAACCTGTTCTACGAGACGAATTTACTCCGCGGTACCACCCGAATTTCCATGGTTAAGTCCATGACACTTCACGCCATAACGCGGCAGACGTTATTACCTACTAAATTTCAGCAATAATCTTTTTGGACGAGTTCATTGTTAGTAACCCTCGTGTTTACAGCACCACACGATCTCTGAAGAATTAACTAACAGTTACTATTTCCAATTCGATCAAATATTTAATAAATATTCTAACAACCAGCATTCGTAAATGCAAGCACCAAACTAGCCAAGAACCTTCTTTAGTTCTTCAACCTTATCCAGTTGTTCCCATGGTAGTTCAACATCAGTCCGGCCAAAATGACCATAAGCTGCAGTTGGTTCGTAGATTGGTCGCTTAAGGTTAAGCATCTTAATAATTCCCGCAGGACGAAGGTCAAATACCTTACGAACCGCAGCAATTAAGTCTGCTTCAATTCGGGTACCAGTACCATAAGTATCAATTGAAATTGAAACTGGCTCAGCGACCCCAATGGCGTAGGCAACTTGAATTTCAAGTTTTTTTGCATAACCGGCAGCTACTAAGTTCTTAGCAATGTAACGGGCAGCATAACTAGCTGACCGGTCAACCTTAGTAGCATCCTTACCGGAGAATGCACCGCCACCGTGATGGGCAGCACCACCATAAGTATCAACAATAATCTTTCGACCAGTTAAGCCGGCATCCCCTTGAGGACCACCGATAACAAAACGACCAGTTGGGTTGATAAAGTACTTGGTTTGGTCATCAAGGTATTTTGCAGGAATAACCGCCTTAATAACCTGTTCCATAACATCCTTCTTAATTTGGTCAAGTGATACTTCTGGATCATGTTGCGTACTTAACACAACAGTATCAACCCGTAAAGGCTTGTCGTTTTCGTCATATTCAACGGTAACTTCAGCCTTTGCATCTGGACGGAGATAAGGAATAGTATTATCCTTACGAAGCTTAGCAATCCGTTGCATCAACTTATGACTAAGCATCAAAGTTAACGGCATGTATTCTGGTGTCTCATCAGTTGCGTAACCAAACATTAATCCTTGGTCACCGGCACCAATTTGATCAAGCGGATCAACTTCCCCTTCACGAGTTTCAAGAGAATCGTCAACCCCTTGAGCAATATCAGGTGATTGTTCATCAATTGCGGTAATTACTGCACAGTTGTCAGCATCAAAGCCATACTTACCATCTGTGTAACCGATCCGCCGAATTGTATCACGAACAACCTTTTGAATATTAACGTATGCCTTAGTTGAAACTTCTCCAAAAACCAATACGAGTCCGGTCGTAACGGAAGTCTCAACAGCGACCCGTGAATCAGGATCTTGTTCAAGCATTGCGTCTAAAATCGCATCACTGATTTGATCAGCAATCTTATCAGGATGTCCCTCAGAAACAGATTCTGAAGTAAATAAATGTTTTTCTACCATGTGTGTTAATTCCCCCATATGCAAGTTACAATTGAAACATTTAGTGGTTACAAGGCATCTTCACAGTAAAGTGAATCCTATCGGGAATTTGCTTTATAACGAGACCCATCTTAGCATAATTTGCTGACCATATTCAAACATAAATTGACTAATCCTCACGAGCATTAACCATCCCAACCGCAGTCATAAACGAATAAGCAGTCGTTGGTCCAACAAATTGAAAACCATCCGCCTTCATTTTTCGGGCCATCTTTTTCGATTCACTTGTTTGTGACGGTAGCCGCTTTCCGTTTAACTGTAACCGCTGAGGCTTAAAGTTAACGAATGACCATACATAGTTATTTAATGTTTCACCATCTGCTAATAGTTCTTGAATTACCTTAGCATTGTTGATCGTCGCCATGATTTTCCGCCGATTACGAATAATTGTTGAATCGTTCATCAAGCGCTTAAAGTCTTCCTGATCAAATACTGCCACCTTAGCTGCATCAAAATTAGCAAACGCCTTTTCAAAGGCAGCCTCGCGTTTCCAAATTGTTGACCATGACAGTCCAGACTGAAATAACTCTAGTGTCAGCATCTTAAATAATTCGCGATCATCATGTTCGGGAACCCCCCATTTTGTATCATAATAATTACGCATTAATTCAGATGTTTCCGCCCACAGTGGTCGTTTTGTTGTCATTTAATCACCTCATTAAATCTCTCTATATATTCAAAACGAGATAATTAAGCTTTTGCATCTTTTTTAACAGTATTCTTTAGCGCAAGAGCCAAAAGCAAACCAATAATTTCCACGAATAGCATTGTTAAGAAGACATAATGGTAACCACCAAGAGCGGCACTGAGGTTTCCCATTCCGTGGCTGAGGTTATGACTAGTTACGGTTGTCAAAATAATTGTTGATACAGCCACTCCGGTAGAACCAAGGACTTGCCGTACCGTTGTTATAACGGCTGTCCCATGGGGAACCAATTCATTAGGCAGAGAATTAGCCCCTAAAGTAACGGCAGGCATCATCACAAAGGCATTTCCACCCTCAATTACCATTGCACAGAGAATCATGATCCATAAACTCATTTGGTTAATTAAGAAGAGACCCACAAACCAGCCAGCAACTATCATTGCCATTCCGACAAGCATTGTTGGTTTAAAGCCAATTTTATCGGCCAGTTTCCCCGTTAACGGATTTAGAATACTTAGCAAGGCCGCCCCAGGAACAAGCGACATCCCCGAAACAAACGGACTGACTTTAAGCACTCCTTGGTAATACAACGGAAAAATAATTGTCGTAACAATCAAAGCAATGTAAGAGATTGAAGTTAGTAGAATTGCTAAATCGTAATTAAAGGTTTTCATTACCCGAAGTTCCAATAGCGGATTCTGGAGCTTTAATTGCCGAATGCAGAACCAAATAATTGCTAAAATACTTACAAGCAAGATTGTGCCACTGATTGTCCAGTTAATCTTAGTTTTACCGATTTGGTTGATTACGTACATTACACCAATCAAACCAATAGACAAGAAAACTGAAAGCCAGTCAAGGCTACTTTCGTGTCTCTGCATAACGTCCCGGATAAGTCCCGAGCCAGCCATAATAATGATCACAGTAATGATGATCATAAAGAAAACAAACAGACTCTTCCAAGTAAAGAATTTTAGAATAATCCCAGAAACAATTGGGCCACAAGCTAATGCCGAACCCATTACTAAGCCGGCAATTCCCATTGTTGTTCCCCGGGCTTCTCGCGGTGTTATCTCAAGAAGGACTGATTGATACGATGGGAAGAGGACGCCCACAGCAAAGGCCTCCATTGCTCGACCGATCATCATAAACCAGAAGCCAGATACTCCCCAACTAGCAGGTGTCAAAATAATCATCAATGAACCAATATCAAACAGAGCTAACGCACCAATAAACATGGTCTTAAAATTAAGATTATTCAACATCCACGGACTAATTGGCATGCTGACACACATGACTAACATAAAACCGGTTGTTAGCCACTGCACTGTCGAGGCAGAAATTCCAAAGGCTCGCATTAACGTTGGATAAGCTGTCGACAAGGATGATTGACTAATCGACATCGTAAAGGTTCCAATTAATAGTGTAAAAATAAACCAGAACCGACTATATGGTCGGCCATTTTGATCAATTGACTCTCTCATGAAATCCCCTTCTTTAGAATTATTATTAATAATCAAATTGTATTATAAAGTTTAAAACCACAATTGTAAATGTTATACTTAACGTAAATTAAAGCTCTTAAACTAGTGAGGTGAGTAAATTGGCTGAAGCAGAATTTGATCGAGCAATTGAACAACTTAGAGAAAATCACGTTAGGGTTACTCCTCAACGAAAAACGATTCTAAACTACCTAATCTCTCATCATACTCATCCTAGTGTGGAAATGATCTATGAGGATTTGAAAGGTAGCGTTGATAACATTAGCATGGCTACGGTCTATAATACGTTAAAGCTTTTCGTCGATTATAACCTTGTCATCGAATTGAAGAATGGTGATGGCAGCACTCATTATGACTACTTTGGTCATCCTCACTACCACGTTATTTGTGATAATTGTGGCCAAATTACCGATGTGTTTGACCCTCACTTTACAGAAATCAATAAGGATCTAGCCACCATGACCAGGGAAAAAACTGGTTATCTCGTCACTGGTAATAATATTGAAGTCCATGGTATTTGCCCTAACTGCCAACGAAAATTACATTTGAATAGATAAATTAAAAAAGAGTGGAACCCAACAGAGAACTTATCATAGTAAGTCTTGTTGATTTCCACTTTATTTTTGTTTTCGTGGCTGAGATAATGACGCAACTGCTAAAATTGCAAACCAGATCAAGGTAAAGATTAATGCTCCCAGCGTTTGTTTATCAAGACACAGGACAACCAAAACAAAGGCTAAAAAAGCTAATACTAAGTAATCAGTATACGGTGCCCCAGGAACCTTAAAAGGCCGTTCTTGTGGTTTTGATTGAAGGTACTTTAGGTGAGTCACAATGATTGTGGCCCAAATAAAAAGAAAACTGGTTGTGGCAATACTAGAAATTACCTTAAAGACTCCACCAGGCATTATCAAGTTTAAGACCGCTGCAATGGCAATCACCCCAGCAGAAATAATAACTGCCAGTGCCGGAACAGAATTTCGTGATAATTTACTTACTAACCTAATTCCTGGTCGATGCGACGTTGATGTTAACTCCGCAAGCATCCGCCCCGTTGTATAAAGCGAACTATTACATGCAGAAGCTGCCGCGGTGACAACGACAAAGTTAATTAAGCTGGCTGCTCCGCGTAAACCAATATCATTAAAGACCATTACAAAGGGACTTTTTGATGGTGCTAACCGATCCCAAGGATAGATACACATGATAACTGCCAGTGCAGCAACATAAAATAGCAAGATTTGAAACGGAATGGCATTTATTGCCCGGGGAATAACGTGACGTGGATTTTCCGCTTCGGCTGCTGTCATTCCAACCATTTCAATACCAACAAAGGCAAAAACCACCATTTGAAATGAAAGAATAAATCCTTTTGTACCAGCTGCAAAGAATCCACCATTATTAAATAAGTTCTCTGGTGAAGCAACATAACCACTGGTACTCTTAAAGCTAACCAGCATCATTCCTACCCCAACAAGAACCAGCAATGCAATTGCCAAAATTTTAATTAACGCAAACCAAAATTGTAACTCACCAAATGCACTGACAGTGATTAAATTAATGCATAGAAGGACAATTAACGTTAACAATCCTGGTATCCATTGAGGAACATGAGGAAGCCATAGCTGAAAATACATCCCAATTGCAGTGATTTCAGCCATCGCCAGTGCAATCCAACAAGCCCAATATGCCCAGCCTGTAATAAAGCTTACCCGTGGTCCAAGATAAACACGAATCGCATCAACAAATGAACGGTAATTAAGATCCGCCATTAAGAGCTCGCCAAGTGCCCGCATAATCCAAAAGCAGACAATTCCGGTAATAATATAAGCAAGTAAAATTGCGGGCCCTGCAGAGTGGATTGCTTGACCAGACCCTAAGAATAACCCGGTCCCGATTGTGCCCCCAAGCGCCATTAGTTGAATATGGCGGCTTTTTAGGCTACGCTTCATTTTATTTTGTGCCAATATAGTTCAATTCTCCTTAAATTTAATTTCTCATAAAAGCCATTAATAAACTATCGCTTTTTAGATTGTTTTATTTAATAATGGTAAATAGTTTATCCGAATTTTTATTGTATACCTTTTTCATGAAAGGAGGGAATGAATTTGTTACACTGGTTTCCATTTTGCGGCTACTTTGTTATCGCACTCGTTTTAACAATCAATGCTTTTTCACGTTATCAGCAGTTTAGTAAACGATTAACGATTTTTGCTTTTCTCTGCTATTTTGTTATTATCCTTCGTCTTTGTTTAACTCCAGTTACTTTCAGCTTTATTACCGCTAATCGAAATTTACGCTACTTTCACGGGGTGCCATACAATCTTCTTCCCTTTCAACAGTTAGATTTAGAATGGTTCTTAAATGTTATAATGACAATTCCTTTAGGTGTTTTATTATATCTGGTCGGCCGAAAAAGTTCTTTTATTACTGTTCTTGCCTTAAGCTTTCTGTTCACATTTTTTATTGAAGGAAATCAATTTGTCTGCGACTTTCTTTTTCACATTGGTCGAGTAGCAGATATTGATGATATTATTACCAATACTATTGGTGGAGTAATAGGGTTTTACGGGATAAAATTGGTAGATCGAGGATTTATTGATAAAATAATTCATCCTTTTTTCCTATCATAAAAAAGTTTGGTACACTATTATTGATGAGGTGATTATAAATGATTTCAAACGAACAACGGGCCCATGACATTGCTATTGCCTTAGTTCAAGCAAATGGTAAAGACATGAAGCCAATCGAAGCTTATCACGAATATATCAACTACCTTCTACCAATTCTCAAAGAAATCGACAAGGATTTTAAGAACGGTATCAAGGAGCACATTTAAGAATCAGAAAAGCTGGAAGTTAATTTTCTCGGAGGCCAGGAAAAGTTTTTTTTCTGACCTCCTTTTTTAGTACAACCATTATTTTCTTTTTTGCGGTATGATTAACTTGTCAGAGAAAGGAGCTATGCGCTATGAATAATGTTTCGCATCGGCGGTTCGACTGGTTTAGTTTACTGATTGGAATTCTTTTTATTCTTGGAGGATTTCTTTCGTTCTCACGACCAGATAAAACCTTACATTTATTGTCTGTTATTATTGGGGTTGTCTTTCTTTTTGATGGAATCTTTGAACTAACAATTCGGCGTCGCTTTCTTCGTTCACTTGGTGAGGGTACTGGCTGGATTGTAGTTCTTGGTATATTGAACATCATCTTAGGGATCATCTTTATCTTCCACCCCGGCTTCGGCACATTATACATTGCAATTATTTTTGCTATCTGGTTTATTTTGGATTCCATTATGGAATTTTCCGTTGGTCGTCTCTTCAAGGGTGTCAGTGGTGGTTACTACTGGTTAACTATTATCTTTAGTATTTTAGGAATTGTTCTAGGAGTAATCCTTCTCTTTAGTCCTGTTGTTTCAGCCTTAACAGTTGTTTGGATTATTTCTGTGTTCCTAATTATCTTCGGTGTCCTGAAGATTGTTCAAGCTTTTAATTAAACGAAAAAGATCCTAGCATTCAGTTTTTGAACGCTAGGACCTTTTTCGTTAGTCATCAATTAATCAATTTCAATCCGCGTATCGTCATCACTTTCAGCCTGCTTCTTTGGTAAAACAAGTGAAAGAACACCATTTTCATAATGAGCAGTAATGTTCTTCCGTTCAACATCTGGCAAACGGTATTGCCGACTCATTTGACCATAACGCCGTTCGCTATGAAGAATGTGACCATTCTTATCTGACTCGTCATCAATAGTGTCACGGTGACCAGTAATGGTTAAAATATTATTTGTGTAACTAATATGAATGTCTTTCTTGTCAAAGCCTGGCATATCAATCTTTACTTGATACTGCTTATCATTTTCTTCAATGTCAGTCTTCATGTGATCTTCAACTGGCGTAAAGTCAGAGAAGAAATCATCATTCATTAAGTTCCGCATGTTCATCATGTTATCCAAAAAGTTATTCCGACGTGTTAAATCGTTAGCCATAATAAAGCTTCCTTTCCGTTAACTTGATCTTGATTACATTACCTATCTTAATCACTAGAAGAGAAAGCGCAACTATTTTTAGCACTTTAAGCCAAGGAGTGCTAAAAATAGTTTTACCTTTATTGACCAATCCCTATATGACAAGCTTTAAGGGATTACTATTTCCACACAAAAATATAAATTTTAATTTAAATATATGAAATAATAATCATATGTTGTTCGGATGTATTTATAAAAAAAGAATGGTAGGATCAAATCGTAGTTAATTTAAGGAGGAATTTGATGATCACAGTACAACTAGGTCAGACAACTGTACCAGCAATTGGCGTTGGTACGTGGAATATTGGTGAAGAACCAGCAAAACACGCCGAAGAGGTAAAAGCAATTCAAACAGCAATTGATGCGGGAGCAACTGTCATTGACACTGCCGAAATGTATGGTCAAGGACGTTCAGAAAAACTTACCAGTGAAGCGATTAAGCCATTTGACCGGTCAAAACTTTATCTCATCGACAAGGTACTACCCCAGAATGCCAGTCATCAACGATTGGAAAAAAGTCTTGATCGGAGTCTTAAGCTAATGCAAACTGATTATTTCGATCTTTACCTACTTCACTGGCGAGGCGGAATCCCCCTTGCAGAAACGGTAGATGAACTAGTTAAGATGCAAACTAAAGGAAAGATTCGTCACTGGGGCGTCTCTAATTTTGATGTTGCTGATTTAAAAGAATTATGGGCACTTCCTCATGGTCGAGAATGCGTTGCTAACGAAGATCTGTATAACCTTGATCGCCGGGGAATTGAATATGATCTTCTCCCTCTGATGCGGGATAATAACTTACCATTAATTGCTTATTCACCGCTTTCTCAAGGGGATCGATTAAGCGGCAATTTAGCAGCCAATCCCCTACTAAAAGAATTAGCTGCTAATCACCAAGCAACTGTCTACCAAATAATGTTAGCCTGGGTAATTCGTGATCAGCATACCTTAGCAATTCCCAAGGCTGCTAGTCCGAAACATGCTCGTGAAAATATTGAGGCCTTAAATATCACATTTAGTCATGATGAGTTAACTGCCTTAGCAAAAGCTTTTCCTAAGCCAACCCACAAAGAACCATTAAGCGTAATTTAAAATAATTTCACTAAAAATGGCTTTAGAAGTCCACGATTTTGGTCTTCTAAAGTCATTCTGTATTTATTCTTTTTCACTTAAAAATGAACTTCTAGTGCCATCCGGGCAAAGCGACTCATCTTATCTGGCCCCCATGCTGGCTCCCAGACGAGGTTAATTTTACATTCCGTGATCTCCGCTACCTGGAGAACGGCCTCCTTAATCATTTTATAAAGCAAATCACTGATCGGACAGCCCATTGTCGTTAAGGTCATCGTAATTTTACATTGTTGATCATTAACCTCAATGCCGTAAATAAGGCCCAAATTGACTAAATCAATCCCCAACTCCGGATCAATCACGGTTTGCAATTGCTTAAGGACCTCCTGCTCAACAGGGCTTAATTTCTCTTTATCTAACATAATAGCCCTCCTTAGCCAATCGAACCTTCCATTTCAAAACTGATCAGTCGATTTAGCTCAACTGCATACTCCATCGGTAATTTTTTCGTAAAGGGTTCTACAAAGCCCATGATAATCATTTCCGTCGCTTTTCGTTCGCTAATTCCCCGACTCATCAAGTAGTAAAGTTTCTCTTCGGAGATTTTCGAGACCTTGGCCTCATGTTCCATCGTGACATCCGAATTATTAATTTCATTAATTGGAATCGTATCGGAAGATGACTGGTCATCCATAATAATCGTGTCACATTCAACATGGGCCTTTGAACCGTTAGCTTTTTCGGTAAAGCGGATATTGCCCCGATAATCCGTTGAGCCACCCGTCCGTGCGATCGACTTGGAAACGATTGAACTAGAGGTGTTCGGGGCATTGTGGATCATCCGCGCTCCCGAGTCTTGATGAATGTGATCACTAGCCACTGCAATCGAAAGCATTGTCCCACAAGCTCCCTTGCCATTAAGGTAGACACTCGGGTACTTCATGGTAACTTTTGAACCGAGGTTTCCATCAACCCATTCCATTGTGGCGTTCTCGGCTGCAGCTGCCCGCTTCGTCTCCAAACTATAAACATTCTTTGACCAATTTTGAATCGTCGTGTAACGGCAATAAGCGTTTTTTAGAACATTCACTTCAACTACTGCGGCATGCAGACTATCAGACGAATAATTTGGCGCAGTACAGCCCTCAACGTAATCAACACTAGCACCTTCATCAACAATAATCAGTGTCCGCTCAAACTGCCCCGTATTCTCCGCATTCAACCTGAAATAAGCCTGGATTGGCGTCTTAACCTTGACGCCCTTAGGAACATAAATAAAGGATCCCCCAGACCAAACGGCACCGTTCAACGCAGCAAATTTATTATCAGCTGGTTTGACTAACTTTCCGAACCACTTTTTGAATAGGTCTGGGTACTTTTGTAAGGCAGTGTCAGTATCAGTGAAGATGATCCCTTGTTTAGCAAACTGTTGCTTCATGTTATGATAAACAACTTCTGACTCATACTGGGCAGCTGAACCAGCTAAATATTTTCGTTCTGCCTCTGGCACCCCAAGACGATCAAAAGTTCGTTTCAGTTCTTCAGGAACATCCTTCCAATCCCGGTACTTCTTATCGGTCATTTTCTGGTAATACAACATATTCTCCAAGTCCAAACCAGATAGATCTGGGCCAAATTTAGGCATCGCCATTTTTTGATAAGTATGAAATGATTCTAAGCGATAATCTAGCATCCACTGCGGCTCATGCTTTTCTGCCGAAATCTTCCGGACTGTTGCTTCAGTTAATCCGCGTCCCGTTGAATAAAGCGGCTTCACGTCATCATGAAAGCCATACTGATAATCTTGATTACCGAGGACATTATTTACATCTGTCACGATTACTTGTCTCCTTTTGCATTCTTGAGCAAGGCTTCTTGCAGAGCCCACCAGGCTAAAGTTGCGCACTTGATCCGGGCAGGAAACTCCATGATTTGGGTTAGCACCTGGGCATCCCCTAATTTTTTCAATTCATCTCTAGAGTGCTTTTCACCAATTGCTTCATCGGAAAAAATTTTAGCGATTGCTAGCGCTTCTTCCGTTGTTTTACCCATCATTACATCGGTTAGCATACTTGCTGAAGCCTGACTAATCGTGCACCCCTGACCAGTAAAACCAATATCAGTTATTTTGTTATCGGCATCCAGGTGAAGACTTAGGTTTATTGTGTCACCACAGGTTGTATTATGGAGCGTCTTTTTATTAGTAGCATTTGGCACAGCATAGTGGTGATGGGGGTTAGCTGCATGTTCTAAAATTACTGCTCGGTATAATTGATTTAATTTATCTAAGCTCACCCTTAAAGAACTCCTTTGTTTCTTTGATTGCATTAATTAACTGGTCACAGTCAGCTTGATAATTATAAAATGCCAAGCTAGCGCGAACGGTCGAATTAGTTCCAAGTGAATGGACGAGTGGTTCAGCACAATGATGGCCTGCACGAACAGCTACTCCTTCCATATCTAGTGCTGTTGCGACGTCATGGGGGTGAAGAGTACCGAGATTGAACGAAACAACCCCAACATGCTGCTGAGGATTCTGGGAACCGTAAATTTTAACTCCAGGAATTGCCATTAACTTAGGCAATAAATAAGCCATCAATTCTGCATCTCGTGCCTTTACCTGCGCCATTCCAACTTGCTCTAAATACTTAACTGCCGTTGCTAATCCGATAGCCCCTGCAATATTAGGCGTGCCCGCTTCAAACTTATGCGGGATCTGATCCCACTTACTGTTGTCGAGCTGAACATCCTCGATCATTTCACCGCCAAACTGGTAAGGCGGCATTTGTTCAAGGAGTTTTTGCTTCCCATATAGAACACCAATTCCGGTTGGTCCCAACATCTTATGCCCCGAAAAAGCATAGAAATCAGCTGCTAATTCTTGTACGTCTACCGGAAGATGGCAGACTGCTTGAGCACCGTCGACAACAATAATTGCTCCATTCTGGTGAGCCAACTCCGCTAGTTTCCTGATTGGACTAACATTACCGAGAACATTACCAACGTGGGTCACCGCAACAATTTTCGTTTTAGCGGTAATCTTTTGTTTGGCATCGGCTAGATCAATTTCACCCGTTGAGGTTAAATTAATGTATTTTAAGGTTGCCTTTTTTCTGAGAGCTAACTGTTGCCAAGGAATCAAATTACTATGATGCTCTGCAAGTGAAATTACAATTTCGTCCCCCGGCTCGATATTCTGTTCGCCGTAAGTACTAGCAATTAAATTAATACCTTCTGTTGTTCCCCGAGTAAAAATAATTTCACGGGCAGCCGCAGCATTAATGAAATGCTGAATGACTTTACGAGCATCCTCATACTCTTCAGTTGCCTTGAATGATAGCTGGTATGTTCCCCGGTGGACATTAGCATTCTCTTGTTGGTAAAAGCTTAATAACCGCTCAATAACGGATTTCGGTTTTAAGCTTGTCGCTGCATTATCAAGATAAGCAAGCCGTTCACCGTTCATTGTTTGACGTAATTCAGAGAAATCTTGACGAACAAGCTCCCAATTAGGCATTTTCCAGTAACTTCCTTTCCAAAATATCAACCATTTCTTGGCGGACGTTTTTATCAGGGACGGCAGTAATTACCGCACTCAAGAAGCCCCGGATTACCATTCGTTGTGCTTGATGCAGGGGGATTCCCCGACTTAATAGGTAGTAGAGCTGATCCTGATTAATCTTGCCGACACTTGCTGCATGCCCTGCTTCAACGTCATTTTCATCAATCAACAAAATGGGGTTGGCATCACCAGTTGCGTGTGGTGACATCATCAATAACCGATTTTGCTGTTCAGCTTCAGAACCATGTGCCCCGTGAACAATTTGACCAATTCCGTTAAAAATCAGCCGTGAATTACCAAGGGCGACCCCGCGCTGATTAATTAATCCCTGTGAATGAGGGCTGCGATTTGTTACTCGATTATTAATCCCAAGTTGTTGGTCGTTTGCGGTTAAGGCAATCAGCTGGGAATTAGCATACGCTCCTTGACCAACTAATTCTGAATCAATTTCACCGACAGTGTTACATTCGTTCATTAGGCCAATTGCCCAGTCGACTTTAGCATAATTTTTTATAGCTGCCCGGTATTGATAATAGCTGGGACTTTGTTGTGCTAAGTGATCAAGTGAGGAAAAATGGACCTCACTATTTTCTTCAGCCATGATTTCCACAAAATTGGTTAACGGATTAGTTTGCTGACGAGAGGAAACTAAGTGATCAATAATCTGGAAACGACTATTTTCTCCCGCAACAATTAACAGGTGAAAATTAATTGTTCCTTTGACAGTCTGATTAAAGTTAATCGTCAGGTGAATTGGCTTTTTCAATTCAACGTTACGGGGAACATATACAAAAAGGCCCTGATTAATAAAGGCAGTATGGTAAGCTGCAAGAAGATTTTCATCCGGTCGAATTACCGTTGCTAAGTACTTAGTTAGAATTTCAGGATGGGTCTTAATTGCTGAACCTAGCTCACTAATAATAACCCCCTGTTCCTTTAATGAATTAGGGAGCACAACCGTTACTTCCTCTGAACTCGCTTTTACTGTAACTTGATCAGGGTCCGTTAGCTGTTCAATCACTTTAGGAAACTGAAGAGGTGAAGACTGCTCAGAAATAAGCGGCCAATCTTGAAAATTAAATTTTGTTACTTTGGGCAACTGTGCAGTGGTTACATTCTGAAATGCCCTTTGGCGCAACTGAGTCAGCTCTTCTGGCTCCTTATTTGCTGCATACTGTTGAAGTTGAGACTTAAGGTGTGAATAATTAAAATTCATAATATCTATACCCCTACTCATCTTCATCAACTAAGTCAACTTTTAAGCCAAGCTCATCACGTAAGCCAGCATACCCCTCAGCTTCTAGTTTCTTTGCTAACTCAGGGCCACCATCTTTAACAATTCGACCGCCCATCATTACATGAACCGTATCGGGGACAATATAGTTTAACAGGCGTTGGTAGTGGGTAATAATTAGTGAGCCAAAATTAGCACCCCGCATGGAATTAACTCCCCGGGAAACGACTTTTAGAGCATCAATATCCAATCCTGAATCAATTTCATCTAAGATCGCAAAACTTGGTTTGATCATCAATAGTTGAAGAATCTCATTCCGCTTTTTTTCACCACCCGAAAAGCCTTCGTTAAGATAGCGTTCCGTCATTGATTCCTTCATGTCTAACAATGCAAGCTTTTGGTCAAGTTCTTGGAGAAAATCCATAATTGAAATCTGATCATCCTTTGGTCGTCGCGCATTCATTGCTGCTCGCAAGAACTCGGCATTGGTTACCCCTTGGATTTCTGCCGGATACTGCACTGCCAAAAACAATCCTTTTCGGGCACGTTCATCAACGGGCATCTCGAGGATACTTTCACCATTTAACAAAATATCACCTTGCGTAACGTGATAATTGGGTTGTCCCATAATTGTCTGGGATAAGGTTGACTTTCCCGTCCCATTTGGACCCATGATTGCATGAATTTCCCCGGTTTGCATTTTAAGATTAACGCCTTTGAGAATTTCTTTTTGTTGATGAGTTTCCTCGTCTTCAACCGCAACGTGAAGATCCTTTATCTGTAAAATAGCCATATTTAGTGTTCACTCCCTAATAAAACACAATATCATGATGTCAATTACCTATTTTACCAGTTTATCTCGGGGATGAATAACTAGATTGAGAAAAAGAAGTTTGATTCTCGTAATTAGACTCAGTAAGTTCGAAATCATTAAGTGGTTGTTGGAGGATCGAAAAAAGCTAACTAGCGATGGACACTAATTAGTTTCTTCACTGTTATATAGCTAAGATCTGTTCCTCAGGAACTTGCTAGAGCTAGCAACCTCCTGCCTAGGCGCAAGTCGCCTTCGGCAGGAGAAATTGCTAGCTTTCCGCAAGTTCTTTGCTGAGTCACACTCTATTTAAACGTGTTCGCAGGAAAGCCCTTAGAGACAACAAACTCCCTCCCAGGTGCTTTCAGCACCCAGTCGGGAGAAATTGTTGTCTTACAGGACTTTTTTATCCTGCTCACACTCTATCTTAAACGCGCTCACCCTAAATTCACTCGAGATAACGAACTCCCGCCAATGGTGATTAACCACCATTGACGGGAGAAATCGTTATCAACCGTGAATTTTTTACGGGTTCACGCTCTATTTTAATACCAACCGTGTGATTGCCAGAATGATTGTGCGGCACTCCAGGATCCGTAACGGCTAGCTACGTATTGGTCGGCTACTCGTTCTTGGTTTGCGGCGGAGTAGTCACCATTAAGGTATGATGCGGATAATTGGTACTTACCAATGTATTGACCGTTTTGGGCACTGTAACTACCACCTGATTCACGGGCAGCAATCCATGCCTTAGCGGCGGCATCGTTACCGGATACGCTTGATGTGTAGTTGATGTAACTTGCAGCATTGCTTGCTGAAGTTGTTGCAGTTGCAGTTTGTGCAGCTGAGTTGTTAGTAGTAGCTGCAGAACTAGTTTGATTGTTTTGAGTTGTGGTGTTTGCTGATGGTAAAGTTTCAACTTGTTGTTGAGTAGCAGGTGCAACTTCACCGTCATCCTTGATTACTAACTTTTGACCAACGTAAATCAGGTTCTTGTTAGCAATGTTGTTGTTTGAGGCCAAAGTATCAACGAAAGTTAAATCATGACCCAGCTTGTAAGAAATCCCAGAAAGGGTATCGCCTGATTGAACAGTGTAAATGCTGTCGGCGCTAGCGGTGGTTGCAGTAGCTACAGTACCTAAAGCAACGGCACCGGCAATGGCTGCTGTAATCTTAGCTGCTTTCTTAGATAACTTCATAAAAAAATCAATCCATCCTTTTCTCTTGTAAGTTTGTAAGTAATATGATGTTAATTGTTTTGGAAATTGATGTTTTACATATCATCAACGCTTATATACTATACAGATTCAGCGTTACGGATGGGTTACCACGATTTTTCAAATTCCGCTATTTTTGTAATTTTTTGTAACAAATATGCATCTTTTTCTTATATATTCATTTTACTGGTAGAGCTATTTGCTGATATATCAGCGTTCTTCGGTTATCCTAAAATTTTCCTTCGCTAATTTGGAAATCAACCAAATGTTCTATTATTTTACCCATTTTTAATTTAAAATCCCGATTTTAAGCTAAAAAAAGCCCCATAACACGCGAATGTTACAGGACTATTGCAAAGATTGACGTCTTTGTAATTTGAATTTAGTTGTTCATTAGTACATCAAGCAATTCAGAAGCTGATTCCTTCAATGCATCCTTAGACTTGTCATTTCCAAGGTGAGTGAAGATTTCACCAACATAAACTCCCTTATTAAATAATTCAGTGAAGACCTTGTCAATAATTGGCTTTGTCTTTTCTTGTTCTTGAACAGGACCAAATGGGTTAGCAAAGAATGTCTTACTCATTCCAACTTCATCAGTTGTTCCCAAGGCCTTCCGCTGACCGGCAATAAAGACTTTTTCAGCTTCTTCCTTAGTGTCAAAGCGGTGAATTCCAACTTGATCGCTATAGTTGTTAGCATACAACCACATATCAATGTGGTGGTGCTTAACAACATTTTGATAAGTATCAGCTGGAATAATAACCCGGGCATTCTTCCGTTCTGGGTTCAAGTATACCCCACGGTCCATGTTGTTAAATGCAACCGCACTGCTCAAGTCGTCAAGACGAACAAAGGCACCAGTTTCTGTACCCTGTGCATAGATGTGACCATCATCAGTCAAGGTAAAGCTTCCCATATCATCAAAAATGGTTTCCATACTGACAATCTTATCATCGGCCAATTCTTGTAAGGCTTCAATTGATTCGGACTTTCCGGCACCTGAATCACCAAAGAAGACAACGTTCTTTTCCTTACCATTAGTGAACTTGATCTTCAACATTGAGCCGTGAATTGGCAAACGACCATTGTAAATTTGGTGAAGGTTATGAACGGTCAAGCACATCTTCTTCATGTAACCAAAGTAAGTGGTCTTATCAGTGTATGGTACTTCACCAACCCAAATATCGTTCTTCTCATCGTGGTAATAGTGTGAAACCATTCCTTCAGTCTTCTCAAGGCCAAAGAGAACAACAAGATCTGGCTTTTGTCCCTCGACTTCTTCAGGTGATGCTAGTTCAAACAAGTTTGAAAGAGCAATTCCATTTACTAAGTAATCAACGTTAAAGTAGATGAAGGCAAGGCTTTCACCAATCTTAGCTGGGTAACAGAACCACTTACCCCGTTCACCATGGAAACGATCGATCGGGTTCTCTTCTACAGCTGAGAAGACTCCTTCCCGCTTGTTACTCTTAGTATGCATCATCATTGGTGGTCGGAGCATTACGGTATTGATGAAATCAATGTCACGCAGTTCTTCATAACCAGCAGGAATCTTCCAATCATGTTGTTGAACTAAGATAGTAGCATTGGTTGCCGCATTAACTTGCCGGTATGTCCGGTTTTCAAAGCCTTGAAGCTTTTCTTCAAGAATCCGGTAAAGCTTCCGTACCAAATTATTAAATTGGGTATCAATAGTCCGAAATTCGTTGCCAACAATTTTATTATCATTGTAACTAATAACAGAAACCCGCAATAATGAACGATAGTATGAGTACAATTCTTCGACACTAGCTAAAATATCTTTAGGATCATATTCATCAAAGGCACTATCATCGTCAAAAAGGATCTTCTTTAATACATCGATAAATTTATCAACACTGGCATTATCAAAGGCATCATCATCGTTATCAGGATTTCGTGAATCCAAGTATAATTTAACGATTTGCTTTACTTCATCACTATTTACTAATGAAGGAATATCAGTGAAGTAGTTTTGACTGTAATTTAGGGTTGCTACTCCACGTTCAGGGTTTACATATAGTGACTTAGTATCAATAATCTGACTGTCTTTTGACATTAATCTCATCCTTTCATCTCCGTAGTGTCTCCATTATAGTATATTTTTAAGAGAGAGATGAAAAAAATATTAACAAAATTTCATTTATTTGCAGAAAATACCAATTTTTATTAAAGAAAACGGTTTCTTAACTATGCTAAAATAAACTATAAGTAAATATTTTTAAGGAGAGCCATAAATAATGAAAATAAATTGTAATGAAACTCTTGCGGTCTCCCTGCACCGTGTTTTTAATGCCGACCTCAATGAACACGGGACCGTTTTTGGCGGGCGAATTTTAGAGTTAGTGGACGGCGAGGCCTCTGTTGCCGCAATGCGTGTCACCCGCTCAACCGTCGTGACAGCCGCCATGGACCATGTTCAATTTCTTAAGCCATTCCACCTTCAAGACTCAATGTGCATGGAAGCCTACGTTACAGGTGTTGGGCATAGGTCATTAGAAGTCTTCGTCAAAGTCATTGGTGAACACTTAATGACTGGTGAACGCTTTGTCGGTTTTTCTTGCTTCATGACTTACGTAATCCAAGATCCCCAAAAATCAATCAAGTATGACCAAGTAATTCCACAAACAGCAGAACAAAAGGCCATGGTAGCTGGCTATGCAACCCGTCGTCAGCATCGAAAAGAAAATCGCCAAGAGCAAGCAGCAATTATCAACTCAATTAGTAAAGATAAGCCATGGGAAAACTAACCTAATAACGGCTTCTCAACTCTCATAATAATTTGAAAGTTGAGAAGCCGTTTAATATTTATTTGACTATTTTAACCGCTGTCCCGTACGCTGTAACCATTGAAGAAGTGGACTCAAAACGCATCGCTACTACTACATCCGCTCCTACTCGCTTAGCCTTATCTCGTAATACTTTAATTGCTTGCTCATGGGCAGACGCTTTTTCTTCTCCAGTAGCGGTTCCAAAGACTAGACCAATAATTCTGTAATCATTCTCCGGAATTTTTTCAGTCGTTGTTAAAGTAATTTCATCAACTGCTTCAATTGTTGGCTGTTTTTTCTTCTTTCGTCCCTGAGATACAAATCCTGCTAGGCCACGATTTATCCCTGCTCCATACATCTTTTTAGCACGATCAATTGATTCCTGATCATTTTTTGACTTAAACAGCATTTAACTCCCACACCTATTCATAGATTATTATATTTAGATTATAGCAAAAACTCGAAGCTGGGAATTAACTTTCTCGGAGGGACGGTTGACTAACCTAGAACGATGAATGATGATGAAATCATCAGAATCGTTCGTAGTTAGGCTCGAGTCCCTCAGTTACGATACGAAGTGAGCCTATTTGGATTCCCGCGATTAGACTCTATAGGTTCGGAGAGCGCTAAATATGGAAAAGAGGATGGGAAAAAAGCCTAGTTTTTTCCCATCCTCGAATTATTTGCTATTTTATTGTAGAAATGCGTTTGCTAGAGATAACGGTCCTCGGCAACATAGCTGAAACGCGCTCGCCAGGAGCTTGCTAGAGATAACAAACTCCTGCCTAGGCGCAAGTCGCCTTCGGCAGGAGAAATTCTAGGCAACATAGTCGAAACGCGTTCGCAGGAAAGCCCTTAGAGACAACAAACTCCCTCCCAGGTGCTTTCAAGCACCCAGTCGGGAGAAATTGTTGTCTTACAGGACTTTTTTATCCTGCTCACACTCTAATTAATACCAACCGTGTGATTGCCAGAATGATTGTGCGGCACTCCAGGATCCGTAACGGCTAGCTACGTATTGGTCGGCTACTCGTTCTTGGTTTGCGGCGGAGTAGTCACCGTTAAGGTATGATGCGGATAATTGGTACTTACCAATGTATTGACCGTTTTGGGCACTGTAGCTACCACCTGATTCACGGGCAGCAATCCATGCCTTAGCGGCAGCATCGTTACCGGATACGCTTGATGTGTAGTTACTGTAACTTGCAGCATTGCTTGCTGAAGTTGTTGCAGTTGCGGTTTGTGCCTGAGTACTTGCTGAAGCAGTTTGTTGTGATTGTGCTTGGCTTTGACTAGCAGCACTAGTTGAGGCAGCTGCGGAACTAGTTTGGTTAGCAGTATTAGCTGATGGTAAGGTTTCAACTTGTTGTTGAGTAGCAGGTGCAACTTCACCGTCATCCTTGATTACTAACTTTTGACCAACGTAAATCAAGTTCTTGTTAGCAATGTTATTGTTTGAAGCTAACGTATCAACGAAAGTTAAATCATGACCTAACTTATATGAAATTCCTGATAAGGTGTCACCGCTTTGCACCGTGTAAATTGAGTCGGCGTTAGCGGTTGTGGTAGTTGCGATAGTACCTAAGGCAACGACCCCGGCTACAGCAGCTGTAACTTTAGCGATGTTCTTCGATAACTTATTCATATAAATGAAATACCTTCCTTTTCTCAAATATTGTTTCAAATTTCTAATTATTAATTTAGGTTGTTGATGAACCTCATCAACGGTTTCTAATATACACGATCAAAATTACATGGTAGTTACTACAGATTATCAATTTCAGTCTTTTCCGTAATCTGATGTAACAAAGCAATTATTTTCACTTCTGAGAAGCATTAATAAAGCCCGGTAGCAAGCGATCCAGCTATCTTTTCTCATCAATTCATTTATAAAATATATTTTGTAATAAAGGAAAATAAAAAAGTCTAAATTAGGGATTTCTGACCCTTAATTTAGACTTTTTATCGCTATTCAGTGTGTTTCTGTAACTGTTTTGTAACTAAGAAAGACGCGCTAACCATGAATTAGCCGGCAATTGCGCCTTAAAGAAGTCACCAGGAGCATTAAAATGAGATGTCTCTTTTTGATCATTAACTACTGTCTTTTCATTACTAGCAATAACACGGTGTTGATGAAGCTCCAATGGTTCGTCATCCACAGTGGCTAGTTTTCCCCACTTCAACTGAGCATTAGGAGCCACCCATCCCCACTCATTTACTTGGGCACTAGTGTTTTCACCGTAGCCATCAACCTGAGTAACCACCTCTTGCTGGCAGTCAGCCTCAACCATAGAAGCTAGCTGGACATTCCAATGGGCATCAGAACCATCAAGAAAACTATAAAAGCTACTATATCCTTGTTGATTCTCTGGAATAACCCCTTCAACCTCAAGCTTCGATCCACGTGCTTGATAAGAGTGAACTGCTAGGCGAACTAGGTCACCATGATAGTGATTATTCTGGCAGAACTTTACCTGAGCTCCCGTCCCCATCAAAATTTCAGTAGCAGCAAATAACGGACTTTGCGTCTTGTAATCACTCTCTTCAATGACCGTTACCTGAGCACCAGCACCAACAATAATTAGGTTATGCGGATTATTGCTCCTCGTAACTAGCCCAACTTTTAACGGTTTCTCTAATTTTGTTTCATCTGGAACATAAATAAATTGACCAGTATCCATTAATGCCAAGTGAAGTGCATTCAACTGGTTGTCCTGCCAGCGAACTGCTTTCTCCATCAAGTTTTCCTGTAATAATTCAGGATACTTTTGGACAGCCATGTTGATTGGCAGTGCAACAAAATCGTCCCCGTCATGATTCAGCAGTGAAGATTCATCATTGGTTACAAGCTCTGGTTCCTGCCACTTTGCTAACCATGCCTGCTGCTGATTGGCTAACGGGAACCGTTTTTGCAGCATTATTGCTAGTGAACGCTTCTTTTGTAGCCAGTCTGGTTGTCCCTGACTAGCCTTTTGAACAGTCTTCAATAATTCTTCATTCATTAATCTCACCTGTTAATGGACTAATTTATCCCAAATAACTACTTTGCCACTAGCAAATGACTTAGGGACATCAATAATTCGTTGATTGGAACTGCCCCGGAATTGTAAAGTCAGATCCTTTTTTGCCAACAAGAACCGGCCATCAACCAGAATATCAATATTATGAAGCATTTCCAATTTATCATCAGAATCCTTCAATAGTTCTTCCCAGGTATATCCAGACCATGACCAAATATCTTTAGTATGGCCGAATTCCTTTCGTAGCCGATGAATCAACTTTAAACAAACCTGAGTGTTTAAAAACGGTTCGCCACCAAGAAGAGTAAGTCCCTGAACATAGCTCTGCGAGAGATCTTCCATTATTTGATCTTCAAGTTCCTGGGTATAAGGCTGACCATAGTGGAAGTTTTGTGCCGCCTTATTGTAGCAACCCGGACAATTAAATAAACAGCCACTAACATAAACACTGCAACGAACCCCTTCACCATCAACAAAGTTAAACGGCTTATAGTCCGCTACGTATTGAAGTGAATGGTCCTTTGCTAGCCACTCCTTTGGTTGTGGATTTTTTGGTAATCTTTGTGGTCTCTTTTCTCCCATTTTTACCCCTCTTAAATTTGATCACCGTTAATTGCAGCCCGGCTTTCCTTGCAGTCAAATTGACGGTTTTGTTCAAATTGAGCAGCCGACTTAATCATTGAAGAACTCATATGCTTTACCCGGTGGATAATTTCTTCATGTCGACCATGAACCATTGGCCGCTGCTGTGGATTTCCTAAGTAACCACAAGTCCGCTTAACAACATCACACGTTGCCGGATCATGGTTCCCACATTGCGGACACTTAAAGCCACGTGCAGTTGCCTCAAATTCACCTTTAAAGCCACACTTAAAGCATTGGTCAATCGCGGTATTTGTTCCCAAGTAACCAACATGATCATATGCCCAGTCCCAAACAGCTTCGAGTGCCTTCGGATTTTGCCGCAGATTTGGATATTCGCAATAGTGAATGAAGCCACCCGCAGCTTGGTATGGAAATGCTTCTTCAAATTCTAGTTTTTCAAATGGTGTCGGGTGCTTTCGTACATCATAGTGGAAACTATTAGTGTAATATTCCTTATCAGTAACATCTTCAATCCGGCCAAACTTTTTAAGGTCATCTTGGCAGAAAGTATCAGTTAATGATTCAGCAGGAGTTGAGTAAAGACTGTAGTGGTAACCTTCTTCGCTTTCCCACTTAGCACAAAGTTCATGCATCGCCTTAGCAATCGAAACTGCAAAATCATGGGCTTCCTTATTGTGTTCCCAATTTGAACCATAAAAAGTGGTGCAGACTTCATACAATCCAATGTATCCCAAAGAAATAGTTGCTCGACTATTCTTAAAGACTTCATCAACACTATCAGTCCGCTTTAGCCGCTTGCCAAACGCACCATACATGTAAAGCAACGGTGCATTTTCGGGCTTAGCCTGCTTTGTCCGCGCAATTCGGTACTTCAAAGCAGTATGACAAATATTCATCTTTTCTTGGAAAATTTGCCAAAAGAGTTCCTTATCGCCTTGAGCTTCAAGGGCAATCCGCGGTAAGTTAACCGTTACAACCCCAAGATTCATTCGACCAGAATTAACCTCTTTACCTGTTTCAGGGTCTTTCCATCCCTGCAAGAACGAACGACATCCCATTGGCGTCTTAAAACTGCCAGTGATTTCTTTAATTTTGTCGTACATCAATAGATCTGGGTACATCCGCTTAGTTGAACATTCAAGTGCCAGTTGCTTAATATCATAATTTGGATCACCAGGTTGTAAGTTCAATCCGCGCTTCAATGTAAAAATCAATTTAGGGAAGATTGCTGTCCGGTGTTCCTTCCCTAATCCCTTAATCCGGATCTTCAGAATTGCTTTTTGAATTTCCCGGCTAATCCAACTGGTCCCTAGGCCAAAGTTGATTGTGGTAAATGGTGTTTGCCCCTGGCTTGAGTAAAGAGTATTGATCTCATATTCCAGAGCCTGCATTGCATCATAAATATCCTTCTTTGTCTTCGCACGAGCAAATTCTTCCCGCTTTTCAGGGGCAATCCATTGTTCAGCATCCTTCATATGCTTTTGGTAGTTTAGCTTTGCATATGGTTCCAATAATTGGTCAATCCGGTTAGCGGAACAACCACCGTACTGTAATGAAGCTACGTTTGCAATAATTTGGGACATCTGAGCAGTTGCCGTTTGAATTGAACGTGGTGAAGAAACCCAAGCATTCCCGATCTTGAAGCCATTCTTAAACATTTCATCAAAGTCGATCAAGCAACAATTAGTTTCGGGTGTTACTGGGGAATAGTCCAAATCATGCCAGTGAATATCGCCACGTAAATGAGCCTTAGCTACTAAATCAGGTAACATTCTCAATCCCAAAGCACGGCTAACGACCCCTGCTTCCAGATCCCGTTGCGTATTAAAAACGTGGCTATCCTTATTTGCGTTTTCGTGGACAACCCGCGAATTACGGTCAAATAATTGACTAAGCTTGTATTGCGGATCAGTTGCTTCCGCAAAGTTTTCCTCGTCTTGACGGCGATAGTTAACATATTTTTGGGCCAGAATATTTTGGTCTGCTTTCTTTAGCCCCGAAATAAATGCTTGTGCAATTTCAATAGTAGAAACTGTTTTCTTTCCCATAAAGGAGAGCAGCTCTTGGTAAACAGCAGCTTTCGTTTTACTGTCAGCATTTAGTTCCTTTAACACTAAGTCAATCTTATAGCCGTAAAAGGGTGTCTCAGTGCCATCACGCTTTACAACCTTTACATCGGTTAGATTTTGTAAACTTGTATCATTCATTAACTCTATTTTCATTTCTGCAGACCCCTCTTTTATTGTTTAACGATTGCTATCTTACTATTGAATAAATTGAAGAGAAAGGTTGACTTCCTCAACACAATATGTAGGGGGTGATATATTATATCTACTATTTATTGTGATTTTTGCTAAATTGAGACAATCTAATTAAGAATGATAAAGTACAAGGTCTTGCCTTATTAACTTTCTTCCGGATTTTGTATTGAAAATCCGTCTTTTTTCTCTTCTTCATATTATCAATAGATAAATCATCTAACTAAAAATTTATTAATCTAGATACATGAAAAATGATTCATATATAACTGATTACTTCAATAAAATTCAGTGGAGAGGTCTAAATTTTTGATTATTTTGTATTATTTTTTATTCCAATTCCCCTATTAACCCGTGAATCATAAGTTAATTTAACATACGCAGACATAATAATTGGCAATACGGTTACCAAAATCATCAAGCCAAGAATCACGGCAATTGCAACCTGAATTAAGGTCATGACTCCAGATGGGATTAGGGCAGCAAAGGTTCCACTCAATATAATAATTGCTGACATCACAACAGTACCGATAACGGTTGCAGCTTGTAGAATATGCTTAACCTGATTTCCAGGATCCACTAGTTCTTCATCTCGATAACGCATCATCAGGAAAATGCTGTAATCGACTCCTAACGCGACAAGCATAATAAAGGTGAAAAAGGGTGCATTCCACGTTAACATGCGTTCATGAAAAAAGTGCTGTGCAATAAGGGCTGTTAAATTAATGGCAGTATAGTAGGTTCCAACCAGAGTAGCAATAATCACCATTGGTTGAAGAACTGACCGCGTAAAGAATAGCAAGGCAATCCCAATACCAATAATCATGATCATAGCAGTCCGTGTGAAGTCGCCCTGAGATAAGGTCTCAAGATCAAGATTTTGTGACGTTTGGCCTCCAATCGCCACTTTGGCCTTGCTTAATGATGTCGCTTTTATCTGTGCTTTAACATCTTTTTCAAGCTGCTTAACTGTTTTGGCAGCAGTATGACTATTAGGATCAGCTTTTAAAACTACTGATAATTGTGTTAATTGACGGTCTTTATTCATATAAATATTGTAGGAAGTCACGAGATCACTATTATTAAGTTCATTTCGAGGAATGTTTAACTGATTACCTGCTGGTGAGTTTTTCAATTCACTAAGGTATGATTGCACTTCACTAATTCCATTTTGAACTTTATCTAATCCGCTAACTGCCTGATTTAAGCCGGCTTCTAGCTGATTTAACTGGCTAGACATCGCTTGTAGTTGGTGATTTAGTTGTTGAACTCCGCCGTTAACTTGATTAATACCACCGTTTAACTGTTAACCACCACTAGTTAATTGATTGCCAGCTGTTTTTAGCTGATTTCCAGTATGAGTCAGTTCACTACTCCCATTAGTTAGTTGGTTAATTCCTTGACTTAACGTTGGGACTTGCTGATTAATTGTGGTTAATGCACCAGCTAGTTGACTTGTTCCCTGGTTTAATTGACTGGCCATTGCAAAATAAGATCCAGTGGAATGGCTATTCATCAGTGACGATAGTTGTTGGATCTGCTGGTTAGCTTCTGTTACCGATTGATTCAACTTCTGACTAGCAGAAGTCACCTGATTAATACCGCTTGCAAATGGGTTAATCCCCACTTGCAATTGACCGATTCCGCTCGCTAGTTGATTAGTCCCTGCAAGATACTGATTTGTTCCTGCAACGTATTGATTTAAACCAGTGTTAAATTGACCACTAGCATCTGCTAATCTCTGACTTCCATCTGCTAATTGTTGGACTTGTGCAAGTTGTTCCTTAATGTTAGCACTAGCCAGTTGATTACTAGCATTCTGCAAGCCATTCTTGATCGTTGTTAAACCAGTCTGTGATTGTTGTAGGCCAGTCAAAACAGTTTTCAATTGATTTTTGACATAAAGCTGGTTAAGCGGTCTCCCGGTGGGTTGGGTAACCGACATTACCGACTTCACCCCTGAATTTTTCTTAACAGCATTGGTAATCTGATCAATTGCTGCCAAATCCTGCTGGTTGTTTAAGGGATGGTTTAATTTAATGTTAATTGTGGTTGGTGATATTTTCCCTTTTGAGAAATCACGTTGGGCAATCAAGTATCCCTTCTTAATTGGATTACTATTCGGCACCTCATCAGCTGAATTAAAGTTTAATTGTTGCGGGGCATTCACAATTGTTATCCCTGCAATCACCCTAAAAATCACAATATAAATCAGCGGCTGTTTCAATCCCCGTTGTGATAGGAACCGCCAAACTTGACTTGACTGCTGAACCTTAAAATTATGTGACGGCCAAAATAGTTTTCTTCCTAACACAGCCATAAAGAAGTAGTTTAGGGTTAGTAATACTGCTAACAGAACTAAAACACCAACCGAACAACTAACTGCTGACCGATAGAACGAAAATTTGGCAAAACTTAACGCAGCAAAGCCAATAAAGACTGATAATCCGCTGTATAGGATTGTTCGGCCAGCTGACGCTTTGACAACGTTAATTGCTTGATATTGATTGCTGTTTGCAAGCTCCTCTTTGAACTTATCGTACAGCAAAATATTATAATCAGTACCAATTCCAAACAGAATGATCACTAAAAAGACCTGTGTAAAGTCAGAAATGGGAAAATTAAAATACTTAGCAAGGTTCATCACTAAACTTAGGGAAATAATCATCGCAATTCCTACATTTAATAACGAAACTAGGGGAATGATTAACGAACGAAAAACCAGCACTAATACAATAAAAATAAAGATAATGGTAATAACCGCAGTCTTCTTTATTCCCTCTTCAGTCGTATTAGAAAATTCATCTGCTAATAAGGTGTCACTAGTAACATATGTCTGTAACCCTTCTACTTTTAAAAGTCGCTTGATCTGTTGTGCCTGCTGATCAAAGTTAGCTGTTTTCTCAACATCAACATTAACCAACTCGGTTTGCCGGTTGCGAGAAATAACCTGTTTAGCAACTTCTTTACCATTTAATGTACTGGTAATTTTTGTGACCTGATAATTCTTCTTTTGACGGGCTAACTGCTTAACCCGATCATTGATCTTTCGCTGATCCTCCTGATTTAGCTTGCTCTTATTATGATAAACAATTACAACCGAACTAGAATTTTTTCCTGTCTGCATCTGTTTATTCAGCTTATACGCCTGAAAGCTTTCACTAGTTACCGGTAAAGTCACCTGACCTTTTTGGCGAATCAATGCTGAAATGTCGGGTAACGTAACTACTGATACTACAGTTAGAAATAACCAGATAATAATTGTCGCAACATAATTTCTACGTATCCAATTCATTTATTTTGCTCCTCTTTTAATTTTTTGAACAGCTGTTGATTAATTGACATACGTATAATATATTATGGATAGTAAGTTAAACAATGGTTAATCTATAGGATAGTGTCAAATTTTGAATATTTTAACCAAGCTTGTCGATAAAAAAAGAAAATGGAGAGAATAAAATGACTGATCGTCGTGTAAATAGAACCAAACGTCAAATAAAGAAAGCTTTAATTAATCTACTTAGCAAAAAAGCTCTTTCTCGCATTACTGTTTCAGAAATCACCGAGCTAGCAGATATTGGTCGGGGAACTTTTTATACGCATTATCAAGATATCTATGACCTTTATCATTCATTAATTAATGAATTAGCTAAAGATCTTTTGGACATTTTTAGTAGATATTATTCACAGGCAACTAAAGACAATAATTTTATTCCATTATTCCAGGCCCTTTCAGACTATATCTCAACGCAGCAAGACATACTTACCATGCTTGCTAGTAAGCAAAACAGTGAATTAACAATCAGCTATCTTCAAGATCGCTTCAAGCACGAACTAGTTAATTATGATAATTCAAATGGATTGGAACAAATTATCGGTAATATTTACGGAGTTGCGGGAATTTTTGGGATCTTTATTGACTGGCTGCAAGGTAAAATAAAAGCCTCACCAGAAGAATTAGGTGAAGCTATCGGTAAATTTGCGAATAAATATTGGGTTATGGATTAACTTTATTTTTATCTTTTTACCGTGTAATTTTGTATGTTTACGTTATGCTCACGTGCTTAACTAGGCATAAAGACATTAAGTAAAAAAAGTAGGTTGAAGCTAAATATATCAAGCTTCAACCTACTTCATTGTTTGCTAACTAATATTAATTATCCGTCTAAAGTATGCCTCCGGTGGGGGTCGAACCCACACTCCCTCAACGGGAACTGGATTTTGAGTCCAGCGCGTCTGCCAATTCCGCCACAGAGGCAAAATATTAATATTAGCTAACAACTAAAAGGTGGTAATCGGATTTGAACCGATGATAAAGGTTTTGCAGACCTCTGCCTTACCACTTGGCTATACCACCAAATAGTTAACGTTAAAAGTGATAAACCCTTTTAACAAAGGGCGGTATGTGGGATTCGAACCCACGCGTGCCGGACCCACAAACCGGTGTGTTAACCAAACTTCACCAATACCGCCAAAAAATTCATAAAAGCAGGGATAGTAGGAATCGAACCCACAATGACGGTTTTGGAGACCGTAGTTATACCGTTTAACTATATCCCTATAAAGTGGGGGAGAGTGGATTCGAACCACCGAACCCGAAGGAACGGTTTTACAGACCGTCGCGTTTAACCAGACTTCGCTACTCCCCCATAAATGGCGCGGGACGGAATCGAACCGCCGACACACGGAGCTTCAATCCGTTGCTCTACCAACTGAGCTACCGAGCCATTGCGATAATATGGGTTTTATTAAATTACCAAACACAACTTTCGTTGTGAATGGAGGATACAGGGCTCGAACCTGTGACCTCCTGCTTGTAAGGCAGATGCTCTCCCAACTGAGCTAATCCTCCATAAAGAGTGACCCGTGCGGGATTTGAACCCACGATACCAGCGTGAAAGGCTGGTGTCTTAACCACTTGACTAACGGGTCATAACAACGGAGAGTAAGGGATTCGAACCCTTGATACAGGCTTTAACCCGTATACAGCATTTCCAATGCTGCTCCTTCGGCCAACTCGGACAACTCTCCAAAATCCGAGCCCTGGCAACGAACCAGGTGCCAAAGCTCAATCAAATCGCGTGGCAACGTCCTATCCTCGCAGGGAGCGATCCCCCAACTACTTTTGGCGTGTTGAAGCTTAACTTCTGTGTTCGGCATGGGAACAGGTGTATCCTTCAAGCCATCATCACCACACTTACCCTTTGCGGGTTCGAGCTTACGCTCTCAAAACTAAACAATATCGCTCTTCTTCCAAACCTTACCGCTTAACTTGGTTAAGTCCTCGACCGATTAGTAATGGTCCGCTTCATGCCTCACGGCACTTCCACTTCCATCCTATCTACCACATCATCTTTGTGGGGTCTTACTTCCCGAAGGAATGGGAAATCTCATCTCGAGGCGAGTTTCACACTTAGATGCTTTCAGCGTTTATCTCGTCCATACATAGCTACCCAGCGGTGCTCCTGGCGGAACAACTGGTACACCAGCGGTATGTCCATCCCGGTCCTCTCGTACTAAGGACAGGTCCTCTCAAATTTCCTCCGCCCGCGACGGATAGGGACCGAACTGTCTCACGACGTTCTGAACCCAGCTCGCGTACCGCTTTAATGGGCGAACAGCCCAACCCTTGGGACCGACTACAGCCCCAGGATGCGATGAGCCGACATCGAGGTGCCAAACCTCCCCGTCGATGTGGACTCTTGGGGGAGATAAGCCTGTTATCCCCAGGGTAGCTTTTATCCGTTGAGCGATGGCCCTTCCATGCGGAACCACCGGATCACTAAGCCCGACTTTCGTCCCTGCTCGACCTGTCTGTCTCGCAGTCAAGCTCGCTTGTGCCTTTACACTCTGCGAATGATTTCCAACCATTCTGAGCGAACCTTTGGGCGCCTCCGTTACCTTTTGGGAGGCGACCGCCCCAGTCAAACTGCCCACCTGACACTGTCTCCCAGCACGTTCAGTGCTGCGGGTTAGAGTGGTCATAATGCAAGGGTAGTATCCCACCAACGCCTCCGTCGAAACTAGCGTTCCGACTTCTATGGCTCCTACCTATCCTGTACAAGCAGTACAAACACTCAATATCAAGCTACAGTAAAGCTCCATGGGGTCTTTCCGTCCTGTCGCGGGTACCCTGCATCTTCACAGGGATTTCAATTTCACCGAGTCTCTCGTTGAGACAGCGCCCAGATCGTTACGCCTTTCGTGCGGGTCGGAACTTACCCGACAAGGAATTTCGCTACCTTAGGACCGTTATAGTTACGGCCGCCGTTTACTGGGGCTTCAATTCAGAGCTTCGCCGAAGCTAACCCTTCCTTTTAACCTTCCAGCACCGGGCAGGCGTCAGCCCCTATACTTCATCTTACGATTTTGCAGAAACCTGTGTTTTTGATAAACAGTCGCCTGGGCCTATTCACTGCGGCTGGTCTTGCGACCAGCACCCCTTCTCCCGAAGTTACGGGGTCATTTTGCCGAGTTCCTTAACGAGAGTTCACTCGCTCACCTTAGGATTCTCTCCTCGACTACCTGTGTCGGTTTGCGGTACGGGCAGTTAACGTGCTCCTTAGAAGCTTTTCTCGGCAGTGTGACATCGGCAACTTCGCTACTGTAATTTCGCTCCCCATCACAGCTTGTCAACCCGGATGTAAGCATTTGACTCACATCCTGACTTACTGCTTGGCCCCACTCTTCCAATCGTGAGGTTTGCTTAGCCTCCTGCGTCCCTCCATCGTCAAACGCAGTTAACTGGTACAGGAATCTCAACCTGTTATCCATCGCCTACGCCTCTCGGCCTCGGCTTAGGTCCCGACTTACCCTGGGAGGACGAGCCTTCCCCAGGAAACCTTAGTCATTCGGTGGACAGGATTCTCACCTGTCTTTCGCTACTCATACCGGCATTCTCACTTCTAAGCGCTCCACCAGTCCTCACGGTCTAGCTTCACCGCCCTTAGAACGCTCTCCTATCACGTGCACGTAGTGCACATCCACAGTTTCGGTAATATGCTTAGCCCCGGTACATTTTCGGCGCAGAATCACTCGACTAGTGAGCTATTACGCACTCTTTAAATGGTGGCTGCTTCTGAGCCAACATCCTAGTTGTCTATGCAACTCCACATCCTTTTCCACTTAGCATATATTTAGGGACCTTAACTGGTGATCTGGGCTGTTCCCCTTTACACGGTGGATCTTATCACTCATCGTGTGACTCCTGGGCATAAATCAATGGCATTCGGAGTTTATCTGAAGTTGGTAACCCATGACGGGCCCCTTGTTCAAACAGTAGCTCTACCTCCACGATTCTAATTCCCAAGGCTCCCCCTAAAGAGATTTCGGAGAGAACCAGCTATCTCCAAGTTCGTTTGGAATTTCACCGCTACCCACACCTCATCCCAGCCATTTTCAACTGACACGGGTTCGGTCCTCCAGTGCGCTTTACCGCACCTTCAACCTGGACATGGGTAGGTCACCTGGTTTCGGGTCTACAACTACATACTTCATACGCCCATTTCAGACTCGCTTTCGCTGCGGCTCCGGTTTTTCCACCTTAACCTTGCATGCAATCGTAACTCGCCGGTTCATTCTGCAAGAGGCACGCCGTCACCCATTAATGGGCTCCGACAGCTTGTAGGCACATGGTTTCAGGAACTATTTCACTCCCCTTCCGGGGTGCTTTTCACCTTTCCCTCACGGTACTGGTTCACTATCGGTCACTAGGGAGTATTTAGCCTTGCGAGATGGTCCTCGCTGCTTCCGACGGGGTTTCACGTGTCCCGCCGTACTCAGGATCCTGAACTGAGAGAGTGCCGTTTCGTCTACTGGGCTTTCACCATCTCTGGCACAGCTTCCCAACTGTTTCGACTACGTCGCTCTTTGGTAACTCAAATGTTCAGTCCTACAACCCCAACGAGCAAGCTCGTTGGTTTGGGCTCTTCCCCGTTCGCTCGCCGCTACTGAGGGAATCGATTTTTCTTTCTCTTCCTGCAGCTACTGAGATGTTTCAGTTCACTGCGTCTACCGCTTGCTAGCTATAGATTCACTAGTCAAGCAACCAACGACTAAGTTGGTTGGGTTTCCCCATTCGGAAATCTCCGGATCAAAGCGTACTTACCGCTCCCCGAAGCATATCGGTGTTAGTCCCGTCCTTCATCGGCTCCTAGTACCAAGGCATTCACCATGCGCCCTTCATAACTTAACCTTGATAATCACTTCGTGATTATCCGATTAATTGAGTTAGCGATTATTTCTAAAAAACTCAAAATAACGCGGTGTTCTCGGTTTGTTTTGTTAATTAATAAAGAAAATTGATATTATTTAGTTTTCAAAGTGCAAGCTTGAGAGTAAACCTCTCAAAACTAAACAAAGTTTCTTCGATGTGTAGGTTTCCGTTTTATTCCTTAGAAAGGAGGTGATCCAGCCGCAGGTTCTCCTACGGCTACCTTGTTACGACTTCACCCCAGTCATCTGCCCTGCCTTAGGCGGTTCCCTCCAAATGGTTAGGCCACCGACTTTGGGCATTGCAAACTTCCATGGTGTGACGGGCGGTGTGTACAAGGCCCGGGAACGTATTCACCGCGGCATGCTGATCCGCGATTACTAGCGATTCCGACTTCGTGTAGGCGAGTTGCAGCCTACAGTCCGAACTGAGAACGGCTTTAAGAGATTAGCTTACTCTCGCGAGTTCGCAACTCGTTGTACCGTCCATTGTAGCACGTGTGTAGCCCAGGTCATAAGGGGCATGATGATCTGACGTCGTCCCCACCTTCCTCCGGTTTGTCACCGGCAGTCTCACTAGAGTGCCCAACTGAATGCTGGCAACTAGTAACAAGGGTTGCGCTCGTTGCGGGACTTAACCCAACATCTCACGACACGAGCTGACGACGACCATGCACCACCTGTCATTGCGTCCCCGAAGGGAACGCCTAATCTCTTAGGTTAGCGCAAGATGTCAAGACCTGGTAAGGTTCTTCGCGTAGCTTCGAATTAAACCACATGCTCCACCGCTTGTGCGGGCCCCCGTCAATTCCTTTGAGTTTCAACCTTGCGGTCGTACTCCCCAGGCGGAGTGCTTAATGCGTTAGCTCCGGCACTGAAGGGCGGAAACCCTCCAACACCTAGCACTCATCGTTTACGGCATGGACTACCAGGGTATCTAATCCTGTTCGCTACCCATGCTTTCGAGCCTCAGCGTCAGTTGCAGACCAGACAGCCGCCTTCGCCACTGGTGTTCTTCCATATATCTACGCATTCCACCGCTACACATGGAGTTCCACTGTCCTCTTCTGCACTCAAGTCGCCCGGTTTCCGATGCCCTTCTTCGGTTAAGCCGAAGGCTTTCACATCAGACCTAAGCAACCGCCTGCGCTCGCTTTACGCCCAATAAATCCGGATAACGCTTGCCACCTACGTATTACCGCGGCTGCTGGCACGTAGTTAGCCGTGACTTTCTGGTTGGATACCGTCACTGCGTGAACAGTTACTCTCACGCACGTTCTTCTCCAACAACAGAGCTTTACGAGCCGAAACCCTTCTTCACTCACGCGGTGTTGCTCCATCAGGCTTGCGCCCATTGTGGAAGATTCCCTACTGCTGCCTCCCGTAGGAGTATGGACCGTGTCTCAGTTCCATTGTGGCCGATCAGTCTCTCAACTCGGCTATGCATCATTGCCTTGGTAAGCCGTTACCTTACCAACTAGCTAATGCACCGCGGGCCCATCCTGAAGTGATAGCCGAAACCATCTTTGAAACGAAAACCATGTGGTTTTCGTTGTTATGCGGTATTAGCACCTGTTTCCAGATGTTATCCCCCACTTCAGGGCAGGTTACCCACGTGTTACTCACCCGTCCGCCGCTCACTGGTAATCCAACGTCAATTCAGTGCAAGCACGTCATATCAGTTGGGCCAGTGCGCTCGACTTGCATGTATTAGGCACACCGCCGGCGTTCATCCTGAGCCAGGATCAAACTCTCATATAAAATATAAGAACTTGAATAGCTCTAATTCAAATTAATTAAGCGAATTGACTTCGCAAATGTTTTGCTTCAAATCGTAATGATTGAAGACCCTACACATTTGATTCGTCGAAACTTTGTTCAGTTTTCAAAGGTCTACCTTGTTCAACTGCAAAGCTGAACAACATTTAATATTTTATCGCATACCCATTTCAATGTCAACAACTAATTTTAATTGATTAACTCATCAAAGATTAAATCATTGACCTCAACAAGCAGCTTAAATAATATATCATGACAACAAATTAATGTCAACATATTATTTCAAATGAATTTACAATAAAATGTAACTTTCATTCATATTACCTCACAGGCAACGATAACTAATATACCTTGTTCGCTAGTCCACGTCAATAGGAAATTCTAATTTAAAATGTATGCTTAAAATCATACAGGCAATTAAAGACTTCAATTGCAGCTAAATCAATATCATCAAAACGAAAACGTTCTCGCGGACGATAGCGTTCAAAAACGAATTCACCACTTGAGCGAATATACGTTATCTCACAAAGAGGAATTCCAAACTGTTCAAATATTCTTTTCTGTCTATTATTAGAGTGATCAAGTGTCATTGCTTGAAGTCGTTTAATAATTTTTTCTAAATTTGAAGAGTACACCCTTCATCCCCCACATTCGTTTTAAATAATAAGGGCGAGAAAACTTTTTCTCACCCTCACTCTACTTGAACATATAAAATTCAATCATACCTTGATTTTTCTTGAAAGCTTCCAAATCAATTCTAATCATTCATTTTATTTCGACAATCTATCAAACTCATTTACGATGTTGAACCCGGTTTGGCTTAACGATTAAAGCAATTATTCCAGCAAACATCCCAAAATAATACGTTAATAACCGCCAAAGAAGCATTGCTAAAATCAATTTAGTATTCGAATTGACAAAACTAGCAAATAAAACGGAAAAACTATATTCTGCCCCTCCTGCACCTCCAGGAATTGGAAATAGTGAAATCACCATAAAGATTAACACGTGCAGGCTAACTACCATTATGAAGTTAATATGATGAACGCCTAAAGCAAGAAGAATGAAATACGGAATAATGTAGTAGAAAAAGAGCTGAGCAATTGTGACGATGCATACTCTTGCTAACTTACCATATTCCTTTTTCATTTTTAGACTTTCCTGGTAGAAAGAATCAATTTTCTCGTTCAAAAGAATCTTCATTCTTTCGTATCGTTTGGCTTTCATAAATAATGCAAGCGGCTTAATAAGCAGGTTCGTTGCTTTTTTAGTAAAGTGGTACCAATACATCACCATCAACAAGCCAACGATGACAGCAAGGTGGATTGTAAAGCCAAAGACAACTAATAATGCTAATGCGTGAAGTTTTTCTTCAATATAATGAAAACCAATTAATAGCGAAATAAGAAAGTTTACTACAATCATCGCTTGAAAGACAACAAACTTCATTAAAAGAACGGAACTAGCAATTCCGCCATCCACACCAGATTGGAGCATCGCCACCAGTTGTGCAGGCTGTCCCCCAGTTGAAAATGGAGTAATCCCATTAAATAGCTGTTCAATTAGAGGTAACCGAAATGAGTCTTTCCAGGTAAAATCTGGATAGCGATCTTTCATAAATATCTTTACCACAACTCCTTCCAATCCGAGGTAAAGACAAATACAAATAACCGCAACAAGCATCCATCCCCAATTGATCGTATTAAATTCCTGAATCAAAACATGAAGATTAATGTCACGTAAGGCGTATACAAAAATCCCCACCCCAATCAGGAGCATCATAACCAGGACGCCCCAATTACGCCGGCTCATTAATTAGCCTCCTTTGCTTGTTGACGGTAAAAGCGATCCCAAACTTTTGCTAAGTGATCTTTCGAGTAACGCTTTGAAGTTTCAACTGCTCGTTCCCGTAAGTAATTCAATCTTTCCGGATTATGGGTGAGTTCTACAAGCTTAGTTTGCATTTCACTGACATCCTTCGCCGGTTCGTAATCCCCATCAATGATTGAATGATACAAATCAAGATCACGAAGCATTACGGGCGTACCACAACTGAATGCTTCAAGAACTGACATTGGAAATAGTTCGTTGAATGATGGAAGTAAGAATAAGTCAGCAGCATTATTTAATTCTGCAATTTCTTTTCGACTAACAATTCCCGTAAACAGCAAATTTGTCGGTGGATTATCAACAACTTTTTTTAACTCACTGTAACCATCAGTTAAGCGGCCAAACGAAAAGCCACCTGCCCACACAAACTGGATATTGGAATTCTGTTGGGCCAGTTTAATAAAATCGGGAACTCCTTTTCGTTCCTGGATCTGACCGCTTCCGAGAACCACAAACTTGTCTGCTGGCAGATGATACTTTTTCCGATATTCTTGCCGAGTTTGTTTATCAACCGGGAAAAAGTTATCCGAGTCAACAAAATTAGGAATATAAGTCACGTGGTCACGAGGAATCCCGTACGCAACTAGCTTATCAATAAAGGATGGATTAACGACAACTAAGTGATCCATCCGCTTATAAAAGGCGATTACGTACCGATAAAAGATTCCACGAAATGGTTGTGGAATTTGTAAGCTTCCCTCTAAAGTTTCGGGAAGGAAATGAACGTAGCCAATTTTCCGTCCCCGCTTTTTAGAAAATGTTGAGAAATAAAAGGGCAGATCAATCGTGTGGTAATGACTGATCTGGCTTTTTCGATATTTATTAATCGCAATGTCAAACTGATCGGCAAAGCGAGTTTTTAAGAGATGGATTAATTCCAAGTAAGCACTGCCGACCCCTTGTCCGGCAACCTTGTCGGCAGACGAAAACATGGTAATTTTTAACATTACTTAACTCCTCGATCGATGAAAAAGATTCCGAAATGTACCCTTTGATTGACTAGATTGCTTCTCAGCCATTGTCTCTTGGCAATCTTGATAAAATTTAAGAATCCGCTGAGCAAATACTTCTGCAGAAATCTCGTGTAATTTTGCATCACGCTTATTCTGTTCCTCAGGCGTCCGCGGATTATTAAGGTAACGAAGGACACCATTAACAAGATCAATCCGCTTTTGGAAGCTAACCCCAATAGCTGGGTCATCAATTAACTCATCAGTATACTCACTCCGCATTACCACAATCGGCAAATCGGATGCCAATGCTTCATCATATGTCAATCCCTGGGACTCAGAATCAGACGCAGAAACAAAAACATTTGCCATTTGATAGTAATGATGAACATCATCATTATCAACCTGCCCCGCAAACTGAATATGATCAGTCAAATGCAGGTGCCGAACCTGTCGTTCCAAAGTTTCTCTTGCGGGTCCATCCCCAACTATCAGTAACTGAGCATCAGGTTTTTTAGCTAAGATATCGGGCATTGCTTCAATTAAGGTATGGATATTCTTTTCAAATGCAAGCCGGCTTAACGATAAAAGCACTGGTGTATCTGGCTTATACCCCCACTTGGCACGGAGAGCGTTCTTCTCTTCAAGAGAATCCCGCTGACCATATACTCGCAAGTTAATCCCAGTTGGAATAATCCGAATTGGTGCGTCAACATTATAAGAACGCATTGTCTCTAACACCCGTTCACTCGGTGCCACTACTCCAGAAATATTATGGAGATAAATATGGGCTAATCGACCAACATCCTTTGGCTTTAGAATATGGCCATTAGCAATGTAATGAAGATAGTCCTGATACATTGTGTGATAAGTATGAAGACAAGGGATGTTCAGGTGATGAGCAACAACTTTGCCCATTACCCCCAACGAAAATTCGGTCTGATTATGAACAATATCCAATTGAAGCTTCTCTGCAATCTTGATTGCACGAAAAGCACCCCGAATGGCAATTCGTCTATCCGTAAATGACACAAAGGGGATGCTTGGAAAACGATAGATCCCATTTTCTTTGTCATCGTCCTTTGCTTTAGGATCCGTTGTGGTAAAAATATATACCTGGTGTCCCTGAGCAATTAGTTCATCACGGAGCGTCTTAATCGACGTCGCGACCCCGCTTACTTGGGGAAAATATGTATCTGTAAAAAGACCTATCTTCAAGCTAATTGCTCCTTTTTTCTTTAATCTCAATTTAAAATAATCGTAAGATCATTATACAAAAGCATCTAATGATCCGCAAAAAGGTATCCTGACAATTGTAGACTGTTCAATCAGCAACAACAAGTTTTTTTGTCAAATATTAAGATCACTTAAGGATTTATTCGATCACTTTAGGGACTGCTTGACGAACCAATCGTTCAACTTCGGCAGCAGTTGTCGCATTGAGAGCCTTGTGAACTAGCGGTTGTAATTGACGAGTATTAAGTTGATTAATTAATGAGCGAATATGCAAAATGCTGCTACTATTCATGGAGAATTCATCCAATCCCATCGCCATTAACAATGGGGTTGCTAATGGGTTGCTTGCCATTTCACCGCACATACTTACCCACTTACCTTCAGCATGAGCTGCGTCAATAACTTTCTTAACTAAACGAAGAACGGCCGGATGTAATTCTTGATAAAGGTAGGCCACGCGAGGATTCCCCCGATCAGCTGCAAATAAGTATTGAATTAAATCATTACTGCCGATACTAAAGAAATCCACCTCACGGGCAAAGGCATCTGCCATCACGGCACTTGAAGGAATCTCAAGCATCATCCCGACTTCAATGTTATCTGCTACTTGAACTCCCTCATTTAATAGTCGTTGCCGTTCTTCATCCAAAATTTTTCGTGCTTGCCAAAATTCTTCAACCGTCGCGATCATTGGAAACATGATTGCTAACCGTCCATATACAGATGCACGAAGGAGTGCCCGTAATTGTGGACGAAGAATCTCAGGCTTAGCAAGGCCAATTCGGATTGCACGAAAGCCAAGGAACGGGTTGTTTTCTTGAGGCAGCTTTAGCATCCCCAGATTCTTGTCACCACCAATATCAAGCGTGCGGACCACTACTCGTTGCCCTGGCATTTCGGTTAAGAATTGTTTATAAGCTTGTGTTTGCTCTTTTTCACTGGGAAGTCGATCACCACTCGCATACAAAAATTCACTCCGAACCAGGCCAATTCCTTCAGCCCCATTTTGCCGAGCATCAAGGACATCAATTGGCGTTCCGACATTAGCAACAACCTTAAAGTGGCGGCCATCGGTACTAACGGTTTGTTCATCCTTTAATGTCCCCCACTCTTGTTGTTCGCGATCAAATTGGGCGGCTAATCGCTGATAATGATCTACTTCCTCTTCTGACGGATCAACAATAACTTTGCCATGAATCCCATCAACGATCAGTAAATCGCCATTTTTTATTATTTTAGTAGCCTTCTCGGTCCCAACAACTGCTGGTAACGATAGAGTCTTACTCATAATTGTAAAATGAGAGGTTCTACCCCCGTCATCAGTAACAAGTCCGGCAACAAATCGCCGGTCAAACTGTGCGGTATCAGTTGGTGTAATATTTTGAGCTACAAAAATTGCCCGATGATCCAAAAGAGTTGGATCGGGAAGTTCAACCCCCATCAAATGACTAAGCACTCTTTTAGTAACGTCCTTAATTGCCGTTGCTCGCGACGAAAGATAGTCATTATCGTTCATTTTTTCGAGAATTTTTAATTGCTCATCTGCAGTTTTCTTAATTGCCCATTCTGCAGATAAATGGTCACGATTAACTTTTTTAAGAATTTCAGCATGGAGGGACCGGTCATCTAAAATTGCCAGCTGATCATCAACAACTGCCGCTGCCCTCTTCCCCAATGATTTATGGGCATGCTGGCGAATTGTCTGAACTTCATTCAGCGTTAAAGTAAAAGAATCATGAAGCCGTTTGACCTCATGATTCTCATTTGCTGAATATTGTTGGTTAACAGATAAATCTGGTCCCACTAATAGGTAGGCAGGAGCAATAGCAATCCCACTGCTCGCCGCCAAGCCATTCAAAAGTGTGGACATTAGTCTGTTAAGCCTTCCTTCTTCATTGTTTCAGCAACGGCATCCAAAGCTTCCTTTTCATCGTCACCCTTAGCAGTAATGGTAACTGAAGCATTTTGACCAACACCGAGTGACATAACACCCATGATGGACTTCAAATTAACACTCTTACCTTCGTATGAAAGGGTAACATCAGAATTATATTTAGAAGCTGCTTGAACCAGGATAGTTGCTGGGCGAGCGTGAATACCTGTTTCAGATGTAATTGTAAAATCACGTTTTTCCATAATTAAATCATTCTCCTTCGAGCATATTAGCAAATTGTCAGTGGCCAGGCCCTGATAATTTCATTGCTTTTATTTTAGCAATTGTAAACTTTAATTACAAGTTCTCTCAACGATTGATCATCGCTTTTTTAATCGATATGTAAGCGTTCCCCCACGATGGGCTTCCGCTTCAATTTGCGTCCGGTATTGATAACCATGAAAAACCGGCTGAAATGCCTGAAATTCCTCTGGAGTAATATCAAAATGACTAATCTTTCCCGAATGCAAATCCTCAAGTTCCTGTTGATAATCTCTTTCCGTCATTTAACCACCTCATTAAAGGATCTCTGACTTTTTCACCACCCTTATTTTAGCATTCATCTATCAAGAGTGCTAAAATTTAATAGAAAGTTTGACTAATTTTTTCTTAAACCAATTCATTTGGCTTGCAGTCAAACAAAAAGTAAGTATAATTAACATCAATGGTCAGGAAAGGTCAAAGATAATAATTTCCTTTTCGATGGTCGGATCTATTTTACTAAGGGGGTATTTTGCGGTGCTTTGTCAAAATTGTCATCAGAATCCTGCAACGATCCATTTACAAATGAACCTTAATGGCCAACGAGTTCAACTCGATTTATGTCAAAATTGCTATCAAAAATTACAAAACATGCAAACAAATATGATGAATGGAGGTAACGGAATGAATAATTTCGGTTTTGGAAGCCTCGAAGACTTCATGAATGCCATGAATAATATGCAAAGTCAACAAGCTGCTGGTAATGGGGCTGCTTTTAGCGGTCAAAACCAACGACAAGGCGGTAACGGTGGTCGCGGCAAGGGAATCCTTGGTCAGTACGGCATTAACTTAACCGACCTTGCTCGCCAAGGAAAGATTGATCCAGTTATCGGTCGTGATAACGAAATCAAGCGAGTTATTGAAATCCTTAATCGCCGGACTAAGAATAACCCAGTTTTAATCGGTGAAGCTGGTGTTGGTAAGACTGCTGTCGTTGAGGGCTTAGCTACTGCGATTGTTTCCGGTGAAGTACCAGAAAAGCTTGCTAATAAAGAAATCATTCGGCTTGATGTTGTTTCCCTTGTTCAAGGAACCGGGATTCGGGGACAGTTTGAAAAGCGGATGCAACAATTAATGGCCGAAGTGCGGAAGAACAAGAACATTATCCTCTTCATTGATGAAATCCACGAAATCATGGGTGCCGGAAATGCTGAAGGCGGCATGGATGCCGGAAACGTTTTGAAGCCTGCCCTTGCCCGTGGCGACTTCCAACTTCTTGGTGCAACTACCCTTAATGAATACCGAAAGATTGAAAAGGATGCTGCCCTTGCACGGCGTTTCCAACCAGTTGAAGTTAATGAACCTTCAGTTGATGAAACGATCCGGATCCTTAACGGGATTAAAGGCCGCTACCAAGATTACCACCACGTTAAGTACACGGATGATGCAATCGTGGCTGCCGCTAAACTTTCAGATCGCTACATTCAAGAACGGTTCCTGCCAGATAAGGCAATTGACCTAATGGATGAAGCGGGTTCACGGAAGAATTTAACGTTAAAGAATGTTGATCCAAACGCAATTGAAAACGAAATTCACACTGCTGAAGCACATAAGCAACAAGCAGCAGATAACCAAGATTATGAAAAAGCTGCCTTTTATAGGGATCAAGTAAGCAAGCTTGAAAAGGCAAAGAAGGAAGCAGAAGAAAATCATTCTGAGGAATCCGCAACGGTAACCGTTAAGGATATGCAGGATATTGTCGAAGAAAAGACTAATATTCCTGTCGGCGATCTGCAAAAACAAGAAGAAAACCAACTTCGGGATCTTGATAAGAAGCTTGACGAACATGTCATTGGCCAAACTGAAGCAGTTGATAAGATTGCGCGGGCAATTCGTCGGAACCGGATTGGCTTAAACAAGTCTGGTCGGCCAATTGGTAGTTTTCTCTTCGTTGGTCCTACTGGTGTTGGGAAGACCGAAACGGCTAAGCAACTTGCTCTTCAACTATTTGGTTCTAAGGATTCAATGATTCGTTTTGATATGTCAGAATACATGGATAAGACATCTACTTCAAAACTTATTGGTGCGGCTCCAGGTTATGTTGGCTATGAAGAAGCTGGTCAATTAACTGAACAAGTTCGTCGTCACCCTTACAGCTTAATCTTGCTTGACGAAGTGGAAAAGGCTCACCCTGACGTTATGCACATGTTCTTACAAATCCTCGATGATGGTCGATTAACCGATTCACAAGGTCGGACCGTTAGTTTCAAGGACACGATCATTATCATGACTTCTAATGCCGGAACTGGCGATGCTCAAGCTAGCGTTGGTTTTGGTGCTGAGTCAACTGGAAGTACTCACTCAATCATTGATAAATTGACCAACTACTTTAAGCCAGAATTTTTGAACCGGTTTGATGACATTGTTCAATTCAATGCCCTCAGCAAGGATAATTTGATGAAGATTGTTAACCTGATGATTAGCGATGTTAACAAGATGCTGACTGACCGTGACTTATCAATTACTGTTCCTGAAAATGTTGATGAGAAGTTAGTTGACTTGGGGTATGATCCAAAGATGGGTGCGCGTCCTCTTCGTCGGGTAATTCAAGAACAAATCGAAGATCGAATTGCTGACTATGTTCTTGATCACAATGATGCTCACGAGCTTGCTGCACAACTAGATAAAGATGGTAATATTACTGTTGTTGCCGCACCACAGGCAGATAAAGTTACTGATTAAAAGTTAAATTACGAATAATCTATTGGAGACTGGGAAAAAACATGTTTTTCCAGTCTTCTATTTTTTTACACTTTGTTAACCTGTTCATCACAGAGGTTTCACCTTATCAATGCTATAATGAAAAGTAAATATAGTTGACGGGGTGAAAAGGATGGAAGATAAGTTCAAAACAGGAAACCCAATCTGGGTCTACTACACAAATATTGATACTGGAGAAAACCTGGTTGTCCCCCAACTCTTACGGGGATTTATGGGAGAAGAATATTCCGTTAAAAAGAAGCAATTCGACGGTTACCAATTTGTCAAAAGTGAGGGGGAATTAACCGGAAAATTTGATGATCAGCCACATAGCATTCACGTTTATTATCGGAATAAAAACTGGGGTGAAGTGGAATCGATCGAAATGTATCTCCACCTCGATGCGGTTACTGCAGTTTACGATATGCCGAACGGGATGCAAGTTGGCACTCCTTTCCCGGACGATATTGTTCTGAAGGCCTTTCACCGCGTTGCAACTAAATCAGGAGAATTTTGGTACGAAATTGGCAGTGATCAATGGGTAAAATACGACAAAATGACAATTGTGGATAACCCATTCAAAACCGAAGATGAAGACTTTCAATCTAAGCTTGCTGACAATATGGCAGTAATTCCAATGAAGAAGACAAAAGCAGTGATTGACTATCTTCCAGGAAGATCAATTGACGCTTTTAATAAACCATATGGTGATAAAGTTGGCGAAATTAAGGATGGTCAAGAAATCACGATCACTGGTAAGATGAGTGATAATGATGAAATTATCTGGTACAAAGTCGGTAATGGAATGTTTATTACCGGCAACTATGTCAAATTGGAGGATCAAGATGGAGACTAATCAACAAACAATTGCAGTCGTTGGTGTCGGTAATATGGGGTCCGCAATTATTAAGGGACTCGTAAATACGAACCAGTTTAATATCATTGGCGAAAACCCAGATAATCCTCGGGTTACCAAACTTGGACAAGATCTCGACTTTACCGTCGTTAATAATAATCAAGATGTTGTTAATGCTAATCCTGACTTCGTTGTGCTTACTACCCCCGCACCGATCACAATAAAGATCGCTCAAGAATTAAGCCAGCTTCCCGCCTCAACAACTGTTATCTCAGCAGCTGCTGGTGTTTCATTGAAAGAATTACAATCAGTGATTACCAATGCTACAGTGGCAACAATGATTCCCAACACCCCGGTTGCCGTTAATGCAGGAACAATTGGGCTAGCTCTTCCTGAAGCGATTACCGATGAAAAGGCAAATAAGATTATCGCTTTCCTTAAATTATTAGGTGATGTGATCCCAGTTAGTGAAAATCAATTAGATATTGTTGGCGTCATTGGCGGGTGTGGACCAGCATTTGTGGATGTCTTCATGGATGCCATGAGTGATGGTGCCGTTGCGAACGGAATGAATCGACAAACAGCTTATCGTTTGATTTCAAGTATGGTTAAGGGAACCGGGAAACTTGCTTTTGATACTAACAAACTTCCCGCTGAACTTCGTGATCAAGTTACTTCACCAGCCGGTACAACAATTAAGGGTGTAATGGCCTTGGAAAAGAATCAGTTCCGCTATGCAGTAATTGATGCAATTAACAAGGCAGCCGGAAAATAAGAATGGTAAATTTTAAAAAACAATCCCGTTACTAATCGGTTAAATGACTAGTGACGGGATTGTTTGTGTTTTAAATTATTTTGGGTAATGGAAGGCGAAAAGGGTGCTTGCTGTGACCGCAATCTCTGTCTAGCTTTTTCTAGGCAACTTAGTCTAAACGTGCTTCGCTCGAGTTTCCTAGAGCTAGCAACCTCCTTCCTAGGCGCGAGTCGCCTTCGTCAGGAGAAATTGCTAGCTTTCCGGAAACTCTTTGGAGCGAAGGCACTCTCTTTCCTTAATCCCTTCTCAATTGCATTTTATCGTTGAAGAACTTGGAAAGGAAAATGACGATAACCATGGTGATTCCCCAAATGATCCACCAAGTGCTGGAAGAACTAAGAATCGTCCAAAGAGCACTATTAGGACCGATCCATTCATTATGTTGATAACCAATATTAAGGCTCATCATTGCCCGAATAAGTGCAACCAAGAAAATGATAAATAGGATCGGCAGGCCGATGCCGACAATCCACTTCCAGGTCCGGTTAAGCAAACCAAAGCCATTACCAATCATTTGAAAAATTAACGTACTAGAAAGAAGAACTAATAATTGCATCCCCATCGCCTGCCAACTTGCTAGCGGGTGGTCAAACAAGCTTAATAAGTTATTAACCACCCAAATTCCAATGGTAGCAAGGGCTAAAGCAATCAATCGTCCCCACCAAAGGGTCTTTCGTGAAATCCCGTTTTGAATTGTCCACTTAAAATCATCATAAGCAGTAATTAAGAAATAACCGAGTAAAATCATTGTGAATACTGGCGGTAATACTCCTGGAATTCCTTGCAAGCTAACGAGAAATGAATCAACACGACGATCAATTAGCAATTCAACAAAATATCCCAAAAATACTACGCCGACAGCCCAAGCAGCAGCAACGGCTAACGCCCAACCGAGGCGATGAAAAACATTGGTAATTACTAATCGTTGTTCATGACTAAGCATCTTCTTGTTGGCCTCCATTCGTTAAGTAGATAAATAAGTGCTGTAAATCATAGTGTCCAATCTGAACTTGATCAGGAAGAATCCGATCTTCTGGTAACTGATCAAAGACATGGGCTGTCCGAATATTCCCCAAGTCGGTTGTTGAAAGGACGTTCAACCCTTCCGTATACTGATCAACTAACTTTGCAGGACCAGAAATATCGTATGCCCGGTCCAGCAAATCCTGAACATCAGCATCCTCAAGAACCCGATGACGATCAATCAAGATCACATGCTCAACCAATTGTTGAATTTCATCAATTAAGTGAGTTGACAAAACGATCGTCCGTGGCCGCTTTTGGTATGACTTAATTAATTCTTGATAGAAAATTTCACGGTGGTTAGCATCTAATCCTAATACCGGCTCATCAAGAAAAATATAATCAGCATCAACGTTTAATGCCAAGCTAATCTTAGCAGCGGTTTTTTGACCAGTGGAAAGTTTGGCAAATTTTTGGTTACCATCAAGCTCAAACTGTTTAAGCATTTGTTCAGCATTTTGATAATCAAAATTACCGTATGCACCATCAGCAAGGTCAAACATTTGGTTAATTTTTACCTGCTTATAGTAAAGGTTATCTTCACCAATAAGGAAAATCTTATCCAAAGTTTGATCAGTATTGACCTCCTGATCACCTAACTTGATCGAACCAGATGTCGGAAAGATCCGGTTACTGATTAAGTTTAGGAGAGTCGATTTCCCCGCACCGTTTCGACCGAGCAAGCCATAAATTTTTGCCGGCTCTAAAGTGAATGAAACATCATCAAGAATTACTCGACGTCCAAATTTCTTTGATAAATGACTAATCTTTAATTGTTCCATCATGCTCACCCCGCTCAATTAATTCGACTAAATGTTGCTTATTAATTCCTAATTTATGTGCTTCCACAAGGAGAGTTTTGACATAATCCTTATAGAAACTTTCTTTACGCTCTTCCATAATCTTTTGTCGAGCCCCCGTTCGTACAAACATTCCGCGTCCACGGTGCTTTTCAATCAACCCCGCATCAACCAGGATATTCATCCCTTTCAAAACCGTTGCTGGATTAATATGTAATTGCTGGGAAAGCTGGGTAGTTGATGGTACCTGGCTCCCTTCATCAAAGCCACCGGTAAAAATCATTTCTTCCAGTTGACTTGCGATTTGTTGGTATAACGGTGTTGACTCGTTAAAGTGAAATTGCAAAAGATCATCTCCTTAACAGCCAATTAGTTATATGGTTAATTGCTTATGTAACTAACTATATAGGATCCTTAAAACTTTTGCAAGTTTAAATAAAAAATAGTTTAAATTATATTTTTAGCCGTTCTTTATATAATATATAGGAATCTTTCCGAATATAATTGAATGGAAAATAAAGAACTTGGTCTTGATAATCAAGATATCAAACAACGCTTAATGAAGTCATTTAACTTAACTGCTGAACAGGCTGTCCAAGCGGTACAAAACAAATAGTTTATATTCTTTAAAACTTAAAAAATCCTGTAGGCGTATTATAAAGTACCCTCCAGGATTTTTAAGATCTATTAATAAAACATTACAAAAAGCTATTATTCTCCCTGTTCATCCTTCACCGGATGCTCAATCCGATAAATATCAAACATGTATTCAACCACAGTCTTAAGAACAGCATAGAATGGGATACAAAGAATCATTCCGGCAATCCCAGCAATGTGCCCCGCAGCAAGCAAGAGGACAATGATTGTTAGTGGATGAATCTTAAGGGTCTTACCGATAATATTTGGATAGATAATATTACCATCAACCTGTTGAACAATCAGAACAACGACAATTACCCAAATTAATTTATCCGGGGCCATTGTCAATGAAACAAATAGTGCTGGGGCAATCCCGATATATGGACCAACATAGGGGATGATGTTGCACAAACCAGCGACAATCCCAAGGACAAGTGCCAGTGGTTCGTGAATAATTAGGTAACCAATTGAAGTAAAGACGCCAACGAAGAGACATTCAATCACTTGTCCGGCAATGTATGAAGATAAGGTGTTGTTCATCTTGCCAAGCAACTGGTTAACTTCCTTAGCGTGGTGTGGTGAAAGCCACTTCTGAATGGCAGGGACCAATTTTGAGCCATCCTTTAACATGTAAAAGAGCATTACCGGAACCGTAATGGTAACAACGGTAATGTTAGTAACCATTCCAATAATGTCGCCAACCCGTTCAGAGAGCCCCTTCAAGATCTTTTGTGCATAAGCGGCTAATTGATGATCAAACTGACGGTAGTATGCATTAAGATCCACGTGTTTCAACGGCGAATGCTTAATCGTATCGTTCATTAAACTCTGCAGCCCATTAACTGTTTGCGGCAAGTGATTAACTAATTGGCTAATTTCCTTTACTACTGGTGGAATTAATGCCGAAATTCCCCAAATGATAATTAGTATTAGCAGGACAACAATTAGTAAACTAGCCACGCCACGATTTATCCGGAATTTACCGATCCTGATCTTCATGATCAAATTCAGAATTGGGTTCAACATGTAATATAAGAATCCCGACAGCAGCAATGGGACAAAAACTACTGATAGGAATGTCCAAAATGGCTTAAAAATAAACTGAATTTTGGTACAAACAAATATTAGTGTCGCAATTGTCAAAAAAACAATCGGCCAAAACAGCCAATGATAAAATTTTTCTCGATTCATTATAATAATCCTAACATTTACAAAATAAAAGGACACCTCGTAAAAGCAGGTGCCACAACATCCCTTCTACCATACACTAAGGATGTTTGATTGTAAATGAGAAAAATAATTCATTCCTTTCTATTAGCAATCTTAACCTTGAAATTCATATCTGTAGTACTACTTACTTCATCGTTTTAACAACATAGTGCTTACCTGCCGTGACATCGTACTGAACAAGACGGTAATCATGAAGCAGTTCTTTTTGCTTTTTCGTTAGTTGGTTTTCTTTAAGGATTTTGCCTTTTTGCGTAATAAAGCGACTGTTACTATTGTAGGCATTCACATTACCGCTTGCCTGAACATCCTCGGTAATCACCGGCAGCTGTTCGTAAACCCGTGTCAGCAAGGCCTGATACCAGTCAACTTTGTAGTTGGTTTGCTTAGCTGCCATAGCAATAAAGTCGTTTGGTGCAACGTAAGCCGTCTTTTGCTTAAAGTTCCGTGCACCATGTTCTCGCGCATATCGATTAGAATAAATGAAATAATCTGTTTCATGGAGTTTGAGACCATCCTTAGTCATCTCATTACCATTTTTAATATAGACGGTGGGGAGATACAAAAAATAGTATACAAAAGGCCTGTAATAGCACCGTTAAATGCTGTTATTACAGGCCTTTTCATGGTTATAAATGCTGACTAGAGTCGCTAAGAACTATTCCTCTATCCCTCGCTTAAACGTATCAAAAATCAACTGATCCTTAATTACTTCCCGATCTGGGGTTAAGTCCCACGGTGAACCTGCCCGATGAGTTTGCTTGCTTAATCGAGAAGCGTTGTAGTTAATGTAATCTTCGTTCACTTTACTTAGAAGATCTACAATCTCGCCATCCTGTGAAACTAAGTTATAGTCATCCATCGCTTCTTTATCTGGCTTATCAATGTCCAGAACACTTTGACCATTAAATTTATCATGTACTTCCGTTATCAATGGGCCATATTGGAAGTGGACGATTGTTGAAGAAAATAATTTATTTCTGGTTGCGGCTAAAAATCTCCCATACGCAATGTAGAGCAGTTTAATGACCTTCATTTGTGTCAATGGGTCAATATTTAAATCGCTATCCCTTTCAAAATAGTTTTCAACTCGTAACCAATTAGCTAATTGTACGGCCGTAAACTTAGGTTTCTCCTTTTGTGACCCAACCACACCATCATTATTGCTTAGATAAGAGTTCACCTTCGAAATTAATTCATCAGAGTAATCATTCTTTTCATCAGCAATATATTGTTGAAGCACATCATCATTAGCAATGAGTGATTTTAGCAGTCTATTATTGGCTTTGGTAGGAAATGCACCAGCCTCGTAAAGTGCTATTGTATTTGGACTTAACCCAGTTAATTCAGCTAAATTACGTTGAGATAGTCCTACCTTAGCACGATATTGCTTTAATTCTTGTGGTGACAGTAATCCCATCTCATCACGGTATTGTTGACGAGCTATTTCGGCAGCTTGATCATCCAGCTCTTTATCCGGAATCAGTTCATTGGTGTTACTGTCAAAAAGAGCCGGCGCCGTTACCGTGTACTCATGTCCGTTAATGGTATAAGTAGTTGTGAAGTTCTTTTGGTAAGCCATATAAACCTCCTCCTTTAATAATCAAGATGAAAACTGATAAATACCACTTTTTGGTTATTCTCAGTAAATATAAACTTAATGTAATAAGTCTGTCCATCACTAGTTTTAAATACCCAAACAAATTGTAATGGATTATTTCGATTAGGTTCATGTTTGACAAAATCGTTAATGGATAACTGTCTAACAATTTCCTTAGCTAAAGTTACAGAAACCGGCATTGCCATTCTGCTTTGTCGTTGAACCATATAAAATCGATCATGATTTACAAGAAATTTTAATCTTGCTAATGCTTCACCAACCTCCATTACAATCCTCCTAGTATTTTATTGCTATATCATTATAGCATGACGGTGATGCCTTTACTACTAATTAGTAGCACGAATATCAAATAATAAAGTCTCCTAATCAAAGTTCACAAAATGATCAAGATATTCTGCATATGATTAAGATAATTCAGTTCACTAAAGTTAACACATTTTAACCACGACTAAGCTTGCTACACCAGCAATCCAAGCACTTCTACCATTCAAAAACTACTTACCAACATCTGCCCGTGTTAACAAACGTGTTAAAGCAGCCCCATTTAAGTAACCAAAAACCTGTAACGCCAACAATACGCTGGTATTACAGTCTTATGTGTTCTTGTGGTACTCACTACAGCTTCAGCAATATCTACATAATTTTAATCAATAAAAAGCCAAGTAATATTAATTAAGTTTCCTTTATTACCCTTTCATTGCATTTCATTACAAAATTGGTCATTTTAATTGCTAAACATTTACATTAACATTTCAAATATGTTACAATATATGCATTAAAAGAGAACAACAACGTTAAAATTAACGTTGCCGGAAGGAGTGCTATTACCATGAAGATGAATAAGAAAGTTTTAAATAGTTCACTTGTTATTTTACTTGCACTAGGTCTAGGTGGTTGTGCTGTTGGCAGTTCCACAACTACATCGCACAAGACCCATGAAGCATCAAGTTCACAAGTGGTTAAGCAAAGTCACAAGAAGAGTGAAAAGTCAGCATCAACCAGTGCTAAAACTGCAGCTGCTACTAGCCACTCAGCAAGTACAAACGTTGCATCTTCAAGTAGTAGCACAAGTTCCGCTAAGAACGTAACTACCAGTTCGGCTGCAAATACAACTAACAATGGTGCTAACCAACAAGTTACTGCTCCAGCTAAAGTTGCTAGTTCATCAAGCAGCGTTAAGGAACAAAAATCAGTTCAACTTGGTCTAGGCGATGTCGCAACTTGGACTGACTCTGAAGGAGTTACCCACAATGTTGATAGCGACGGGATGGATCGTTACACTACCAAGGGAAGTTCCCAAGTTCAATACAAAGACTGGTCAGGAGCATTGCCAAGCGGAGTTACGGTAAGTCATAACGAATAATTAAAATAGTGGAAATAGCATTCTTTCACAAAAAGAGGAGTCAGCAATTAGCGCTGATTCCTCTTTTTGGGTTTATAAAACATTTAGCTCAAACATGCTGTACTTCTTTTACAGTAATATTTTCATTCTTATTAAAGTCAAAAATAAGATCACTTTCAATCTTATTAATAGCTTCAAAAATTTTCAAACAGTAATTTATATTTTTTCGTTTTTCACCAATTACTTTATTACAAAATGATTTATCAACAAAGAAAATTTTCTTTTTAGTATGTGGATCGACAATAATGCTATTTATAGCTTCATTACCAAACTTTGCTGATGGCCAATTTCTGTGAATATATTTTATTGTTCTTTTTGGCTTTGGCTCCTTAATATTAATAATTGCTGCCATATCACCTGAATTAATACAAACTAACTGATAAACATCTTTCCCATCCTCACAATCATATGCAACACAAAAATGAAGTTTCGGCTTAGGATCTAACCGATATTTTAAATCTTTTCTACTTACGTAACATGCATAGCAAGCTGCCAATAAAGCAAAAAATGCCAAAATAGCCGAAGCCACATCAGCCCAAGCCGAAATAATACCTGAATCCATTTTCAATTCACCAAGTCTCTTTTTATTTGATTGTATAACAAAAAGGCTGCCAATTCAGACAGCCTTCTAAATTAGATTTAATTATAGGCAATGACCATTAACATCAAAGTAATATTCCCTGTATTCACCATTCCACGGAGCATAATGCCAGCCATTAGCTACCATATCACCTGCACCATCAAAATAGTACCAAGCACCATTGATCCATAACCATTCATTCTCGGCCCTAGTACCATCTGCTTTAGAATACGACCAGGTTGGATATTGGTTATGGCCATTACTGAATGAATGCCAGCAATTTGTTACATAGTGGCCGTTTACATCAAAGTAATATTCATTGTATTGATCATTCCACGAAGCACCATGCCAGCCATTAGCTACCATATCACCTGCACCGTCAAAATAGTACCAAGCACCATTAATCCATAACCATTCACTTTCTGCTCGTGTGCCATCAGACTTGGAATATGACCATGTATATTCTGGATATGCATATTTGCCATTATTATATGAATGCCAACTATTTGTTACGTAGTGGCCATTAACATCAAAATAATATTCGTTATATTGCCCATACCATGGAGCACCATGCCATCCATTAGCAACCATGTCACCTGCACCGTCAAAATAGTACCAAGCACCATTGATCCATAACCATTCACTTTCTGCTCGTGTGCCATCAGACTTGGAATATGACCATGTATATTCTGGATATGCATATTTGCCATTATTATATGAATGCCAACTATTTGTTACGTAGTGGCCATTAACATCAAAATAATATTCGTTATATTGCCCATGCCATGGAGCACTATGCCATCCGTTAGCTGACATCTCACCTAAACCATCAAAATAGTACCAGGAACCATTGATTAATAGCCATTCACTTTCTGCTCGCGTACCATCAGTCTTACGATAAGTCCAATCATAGGTACCATCATAATTCCGACTTGATTGCCAGCCAGTTGAATAACCAGAGTACCAATCTGCTCGTGCTTGACTGGTAGTGGCTGTGACAGACTGAGCAACAGTCGTAGTTTGTTGTTCACTTGCAACATTACTACCTTGTGCACTAGTATCAGCAGAAGCACTCGTAACTGCTGCATCACTATTACTTACTTGAGTCGATACAGCACTACTATCTGTATTTACATTATTAGTAGTAGCAACAGTAGTACTATTCATATTGCTACTATTTGTACTTACATTAGTATCAGCACTAACACTAGTAATTCCAAGCGCTAATCCTGCTAAAACAGTGGTTGAAGCCAACCATAATTTCTTTTTCAAGATTATTCCTCCCCAAAAGTAACAAAATACGGTTTCATTTTAGCACTTAATTATTTAGCTAACAAGCTAACACAAAAAGGCTGACTCAACGCCAACCTTTCTTAATCAACTTATTCAGTTAACCATGCATTTTGCTCATCAAAATGGTAAAGCTTACTTTGTCCGTTATTGGTTAAGTAAACATCCCCAGTATCCGCTTCACCATTATTCTTAAAGTGGTAGTAGTGACCATTAATCTTTTGCCAGCCGATTAATGCTGAGCCACTAGCGTCAAAGTAATACCATTTTCCATTAACTTTTTGCCAACCAGTAGTCATTGCTCCAAACAAACCGTTATGTTGAGTGGTTAAGAAATATACCTTTCCGTTAACCGTTTGCAACCCACTCTCCATTTGGCCAGTCGTTGAGTTCATATAGAACCAGTTATTACCAATAAATTGCCAGCCACTATTCTGCCAAGTATTTATTGGATCGAAGTAATACCAACTGTTATCAATCAACTGAAATCCACGTACTGCCCAGGCATTAACAGTATCAAAGTAATAACCATGCCCGTTGATCTTTTGCCAACCTGTCAACGCTTTACCATCGTTACCAAAGTAGTACCAGTTTCCTGCACCAGACCGGAACCATCCCTTTGCTGCAGCTCCATTATTATAGAAGAAATACCAATTATTATTAATATTCCACCAGCCGGTCCGCATGGCTCCGTAGCTTCCATCATGTTGGGTATTCAAGAAATACAGACTATTCCCAACATTTTGCAATCCCGTCATCATTTGACCATAGCTAGGGTTAAAGTAGAACCAATTATTATCGATCCATTGCCAATTCGTATCCATCCACGCATTATTTACATCAAAGTAATACCAATTACCACTTAAATTCTGCCAATTGGTCAGTGCCCATGCATTATTTAAGTCAAAGTAATACTTATGATTACCAATCCACTGCCAATTAGTCTCAGCAACCCCCTGACTAGTAAAGTAATACCAGTGGCCGTTAATGAATTGCCAGCCAGTCAACGCAGCACCATTATTTTGGAAATAATACCAATTATTATTTACCCTTTGCCAACCAGTTACCATCGCACCACTATTGTTTAAGTAGTACACATTGCCATTAACATTCTTCAAACCAGTTTGCATATTACCAGTTGTCGGTTCTAGGTAATACCAATTACCGTTGATCCACTTCCAACCTAACTCTAATAGTCCAGCCTGATCAAAATGTCGCCATTCATTATCAATTAAATGCCAGCCAGGAGTGTTATATTCTTCAGCAGTACTAGAATTATTATCACCTTCAGCCCAGATAAAATGCATATCAACATTTAACAAATTAAAGTTAAATGTCGAACCATCACTATAAGTTCCCGTACCAACTGATTTAGTAATGGATGGGTAGATCCCAAGCGTATTAATTCTTTGTGGATTAGTCAAAAAATTTTGTGCATGACCAAAATTATCTGAAGCATCATTAAAGAGCATTCCCATTACACCATAGTAAATTAGTGCTCTTAAATCATCCATTGTAGTTACACTAAATACAGGAATAGCATTATTATTGATAAACTCATTCCCTTTAGCACTTGCAAAAGGACGAACAGCTAAACCATTTATATTATCATTATAAATTTGTTGGGCAGCAATATTTTCACTATGATTGTTAAGAATTTCTGGATCATGCCAATGACCATTCATTAATGATTCATTCTTATTTTGATATTCCAACGCCATTGACCGAACCTGATCTATCGTTTCGTCATTTAATTGAAAAGGCTCCAAGCCAAACTCACTTCTAATTTGATTTACTAAGCCTACTCCATACTGATTCATTTGGATCGTTTGTTCAGGACTTAGGTTATTAACATTTACATATTCTTTAGCGGCAACACTGTCTGATTGGTAATTATTCATACTCAACCCGCTAATTGTTGTCTGCTGAAAATCATTTGCTTCAGTAGAGTTAGAAATCCCCCTTAATTTATCAAGAGTATACCCTTGTGAGAAGTTTACGTACTGGGTACTCTGTGTATTTAAATTGGCCGAATAAAGTGCTGCAGTTGTCGCTGAAGCTTGCTGCTGAGCAACATTACTGACAATGGGCTGATTACTATTAACATTATCAGAATTAACACTTGTCGCGGAATCGGTTGTTTGTGTATCAGCGAGAACATTATTTTCAGCAATCCCAATCCCTATTGCGGTGGTCAGTGCCGCAACTGTCGTTATTTTCACAAGATTTTTATTCATCAATCTTCCCCCATAGTTTGTCGAAATAATCTTATATCATAATTCTACACTAACTGATATTATAAAACGAAATGTTTACAGAATTGTTAAGCTAATATTAGCAAATTGAAATGACCCTTACATTTATAGTATATTAATAAGGTTAAAAACTTTTAATTGAGGTACAAAATATGAATGACAATCACGAGACACGTGAAGAATATCGAAAAAAGATGGAACAACGGATCCATGATAAGGTAGCTCAGGATCAGAAGCAAAATCATGAATCCAAAATGTCAAAATTTAAGTTACCAAAATTTAAGTCTTCAAATAATAACCCACGGAGAACTTCATCAAATATGAATCCAAATACACCAGAAGTTCATCACTACCGAACTCCTCGCTGGGTTAAAAATATTATTTGGGCACTAGTTATTTTGGTATTACTCGGTGGTGGCTACGAATACCATAAGATTAATTCGGCTGCTAATAATATTTTTGGCAGTGGCGATGGTAAAATCAGCAAAAAGCTCCAAAAAGGTGAGCCTGTTTCTGTCCTAGCAATGGGAACTGATGTCGGTGCCTTGGATCGTGGAAATACTGGTGGAAATACTGACTCGCTTGAATTGTTTACAATTAACCCTAAAACAAAGAAAATAACTATGACCAGTATTCCTCGTGATACGCTAGTTCGTGTTCCGACTAAAGAAGGTCCTACATACGTAAAGATTAATGCAGCATATTCAATCGGTGGTCCCAAAAAGACCGTTAAAGCTGTCTCCGAGCTGTTAGATGTTCCGATTGATTACTATGCCGTTATTAACATGGGGGTTTTAAAAAAGGTTGTTAATACAGTCGGTGGTGTAACCGTAGATAATCCTTTTGCGTTTACGTACGAAGGACACCACTTTAAGAAAGGAAAGCAACACCTTAACGGTGAGTTAGCTCTTAAATATTCTCGGATGCGTTACAGTGATCCAAATAATGATTATGGACGACAAAAGCGTCAACAACAGATTATTGAGAGTGTTATTCAGAAGTTCAAGAAATCTGGTTCTATTGGAACTGCAAATAAGATTCTTGATGCGGTTAAAGATGGTGTAAAAACAAATATTCCAGTTGATGATATTGCTACACTATATGGTAATTACCACGCTGCAATGGATAATGTCACAACTTACCATTTCCAAGGACAAGATGCCACAATTGAGGGCGTCTCATTCCAAATTGCTAGTCCAAAAGAAATTAATCGTATTTCTAAACTCATTCGTAAACAACTAGGTCTTAAACCTAAGAAAGTTGTTAACCACGAAACTAGAATGTACAAGTCTCAACCATCCTATAATGGTGTAACTAATACAGACTTTATTCTTCCTGGTGGTGCTAGTTATAACGATCCAGGTAGTGGTAATGGAAGCGATTATGTTATTGGTGGTAAGACATCAATAAAATCGTCATCACAAAAACAAAGTTCTATCTATTCTAATAGTGCAAGAACCTATGGTGAAATAAGAAGCTCACAGGTTACTACCCAAGTTCCTCAAACAGAAAGAAGAACACAATCAACCGTCCGTAGTGAGTACCAAACTACAAGAACTCCTACTACTGGTCGTGTTTCTGAAAATACTACAGCACGTACTGTTCAAGAACCAACTACAACTCGTGAATAATAAAAAAATATCATTCGGAATTTTAGATAATTCTGAATGATATTTTTTTATTAGTTATCGTTATAATCTGATTCTGGCTTTAGCTTATTAGCATAACCATTAACTTCATCTTTCTGTGACTGATTAGTATAGTAATCTCGAAGCAGTCCCGATACAGTAACGTGTTTCGTTGTGGTCGAAGCCTCTGCTACTGATTGACCCTCTTTAGGATCAACGTATTTAATCGTTACGTCATTGCCATTCCGTTTAAAATAAAGCCAACTAGTCGGATCACCATTAGCAGTAACATAGCTAAAGCCATCCGAACCATTTCCATACCACATCATCCCATCACTTATTCCATCTTTAAACCAATCTGGTTCTTGATATAAAGCAACAAGAGTTCCCAGTTGCTGAGTTGATAAATTATGTGAATTATTCGTTGGTGTAGACTGGTTCCGCATGTCTTGAACCTTAGTATTATTAGCAACATTCATAATTCGACTAACCGCATGGTGTTGCTTGGCATAAGCGACCATTTCAGCCTTAGTTACCCCATCAGGAGATATACCAGCATCACTATCCGAGATGTAAGTTTTATTACCAGCTATTGTGTAGTAAGTACTATCTATCCCATGTTCACTATCCTTTTGATTAAGCTTTACATAATATAAAAGCTCTGCACCATCAGGGTAGTCCTTATAAAGCGGTCCTTCACCTTTTGGAACACTATCTTTATTATAGATTTTTACAACTGCTCCCTGACCAGATACTTCCATATCCTTAGAATAGTCATTCTGATCAGCGCCTGGCATATGTTCACCAGTATAATAAAGAACTAATGCTGCGTTTTGAGCTGGCGTTAGGTGCGCAGGGTCAAGCGTTGAACTATTAGAAGTAGTCGTAGTAGCACTAGTTCCACTTGATGACTTTTTAGCAATCTTCGTATTATTTGAACTAGAAGCTGAATTGTTATTATTTGTATTACCACATGCTGCTAAAGTTAGAGCAAGTAATGGTGTAGCAATTATTAAACCTAACTTTTTCATTAAAGATCCCCCAAAAATTAATATTTAACACTGTAATTATAAAACAGTTCAACTTATCTGCAATATCTTTCAAGCCAAAAGAAAAATCCATAACCTACATCATAGATTATGGATTCATTGAATTCGCTTATTTTCCAGTAACCGAAGTAGCTGTTACACGGAATGAATGACCATTACCACTCACAGTCCAATCATTAACCCCGTTTTGAACAGCTGTATATCCATCAACTTCATCAATTGACGGTAATCCAGTAGCTGGCTTACCAGAAATACCAGCATTGTTTAATTGGTTACCAATATGTTCCTTAACAATATTTTTAGCATCTTGTGCTGTCATTTGTCCACGAGTGTTTTGCTCTGATGATGAAGTAGCTGACTTATCAGTAGCAACACTATTAGTCGAATTATTTGAACTCATTTCTGAACTAGATGAAGAACTTTCACTTACCTTCTTACTTTGCTTAGTAGAAGTAGCTGCAGTTTTTCCTGAAGTCTTTGCGCTTTTTACAACTTTACTTGAAGATGCATCATTACTGGAACTCTTTTTAGCAGAACTACTTGAATTAGCACAGCCCGCTAAAGTAATCATTAATGCACCAGCAGCAACAGTTGCCATAATTTTTTTCATATAATAATGCTCCTTCTTGATTAATTGTTTCATCTATTATCTTATATTCTAAGACTAATTACAATACAACGTAGTAACTTGCTGAGTAATACTTAGTGTAACCAACTTTAATTACATCACCAGGTTCTGGAGCATGGACATACGAACCATTACCAAGAGAAATAGCTACGTGGTAAGGGGCACTATCACTACCAAAGAAGAGCAAAGCACCCTTCGGAGCATTAGCAACATCATAGTGGTGTGCACCCAATGTTTGTTGTTGGTAAGTAGTCCGATAATTTGAACCTAAGCCGTAAGCCCATTGAACTAATCCAGAGCAGTCAAAACCAGTTGATGGGTTGTTACCACCCCATACATATGCACGACCGCGCATTGACATTGCCCTATTTACGGCTTCACTATGATCATCCAACCAAGCACCATTGGATCCAAAATTATATGTTTTACCATCAATCGTTTGAGTACCAGTAAGCATATTAGCATTGTTAGTATCGAAGTAGTACCAAACATTGTTAATCTTTTGCCAACCAGTTAAAGCATTGGCGTTAGTAGTATCAAAGTAGTACCAGAAACCAGCGTTAGACTTATACCAACCGGTGTTAGCCCAGGCATTACTTTCATCAAAGTGGTACCAGTTGTTATTAATCTTTTGCCAACCAGTTAAAGCATTAGCGTTGGTATCATCGAAGTAGTACCAGTTATTGTTAATCTTCTGCCAACCCTTTTCAGCCCAGGCATTTGATTGATCGAAGTAATACCAGAAACCGGCATTTGACTGATACCAACCAGTACTTGCATTAGCATCGGTTTCGTCAAAGTGATACCAGTTATTGTTAATCTTTTGCCAACCAGTTTCTGCTTGAGCAGTTTCGTTATTGAAGTAATACCAGAAGCCAGCTTGTGATTTGTACCAACCAGTTTGGGCATTTCCTTCATTGCCAAAGTAATACCAGTTGTTGTTTACTTGTTCCCATTCATTGGTAACCTTAGCATTATTATTGTAGTAATAAGTATTACCGTTTTCTTTAACTAAACCGTTTTGGGCTACTGAAGTTGTTTGACTAGCTTGACTAGCAACATTAGTGGAAAAGTTGTTAATCGTTGCTGGCTGTGCTGACACGACATTATTACTTGCACTAGCAATACTACTATTGGTACTTGCATAACTAGCTGCCACAGTTGCACTTTCAACAGTTTGTTGTGATTGAGCAACTTGAGTAGTCGAAGTTGCATTGTCTTGAGCAACTACATCAGCTTGAGCGTCAGTAGCCATTGTTATACCAAAAGCTAATGAAGCAATAGTGATTCCCATAGTTAACCATTGCTTACCACTCTTATATAACTTGTAATGTTTCTTACTCATAAACTAAAATACAACTCCCTTTAATTCGTTCATCAATAATTTCAACGGTTACTACTATACAATAAATTTTTCTTAAAAAGTTGAATGTCGTCAGTTTGTTAACGAATGTTGCCGTCTTGTAATATTAGTGAAATTTTTTGTTACAAAAAACGTCTTGACCCTCATTAAGTCAAGACGTTCTCAATCAATAAAATATTAATTTAACTTATTAGTAGCCACTCCAGTAACCATTGCTGTAGAAGTAGTAGCTCTTACCATTGATATTTTGCCAACCAGTCATCATTGCACCGTGCTTTGGATAACCTGGATTAAAGTAGTACCAGTGACCATTTAGCCATTGCCAATCAGTAGCAGCAGCATAACTACCTGATTGGAAGTAGTACCAAGTACCATCTTGACTCATCTGCCAACCAGTAACTGGATGTCCTGCCGCGTCAAGATAGTATAACTCATTGTTATCCCGGTTAGTTGTCCAGCCAGTTGACATCCAAGCATTTTCTTGGTTAAAGAAGTACCAATAGCCACGGTACCATTTCCAGCCAGTATATGCAGATGCATTAGTGTTATCAAACCAGTACCAGTGACCATTAATCCATTGCCAGCCAGTTAATGCCCAGGCATTATTGTAATCAAAGAAGTACCAGTAGCCAGCCGGTGATTGGAACCAGCCTGTTTGAGCATTAGCATTGACTGGATCAAAGTAGTACCAACGATTATTAAGTCGTTGCCAACCAGTAAGGGCCCAGGCATTACTGTAATCGAAGAAATACCAGAAACCAGCTCCAGATTTAAACCAACCTGTTTGCGCCCAGGCGTTAACTGGATCAAAGTAGTACCAATGATCGTTAATCTTTTGCCAACTAGTTAAGGCATATCCTTCATCAGTATCGAAATAATACCAGTGATTATTAAGCAATTGCCAGCCAAGATATGCACTTCCATCGCCTTTAAAGCCATACCATTTGCCATCAACCTTTTGCCAGCCGGTCTTCATTGCACCATAAGAACCATCATGATTAATATTAAGGTAATAAATATTCCCATCAATCTTTTGAATTCCAGTAACCATGGAACCATCACTTGGTGTGAAGTAGAACCAGTTGCCACCTAATTGCTGCCAACCTTGTAGAGCTTTACCATCTTTTCCATAGTAGTACCAAACAGTTTCAGTAGTACCATCTTCTTGCTTAACTTCTTTAGTCCCCCAACTATTAGGAGTTCCTGTTGGTAAAAACGGATTGGTGTTCAAGTAAGCCAGTTGAGCCTTCAAATAACCATTAATTGTATTTTTCATTGAAGCAAGGGCATCCGCTTTTTCTTTTTCAATTGCAGCAAGCTTTGCTTGATTTTCTTTTTGTAATTTTTGTAAAGCGTCTCGGTTACTTTGTTCAAGCTTATTCAGGAAGCCACTTTGAGCAAGCGAACCGATAAACAAGGTCTTGGCAGTTGCCAATGCACTTTCCTGAGTTTTCTTAGCTTCTGTTAACTTATTTTGAGCATCTTCGTTTTCCTTTTGTGCCTTTTCATATGCACTCTTGGCTTCAGCACTCTTCTTTTCTGCTTCCGCAACTGCGGCTTCAGCATTTGATTTATCATCACTTGAAGCTGATTCAGCGACCTTCTTAGCAGCATCTAAGTCAGAAGCAGCATTATCACTAGCTACCTTGGCAGCTGATGCAGCGGTTGAAGCTTGGGCAGCCGAATCACTTGCTTGAGCGTATGCGGCATTAGCACTTGAAGTAGCATCACTATATGCTTTGTATTCTGCTGGGGCGACTGATTCGATCCCAGGAATTTTTGTTGGATCAGTATTTACAGCACTAGAAGCAATTGCATAGGCTGAGGAATTAGCATCAGATAATTCTTTTTCAGCTGCTGAATTAGCCTTAACTTGAGCTGCACTTTTTGCATCATATTCAGAATTTATTGCAGAAGTCTCACTAGCAATTGCTGAACTTGCAGCAGCACTAGCAGCACTAGCAGTCCTTGTAGCACTAATTGCTGAACTTGCAGCAGCATAACTATTAGCTGCTGGAGTTGCGGCTAAACTAGCAGAAGTATTTGCCTTAGCTACATAACCTGTGTTTTCAGTGGCAATGTTATCAGCACTTACCTTAGTGTTAGATGATAATAATCCAAGTGTCAAAGCAGCACCGGCAACTAAAATCGTATTTCTCAATTTATGAGAATGAAGACTCTTGTTAGTCATTGATGATTCTCCTTTTTTACGCTTAATCACAATTATTTTACAACATCTATTTTAGAATTAACACCGCAATTAATAATAAAAGATCCCATCAACTGATGAGATCTCATTATCATTATGCCCAGTAGAAGTTAGGACGGTAAACCATTTGGTATGGCCGATCATCATCGTTCCAATACCATTGATAGTTAAATTCTTGAACAGCTTGACCAGCAGCACCATACCGAGAATTTGGATTTGAACTCCAGTAGTATCCACAAGTTGAGATACACATTGGATCTGAACCTGCAGTAGAGATAACTACCGTATGACCTGCTCCACCAGCAGAAGCACCTGGGTTACCCCAAATTACAATATCACCGTATTGAACATTTTGAACGCCACGGCCACGTCCTGCAAGGTAGTAACCATTTTGAAGCAAGTAATTACCTAAATCTAAAGTGGAATAAGTATGGGCAGGTGTATGACCGCCAGCGCTCCAAACAGCTTGAGTCATTGAACCAGAACAGTCAGCAGTTCCATCAGCTCCAGTTCGTGAACCGTACATCGAATAAGTTAACTTACCTTCTCGGGCCAAGAACCAATTAATTACTCGTTGACTAAAGCCAATAAAGGCACCATTACTTTGCAGGTTTACCCAGTGACCATCAATCCAATGACCACCAGTCCACATATTAGCATTGGTCGGGTCCATGTAGTACCAGTTATGACCCACAAATGTCCAGCCAGTATGAGCCCATGCATTTTCCGGATCAAAGTAATACCAGAAACCTGCCGGTGATTGGTACCAGCCTAGAACTGAATTTGCATTGTTAGCATCAAACAAGTACCAGTGACCATTGATGCTTTGCCAACCAGTTTTGGCAGTTCCATCCTGGTTAAAGTAGTACCAGAAACCTGCCGGTGACTTATACCAGCCAGTGGTTGCGGCTGCATTATCACCAAAGTAATACCAACTACCGTTTACCTTTTCCCAAGTATTTGCTACCAAACGGTTATTACTCTTAAAGTAATGATTATTTCCCAGCTTATTTAAGCCATCAGCTAGATTATTCAAATCCAGATCGCCAGTAGTTGAATTGAAGTATAAGGTTTTTCCGTCCACAATTGCTGAATTTTGGCGAACACCAGTAACAAGATCGTAATATTGTAGTGAACCTGTAGCAGGATTATAAACTAATCCCTTTTGTTGACTTCCTGATGGGCTAAAGAAGTAGTAGTCGCCATTAATTAAATGAACACCTGTAAACATTTGGTGATTCGTAGGATCAAAGTAATAACGGTTACCATTGATTGTTTGCCAACTAGATAATGCTGAGCCACTGTTGTTAAAGTAGTACCAGCTACCATTAACCAATTGCCAACCAGTCTTCATCGCACCGTATGCACCATCATGTTGATCGTTAAGGTAATACAAGTTGTTATTGATAGTCTGAAGACCAGCAAGCATTGCATTATTTGTAGGAGCAAAGTAATACCAATTATTTCCTAACCACTGCCAACCCGTTAAAGCCCAGGTATTGTTAGTGTCAAAGTAATACCAGCTGTTATTCAATACTTGCCAACTTTTAAGCGCCCAAGCATTAGTCGGATCGAAGTAATAACGGTGACCGTTGATCGTTTGCCAACCAGTCCGTGCTTCTCCATCTTGATTGAAGTAGTACCAGTTATTATTAATAAGATGCCAACCAGTGTAGGCAGCACCATCATTAGCACCGCCAAAGCCATACCAACGGCCATTAATTTGTTGCCAGCCATACTTCATTGCGCCATAAGTACCGTCATGTTGATCATTTAAGTAGTAACCATGGTTATTAATCTGCTTTAAACCACTTTGCATAATTGAACTGGACGGATCAAAGTAGTACCAATTATTTCCTAACCATTGCCAGCCGTTCATAGCCGCACCATTATTAGCAAAGTAGTACCAATTATTATTAACAGATTGCCAACCAGTCTGCATTGCACCATATGTGCCATCGTGTTGTGGATTTAAAAGGTATTTACTATTGTTAATCGTTTGTAGTCCCGTCTCCATCGCACTATTTTGCGGGTTTAGGTAATACCAATTATTATTGATATATTGCCAATTGGTAGCGTTTTGACCATTATTGAAGTAATACCAGTTATTCTGGCTAGTTTGCCAGCCGTTTGCTGTTTGCCCATTAGTATTCTTCCAACTAGTAGTACCATTAGAATCAGTTTGCTTAGTATACCCATTGATATCTGTTGGTGTTGACAAATTACTAGGTTGATCACTAGTAGTTTGAACCTGAGCAGCTACATTTGACTGAGTAATTGCTGTAACAGTTGACTGCTGGTCATCGGCGTAAACACTTGAGGCACCCATAATTCCGAGTACTGTAATACAGGCAGTTAACCAAAGTTTGCCAGCTTTATACAATTTAAAGTGATTTTTCATCAGATCTTACCCTTCCATAAATATAAACACTCTTATCTTAACACCAAACAAAAAAACTAGATAGGAATTTTCCAATCTAGTTTTTTACCAAGTTTTTAAGTGCTTAACCTATAATTTGGCGCGTAATTCTAGCCAAGGCCTCAACATAACTAACACCCCAATTAAAATTACGGTTGTTCCGAGTATAAACTGCAATTGTATAGCTATTACTACCATTTGGAATATAACCAATACTATTAACTTCCCATAAACCATTATCACTGGCAGGACGCCAACCGTTCTTCAGGTAATAATTACTGCTTCCAGCAGAAATACCCCAGCTTTGCTCAGCAGAAACGGTATTCATTAGCCATTTGATATAATTCCGTGACTTATCATTAAGGTAGTTAGAAGATGGATCTAAGTAGATCATCTTCAATAGCTTTAATTGATCTGATGGAACCGTTAATGATGAACCCCAATGAGGAGCAGCAGTTGTCTGATTCATCCCCAAAGCACTATAGATAGCACTTAGAGAAGTAATCCCACCAAGATAATTTGTCAGAATTGCTGTAGTCGCATCATTATCACTGTTACGAATCATCCGCATTGCAAGTGACTGTTGAGTCGAATCAAGATTACCACCAGTATTGTGAAGAAGCATCGCAAGAACAGCAACTTTAACTGTACTAGCAACCTCATATCTTAATCCTGGATTATTTGTTGTTGCATATTCAGCCCCGTTTCGCTGAAGCTGAATAGCTATTGAAGATGAATTCCAATAGCTCCCCATTATCTGTTGCCAGTTATAAGTTAATGTCTGATTCAAATCTAACCAAGCATCATCAGGATTAAAGTAGTACCAAATACCATTAATATATTGCCAGTTAGTATCAGCCCATGCATTGACTGGATCGAAATAATACCAGTTACCATAATCTGATTGGTACCATCCTGTTACTGCATTTGCATTAGTATTATTAAACAAATACCAGCGACCATTAATATGTTGCCAATTAGTTAATGCTTGACCATCATGATTAAAGTAGTACCAGAAACCAGCACTGGACTTATACCAGTCAGTCGTTGCTTCTCCGTTGTCTTGAAAGTAGTACCATGAACCATTGATTTGTCGCCATACATTTCTAGCAAAGGTTCCATTCTCAACCAAGAAATATTTATTACCAACTTTATTCAAGCCATTAACAAAATTATCACTCTTAAGATAACCATTAGTTGACTCAAATGAGGTTGTTTTACCATTCACAATGATATTTGCTGGTTGAATACCAGTTTGCTCATCATAATAGCTTAATAATTTAGCTGTAGGATCAAGGAAAAATCCTTTTACCTGATGTCCAGACGTTAGATCAAAATAATAGTGGTGACCATTGACTAAAGTGTAACCCGTAGCCATCTGGCCAGTTTCAGGATCTAAATAGTATTGACTTCCATTAAGTGTTTGCCAGCCAGTTAGTAACCAAGCATTTTGTTGATCAAAATAATACCATTTTCCTGACAATAATTGCCAACCAGTTAATGCCCATGCATTTATAGGATCAAAGTAGTAACGATGATTATTAATGGACTGCCAGCCAACACGAGCTTCACCATCTGAATTAAAGTAATACCAACGATTATTAATTAAATGCCAGCCAGTATAAGCAGCGCCATCATTGGGACCACCGAAGCCATACCAACGACCATCGATCAATTGCCAACCATTCTGCATAGCGCCAAAACTTCCATCATGATTAGTATTTAAATAATAACCGTGACCATTAATTTGCTGTAAGCCAGATAACATTTTCCCCTTTTGGTTGGAATCAAAATAAAACCACTGATTATTAATTTGCTGCCAACCGTTCATTTGCCATACATTAATCGGATCAAAATAATACCAATTATCATCAATATTTTGCCAACCACTTACTGCAGAAGCATTAGTTAGATCAAAATAATAGTTATGATTATTGAGCGTCTGCCAACCGGTTTGGGCCTGACCATCCTGATTAAAATGATACCAGTAGCCAGCATTTGAACGATACCAACCTTTAATTGCTGCACCGTTGTTAGCAAAATTATACCAATTGCCGTTTACGTTTTGCCAGCCAGTTTGCATTGCCCCATAAGTTCCATTATGTTGTTCGTTTAAATAATAGATATTATTCTGAATGTTTTGTAAACCGGTTTCCATAGCATTGGTTTTTGGATTCAGATAATACCAATTATCACTAACATTTTGCCAACCGGTTTGAACTTGACCATTTTGATAATAGTACCAGTTATTATCTTTATTCTGCCAGCCATCGGTTGTAACTACTTGATTTGTTGCGTCATTAGTAGTTTGTGAAGTTTTTAAATGAGCGCCCGTTTGAACAACCTGCTGATTATCATTTGTTTCATTATTGTTTACATCCGCATTAACATTACTTGAAATTGCCAATGTACTAAAAATAGTAATTGCTGCTGTAAGCCATATTTTACCTGCTTTATATAACTTATACCTCATAATAATAAGCTCCTCCCGTAATTACTTACATAATGTATTCTATCACTATCAATAGGTTTTATTTTCTTCGCTATATTGCAGATTAGTTACTTGAATGTTTCAAAAATGTTACAATATAAGTGAAAGGAAACTAAATAATTGATTGGAAAGGGGTGCTACATTATGTTAAAGATGCAAAATAAGATAATTGATAGCTTATTAGTATGTGTTCTTGCACTAGGATTAGGCGGTTGTGCAACTAGCAGTGTGGCTACCCATAAAACAGATCATGAGCCTGCTAGCACTAAGATCGCTAAGCAAAACAGTCATAAAAAAGCTACTACAGAAACTAAGCAAGAAAATTCTAGTAGTCAATTGCCAACTAATAAAGAAGCTAAAGCTATTACTAATAATAAATTAGCAACTAATACTCCTAGTCAAAACGCTACTCAGTCATCCTCAACGAATCAACAAACTAGTACGACTAATCAAGCTAATAATTCGGTATTAGCCACAAAAAACAATCCAGCTACTCAAAAGCAAAAAGATATTCAACTAGGCACTAACGATCTTGCCGTTTGGACTGATCAATACGGAATCGTTCATCATGTTGATAGTAATGGCTTAGATCACCAAACTATTCCTGGAAGCGTTCAAGATCACTACGAAAACTGGTCAGGAGCTTTACCAAGTAACGCTCAGGTTATTCACAACGCTGGTCCAATCATTCCAAATCAATCAGATAAAGTTCAACATAATAACGGTGTTCAGTTAGGCCTTGGTGATGTTGCAACCTGGACAGATCAATATGGAATCACTCACCACGTCGATAGCGATGGCATGGATCGCCAGACAATTCCAGGTAGTACGGAAGTTCATTACCAAGATTGGTCGGGACCGTTACCGGATAATGCTCAGGTAATACATGATTAATTTAAAGAAACTAAAAAGACTATTGATTGATCGAAAGGATCAATCAATAGTCTTTTTAACTTAATTTAACATTTCAGGACCATTAAATTTAATAGGATATATTATCAAAAATACTGTATTTCTATAATGTTATCTTTCTTTTATAAAATCTTTGAAACAGGATAACCAACATGAGAATTCCTAAATCAACAATTAAACGAGCCAAAGCTGCTAGCCATGGTGAGCTTATAAGGCCACCCCAAAATACCCAATAAAAATCTAAATGATGAATACATAAAACGGACAAAGTATGCTTTCCTATCGTTGCAACGTAATTACTTATTTTGAAATTTTGGATTCCAATAGAAAGGTAAGATATAACTACTGTACCAGCTACTGCCTCTATAACGGATACCAGGAAATAAGGGTAATGCCTTGTAGCCATCTCAATATTAATAGAGTTCTGTAAGCAAATTATCCAATACACGAAACATATAAAAACAAAGATAGGTAATGTATATTTCTTAATATTTATTTTTTCACTAAAATATCCTTGCTTCAAGACTGAACCTATCCACATAAATAAAGCTGCTATGGGAATAATATCTAAATCCTGCGGTAACCAGTGATGTAATGATATTAAATATGCAAAGTAAGAAATTATTCCAAGGATTACACCAATATATTTATTATCAAAAAACACTTGTAACAAATCAAATAAAATTTTTGCCCATACAAATACTATAAGAAACCACATTACGCCTACAGTACTAATTGCATGTACCCCTCCATATGTGTTTGAGCCTTGGAAAATCCCTATAAGAGTATCTAATGCTATTTGGCTCACCGAGCCTTTCCATACTAGCACTTTTTCTACACTTAACAGAATAATCATAAATATCGCTAAGATAAGCATTTCCAATATCTTCGGTAATTTTGATTTCCACTTAGAATAGGTCAGTACCGCACCCGATGTAAATCCTGACAATATAAAAAACAGTGGCATATGAAAGGAAAAAATAAATGTTCTAATATTACCACTAATTTCATGTCCGATAATCATGAGGATGATTGCAATTCCCTTTGCTATATCTACCCAAACAAGTCTCTTTCTCATAAATAAATACTCCTACAACTTTGCCGTTAACTTCACATCAGGATACTTCTGCTTGAACCAGTTCTCGGCAAATTGATTTTCAAACAGGAATAGTGGTTGATCGTGAATATCCTTAACAAGAATATTCCGTGATGACGACATCTTCTCATCGAGTTGATCTGGATCGATCCACCGGGCTGTCTTATTCCCCATTGGTTCCATTACTACTTCAGAGTTATATTCATTCTGCATCCGGAACTTGAAAACTTCAAATTGAAGTTGACCAACAGCACCAAGGATATAGTCTCCAGAAGTGTATGATCGGAATAATTGCACTGCCCCTTCTTGAACTAACTGGTTAATTCCCTTATGGAATGACTTCTGCTTCATCACATTCTTTGCTGTTACCCGCATAAATAATTCAGGAGTAAATTGTGGAAGCTTTTCAAACTTAATGTCTTTTTTACCAGTATAGATCGAATCACCGATTTGGAAATTACCAGTATCATATAACCCAATGATGTCACCCGCAACCGCATTTTCAACGTTTTCCCGGGTATCTGCCATAAATTCAGTCACGTTAGACAAACGAATTGGCTTCTTGGTTCGTTCAAGAGTAACATCCATTCCCCGATCAAACTCACCTGAACAAATTCGGACGAAAGCAATCCGATCACGGTGTCGAGGGTTCATATTAGCTTGGATCTTGAAAACAAAACCAGAAAATTCTGGATCGAGCGGTTTTACATCCCCATCATTTTCTGTACGGTGATCACTTGGCGCTGGGGCAAACTGAAGGTAAGTTTCCAAGAAAGTTTGCACCCCAAAGTTAGTTAATGCAGAGCCGAAGAAAACTGGCGTTTGGTCACCGGCCGCAATCTTATCCCGATCAAGCTGGTTACCAGCAACATCCACTAATTCCATTTCATCTAAAGCATCTTGCCATTCACCATCATTAGCCAATGGATTATCGCCCTTAACATTACCATCATCGTCCAACGGTAAATATGGATTATCTTCATCAGCGGGGTGAGTTAAAGCAACTCGGCGATTAAAGCGGTCATAAATTCCCTTAAATTGTCGGCCAGAACCGATTGGCCAGTTAATTGGGTAAGTTTCAATTCCTAAAGTCTCTTCAACCTCGTTTAACAAGTCTAGTGGATCACGGGCATCCCGGTCAAACTTGTTCATAAAGGTAAAAATTGGAATTCCCCGCATCTTACAAATTTGGAAAAGTTTCTTAGTTTGTGGCTCAATCCCCTTAGCAGAGTCGATAACCATTACTGCGGAGTCAACCGCCATTAAGGTCCGATAAGTATCTTCAGAAAAGTCTTCGTGCCCTGGAGTATCAAGGATATTAATTCGCTTCCCTTGGAAATCAAACTGCATAACAGATGAAGTAACGGAAATTCCCCGCTTCTTTTCGATTTCCATCCAGTCAGACTTAGCAAAGTTACCAGTCTTCCGGGCTTTAACAGTCCCCGCTTCACGAACAACCCCACCAAAAAGTAAGAGTTGTTCAGTAATTGTCGTTTTTCCCGCGTCCGGGTGTGAAATAATGGCGAATGTCCGCCGCTTATTAACTGCTTCAGCAAGTTGTTTTGGTGACATTTTATTTTCCTTTCGTTACTTTATTCGAATACTTTAATTTACGATTGATAATTGATAATTATGTTGAATTTTATAAACTTTACTAGTTATATTCCTAATAGTAATTAATTAATTAATCTCCTGGTAGTTTATTGCATTTTTTCGTCTAAAAATAAACATAATCAATAACACTAACCAGCCTATCGTACTTATGCCTACCATATAATAATAGACTCGACTAGGAGAGTAGCCTACAACTATTCTGCTTTTTCCTTTCAATAAATTATTCAGTTTTACACTCCCACGTTCACTAATTTTGAATGGGACTTTCTTTCCATTTAAAATCACATAAGTATCTCTATATGCTACTATTGGTAAATCAATTGTACTACCATTCGTATCTATATTTAGATTATTAATAATCCTATTTGGCTCGCTTTGGGGATCTGTCACTACCTTTCGCCCATTTACATATGCAATATTGTTTATTAACGTATCCAGTGCTTTACTATTCACACTCTTTTGAGGAAGGTAATCAGATTCACCAAAAGTTTCCTTATAATCAAACTGATATTCATAATTCTTGTTATCAACTTGAGCAAATGGCAATGTCTTTGATTGTCCGCTTAAGTTCTTTTTTAAGTAAGTATTAGGGTTATAATTTCTTATCTCAGCATAGTACTTAGCTTGTGAGCCAAAGTATAGAAGAATAAAACTACATGCTAATACTACAACTACTATATATTTATTAATACCATATTTTGATATTAACTTCTCAAAAATATACGAAGCACTGATAGAAAGAAATAACGTAGCAAATAGTAAATATCTATGTGGCATTTGCACCAATATTAATGGTGTATGTACAAACAAATACCATGGAAAAATGGAGGAAGAAATCAACAACAACAGAATTCCAATTATATATATATTAAGTTGTAGCTTAGATTTTTTAACAAAATACCATCCTAGCAGTAATGCAATAATTAAAATCAATCCTATTGAATGCGTATTCATATAATCTGAATTTCCTAAAGAAAGTAATATAATTTCTTGTAAATTGGGAATTGAATTATTTAAAAGCTGTAGTAACGTTGTTGATACTTTACCAGAGGACATTTCAAATACAAATTGATATAAAAACCCTACTGATAAAACAACTGTTAGTAAAATACTCCATAGAAGTGAATTAATTCTATATATTATTTGTTTTCTATTTGGGGATACAATTATATAAATTAATAAAATAGCTATAAATATTTCAACTAAAATAAATGCAGTTAACAAGTGTGTCCATAATACTAGAGACATTCCAATACTTAAGATAAACCACCTATCCTTCTTTCCAAAGAAGACCTCATAGAAGCCGAGAAAAACTATTGGTAAAAAGGCCGCAACAATAAATTCTCCTATCATATGTTGAGCTATACCTAAACGATACGTATTCCCCGTATATGCTAGTGAAAAAAACAACGACATTAATTTATTACCACTAAACTTTTCCATACATATATATGCAATATAAAAAGTTAAAAATGTTACTATTCCATACCATATGTAGTAAGCACTTACCGCATTAGTAATCAGATGAATAATAGCCCATGGATACAAAAATAATGTTGGATAAAACAGAAATGTTCCTGAACCAATATGTTGAACTGTACTTGTTGATATAAATGTGAAAATTTGCCCTTCCTGTAGATTATTATAAATTTCTTGAGCCCTTGATGAGTGGAATAACCAATCAAACATTAAAATCAGTCTTCCGTATCTTAATCCTAATATAATCATTAAAGAACTTAAGACTGCAAAGAAAATAATAATACACAGATTGTAATATTTATCTTTTATTTCCAATTTTTTCTCCTAATTTTTCAGTAGATACTATACTAAAAATTGAATATCTTTATAATTCAATATATTTGTCAAAGATCCTTTCCAAATTATTAAAAAGGATACTTATATATGTGGTCATTTTATTGATTAATTTTTCAAAAATCAGTCTCCTACAAATAATATCTGCTATGATGCAAATTCCAAACACCACTAATGAAAAAATTAATCCAGCTATCAAATACTGTAATCCTGATTGTTCGTATAGTTTAGAAGATATTAACTGAGTCCAGATTATTGGTCTAACAAACGAATCCTCATGAATTAAATAAACGCCGAACATCGAGCCAGCAATATAGTTAATAAAGCTACTATTAAAATGGCAATTCTTAAAAAAAGAAAATAAAAAAATCGATGTTCCAATCACAATTGGACCATTTATATTAAAAGTATCTAGAATGCCATTAAGCAATTTTTGAGAATCTGCTAAATACGCGCATACAACTGCCAGTAATAATCCAACAACAGAGCCGATTGCTGTATATTTTTTGGAGTTCAAAATTTTTCCACTATATTTTCTGACATAAGCAGCGATGAAATATAGTAAAAAGAAAAACGTTGTTTGTGTATAACCAAAATTATCTAAGCTCGTATCTGGTTTCCCACTAAAAATGTTAAAACTTACTACTAAAATCGACCATAAAAACGTTAAGCCTATTATAAGAAGTATCAATTTAGGCTTATTTAATGAATTAATAATTATATTTAAAAAAGGCATTGCAAACAACATAATTACATATGCATATACAAACCAGTACCCACTAGGTAAAGGAAAAGGTAGCAAAATTGTCTTTAAAGAGGTCGGAACTAATAATTTTGTTTGCAATATAAATTTCAAAAAAATCCAAATTCCAAAACTGTAAAATATAGTTACTAGCATTAGATTAATTGGTCTTCTAAAGTTAAATTTCTTTTCACACAAAAAATAGGCACCAATTATTACAAAAATATCGACCCCTAATTTGCCAAAAAAGTGTAAAAATAAGTTAACTTTCAACGCACCTAAATATTGTGTATTATAAACCCACCACTTAAAGGTGCTATGGTAGGCATAGTGATGAATCACTATTGCAAACATACTCAATATCCGAAGTAATTCAATACTCGAATTTCGACTACTTCTCTTTATCATTTATTTCTCCTACTCTCTCTATAAAACCCAACCACAATCATGATCATCACGATCATTGTCGGCAATGCCGCTATAATGGCTACCGATTGAATATTATACATATTACTATTACTGATTAACAGTGCCATTGGCAATACCATAAACACAATTGCCCAAAATCCTCGAATCGCTTTACTAGGTTCTTCTTCGATTGATAAGTGCTTATATGAATATTTAGAGATAACCATAGTAATAGAATCAAACACGGTTGAATATAAACCAATCATTGCTAAAGCCAAAAGAATCAAGGCAATGCGATACTGAGGCAAAGTCTCCATTAGCTTAATGGCTACCTGGGCATAGTTTTTGCCATCTGAGATTAACTGGGTAGCGTTGACTAATCCTTGCACTTGGCGTGACATGCCAAAGCTACTTAACACAACGAAAGCACAGAAGGTTCCACCTAGTCCCCAAGTATAACCGCGTAAAACTACGTCCTTAATTGTTCGTCCCCGACTAATACTACCAATAAAAAATGGCGTGGCCACACACCAAACAATCCAATATGACCAGTAGTAGATTGTCCAGTTTTGGGTAAAACTATGGCTATGAGTTGTCGTCGCCATCCCGATGAAATTTTGGGTTAAATTCCCTACTGCCTGGACACCAGCATCGACAATATAACTAAAAGAACCGCTGAAAAGTAAAACATAGAGTAATAAGCCAATAAAGAAAACATAACAAATCGTACTTAACCGCGAAATTGCCTTCATTCCAATTACTGAAGCAATCAGATAAATTGAAACAACCACGCAAATTAAAATAATCGATAGTTGCTTAACCTGACGGATTCCAAAAAGGACACCAACCGTTTGCGACAATAAGGGCATGGACATGGAAAAAGTAGTCGCCGTTCCTGCAATTAAAGCAAAGATAGCGATTAAATCAATCAATTTTCCCGCTATGCCATCAGTATATTTATCCAGTAATGGTCGACAGGCTTCTGAAAATTTCTGTCGTTTGTTTTTGGTCACATATAGCATATAGGCAAATGCCACCGCCAACATTAGGTAAAACGACCAAGCAATCGGTCCCCAATGAAATAACGAATAGGTTAACGACCATTCCATTGTTGCCCCTTTTTGCTTGATAAACGGCTCACTGGAATACATTAGCCATTCACATAAGGCGTAAAAGATAATATCGGCTGACATGGTTGAAGTAAAAATCATGACTCCCCAGCGAAGGTTTGAATATTCGGGTTTGTCTGTTGAATCACCGAGCTTGATTCGGCCAATCCTTGAAAAAGCAGCGTACAGTGTACTGATAAAAAAGAACAATCCCACCAAAATATAGAGAAACGATAATTGATTATTTAAGAATGACCGAATACCTTCCAAAATGAGCTGTGAATTTTTAGGGAAGCGTTCTAATAAAAAACTCAGGCCAAAAACAACAATAATCGGAATAGTAACTAAGGACCAGTCAATTTGTTTATACTTTTTCACGATCCTATCCTCTCTTTGTCAGCCGCTGATCAACCTGTTTCAATTGGTCGACACTATCAATTTCGATAATATCATTAGCCGCAATTGGCATTACATATAATGAAAACTCATCAAAGTAATCAAACATGGCAATATCATCCCAGTAAATATCATAATGATGAGCATGTTCAAACTCTTCTTCTAAGTAGTCTTTCAGACGCAGACTATCTTCCGCTTGCCATTTTGATAGGCTATATAAGCGCCAACCATGATCATTTCCTGAACGGTCGCATTGTAAGATCTTACCATTTTGATCGGGATGCATAATCCATTCATCAGTAAACCGATCAATCTTTGCTCCAGCATATCCAGAATGGGTAAATTCCCTCTTTAATAATTTGGGATTCATTACTAACTGATCGCCATCGAGGATTACCGTGTTCTTTAATTCATTACGAGCCACATACAATGATGAGATATTATTGTACTGGTTATAGTACGGATTATTAATCAGCTTCACACCTGGATACTTTTCTCCCAGATAATTAAATTGCTTGGCTAAATAACCGACAACAATTGAAATATCATAAATTCCATTTTGGTGCAGTCCTTCAATTACTGATTCGACCATTGGCTTTCCCGCAACCCTAATTAGCGGTTTAGGTGTTTTATAGGTTAACGGACGCATCCGGGTGCCTAAGCCCGCTGCCATAATAATTGCGTTTTCTATTTCTGCCATCTTATTTCCTTTCCAAGTACCGAAGCACCTTTTGACTGTACTCTTTTGCGTACCGATACTGAGCTAATGAGTATTCACCAAAGTCTAAGCCTAATGACTGCTTGTATTCGCACCAATTACTCCAAAGCAGACCACATATAGCAACATAAGCGTAAATCTTATACCGAATAGCCTCACTGACTGAATGTTCAAAATATAAGTCGATTAAGTGATCTATCTGTGATTGATCGTACATTGAGTAAATTGCAAACATAGCAATATCGACATGTGGATCCTGCATTCCAGCATATTCCCAATCAATTAAGAAAATATTTCCTTGTTGATCAAACACAAAATTATCGGCATTCGCGTCAATATGACATAGCGTCCACTCTTTATCCAACCGCTCAATATATTGCAAGAGTCTTTCTACCTGTTGTTTCACCTTACCGTAATCACGATAAGCAGAAGGGACACTGCGTAACTGCTCATACTTATTAATTTGACCAGCTAAATCAAATTGATGATCAACTTTTAAGTTCTCCTGATGCATTTGTTTCAATAGATACATGCATTGTTGAACATCATCCCAATTATTAGGATCACAATTTCGGGAGTTTTCAATAAACTCAGTTAGTTTATAGCCGTTTTGGGGATTTAAATACAAGGTCCGTTCTACATAAGGTAATCCTTTAATCCTTTGGTAAACATCGTATTCTTGGTGACGATTAATTAATTGACCAGTTCCTGCTCCAGGGATCCGCATAATGTATCGTTTTCCCTGACAAGAAAAGATGAAGGAACGATTAGTCATACCTTTCTTCAAGACGTGGATCTGATTAATTGCTTCTCCAGGAACTTTTAGCGTCTGTTCAATTACATCAATTGCGTCATTTTTTAAATGATTGGAATTACCATCAAGATCACGCAATTCTTCATAAGAGTTGATTTCGGCATACTCATGCTCATCAACCAAGTTGGCATCAATCGCCGAACCATGAAAGTCTAAAGCCGATTCCCAAAACTGATTAAGTCCATCACGTGAGTCTACCCGATCAATTAATCGTTGTTTTAGTTGTTTTCCTAACTCATTATCCAGATATGCGAGGCCAACCATTCTATTGCCGTCTTGATTAACTGGCTTAATGTTTCCTCGATTAGTTACTTGCCAGTTTGAACCCGAATTAGTTTGTCGACTAAACATGTACCATGCTTGATCTTCAAGTTCTGAAAACGGATTGTTCTTAAACCAAAGATCACACGGGACAATATAACTATTTTCTAAATAATCCTTAGCCAGATACAATGAATACAGGTTATTCCATTCACCGTATTTAGTATTAACTACTAATTCAACCCCATATTGATCGATCAAGTATTCATAATGCTCTTTCATAAAGCCAACAACAATTTTAATCCGCTTGATCCCTTTAGCTTGAAGCTGCTTGATCAGGCGCTCAATTAACGGTTCTCCATTAATTTCTAGCAATCCTTTAGGCTCCTCGGTATTAATGGGAACCATCCGCATTCCAAAGCCAGCAGCTAAAATGACTGCCTGTTGCGGATGATGGTTTTCAATATACTCTTTTCCCTTAATCGTTAGAGACAGCTCCTCATTAAAGAAGCCATTCTGCTTCAACTGATCTAATAACTGATTAACCTTTCCTAAGGAGATATTCAGCTGACTTGCCAAGTCTCTTTGAGTTGCTTGAGTTTTTTTTAATTTTAATTTGAATAAATCTAGTAATTGTTTGTTCATATATTCTATCCTTTTATATAAAATTGAACAAAATAATTTTATCATTTTACAAACTATATTTAAATAATCAATTCTGAGTTACCTCCATAACATGTATGTGTAAAAAACTACTTGATAAGATACAACATAACTGAAGTGCAAGACAAAAGTTAGACAAAATTGAAATATTAAGCTGCTAAAGTATGATTTCGGTACTCAACCGGAGTCATACCTCTTGTTTTTAAGGTCGTTTTGACGTTGTTAAAGTACTGAACATATTTTTTTTGGGGGGGAAAGATCAGTTAGTTCCGTAATGTCTTTACACGTTGGAAAGCCTGCCAGTAATTCCGTCTTAAATAAGTGAAAGAAACTTTCTATTGGAGCGTTATCCAAGCATTTTTCCTTCCGTGACATACTTTGAATGAACCGATGATCTGCTAATTTTTTGGGTATAGTAACCTAACTGGTAGTGCCAACCTTGATTTGAATGGATAACCGGTTGTGTATCATCAGGTAAATTGTCAATCAATTCTGTTAGAGTTCGCATAATCAAATCTTTATTGGGGCTGGTACTAATCTGGAAAGCCAGGAGCTCTTGACTCGCTTCGTCAATCATTACTGAGATATAAGCCCATTGGTGATGGGCTAAACGAACCTGTGTCACATTAGTATGAATAACCTGATAAGGCCGAACTTCATTGAATTCTTGCTTCAATTTATTGTCTGCAACCTGACCAATGGTGCTGATATGATGAGTATTTACCATTCCGACGGCAATTGTATAAGCTTACTTGCACATCTAATTCACGCATTAACTTCCAAATTGTATCTCCCAACAAGTGTAATTTAAAATTATCCAGTTCTGCTTGAATGCGCCGATAACCCGCCGTCCAACGCCCTCGAATTTGAAACTGTTGAGCGATTTGAAGAATTACTTCCTTTACTTCACTATACTTGTCATGACTGTTAGCGATTCGTTTCCGTTCATCGTGATAGGTGGTCTTGGGAAGCTCAATGGTTTTAGGGAAATCACCAATCTTATTAACGTTACTTCTTGGGTAGAGATTCTTGATCGTCTCTGATCCGATTCACTATTTGAGTTTTCTTCCTGGCTTTGAGGACCCGAACAGAGGCAACGATTTTTTTAAGATATCACACTCCAACTTGGTGTCATAAAGTTCTTGATTTTTCTTCGCTAATTATTCTTTTAAGCGTTCTAACTCACTCTTGCCGGCGAGTTAACGGATTTATTTTTTGGTACGTTTCATTTTAGACGGCCTACCTTTCGGTTGAGGCTTCAAAGCTGTAATCCCGTCCCGTTCAAATTGTGAGCGCCATACAGAGATTTGTGCTGGTAAGATATCAAAACGAACCGCTACTTCAGCCATTGAATCCTCATGAGCTTGGTAGTAGTCTGCCACGTTTAACTTGAAATCGGTGGTAAAGGTTCGCTTATATCGTCGACGTTTAAAGGCACCGACCCCATTCAAACGGTATTGCCGAATCCATTTAGCTATTTTTTGTCTGTTAATCTGATATTTTTCACTTAAAGCATTAGCACTTTGTGAAGTTGATAGATATTCATTCACAATCTTCGTCTTTAATTCAGGTTTGTATTTGACCATATGAAAAGTGCCCCGCAATCATTAGATTTCTTGTCTAACAATTGTAGGGCACTTCAAGCCTCTCAAGCAGTTTATTTACATCAATTATTTTTTATTATTTTTTCTAAACTCTCTTTTAACTTCTTGTAATAGTTATTTTCGTAATAGAACTCTATACTTTGTTTTACCATCTTTGGGTTAAAAGTTATATTTGCCAATTGATTTATTTTATAAGCTAATTCTTTTACATTTCCTTGATGATAATACAATCCATTCTTACCATCTTTAACAATATCACTAAATCCTTTGAAATTCGAAGTAATACAAGGTACACCGTAACTTAAAGCTTCTAAAGCAACCATCGGTAACCCTTCAAATTTAGAAGTTAAAATTAATGCATTAGGTTTGATATCAGTCAAAATTATCTTCCAAGGATCATTAGTCCAAAAATGCCATCTTATTTCCTGTTCAATATTAAGCGACCTAGCATATTTCTTACATGCATCGATTTCATCAGGAGAGCCGAAAATATCAAGGGTCAGTTTAGAATAGTTATTATTATATTCTTTAATTCCATCAAAAAGTTCCTTTAAATTTTTTTGACCATTAAGGGTTATATGTCCAATAAATACCAATTTAATCTTATTGCTTTTGGGGGATATATTCGTTTCTCTCTTTTTGGAAATAGGATTAAAGATTAAATAAATTTTTTCTTTAGGAATTCCGAGCTCAATCATCTGGTCTCTGATACTTGAACTTATTGCTAAGTGATAATCAGCATAGAGCAAATTATGCGGATTAAACATATTTTGATCTTTTAAAGAATAGTGGATCCATGAAATTATATTCCACTTTTTGAAACATATTTTTTTATAAAAATAAGCTAATTTTAAAATATTGGCTCCCAAAATAATAACTTGGTCATCATTATTAATTCTTGAAAATGTCCTAGCCAAGTAACCACTTAGTTTTAATTTGGCCGTGCTAGATGGATAACTAATATTAATTTTCTGAGGTAATTTTTTAAGCCACGATTGATTTCCTGGATTATTTAATAATGTCAACGATATATCATAATCTAACGACATTCTTCTTATCACCTCAGATAAAACTGTTTCTATACCCCCATTTCCACTAACGGGTGAACAAATAAAATGTATTTTCATTATGTAACCTCTTTAATACGATAACTAATTTTTGTCGAACATCTTTAGATGAACCATTGGTTTCTTAAGCAATTTTGTTACAAAGCTTACTATTTTTAACTTTCTAAAGGCATATTGACGAATAGCCTCAACTATTGACCCTAAAATAAACCATCCCAAAGCTGTTAGAAGTATCAAAAATAACATAAAGAGTATATTCTTATCGTAAAAATAAGCGTATCTTCCTTTAAACCAAGCATAGACAATATAATTAGTTTGTAACAAGTAGGTACCGAAAGCTAATGTGCTAATATGTTCAATAAATCCTATAGTGTATCTTCCCTTAATATTTATATTTACAAATACCCAAAATAATAAAATGGCGTTTATTACCATTATAGGATTATTATAATTAAACCACTTAAACCAATTATCATATAATACTTTCCCTGATGAATAGCCATTGCTCCCTATTACCGTTAAGTTTACTATTACAGCTCCCAATATCGAAGCCATGAGATACATAAGTAAACTAAGATTAGGCTTTATTTTTAAACCATATTGTTTTAAATAAGCACCAAAAATATACATGATTATTAACCAGATTCCTGAGAAGCCATTATTTAATGCAAATGAGTCTTGATAAAATATCCCTCCTATACAACTTGTAATTATAAATAATAATAAACATAACTTTGAAAATTGTGATTTATTTAATTTTTTAATTCCATTATTAATAATTGGCATTAAGATAAAAAGCAATAAATAAGCGTTAAAATACCAGTATTGCTTGCTAAGTGTTGGGAATATACTAGCGAGCTCTTGAAAATGGTTTAAATATTGTGGAAGAAAAAGTAAAAAAAATAGCATTATTCCCCAAGAGAAAAAAAGTACCTGGAGCCATAGCTCAATTATTCTTTTTGCTTTTCTCTTTGCTTTTATTCCCACATATCCTGATATAAGAGCAAAGAGATTTACTGCAACATTGTTAAAAAAGGTTAATAGTAAAATTACTTGTGTATGGTATGTATTAACCTGATGTTCTAATAAACTCCCTCCATTTGACATGACGTGCAAGGTCATAATCATATACATAGATATTATTCGTAGCAAATCTACTCCATAGTTTCGTTCTTTCACCAATTTATCTTCCTCTAACATTTTATTATAAATTCTAAAGTATTATACTGAACTTATTAAGTATAATTGAGGTATTAACATGAAGCAACTATCCTTAAAAGAAATTCGTCGGCGTCTGCTTGGAATTCTTATAGAACTTGATGAGTTTTGTTCAGAAAATAATATTAAGTACTACTTATGCGCTGGCACCCTTTTAGGTGCTGTTAGACATAAGGGCTTTATTCCATGGGATGACGACATTGATATTTGTATGAGTCGTCCAGATTATGATAAATTGCTTTCTATTTCAAAAGAAAACGATACATTTCATAATCATTACAAAATTATTAGCTACCAGAATGGCACAACACATTATCCCTTTATAAAAGTCTTAGATACAGAAACATATACACAACAAAGTTACACCAATGAGACAAATGAGAATTCATTATGGGTAGATATTTTTCCATTTGATGGGGTACCAGAAAATATTTCAGAAAGAAAAAAGCTTTATCGAAAGGAACTGTTTATTCGCAAAATTCTTAATCTCAATTTTGCGAAGCCTGGAGACGGGAAATCAAGAGTAAGAGCTCTTGCCAAACTACCTTTAATTCCATTTGCAAAAATATATGGAATCAATAGAGCAAACAAAGAAATCGATAAATTGTGCAGAACATATAATTACGATTCTTCTAATTATGTAGGCGACATTGTTTGGGGAGATTATGACAAAGAAATTATTAAAAAAGAAGATTTTGATAATTATGTCAATATTGAATTTGAAGGGTACCAATTTAAAACAATGTCAAACTGGAATCACTATCTAAGTGAACTTTACGGTGATTATATGAAATTACCACCCATTAATCAACGTGAGAATCATCAACTAAAAGCATGGATTCGATAAAGAGAAACTACTGTCAACAAGATATTGCTGACAGTAGTTTCTCTTTAATGATTATGACGCGACCTTAAGATAAAAGCTACCGAAGCAACATGGTAAAACCTTACCTTTATTGCGAGGATTGGTAACATTCTAAAGCATTTACAATCACTAATTTTTATATTACTTATTGCATTTTTTATTATTGTCTTTTTAATTACTTCTTTTAATTGCTCTAATTTTTCGGAATAGCTTTTAGGATTCTCAATATCAAAAACTTCATGCACCATCATTATATTCAAGTGCATTAATACGTAAATCCTATATGATTTTTTTAACTCAGGAAATAATGCTATCCTTTTCTCTGTGATATTTAAAGCAGTTAAATAATCGTCTACCTTTCGAGGATCAAAGGTCCTCATTACTGAATTTTTATTATTTCGATAATAATAAAAGTAATTAATTCTCTCATCTATTATCCTAGTATGAAGGAGATATTGGACCATAAAATCCCCATCTTCTGCTAATCGTAGATTCTCATTAAAGGATATGTGATTTTCTTTAATAACTGATAAATTGAATATTTTCCCCCATACCGTCATATACCTAGTAGGATTTTCTAACATTTTCTTAGAAAAATCTATTACATCATTTCCCTTTATAACTTTATTTTCCTTGATAATTGTTTGCTTATTACCATCATTTAAATAATTAAAAATAATAAGATCCCGGTTTTCAATCAAACAATTAAATAAATATTTATCCCATCCATCATTCAACGTATCGTCAGAGTCAACAAATAGGATATATTCGCCAGTTGCATTATCTAATCCATTATTCCTTGCCGATGAAACTCCACTATTTTGTTGTTTAATAATTTTAATTCTTTTATCAATTCCTATAATTGTATAAATCGAATCATCTGTTGAACCGTCATCAACAACAATAACCTCTATATTTTCTTTAGAATTAATTATGCTCTTAACACATCTTTTTAGCAAACTCCCACTATTATAATTTGGAATAATAATACTTAGCTTTACCATCCGGGTATCACTTCCTTTTCAACATCTCTATCAATTCATAAGATCGAGGTAGTTCAACTTTCCTTATAAAAAACGCATCAGAATTTCTTATTTTACTAAAATCGCTCTTATCTAGAATTGCAGGAAAACTGTTATTTCTCTTATGCCAATCAATATAACGATGATTATTAGTGTCAATTCGCTTAGCAAAAGATTTATTATTTCTTAAAATTGTTGGCACCCAAAATTCATCCGAACAAAATCCAGTTTTAAACATTTCTAATACATTAGAATTTTCATTTAAATAATGAATCAAATACTCAACCGAATCTCGTGGTAAATCTACCCACTGAGATCCATTGTAAAGAGTTAAAGCAATACCCAATTTCTTTAGCTTATTAATTCTTAAAATTTTTTGCAAAATAATACTAAATCTATGATAAATCTTGCCAAAATTACTTTTGCGATTTATCTTATCATAATTAAAATAATATTTTTGCCAATCTACTAGTGATTCACCTGCTTTTCTATATTTAGCAGACTCATAATTCCAAATATACAGATGTGAATTATTTTCAAAGAAATTATATATTTTAGCAGTATCAATTGCTGGCCAATCTTGACCAGATATAAGATGAAAATATGATATATTTTTATTTTTTAATGCTAAGTTAATTAAATCTATGGTTGCCTGAACAATACTCCATGCCCCCCAATGAACATTTTGTGTTGATATATAATTAATCTTTAGCGTATCTAATAATTTTTTTTGACGTTCTGTTATTTTAGTTTTCTTATCTATGTGAATATAAATCTCAAACTTATCTTTAAGAATTCTAGATAATTCAATGACCTGATCAATATTTTTGTGTGCCAAAATTAAAACAGCTTGCATTTTATTTCTCCTATAAAAAAGCATCCATGAATAACTAGAACACTAAAAATTCACAGATGTTTTCTTTTCTAAACTAATCAACTGTTATTGCCTGTCCACCATATTCCCTGGCAAACTGAGCAGTTGTGATCCAACCTTTTGCCCCATAATCATATGCGTTCCAGCCGAATGATCCTTGATTAGCATAACTATAGCAAGGATCAAAAATCCGGAACCAACCATTTTGGTAACCTACAATTACCTTAGCATGATTATGATGTGTATAAGAGCTTTCGTACCTTGAATATCCATAATAAAGTACTGGTCGGCCTGAATTAATTGTATCAATTATTTCTTGTACACTACTTCCAGAAATATTTCTAACAGAAGCGTCAAAGTGGTGTGCAAGTTCTACTAGGGAATCAGGTTGGATAATTAAGTAGAATCCTGCTCCATTATAAACATTTCCTGCCTGGCGATATTGTAAAAGATTTACAGCCTGTCCCATATTAATATATTCTTTAGGGCTTAACATCATTGCCAAAGAGTAAACCGAACAGCCTTCTCCAACAGGAAACTGACTATACCATTGAGGAAACCATAGCCGTCCACTATTATCAGCATGGTAAGTCCAACCATTAACATTTACCCACCGATTTTGGTACATATTAGCATTAACCGGATCAAAATAGTATTCAATTCCATTAATGACATGATACCCTGTATCTGCCCATGCATTAGTTGGATCGAAATAGTACCAGTAACCATTAATTCGTTGCCAATTTGTTAATGCATTCGTATTTACTGAATCAAAATAGTACCATAATCCAGCCTGTGATTTAAACCAGCCAGTTCTTGCATCCGCATTAGTTGGATCAAAATAGTACCAATAACCATTAACCCGTTGCCAATTTGTTAATGCATTACTACTCGTATTGTTAAAATAATACCAGTAACCTTTAATTTTTTGCCATCCTTTTAAGGCGTTAGCATTTGTATTATCAAAATAGTACCAATAGCCTGCTGGGGACTTAAACCAGCCCAACTTACTTGCACCTTTACTATCAAATAAATACCAAAAGCCTGCTGGGGACTTAAACCAGCCAATAGAAGCTGTTCCATCATTGTTGAAATGATACCAAGAACCATTTAGTTTTTGCCAGCTATTAAAGGCAAAGCTGTTTGCACTTCGATTGTAATAATAGACATGACCGGCGATTTGATTTAACCCATCATTAAGAGTAGTAGTATCAATCACTCCAGTTAATGGATTGAACTTATAGGTGTGACCATTCACCGTAAGTTCAGTTTGCCGAATACCGGTACTTGGATCGTAATACTTTAATAGCTTAGTATTAGCATCAACTAACATTCCCTTTAATTGGTGCCCAGATGCTGGATCGAAGTAATAGTAATTACCACTAATTAAAGTATCACCGCTTGCCATTTGTGCATTTTCTGGTTTGAAGTAATAAGTGTTACCACCAAGGTTTTGCCAACCAAGATATGCACTCCCATCATCCTTAAAGCCATACCAATGACCGTCAACATACTGCCAACCAGTCCTCATTGCACCAAATATTCCATCAGCTTTATCATTCAGGTAATAGAAATTATTGTTGATCTTCTGAATACCACTTTCTAGAACTGCGGTTTCTGGATTCATGTAGTACCAATTACCATGAAGATAGTTCCAGCCGGTATATGCACTACCATCGCCTTTAAAGCCATACCAGTTACCATCAACATACTGCCAACCAGTTTTCATTGCACCATACGTACCATCATGTTGTTCGTTTAGGTAGTAGGTTTTATTATTAATCTTTTGAATTCCAGTTTCCATCTTGGCGTTATCTGGATTCATGTAGTACCAGTTATTATCAATGTTTTGCCAATCTTTATTTTGATTACCATTGTTAAAGTGATACCAATCGTTGCCAGAAGTTTGCCAACCATTCGCACTTTGGCCACTAGTATTCTTCCAAGTACCATTTTGATTCGTATAGCCGTTAATGTTAGTAGTTATATTTGAATCATTAGACTTGTCATTATTACCTAAAAAGTACTCGTTTTGAGTTGAAGTGACTTCAGTATTATCAGAAGCAGACACTTGATTAAAATTAGCTGAGACTGCAAATGATAATACTGCAACCGCTGCAGTAACCCAAAGCTTCCCTGATTTATAAAGCTTAAAATGTTTTTTCATAACTACCCTCTCAAATAAAAATAATTTAACACTAGTAATATATCACTATTTTTTATTTCTTCCTACATGTTAATCATAAAAAAATTACAATTTGTTAACAGATCTTAATATTATTGAAATTAAACAATTAGTATTAGGAATTATAATAGTTATCGTTATATAAATTTTTTAGGAGGATTATAGTGACTCAGAAGAACCATATCTATCTTGCTTCAACATTAACATTATTATCTTTATCAACCTCGTTATATTTAAATTCTAAAAACGTTCAAGCTGATACTAACCAGGTACAGACCGAACAAGTAAATTCAAATGCCAATTTAGGTGCTAATTCCGCTTCAACACAAAGTCAAAGCGCCTCTTCAGCAAGTGCTTTTGCTACTAGTTCCAATAATGTAGCTAGTGAAAGCACTACTGAACCAACGCAATCATTAAGTATCAACAGTCAAAATTCAGCTGCACCAGCAACCGCATATACAACCGTAAAGGCAGCTGCACAAACTGCTTATGATGGCACACCAGTAATCAATATTGGTGACGCTAACTACCCTCGAGTAGATGCTGTTGACATTAGTGGATATCAAGCTAGTATGACCGCCAACAACTTTGTCACCCTAAAAAATCTCGGAGTTAAAACAGCAATTGTAAAGGTTACTGAAGGGACATATTACATTAATCGATATGCTGGCCAACAAATTAACTATGCTAAAAATGCCGGATTAAATGTTCAAGTTTATCACTATGCCAAATTCGGTAGCCAAGGTGCCGCCATTAACGAAGCTAATTACCTAGCAAATGAAATGGAAGCCTTAGGACTAGATAAAAACACCTTAATTTATGCTGACATGGAAGATACAACTACCAAATATTACGGAGTTGCTAACCATTTAAATGCTTTCTGGAATCAATTAAATAATCGTGGCTTTACTAACCATGCAGTCTATGCCTCAACCTCTTATGATCAAACTTATAATGTTAGTTCAACAGTTGGGAAAAACCGTACTTGGATTGCTCAATACCTTTATTCACCATCTTCAACTAACCTAAGGAACCAGAACTATGGAGCATGGCAGTTTAATGCCCATGGCCGCATTCCTGGATATAATGGTGACTTAGATATCTCGATCGATTATCAAGGGTTAGTCGCCAACTCGGGGGAATGGTCTAACAATAATGGGAAATGGTCATATTCAATTAATGGTAATAATGTTACTGGCTGGCAACGAATAAATAATAACTGGTACTACTTCAACCAAGATGGCACCGCGCAAACTGGCTGGTATCAATCAGGTGCTGGCAACTGGTATTACTTTGACTATACTAATGCCTGGGCTTTAACTGGTTGGCAATATATTAATAATAATTGGTATTACTTTGATTACAGTAATGCATGGGCTGACAAAGGTTGGCAATTCATTAATAATAACTGGTATTATTTCGACCCAATGAATGCTTGGGCACTGCGTGGTTGGCAAACAATTAACGGTAATCGTTATTACCTTGACCCTAGTAACGTTTGGGCACTCAAAGGATTTCAATATTTAGACAATGCTTGGTATTATTTTGATGATAGTAATGCCTGGTTGAGTCATGGTTGGCGCTACAATGGTGGACAATGGTATTACCTAAGTCCAAGTACTGGTCAACTAGAAAGCGGTCTTCAAACAGTTAACGGCAAAGTTTACTATCTTCAGCCAAATCACAATGGCTACTTTGGTGCAATGCAGACTGGTTGGTTTAACTTAAGTAACCATTGGTACTTCTTTAATAACGGTGGTGATGCTGCTACCGGATGGTTTAAATCACCAGCTGGAGCTTGGTATTACTTTGACAATAATGGTCAAGCACGCACTGGATGGCAGACCATTAACGGTAACCGTTATTACTTCGACTCAAATAATGCCTGGGCCGATACTAATTGGCAATATATTAGTAATAATTGGTATTATTTTGATCCAACTAATGCCTGGATAACTAAAGGATGGTTTAAGTCGCAAGCAGGATTATGGTATTATTTCGATAATGACGGAAAGGCTGAAACTGGTTGGCAGATTATTAATGGGCATCGTTACTATTTTGATTTAAATAATGCCTGGGCTTTAACCAGTTGGCAAAAGTTAGACAATAATTGGTACTATTTTGATCCTATTAATACTTGGGTAACCACAGGCTGGTTTAAGTCTCCTGCTGGAGCTTGGTATTACTTTGACGTTAATGGTCAGGCACGTACTGGATGGCAGACTATTAACGGTAATCGGTATTATTTCGACCCAAGTAATGCCTGGGCTGATACCAATTGGCAATATATTAATAATAATTGGTACTATTTCGATAATGACGGAAAAGCTGAAACTGGTTGGCAAATTATTAATGGGCATCGATACTACCTCGATAACGATGGTAAAGCAGTAACTGGCTATCAATATATTGACGGTAAGCTCTATCACTTTGACCAAGAGAATGCATGGCTATTAGCTGATTAAAAATCAAACCCCTGTTGAAATAACTCACCTTTGGGTGGTGGTATTTCAACAAGGGGTTCGGATAATCGAGTAGGAGGTAATTGATTAATTCAATTACCGACCTCTCACACCACCGTACGTACGGTTCCGTATACGGCGGTTCGACAACTTAATCACTTTTAAATTGGGCTCTACAATTTTAAGTACTGATGAACTTAACATCAGTGCTTATTTTGGTTTAAATTTAAAATAAAAAACGAAAGATGGCTTGAACCCCCGTCTTCGTTTAAGAAAGGACCATCTCTCATGGATTATTCTATAGGAGTTAAAGATTGCCACTTAGAATTAGATACGCAGCGCTTCACCGAGTCGATTGAAGACCAAGGTAGTCGGATTGTCATTCATTTGATTCAGTCTTATCCCATAAATTGCCCACACTGTGGTCAACCAATGCTTAAAAATGGTTTCAAAACAGTTAATGCTTCTCGGCCCATCACTGCACTATAAGCCAACTATTTGGTCAATTAGAAAGCAAAAATACATCTGTAAACCTACTAATGATTGCCCTACGACGATCACCAAATTCGCTACAGTTAAGGATATCGATTACCGTAATCATATTACTTGGGCTATTAAGCAACGGGCAATGATGCTTTTAACGACTAATCAATCACAAAAAGATTTAGCCAAAGTTCTTGGTGTTTCTGATTGAACGGTCCGTCGTGTTATTACCAACCTCGATCGTTTTTTCAAGACCAACTACCGTTGGCTACCCCGTCATATTGCTTTTGACGATTTTAAATCAGGGAAGATGGCGCCTAGTGGAATGAGTATGATTTGATAAGCATTGCGAATCACCGGGCTTTGGATATTATTCTATCCCGATGTAACCGTTATTTACGTAACTATTTTCTCCACTATGATCGTTTAACACGATTAGCCGTCCAAACAGTTACGGTAGATTTATACACTCCATATCAACGATTAATTCATGAACTGTTTCCGCACGCCATCATTATTGCCGACCACTTTCATGTCGTCGCCCAAGCATACCGCGCTCTTAATCAGATCCAAGTTCAAGCAATGAATCGGGCTGGTAAGGGAACTCATCAATGGCGTGCCTTAAAACGTTTTTGGAAACTCATTTTAACTCCATCTAGTGAGCTTAAGTATGATAATTACTGGCGTTGGGCTAACTTCGGTTATGCTCAATTAGCAGATGTCGAGGTTATCCACCGTCTACTTAGCTTTGATGAAGAGCTCAAGCAGGCGATCTAATTTTTGCCATTAGTCAACGGAGTCAGCATCGCTTAAATCAACAACTACTCACTACCAAACTAACCATTCTTTCTCAACCACTCCAAAAGGTGCAGAGAACCTCGCGTCAACACAAGAAAGAAATTCTCCATAGCTTTAAGTATGTGACTTATACTAACGGTCCCGTTGAAGGAACTAATAATAAAATTAAAGTTATTAAACGAGTTGTCTATGGTTTTCGGAGCTTTGATTATTTCCGAAATCAGAATTCTACTAGCCTTGTCGAATACCTATATTGCGATTAACTGGAAAAACAAGTAAACAGCCCGTACCAAGATTCAGGCACGAGCTACTTAATAAAGTTATTCTATTTTCTTGTCAGTACTTCTTCTTATAGTCTGTCAAGTACTATTCTTTGTAAAAAATGTGTATACTAAAAATACTTCAAAAATGGTTTTTTTGAAGTCATTCATTATATAAATGCAAGATCATTTAATGAGCAGTTTTGTTATAATCGTAAACTTGATTAGTGCGAACCAAATTTATGATCGTTCTATTTAAATGATTAGCACATGCAATAAGAGCCACCAAATCATGTTTAGAGTATGGTGTATTTTGCAAGTAAAAAGTGCAGAGAAATGCAATGACTTTTTACATAGTCTTGCAGCCCACTTCTTATTTTATTTAGTTATTTGATAATGCATTCTTTAATCGATAGCTTTCTCCAGTAAAACTAACAATATGCGCATGGTGAATCAGCCGATCTACTAATGCTGCTGTTAATCTTGGATCAATAAATACCTTATTCCACTGACTAAATTCCAAGTTGCTCGTGATAATAATACTCTTAGTTTCATACCAGTCACTTATGAGTTGAAATAATAATTCTGATCCTGTTTTACTGAATGGTACATATCCCATTTCATCTAATATGATCAGCTGATACTTGTGGCATTTCTTTTTGAAACGTTCTATTGAGAGACTTTTCCATTCTTGTTCCAACTGATCTACTAGTTCTGCTACCCGCCAGAATTTTACATTAATGCCGTTTTCGATTGCTTTAACTCCTAATGCAGTTGCTAAGTGAGTTTTACCTGTTCCAGGTGTACCAACGAAAACGGCGTTTTCGTTTTTATCAATAAAGCTTAAATTCAGTAATTGTTGCTTAGAATCTGGTGTCGAAAAATTGATTTGTTCACGCCAAATATAATCGTTTAAGGTTTTTCGTTTTGGAAATTTTGCTTGGTTATAAAGCCTGGTAATCTTCTTATCGTACCTAATCTCAATTTCCTTTTTAAGTAGGCCTAAAAGCCATGCCGATTTATCATCTTCAGGGAATTAATTTAACTTTGCTATATTAGCCATATTTGATAATCGCAATTCTGTACATGCTTTGGCTAGTTCTTGATTATTCAATTAAGTGACCTACTTTCTGTCTCTTGCTAGTTGATCGTAACTTTTCATATTGACACTGAGCTCTTCCGAAGTTGGTGAAATCCCGACTAGCTCGTAAAACCGTTCATTGATCTCTTTCAATGGATGAGTGCTTAAGAGTGTTATTAGTTCGTCTATTCGGTTGGTTTGTAACCGCCAGTCTTCTGTTGAAAGATAGTAAGCAATTCGTTTGGGAAGGTATTTCCAGTATCTAGAATAGGTCATTGACCGTGGCTTCCTCTTCCAAGTAATAAAAACGCTTGACCACTCAATAGCGCGTTTCTTAGTTAGGTAAGGGCGTCGCCCTTTACTAACAATTTCGCCATTTAGATCATAAATTGTATAACTGGTTGCGGTAAGAACGCAGGTTAATGAAAGCATTGTTTTAGCCATTGGAATATGTATCCTGGTTTTATCAATTGTTACTTCGTTATACCGGTTTGGTTTAACTTCAAATTGCTTAAAAACTGGATAATCTATATCAGGCAATTTCAAAAATGATGTTTGTTCTTCTTGCCATAGGTCACTAATCTTTTTCCTCTTTTCATAGTGTACTCGTTGCGAATCTTTTTTTAGTTTATCGGCTAGTCGTTGATTCAAATTTTCAAAACTAATTAGCTTAGGGCTGGTTGAAAAAAAGTTGTATCTAACATAACCAACTTTATTTTCAACACTTCCTTTCTCATATCCACTTCGTGGATTACATGTTTGAACCTTAAATCCATAATGCAAAGCAAACGATTGGAATTCCTTTGTTAAACGAGCTTTTTCATATCTGGTTTTACTACGAACAACTGCAGTAGACATATTATCAATTCGTATAACGGTAGGTACCCCATTTATTTGCTTTAAAATCTGTTTGATTCCTTCTAATAAGCATTCTTGATTTTCTGCTGGTAATGCAATACCAAAAGCACGGTTACTGAAGGGGAAGGTCATTACTAATATTTTAATATCTACAAAGGATCCGTCTTTTTCGACTTCCATCGTGCCAAAGTCTAATTGCGCTTCACCTGCAGGATGTTCTAGTCTTTCATATCCTAAATCTTTTACTTCTCCTTTGTCAGTATGTGTTGCCTTCCATTCTTGTACAAAATTACAAACGGTTCTGTATGATCCTGGAAATCCTGATTCAATTAGGTCATTAAAAAACTGTTTATTTGTTCGACGTTTCTTCCTTGGTAATTTAAAGTCTTCAGTTAGCCAAAGGCTAACAATATCTCCCCATTTCTCTTCATACATCATACCGGATCTTTTATGGAGTTTAATCTTAGGGACAAAGTCTTTATCAGCATACTTTTTTGCTGTTCGCCAATTAATATTTAAAGACTTTCGAATTGATTCAATAGACTGATCGTGATTATTTCTTAAATTCCTGATAGTATTAATATCGGTCATTGCTAACATACCTTTCTACCTCCAAAGTTTTGATGTCGCAAAACTAACTTTAGAGGAAAGTGGGCTGTTAGACAATGGCCTTTTTCATTACACAATTATGTATTATTATGTTGCATAATTGTGTACTTCTATTTTGCAATATACATGCTCAGATCATAGCGACTAATGATTGGATGAATCACTATCCACGAGCTATGTTTAATGGACATTCGTCAATGGATATCTATCGTAAGGCCTTCTACCAAGAGATATCACAGCTCCATCAACCAATAATCAATTGGTCAGTATTATTTATTTGAGTCCAGTGGCTAACTTATTCTTGAAATTTAGGAAATATTTAAAATTTCTGGCAAATCATATCGTATGAAAGATTACACGGAACAACATGCAAAGCAGCATTTAAACCGGTGAAAAAGTACATTTTTAAACCGGTGATTTCTGACAATTTTAAATCGGTGTTGACATCTTATTTAATTCTGGGAAAGATAATTCTAGGCTTGAATGTAAGTGATTTATAATTCGTGTTCGTTCACTAATTAATTCTTCATATCGGGTGGCTAGAACCCTAAGCGGAACATAATCCGGATTACAATAACGTCTACCATTTAGATTATCTAATTGTGTAACACCTAATAGCGCCAATTTCATTGAGTCTTTTGTGTCCGTCTTATCACGTCTTAGAGTCGCCATTCTCATATTCGCTTCTAAGGGATTGAGTTCAATAAATTTAACGCTTTTTGTCCTCAAAAATCGAGCTAACTGTGCTGAATAGACTCCTGCGGTCTCAAAGATCACAATACTATCTTACTTGTTATTACCTCTCCAAGTTTCTTAAAACCAACTACATTGTGTTCAAAGCTAAAATTGCTTATTTCATATTCACTTGTGATTACTGTTGCTTTACTCTTTCCTCGACTAACATCTGTTCCAATAAAGTTCACCGAACCACCTTCATAATTTCAATTAAGGCTATATAACTCTCTTTGCTTATTTTCTTTAATACGATCTGTCCGACCATCATCCTAAATCAAGTTTTTTTAAGGAAGTTATATAATGGGCCAGTTTGACACCCGAATTCTCTGATTCATTCGTACTGTCGACCTCAACCTTAATTCTCAGTATATAAGAAAAGGTAGATAAAAGCATCATCATGCTTTTATCTACCTTCTACTTTAGGATGTTTGCCGAAGAGCCTTAATTATAGAATTGTTTATAATCCTTCACGAATAATCTTTTGTGGATCTAACCATGTGCCGTTATTAATAAATGAACTAGCCAAAGCATGGTTAAAGTTATGATCCCGAGTAATACCAATGTGGACATGTGAAGTATCACGAATACCAATCACATCACCCGTATTAATCTTTTGTCCCTCATGAACCAGGATATTATTCTTACTTGAAAATGCTTCTTGATAAACAACTAGGTACTCACCAGTATCGACAACAGCATACCAACTTAAGCCTGAACCATATCCAACAATTTTAACAGTTCCGCCATGAATAGCATGAACTTCTCTTCCCGGGTGATCAATTGAACCGAAATCCAAACCATCATGAAAACCGTTTAACCGAAATTCACCGCCAGCATGAACACCGAAGAGTTGACCACCACTAAAATATCCTTCACCATCTTGTGGGAATGGCCAATCCCAACCATCAGCCCATGAACCGTCTGAATTAAATGTATAAATTTTACCATTTATTTCTTGGGTACCTGTCATCATCCAAGCGTTTGTTGGATCAAAGTAATACCACTTACCGTTGATTCTTTGCCAACCGGTATCTGCCCAAGCATTTACCTCATTAAAGTGATACCAATAATTATTAATTTTTTGCCACCCTGTTAACGCATTGGCATTGATTGAATCCATATAATACCAAGCACCTGCTGGTGACTTAAACCAACCAGTTTTTGCATTAGCATTTACTGGATCGAAGTAGTACCAATATCCCGCTGCCGACTTGTACCATTCTGTATCTGCCCAAGCATTTGTTGGGTCAAAATGATACCAGTAGTTATCAATCTTTTGCCAATCTGTTAAGGCATTAGCATTGGTTGAATCCATATAATACCAAGCACCTGCTGGCGACTTAAACCAACCAGTTTTTGCATTAGCATTTACTGGATCGAAGTAGTACCAATATCCCGCTGCCGACTTGTACCATTCTGTATCTGCCCAAGCATTTGTTGGGTCAAAATGATACCAGTAGTTATCAATCTTTTGCCAATCTGTTAAGGCATTAGCATTGGTTGAATCCATATAATACCAAGCACCTGCTGGCGACTTAAACCAACCAGTTTTTGCATTAGCATTTACTGGATCGAAGTAGTACCAATATCCCGCTGCCGACTTGTACCATCCTGTATCTGCCCAAGCATTTGTTGGGTCAAAATGATACCAGTAGTTATCAATCTTTTGCCAATCTGTTAGAGCATTTGAATTTATTTGATCGAAATAATACAAATTATTATTTATAGTATTCCAACCTTTCAATGCATTTCCGGTTTCATTATCAAAATAATACCAAAAGCCAGCTTGAGACTTATACCAACCTGTTTGTGCAGTTCCATCTTCTTTAATATAATGCCAATTATCATTCACTTTTTGCCAACCAGTATTTTTTACATCTGATTGAGCAGAAATATCACTAGCCTGATTATTTAAATCAGCTGCATCGATATTATTAGAGCTTTGAGAACTAGCATTTACTTGATTAGTTGCATTCACTACAACCTTACTTTGAGCAAATGAGGTTTCAGTATTGATATTTTGATTTTGTTGGGTTGCAGCAGCTTGAGCACTTGCAACTGAGGCACTAGCAGAATTGCTATTTTCATTATTAGCAATAGTCAAAGTTGTACTTTGAGAAGCATTACTTTCTGCTGTGGTTTGAGTTTGCGTAGTTTGGATCTGATTATTAGTCGTATCAGCATGAACATGCTTTACTTGTGTTCCAGCAATAAAACCGATCGAAACGATCGCTGCTGTAATCCATTGCTTTCCTGACTTGTAAAGTTTAAATCTTTTCTTGCGACTATTCAAAACGTTGTAATCCTCCTAAAAGTGGGACGAAATCTATTTTTTAAATTAATTTTTAAACATAACACTTTGTCAAGTATAAAAGATAAAATTCATGCTCGCAACTTCTCAAGAAAATTGTTAGGTTTTTGTCATATATTAATTCTTACCGATAATATTTTTTGCTTGGCTCAAAATTTTAGCATGAAGGATAAACAGGCCAGATAAGTAAATTACTATTCCGACGGCAACTTCCAATACTAAATTAGCAATTGTCATTTGGATAGTATTACTGATTCGATTGACGATTATAAACATTACTAACCCGCTAACTACATATTTCCAAACTTCCCCAAACATCTTACGTCGGCTAATTGTCTTTCTAATCATTGCTAGCTGAGAAGCAGTAACCAAGAATTCTGAACCAACTGTTGCCAAGGTTGCCCCGTTAGCTCCCCAAAACGGAATTAGAACCAGATTAAACGCAATATTACTTACCGCACCAATAGTTACTGAAGTTGTAAATTCCTTAACTCGGTTAACCGGCATCAAGTATTGAGTACCAGTAACATTACTCCATGCAATTAAAACAATTACTGGTGACTCAAGAAACATAATTTGACCAGCCATTTGAAAACCACTCCCTAAAAACCACGGAGCAAATTGTTTTGAAATTGCCATCAACCCAAACATCATTGGAATCGAAATAGATGAAACAAATTCAAAAGAGGAATACAAACTATTTCGTACGCCTTCAATGTCACCCTTAGCATACTTATTAGCCACATGCGGTAACATTACTGTTCCAGTTGCGGTAACAATTGCTAAAACAAACTTAACAATCTTATCTGATTGTCCAAAATTCCCCAAAGCAGCCTGTGAATCCATATGTCCTAACATCAATCTGTTCAACACAAGATAGACCTGTGTGGTGATAGTTGGAATAAATAGTAATAATGATGGATAAAAATGCTTAAATGGATGCCAATCACTAATTTTAACCCAAACAATATTTTCCTTTAAATAAGGCCATAATGTTAAATTACCAACAACTTGGGCGCCACCTAAAATTAAAATATATTTTCCTAAATCAGCTGTTGACTTGATAAAAGTAAAAATCAAAATTACAGAGGCTAATTTAACTAGTGCATTTCGCACCACCGTAATTTTGAAGTTTTCCAACCCCATAAAATACCATGAAACATCTAGACCTGTTGCAATAATCCAGAGACCCTGCATAAGAAAATAATATTTAAAAGTCGTACTAAAAAGAAAAACAGCAGCTAAATATGCAATAAGGGATAAAGAAACGGTCAATAATTGTAACGCTTCAACTCCCCAAAAAGTTCGCGAACGTTCATATAAGTCATCACGATGGTAGGCCACTTCTCGATTACCATAAAGAGTAATTCCCATTTGCCCCATAAGGTAAAAGAAGGTTACCCATGCATTAGTGTATTCGTTAATCCCAACATCATGTGCACCTAAAACACGAGAAATATAAGGAACAGTGATCAATGGAATAATCATGTTCAAAATTTGATATCCCGCATTATACAAATAGTTCTTGATAACTTTCATTGCTAATTACTTAAACTCCTTATTTACGGCAACTAAGGCTGCGTGGAGAACTTGATCCATATTGTAGTAGCGATATTGACCAAGCCGTCCACCAAAGATAACATTATTAGCCTTTTCTGCAGCAAGTTGAGCATACTTCTTGTAAAGCTCATTATTCTGCTGATTATTAACCGGATAGTATGGTTCATCGCCACGATGCCAGTCTGCTGGATATTCTCGAGTAATAATCGTTTTATCTTTGTCGCCCTTACCAAATTCGAAGTGCTTATGCTCGATAATCCGCGTGTATGGCGTTTCAGCATCGGTATAGTTAATCACCGCGTTCCCTTGGTAATTACCAACGTTCTTTTCTTCAGTTTCAAAACGTAAACTCCGATATTGAAGTTCACCAAGTTGATAATCAAAGAATTGATCAATCATTCCAGTAAAAACAACCTTAGGATAATTAGCTAAATAATCATCCTTCTGATCGAAAAAGTCAACTCCAGTTTCAACATCAATCAATTCACTATCAAGCATCTTTTCAACAATTTGAGTATAACCACCAATTGGAATTCCTTGATAGAGATCATTAAAGTAGTTGTTGTCATATGTCAGACGAACAGGCAACCGCCGAATAATAAATGCTGGTAGTTCGGTAGCTTTTTGCCCCCATTGCTTCTCGGTATAACCCTTAATTAGCTTTTCGTAGATGTCCCGACCAATTAACGAAATAGCTTGTTCTTCAAGGTTCTTTGGTTCCTTACCAGCCATTTCTTGACGCTGTTCGTTAATCTTTGCCAGTGCTTCTGCCGGCGTACGAACACCCCACATCTCACTAAAGGTGTTCATATTAAATGGCAAATTATACATTTGCCCCTTGTAATTAGCAACAGGACTGTTTGTGTAACGGTTAAATTCAGCAAACTGATTAATGTAATTCCAGATCTCCTTATTAGAAGTGTGGAAAATATGAGCACCATATTGATGGACTTGGATACCGTCAACTTCCTTAGTGTAAATATTTCCTGCAATGTGATCACGTTTTTCAATTACCTTAACCTTTTCGCCACGCTTAGCTGCTTCGTAAGCAAAGGTAGCACCGAATAAGCCGGCACCAACTACAAGATAGTCATACTTTGTCATGGAACACTCATCCTTTCATATGTAACGTTATTTATTGATGAAAATTTTAGATAATGTTAAAATCAGTTTGTTTGCGTTTATTCAACTAGTAATAAACTTCCTGCAAATGCTATAATTATACTATTAAATACTTATCAAGTATAGTTGATTTGAACCTTTCAATATAGGAGAGATACTTATATGAAGAAATTTAGTCGTTTATTTTTGTCTGGAATATTAGTTACAATCTTAGGATTTGGGTTAGCTGGCTGTGGTTCACAAAAGAATTCTAAGGACACTGCATCATCTTCACATACCAAAACTGAAAAAGTTACTAAGAAAGCTACAAAAAAGACAAGTAAAAACAGTAAGCAAAATTCTACTAAGAAGACAAGCTCGACTAGCAGCAGTGCAAGCGTAACATCATCGTCGCAATCAAGTTCTTCAACTGCTAATAGTAATGTCAATAATAACAGTCAAAAACAATTAGGGCTTAACGATGTTGCTGTTTGGACCGATCAATATGGTGTTACTCACCATGTTGATAGTGACGGAATGGATCGTCAAACAATTGCAGGTAGCTCACAAACAAACTATCAGGATTGGTCAGGAAGCTTACCAAGTAATGCCCAAATTGTTAAACAGAATTAAACAAAACTAAAAATATAGCCAGATAGTAATTACAATTACCATCTGGCTATATTTTTTATTCAGTAATATTTTCTATTTTTTTAACTGCGCTCTTTATAAAGTCACCTTTTCGTAACTTTTTAGCGATCTCAATAGTATTCATCTTCATTTCAGAATATTGATTCTCAGTAATATTTTCTAAAATGTCATCAAGATTTTCGAGGCTGTTTACTGCAATTCCTAAATTATTTCTCAAAATGAAATCAGCAAGAGCGGCTTCTTTCCAAATAATTACTGGCTGTCCACTGCTTAAGTAAAGGGAAACCTTATGCGGATTATTATAGCGCATATAATTACCAAACTTCCCGCTACAAGTATCTAATTGATCGCCATCCCAAACTAGCCCGAAATTCTGAGTAAGTTTCTTTGGTAATTCATCTGGGCTCATTTGACCATGATAAGAAACGCCTTTTAAATAGTGTTCGCTTGGATATGAACCAAAGATTTCTAATTTTCCAGCTTGTAAACTTATTTTATCAAGAAACTTGGACTTTGCTAAGTTCCCAGCAAAGCATATTGTTCTATCATATTCAGAATTTTGGTTTATTTTTTGAGGATTGTTGTAATCAAAAATTCCCAATTCTACCATTGGAACAGTAACACCATTTTCCTGTAACCATCGTTTCATTTTATGATTATGAACTATTAAGCCATCAGTAGCGTTAAAAAGTGCTCGTTCACCATCCCAGTAGGTTTGGTCATTCTGAAAAAGGCGAAGCGATTCAACATCATGAATAATGAAAAATAACTTTTGGCTTTTTGAACGCATCTTTTTGATCATTCTTTTCATCACATAGCTTGAATAAGTTGGGTACTGAAAGAATAGTTCATCAAATTTTTCAACATTATTAAATAAATGGGGGATCACCCAGTATGCTGTCTTAATCTTATCTAACTTGGATTTGTTATTTAACTGCCGATGGATTACTTCAAAGCCAGATTGTGCTAAATAATAATCCACATCTTGTTTAGCTTTAGGGCCCGCATTATTACCATTCCCATAGTCAGCAACCGTAAAAACTACTTTTTTCATTTTAATTTACCCTTTATTTTTACTATAGAGTTTTATATATTCAACAACCATCTCAATAAAGTCCATATCAATGACCTTTTTACTCTCTTATTTTTTCTCTTTTACAATATAGACTGGTCGTTGTTTAGTTTGCATATAGATTTTACCAATATACTTACCAACAATTCCAATACACATCAATTGAAGGCCACCAAGTAAAAGCATGATGCAAACCATTGATGCCCAACCAAAGGCACTGCTGCTTGGTTCAACAAGTCTCCGAATGACTACAAAGATTAATCCCAAAACCGATAAGAAAGCTGATACTCCACCAATCCAAGTAGCAATCGATAACGGTGCTTCAGAAAAGTCAGTTATCCCATCAACCGCATACTTAAATAGCTTCCAGGTTGACCAATCAGTCGTTCCTGCAACCCGTTGAACATTCTTATACGGTAAATACTTAGTCTTAAAACCAACCCAGTTGAAGAGCCCCTTTGAGAAACGATTATATTCTTTTAAGGATAAAACCGCATTAACCATTTGGCGAGTCATCATTCGATAGTCTCGTGCTCCGTTAATAATCTTTGTATCAGAAATCTTGTTAATAACATCATAAAATTTATCACTAAGGAATGATTTAACCTTCGCCTCACCAGTACGATCTGTCCGTCGCATCCCAACACAATCGAATTCTCCTGTAGAGATATACTTATACATTATTGGTAAATATTCTGGCGGATCCTGCAGGTCAACATCCATTACAACAACATAATCTCCTGTCGTTGCTTCAAGTCCAGCATATAATCCAGCTTCCTTACCAAAATTTCTGGAAAAGGATATATAGTGAACCTTATCAGAATTTTGTTGGTGCAACTTTCGCAATTCATCTAGTGTTTTGTCATCTGAGCCATCATTAACAAACCAGTATTCAACCTCAACTGGCATCTTATTAACAACTTTTTCAACAGCAGGGTAAAATAATGGTATTGATTCCTGTTCATTGTAACAAGGAACCACGATTGATAATTTCAAGATATTTTCACCTTATTTAAAATATAAAGTCAGCGATAGATAGTACTAACATAGTATATTATTTACTATATGTTAAAAGATCATTGAACACTAATTATTATGATTGACAAAATAGTATAGTATTTAAGTTTATTTCAATTATATGATGTCCTTCATTTCCGCTTCAAATTCATATTTTATCTCATTAAAATTTCTTGAGTAATTAACTATATAATAGTTTTTATGCTCACTAATTAAATTAGTATTCTTACCAATTGGTAATTTCTCTTTTGTCTTCACAAAATAGAACAAAGGTTCATCGAGTATAATATCTTTAACTAAAAAGTAATTTGCCTCACTATCTTTTAAAGAATATACACCTTGATTAATAATTCTAAATTTTGAACTATCATACGGATCAATTTTTTTATTCAAAATTCGTGTTTTAAATCTATTTAAAAATAAAGCTCTAATTAAGAGAACGACAACAACTAGAGTATTTAATATTAATAAAATATAATTGGTGGTTTGAGCGTTTGATGTCACCCTTAAAGGATTATAATAAATATTATTATGACCGGATAATAATAATATTGTAAAGAAAACTATCCAAATATCATGAATTAAATACCATATTACATAAAGCAAACGAAACACCGCAGAAGCAGGATTATAACTAACAGTAATATTATTAGTATAATCATTAGATGGAAAAATATTAAAAAAATCTGTTTTATCAAACAAAAAAATAATAATAAAAACAACTAACAAAATAATAATAATTGTGCCTATAAACATATTGGTAGAATAAAATCTCATACCTATTTTTGATAAAGCAGTACCAAAATCAACATGATTCCATATTAAATAATTACGTTTTTGTTTACCAAACATTTGTAACAGCACAACATCAAAAATAAATAAAATGTTAATTATTGGTAAGCCTAGCTTTTTTTCAGCATATTTTTTAAGTGTTTTATAAAATTCTTCAGCCATTTTCTTTATCTACCTTTACCTAAATAGCACCCTCTAAATCATAAAAATACGAACATTTGGTATTCGCCTGATGATCAAGTAATACTTAATATCTGATTTATCAATTGATTATTATTTCACGCATGTCCTGTAATCTTCCGCAGAACAAACTTACCGCCCTTCTTGAACCAGTTAGTATGCTCCATGAAGACGTACTTTACTTCAACCGTCGAATATTCAGGGTGAACCTCAAGCCATACATCCAATAGTAGCTCGCTTAAAAAGCCGTAAACCCGTTGTTCATAGGTTGAATAATTTGAAATATCAATCCGGCTTTCCACTTCACCAAGAACGTCAAACATCCATGTGCAATACTCATCCAGCGGTTTGCGCTTCATAATAAACATATTAAACATGTGAGCCCATGTCCGCTTCATGACTTTTTCAAAGGCAGCTGCGTATTCAGGATAATTTTGGTGGATCACCTGACGCATTACCTCAAACGGCTCATGCTCATGAGCGTGAAGGTAGTGAGACTCATTTGTCTCGATATAGTAACGTCGTTTAGGTGGCAAGATAATATCATGATCCTTAAGCAAGTCAGCCACTTGTTCACTTGACAATACCTCATCCAGTAATTTTTGGTGGTTAAGACTTAGGTAACGACGATAGTGAACTAACCCCATTGCATCAACGTCTAAGTTCTTCCATCCCCAGTAAATCGCTGTTAATTCATTATAGTAAGGGTTCTTCGCTGAAATATTGTCCCCCGTATTATCACCCTGGAAAGTATGGTTAACATCAGGATGAATCTCTTTACCAACAAAGACTGGCAAATACAATGGGTCTTTGGGCATTGCATAATTTTTATGAGCAGCAACTAATACTTTTGTCTTCACAGTCGTTCTCCTTAATAAGCAGCGTTAGGCTTGATCATCACCTTAACAGTTTCAAACATAATCTTAAGGTCAAGCCATACTGAACGTTCATTAATGTAGGTCAAATCAAGTTCAACCATCTGATCAAAGCTTAAGGCGTTTCGCCCACCAACTTGCCACATCCCAGTAGCACCAGGCTTAACCATTAAGCGTTGGCGATCATAATCGGTATACTCTTTAACTTCGTATGGTAGCGGTGGCCGGGGCCCAACAATACTCATCGAACCCCCAACAACGTTCAATAATTGAGGCAGTTCATCCAAACTATACTTCCGAATAAACTTACCAACCTTGGTAATCCGAGGATCCTCCTTCATTTTGAACATTGCTCCTTCAACTTCATTCTGATCACGGAGCTTTTCTAACAGCTCATCAGCGTTAGTAACCATTGACCGGAACTTAAACATTTTGAAGGGCTTGCCATCTTTTCCGACCCGGGTCTGGGTATAAAAAACTGGTCCCGCAGGATCGTTAACCTTAATTGCTATTGCGATGATTAAAAAAACTGGACTAAGAATCACTACCGCTATTAATGAAGCAGTAAAATCAAAGATACGCTTGATGCAACGATACACATACTGATGATCCAATCGTTGCTGATCAACTTTTATAATTTTCATGATTATATCTCTTTTTCATACGTAAATTTATCCTATATATTTTACCAGCTAATCAGCCTTATTACTAGTTTACGCGGCCATTTTGCGGTAATAAGTCTTCTTTAATTTTTATGTATTAATAGATGGGTGTTTTAAAGAGCGATGATCTCTCGATTAAGTACTTTTTACGATGACTATACCATCCATAAATATTCTCAAATAATTAACAATAGCGAACCAGTAATAATCGCCTAATACTAGCTCGCTACCTTATAGCAATTCTATAACAAACATTAATTAACTAATGACCAATAATAAGCTTCAAATCAATTTAGTCCAAGTAGTAATTGAAAATGAAACGACCATTCCTAAAAGAAAACCAACCGCTAGTCCAAGAACTGTATATTTCTTACGAGAGGGTGATGTGATAGATTTAGCATCATTCTTGTCACTTTTTGATACTGACTTTACAGAACCAAAGGGTATTTTACTAGGAACTTCTTTTTCTGCGGCACGCACAACTGCATTTGTTAATTGAGCAGATGTTTTTGCAGATGGAGAATTAGTAGAGATTTCTATCATTGTAGTTGCGGGTATTACTTGTGCACTAGTCATGCCTGCAATATCTTCTACACTATACTTCTTTTGTAGTTTACTTGGTAGGTATTCTCTGGCTTCACTTATAACATCATCACTTTCAATGACTTCCTTGTATGTTTTAGTCAAACTCAAGTCAGCCTGAACTTCGTCATTAGCAGATTCACCAGTATAACTATGGTCAATAATTACATTTTGAGTAGTCTTATACGTAGTGCTTTGTTTATGTTGTGCATAAAAATAACCCAAGGCTCCAAAAATAACCGTGAAAGCAATAATTAATACACAGTTTTGAATAATGGTTTTATAAATATCTTTAGTTTTTAATTTATTACTCATTTATATAGCTCCCTTTTAATTGCATAATCGTCAACTGAAAATAAATATAATAAAAATGGATTATATATAAGTTGTATTACATGTGGTTCAAACATCAAACTTAACGATGTGATCAAAATAATGGCTGACAAGACATAAGTTTTTCTTACTGTCGAAATTAAAGCAATTAATGTTAAAAAAATAACTATAATAACAAATGCCATAATTCCCCATAATAAAAGCATTCGCAGATAAGACGAGTCTATGTAAAAGTATCCATGTGACATTTGTCCAATTCCATTTGCATACTTATGTCCGTAAACACCAGCGTATGAATATTCAGTAATTGATCTTCCAAATAGATTTGGTTTATAACGTTGAAAAGCAGTATAACCTAACTCAAGCCTTCCTGAGCTTAAATCATTTAATTTTCTTAAAGGATAATTGTCACTATTATAAAAATATGAACCAAAAACAACTATCCATGCAGTTATAGGAACTGCTAACCAAAAGAAAGATGCTATATGTCGTGCAATTCTTTTATTGCGATAAGCTCGCTGTGCGATAATCATAATCGGAATGATCAAAATTGTTGCCAGAAAATCCAACCTGGTATTTGTGAGTTTCATACCAATACAAGCAATTAAAAAGATCCCACAGTAATCCCAGAAATTTAAATGATTAAATCTCAAATAACAATAAGCTAGTGCCATAAAAAGGCCAAGAGCAGCAATGTTAGAAGGATACACCATTCCTAGTGAATACCTTGTAGGTCGGGACACTGAATAATATATTAAATTAGGAATAACTTTTAATAGTGAAAACGCTATTATTGATAGAAGAAAAACCGCATTAAAATACAAATACCATTTAACAATAAGCTTAAAATCAATATTTTTTGCTCCAAAAATAAATGGAAACAGGAATAAATAATCACTAATTTGTGCAATTCTCCATGTAATAACACCGGTTAAAAGAATTAGTACAAGAACTATAAGTTCTTTTCTACTCCACATATCAATAATAAATATCTTATACAATAATAGGGGAAGAGCAATATAGGATATTAATCTCAAAATATGAGAAATAGCATCAGTAGCAAAAGTTGTTTGCATTAAAAAATTAGGCAAAAAATAAATAGTAAATGCCAAAAAATATATTCTAATTCCCAAAGCAGAAGATTTATGAATATTAGCTTTTAATTCTTGCATAGTGCTAATAATAAGTTCTTTTTCCTTTCATAATATTGACTATTTAATCTAATTAAAATTCTCTGATATAGATTTCTAATTATACATAATATCTTACACATTTTACCAGCATTTTACTCGTCTGAAAAGCTTTCCTCTGAATCCTGACGATCTAGCCAAGCTTGCGTAGCATCTAAATCGAAGCCTTTCCGGTACATTGCTTGCTTAAACTTCATTTCTCGCTCATAACCTTGGTAGCGACGAGAACGGTGCCAGATCTTCTCTGCCTGGTGGTTCAGCAGCTCTTCTTGCTGGTCAAAATCTTCTTCTGGTTCAACCTGATCCTTAACTTGGTCATAAATCGTGCTAGCATATCCTTTTGTCATTAATCCCTGACGAACTTTTTGTTCTTGACGACGAATGGGTTGGGAACGATAGCGACGAAAAAGTTTTTTTGCTAATTTTGTGGCGTTTTCTAATTGACGTTCGAGAGTAAATTGAGCTAATGCATCATCAATATCATTTTCACCGATCTTCTTTAACCGGAGCTTCTGCCGAATATTTCCCGGCCCTTTAAGATCGGTATTCATCTCGGTGCGAACGTAGCTAGCGGCATATTCATGATCATCGAGAAGCTTTTGCGCACGGAGTTTTTGCAAAACTGGCTCAATAAATTCTTCTGGCGTTTCAAGATCGTGAAGCTTTTGAATTACGTCACTTTCCGTCCGCAACTGGTGAGATAAGTAGTCAAGCATCCGCGAATAGGCCCGAGCAATTTGATCAGCAGTTGTAATTTGGGCTTCGAGTTCCTGATCAATCTCCATCCCCTTCATCAACCGGAATTGAATCAACACACTCTCCGCTACCGGGAAAGCATACTTACCATCTAAGTAGACGTTGTACCTACCCTGTCTTTTTTGCGCTTCAATTTTAGTGATTTTTGCCATTTTAAAATTCCTTCTTTACAAATCCAATTCTCATTCGTTGTTAATAGGTGTAAGCAGTGGCCACTACTTATCAACCAAATTAAACCAAAGGAGAATTCATCATGAGCATGTCTCGAAAGTTCAAAGCAGCCAAAATTCAATTAACGTTAGTCGGAGAAAAGCATCCCAAGGGAGTGAAGCATGTCCTGAATAACGTTACTGAAAATGTCAGCGAAGATCAGTTCAACTTACTCGTCTCTGCCATGGAAGCCCTAACCACAGAACACGTTGCTGGTGCTGACGTGATCAGTACCCAATCACTTTCCCGTAACTAAAACTAGAAAGGAAGAATTAATCTATGAAAACTCTTAATTTAACCTTCAAAGGTAGTCTTGCCAAAAAGCACGTTCTGAAGTTGAGCTATGCTAACGACCAATTAGATGCCGAAACGGTCCGTCAGGCAATGATTAACTTAGCTAATACCCACCTATTCTTCAAGGACGGTGAAGAGTTGTACGTTACTCCAATTGCCGCGAAGTACGTTGATACAATTCCAACAGTCCTTTTCAATGACGAAAAGAAGGCTCCCGTAGCTGAATAGCAATATTCCATTTTAATAATCCTTACCTTAATAGCGAGGCTGGTTAATTCCAGTCTCGCTATTTTTTCACGATCAGCCTTTTAGCATCATCATGTTCAGTTTTAATTAACTGCCAGAAGTGCTCTTTTTCTTCGAGTTTCCCGTCGTGAGCTTCTTGAAGAGCTGCGTTAATTGCTGCTCCCATCATGATTAAGTAGCCAGAGAAGTCCAACCAAACCATCATTGCAATGAAGGCTCCAATGGTCTTATAACCAATCACACCATGACTGAAAAGAACGGTGTATAACCCGAACAACTTAGAGAGCCATAGCCAGAAGATTGAGACAAGAAAGGCCCCAATTGCTGCAAAACGAAGGCCAACCTTAGCATTGGGAACAAAGTAATACAGCATTGTCAAAGCAATAAAGATAACGGCAAAGGTAATCGGCCACTTCAAGCTACTGAACAGGAAGATGTACCGGCGATTGAAGTGCAGGAATGGTTGAAGCCATTTCAGGAATTGTTCACCGACCCCGTAAAGGAAGACAATCACGAAGATAATGATGACAACGACAATCATCCAGATGAACGAAATCACCCGATTGCTTACCGGATTTTGGTTTTCAGCAATTCCATACGCATGATTGACACTTCGTTGAAAAGCAGCGATTCCCTGACTAGTCGACCAGAGAGCAATCAAGGCCCCGGTGGTCAGGACGCCACCACTCCCCCGCTGTAAGAAGTCTAGAACTAACGGCCGGATAAAGCTGTAAACCGTTGCCGGGACTAACGTTTGCAGGTAGGTAAGAACGGTATTTGCATCCAAACCGATCATTGGTAACAAGTTCCCAATCACCAGCAATGCCGGAAAAATTGAAAGTAACGTATAGTACGCGAGTGTCGCTGCAGAACTAGATAGTTGGGCCAGGGTAAAATGCTTGACCAGCATCGCAATTAAATTCTTTAATTTTGCTTTATTTAGCTTCCCGATCATTGCCCAACTCCTCATCAGTAATACTCGTTCATTATACATTATTTTGAATTGCGTGCGAACTGTGGAAAAAATCGCCCGCATTTATTAGCTATTCAATATTTCATTATGAATCATCAACGCACGGGCCCAATCTTGCGGACTGGCGATTTCTCCAGCAAATTCTGCCCGGCGTTTTCGAATACTGAACGTAAAAATTTGAAGCGGGTTAATATAGCCCTCGATGTTCTTTGTATGCAACGGTATAAAGAACTCTCTCAATCGATTATTCTTGGCATGGGTAATCGGCATGACCATTACCAGCCCGGTGACCTTACTATAATTAGCAGAACTCATCACGATTGCTGGATGCCTCCCCTTAATTTCTTTACCAACAGAAGGCTCAAAATCAATCCAAATCAGATCCTGCTTTTGAGGAAGGTACTTATTAATGTAATAATTCGTCATCCCTTACCCCACCATCAATAAAGCCAGTATCATCACCATCATAAAGATGCTTTGCAATAAATTCACTATTCTTAAAAGGATTACTACGTTTAGGCATATACACTATCGCCCCACTTCGATCTTGGTATACCTCATATTCCTTGTACCGCTTCTTAATAGATTTAGGAACGGTAAGAACATCCGATGTTCCAACGCGCCTGATCTTAACTGTCATTTTAACGCCCTCCGTTAATATATATTCGATATATATTATATCTCACCTCTCAATGTCTTAGAAGAAATATTGCTTATTCCCACACCATTTAAAAACGAAAGAAATCAGAAAAGATCGGAAATTAACCGAAACTTTTCTGATTTTTCAGTGCAATTTAAAGATTATCGGTGCAAAATCGACTGATTTTGCACCGATAACTTGTTTGTTGCACCGATTTAATTTTTAATACTTCGAGATAACGACTCAGAAAGCGTGCTTGCCAAGAACTTGCTAGAGCCAGCATTACTACTGCAACATAGTCAAAACATGCTCGTCAGGGACTTGCTAGAGCTAACGCCCTTCTGGCTAGACGTGAACAAAGTCACGCCTTCGCCAGAAGTCATCGTTAGCCAACCGCAAGTCCTCTGCTGACTCGCACTCTCCTACTTAATCACATTCTTAACATGGTGCTTCTTAGCAGAGATTTGGTAGAAGATCAAAGCTACTGCAGCGAAGAAGACAGGACCAGCGATTGTCCAGAAAGCAGTCTCCCAATCCTTATCTAACATTGGTTGGATAAAGGTAAAGAGAATTCCGACAATCAAAATAATTTCAACGAAACAAACAATCGTATTAGTCAATGCCTTGTTCTTGAAAACAACAAATGGCCGTTCAATATCTGTCCGCTTCTTAAAGAATGGAAATGCACCAACTAAGAAGAGGTATGGGAAACAAGTGGAAACGTTGGCCATATCAGTCAAGATGGTGTAGAACCGTTGAGCGGCAGAACCACCAAAGGCAACCAAGAAGATAATAATGGAAACAACTGTAACCTGAAGCCACATTGCATTTGCAGGCATTCCCGCCTTATTAAGCTTAGTCAGCTTCTTTGGCCATAAATCAGGGTTAGAACCAAGAATAAAGGCCTTAATTGGTGAATACATCAGAACGAAAAGGGCTCCTAAGAATCCTAGTGCCTGTGAGAAGGCAACAATCCGCGTCATAGCAGCACCCCATTCGAGAGCAACTGCGTGAGAAAATCCTAAAGCAGTTCCTAATTTAACCCCTAAGATGTTAAAGAGGACATAGGTAGCGTTCCCCAGGTTAGTTGTCGACACTGCAAAGTCATGCTTGTAATTAGCAAACCAACCAGCCATCAAAATCATGATGACATAAGCACCAATCGTAAAGACTGAAGCAATGATCAGACCACGTGGGAATGTCTTTTCAGGGTTCTTCATTGAATCAGTAACAGATCCAAGTGATTCCATACCGCCATAAGCGAAGATTGCATAAACAACGAAAGAAATAATTGCAATTGGCGTCTGGAATTGTGGGTTAGGTGACATAATCAAGCTCTGAGCACCATCAAAATGTTGAGCCAAAACACCCTTGTTAATAATCAAAACAATAATAGCTGCAATCACATAAATGATATTAACAACAACGGTGAAGATCCCACCAAGTGAACCAACTTTGGCAATCGCAGTCATCCCCCGAGAACTAAAGTAGGTACAAGCAATCATTAAGATAATTCCAAGGACACCAATAACTTCAGTTGAAGTCATTCCCCAGAAATGCCACTGCTGAGTGGTATCCTTACCAAAAATCAATGCGGAAAAAGTAATCCAAATCCGTGATGCAGTAGAAACCATCCAAACAATCCAGGAAGCTAACCAAACGAAAGTCCCGATGAAGGCCATTCGTTCACCGATTGAACCGGCAAGCCAGGAGTAAATTCCCCCTTTAGCATCCTTAAATGCAGAACCATATTCTGCCATCATTAAGCCACACGGGAAGAAGAAACAAATCCCCGCAAGCGCATACCAGATAATACTGCCATAGCCCATTTGCAAGTAGGCGTTTGATACGTTACCAAAACCAAAGATCGCAGTAATGATCATCGTCACTAGGCCAAAGGTAGTAATCATTTTTTTATTACTACTCTGCTCATCCACAATAAAAAACCTCCATAATATAATGCAAAGATTCTTAAATAAAAATAAGAAATTATTTAATATTTTAAGTATAGTCCTCTTTATTAAAAATAAAAGTATTTTTCAAAAAATCTTATTGTTTTCTAATTTTATTTATGCATATTTGCCGACTTATTCACGCATAAAATACATTATAAATAGTTATTTTCATCATTTTATGTATATTTATGAATATAATCATTAGCGATTATGAACGCTTTATTTGAATAAATCTTAGTAAAGTTCTTCCCTCAGCTTCTCATAAATCATAAAATGGCAGATCACTAATTTTTATTTAGTAGATCTGCCATTTTATTTATGCATTATTATGTTTTATTTATTTAATTTTAGTGGTTGCTTTATTTTCTTATGAGTGATGGACTGCAAAGCCACCGGAAGTTTTTAACGGACTCGCACTCTAATCTATTCAAAATGACTAGCCACGTCTTTAGCAATTTCACTGTAATGCTTCAAGTACTTGGCGTAGTTGTCGTCATAGATGTACTTGGCATCGGCTTCGGGGTTTTGGGAAGTTAAGATCTTTGGCCCCTTATCGGTAACGACAAGAGTATGTTCATATTGGCAAGACCAACCACCATCAGCAGTTTTAGCAAGCCAGCCGCTTGGATCACTAGTATCGGCTTCCCAGGTTCCGGTATTAATCATTGGCTCAACGGTAATTGTCATCCCGTTCTTTAAGCGGAGGCCTTGGCCGTGTTCGCCATAGTGAGGAACCATTGGATCTTCATGCATTGTTGGTTGAATCCCATGGCCAACAAATTCACGAACATCCCCATAACCATTTTCATCTTCAGTATAGTGTTGGATAACGGCACCAATATCACCAATCCGGTTACCGGCAACGCATTGATCAATTCCCATGAATAATGACTTCTTGGTAACATCCATCAACTTTTGAATTTCAGGCTTAACATTACCAATCCCATAACTCCAGCAGGAATCACTAAAGAAGCCATCAACACTAACAACGGTATCAATCTTAGCTAAATCGCCATCTTTAAAGATGAGTTTCTTCCGCGGGAAACCGTGACAAATTTCGTCATTAACACTGACACAGGTTGCGTATTTGTACCCTTCGAAGCCAATTTGTTCAGCCTTAGCGCCGGCAGCCTTAAAGTACTTCCGGGCAAAGTCTTCAACTTCCCAACTTGAAATTCCTGGCTTAATAAATTGCCGGATTCCAATGTGCATACTTGCAAGGGCAGCACCGGCCTTTTCCATCGCTTCAATTTCGCGTGGTGATTTTAATGTAATCATTAAATTGTCCCCTTCATTATTTTATACGTAAACTAGTATAACACTTGTCACCAAAGAAGTAGCAAAGCATGCTATACTATGAAACGTAATTTATTTTAAACGGGGGAATAAAAATGGCTAAAGCACTTGTTGTTTATGCTACCATCACCGGTAATAACGAAGACGTTGCTGATATTATTACCGAATCATTTGAAGATCAAGGCGTTGAAGTTGACGAAACTGAAATCACAATGGCTGATGTGGAAGACTTTAAGGATGTCGACATTTGTGTCGTTTGTCCTTATACCTATGATGAAGGTGCTCTTCCAGATGAGGGATTAGATTTCTATGATGACCTTCAAGAAGCCGATTTAACGGGAAAAGTTTACGGAGTTGCCGGTTCAGGCGATACTTTCTACGCTGACGATTATTGTAAAGCAGTCGACCTCTTTGGCGAAGCGTTTGAAAAAGCCCATGCGACTAAGGGTGCTGACAATGTTCACATCAACTTATCACCAGATGAAGATGATATTAAAACCCTTGATAGCTTTGTCGCAAAATTAATTGAAAAGGCGGCTAAGTAATGATTAAACAACTCTGGAGTAAGTATAAGTCCATTATTGCCTACCTGTTCTGGGGTGTTGTCACTACTGTTGTTAACTTAGCGGTCTTTCAAATTTTAAGTCCCGGTCTTCACTGGAACGTTGAAGTAGCAACCGTAATTGCATGGTTTGCCTCTGTGCTGGTAGCCTACTTCACGAATAAAGTGTGGGTCTTTGGCTCCCATTACACGACCGTTAGTGACTTTTTAGTTGAAATTCTTCGCTTCTTTTTCTACCGTGGACTGACCCTGGTAATTGATATGGTAATTACCTATGTTGGAATTCAAGTTCTCAAGTTCGATACCCCATTACAACAATTTATTGTTAAGTTTATTGATAACGTTATTGTGGTAATCGCAAATTATATTTTCTCGAAGTGGTTAATCTTTAAGGATAATCGTGGGATTGAAGATAAGTAAATATTAGCAGGCTGAATCAGGGATTGATGCAGGCTGCTATTTTTTCTTCGTTGCTTTTCATGCAAAAACGCCTAAATGCCGTCTTATATATTTAGGAGGATTGAAAGCCTCAACTCTAATAATGATGGTGGCAAATGGATTATCGTGAATCATATCTAAAGCAACTTGAGGAAAAATGGGAGCATTTGACAATTACGAATGACATTATGTTTGGGATGGTGATGGAAAATGAACAAATCTGTTTAGAACTTATTCAACGTTCCCTACCAGAACTAAACATTAAAGCAATTTCGCGAATTACTCCCAGAAACAAATTACCGGTCCAATCAGTGCACGAACAGTCCGGTTTGATGTTTTTGTCCGTGATGAAGAGCAGCGAACTTTCGTGGTTGAAATGCAAGTTGCGGATAAGCACAATCTTCCCTTTCGGCTTCGTTATTACCAACAGCAAATTGATTTCGATATTTTAAACGTTGGCGATGATTACACAAAATTAGCACAGTATCCAACCTACATAATTATGTTCTGCGATTTTGATTATTTTGGTCGCGGCTGGAGTAAATATCAGTTTGAAAATCGCTGTATTAATGATCCAAAGCTTAAGCTAGGTGATCAACGGCAAATTACGATCTTCAATGCCAAAGCTAGCCAGTTTCATGGTAATATGAAGCTAAAGGGATTCCTCAAATTAATGGGAAACCAAATTGACACAAGTGATCAGCTTGTCAAACAAGTACGGACTGAAATGAAACGGATTCGTGAAGACCCGATAAGGAGGCATGGCTTTATGAAATATGAACTTGACCTAATGGATGCACGAAGAGAAGGTAAAGAGGAAGCTCAAAAGGAAGCACAAGTCAAAGCAGTTACGATGCTAAAAGATTTGGGTTTAGAGCAAGAAAAGATTATTTCAGAATTAGCTAAAACATATAACATGAGTCATGATGAAGCCTTAAAGTTAATTCAGAAAGTTAGATAGTTATGACATAAGTACTTTTATCAAGTTCAAATACGAACAGCGCGGTATGCAAATAGGGTTCCAGTGTCCGGTATAACCGAACTCTGGAACCCTATTTGCGCTCCCTTACTTCTTACTAAGGTAATTTTCAATAATATCAAGGATCCGTTCACTAGCATGACCATCACCAAACGGGTTTTCTGCCTGATCCATTTTTTTATAGGCTTTATGATCGTTCAAAAGTGTAAAGACAGCCTGTTGAATACTTGTTGGATCAGTACCAACAACTTTAACGGCACCAACATCGACGGCTTCCTGTCGTTCTGTTTTTTCTCGCAGAAGCAAAACCGGTTTATGAATAGCTGGCGCTTCCTCTTGAATCCCACCAGAATCAGTCACAATAAAGTCACACCGTGCAGCAAGATTTAAGAAATCGCCATGATTAAGCGGCTGAATTAAATGAATCCGCTCTTTATTCCCCAGTACTTCATCAGCAAGACTCATTACCTCGCTATTGGGGTAAACCGGATAAATTAAGTCAACATCCTCATTGGTCTCCACAATATCTCTCATTGTATGAAAGACCCGTTTCATTGGCGCACCAATACTTTCAACCCGTTGCATCGTTAAAATAATAATGCGGTGATCATCGGGAATATGTTCAAGGAGGTCACTCTGAAAATTAGTTGTTAATCGCTCCTTAACGGAATCAATTACCGGGTTACCGGTCACATAAATTTGTTGAGCAGAGTGGTGTTCACTTAACAAATTATCCCGAGCCCGAGTTGTTGGGGCAAAGTAAAGGTCAGCTAAATTATCTGTAATCCGCCGGTGCATTTCGTCTGGAAATGGTAGGTACTTGTCATAAGTACGCAATCCCGCCTCAACGTGTCCTAACGGAAGATGGTTGTAAAAGCTTACTAGACTAGCAGCTAAACTAGTAACTGCATCCCCCACTACTAAAAGCATATCCGGTTGGCCAGCGTTAATAACGTTATCAAGGTTATGGATTAGCTGGCTTAACTGTTCAGCATAATCAGTATTCTTTAGGCCAGAAAGATCTAAGTCAAAATCTGCCGTTAAATTCAAGAACTCCATCGTTTGTTGAAGGAGCGGGCGTCGCTGTTGGGCAGCAATGACAATTGATGGTTTCCAAGTACTTGGATCCCGTTTCATTTGCTCGATAATTGGTGCAAGCTTAATTGCTTCAGCACGCGTCCCAAATAAAAGCATAATTTTGAATGGCTTCTGCACAGTGACAACTCCTTTGCGAAAATACTATTTTAATTGTACAACATTTAATAATATCTGGGAAAATTTACTCCGGATAAACTTTATTTCCCGGGAAATAGTAGATCCAATTTCTCATGGTTAATCATTTTTACTTTCTTGCCACATATATATATTTTCGTAAGAGATACTGAACGCCTACCAATATAGTTAAAACTGACGATGCATAGCGTCCTGACATTCCCTGATGAACCAGAATCACGCTAACAATAACGGCTAAAACAAATACTCCGTAAAACAATTTAGCAAAAATTGATAATTTTTCGTCAGGCCGTTTACCACTCCGATAAAATGTGCGTCGGTTGATCCCAAGAAAAAAAGGTGTTACTAGTTCTTCATAAATCATGGCAAGAAGAAAGATTGCTACCATGCCATACCAAGCAATACTGCCTCCTTTTGTTGAATCATCAAGAAAATAACTAAGCCCAAACATTACCCAAATAAAGCCATAAGAGACACTAAACGAATTCATTGCTCTCCCTTGTTCTAAATAGTCCTTCAACTTTTGGTCCTCCCTTAATAGAGAATCAAGTGAAATTTGATAAACATTGCTAATTTTTACAAGCATATTCAAATCAGGATATGTTTTATCATGCTCCCAATTAGACACTGCTTGTCGAGTAACGAAATACTTTTCAGCTACCTCCGCTTGTGTCAAATCTAGCTCCTGTCGTCGTTCTTTAATTTGTTCGCCAAATTTCATTGGTCTCTCCTTATTTTTGGGTTAAGTATATCGAATAACAATAGACAGTACTAGCAATGATTCATTGCACCACTAAAAATAGTACAAAAAATAGGCAAGAAAACACATTGTTAAAACGTCTTTTCTTACCTCTAATTATCTACCGTTAGCTTCCAAACTTACTAAGTCTAATCGCGGGAATTAACCTTAGCCTTCGAGTCTAACTACGAACGACTCTGATGATTTCATCATCATTCGTCATTCTAGGTTAGCCAACCAGGCTCTTAAATAGGTTAATTCCCAGCTCCAACCAAATGGTCCCATCCGGAATCGAACCGGAATCGGCCGCTTAGGAGGCGGATGTACTATCCAGTTATACTATAGGACCAGACAAAGAGTATTATCGCATTTACGAACAAACTCGTAAAGCTAATTTTACTCTTTTTCATTAATTATTCAAAACACTGCCTTAATCACATCCCACTCTTACGGCGGTGCTTGAGACGAATCCCCTTATTTTTCCGATTTTTCTTATGAGGATTCTTTTTCGGCTTTGTCAGTTTACCAAGGGTGTGATGAACAGTCTTTTCGACACTTGCATTGTCATTCCACTGTTCTTTTTGCAATTGCCGACTGTTTTGCCGCCGAACTGAAACTGACTTTTGACCCTTTTGTGGTTTTTGATCCGTAATTTGGTCATTATCAATGTAAAGATGCTCCAAATGATAATCAGTTGGGGCAAGGAGCTTTTTCAAATCACGGATATCGTGATCATCACCTAAGTTAATTACCAGTCCTGGTTCACCTTGACGGCCTGTCCGCCCAACACGGTGGATATAAGTATTCGTTTCTGTTGGCAAATCAAAGTTAATAACAGCAGGAAGCTTAGGAATATCAATCCCCCGCGCAGCAACATCTGTTGTCAGTAATAACTTAATCTGGCGTTTCCGAAACATCCGCATCGCCTTTTCACGTTGCGTTTGCTTCTGTCGGCCACCCAAAGTTCCAATTGTCATATGTTCGTGACGAAGACGACTAGCGGCATAATGAAGTGTCCGGGTACTATTAAAGAATACCAAGCCACGAAAATCTTTGATACTGGTCAGCCGACGAAGGACAGCAGTCTTTTGCGCATTCGTTCGCGCATCAATATACCCGTGACGAACATTTCCCCGAGTATGGTCACTATCAGTAACATCAAGGGTTAAAATATCCCGTCCGAACATCACTGAAAGTTGCTTAAACACTGGCGATTTAGTAGCAGAAAAGAACGCTAACTGAGCGCTTAATGGCGTAGCACGCTCAATATCTTCAACAACAGCCAAAGTATCGTCACGCAGTAAGTCATCTGCCTCATCAATCACCATCGTCTGAAGATGACCAAGCTTGAGGTTCCGGTTATCCAGCATATGGAGAACTCGCCCCGGCGTACCAACAACGACATCCGGATGTTTACGAAGCTTCATTACCTGTCGGCGAAGGTTAGCACCACCTGTTAAGGCAAGGACTTTAACGCCAATAATATTAGCCCATTCACGCATTACCCGGGTCGTCTGGATCGCTAATTCTTGTGATGGCGCGAGAACTAATAGCTGGGTGCCAGCCCCGGGCATAATTTTCGGAAGAAGAGGCAAAGTAAATGCCAGTGTTTTCCCTGAACCAGTAGGCGCGATACCGAGGATTGACTTGTCTTCAGCTAATGGTTTAGCAACTGCCTCTTGGATTTCAGTCGGTTGTTTAAATTGCTGATTAAATTTTTCTTGAAATTGTTCGATCAAATGTTATCCCATCCTATTCTTGATCTTTATCTGCTGGAAATTCTAGTTGAGCTGATTGACGGAGTGAGTACATTACGGAGTTAACCATTTCTGAAAGGTCCATCCAGCCCTTGTACTTCTTCATTTGTTCTTCATTATCTGGATCATTGAACAAGTCAGCAAAGTCGTTCATTTCATCTGTCATTGAATTCTTCTCTACTGGTACATCAAGTTGGTGTGCTTGCTTGTCGGTATCGTAGTACGTTACCTTTTGGGTTTCAAAAATACTATCAAAAACAAGGGTATCCTTTAAGCCATAAACTTCGGATGGCAAGTATGAGTTAGCTGTCTTCCCAAAGTTTAAGGTCACACTGAATTTGTCATAATTCAAAATGGCAACACCCTTAGCGTCAACACCTGTCTTGCATAGGGTCGGGTAGTAAACAACGGATTGTGGCTGGCCAAACATTGTCAGTGCACCATAAACTGCGTAAACACCGAGATCCATTAAAGCACCACCAGCATACTTCAGGGTAAAGATATTTGGATAAGGTTCATCCCCTGCCAAAACCTTGTCATACCGTGAGGAGTACTTCATTACAGTAATCGTTGCGCCTTGAACATAATGCTCTTTCATCTCGTCAACTTTCTTCAGCCCTTCCTTGTAGAGTGGCGTATGGATATGACGAGCAGCTTCAACTAGGCGTGCCTTCGGGTGAGCCGCCAGTAAGGATTGAATCCCGGAAAATTCACTTGGGTTTACAAATGCTGGCTTTTCAACAATCACAAACTTATCATTTTCAATTGCTAAGCGTGCTTGTTGGTAATGCAAACTATTTGGTGACGCGATGTAAACAACGTCAAAGTCACCATCTTCAAAGAATTTTTCAAGATCATCATAAAATTCTGTAGCACCATATGGCTTACCAAATTCCTTAGCCCGGTCCAGTGTCCGTGAATAGACCGCGGTTAGTTGATACTTGCCAGTAGTCTTGGCAGCATCAAGCATTTGATCCGTAATAATATGAGTTCCAATAATTCCTAACTTAAGCATTTAAGCCAACTCCCTTATCAGATATTTAACTTGTTACATTAATCATACCAATTATTGCTTGTTTTTAACAGAAATGAAATCTTTCGATCATATAATTATGTGTATAATAAGTTTGTAGAAAAATGACTTATCACATAATTGAGGAGATTGATGGAATATGAGAAAAAAGGGAATGTTACTTTTCGGCGCGGGACTAATGGCTGGGCTCTCTAGTACGTTAGGGTTCAGTCACGCGAAGAAAAGTAACACATCGGCTGCGTTACCGATATTCTATGCTGGTACTTGGCAATATTATGATCATGAACGCAACCGAACCCATATAATTACCATCTCTCCTGAATTAAAGCTGGGAATTGACAATCAAGAAATTCCCGCAACAGTTCAACTAGTTCGTGAAGATAAATTAGTTTATCTCGATAAATTTGGCTATCATATTACAATTCAAGCCAATGATCAGCGTCCAGTTTCATTAATTGATGAAGCTGATGATCAGGTCTATACAATTCAACCACTAAAATAGAGGTCATGAAAAGCTCTTGTTGCTTCATGACCTCTTTGATTTTTAAAACTATTTCTTATATTCCCGGTAGTGAGGAGCGTGATAGTGTTCCATGAAGTCAAGGATTTGGTCAAAGTCGTCACTGAAGCACATGCTATCGAGATAGGTCTTCTCGAGGAAACCTTCGTGAGACATGTGTTTAAATACTTGTTCAAGTGGTGAGTAAAAGTCATCTTGATTATAAAAGGCAACCGGCTTGGGATTTTCTCCAATCGTGATCCATGAGGCGGCCTGACTAATTTCTTCAAGTGTCCCAATACCACCAGGAAGGGCTAGCATTCCATCTGCCATTGCCATCATCTTTTCTTTCCGGTGATCCATATCAGGAACAATTTTGAGATCCTGAATTTTTTCATAAGCAGCACCACGGCTGGCAAGGGTTTCAGTAATAATGCCGTGAACGGTTCCGCCATTATCAAGGACCCCATTGGCAACGGCCCCCATTAAGCCAAATTGACCACCACCGTATACAAGATCGATTCGGTGAGCAGCCATCCACTCACCTAATTGACGAGCTGCTTCTAAATACTTTTTATCACTGCCATCTCTTGCACCGCAGTATACAGCTAATAATTTAATCATTTTCTTCCCCTCCTTGTTGCAAAATTGCAATTTGCTGTTGGATTGCGTTGGCGGCTGTTTTAACGGCTGCTTCTTCTACAGGATAGAGGTTTAATAACAGTGGATTCCCCTGACCGTTACGATTAATTAAGGTTGGAAAACTTACATATCCTTCATACTGTGGTTGATAAATTGCCAGCGGAACACTTAGTTCACCACTACCTAAAATTGCAGAAATAATTTGAATGGTCCAGACAACAACGGCACTCGCATTGTAGCCCAAGCCGTTTAGCGTATACCAATTATCCAAATCAGCGTTAATCCCTAGTTTATTTTGATCGAGATGGTGGCCGTTAATCGACTTTTCCAAATTTTGACCATTGACAGTAACTGTTGACCAAGCAAACACCTTTTCGCCATCGTGCTGACCATATACAAAGCCACTAACATTCTGTGATGATAACTGAGCAGCTTTAGCAACTGCCTGGCGCATTCGCATAGTATCAATTGTTGTCCCAATTCCCACTACTTGTTTTGGTGGTAAAGCAAGTTGCTGCTGAAGGTAAGCCGTAATTGCTTCATTGGGATCACTAATATTTAAGACAATTCCGGAAAAGCCGCTTTGCTTAACTCGTGGTGCGATCTCCTCAACAGCTTGCCCATTCCTTGTTAACTCAGCCATCTGATGCTCTTTAAGAAGCTGACTATCACCAAATGCTGTTATCAAAATATCCGCATTTTTTAAGGCTGCGTAGTCCTGAATAGTGATTGTGGTACTTGTCATTAAGGCGGTTTGGGCATTTTCTAAATCGGCTTTCAAGCCAACAGCTAAATCATCATCTTGATCGATTAAGACTAACTGATCTACTTTGTCGGTTGTTACTAGATCATGTGCCAATAGTCGTCCAACATGTCCCAGACCAATAATTCCAATTTTCCGCATCTTACGCTCCTCCTTAACCAAAAACGAGGCACCACAAGGAATTGTGAGGCCCCATTATTCATTAATAATATCTAATTTATTGTTGTTCTTGAAACTTAATTGCTTCAGGGAATGTATCTAAGATGTACTTACGTGGACCATCTGGGAAATCAAATTCTCCTTGAGCTTCATAAGTTTCATCATGATCGCCAACCGTCAATGTGACACCATCATCATCAAATGAAACATTTACTCCCAATTCAATGGCCGCTTTGATCAAACGCTGCGTATCATCAGAATACTCATTGCTAATTGCCTGAAGCGGGTGAGACATGTTCATATTAGCAGTAAAACGATCATTAGCCAGCTTTAAGCCGAACGAAAGTAAATTGCCGTTTTCAATCTGATCAGCCAATTGACCGCTAATCGTCAACGCTGGATCGTCAACCCGACGTTGAACAAATTTAAGAGCTAACCGATACTCACGTGGTGCATTAAATTCATCAACCAAATCCTGCAATTCAGCAATAATCTTAATAGCGGCCTCGTGCATTTCTGGAGTTTGTTCTTTTGGCTTTTGAAGTGCTACCTCATTATTAAGCTTTCGTGCTGTTGCTAGTTTTTCTGGTAAATTATCCGGAAGCGGCTTAACTAACGTATTAATCATTAACAATTCAAGGAAATTAATCGTATCGTCACTAACTCCTGTCCGAGAAAGCGGATCAAGATCAAACGAACGGAATTCAAGATAATTAATACCCTTAGTCAACATCCCCTGTAAATCACCAACGTCTTGGTTATGACGCCGACAACGAACAGGACCGAAGAATTCCTTAATGCTGTAATAAGTACCATCATCCAAGAATTGCTGTAGCTTAGAAAAATGTTCTTCTAATGAATTATAGCTAACTTGTTCATTAGGCAAGTTATCATCACCATAATCACTACACCGCAAACTACGAACCGGTAACTCAAGGTGTTCCGGTACATTCACATCTTCAGAAACTGGGCTTGCACCGTAAAGGTAAGTGAATAGCCATTGATAAAGGACAAAGCACTGTGCCATCTTAAAATACAGATGATTTTGAAAATCAACAAGTGAATGATACTCATCCTTATAGAATTGTTCGTATAAGGCTTTCAAAAGTTCCTTGTTAAGGCTGAAATTAACATGGACATCACCCAACAATTCCTGGGTAATTCCGTATTTTTTGCCTAGGTAATCGTGGTTTGCTTGGTCCCAAGACTTGGTATTGGCAGTCATTAGGTAGTCTAAATCATGATTATAGACAGGCGCTGGAGCAAGGCTGAGAGGCCATAGTCGTTCATCCTCATGAAGTTGGCCAACCATAATCTGTTCAAGCATCTTCAACTGACGAACAGCATTCTTACTTCCAACAACTGGTGACGTTTCAAAGTCAATCATGTTGTCAGTAAAGCCAGAATTCAAATACAAGTTATGACGACGAGAACGGAGCGCCTCTGGATAAGGGTACCGACTTGCTCGACCGTTAGTTAATACCCGGTGCTTCTTTGCCTCTAGTCCAAACTCTGACGCAAATAGTTTTGCATTTAACTCTGGCTCGCTTAATGCTTGACGAATTACGGCATATCGATCAGCCATTCAAATCACCTCATTTCTCATATACCATACACAATAACACTTTGGATACTGAATTAGCAACCTCAAAAGCGAAGTGACAATAATCAAATAATTGCGCAAAAGACAACTGAATTAACGGTTGCTTACTGAAATGCTTTGAGATGCTAAAGTGCTTTATTTTGTAATGTAATTGAGCAGTTTGAACATTACCTGCTTATTCTCTGCTGGAACATCGTGGTTAATAATTTCAGCAGCTGTTTGATGAAGGTCATTATTTTCAAGCGGGTACTGATTATCGTTAATTGCAATCTCACGAACATTGTCCTTCATTGGTTCAAAGTGAAATTGCAGACCGATAACGTTGTCGTGATAAAGGAAGCCTTGATTTTCATTTAAATCACTACTAAAAAGCAGCTTAGCATCATCAGGAATCTCAAACATATCCTGGTGCCAATGCAAAGCTGTTAACTTTTCTGGAATACCTGGAATTGCATCGTTTTGTCGATAAACTGGTGCCCAGCCAACTTCTTTATGGGGAGCTTGGCTAACTTGGTAGCCTAGCGCTTTAACAATCTGTTGCGCTCCTAAACAAGCACCAAAGATTGGTTTACGTTCATCAATCAAAGTCCTAATTAATTCTCGTTCTTCTTCTAACCACGGAAAGTCATCATTAGGACTCATTGGACCACCAAGAACAACCAGCATATCAGTCTCAGCTGCAGTTGGTAAATTGCCAAATTGATCCGGGTGATAAACATACATTTCATTGTTATTTGCATGAATCCAATCCCGAATTGATCCGGGTCCTTCATTGGACGTATGCTGCAAGATATTTACTCTCATTACCTAATACTCCTATTTTTATTTACTCCCCAACGTACTCCTACTTAGTCACTAGAATTTTAATGTTATTCAGATCAGGTGTCAATAAAAGCGAGCGACAATGAGAAGTTATTTTAATATCAATGAAAACTAAAGATCTACTATTTGAATAGTGGTACCGATCTTTTTCAAAAGTGCCAGTAAATCAGTGGTTTTCAATATAACAGTCTGGGTATTGGTATTTGGATGGACTCCAATTAACTCATTCATTTTAAGAACTTCTTGCGTAATAATTAGCGATACCTGATGCTGTCGATCATTAAAGAGGTTAAAGGGTGACACCATCCCCGGAGTTACGTTTAGGATCTGACTCATTTCATCTGAGGAAGCAAATGATAATCGGGATGATCCAACTGCCTGACGAAAGCTTTTTTCATCGAAGCGCTTATCTTCTGGAAGAATATATAGGAAATAATTTTTCCGATTATGGGTATGGAGAAAGAGATTCTTTGTCCTTGCAAACGAGTAGTTTTGTACATATTGATCCGCTTCATCTGTCGTAAAAACGGCTGGATGATGAACTACCTGGTATTCAATTTTATTATCATTTAGCAATTGATAAATTTGCTGTGGAGTCATATTATTCTCCTTATTAAATGCACTTATAAATAAAGCCACGAACAGTCATTATGGATTAGAGTTCGCAGCTTCGTTTGTATATTTTCAGTTGGTTTATATTATTTGTTAGCAATCATGAGTACCGCTGTATTCCGTCTTAAGCGGCTCATTAATTTCTACCACTTCAACGTTATCAGTTAAGATTTTGGTTGGGCTAACCAGTGGCATCGTAAAATGCTTTGGATCAAAGCGAAGTTCCATTTGGTCTTCAAATTGAGCACTAGCATACCATTCGCTCTTAATCCGAATGTCACCAATATTGGAACTAACAATCTCATCAAAATCAGGTAGCTTAACATCGCGGTTAACAAAAATTAACCGGTAGTTAGCATCTAAGTTACAATTGCCGATTGCAGAAAATGGACCTACCCCATCATCAAAGTCCAAGACAATTTGCTTATCAGGGCTCATGTACTTTCTGAGTCGATCCATTGCCGCAGCAGTTACGGTTAATTTTTTCATAAGCAACTCCCCTTTAAGTGATATTGTAATTATTATTTTACTCACTTTTTATAAGAGATAAAGGAAGATGCTCACGAAACTTTACTTTACCTTTTTATTCTTATCAATCCGGTTAACAGTTAACGGATACTTAGCATCTAATTTAGGACCAATTTTCTTAATCACAATCTCTCTTTTTAGCGGGGCAAAGATCATCCAGCCACCAATCCATAGCACACCAAGGATTGAGGACAAAGCATTACTGTGAATTAATGGGAAAAGGCATCCCCAAATCATCATAACGACAATAAAACAGGCATTGTAGATACTCTTAAATGTATGGTACTCTTCGTGTCGCTGATAAAACTGTGATTGTAACTGTTCATCAGCTGATTGGATCTTTTCCTTTTGCTGATTAGATTGGGTCGGCGGAAAAAGTTCGGTGGATTATAGAATGAAGTTAGCCACCCAGTTGGTGGTAAATAAAAAACGCCATTCGGCGTGACATCAGGTATCATATTAAGTGAACCAAACCTATATGAAAGGATGTCCGTCAAATGACGCACTTAAATGATACCATGTCTACTAGTTTATTGACTACTCATAAAAAGAATGCTCATCTTACTAAAGAAGAACGTGTGATGATTGCGACTTTAAAGTCGCAAGGACTTTCCAATCGCGCAATTGGTCGCCAATTAGGAGTTAATCATCAAACAATTAATAACGAGCTCAACCGTGGTACGGTCTGCCAACTTCGTCGTCAAAAATCTAATGGTAAGATTTACGAATATTCTTACTACATCTATAGTTATGAAGCTGGTCAGGCCACATATCTTGAACATCACCGCCATTCTGGTCGTCGTCGCTTATATTATTCTTCAAAGCAATTTTTACGGTTAGCTGATCAGCTAATGCTTGGTGAGTTTGACGACCACCATTACTCCCCACAAGCGGTTATTTATAAGGCTCGAGATTTAATGAATGATGGCACCCTGATCCCAAAGTCGGTTGTAACTTTATATCAATGGATTAATGAGGGTGTGCTTCGTACGTCCAATTTAGACCTCTTTGAAAAACCTAAACGTAAGCATCATCGAACTCATCCGCAAGCTAAAAGGTGCTTAGGGCCTAATATTGCTCAACGACCTCAAACTGCGGACCAACGGTCCGAAATTGGCCATTGGGAACTAGATACAGTTCAGGGACAGAAAAACGGTAATGACAGTGTTGTACTAGTAATGACTGATCGCCTTTCACGAGTTAATATCACGAGTAAAATTGCTGGTAAAACTGCGCATGCAGTAAATCAGTTCTTTATAAATTTACGCCAGAAAATGGGCTCAGATGCTTACTATCGCATCTTTAAGACAATCACCTCTGACAACGGTTCAGAATTTAGTGAGTTAACACAAGTTCACGATCATGTTTTCTATGCTGATCCGTATTCCCCTTGGGAACGTGGATCCAATGAGATCAATAACCGGTTTCTCCGCAAGGAGATTACCAAAGGTGAAGCTATAAATAACTATAGTAGTGCTCAGATCATAGCGACTAATGATTGGATGAATCACTATCCACGAGCTATGTTTAATGGACATTCGTCAATGGATATCTGTCGTAAGGCCTTCTACCAAGAGATATCACAGCTCCATCAACCAATAATCAATTGGTCAGTATTATTTATTTGAGTCCAGTGGCTAACTTATTCTTGAAATTTAGGTTCTTTCATTATTCGCTACCGTAATGATATTGATGAAAACACTAACATCTGGTTTGAAGGCCGAGGTTACAACATTGGCTTTATCGATGATGTCAAACAATTAAGAGTAGCGGCCTATTGCCGGGTATCCACTGACAACGTTGCACAATCGGAAAGCCTAGAAAATCAGCGGCAACATTATCAAGAATATATTAATCGCCACCCTAATTGGCAGCTAGCTAGGATCTACTTTGATGAAGGCATTTCAGGCACCAAACTGAATCACCGCAATGCCTTAAAAGAGTTATTGGCTGATTGTCATAACCACCGGATCGATTTGGTGATTACCAAGTCAATTAGCCGTTTTGCTCGAAACACAATCGATTGTTTAAAATACATTCGTGACCTTAAAGCCATCAATGTAGCCATCTTCTTCGAGAAAGAAAATATCAACACCATGGATGCCAAAGGTGAAGTACTCATCACCATCATGGCTTCACTTGCCCAGCAAGAAAGCGAGTCGTTATCGCAGAACGTTAAGCTCGACTTGCAATACCGTTACCAGCAAGGCAAAGTTTTGATCAACCATAATCACTTTCTCGGCTACACCAAGGATAAAGATGGCAACCTGGTGATTGAACCAGAGGAAGCCAAAACGGTCAAACAGATCTTCTACAGCTACCTGCAAGGGATGACGATGAAGCAAATTGCCGAATCGCTTAAGGCAGACGGTGCCTTAACGGGTGGCAAGAAAACTAATTGGCACTCTAGCGGCATTGCCTTGATCCTCAAGAATGAAAAGTATATGGGCGATGCTCTATTACAGAAAACTTACACCGTTGACTTTCTAACCAAGAAACGCGTTAAAAACAATGGCATCATGCCGCAATATTATGTTGAGAACGATCATCCCGCCATCATTCCCAAGTCCGTTTTTATGCAGGTGCAGAATTTGATCCGGTGGCGCCACAACGGAATCACCACTAAGAATGGCAAACGCCGGCGGATCAACAGCAAGTACTGCTTTTCGCAACGGGTCTATTGCGGCAAATGCGGTGACATCTTTCAGCGAAATATGTGGTATAACCCCGTTAAGGTTGCCGTTTGGCGCTGTGCCAGCCGCATTAAACGCAGTAAGAAAGGCCGGCGCTGCATGATTCGCAATATCAAGGAACCTCTTCTCAAGACCGCTACCCTTGATGCCATCAACCAGCTAATCGAAAGTCATGAATTAGCGGATAAGCAAATCAAAGCCAATATCATGAAAATTGTTAGGAATTCTAAAAGCCCTACGATTGAGGAGCTGGACAAACGGCTAGAAGAAGCTCAGTTGAAGCTGATCCAAGCAGCTAACCAGCACCAAAACTGTAATGACCTCACCCAGCAAGTGATGGAATTACGTGAACAAAAGGAAAAGGTCCAGGAGATTGAATCCGAAAACCAAGTCAAGCTCCACAATATCGACCAGGTCAGTGACTTTGTAGATGAACATCAACATGGTCTTCAAGAATTCGACCCGCAGCTAGTTCGCCGGCTAATCGAAAAAATCACCATCTTTCAACGCTATATGGAGTTCACGTTCAAAGATGGTGAAGTGATTAAAGTTATGATGTAAATATTTAGGATATGTGGTACTCAGCTATTTTGGCTGGGTGTTGTTTTTAGAAGTTGATCCACAGCAGCTTTGATTTGAACCTGAGCAATATCAAACACTTGAATGTTCTTGAAATCTTCCTGCCCTAAGATTGACGGCAATTCGGTACATCCCAAGACTGCACCATCAAGGTGATCTTTTTGAACCATCTTATTGATAATTGTCATTAACTGCTGCTTAGTCTCTTTCTTAACAATCCCGTTTTCGAGTTTGTCTACAATTTTTTGATGAATTATGGGTTGATCATCTTCACTGGGACGGCAAACTTCAATTCCGGCCTCTCGAAATGGTTTGATGAAAAAGTCATTTTGCATTGTAAATTTGGTGCCTAGTAAAGCCAATCGTTGAAGGTGCAACTGCTGAGCAGCCGCTACCGCTGTCTCGACAATGCTTAACAATGACAAATCAGTGCGCGCTTGAATCTTATCAAATAATAGATGGGGCGTATTGCCACATATCAAGCCAAAGTCACACCCGGCTTTCAATAAATTATTGGCCGCAGCTCCTACATAACCGGCGATTTTCTCATACTGTTGAGCATCAAGCAGACGGAACATGTGGTACATATTAATGGATTCGATAGTGATACGAGGCAGCTCTTTATCAGTCCCGACCCGCTCCTGATACTGCTTAATGATTGCCGAATAATAATTCATTGTTGCTTCTGGGCCTATACCACCGTATAATGCCTAGTTTCTGCATTTGGATCATCCCCTAATTATTTAGAATTATTTGAATTCTTCTTTGCAGGTCTGGAATTACCTTCTGTTTAAACCAGGGATTTTTTGATTCCCAAACCTGATTACGGGGTGAAGGGTGAACAATTGAAAAATAGTCTGGCAAGTATTGCCGATAATTCCTGACAACATCAGTCAACCGATCTTTATACCTTAGGTGAAGGTACCTTCTCGTCGCATAAGCGCCCACTAAAATGGTTAACTGAATATTAGGCATTAATTTCAGTAGCTGGGGGTGCCATTTTGGGGCAAAGTCTTTACGCGGTGGAAGATCACTGGATCCTCCCTTTCCCGGATAATAAAAATCCATTGGTAAAATGGCAATCATTCCAGAATTATAGAAAACATCTCTAGATACTCCTAGCCAAGCCCGTAGACGGTCACCGCTTGGATCATCCCAAAATTTCATTTTTTCCTGAGCAATTCGTCCAGGTGCTTGACCAATTATGTTTATTCTGGCTGATGAAGAAGCATAATAAAGTGGTTTTATTCCTTGCTTTGTAAATACTGCGTTCTCAGGATCCACCTGAATTTCTTGAAAGATTTTCTGAAATTTACTTTGCATACGATCTAACCCGCTTTCCTTTAAGCTAGTTTTGAAATAACTTAATTTGACGTACTTTACGTTTTAATCGACCTTGTTTTTCTAATAAAGCAAACTTACGAGATAAAGTTTCCGGTGTTGTTCCAAGATATAAGGCTAGGTCTTTCATTTTTAAAGGCAAGGCAAAACTATTTTTTTCAATTTCATCAGCATATGCTTGTAAATATTCTAGTAGCCGGTCTTCCACTTTAGGTAAAGTCAATAAGTGAATCTGTGTTTGCATTTTCGAGACTTTATCCATATTTAGTTCCAGTAGCCTAATACTTAATTCTGGTTGTTCATGCATTAATTGCACCAAATCTCGCCGTTTTAATAAGCAGATTTCACTAAATTCCGTAGTCTCTACGTAATTATTAATATTCTCTTGGCCAAAAAGCCAATTCTCGCCAACATAATCGCCCGTATGTAGAATCTGTAAAATATTTTCATGGCCGCCTTCATCTAATGTATACTGTTTAGCACTCCCTTGAGCCACGATTACTAAATTTTTGCTCCCCATAGGCTCGATCGCCAACTCACCTTTTTGATAGTTTTTATGCTGAACCAATTTTTCGATTTGCATCTTCTCATCCTGAGGTAAAGCATTAAATAGTGGTACTAAGTTAACACATAAATCAGCCATTAAATTCATCGTCCTTTAATTAAAAGTCATCATCGTCGTCTTCGACATACAATCCTTCTTTTAGTTCATGAACTAGGAAGTCTTGAGTTACCCGAATTTGCTCCTTAATCCAAGCCATTAAATTAGTTAAATTAGCAGATAATTCTGGCCAACTTTCATTGTTAGCTAAAGCAATTGCCTTAGTAATGAAGAGCGTTTGCGTATCAAAATCTTTTACCAAGGCAAATAATTGCTTATCACCTGCTAAATATTTACTACTGCCATCTTCTTCTAGCATAGTATATTCCTTAAATTGAGCTGTAATTGTTGGAATACTTTCACCATTATTAACCAATAAGTGATTCAATTGATCAAATTCCTGACGTTCATAAGCAATCCAACCAGTAGCTTTTTCGGCTAAAAAAAGACTAGCAGATCCTTTAGCAAATAAGTTAGCTTGGTTAATCTTTAAAGAATGGATTAACAAGTTAGAAATAATGTGACCAGTCATGGCAGCTGCAGTTGGCTGGTGGTGATCAAGATTACTTTGCTTCAATTCCGCCTGATATTTTTCTTCTGCATTCATTGATTGAGCTCCTTTTCCTTAATTCCTTGTACTTCATAACCCATTTTTTCAATAGCCGTCTTGACATCAATAGTTTTAGTCTTATCAGGATCCAACATGAATTTTAATTTTCCTGCATTGAATAAAACTTTGATTTGGTCAGTACCATCCAAATTATCAACCGCTTTTTCAATTTTACTTAAGCATGAAGGACAGGTCATGCCAGATAATTTCATCATTACTTTTTCCATGATTAAATTCCCCTTCCTTATTAATTTACATATCTAATGCTACTTTGTTTTGTTGATTATAAACTTGATGATCGTCAATTTTTTGTTAAAATTTGATTAATCTCATCCCGTTCAAGATAACAATTAAGATACTAAATTCATGAATAAACATCCCACTTGCCATTCCAACATAACCCGCAAACAAACCGATGAACAACAATAAGACTGTCAGTAAAGCCATCACGATATTTTCATTCATGTTTAAAATTGTCTTCTTGGATAAGCCAAGGGCATAAGCGATCTTCCGCAAGTCATTTTTAACTAAAACTATGTCTGAAACTTCAATGGCAACATCCGTTCCACTACCAACGGCAATTGCAACATTAGCATTAGCTAAGGCCGGACTATCATTGATCCCATCACCAATAAAAGCAATATGGTGTCCCTTAGCTCTTTCTTTTTTAACAAAAGCAGCCTTGTCTTGTGGCAACATTTGACCATGAACTTCATCGATTGGCAACTTCGCCGCAATTCGTTCAGCAGTTTCTTGATTGTCTCCAGAAAGCATCACTAGCTTCTTAACTCCTAATTCTTTTAAGTGGGTTAAAGCATCATTAGCTTCTGGGCGCAATTGATCTTTAATGCCAAAAACAGCTAATTGACTTTGGTCTTCATTAGCAAAAGCGACAATTGAATTACCTAATTGACTTAAATGATTAATTGTCTTATCCAATTTTGCATTGGTACGGGTATTTTCAATGATTAAGTCTTGGTTACCTAAATAATATTTTTGATTATTTAAAGTGGCGATGATTCCCTTACCCTTAACAGTTTCCACTTTAATTGAAGCTGGCTTTTGTTTATTTAATTTTGCAATTGCCTGAGCTAAGGGGTGGTTACTTTGACGCTCAATTTGAGCAGCTAATTTAATAATTTCATCTTTGGGCCCATTTAATACCTCAATTGCACTAACTTCTGGATGTCCAACAGTCAAAGTGCCGGTTTTATCAAAAGCAATTTCATCAATCCGATGAGTTTGGTCCATCACTTGCGACCCTTTAAACATAATGCCACTTTTAGCACCATTACCGATACCAGCAACTGTAGATACTGGCACACCAATAACTAAAGCACCTGGGCAACCCAGCACCATAACTGTAATAGCCAGCCTAAGGTCTTTAGTAATTAAACCTACAACAATTGCAATTATAAGTACGGTGGGAGTGTAATATTTGGAAAACCGGTTAATTAACTTTTCTGTATGTGACTTTGTATCTTGTGCTTCTTCAACCATTTCGATAATTTTACCGAAAGTCGTATCTTCACCGACTGCGGTAGTTTCGACAGTCAATGTACCGTTTTCAAGGATAGTTCCTGCATATACTTCATTACCGGCTTTTTTATTAACTAATTTAGATTCACCGTTAACACTGGCTTCATTAAGATAACCAGAACCTGAAATAACCTTGCCATCGACTGGAACCTGATCACCAGTTTTAACTAAAATCTTTTCACCAGGATCAATGAAATCGATGTCTTCTTTCTCAGTTGAGCCATCATCTTGAATAACTAACGCAGTTTGTGGTGCCATTTGAGTCAAATCAGCGACGGCTGACCGAGTTTTTCTTAAAGTTAATTCTTCCAACACATCTCCTAACATGAATAGCCAAGTAACAATGGCTGCTTCATTAAATTCACCAATAATGAAGGCACCGATTACCGCCAGCGATACTAAAACATCAATAGAAATTAATTTAACCTTTAAAGATGAAATAGCCGTCAAAGCAATTGGAAGCACTCCGACAATCCCCACGATAAGCATTAAAGCCTGGTATGGCAAATTCATGTGCAATAGCCATTTAGATCCTTCAGCAAGCAACAGCAGAATAGTATTAACAAGCAAAAGCTGCTTTTTGTACCTCATAAAAAATTGTTGTAACTTAATCATTTTTCACCTCTCCCTTTCTTGACACTACACATCATAGGTAAAAAACAATTTAGGTGACTTGACTGTTATCAAGATACTAGTGTCTTTTTATATTCATCTTTTAAGCAAAAAATCACAATTTTATCGTGTAAATTTCGTTTAATAACAGAAAGAATATACAAAAAAGACTAGAAACCATGCAAAAAGCATAGACCCTAAATTTCAAGAATAAGTTAGCCACTGGACTCAAATAAATAATACTGACCAATTGATTATTGGTTGATGGAGCTGTGATATCTCTTGGTAGAAGGCCTTACGATAGATATCCATTGACGAATGTCCATTAAACATAGCTCGTGGATAGTGATTCATCTAATCATTAGTCGCTATGATCTGAGCACTACTATAGTTATTTATAGCTTCACCTTTGGTAATCTCCTTGCGGAGAAACCGGTTATTGATCTCATTGGATCCACGTTCCCAAGGGGAATACGGATCAGCATAGAAAACATGATCGTGAACTTGTGTTAACTCACTAAATTCTGAACCGTTGTCAGAGGTGATTGTCTTAAAGATGCGATAGTAAGCATCTGTGCCCATTTTCTGGCGCAAATTTATAAAGAACTGATTTACTGCATGCGCAGTTTTACCAGCAATTTTACTCGTGATATTAACTCGTGAAAGGCGATCAGTCATTACTAGTACAACACTGTCATTACCGTTTTTCTGTCCCTGAACTGTATCCAGTTCCCAATGGCCAATTTCGGACCGTTGGTCCGCAGTTTGAGGTCGTTGAGCAATATTAGGCCCTAAGCACCTTTTAGCTCGCGGATGAGTTCGATGATGCTTACGTTTAGGTTTTTCAAAGAGGTCTAAATTGGACGTACGAAGCACACCCCCATTAATCCATTGATATAAAGTTACAACCGACTTTGGGATCAGGGTGCCATCATTCATTAAATCTCGAGCCTTATAAATAACCGCTTGTGGGGAGTAATGGTGGTCGTCAAACTCACCAAGCATTAGCTGATCAGCTAATCGTAAAAATTGCTTTGAAGAATAATATAAGCGACGACGACCAGAATGGCGGTGATGTTCAAGATATGTGTCCTGACCAGCTTCATAACTATAGATGTAGTAAGAATATTCGTAAATCTTACCATTAGATTTTTGACGACGAAGTTGGCGGACCGTACCACGGTTGAGCTCGTTATTAATTGTTTGATGATTAACTCCTAATTGGCGACCAATTGCGCGATTGGAAAGTCCTTGCGACTTTAAAGTCGCAATCATCACACGTTCTTCTTTAGTAAGATGAGCATTCTTTTTATGAGTAGTCAATAAACTAGTAGACATGGTATCATTTAAGTGCGTCATTTGACGGACATCCTTTCATATAGGTTTGGTTCACTTAATATGATACCTGATGTCACGCCGAATGGCGTTTTTTATTTACCACCAACTGGGTGGCTAACTTCATTCTATAATCCACCACCCAACAAATTATGGACCTTCGCAAACAAAAAGAAAAAGTACAGAGTCGGGAAACTAATCAACAAGCCAAACTACACAGCCTTGATGAAATCAACAAATTAGTCGAATTGCACAAGTATGGCTTAGTTGACTTTGATGAACAATTGGTTCGTCGCTTGGTAGAAAAAATCACCATCTTCCAACGCTACATGGAATTCACGTTCAAAGATGGTGAAGTAATTAGAGTTAATATGTGAAAACTTGGGATATTCAGCACTCACTTATTTGAGTTGGGTGCTGTTTTTAGATTGTAGTTTTTTAATTTGGCAGATTGCAAGAAATAACAGCCCCGATGAAAAGAACTAATTTTAATATTCAAGTACTGGGGCTCTTACTTCATAGCAGGCAGTCAAAATTCATTAAACCAGCGTCGCACCCAGTGAATTCTTAAAATGGTCAAGCGCCCACTCCTGACCATGCTTAGTAAAGGTGGCGACCCCCTTAACCGGAATCGCAATCTGGTAGTTCAAATTATAGGCGGCAATTGCGGTGTGCAGGACACAGATATCGGTGCAAACACCTGCAATCCACAAGTTATCAATTTTTCGTTCCCGCAGGTAGTTATCAAGATTAGTATTTTGAAATGATGAATAGCGGTTCTTATTAAACTGGTAAACCCGGTCACTGGCCTGATGTTGTTCAAACCAGTCATTAACCTTGCCGTATAGCTGTTGACCAGGCGTACCGACCACGTTATGTGGCGGGAAGAGTTTAGCTTCTGGACTAAACCGGTCCCCACAATGGGCATCAGTCGGGAAAATTACGTAGTCGCCATTTTGGTAAAAACGGTTGGCCAGCTGAACCAAATAATCTTCTAATTCCTGCGCTGGCTTGCCACAAGTAAGCGCACCATTGTCAGCGACAAAATCGTTTGTATAATCAATAATTAATAATGCTTTAGTCATTGCTAACTCCTTATTTTTGTGCCTCATCAACCAGCTTTTGTTGCAAGTCAGCTAACCGCTTGGTTAAATAAACCGGGAAGCGGTCCGGATTAAGCAACCGCTTAGCAGCCGCTGGCAGCTGTGCTAATTCGGTCTGCGCAAAGTGCTGGATGGCAAAAGTGTCGGTTTCAATTGGCGCCGCTTTTCCCAGTGTCAAAACTTGCTTAAGCAGTGGCTTAGCAATGAAGTCGGTTAAAATCACTTTATTCCAGGTGACGTGAACATCAGCATTGATTGCCGCAATTTCGGTTCCAATCTGCTCGTCAGCCAGGGCAATTACATCGGCAACAGCGTGTTGGGGATCATGCTTATCGTAGAGCCGGTAAACCTGCTTATTCCCAGGGAGCGTAATCTTTTCGCGACTATTACTAATCTTGATCTTTGGCACCCATTTGCCATCATTTTCTAATGCCGACATTTTATAAACACCGCTTAATACTGGACTGGATGAACTGGTAATTAGTCGCTCACCGATCCCAAAGTTATCCAGTGGTGCCCCTTCATCAAGCAATGACTTAATAATGTGGGCATCAAGGGCGTTTGAAGCAGTAATCTTAGCGTTGGTAAAACCAGCCTCGTCCATCATCTTCCGGGCCTTGGTTGCCAACTGGGCAATATCACCAGAATCGATGCGGATACCAACCGGTTCGTGGCCAGCTGCCCGCAATTCCTTAAAGACTTTAATTGCGTTCGGTACCCCAGAGTTAACCACATCGTAGGTATCAACTAACAGGGCAGCATTGTCAGGGTAAATTTTGGCCCAGGCACGAAAGGCCGTTAATTCATCAGGAAAGCTTTCAATCCAGGCGTGGGCCATCGTCCCCACCGCCGGAAGGTTAAACAGCTTGGCAGCTAGCACATTGGAGGTACTACTGCACCCACCAATAATGGCAGCCCGCGCACCATATATTGCGGCATCAGGCCCCTGCGCCCGTCGTGCACCAAATTCCATTACTGGGCGTCCGCCAGTAACGCTGGTGATCTGCCATGCCTTCGTTGCAATCAATGATTGGTGGTTAATGATGTTTAAGATCAGGGTTTCAAGAAGTTGGACATCAATTAGTGGGCCACTAATACTAAGGATTGGTTCCTGTGGGAAGACTGGCGTGCCTTCTGGGATTGCCTTAATTGAGCAGCGGTTGTGAGCTGCCGTCAGGTAAAAGAGAAAGTCGTCACTAAAGTGGTTAAGGGACCGCAGATAAGCAATGTCATCAGTTGAAAAGTGCCAGTTCTTAACTTCATCAATTACTTGCATCAATCCAGCACTAATCACAAAACTGCCATCATCGGGCGCCTTACGGTAAAAGACGTCAAAGCGCGCCTACTTATCGTGGGGAAATGTTTGATAATAACCGTTGGCCATTGAAAACTCATACATGTCGGTTAATAATTCATGCTTCATTATTAAATAACTCCTAACAAATTTAGGTAAAAAATACTTTAACTACCGCAAAAAAATAAAAGTATATTGAACTTTTATTATCACTGATTGTAGCACTTTTATTTTTAGACGCAAGGTAGTACCAGTTTAAATAACTTTGGTGGCCGGCCTGACCGCTTTGTTGCGGCGGTACCAACTTCCTTAAACAGTTTTTGGTGGGTCTTTTTAAAATTAGAATTATCAATTTGATCGACCGTTGTTTGGCGGAAAGTAGCATAAACTTCGCGGGCTTGCCGAAGGGTAAAAGTCGGTCCTAAGATCTGTAAAATGGTTGGCTGGTAGTCCAGTTTATTTTTAATTCGTACAATGGCCGTATTAATAATTTGGTGGTGGTCAAATGCTAGCGCCGACCCTGCAGCCAAACTCAAAACTAAGTCATCATTTTGCAAGATAAACTTTCCGTGGTCAAAGTTAAGACTAAACCACCCGACTTCGGTTGCTCCGTACCCGGCCCTCAGTTGCGGCATTGTCGGTAAGAAAGTCATGTAGGCAATCGCCAAGGCCCGCTCACCGCTTACCCGGTCGGGATCGGTGAAGGTTGCCAACTGTTCGGTAGCACTGTTTGATAGACGAACACCAATTTTATCCTTAATCAGGCGGATACAGGCAACGTCAGCACTTTCATCCCGCCGCAATAGGGTTTCTGGTAAAGCCCAGTGGCCCTCAAATGGCGGATAAGCCCGTTTGACCAGCAGGACTTGTGGTAAATGGGTCAGGGGATTAAAACTCCAAATAACATTTGCAATCGTAATTAGCGGACGCGCAACAACTTTGTCAGCCATCTCTTTCACCTCATAAAATATTATAGCGCAATCAAGAATCACAATAATAAAAAAAGCCAAGGTGGCTTAGTCTAGTTCTCCAAATTCTCTTCATCCTTACCCATTGACAAAGAGCCCAAATTTTCGATATTTTAACCGAATTAGCATAAATTCAATATTATTAACTCAATCTTTAGTACCAAACTGACCGATTCATACATACCACAAACACTACCATATCAACGCTCACCTCTACTTTCACTACCCTAATCGACACGACCTGCCAAACTGGACCTTTGTCTACTCGACTATCAAAATAGGACATTGAACACTCGACCCGCCGGCCCTAAATAGAAAAAGTGTGCAAATTCCAATCGTTCAGAAAGGAAAATGCACACTTTTAACTATCTATAAATACCGTCATACCGGCGTTTATCGGCTATTTTTCTGTACGTTCAAGGACTGTAACAGACTCAACATGCGTCGTCTGTGGGAACTGGTCAACTGGCTGAATCGGTTTCGTCACATGGTATCCTTGTTCAGCAAAGCGTTGAATATCACGGACTAATGTGGCTGGATTACAGCTAACATAAATCACCTTTTGTGGTGCCATCTTACCAGTAGCCTCAATCAACGATTCAGCAAGGCCTTTACGTGGTGGGTCAACAATCACGATATCTGGCTTTAAGCCATCTTCTTGCCACTTAGCGAATTGTTCTTCCGCTTTACCGACAACGAATTTAGCATTCTTAATGCCGTTGCGCTTGGCGTTGTACTTGGCATCATCAATCGCTGCAGGAACAATTTCAACCCCGTAAACTTGCTTGGCGTGCTTAGCAACTGCCAACGAGATCGTCCCAATTCCACAATAAGCATCAATAACTGTTTGACTGCCATCTAAACCAGCATTATCAATGGCGGTTTGGTAAAGGCGTTCAGTTTGTTGCGGATTAACTTGGTAAAAAGATAATGGTGAGATTGCAAAATCAATGCCGAGCAATTGGTCATGAATTTCATCGGCACCCCAGAGCGTTTTATTCTTGTCGCCAAGTAAGCGGTTAGTCTTCTTGTCATTGATGTTTTGAACGATGCTCTTTACTTCAGGTACGACTGCTACAATGCCATCAACGATTTGTTCTGCCATTGGTAATCGCTTCGTATTGGTGACTAGCACTACCATTACTTCATGACTATAATATCCTCGACGCACCATGACAGTTCGGATAACACCTTTACCAGTTCGTTCATCGTATGGTGTTACATGATATTTCCGTAATAGGTCACGAACCACGATAATTACTTGGTCAATAGCTGGATCTTGAATATAGAAGTCTTCGATTGGTACTAAGGTATGACTTCCGCGTTTGTAAAAGCCAGTCTCCAATTGACCACGAACCATCTTGACCGGTACTTGGGCCTTATTCCGGTAATGGTATGGTTTGTCCATCCCCATCGTTGCCAACACCTCAATCTCATCTAGGTGCGCCTTTGCCAGCAACTCAGCAATTTGGTGCTGTTTAAACTTTAATTGAGCTTCATATTTAAGGTGACCAAGCGGAGCAATCCCTGTCTGGATATACTTCTTATCCTTAACATCAACCCGGTCAGGACTTTTCGTCTGCCATGCCATTACCCGGCCCCAAGCAAAATGACTAGCAACTTTTGTAATTTTTACTGTGATTTCTTCCCCGGGTAAGGCATTCGGAACAAAGACTGGAAAATCATCAATCTTCACAACCCCGTTACCCTCATAAGTTAAATCCACTACCTTAGCAGGATATTCTTCATTTTTGTGTACTGGAATATTTAATTTCAAGATTAATCCTCCGATAATTTCAACGTGACAAACTTTCCCTATTATAACAAAAGAAACGGCTAACTTCCTATTTTTAGGATGCTAGCCGTTTTTCAATTTAATTTTGTTTTTCTTCGCGATCCTTAATATCATCAACACTCTTCACGAAGTCTTGTTCAACCCGCTTAAAATCATCAGAAACTGTAATAGCATCATCAGGAATTTCGTCAAGGTTAGCAACAACTTCAATATGTTGTTTCAAATCGTGGAATTCCATTGGCGCATCGCCACCGTATTCACCATCAAGGTTAACCATTAAGCGATCGTCCTTGTTTAACGGAATTACCTCAATATCGGTTGCTTTCTCATAGATGATTCGTGGATCATCCAGGTGCTTTCCTTGTAAGGCTTTTGCCATCAGACTCAACATATCAATCATGTTCGTCTTCTTCACGATAATCATCGTAAACTTACCGTCATCAAGAGAAGCATCGGGAACGATTTGTTCAAAACCACCAACAGAATTTGTTAGGGCAATCATAAACATCGTTGCGTTACCCCGATATTCTTTGCCATCGTACTTAATCTGCATCTCAATTGGCTTGATCCGCGGAATAAGTTCTGCACCCTTAGCAAAGTATGCCGCATAACCAAAGAGAGACTTCATTTGCGAAGGAACCTCGTAAGTTAATTCAGTCATCGTTCCCCCAGCGGCAATGTTCATGAAGTAATTCTCGCCTGCTTTACCAATATCAATTTTGAATTTCTTATTTTTCTTCAAAATCAACTTGGCTGCAGCAATCGGATCATCACGAGGAATTCGTAACGCCCGCGCATAGTCGTTTGTCGTTCCGGCGGGAATAATTGCCAAAGTTGGCCGGTGTTCTAATCCGGCAATCCCGTTAATTACTTCATTAAGGGTTCCGTCACCACCGGCAGCGACGATCAGGTCAAAGCCTTCCTTAGCTGCACGAGTTGCCTCGTTCTTTGCTGAGTCTGGTGCTGGTGTCGTGGCAAAAGCGCTGGTCTCGTAGCCAGCCTTTTCATAGATTGAAAGAATATCAACGAGATCACTCCGGAAAGTTTCACGACCAGAAGTGGGGTTATAAATTATCCGAGCACGTTTTCGCACGGTCATCCCTCCAAACTACTTAGCGTTTAACGACTTCATCAACAACTTAGTAACAACTTGTGGGTTAGCCTTACCACGAGTTTGCTTCATGATTTGGCCCATCAGGTAACCAACAGCCCGATCCTTACCGTTCTTAAAGTCCGCAATTGATTGTTCGTTGTTTGCTAAAACATCATCAACGATTGGTTGCAATTGAGCTGGGTCAGATAATTGAACCAAACCATGTTCCTTAGCGTAAGCGCTTGGTTCTTCGCCATCAAGAATTCCCTTGAAGACTTTCTTTGCCATCTTGGAGGAAATGGTGCCATCTTCAATCAACTTAACCATCCCGGCCAAGTTAGCTGGTGTCAACTTAGTATCAGGTAAGTCAACCTGCTTATCGTTCAAGTAAGAATTAACATCATTCATTAAGTAGTTAGCAACCCGCTTAGGATCGCCACCATCCTTAACGGCTTCTTCAAAGAAGTCAGACATTTCCTTGGTCTGAGTTAAGACCATCGCATCATAATCGGTTAAGCCAAGATCCTTAACGTAATGCGCCCGTCGTTCACCCGGCATTTCAGGCATTTCTGCCTCAATTTCGTCAATCCACTTTTGATCAACGTTTAAATCAGGAATATCTGGTTCTGGGAAGTAACGGTAGTCATCGGAACCTTCCTTTGTCCGCATTGAAATTGTTTCACCAGTAGCTTCATCATAACGCCGTGTTTCTTGGGCAATGTGACCACCTGAAAGCAAGACATTTTGGTGACGCTTTTGTTCGAATTCCAATGCCTTCCGAACATAGTTAAAGGAGTTGATGTTCTTCATTTCGGTCTTGGTACCAAACTGTTCAGAACCAACCGGACGAATGGAGATGTTAGTGTCGACACGCATCGACCCTTCTTCCATCTTCACATCAGAAATCCCAGTAAACTGGATCCGTTGACGAAGAGCTTCCAAGTAAGCAACTGCTTCTTCAGGTGAAGCAATGTCCGGCTTAGAAACAATTTCGATTAATGGTGTTCCTTGACGGTTTAAGTCAACATATGAGTACTTGCTGGTATGAGTGTTCTTACCGGCATCTTCTTCAATATGCATTTCTTCAATCCCGACTTTTTTCTTCTTACCATTAACTTCAATTTCAATCCAACCATCATGAGCAATTGGTGTTTCTGATTGAGTAATCTGGTAAGCCTTTGGGTTATCTGGGTAGAAGTAGTTCTTCCGGTCAAAGTGCATGTGACGAGCAATTTGAGCATGAAGAGCCAGGCCGGCCATAATTCCATCACGAACAACGCCCTTGTTCAATGTTGGCAAAACACCAGGGTACCCCCAGTCGATCACATTAGTATTTCTGTTAGGCTGGTCACCATATTCTACTGGTGATGGACTGTAAATTTTTGAATTAGTCTTCAATTCGACGTGGACTTCTAGCCCAATCGTTGTTTCAAAGTTCATCTTAGTTTTGACCTCCTAACTTAGGTGCCTTCTTGTGAACATCAGTAGTTTGTTCAAAGACATAAGCGGTGTTGTAAACTGTTTGTTCATCAAATGGCTTTCCGATAATTTGTAAACCAACTGGCATGCCATTCTTAGCTGAGAAGCCAGCCGGAACTGACATTGCAGGAAGACCAGCCATGTTAACAGGAACTGTCAAAACATCGTTCATGTACATGGTTTGTGGATCGTCGATTTCAGCACCAATCTTAAATGCTGTTGAGGCACCAGTAGCACCAAGAATAACGTCATGATCCTTGAAGACATTGTCAAAGTCCTGAGCAATTAAGCGACGAACCTTAGCGGCCTTGTTAAAGTAGGCATCGTAGAACCCGGCTGAAAGTGAGAAGGTTCCCAACATGATCCGCCGTTTAACTTCTTCACCAAAACCTTCAGTCCGAGAACGAACATAAACATCTTCAATGTTCTTAACATCTTTTGCCCGGAAACCATACCGAATCCCATCATATCGTTGAAGGTTTGATGAAGCTTCGGATGAGGCCAAAATGTAGTATGCAGGAACACCGTACTTAGTATGAGGCAATGAAACTTCATCAATGACGGCACCGAGTGATTCAAGATGATCAAGGGCGTTCTTAATTACTTCATGAACATCATCATTAATTCCTTCGAAGTATTCCTTAGGAACAGCAATTCGCAAGCCCTTAACGTTAGTATCGTCGTTTAATTGAGCGGCCCAGTTAGGAACTTCCTTCAGGGATGAAGTCATATCGTGTTCATCATTGCCACTAATCATTTGGGTTAACAATGCGTTGTCCTTAACCGTTCGAGTCAACCAACCAACTTGGTCAAAACTTGAACCAAAGGCAATGATTCCCCAACGAGATACCCGGCCATATGTTGGCTTCATTCCAACAATTCCGTTAAATGATGCGGGCATCCGAATGGAACCACCAGTATCAGTTCCTAAGGCACCAAGGACATCCCCAGCTGCAACTGCCGCAGCAGAACCACCTGAAGAACCACCAGGAACCCGGGTAAGATCCCATGGGTTATGGGTTGTGAAGAATGCTGAGTTTTCAGTTGATGAACCCATTGCAAATTCATCCAGATTGGTCTTCCCAACATTAATAAAGCCGTTGTTATTTAACTTTTCAACAACCGTTGCGTCATAAACAGGGTTGAAGTTTTCCAAAATTTTGGATGCTGCAGTAGTCTTTAACCCCTTAGTTAAAATATTATCCTTAACTGCCAAAGGAATCCCAGAGGTTAATTGATCTTCGCTAATTCCCTGTTGGTCAATTTCGGCAGCCTTCTTCATTGCTGCTTCTTCGTTTAATGTAATGAAGGCCTTTACTTGATCTTCATTTTTCTTAATGTGATCAAAGGTTTCTTTCGTTAATTCAGTTGCACTGATCTTCTTATTCTTTAAATCATCATGCAGCTGACTTAAGTCGGTTTGATAGAAATCCATTATTCGCCGTCCTCACTTTCATCGATGATTGCAGGAACTTTAATGTACCCATCATCAGTATCAGGAGCGTTATTAAGCAATGCGTCGGTCTCTTCTTTAGAGCTCTTAACTGCCTTGTCCTCACGCATAACATTTTCCCGATCTGAAGCTGAAGTCATTGGTTCAACACCCTCGGTATCAACATTAGTGAGGTCTTCAAACATATCAATAATGCTTCCTAATTGAGTGGTAAACTTGGTAAGCTCTTCATCTTTGAATTCCAACTTAGCAAGTTCAGCAACGTGTTCTACTTGTTGCTCAGTGATCTTACTGGCCATTCTCTCTACCTCTTTTCCAGTAATTATGGCTTAAATATAGTACATACATTTAATAATTTTAGCACAGAATACTAATGGTTTTAACTATTCATCCTTAAATATTCAAGGGAAAAGAAAGTGTTTCATAATTGATGAAGAAGTGAAACCTCATGTTATGAAACACTTAATTTTATTATTTAGTTAAAAGGGTTCGCAGTGACCGCAACCTCCACCTATTGCAACATAGTCAAAATGCGTTTAGCCTAAGCTCCCTCACAATAGTTCTACTGTAACATAGTCAAAACGTGTTCGCCCTAACCTTCCTCAAGCTAACGACCTCCACCTCCGACGACAAAACGTCGTTCGGTGGAGAAATCGTTAGCCACCGGAAGGTTTTAACGGGCTCACACTCTATTCCTTAATACGAATCAAACACGTGGCTTTGGAATTTGTCGGAGCCGGAATTACGGTAAACGACGGCTTGCATTTCGGAACTAGATTGAATCTTGATGTCAATTGGAATTCCGCTTGGCAAGTATTTTCTTGCGGCACGGGCAATGTATTGAGTAAAGCTGGTAATTTCGGTCTGACTATAGAATTGCGTTGTAATGGTAATATGCATTCCAGTCAATGAACTACCGTTGTACTGTGCTTGAGCAGTTACTCCACTTAAGTTAGGGAAGAAACTCTGAACCTGACTCTTAAAGTTAGAGAAACTATCATTATCCGTTTGATCGGATTTAGTTTCCTGGTCAGTTCCGTTAGCCTTTGGTAGTACAGCAGTCCGGTAGTCTAACTTATGCCAGCTGCTAATCTTGCTTCCGTTGTTCTTACTATAAGCAAAGAAGCTTCCACCAACTAAACTATCGTCTGGTGCCTGCTTATATAAAGCAATCACGATTGGAACATTCCGTAATTCTTTCTTCTTCCGTAACCGGGTTAAGATCTTTTGAGCAGCGATTTCACCCTGACGCTTAACCTCTGCATTACTAATGTTCTTTGTATAATTTGGTCCATCAGTCTTCTTCTGGTAGTTATATTCAGAATTAATTCCGATCCCAATTGTGACACCATGCAGTTTCATTGAATTACCGCTTTCCTGCATGTAATCCTGTTCTTCAATCTGCTGAATGTATTCTGGATTAGGATCGCTCTTTTTCCCTTCAGCCGGGTTAAGACCTTCTGGATTGCTCTTGCTCTTTCGTCCTAGCCAATTTTCAACCGTACTGGTATCAAGATATTGACCTTCTTGGAAAATATAATTTTTCGTTGAGAAAACCCGTTTTGATACTTGGGTTAAGCCACTTTCAAAACTTTTAAGGTTATATGAATTACTATTTTGGCTAACATTGACTCCCCGTGCCTTACTTGTTTTGTAGTGGCCATTTTTAATAACCCCTTGATAAGTTCCACTCAAAGAACCAGTAGTACTGTAATTTTTCGATGATTTATGACCAAAGCCACATGAAGTCAAAACCAAAGTTGACATCAAGAGGGCAACCCCAACGGTTATTTTTTTTAGTTTGTTCTTCAACGTTTATTGTTCCTCCTTCATTGCCTGACTAAAGCGTTGGTCATCCCAAACATCGACTCCAAGCTCCTGAGCCTTAGTGAGTTTGCTTCCCGCTTTTTCTCCGGCAATGACAATATCAGTCTTTTTTGAAACACTACCTGTTACTTTAGCTCCATGTGCTTCTAACCAGTCTTTTGCCTCAGTCCGGGTCATCTCCACTAATTTTCCGGTTAAAACAACCCGTTTACCATTCCAATCGCTCGACTCATCGACTGGTGTAGTCGAGCCAAGATAAGTAAAGTTGAGGCCGGATTGACGAAGCTCCTCAATTAATGACTGAACCTGTTCATTAGCAAAATACGTTTCTACGCTTTCACCAATTGTCGGACCGATTCCATCAACAGCGGAAATTTCATCGGCACTAGCTCCCATTAACTGATCCAAATCATTAAAATGAGCCATAATCAGGCGTGCTGCTTTGGCGCCAACATGACGAATACCAAGTCCGAATAAAAGGCGCTCGACAGAATTATTACGACTATTATTGATCGATGTCAATAAGTTTGTCGCCGATTTTTCACCAAATTTATCTAAAGTTAATAATTGTTCTTCTGTTAAGGCATAAAGTCCCGCAACATCGTGAATCAGCTTCTTATCCCATAACTGTTCAATAATCTTTGGTCCGAGGCCACCAATGTCCATTGCATTTCGTGAAGCAAAGTGTGCTAGTCCCTCTTTAATTTGTGCTGGACACATTGGGTTAATGCACCGGAGAGCTACTTCATCATCAAGGTGAACTAGTTCAGAATCACATGCAGGACATTTTGTTGGAATTTGATATGGCTCACTATCAGCCGGTCGCTTACTCAAATTAACTTTAGAAATTTCTGGAATGATATCGCCTGCTTTATGAAGGTAGACAGTATCACCTAACCTAACATCCTTTTCCTTTAAGTAGTCAGGATTATGAAGGGAAGCACGACTAACTGTTGTCCCAGCCAATTGAACCGGATCCATTACAGCAGTCGGCGTTACATTCCCTGTTCGGCCAACAGTCCATTCAATATCACGGATAATTGTCGGCTGTTCCTCTGGAGGAAACTTGTAGGCAATCTCCCAGCGAGGCACCTTAACAGTATTTCCGAGTACTTCTTCAGTCTCAAGATCATTAACTTTCTCCACAATTCCGTCAATTCCGTAGGCTAACTGGTCACGTTTAGCCGTGTATTCATTAATGTAATCTTCTATTTCTTGTCGATTATGAACAACCCGGTTATGCGGATTAACCTTAAAGCCAAGCTCACGCATCCTATCTAAAGCCTCTGCTTGAGTTGTAACTCCCAGCTTTTGATATTCAGGAACATAGTACATAAATGTATCCAAATCACGTTTGGCTGTAACCTTGGGATCTAACTGTCTAAGGCTTCCTGCTGCTGCGTTTCGGGGATTAGCAAAAATTGGTTGACCATCATCTTCTCGTTGTGCATTCAATTTGGCAAATGACTCTTTTGGCATGTAGCATTCACCACGAAATTCAACGGAGAGTGGTTCGGGAAGTTCTTGGGGAACCGATTTTATTGTCCGAACATTTTCGGTAACATCTTCGCCAATATTACCGTTTCCGCGAGTTGAACCCTGGATTAGCTTTCCGTTTTCATAAACGAGCGATAGTGACAAGCCATCGATCTTTAATTCAAGGTTATACTCTGCCTCAACATCAACGTCACGATTTTCCTGTTGACGATGATTAAAGTCCATTAGCTCTTCAATTGAGAAGACATCCCCCATCGACAACATCGGAATCTCATGCCGAACCTTCGTCAGCTGGCTTTCAGCCTCACCACCAACTTGCTGTGTTGGTGAATCTGGCGTTTGCAATTCGGGAAAGCGTTGTTCAATCTGAACAAGCCGTTGGTATTGACGATCATAAACATAGTCTTCCACCGTAGGACTGTCTTGTTCATAGTACTCTTTCCCCCATTGAGCAATCTGCTTTCGCAATGGACCAATTTCTTCTTTTGCCTGATCCAATGTTAATTGTGCAACCGGGATTGATTGATTATCCATTTTATTGGCCTCACTTTAATTAATCAGTAACCTTCTTAATTGGCGCAAAACTAGCCAAAAGTCGTTTAACTCCTTGTTGAGGAAAGGCAATGTCAAGTTCCTTGTCATTACCACTTCCACTAACCTTAACAACGGTTCCTTCTCCCCACTTCTTATGGGTTACCTTATCACCGGTCTTCCAGGAAACCTGGTCAGCTCCCGTTCCCGTATTAGTTACTGGCTTTACTCGTTTTCCAGCACTCCGGTATTGGCGACGCTGCTTCTGCTCTCGATAAGTAGTTGCAGTGGCCGCTTCACCACCAAATGGCAATTTTTGTCCTCCAAGACGCTCAGCAGGCTGATCATTCTCGAATTTAAGAAGGTCAGGATTAATTTCCTCCACAAAACGAGATGGCTGGTTTCGTTGGATTCGGCCGTAAAGCAACCGGGAAAAGGCATTTGTTAGGTAAAGTTTCTTCTTTGCTCGGGTAATTCCAACATATGCAAGGCGACGCTCTTCTTCAAGTTCATCGTCTTCTAAAATTGCCCGAGAAAGTGGGAAAATTCCTTCTTCCATCCCCACAAGAAAAACTACCGGAAATTCAAGTCCTTTGGCAGCATGAAGAGTCATCAACGTAACTGCCGGAGCTTGTTCGTCAACGTCATCCTGATCAGAAACCAAAGCAAGGTCAGCAAGAAAGTTGGTAATCTTTTGAATGTTATTATCATCCTCATCCTTATGCTGCTCATCATATTCTTGGGTAACCGATTTGAATTCATCAAGGTTTTCACGCCGCGCCTGTGATTCAAGACTCTTATCTTGTTCAAGCGCTTTATTGTACCCACTCTTATCTAAGATTTCTTCCGTTAAGTCAGTTAAGTTTAAGAACTCAGCTTGCTTAGTTAAGTTACGCATTAACTGACCAAACTCATCAATTTTAACCCGCGTCCGCGTTGAGATGTTATTTGCAATATCAACGTTTTCTGTAGCCTCAAGGAGTGACCAATTATTATCATTAGCAAATTCTCGCAAATGGTCAACACTGGTCATCCCGATTCCCCGCTTAGGAGTATTAACTACTCGTTCAAAGCTCATTGAATCTTGAGGGTTAACAATTAATGTCAAGTAGGCAAGAATATCCCTAATTTCTTTCCGGTCGTAGAATTTATGGCCACCAACCATGGTGTACGGAACACTACTCTTTAAGAAGGTTTCTTCGATCATCCGTGATTGAGCGTTAGTACGGTAAAGAATGGCAAAGTCATTGTACTTATAATTATTCTTTTCCCGTTCTTCTTTAATTTTAGAGACAATAAATTGGGCTTCATCGTGTTCGTTTTGTGCCCGGTAGTAAGAAATCTGGTCTCCCTTGCCGTTTTCAGTCCACAACTTCTTTTTCTTTCGGTAAACGTTATTATCGATCACTTCGTTAGCCGCGTCTAAAATTGTCTGAGTTGAACGATAATTTTGTTCCAGCATTACTGTATGTGCTTGTGGATAATCATGTTCAAAGTTTAAAATGTTATTCATGTTTGCGCCACGCCAACCATAGATACTCTGGTCAGCATCCCCAACAACGCAAAGGTTCTTGTATCCCTGAGCAAGCATGTTAACTAACTTATATTGAGCATCGTTAGTATCCTGATACTCATCGACATGGATGTAATGAAACTTATCTTGATAGAATTCCAGAGTCTCTTGATCCTTTTCAAAGAGCTCAATTGTTTTCATAATCAAATCATCAAAGTCTAAGGATTGATTAGCCTCTAGTTCCCGTTGATAGAGTTTGTACGCGCGAGCAACCATGTTCTCAAACATGCTATTGGCTTCTTTTGAGTAGTCATCAGGGGTTTGCAATGCATTCTTAGCATTAGAGATTGCACTGAGGATACTTCGGGGATCGAATTTTTTGGTGTCAATATTTAATTCTGCACAAATCCGTTTCATTAATGTTCGTTGCTCACTGGTGTCAGCGATCGTAAATGCTCGGTTATACCCCAGCTTTTCAATATCGCGTCGCAGAATCCGTACACAGAGGGCGTGAAATGTGGAAACCCAAATGTCACGAGCACTCTCACCTAAAAGCTTACCAACACGTTCTTGCATTTCTCGTGCGGCCTTATTCGTAAACGTGATCGCAAGAATATTCCAAGGAAGCACACCCTTTTCTTCGATCAGATATGCAATTCGATGAGTTAGTACTCGAGTCTTTCCTGAACCAGCTCCAGCCATTACTAAAAGTGGCCCCTCTGTTGTTAAGACTGCTTCGGTTTGCTTATCGTTCATGCCGTCTAAAAGTGCTTGACTATTCACGCCTATTTCCATCCTCTCTAAATTTCAATCGGCTCATATTATACCAAATTTTCAACTTCTTTTGGTCGTTTTCGAACATATGTTGCAAAAATAAAACTGAGCTTAAGACTTTTGGTGAGCAGTCTCAGCTCAGTTCTTATTTATTTTTCTTGCTCTTCATTATCTGACCCTGAATTTGGCAATGTTTTATTCCAAACCTCAGTATCATCAACCTGGTTTCGTAAAGCATCCAGGTCAGTATCGCCAGTAACCCAAACAAAACCAAGGATTCCTGCTGGATCAGCAGTATCAGTATCACTATTAAAGAAGCGGAACTTCCAATTATTCTTAAGAAGCCACTGACGACGAATAGCAACGGACTGGTAGTTCCGGATAATCATTAGTAATGCCGTCTGCAACTGTCGAATAACATGTAATGGCATTCCAACACTTGCTCGCAATTGTTGTTCGTACTGATCCACATTTGTCGTATTGTCATAAACATTTGCAATTGATGTTAGTCCTAATTCAATGTTCTTAACGTAAAGTGTCCCAGTCGAAGTTACATAAAAATTAACCGAGAAAACACCGGTATACTGAAGTGAATCAGCAACACTCTTAATAATCCGGTGCATTTCTTGTAGCATGTCATCCGCAACCTCAGCAGGTGAAGCCACTGAAATTAATTGCCGGTCCTCATTATATTCCAATTGTGCTAAGGGAAAAATTTCAACTTCGCCATTAGCACAAGCAGCAGTTAAGGTATATTCTGCCGTGTGGTCAATCCACGATTCCAGTAGATAGGTTCCTGTATCAATAAAGTCTGCAGCCCTGGTAATGTCAGATTGACGTTTAATCATCATTGATTGTTCACCGATCCCCCGTTGAATTGGCTTCAGAAGGGCCGGATAACCGATTGAGTCAATTGATTGGTAAACATCATCTAAACCAATAACAGTAACATAGGGAGCAATATTAATATTGATTTGATCCAAAAATGCCCGTTCCATTAACCGGTCTTGAACAATTTCCAAACCGTTAATGCCTTGTGGAATTGCTGCATATTGGCCAAGAAAACGGATCACAGTAGAATCAATGTTAGGTGTTTGATAAATGATAGCATCACAAGCCTCACCGAATTCGGTAAGTTTTTGTTTGTCATTATAAGCACCATCAATTGTAAAATCTGCCATCTTAGTAATGTCCGGTTGAGAACGATCAACGTAAACACCAACATTAAAACCAGCTTTTTTAGCAGCTGCAATCATCGCTACCCCGTTACGGTTAATTCCAATAATTCCTAAAGTACTGCCGGGAAAAATTGTATTACTCATTTAATTCTCCTCTCTGCACTATCATTAATCTTCCATAAAGGTTACCTTACCATCCGCTAATGATTTAATCCTTGCTAGTGATTCAACTCGAATACCACGATCTTTTAATTCTTGAGCTCCAGGCTGGAAACTCTTCTCAATCACAATCCCAGCACCAGCAACATCAACGCCAGCTTGATCAGCAATCTCTAGCATTCCTTCAACTGCCTGTCCGTTAGCTAAGAAATCGTCAATCATTAAGATCTTATCATTAGCATCGACATATTTTTTAGAAATAGAAATTCGATTGGTTGTCTTTTTTGTGTATGAATAAACATCAGCAGTATACATATTCTGGTTCAGGGTCAAACTTTTGTGCTTTCGTGCAAAAATTACCGGAACCTTAAGTGCCAAACCAGTCATCACCGCAGGAGCAATTCCTGATGATTCAACTGTCCAAACCTTGGTAACTCCCTCATTAGCAAATAGCTTTGCAAATTCTTGACCAACTTTAAGCATCAATTCTGGGTCAACCTGGTGATTAAGGAAAGCATCAACTTTTAAAACATTTCCTGGAAGAACCGTTCCGTATTGTTCAATTTTCTCTTGTAATTCTCTCATAATACAAACCCCTCTTGATTATTTATCATAATTATATAACTTATACGTTTGAATGACTGAAATAAGCTTCTTAGCATAGTCTGGATCGGTAGCGTAGCCAGATTGCTGCAGAGCTTTTGCTGCCTCTTCATAATTAGCAGCCTTAACAACTCGATCATAATTCTGCCGATTCATATCAGTTCCTTGAAGCATTAGCCGGGTATGATCCTTAATCGATTCATCCCAACTACTATAAACACGAAAACGGTCCTTAATGACAATCCATTTACCACCAGTATATTCTTTAGTTGTCATAACTTTTGAATTAGCACCAGTTCCCTTAATTCCGAAAAGATTATGATACTGAGTAGCTAATTTACTGGTACCCCAATTAGATTCAAGGATCGCTTGGGCAATCGTAATTGACGCATAGACATGGTATGTATTCTGCATTGCTTGTGCTTCTGGAGCCACCTGCTTAATAAATAACTCTTTAGCTTCACGATCCCGTTTCAGTGCAGCCTGTTCAATACGTTGCTGGTTCCAAATTCGGTAAAAGTGGTGACCAACATAAACACCCAGGAACAATATAATAATAACCAATAACCACACAAAAACGTTCCCATGTGATTTTCTCTTCCTCGTTCTTCTCCGCCGCCGTTTTGCCAAAAGCTATGCCTCCCTTATTTTCACTACTAACTATTGATTGTAGCAAAATAAGCCTTGTTTGGGAGAATATTTTAGTATTTTAAATTTAAAAATAAGAAAAGGGCTGGAATTTTATCCAACCCCCGTTAGTTAATATGATTGAAATTTGCTCCTCAAAAACTCGCTAGTCTTCCGCAAGTTCTTCACTGAGTTACGATCACTCATTCTAGTGGAATTGCATCCCACCATCAACAATGATCGTCTGTCCAGTAATGTAATTTGAATCAGGGCCAGCTAAGAAGCCAACAGCATTGGCAACATCTTCTGGTTCAGAGAGCCGTTTTAAAGCAATGTTCTTAGCAAATGTCTGCATTCCCCATTCATCACTCTTACCAGCATTCTTTCCTACTTGGTGGGCAATATCAAACATCATTGGTGTCTTAACAATTCCTGGAGCGTAGGCATTAACAGTAATGCCTTCGTCAGCCAAATCACGAGCAGCTACTTGAGTAATTCCCCGAATAGCGAACTTAGTACCAGAATAAAGTGCTAAGTTTGGATTACCAACAACCCCAGCTTGTGAGGTGGCATTGATGATCTTTCCACCGTGACCTAACTTATTAAATGCTTGGTGTGCAGCTTGGATTCCCCAAAGAACACCCCCAACATTTACTCCATAAACCTTTTCGAATTGTTCAGGAGTAATTGTATCAATTGGCGTAGTTGGACCAAGGCCAGCATTATTAACAACTACATTTAAATCACCAAAATGATCAACAGTCTTCTTAACCGCAGCGAATACAGCATCACGATCAGAAACATCCGCAACGATTGGTAAAGCTTCACCACCCTTTTCTTCCAGTTCCTTAGCAGTTTCCTGTAGTTTATTTTCTTCCAGGGCAACTAAAGCAACGGAAAAGCCATCGTTAACTAACCGTTCTGCAATTGCCTTACCAATACCTTGACTACCACCAGTAACTAAAGCAACACGTTTTGCCATAATTTAGCCTCCTTATATTAGTAAGCGGTTACAACAACTATATTATACGTCTTTTAAATTAAAGATAAAAGAAATACGATTGTGTATGTGTATAAAAAAAGAAGTTGGACAAAAATCCAACTTCTTTTTTTGGAAGCGATAAATCGAATATTAACGCTTACTAAATTGAGCAGCCTTACGAGCCTTCTTAAGACCTGGCTTACGACGTTCCTTCATACGAGGGTCACGAGTCAAGAGACCGGCCTTCTTCAAAGCGTCACGGAAGTCAGGGTCAACTGCGAGTAATGCACGGGCGATACCGTGACGTACTGCACCAGCTTGACCAGAGAAACCACCACCATTAACGTTAGCTAAAACATCGTATTGACCGTCAGTCTTAGTAACATTAAATGGTTGGTTAACAATAGCACGTAAGTTGGCAAATGGAATGTAGTCTTCAATTGCCTTGCCGTTCATTGTAATCTTACCAGAACCTGGTACTAAGCGAACACGCGCAGTAGCGTCTTTACGCCGACCAGTACCACTGTATTGAACTTGTTGAGCCAATTCCATTCCCTCCTTAAATTAAGTTAGTAATATCGAGTGCTTCAGGCTTTTGTGCTGCATGACTGTGATCTTCACCAGCGTATACATGAAGCTTTAAGCCCATCTTACGACCAAGAGAATTGTGTGGAAGCATACCCTTGATTGAGTGTTCCAATAACTTCTCAGGTTCCTTAGCACGGAAGTCACCAGCAGTCCGTTGCTTCAAACCACCAGCGTAGTCTGAGTGACGGTAGTAAATCTTGTCAGTAGCTTTCTTACCAGTTAACTTAACTTGCGCAGCGTTGATAACAATAACATTGTCACCAGTATCAACGTGTGGAGTGTATGTTGGCTTGTTCTTACCACGCAAAATTGATGCGACGACAGCAGAAAGACGACCCATTGGGACATCCTTTGCATCGACAACGTACCACTTGCGATCAACTTCACCAGGTTTTGCGATGTATGTCGTTCTCACGATTAAGTCCTCCAATTTTGTTTTTCTTTTACATATAATAGTGTACCGAGTTATTAGATGGAAAAGAAATACCAAGTGCTAGTATACCTTGTTACAACCACTTCGTCAATCACTTTCCCGATCATTCCCGTAATCTACTGAAACTAAATATAGGCCGCTTGCGGGAGCAGTCATCCGAGCTTGTGTCCGATCTTTAGCTGCTAATACACGTTTAACATCATCAACAGGTCGTTGCTTACTGCCGATTTCTAAAAGAAAGGCCACCATGATCCGAATTTGATTATAGAGAAAGCCGTTCCCAGTAAAGTCAAAAACAACCTCATTTCTTAATTTATCCCGTTTGATATCTATTTTATAAACGGTTCGAACATTGCTTTTAGCTTGGCTTCCGGAGGCTACAAAGCTAGTAAAGTCATGTTCGCCAATAAAGTTCTTAGCAGCCTTTCGCATTAACGTTAAATCCAATGGATATTTAAAATGTGCTGTATAGTTTCGCTTAAAGGGATTAACAAATTCTCCTTGATCCACTCGGTAACGATAAGTCTTATTATGAGCACTATACCGGGCATGAAAATCGCTATCGACTAATTCTGCTTTTTTTATCAGAATATCAAGCGGCAAAATACTATTTAATGCCTTGCGCATTGATTCATTACTCAGGTGGTATGGAATATCAAAATGAGCAACCTGATTTAAGGCATGAACTCCAGCATCAGTTCTCCCTGATCCAATTACTGGAATTTCAGGGGTTGGATGCTTAGCAATCTTGTTAACCGCATTTTTTAAAACCTGCTCTACCGTTCTTTTATGCGGCTGAATTTGAAAGCCGGAAAAATTTGATCCATCGTAAGCAAATGTTATTTTGTAACGATACACAATGAAAACTCTCCTCGCTAAATTAAGTTTAAAATCCCAATTACAACATCAGCCATAAGCATCAACAATAATGCAACGGTATCTCCTTTGTGCCAGGATAACTGGCGATATTGAGTCCGTGGACGCTCTAATGAATATCCCCGCGCTTCCATTGCTGTTGCTAAGTCTTCCGAATGCTGAAACGAATTCACAAATAATGGAATTATAATTGGAATAAGGTGCTTTAGCCTCGTTATTAAGTTTCCTTGGTGGAAATCCATTCCCCGTGACCGCTGAGCATTCATAATTATCTTAATATCTGCCATAATTGTCGGAACAAATCTTAATGCAATTGATAACATCAGGGAAATCTTATCTACCGGAACTCTTAACCATTTTAACGGAAAAATTAACCAGGAAAATGCTCCAGCTAACTGCAGAGTTGGCGTGGTTACCGTGAGAATCGTGGATGCTGTAATAATTACCGTAAACCGATAAAAGATTAAAAATGCATTCTTTATTCCGTCACTTGTTATCGAAATCCAGCCATAATGCCAATACATCTGACCGCCGCTACTGAATAGGACCTGTAGACAAACAGTTATTAGGATCACAATTAAAAATGGCTTTATCCCTGTCCAATACATCCGAAGAGGAACCCGGCTTATAATCAGCGTAATTAGCAAAACAAATGATATCCAAATCGCTGGCCATAAATGATTAGCAAAAAAAACACTGATAACATACCAAATACAAAGAATTAATTTAGTCCGGGCATCTAAACGATGAATTGGTGAATTTAGCGGAACATAGCTTCCAAAGACAACCATGTTACCCATTTGCCATTCCCCCATTCTTTAATCGTTCAATCAGGTTTGCAGACAGTTCATCCAATGATAGAGGCAATCCGCTCAAACCAATTTCCCGGGAAATTTGAATGCTTTTAGGAGCCAACAAGTTACTCTTTTTTAACAATTGCTGACTACTAAAAAATTCTTGTGGACTACCATCAAACGTAATCTGCCCATCGTGAAGTGCAACAATTTGGGTTACTAATGATGTAACCATTTCTAAATAATGAGTAATCATAATAATGGTAACTCCACGTTGGTTCAATTCTTTAATAATGTTGAGTAACCGTTGAACAGCCAAGGAATCAAGGCCAACTGCGGGTTCATCTAAAATTAAAACTTCAGGATTCATTGCCAGTACTCCAGCAATTGCAACTCGTCGTTTTTGTCCACCAGATAGTGAAAAAGGAGATTGTTTAAGAATCGTCGGTGATAATTGAACGGTTTCTAACGCCTTCATAATTGACTTATTTATTTTTTTCTGAGGCCAACCAAGATTCTGTGGCCCAAACGCTAAATCATCACGAACAGTTTGCGCAAATAGTTGGCGCTCAGGAAATTGAAAAACAAAACCAATTTTTTGGCGAAATAGCTCCTGTTCTCTTTTGGATGTTTGATTATTAATTAACCGTCCATTGACGACTACCTGTCCTGATGTTGGAAGAGTCAAGGCGTCAATTAAGTTGACCAGGGTTGATTTACCACTGCCAGTTTGGCCAACCAACACAGTAAATGCTCCATCCGCAATCTTTAAATTAATATTACGCAGTGCTTGATGAGCGAGAGGCGTCGTTGGCTGGTAAATAAAGTTAACATTCCTTAATTCAATTTTTGCTTTAGCCATCGAACCATTTCCCCCGTTGTTATGTATTCTTGAGGAGCCTTTATTCCTGCATGGATTAACTTCTCTCTAATTTGCTCACCAGCTGCTGGTGTCAGTTGAAGCTTTCTTAATAATTGATGATTTGATAAAACCTTTTTAGTAACATCATTTGCTACTACTTTACCTTGATCAAGGATCAAAATATGATCAGCCAGTTCTGCTTCATTAAGGTCGTGGGTAATCATGATGATTGTATACCCCCCATCATGATGAAGAGTTTCTAGTAGCTTCATAATTGATTCTCTTCCCACTGGATCAAGCATGCTAGTAGCCTCATCAAAGATAATTATTTTAGGCTTTACTGCTAACACTCCCGCAATAGCAATTCGTTGTTTTTGACCACCAGAAAGATCAGCAATTAAACTATCTTCACAATCAATCATTCCAACACTCTTTAAAGCTTGCTTAATGATCGTTGGCATTTCTTCCGGAGCAACATTATAATTTTCTAAACCAAAAGCAACATCTTCGGCAACTGTTGAGCCAACGAATTGGTTTTCCGGGTTTTGAAAAACCATTCCAACCAACTTATGAACTGTTTCTAAATGCTGTTCATTTACTTCTAAATCACCAATTAGAATTTTTCCCTTACTTGGTTGAAGAAGGCCATTAAGAAGACGAACAACCGTACTCTTCCCACTTCCATTATGACCAACAATTGAGATCCATTTATTTGTCGGCAAAACAAATGATTGATTATCTATTAGTACCTTATTAGAGTCAGGATATTTAAATGTGACATGGTTAAATTTAATCTCTTGCATCTTTTTTATCCTTTACGTTAATACTTATTATTTTAACAGAGAAAGCAAAAGAATTTAAAAATAAAAAATCACTTACCAGAGAAGTGCACGGTTAATCCGCATTCAAGCTAGACTAGGGAATAATCCCACCATCGTAACGCTCTATACTTCAATGATAGTGATTCTTTATTACGTATTAATAAACTTTTGATTAACGAAATGTTAGTCAACGAATTCTAAGATAACCATCTTAGCACCGTCACCACGACGAGGCATAGTCTTCAAAATCCGTGTGTAACCACCATTACGTTCAGCATACTTAGGTGCTAATTCTTCAAACAAGTTTTGAAGAGCAGATTGAATACGGATGTTGTCGCCATCTTCCTTAACATCAGCAACAACGTTCCGAACAAAAGCAGCTGCCTTACGACGTGAAGCTAAATCGCCACGCTTTGCAAGGGTAATCATTTGATCAGCAGTCTTACGAACTTCCTTAGCACGAGCCTCGGTAGTAGTAATCCGACCATTAACAATTAAATCAGTAGTTAAATCACGTAATAAAGCCTTACGTTGTGAACTTGTACGTCCTAATTTACGGTAACTCATGAAGTTGTCCCTCCTTTTCCATTGGTTTGATTAATTAATCATCTTGACGGAATGAAACGCCGAGATCGTTTAATTTCAACTTAATTTCTTCAAGTGACTTTTGGCCTAAGTTCCGTACCTTCATCATGTCAGCTTCGGTCCGATCGGTCAATTCCTTAACGGTATTGATACCCGCACGCTTAAGACAGTTGTATGAACGAACTGAAAGATCAAGTTCTTCAATTGTCATTTCAAGCATTTTTTCTTTATGGGTTTCTTCCTTTTCAACCATCACTTGTGCATTTTGAGCCTCTTCAGTAAGGTTGACAAACATTGCCAAGTGTTCCGTTAAAATCTTAGCACCCAAGCTAACAGCTTCGGTCGGTGTTAATGAACCATCAGTCCAAACATCTAAGGTTAGCTTATCGTAATCATTACGTTGACCAACCCGAGCATTTTCAACTGTGTAGTTAACACGTTCAATCGGGGTATAAATGGAGTCAATTGGCAATACACCAATTGCGAGATCATCCATTCGAGCTTTGTTATCATTTGCAGAAAGATAACCACGACCCTTGTCAGCAGTCATCTTGATGTGCAGTTCGGCACCATCTGCAACGGTAGCAATGTATAAGTCAGGGTTAAGAACCTCAACTTCACCATCGCCTTGAATATCACCGGCGGTAACTTCAGCAGGACCTTTAACATCAATCTCAAGATCCTTTTGTTCTTCTGAATCCAGTTTTAGAGAAACTTTCTTCAGGTTCAAAATGATTTGAGTTACATCTTCAGTAACACCTTCAACAGTACTGAATTCATGTAAAACACCATCAATTTGAATACTAGTGATGGCAGCACCAGGTAATGATGCTAGTAAAACTCGTCTTAATGAATTACCAAGTGTAGTTCCATAACCACGTTCGAGCGGTTCAACAACGAACTTACCGTAGCTATCAGTTTCTTCAACCTTGTGAATGTTTGGCTTTTCAAATTCGATCATTCTATCTCTGTACCCCTTTCAAACGCAGTTCGTATTTTAGACTAAAAGGCCATTGATGGATTCGTAACTCCAGCAATGTCAATTAAACACGACGACGCTTTGGAGGACGAGAACCATTATGAGGAACTGGAGTCACATCACGAATAGCAGTGACTTCCAAACCAGTTGCTTGAAGAGCACGGATAGCTGATTCACGACCAGAACCTGGACCCTTAACTTCAACTTCAACGGTCTTCATGCCATGTTCCATAGCTTGCTTAGCAGCAGCTTCTGAAGCCATTTGAGCAGCGAAAGGAGTTGACTTTCGTGAACCCTTAAAGCCCAATACACCAGCTGATGACCAAGCAACAGCGTTACCTTGAACATCAGTAATCATGATCAAAGTGTTGTTAAATGTTGAGTGAATGTGAGCAACACCAGTTTCAACATTCTTTTTTGCACGACGCTTACGCGTACCTTTTTTGGTTGCCATATTAAGTACTAACCTCCTTTATATTAAAATAGATTACTTCTTCTTGTTAGCAATAGTAACTGCCTTACCCTTACGAGTACGTGCATTGTTCTTAGTGTGTTGACCACGAACTGGTAAACCACGACGGTGACGCATTCCACGGTATGAACCAATTTCTTGGAGCCGCTTAATGTTCAAAGTAACTTCACGACGTAAGTCACCTTCTACTTGGTATTGGTCAACTTGAGTACGGATTTGTTCTTCTTGTTCAGGAGTTAAATCACGAACACGAATATCTTCAGAAACACCAGCGTCCTTCAAAATCTTTTGAGCACGTGTGTTACCAATTCCGTAAATGTATGTTAAGCCGATTACGATTCGCTTGTCACGAGGTAAATCGACACCTGCGATACGAGCCATTTATTTACACCTCCATCCTTATTTAAATAAATTACTTACCTTGACGTTGCTTGTGCTTTGGATTAGCAGAGCAAATAACCATAACACGTCCGTGACGCTTTACGATCTTGCAGTGTTCGCACATCCGCTTGACTGATGGTCTTACTTTCATTTTATTAATCCTCCTAGAGAGTTACTGTTTAATTACTACTTAAACCGGAAGGTAATCCGACCCTTGGTCAAATCATATGGTGACATTTCAACCTTAACACGGTCACCAGGTAAAATCTTAATGTAATGCATCCGGATCTTACCAGAAACGTGTGCTAAAATTTCAGCACCATTTTCCAATTCAACTTTAAACATCGCATTAGGTAAGGTTTCAGTAATCTTACCTTCAACTTCAATCACATCGGCTTTTGCCACAATTGGTTCCTCCTTGCATAACCAAGAAATGACGTAAAAACGGTGGAAAACGACATCATTTCCCACTGTAAGCTATATAAACCTTACAAAGTTTAGCATAACTATGTAAACTTCGCAAGGTTTAACAGCTTAAAGGTTATCTAATACCTTTTTAACATCTTCATAAACCTTGACAATGTCTTGTTGACCATCGATTGTGTACAAAACACCTTTCTTTTGGTAGTAGTCTACCAGTGGTGTATTTAACTTGATGTTAACATCTAACCGATTCTTTACGGTTTCAGGTTTATCATCATCACGTTGATAAAAATCATGATGACCACAAACATCACAAGTACCTTCAACCTTAGGTGGGTTGTATACTCGGTGATAAGTTGCACCACAATTACGACAGATAAATCGACCACTTAGTCGTTCTACCAATACATCTGGTTCGACGTGAATATTGATAACCGCATCTAGTTGTCGATTACTTTCAGCCAACATCTTATCCAATGCTGCTGCTTGGTTAAGATTACGTGGGAAGCCATCTAACATGAAGCCTTTTGCCGTATCATCTTTCGAAAGACGTTCCTTAACAATACCATTGGTAACTTCATCAGGAACAAGTTCTCCCTTATCGATGTACTTCTTTGCCTCAATTCCCATTGGCGTTTCATTCTTAATTGCTGCCCGGAAAATATCTCCGGTAGAAATGTGAGGAATATCAAAATCCTCAACAATCTTTTGAGCTTGTGTACCTTTACCGGCACCAGGCAAACCCATTAAAACAAGATTCATTGTCATTATACTTCTCCTCCTTCTGGTCTTGGTCCACGAATAAATCCAATATATTCACGTTTCATTGTCAAACCAGTTAATTGACGGACAACGTCAAGAGCAATTTGAACAATAATCAGTAAACTAGTACCACCTAATCCAATTGATTGACTTAGGTTCCATACATTGCTGGCTACTAATGGAATTAATGAAATCAATCCCAAGAAAAGTGAACCAACAGTACTTAACCGCATTAATAATGCTGAAATATATTGCTGAGTACCCTTTCCAGGACGAACTCCTGAAATATAACTCCCTTGTTTTTGCAAGTTTTCCGCAAGCTTTTCTGGATTGACTTGAACAAAGGCATAGAAGAAGGTAAATACAACAATTAAGAAAATATATAATGTAATTCCTGGTCCAGACTGCATGTTAAATATTGTAGATAACACTTGGTACCAGGTATCTCCACCATGATTTTGTTGGAATGCCATTAAGATTGTTTGCGGTGTAGAAATGAATGAACCAGCAAAAATAACCGGAATAACACCAGAAACGTTAATCTTTAATGGTAAGTAACTACTAGCAGGTGAAGTGGTAGTCCGTCGAGTATACTGAATTGGTAAGCGTCGTTCAGCCTGTTGTACCCAAGTAACAAAAGCAACAATGATAATCAATGCAATTATTACTAAGGCAACAAAACCGATTCCCATCCAAAGTGCCGATCCAGATTCACCAGCAATTTGGTCTTGCCATAGTTGGTAAATACCACCTGGCATCTGAGCAACAATACCAGCGAAGATTAGCATGGAAACCCCATTTCCTAATCCTCGCTCAGTAATCATATCACCCATCCAAGTTGCAAACATTGTCCCTGCAGTTAGAATTAATCCAATTGTCAAGTATGTTGTAACATTTGGATGATTGACAAGCTTTATCGAGCTTAAAGCATTAAAACCTGCTGTAATACCGATTGACTGAATAAATCCGAGAACAATTGTCAGCCATCGGGTTGCTTGATTCAACTTTCGCCGACCAACTTCACCTTGTTTACTCCATTCAACAAATCGTGGAACAATATCCATTTGTAGTAATTGAACAACAATTTGTGCAGTGATGTATGGAGAAACACCCATCGCAAATAGTGAGTAATTTTCTAGTCCACCACCACTAAAGGTATTAAGGATTGAAGCCAATCCAGTCGATGAAATTTCCTGCAAAGCAGCAGCATTAACACCAGGAACTGTGATCGCCGCCCCAATCCGGTAAACAATTAATACAAATAATGTAAAGAATATTTTTTTACGAATATCCTTAACCTTAAATGCATTTTTGACGGCTGTAAACAATTACATCACCTCAGTTTTACCGCCAGCAGCTTCGATAGCTGACACTGCTGAAGCAGAAAACTTATTAGCCTTAACAGTTAACTTCTTAGTAAGCTTACCGTTACCAAGAACCTTAACACCGCTCTTCAAGTTCTTAACAATGCCACTTTCCATCAATAATTGTGGAGTAACTTCAGTACCATCTTCAAACCGATCTAACGTACTTAAGTTAACAATAGCATATTCCTTACGGTTAATATTAGTGAAACCACGCTTTGGAATTTGCCGGTAGAGTGGCATTTGACCCCCTTCAAAGCCTAAACGTGTCTTACCATGAGCCTTTTGACCCTTAGTACCACGTCCAGAAGTAAAACCATGACCTGATGAAAGGCCACGACCCTTACGAAGACGCTTTGAACGAGAACCTGCAGCAGGTTTTAATTCGTTTAACTTCATTTAGTAGGCACCTCCTTATTATTTAGTTGTAATTACTTAACTTCTTCAATAGAAACTAAGTGAGCAATCTTAAAGATTTGGCCACGTGTTGCAGCGTTATCTGGTAAGATAACAGAACTGTTAATCTTACCAAGACCCAAAGCCTTAACAGTCCGGCGTTGGGTTGGCTGACGGTGGGCAACACTGTGGATTAAAGTAACTTTAACTTGAGCCATAATTAGTGCCCTCCTTATTCTGCTAAGTGGTCTACAGAAACGCCACGAAGTTTAGCAACTTCTTCAGCGCTCTTTAATTGCTTCAAACCTTCGAATGTTGCACGAACAACGTTAACAGGAGTGTTTGAACCAAGACGCTTTGAAGTAACATCGGCTACACCAGCAAGGTCCATAACGTTACGGACCGCACCACCGGCAGCAACCCCGGAACCTTCAACGGCTGGCTTCAACATAATCTTTCCACCACCGTATGTACCGATAACTTCGTGTGGAATAGTAGTACCAACGATAGGAACAGTGATCAGGTTCTTTTCAGCAGCAGCTTGAGCCTTACGAATAGCTTCAGGAACTTCTTGAGCCTTACCAGTACCAAAACCAACATGGCCCTTACGATCGCCGACAATTACTAAAGCGGCAAAACGCATCCGACGACCACCCTTAACAACCTTGGTAATCCGGTTGATGGCAACAACTTGATCGTCTAAGTCCAACTTTGCTGGATCAATGAATTCTGATGATGTCATTGCAGGTTATTCCTCCTTTTCCTTAGAATTTAAGTCCGTTTTCACGAGCAGCTTCAGCTAATGCTTGAACACGACCATGGTAAAGGTATCCACCACGATCAAAAACAACATTAGTGATGTTCTTTGCAGCAGCACGCTTGGCAATTAATTCACCAACACCACTAGCTTGTTCAGTCTTGCTCTTTCCACTAACTTCACTGTCAATTGTGGAGGCACTTGCGAGCGTCACACCCTTTACGTCATCAATTAATTGAGCGTAAATGTTTTTGTTTGAACGGTAAACACTTAAGCGTGGGCGCTCCGCAGTACCAGAAATCTTACCGCGAACGCGCATATGACGACGTTGACGGATCTTATTCTTATCTGGTTTAGAAATCACAACAGTCACCTCTTAATATAAAATATAGTTTAATTTGTCGATAATAACTAGTTAGTAACCAAATATTACTTACCAGTCTTACCTTCCTTACGAATAATGTGTTCGTTTTCGTAACGAATACCCTTACCCTTGTATGGTTCAGGTGAACGAACGGCACGAACTAAAGCAGCAAAATCACCAAGGTGTTGCTTGTTGATTGAGCTTAATTCAATAGTAGTGTTGTCAGGAACCTTAATATCAACATCTTCAGGCTTGTCCATTTCAACTGGTTGTGAGTAACCAACAGTCAAAATAAGCTTGTTACCCTTAAATTGAGCACGGTAACCAACACCGACAAGCTTCAAGGTCTTACTAAATCCATTAACAACACCTTCAACCATGTTGTTGACGTTTGCACGGGTTGTTCCGTGAACCATCTTAACTTGGTTGCTATCTTCATCACGATCAAATTTTACAACGTTGCCTTCAACGCTCATCTTGATCAATGGTGAAATTTCGCGACTTAAAGTACCCTTAGGACCCTTTACAGTCACAATATTACCTTGTTGAGAAATTTCTACACCTTCTGGTAGATCAATTTCCTTGTAACCAATACGACTCATGCTTGCACCTCCTAACTTAATTTAATTAATTACCAAATGTAGGCGATAACTTCGCCACCAATTTTCTTGGCGCGAGCAACCTTGTCAGTCACAACACCCTCAGATGTTGAGATAATGGCAATCCCTAATCCGTTGAGAACCTTTGGCACTGCGTCAGCCTTAACGTATGTACGAAGACCAGGCTTAGAAATCCGCTTTAATCCGGAAATAACCCGTTGACCATCGTTACCATACTTTAAGAAGACACGAATGATGCCTTGCTTGTTATCGTCAACGTATTCAACATCGCGAATGAAACCTTCATTCTTTAAGATTTCGGCGATGTCCTTCTTCATCTTTGATGCAGGTGCTTCTACTGATTCGTGTTGAGCCATATTAGCGTTACGAATACGAGTTAAGAAATCTGCGATTGGATCACTCATAGACATCGATGTTTTCCTCCTTTGTCGGTGATTTGTTTACCAGCTAGCCTTCTTTAAACCAGGAATTTGTCCCTTGTGGGCAAGTTCTCGTAAGCAAAGCCGGCATAAGTGGAATTTACGGTAAACTGAGTGCGGACGTCCACAACGTGCACAACGTGTGTATTCACGACTTGAGAACTTAGCTGGACGGTTGCACTTAGCAATCATTGATTTTTTAGCCAATTTGTGGAACCTCCTTTATTTAGCGAACGGCATACCAAGTTGAGCCAATAATTCGTGTGATTCTTCATCAGTTTGTGCAGTTGTAACAATAACAACATCCAAACCACGAACACGGTTAACCTTATCAAAATCAATTTCAGGGAAGATTAATTGTTCACGAATACCTAAAGTGTAGTTACCACGGCCATCAAATGACTTGTTGCTTACACCATGGAAATCACGAACACGAGGTAATGAAACATTAATCAACTTATCCAAGAAATCATACATGCGTTCACCACGTAAAGTGACCTTGGCACCAATTGACATTCCTTCACGAAGACGGAAGCCGGCGATTGACTTCTTAGCCTTAGTAATTAAAGGCTTTTGTCCAGAAATCAATCCCAATTCTTCAACGGCTTCATCAAGGTTCTTTGAGTTGGTAGTAGCGTCACCAACACCCATGTTTAAGACAATCTTGTCAATCTTAGGTGCTTGCATGATTGATGAATAGTTAAACTTTTCAATCAATGCTGGACGGATTTCACTTTCGTACTTAGCTTTCAAACGATTTTCCATTGGAAGTTATTCCTCCTTTCGTAATTAATTTTAGTCGATAGTCTTGCCAGATTTCTTGGCAAAACGAACCTTCTTACCATCAACGAACTTGAAACCAACACGGGTTGGTTCGTTAGTAGAAGGATCAATCAGCATAACATTTGAAGCACTGATAGCAGCTTCAGTATCAATAACTCCACCATTAGGGTTTGAGTTACTTGGCTTTTGGTGTTTCTTAACCATGTTAATGCCTTCAACGATCACACGGTTTGCAGAAGCAATGGTCTTTTTAACAGTACCTTCCTTGCCCTTGTCCTTACCGGCGATAACGCGAACTTTGTCACCTGTTTTAATGAACATGTTGATAGTGCACCTCCTTATTTTTGGGTAAATCTTACAGAACTTCTGGAGCTAATGAAACGATCTTCATGAAGTCATCTCCACGAAGTTCACGAGCAATTGGGCCAAAAATACGGGTACCCTTAGGGCTCTTATCGTTGTTAATCAAAACAGCAGCGTTTTCATCAAACTTGATGTATGAACCATCCTTACGGTGTAGACCTTGCTTAGTCCGTACTACAACAGCCTTAACAACGTCACCCTTTTTGACAACGCCACCTGGTGTTGCCTGTTTTACAGTAGCAACAATAATATCACCAATATTACCTGTTTTTACTCGGGAACCACCTAAGATCTTGATTACCAAGATTTCGCGGGCACCGGAGTTATCAGCGACCTTCAACCGACTTTCTTGTTGAATCACGGTTAATGTCCTCCTTCCATCTTTGAATAAGAATTAGAATACGAAATTTAGAGTTGTCTGCTAATTAAAGGGTAGCAGCCTTTTCGACAATCTTTACAAGACGGAAACGCTTCTTTGCAGATAATGGACGTGTTTCCATGATTTGTACAGTGTCGCCAGTCTTAGCTTCGTTGTTTTCGTCATGTGCGTAGTACTTCTTAGAATACTTAACACGCTTGCCGTAAATTGGGGCACTCTTGTAAGTATCAATCACAACAGTGATAGTCTTATCCATTTTATCGGAAACAACGCGGCCTTGATAAACCTTACGTGCATTACGTTCTTCACTCATGCGCTAATCCTCCTTTTCGTATTCTTTATTTATTTAATTCTTGTTGACGAAGAACTGTCTTAACCCGGGCAATGTCTTTGCGTACTTGCTTAAGACTTGCAGTGTTTTCCAATTGGCCGGTTGCTAATTGGAAACGTAAGTTAAATAATTGCTCCTTCAGTTCCTTTTCACGGTCAAGTAGCTTCTCAGTGGTTAATCCATTCAGTTCTTGTACGTAATCTTTACTTTTCATTAGATTGTCCACCTACTTCCTCACGTTTTACGATCTTAGTGCGAACTGGCAACTTGTGACCGGCAAGACGTAAAGCTTCACGAGCAGTTTCTTCAGATACACCTGCTACTTCGAACATTACCTTGCCACGCTTAACTGGGGCAACCCATCCTTCTGGGGCACCCTTACCATTACCCATCCGGACACCAACACCTTTGCTAGTGTAGGAAAGTTGAGGGAAGATCTTAATCCAAACCTTACCACCACGCTTCATGTAACGGGTAATAGCGATACGAGCAGCTTCAATTTGACGGTTACTAATCCAGTGGGAATCCAATGCTTGTAAACCAAACTCACCGAATGAAACAGTCTTACCACCCTTGGCTTCACCACGCATGTGGCCACGTTGAACCTTACGGTGCTTAACTCGCTTAGGTACTAGCATGTTTACTTCCCTCCTTCTTCATCGTTGTTCTTCTTGGTTGGCAAAACTTCACCACGGTAAATCCAAGTCTTTACACCAAGAACACCGTATGTAGTATTTGCTTCATCCCAAGAGTAATCAATGTCGGCACGCAAAGTGTGCAAAGGAACAGTTCCGTCTGAGTATGATTCAACCCGTGACATATCTGCACCATTCAACCGACCAGCAACTTGAGTTTTAATACCCTTAGCACCGGCACGCATTGCACGTTGCATAGCACCACGCATTGCACGACGGAATGCGATACGTGCTTCCAATTGACGAGCGATACTTTCACCAACAAGGTGAGCATCCAAGTCTGGCTTCTTAATTTCCACAATGTTAATGTGGACACGCTTACCAGTTAACTTGTTTAATTCCTTACGAAGTGCTTCAACTTCTGAACCACCCTTACCAATAACCATACCAGGCTTGGCAGTATGAATTGAAACGTTTACGCGGTTAGCAGCACGTTCAATTTCAACGGTTGATACTGAGGCATCAGCAAGTCGCTTTTCAATGTACTTACGGATCCGAAGGTCTTCGTTTAAGTAGTTTGCAAAATCTTTTTCTGCATACCACTTAGCAGTCCAGTCGCGAATGACCCCAACACGAAAACCATTAGGATTGATCTTTTGACCCACTATTCATTCCTCCTATCGTTCTGTAACAACCACTGTAATATGACTAGTCCGCTTGTTAATTGGTGAAGCGGAGCCCTTAGCACGTGGACGGAACCGCTTAAGGGTTGGTCCTTCGTTTGCGAATGCTTCGCTAACAACAAGTGAAGCACGATCTAAGTCAAAATTGTTTTCAGCGTTTGCAACAGCAGAATTTAATACTTTTTCAACATCTGAAGCGGCACCACGAGGAGTGAACTTCAGAATAGCAAATGCTTCAGCAACGCTTTTACCGCGAATTGCGTCTAAAACAAGACGAACCTTACGTGCAGAAACACGAACCATCTTAGCAGTTGCCTTAGCGGATGTAATGTTTTCAGCCATGTCTATTGTTCACCCTCCTTACTTAGTTGCCTTGTCATCAGTAGCGTGACCATGGAAAGTCCGTGTTGGAACAAATTCACCAAGCTTATGACCAACCATATCTTCTTGTACGTAAACTGGCACGTGCTTACGACCATCATATACAGCAAAAGTATAACCGATAAAACTTGGGAAAATTGTTGAACGACGTGACCATGTCTTGATGACAGTCTTCTTATCAGAACCTTCTTGTTCCTTAACCTTCTTTAATAGAGAAGCATCAGCGAAAGGTCCCTTCTTCAAACTACGACCCATTTAGTGTACCTCCTCTCGGGTATTTAAGCGATATTTAATCTTAACGAGTGTGTGGACCGCGCTTCCGACCACGAACAATGAACTTGTTTGAACGAGCCTTGTGTGAACGAGTCTTCTTACCAGCGGTCTTCTTACCCCATGGAGACAGAGGAGATGGTAAACCAACAGGTTGCTTACCTTCACCACCACCATGTGGGTGATCATTAGGGTTCATAACAGAACCACGAACGTGTGGACGTTGACCAGCGTAACGAGTACGACCAGCTTTACCCTTAATCAGCAATGCATGTTCATCATTACCAACAGTACCGATAGTAGCACGGCAAGTTGCAAGAACCATCCGAACTTCACCAGATGATAAACGAACAAGTACATACTTTTCTTCCTTACCAAGTAATTGAGCAGAAGCACCAGCTGAACGAGCTAATTGACCACCCTTGCCTGGCTTTAATTCAATGTTGTGAATAACTGTACCAACTGGAATATTCTTTAATGGAAGAGCATTACCAACCTTGATATCAGCATCTGGACCAGATTGAACAGTCATACCAACCTTAAGGCCCTTTGGAGCCAAGATGTATGACTTAGTACCATCAGCATAACCAAGTAAAGCAATGTTTGCAGTCCTGTTTGGATCATATTCAATTGCCTTTACGGTTGCAGGTACATTATCCTTAATCCGCTTGAAGTCAACGATACGGTATTGACGTTTTACACCACCGCCACGGTGACGAACAGTAATGTGACCGTAGCTGTTACGACCAGCCTTGTGCTTCAAAGGAGCCAATAATGACTTTTCTGGAGCTGACTTTGTAATTTCTGCAAAGTCATAACCGTTCATATTACGGCGACCGTTAGTAGTAGGTTTGTACTTACGAATTCCCACTATGTTTTCCTCCTTTTTCTAATGATTAGTTTTCGCTGTCATTAAACAGCTTAATTTCATTTGAGTCGGCAGATAAAGTAACAATAGCCTTACGACGACGTTTAGTGTAACCAACGTAACGGCCTTGACGCTTCTTCTTACCCTTTAAGTTCATGATGTTTACCTTAACAACCTTAACACCAAAGATTTCTTCAACAGCATTCTTTACTTGTGTCTTAGTTGCTCGTAAATCAACATCGAATGTGTAACGCTTGTCGTCCATACCAGCCATTGAAGCTTCAGTAACTACTGGACGTAAGATAACTTCGCGTGCTTCCATTATGCGAGCACCTCCTCTACTTGAGAAAGAGCTGACTTAGTGATGACAATCTTTTGACTGTCAACAACACTTAAGATGTTAACACCAGCTGGTGTAACAACAGTGGCATTTGCCAAGTTGCGAGCAGACAAAGCAGCGTTCTTGTCATCATCAGTAACAACAACCAGTACCTTTTCGGCAACCTTAAGGTTATCCATAACTCCTGCAAATTCCTTAGTCTTTGGTGCATCAAAGTTTAATGCATCAACAACAACTAAAGCGTTGTCGAGAACCTTTTGAGAAAGGGCAGACTTAATAGCAAGTTGACGAACCTTGCGAGGAAGGCTGTACTTGTAAGAACGTGGAGTTGGGCCGAAGACAATACCACCACCACGGAATTGTGGTGAACGGATTGAACCTTGACGAGCACGACCAGTACCCTTTTGACGCCATGGCTTCTTACCACCACCGCTAACAGCTGAACGGTTCTTTACGGCATGAGTACCTTGACGCATTGAAGCACGTTGACGAAGAATGGCTTCAAACTCAGCATTTTCATTTGGTTCAATACCGAAAATATCAGCATTCAAATCGATAGTACCGTTTTGGCTACCATCTTGCTTGTACAAATTAACGCTAGTCATTATTAACTTCCTCCTTTCTTAATTATTTGTTGTGTTGCTTGCTCAGGCTCTTCTTAGTGTTAGCCTTCACAGAATTCTTAATAGTAACGTATGACTTGTTAGCACCAGGAACGTTACCCTTAATTAAAAGAACATTGTTATCAAGATCAACCTTAACCACTTCAAGGTGTTGCATAGTGACAGTCTTGCCACCCATACGACCTGGTAACTTCATTCCCTTGAAGACACGGTTAATAATTGGTCCTAATGAACCTGGACGACGGTGATAACGAGAACCGTGTGACATTGGTCCACGTGATTGGTTGTCCTTGTGAATGTTACCTTGGTAACCATGACCCTTTGTAACACCCGTAACGTCGACAGTTTCACCTTCATTGAAGACATCAGCCTTAACTTCGTCTCCAACCTTGATGTCATCCCCTAATTCAGCGTCACGGATTTCACCGATGAAGCGCTTAGGGGTCGTGTTTGCTTTTGCTGCATGACCTTGTTCAGGCTTGTTACTCAAGATTTCACGCTTGTCGTCAAAACCAAGTTGAACGGCATTGTAACCATCGTTTTCAACGGTCTTAATTTGCATAACAACGTTTGGCGTTACATCAATAACAGTAACTGGTACTAATTCACCGTTGTCAGTAAAAACTTGAGTCATCCCAACCTTTTTACCTAAGATTCCTTTGGCCATGAGTACACCTCCTAAAATAATTTAATTTAAAAATATAATTACAACTTAATTTCGATATCAACACCACTTGGAAGATCGAGCTTCATAAGTGAATCAACAGTCTTTGGTGTTGGATCAACGATATCAATCAAACGCTTGTGAGTGCGCATTTCAAATTGTTCCCGAGACTTCTTAAACTTGTGTGGTGAACGGAGAACAGTGTAAATAGTCCGTTCAGTTGGCAACGGGATAGGACCTGAAATTTGAGCACCTGTACGCTTTGCAGTTTCAACAATCTTGTCTGCTGATTGATCAAGGATACGGTGTTCATAAGCCTTTAACCGAATACGAATCTTTTGTTTTGCCATTATATTCCCTCCTTCGTCAGATTTAAAATTTGACTAGCTCCGCGGAAATTACCGCCACATCCTGTGGCAAAGCGGCCGGGTGTGTCGCAACCTTCCGCATCATCGCTTCGCAGCTTAATTTCGTTTGGGGGTATACAAAATATACCTCTTGAACTCAAGCACCTATCCATAATACTAAAGAATGATTGTTATATCAACCTTTTTGAGAAATTAATTTCACTTTTTTCTTTACAAGTTGATTGCAGTCACGAAATTTTTCTGCAATATTTTTTAGTTTTTGTCGTGTTTGTACTAACAAATGCTAAAATATGATCATTGTACATTTATTTATCAAGGAGTTACTTATGGAGTTTTCGTTTAAGAAAAAAAACGTCACTAAACTATACCTCGAATACACAGTTCTCTTTTTATTCCTTGCTTTATGTATTTTCGGGACATATTTAGTAACTGGTCATAGTATTATCTGGAGTAAGGATGCTTTAAATCAGCACCTTCCTCTTTTAGCCCAGTACCGTCAAGCAGTGGTTAATTTTCTTCATCACCCTGGAAAGCTTAATTTTTGGTCCTGGCAATTTGGATTAGGATCAGATACTTTCCAAGTCTTTTCCTATTATAATATTGGAGATATTTTTTCCTATTTGGCACTGCTCTTTCCGGCACGTGAAATTACCCGAGCTTACCAGTTCATTAGCATTATTCGGATGTACTGTGTCGGTCTCTCCTTTGTTTATTTTGCGCAGCATTTCAAATTTAAGAATACAACCATTCTCGCAGGAACAACTGCTTATCTAGTAAATTCTTTCCTATTATATGCTTGCGTTGCCCAACCGTTTTTTACAACACCCTTTATTCTTTTTCCATTAATCGTGGTTCAAATTGAACGAATTTTACAGGGTGGCTCTGCATGGCCATTAACTGGTGCTTTCACATGGATGCTCATTAGTAACTACTATCTGGCATTTATTCTCGGGATCGGTTCATTAATCTACCTTATTCTTCGTGTTACGACCAAGTACTTAAGGGTTCTTAATTATCTCCAAGTATTTATTAAGTTAGCCTTTGCTACCATTACAAGTCTGCTCTTATCAGCCATTATGTGGATCCCAGAGCTGATTGCTGTTAGTCATTCAACTCGGCTTGGGGCACAATTTGCAAATGGCTTAAAGGTTTACCCGCTATACTACTATCTCTTCTTACCGAAACAGTTAATCAACGGTGATCAATGGTCCTTTATGTTTTGGAGTGCTTTGGGAATTGTTTCTATCGGTTTCATTGCCCTTGTCTATGTCTATATTCATGCTAAAAAGTACCCATTAATCACAATTAGCCTTAGCCTTGCCCTTATCATGCTCCTCATTCCTGCTGTTGGTGCAGCCTTTAACGGAATGATGGCTGCTTCGAATCGCTGGACCCTCTTAATCTACCTTCCCTTAGCAATGGCAATTTGCCTATTAGTTGAAAATGCTACCTCACTCTCTCACCACTCGCTAAAAATTATTTCTTCCGCAACGGGAATTTATGTAGTGGTTCTTCTCGTTACATTTCTCTTTGAAAGCGAAAATGATATCATTATCCCCCTCCTTTTTCTTATAACTTCATTACTCCTTCTCTGGTTGATTAACTTTCATCGTCTTAGCTATCCCCAGCTTTGGCTTTTTGGAATTATCGTTCTTAACGCAGGATTCAACGCAATCTACGCATCATTTCCGTTTAATGGGGATTTCAGTACTAAGATGCTTAACCGTGGACAATACCAGCAAATGATGGCAATGCGTTATGGAGGACTTGACAAAGATTTGACTCGTACCCCTACTTACCGGGTATCAACAATTAGCCAAAATCAAATCATTGATGTTCCAACTATTGATAACGATCTTACTTCTGGACTTCATAATATTGATTCATATTATTCACTGCAAAATCAATATTTAGGTGATTTCAGTACAAGCTTGCAAAATAACCAGTACCAAGCAAACGTCCCCCTTCGTCAAGTTGATGATCGGACGGTTCTTAATAACTTTTTAGGCGTTAAGTACTTATTTGTTCAGAGTGATGGTGAAAATGCTACCAAGATTCCTGCTGGTTATTTTCTGGATCAATCATCTACCCCCATTATTAATTACGATTCTGGCCAGCCAAGCAATATCAAGGACAAAAAAGACTTTATTCCTACCCAGACAAACCGCTATAAATCAAATAATGCTTTCCCACTAATTTACTGGCAAGATAGCTACATTAGTCAGAAACGTTACCACAAGTTATCCCCTACCGAGAAGGAGCGAGCACTGGCAAGTGGGGTGGTGGTTAACCATGAAAACGTTACTAAGGGAATGAAAGCCGCAAATCTTAATAACCACGTCTATAAGTTAAAAAGCAATTTAATATCAAACCGGTTGAATAAGGTTAACCCCAAAAACTTAAAGTATACGGATAGCGAGGAGAAATACCGGATTGAGCTGCCGCAATTAACAAACTCTACTTTTAGACGAAAACTTCGTGGATCTGAACTTCACATTGAGTTTAGTCAAATTAAGTTCACCCCATTTTCAATGAAGGAGCAGCTCAAATATGAGCAGAAACACCTCCAACAGATGGCAACTAATCCTGGCAGTAGCGTTAATTATAAATATAATCAGTATCGTTATTGGCGCTATCATGTTCTTAATGGTTCACCTGATATTAGCTTTAAGATTAACGTTGGCAGCCGCTTTGGTACCGCAACAATTAATCAACCAAAGCAAAGTACCCTTTCATTCTTTAAGCAAGTTAAAAATTCAACGTTGAATATTGGCTACTATGCTGGTGGTCTTCCAGATCATCTTTCGTTTCAACCAACAAAACTTGGTACTTATCAATTAAAGTACCAGGTAGTTGCTGAAAAGCTTGATGATCATTACCAAAATCAATTGGCAAACATTAAGAAGCATGGTTTGCAGAATATCAAGTTTGGTCGGAATCAAATTCAAGGCACAATCAGTACTAGCAGAAAGGGAATCCTTACCTCCTCAATTCCGTACTCAAGTGGTTGGCGGGCAACCGTAAACGGTAAAGCCGTTAAAACAGTTAGAACCAACCAAGCATTCCTAGGAATTCCGCTTTCGGCCGGTACACACCAGATAAAGTTCACTTATCAATTACCTGGCTTCCGTCCTGGCTTAATCGTAAGCATCGCTGGTTTAATCTGGACGCTAGTAGCTGCTTTGATCTCACTAATTATGTTTAACCGAAAAAAATAACTAGAAAAGGCTCCCAACGTCATTTAGACGCTAGGGAGCTTTTTGAGAATAAATTAAATTTTAGCCCGCTTTGGCATTATGAGGTTAAGAACAATTGCCGTAATTGCTGCCATTGCAACTGGTGAACCAAGAAGGTATTGAACCATTTGGGGTGCCCCATGAACAATTTTTTGCGGAATTAACACTAAAGCAATCGTAATCACAATTGGCAATCCGATGATGTAGAGGTCACTTTCTCGGACCTTTAAGTTTCGGATAACATTTAACCCATTTAACATAATTGTCACAGTAATGATAGCGAAAACCCCACCAATTACTGGAGCCGGAATAGCTGCAAGAAAGGCTGAAAGCTTTGTACAGAATCCCAAGATAATGAACCATACCCCAGCGGCGACAAACACAATCTTACTGGCAACACCAGTGATTGAAATAATTCCAGCATTTGTAGAGTATCCCGTAACAGGTGTTGTCCCGGTAATCGTAGCAATTAAACAACTAAGGCCTTCACCAATAATTCCCCGGTTCCATTGCTTATCAGTAATTTCATGATTTGTTACGGCACCCATTGCAAACCAGGTCCCGGTAGTTTCAGTAGTTAAGATTGCATAAATAATAATGAAGGTAAAAATTGCAGTCATATCAAAGTGGATTCCCCAGTGAAAAATTGTTCGTTGAGGAAGACTAAACCATGGGGCTGCTGCAACGGATGAAGCATCAAAACGTCCCATTGAAGCACTAATTGCAGTTCCGACTAACAAGGCAATTACAATTGAACCAGTCTTAAATAACTTTTGAACCTTAGGGAAACGAATACTGATTGCTACACAAACAATTAAGATAGCAGCGGTAATTCCTGCTAATTCCATGTTTTGGTAAACATCACCTTTAGCCTCAAAGATATTATCGTTCAATGCTGAAGGAATTAGTGATAAACCAACGCAAGTAATAATTGTCCCACCAACAACAGCTGGAACTAAACGGTTAATAATTTTTTGGAAGAAGCCGCTTAGCCCAAGCAGGATTAACAAAATTGCACCGACAAGTAGTGCACCCATTAATGTTGACATCCCACCACCATGAAGGCCGCCACTAGCAAGAACAACCCCAGCAGCCGCAGTTAAGGGAACGAATGATGGTCCTTGAGAAACGGGCATTTTCATAAAGTAAGCCGTTTGTAAGATTGTACCAATTCCACAGGCTAAAAACGTTGCTTGGAGCAATCCTGTGGAATCAGCTGCCCCCATTGCCAATAGTCCACCAAGAATAATTGGCGGAACATAAACGTCCATTGCTAAAACGTGTTGTAAACCAAGTAATACTGCTTCTCCGGTTGGAACCTTTTCATCGGGTCCAATCAATAATTGTGCCTTTTCATCCATTAAGTTATCCTCCTACTCTCTTTCATAAACCCTTTTACCAGCAACATAAACACTTTGAATATCTTGTTGTTCGGTTTGATACATTAATCGCTGAAAAACATCAGCAATTGATAGTTTCATTAATGGCTGATGTCCATTGACAATCTGAAAGTCAGCTTGAAAGCCTGGAGCAATTTTCCCAACCTTTAGTTGAAGAGCTTTAGCCCCGCCAACAGTCGCCAAGTAAAATGCATTTGCCATTGTTATTCGTGAGTCTTTAACACCACGAGTTGCCGTTGCTAGCGAACTATCAACCCCATCCGTAAGCATCTGTGAAGACTTAATTGCTTGCCGAATATTATGGTAAAGACTTGGCGAATAGCCCCCTGAAATATCGCTCCCTAAGCCAACGCTGTTTCCATAGGCTAACAATTTTTTAACCGCTAAAACCCCATTCCCAAAATAAACATTTGAAATTGGGCAATGGGCAATCGTGGTTCCTCTTTGGCGAAGGGTCGTTAAGTCATCACTAGTTAGCTGGGTTCCATGAGCCATTACTGATTTTTCTGTTAATAGGTGAAAATGATCCATTACAGCCGTATCATGAATGCCAAATCGCTTAATTGCGTATCCATGTTCCCAATTACTTTCACTTAAATGAGACTGAACCGGTAAATCATACTGTTTGGCAAGCTGACCAAGACCAGTTAATGCTTCGTCCGTACAGCTCGGCACAAACCGTGGTGTAATAACCGGAACCACTGTTGATGAAGTCTTCTTTGCTAATTCAAATATCTCTTTAATAAATTGCTCCGTTGCATGAAGAGCACTTACCGATGATTGGTTGCGATAATAATCCGGTGTTTGTTCCGGATTATCCATGACAACTTGGCCAACAAACGCACGTAAGCCTTGTGTAACAGATTGACGTGCTAATTCTACATTAGCATCGTTATGAATCGTCCCAAACATCATTGCAGTAGTAGTACCATGACTAAGCAATTGATGGACAAAATCTTGATAAACACGACGAGCATAGTGAGAATCGGCAAACTTAGCTTCTAACGGAAAAGTATAGTGATTCAACCAATCGGCCAACGGTAATTCAAGTGCTAATCCTGCTTGAGGCCATTGTGGAGCATGGACATGAAGATCAATGAAACCTGGTAATAAGTATTGGTTAGGCTTTAACTCAATTAATCGCCCCGCTTGTCGAGCATCATTTAGTATTTGTGAATACTCAGCATCAACTGGCGACAATGTTCGTGTTATGGTTCCACTACGATCAATACAAATTAAATGATCTTCATGGAATTCTACTTCATTCACATTTTTAGATGTAAAGTAAGTTCCGTGAATAACGATGTTCTCCATCAAATTATTTCCTTTCAATAAATTTGTATCATTAGCTTAACACGAACTATTTTAAATGTAAATACTTAATAATTCGTTTTTATTTAAAGGATAGGAAAAGGGCCTGAAGACTAATTCGTCTTCAGGCCCCTTCTAAGGTTAATTAACAATAATGATTAGTTATTGCCGCTTTCCTTAATGATCTTTTCTTGAACTGACTTAGGAACAGCTGAGTAATGATCGAAAGTCATAGTGAAGGTACCACGACCCTGGGTAGCAGAACGAAGGGCAGTAGCATAACCGAACATTTCTGAAAGTGGAACAAATGAGTGGATTTGTTGAGCGTTACCACGTTCTTCCATACCATCAATGGTACCACGACGAGCAGTAACTTGACCCATAACGTCACCCATGTTTTCTTCAGGAACAACGATGTCAACCTTCATAATAGGTTCGAGGATAACTGGATCTGCTTTCTTAGCAGCGTTCTTTAATGCAAGTGATGCAGCAACCTTGAAGGCGGCTTCACTAGAGTCGACTTCGTGGTAACTACCATCGTAAAGCTTAGCGTGCATATCAACAAGTGGGTAGCCTGCTAATACACCGTTTTGCATAGCTTCCTTCAAACCTTGTTCAACGGCAGGAATGAATTCACGAGGAACAACACCACCAACAATGGCATCTTCGAATTCAAAGCCCTTACCTTCTTCAAGTGGTGTGAATTCGATCCATACATCACCGTATTGACCTTTACCACCAGATTGACGAACAAACTTACCTTGTGCAGATACCTTCTTAGTAAATGCTTCACGGTAGGAAACTTGTGGCTTACCAACAGTAACTTCGGCGTGGAATTCACGACGGAGACGTTCAACAATGATGTCCAAGTGAAGTTCACCCATTCCGGCGATCAAAGTTTCACCAGTTTCTGGGTTAGTTTCAGCCTTAAAGGTTGGATCTTCTTCAGCCAACTTTTGGAGACCCTTGTCCATCTTGTCTTGGTCAGCCTTTGACTTAGGTTCAACAGAAACTTGGATAACTGGGTCAGGGAAGTCCATTGATTCAAGTTGAAGTGGGTGATCAGGATCAGTTAATGAATCACCAGTAGTAGTGTTCTTCAAACCAATAGCAGCAGCAATATCACCAGAGAATACTTCTGGAATTTCGTGTTGTTGGTTGGAGTGCATTTGAAGCAAACGACCAATCCGTTCACGCTTGTCCTTAGTTGCGTTAAGAACGTATGAACCTGATTGAAGTGAACCAGTGTAAACCCGTAAGAATGTTAAACGACCAACGAATGGGTCAGTAGCAATCTTAAATGCCAAAGCAGCAAATGGCTTGTTATCACCGGCAGTCAATTCAACTTCATTACCATCAGCATCGTGAGCAACGAATGGCTTAACATCAAGTGGTGATGGTAAGTAATCAATAACAGCATCAAGCATCATTTGGATACCCTTATCCTTATAAGCTGAACCAGCTAATACAGGGAAGAGTTTTTGTTCCAAAGTACCCTTACGAATAGCAGCCTTAATTTCGTCAACGGAAATTTCGTCACCTTCAAGGTACTTTTCCATGATGTTGTCATCAATGTCAGCTAAGGTTTCGATCAAGGCATCGTGACGCTTTTGTGCTTCTTCCTTCATGTCATCAGGAATATCAACAGTGTCCCAGTTAGTACCAAGCTTATCTTCGTCATAAACATAAGCAACCATCTTAACCAAGTCAACAACACCAGAGAAAGTATCTTCGGCACCAATTGGCATTTGGATTGGTAATGGGGTAACGTTCAAACGATCCTTAATAGTTTGAACTGAGTAGTCAAAGTTGGCACCAACTTTGTCCATCTTGTTAGCAAACACAATCCGTGGAACGTTAAAGTCATCAGCTTGACGCCAAACAGTTTCGGTTTGTGGTTCAACCCCGGCTTGGGCATCAAGAACAGTTACGGCACCATCAAGAACCCGAAGTGCACGTTCAACTTCGACAGTGAAGTCCACGTGTCCTGGGGTATCGATAATGTTAATCCGGTAATCCTTCCAAACGGCAGTAGTGGCTGCGGAAGTGATAGTGATACCACGTTCCTTTTCTTCATCCATCCAGTCCATTTGTGAAGCACCATCGTGGGTTTCACCAATCTTGTGAATCTTACCAGTGTAGTAAAGAATCCGTTCAGTGGCAGTCGTCTTACCGGCATCGATGTGGGCCATGATACCGATGTTACGAGTCTTGTCAAGAGGGTATTCACGTTTGTTAGCCATCTTAAAAGTGTATCTCCTTCCAGAATATGGTTATTTCAAAATCAAACTTTATTTAGAAAAAGGGATGACGGTTATTCAAATAATCTACGTCACCCCTATATTGTAACTGGTTAGACAACCGGTTTCAATTCGCAGTGATTACCAGCGGTAGTGTGCGAAAGCACGGTTGGCTTCAGCCATACGGTGAGTATCTTCACGCTTCTTAACTGAGGCACCAGTGTTGTTTGAAGCATCGATGATTTCACGTGCAAGACGTTCAACCATTGTGTGTTCACCACGCAACCGTGCGTATTGAACAATCCAACGAAGACCTAAAGTGGTCCGACGTTCTGGACGAACTTCGATTGGAACTTGGTAGTTTGAACCACCAACACGACGAGCCTTAACTTCAAGAACAGGCATAACGTTTTCCATAGCTTGTTCGAAAACTTCTACAGGGTTGTTACCTGTTTCATTCTTAATTTCATCAAATGCTGCATACAAAATCTTAGTAGCAGTTCCGCGCTTACCATCGATCATCAAGTGGTCAATCAAGCTGGTAACCAACTTTGAGTTGTACATTGGATCTGGTAAAATTTCACGCTTTTGTACATGTCCTTTACGTGGCATTACTTAATCCCTCCTAATATTTTACTTCTTGTCCTTAGGCTTCTTGGTACCGTACTTAGAACGTGATTGCATCCGTCCTTCAACACCGGCAGTATCAAGAGTACCACGAACGATGTGGTAACGAACCCCAGGCAAATCCTTAACACGACCACCACGAATTAAAACAACTGAGTGTTCTTGGAGGTTGTGACCAATACCAGGGATGTAAGCAGTAACTTCAATCAAGTTTGAAAGACGTACACGAGCGTACTTCCGCAAAGCTGAGTTAGGCTTCTTAGGTGTCATAGTACCGACACGGGTAGCAACTCCACGCTTTTGTGGTGATGGAGTCTTAATTTCTTCCTTCTTAAATGTGTTGTAAACATATCCAAGAGCTGGTGACTTTGACTTGCCCTTGTGGCTCTTCCGGCCTTTACGTACCAATTGGTTAATGGTTGGCATAATTTTTCCCCTTCCTAGTTTTAAGTCCACACATCCAGGTGGTTCTTTTTCATGAATAAAAAAAGTGCTTGGATGTTATTAAATTATGTGCCTTCGTTGACGCAAAGTCTGCCCAACGACAGACACCGACGTTGCTATAAAAAGCACCTTTAATAGACTATCACGGTCTTCTGTTAATGTCAACGAGGTCTTGTTAACTTTTCTAAAGATCATTTCGTGATTTTTACGTTATGGATCTATAGAGACAGTTTCTGGAGATGATACTAATGTTTTTTACATTTATTAATTGTGCCATTCTTACTACCCTGGCTTCTTTTGTTACCCTCTGTGGTCAGCGGCAGCTTAATAACCAATTGCCATGGTCGCCAAAGCATTCTGTTTGTGATAATTGCCATCATCCTCTCAGTTGGTGGCAACTTATTCCCATCCTGGGCTTTATCATTCAACGGGGACATTGCCATTGGTGTGACGCCAAGATTTCACCATTCTTTCCGTTATCAGAACTCACGATTATTCTCGTCACGGCTTGGACGTTCACTTCCTCCTGGTACCATAACCTGATCTTTGCCATTGTTATTCTTACACTTTTATACCTTTCAACAACCGATTTCGTTAGCCAGGTAATCTACCCAATCGCATTAATTGGGTTGCTTCCCCTTCTTTTAGTTCTTCCCCGCCAATCATTACCAATCGGCAAAGTCACGGTTGAGTTAGTTATAATCGGACTCTTTCTTTTGGGATTACAGCATATTACCAAGGGGCTGGGAACAGGCGATATTGAATTCATCCTTGTAACCGACTTAATAGGGGGCTGGGAATTAACAGCACAAATTGTTTTAATTGGCTGCCTGCTAACACTAATTCCAGCCCTAATAAAAAGGAACAGCAAGGTGCCCCTCATTCCTGGATTAGCGCTTGGCTTCATCCTGAGGCTGCTTTTCTGTTCCGACTAGTGTCTCGTCTTCTGTTGAATTATTTTTTATTTTAACAAGAAATAGCTGTTCGCCATATTGAGCAAGGTTTTCAATATTTTGTAGTAACAGCAATAACCAAGAAAATGAAAGAGCAAATTCGATCAGTTCAAATGCCGTTAACGACAAATAATTAGCCAGTTTAAAGACAATATATTCTGCTCCCATTACCGCCCCAATCACGTAAGAAGTGACTAAGAATTGTCTGGTAACTTCTGGAAGAATCCAGCGAATAGCAACAATCAAAATTAACATAATATAAACTAACCACATTGAAATTCGGTCATGCAGAACATGAAATTTGGGATCGTTAGGGAATAAGCCAATTGCTGCGATACAAGCTGCTTCACCATACAATAGCCACCGTAACAATTGAGTTTTAATTCCCGGATACTTTTGTTGGAGATTAACAAAAAGATAATCAACTAACGCCATCATTAGTAGTCCCGAAAATATTAAGGTCACGTTAAACTGTAAGTTCGCTGAGTTTTGTGAGGTTCCCAAAAAGCTAAAGTTATATTTCCACCAATCGCGAGTGGAATTAGTTAACATCGAAAATAGCATTCCGCCAATGATCATTATCGTCAACAAGTTAGTAATAATTGCCGAAGAGAGGGTTAACGCAAGATTAATTGTCAAGTAATTAATAGCGGCAATAATCACAAAAACAAAGGTTGTCGAAGTATAAATATCGAATCGAGCATCTGTAAATAGCTTCTCTAATAACCAGAAAAAGGCTGAAAATGAAAAGGCAATAATTAATCCATAAGCAATTGTAATTACTGGTAAGCTTCGCCAATAAATATTTCTCGTTGGCCCATTATTTTGCAATTTTGTGACAATAAAGGTAATCACAAAAACAAGCAAGCCGCTTACCAAGCTTAATAGCATCGAACCATAAGCAATCGAATAGTCACCAGTAATTGGGACTGTCTTCATGTGCTGGTTACGGCAGAAAGCAAAAAAGACAATTGTTAAAACCAATGCTGGCAAAATATACCAATACAATCTAATTTTTGGCAACTGATCTGTTACTCGTGACGGCCTAATCGTAATTTCATTATGGTTAACATTTAGTTCTAGTTGTTCATTTGCTATGAATCCCGTTTTCTTCATTGCAGATTCCGGAATCTCAATAGTATATTTCTTTGACATTTTCTCTCCCAAAAATAACGAAGAACCATAGCCCCTTAGCCATAGTTCCCCTACCTATCGTTCTTCTTCATTATTTAAAATAGCAAAAAGGACCATGACAATCAAGTCATAGTCCTTCTTATGGGATTAAGCTAATTAATTTTGCTTGTCTTCTTCCTTCATCTTAGCTTCTAAATCTTTGATGGAATAAGCAGCAACATTAACTTCTTTTGGCTTAATGTTCCGGTACGTACTCATACCAGTACCTGCTGGAATGATCTTACCGATAATAACATTTTCCTTCAAACCAACTAATGGGTCATTCTTACCACGAATAGCAGCATCAGTCAGGACACGAGTAGTTTCCTGGAATGAAGCAGCTGATAAGAAACTGTTAGTTTCAAGGGCAGCCTTGGTAATTCCTAAGATAACTGGACGAGCAGTAGCTGGAATATTACCGGCTACTAATGTCTTGTAGTTAGCATCACGGAATTGACCAATGTCCATTAATTGTCCTGGCAACATATCTGTGTCACCTGGATCCATGACACGAACCTTCCGCATCATTTGACGAATCATGATTTCAACGTGCTTATCTAACAGATCGATCCCCTGCATACGGTAAACCTTTTGAACTTCAGCAAGGAGATAAGTTTCTGTAGAAAGAACATCACGAACCCGAATCAATTCCTTAGGATCAATTGAACCTTCATTAAGAGCAGTTCCACGGTGAATAAAGTCACCTTCAGCAACCCGCATCCGTGCAGTAATTGGTAAGGTGTATGTCCGAGTATCAGTTTCACCCTTAACAGTAACATCCTTAGTCCGTTCTGCTGGATTTTCTTCGATTGATTCAACTTCACCAGTAACCTCAGTAATGGTTGCACGCCCCTTAGGATTACGTGCTTCCACAATTTCTTGAACACGAGGGAGACCTTGAGTAATATCTTCGTTACCGGCAACACCACCAGTGTGGAAGTTCCGCAAGGTCAATTGAGTACCTGGTTCACCGATTGATTGAGCGGCAACGGTACCAACTGCTTCACCGGCTTCAACCCGGTCACCAGTAGCTGCGTTTCGGCCGTAGCATCGTTCACAAACACCGTGTTCAGTGTTGCAAGTAAATGCAGAACGAATAGTAACCTTCTTAACGCCAGCATCAACGATCTTTTGTGCCATTGTTTCGTCGATTAGAACGTTCTTACCAACGATCTTCTCGCCAGTCTTTGGATCAAAGACAGACTTCATAGTGTAACGACCCATGATCCGGTCGTAAAGTGGTTCGATCATTTCGTTACCGTTTGTAATTGCAGTAACTTCAAGGCCACGGTCAGTGCCACAGTCCTTTTCACGAACAACAACATCCTGAGCAACATCAACTAACCGCCGAGTCAAGTAACCTGAGTTAGCAGTCTTCAAGGCGGTATCGGTCATTCCCTTACGAGCACCGTGAGAAGAAATGAACATTTCCAGCACTGACAAACCTTCATAGAAGTTAGAAAGAACTGGCAATTCCATAATCTTACCGTTTGGAGAAGCCATCAACCCACGCATTCCGGCAAGCTGAGTAAAGTTAGAAATGTTACCACGAGCACCTGAGTCAGACATCATGTTGATTGGATTATGGATGTCCATATGTTCAATCAACTTGTTTTGAACTTTGTCTTTTGCATCGTTCCAGATACCAATAACCCGGTCGTAACGTTCGTCATCAGTAATCAACCCACGACGGAATTGCTTGGTAACTAAGGCAACTTGCTTACGAGCCTTCTTAATAATTTCTGGCTTTTCAGGCAAGTCATGAATATCTGACATTGCGGTAGTTAAACCAGAAATAGTTGATTCGTAGTAACCAAGGTCCTTAATCCGGTCAAGGAATTGAGAAGTCTTGGTAACCTTGTATTGCTTGTAAACTTCAGCAATTAAGTCTGACAAGAAGCCCTTCTTGAATGGTGGAACTAGTGGTGCATTTTCAAGGTATTCGTTGATATCTTCACCCGGATCAAGGAAGAAGCGGTCATCAACACCCTTAGTAATGTTATCAGCAGTAGGTTCGTTAATGTAATTGAAGTCTTTAGGAAGAATCCGGTTGAACAATAACTTACCTACACTAGTTACCATGATCTTACCGCGTTGTTCATCAGTAAATGGCTTGTCAGGGAATGCTGAAACTTGTACACCAACACGAGTTTGGAGTGAAACATAGTTGTTCCGGTATGCCATTTCAGCTTCATCGGTATCCTTGAAGATCATCCCTTCACCTTCACGACCCTTATCTTCAGTGGTCATGTAGTAGTTACCGATAACCATATCCTGAGATGGAGAAACGATTGGTTCACCGTCACGAGGACTCAAAATGTGAGAAGCGGCAAGCATTAATAGCCGTGCTTCAGCTTGAGCTTCATCAGAAAGTGGTACGTGGATCGCCATCTGGTCCCCATCAAAATCGGCATTGTAAGCAGTACATACCAATGGGTGAAGACGCATTGACTTACCAGAAACCAGAATTGGTTCAAAGGCCTGGATACCTAACCGGTGCAATGTAGGGGCCCGGTTAAGAAGAACTGGGTGTTCCTTGATAACATCTTCAAGAACATCAAAGACATCATCATCACGACGGTCAATCTTCCGCTTAGCTGCCTTAACGTTAGCGGATAAACCACGCTTAACTAATTCGTGCATGATAAATGGCTTGAACAATTCAAGAGCCATTGGAACAGGAAGCCCCATTTGGTTCATTCGTAATGATGGACCAACATCAATAACTGAACGACCAGAGTAATCAACACGCTTACCAAGCAAGTTTTGACGGAAACGTCCTTGCTTCCCCTTCAGAAGGTGAGAAAGGGACTTCAATGGACGGTTACCAGGACCTGAAACAGGACGACCTCGACGGCCATTATCAATTAAGGCATCAACGGCTTCTTGGAGCATCCGTTTTTCGTTTTGAACAATGATTCCTGGAGCTTGCAACTTCAAAAGACGCTTCAAACGGTTATTCCGGTTAATAACCCGCCGGTATAAATCGTTTAAGTCAGAGGTAGCAAACCGGCCACCTTCAAGTTGAACCATTGGCCGTAAATCAGGTGGCATAACAGGAATAACATCAAGGACCATCCATTCCGGCTTATTACCAGACTTGATAAATGCTTCCAAAATATCCAAACGACGGATAGCACGAGTCCGCTTTTGACCAGTTGCTTCCTTTAGTTCTTCCTTTAATTCGGCTGCTTCCTTATTAAGGTCGACGTCTGCTAATAACTTCTTAATAGCAGCGGCTCCCATTTCAGCAGTAAAGCGGTCGCCAAATTCAGCCTTCTTGTCACGGTATTCTGCTTCAGAAAGCAATTGCTTCTTTTCAAGTGGAGTATCACCTGGATCCAAAACAACGTATGAAGCAAAGTAAATAACTTCTTCAAGTGATCGTGGACTCATGTCTAAGACAAGACCCATCCGACTTGGAATCCCCTTGAAGTACCAAATATGGGAAACCGGAGCGGCCAATTCAATGTGCCCCATCCGTTCACGACGAACCTTTGAACTAGTAACTTCAACACCACAGCGGTCACAGACACGACCCTTGTAGCGAATCCGCTTGTACTTACCACAAGCACATTCATAGTCCTTAGTTGGGCCAAAGATTCGTTCGTCAAACAGACCTTGTTTTTCTGGCTTTAAAGTCCGGTAGTTGATGGTCTCGGGCTTCTTAACTTCCCCGTAAGACCAACTACGGATCTTATCTGGTGATGCCAGGCCGATCTGCATACTTTCAAATTTATTGACATCAATCAAAGGATTTTTCCTCCTTATTTTAATAGTTTACGTTCAGCACTAAGTAAAACTAGTCTTGCTTAGTCTTGTCTTGTTCATCAGTTGTTGCAGCTGATTTATTATCGGCAGACGCTTCGTCTTTCTTTTCTTTTTCTTCAGCATTGTGCTTTGCAGCATACTTAGCTAAAGCATCAACATTAACAACTTCATCATCATCTTCATCCATGTTCTTCAATTGAACTTCATTATGGTTACCATCAAGCACCTTCATATCAAGGCCTAATGCTTGTAATTCCTTAACAAGAACCCGGAATGATTCAGGAACACCCGGCTTTGGAATTGGTTCACCATTAATGATGGCATCGTAAGTCCGAACACGACCAACAGTATCGTCTGACTTGTAAGTAAGGATTTCTTGAAGAGTGTATGCAGCACCGTAAGCTTCAAGAGCCCAAACTTCCATTTCACCGAACCGCTGACCACCAAACTGAGCTTTACCACCCAATGGCTGTTGAGTAACAAGTGAGTATGGACCAGTAGAACGAGCGTGAATCTTATCGTCAACCATGTGGGCTAACTTAAGGTAATGCATTGAACCAACGGCAATCCGGTTTTCAAATGGTTCACCTGTACGACCATCATAAAGAATTGTCTTACCGTCTTCAGGGAACCCGGATTCCTTAACAGCATCCCAAACATCCTTATCAGTAGCACCATCGAATACTGGTGTTGCCATGTGAATTCCAAGACGCTTTGCAGCCATTCCTAAGTGCAATTCAAGCAACTGTCCGATATTCATACGACTTGGCACACCCATTGGACTCAACATAATGTCGATTGGTGTACCGTCTGGCATATACGGCATATCTTCTTCAGGAACAACGATAGAAACAGTACCCTTGTTACCGTGACGACCTGACATCTTATCACCGACTTGGATCTTCCGCTTTTGGGCAATGTAAACCCGAACCATGGTGTTAACACCTGGTGAAAGTTCATCCCCATTTTCACGAGTAAAGACCTTAACGTCTTGGATAATACCGCCACCACCGTGAGGAACACGGAGAGAAGTATCACGAACTTCACGTGACTTTTCACCAAAGATAGCGTGAAGCAACCGTTCTTCAGCAGATAATTCAGTCATTCCCTTAGGAGTAACCTTACCTACTAAAATATCGCCGTCATGAACTTCAGCACCAATCCGAACAATCCCATTTTCGTCCAGATCTTTAAGTGCATCGTCACCAACGTTAGGAATTTCACGGGTCATTTCTTCAGGTCCAAGCTTAGTTTCCCGAGCTTCTGATTCGTATGACTCGATATGAATTGATGTATAAACATCATCCTTAACTAACCGTTCGCTAATTGCGATGGCATCTTCGAAGTTGTAACCTTGCCAAGTCATGAAGGCAATCAATGGATTTTGACCTAAGGCTAATTCACCTTGTTCCATTGATGGTCCATCAGCAAGAACATCATCGGCGTCTACATGTTCGCCAACTTTAACAATTGGACGTTGGTTGTAGTTTTTACCACCGTTAGAACGACGGAACTTCATTAATTTGTAAGTATCAAGAGTTCCATCTTCTTCACGAACACGAACTTCACGAGCATCAACATATTCAACTGTCCCTGACTTCTTAGCAATCATGGCCACCCCAGAGTCATGGGCTGCTTTGTAGTCAATTCCAGTACTTACTAATGGTGCATGAGGGTTCAACAACGGAACAGCTTGCCGTTGCATGTTAGCACCCATCAAGGCACGGTTAGAGTCATCGTTTTCAAGGAATGGAATACATGCGGAAGCAACGGAGACAACTTGTTTTGGAGAAACGTCCATGTAATCGACGTTCTCAACGCTCGTTTCAATGTAATCATCCTTATCACGACACATAACTTGGTCTTGAGCAAATGAACCATCATCATTCAAAGGCGTGTTGGCCTGAGCAATGATGTAGTTATCTTCTTCGTCGGCAGTTAAGTAGTCGATCTTGTCAGTAACTTTATGAGTCTTCCATGAAACACGACGGTATGGAGTTTCGATGAATCCATACTTATTAACACGAGCATATGATGAAAGACTGTTAATCAAACCAATGTTAGGACCTTCAGGAGTTTCGATTGGGCACATCCGACCATAGTGAGTATAGTGCACATCACGAACTTCATATCCGGCCCGATCACGAGTCAAACCACCAGGACCAAGGGCGGAAAGACGCCGCTTATGAGTTAATTCACCAAGCGGGTTGGTTTGGTCCATGAATTGTGACAATTGTGAAGAACCAAAGAATTCACGAATTGAAGCAACAACTGGCCGAATATTAATCAATTGTTGTGGAGTAACAGTGTCAGGATCCTGAATTGACATCCGTTCCCGAACAACCCGTTCCATCCGTGCTAACCCAATCCGGAATTGGTTTTGCAATAATTCACCAACTGAACGAATCCGCCGATTACCTAAGTGGTCAATATCGTCGGTAGTGCCGATACCTTCTTGCAAGTTGAAGAAGTAGTTCAATGAAGCAAGAATATCAGCTGGTTCAATATGCTTGTATTCCAATGGAATGTGGCCATTACCGATAATTGGAACAACTCGTTCTGGATCTTCATGGGAGTAAACCAAAACTTTTTGAAGCTTTACTGGTTCAGTAACCACGGCTTCATCAGAAGGAGTGTAGGTAATCATCTTAAAGTCGTCACGATCTAAGTATGGTTCTAACTTCTTCAATACTTCCTTGGTAACCTTGTCACCCTTTTGCGCAAGCACTTCACCAGTATCTGGATCAGCAAGGGTTTCGGCTAAGGTTTCACCAAGAAGACGGTACTTCAGCATTAACTTCTTGTTAGTCTTGTATCGACCAACAGGAGCCATATCATAACGCTTAGGATCAAAGAACCGTGCTGTCAATAGGTTCCGAGCTGAGTCCGCAGTCTTAGGTTCACCTGGACGAAGACGTTCATAGATATCCTTAAGTGCTTCTTCAACCCGAGAGTCTTCAGCATTCTTGTGAACATCCTTATCCAAAGTTAAGGATAGGGTCTCACTGTTGCCACCAAACATATCAATGATTTCATCATCTGAACCAAAGCCAAGTGCCCGGATTAATTCAGTCATTGGTAACTTACGAGTCCGGTCAATCCGAACGTAAGAAATATTCTTAGCATCAGTTTCGTATTCAAGCCAGGCACCACGGTTAGGAATAAAGGTAGCACCATAACTTGGCCGGCCGTTCTTGCCAGCTTCTTCATTGTAGTAAACACCTGGTGACCGAACTAATTGAGAAACAATAACCCGTTCAGCACCATTAATAATGAAGGTCCCTTGATCTGTCATTAATGGGAATTCACCAAAGAAAACATCTTGAGACTTAATTTCCCCAGTCTCATGGTTAGTAAGACGCAAAGTAACGTGAAGCGGTGCTGAGTAATTTGCATCATGTTCACGTGCTTCATCAACAGTATACTTAGGTTCCAAAAGTTGATAGTCAACGAATTCCAATGATAACTTCCCTTGGAAATCATCAATTGGCATAATATCATCAAACATTTCCCGTAAACCTTTATCCATGAACCACTTGTATGAGTCCGTTTGGATTTCAATCAGGTTTGGCAGCTCGAGAACTTCTTTGATTCGGGAGTAGCTACGACGGGTACGGTGCTTACCGTATTTAACTAAATGTCCGGCCAAACTGTTCACCTCTCTAATTTATTCAGTGAGTTCAAATATTACAATTTGGTTACAAATGAACTAAAATCATAATTTTGAGCAAAAAAAATCCAAAAACAGTTAAAAACTGCCTTTGGTTTTATTTACTGAACCTAATGGACAATAGATCACTAGGTTCATATGAGAACTCACAATTACATACTTTTGTAGTATATAAGATAATTTATTAAATGTCAACAGAGTTACTCAACTAATTATTTTGTTTTTGAAAGTCCGCTAATAATGCAATCCAAAATTAATTGATCGCGTTGATCGTCACTAATGTTATGGCCACCAATTGGCTGGTAGGTACCAAAAATCAGTGAAATTCCAGCTAAGAACAATTCAGCAGCTTCTTGCGGCAAAATATCAGGACGTAATTCAACTTCTGGTTGCTTAAAGTACTCAGCAATTGGCTGAAGATAATTCATTGCGAGAATCATGTTCAATTTTTGTTGGGAACTCTTTGAAAGCAAACTAACTGCTTGGTGGTATTGATCGTAAATACTTACTGGGTGATGTTTTTTCAGTACAACCGTAATTTGCCACAATTGTTCATTAGGTGTTAGCTTATGTTTCCGCATTACCTTATTAATATCCTTACGAACCTTACTACTCAAATTAGTCATCACGTCTAGATAGAGGACTTCCTTATCGCTAAAGTGATGGTAAAGAGCCGGTTGAGTAATCCCAACTTGCTTAGCAATATCACGAGTAGAAGTTTCACCGAAGCCTTTTTGCAAGAAGAGCTTAGTTGCCGTTCTCATAATTGACTGTCGTGTTTTTTCAAGCTGTTCAGCTCTCTTCATACTTTACTATCTCCTAACATATTAATCACATTATAAATATATAATGCCACCAAAGCTTTGATTTGACAAGCTTTTAAGCAAAATTATCTCCTCCCAAATTAGATATAGATAAAATAGTATTTTTATTCTTATTAATTTCAGTTGAACAGATGATAACAGAAATGTTTAATAACTTCCCGTAAATAAAAGGACTTCAACGTTCCAAAAGCCAAACGTCAAAGTCCGATTTTAATTTTAATTCTTTACCATTCGCTCATTGTGGTCATTTTTTACTTTCAAGGTAATTTTTCCTTGGTGAGCACCGACAACAACGTTATCACCAGTTTTTACGTTGCCACTTAGTAGCGCGGTGCTTAGCGGATCCTCAATCAGATCCTGCAATGCCCGACGTAATGGCCGAGCACCATATGCCGGATTGTAACCCTTAGTTGCCACAACATCAATCGCTGCAGGCGTAACTTTCAAGTTAATTCCTTGTTCAGCAACCCGTGCTCTTAGTTGAGCAACCATCAATTTAACAATTTGGTGAAGTTCATCCTTTTGTAAGGAGTGGAAAATTATTGTTTCATCAATCCGGTTCAGGAACTCAGGACGGAAATGCAGTTTTAATTGTTGACGAATTGCAGATGCCATTGCCTGATAGTCCTGACTAACATCACGTGCACCAAATCCGACCTCTTTTTCATCTTGGAGCTGGGTAGCACCTAAATTAGAGGTCATAATAATGATGGTATTGCGGAAGTCAACTTTTCGTCCCTTAGCATCAGTCAAATAGCCATCATCGAGGACTTGAAGCAACAAATTAAAGACATCGGGATGCGCTTTTTCTGCCTCATCTAATAGGACAACCGAATATGGGTGTTGACGAACCTTTTCTGTTAACTGACCACCTTCATCATAACCAACATAACCCGGTGCAGCACCAATTAAACGACTAGTACTGTACTTTTCCATATATTCAGACATATCAATCCGGATCATGTTATCTTCAGAACCAAACATTGCCGCCGCTAGTGCCTTAGCTAGTTCCGTTTTCCCTACTCCTGTTGGTCCAAGGAACATAAATGAACCAATTGGCCGTTGCGGATCCTTCAAGCCGCTTCTTGCTCGACGGATTGCCTTTGCAACGACTGATACAGCCTCATTTTGTCCAATGACACGATTATGAAGAACCTTTTCGAGGTTAACTAGTCGTTCGCTTTCGCTCTTCTTAAGCTGGGTCAACGGAACACCGGTCCATTCAGCAACAATTTTTGCAACATCTTCCCCTGTTGTGTGGAGCTTTCGCTGTGCAGATTGCTTCTCAGCCTTTTTCTGTTGCTCATCAACCTTAGCCTTTAACGTTAGCTCTTCTTGCCGGAGATTAGCAGCCTGATCAAAATCTTGGTTCTCAATTGCAGCTTCTTTTTGTTGCCGTAATTGTACTAATCTGGTAGTTAATGATGGTTGATGATTTCCCTTTTCTTCGGCATCAATCCGTACCATTGAGGAAGCCTCATCAATTAAATCAATTGCCTTATCCGGTAAATAACGGTCTGTGATGTAGCGACTTGATAATTTAACAGCCTGCTTTAATGCATCATCATCAATTTTAACATGATGGTGTTCCTCATATTTTGGCCGCAAGCCATTTAGAATCTGCAAAGCAATATTTTCAGTGGGTTCTTCAATCTGAACAGTCGCAAACCGTCGTTCTAGTGCAGCATCAGATTCAATATACTTTTGGTATTCATCAAGAGTCGTAGCACCAATTGTCTGTAAATCACCACGAGCAAGAGCTGGCTTTAAGATATTTGAAGCATCAATCGCCCCTTCAGCACCACCAGCACCAATCAAAGTGTGTAATTCATCAATGAAGAGGATGACATGGCCGTCTTTTTGAATTTCGTCAATAACCTTTTTCAACCGATCTTCAAATTCTCCACGATACTTAGTTCCGGCAACTAACGATCCCATATCAAGCATCATCAATCGCTTCTGTGCTAAGTCTTCAGGAACTTCATTGTTGGCCATTCGACGAGCTAATTCCTCAGCAATCGCTGTCTTCCCAACACCGGGTTCACCAATTAGCACTGGATTGTTCTTTGTTCGGCGACTTAAGATCTGCTCAACCCGTCGTAATTCGTTGTCGCGACCAATTACAGGGTCAAGTTTACCATCCCTTGCCATTTGGGTCATATCACGTGCAAGCTTATCAAGAGTTGGTGTCTGCGATCTTCGTGTTCGTTGTCCCGGCTGTCTGCCTAAGCGCTGTCGTGCCTGAATATCTGAAACACCAAGACGCCGCAAGGTTACTTTGCGAATTTGTCGGGGTAGAACATCTAAGCTCATTAAAATTCTGGAAGAAAGAATTCCTTCATCTGAAATCAACGCGAGTAATAAGTGTTCAGTACCAATCTTTAAGGCATTTAACTGCTGTGCTTCCTGTCCCGCTAGTGCTAATACCTGCCGTGCTTTGGGAGAATATGGAAGGTAATCAGCTGGCCCCATGTCATCCATGGTCCCATAGCCAATCATCCGCTCAATTTCTTCTTGAATATCATCGCTAGTAATGGAGAATTGCTCAAAAATCTTGCTAGCAATTCCCTCCCTTTCAATTGCCAACGCAAGTAATAAGTGTTCAGTACCAACGGCTTGGTGCTTAAAGTACTTTGCTTGTTCATGGGCGAGTGCCAAGACGTGTTTGGCACTAGGTGTAAACATATTATCCATTAACTGCTTTCCTCCTAGCTCTCATACCGTAAACGATTAAGCATTGAAATTAAAATTCTTGCTCTTAATCGAGCTTCAACATTGCAATCATTCACATTTAGGGTCTGCTTTGACAAGGCAACTAGCATTAAATCCCCCTCACGCCTTGTCAGCAGCTTTTCATCATAAAGCGTTCGAACAATGTCATAAGCATCACGCTCACTAATTGAATCCCCGATTGCTTGGATCAGTGAGTTTAACACATCAACATTATCAAGTAAATTAACGCGCTCAATTCGAATATAACCGCCACCACCACGTTTACTTTGCACTAAATATCCATGCTGAATAGTAAATCGGGTTTTGATTACGTAATTAATTTGTGACGGAACAACATCAAAATGGTTGGCAATTTCCGAACGACGAATTTCAATTTGAGATGACTCACCAAGTATTTGTTTCAAATACTCCTCAATAATGTCAGAAATGCTTTTCTCTTCCATTCCATCACCTCCAAATTTCTTGACTAATCTTGACCAAATTTTACCACAATATTAAATTAGGGACCAGAAAACAGTCTCAATAAAGAGCAAGTGTTAGCAAATTATTTAGAAAAAAGTACAAAATAAGCCCCCGGAGCTCGGCCTTACCTTACTCTAGGAGCTTATTTACGTTTGTGAGACTCAACATCTCACTCCCGCTAAATTTCAAAAAGGGGATATTTATAGATTAATCTTCTAAGCTGAAGTCAACAACGTTCCGACCAACAACCTTGTTATCCTTTAATTCTTGGATCATGTCGTTGATTTCACTTAACTTCCGTGTCTTAACAATTGGGTGAACCTTACCTTCAGCACCAAATTGGAAACATTCAGCTAAGTCTTGACGGGTACCAACTAATGAACCAGCAACGATAATTCCGTCAAGAACTGTCTTAGCAATGTTAAGCTTCATGTCACCTTGTGGAAGAGCAACGGCAACCAACTTACCATCTGGACGGAGGGAATCAACGGCTTGGTCAAATGCTGAAGCTGAAACAGCAGTTACAACAGCAGCGTGAACACCGCCAACCTTTTCTTGGATTTGCTTGTCAACATCGCCATCATGACGGTTGATAACAATTTCAGCACCGTTTTCCTTAGCAGCTTCAAGCTTTTCAGGGTTACCATCAACGGCAATAACGTGAGCACCGAAGACATTGTGGGCAAATTGAATACCCAAGTTACCAAGACCACCGGCACCAACGATAGATACCCATTGACCTGGCTTAATGTCAGCAACCTTCAATGCCTTGTACATAGTAACACCGGCACAAGTTAATGAAGTAGCTTCAACTGGGTCAAGGCCTTCTGGAACCTTAACAGCATAGTCAGCAGGAACGATACATTGTTGTGCCATTGCGCCATCAGCAGTGTAACCAGCATTCAAAACGTTCCGGCAAAGTGTTTCACGACCAGTAAGGCAGTATTCACAGTGTCCACAGCCCTTGAAGAACCAAGCAATTGATACCCGGTCCCCAACCTTTAAGGAAGTAACACCAGGAGCAACTTTAGATACACGACCAACACCTTCGTGACCAATAATCCGACCTGGCTTCTTACCAAAGTCACCAGCAGCAACGTGCAAGTCGGTGTGACAAAGACCACAATATTCCATATCAACTAAGGCTTCACCTGGTTTAAGATCCCGAAGTTGAACATCCTTAACAGTAACGTAACCATCTACTGGATCGTTAATAACAGCAGCTTTCATAATCTAAAATCTCCTTTGAACTTGTTATCTTTTACACAAGATATAATAACAAATCCAATTCAGTTTTTAAAGCGCTTTTGTGAATAAATAAACAGGAAATTGACAGACCAATATTCTATTAGTTCTCCACCAATTTACTGAAGCTAGCATCACTTAATTAATACCAATTGTGAGTATTTTAGCAAATAAATTTTATTCACTATGGCTGAATTTGCTCACCATAGTAAATTTCATAAAGTTCTTCAGCAGTTTGGCGCAGAGTTTGATAATCAATGTTATTGGTAAACAGCATCAGCGTTCTTTTAGTTTTATAATCCGCAAAGAAGCAGCAATTATATCCCGGTTCGCTACCATTAGCCCGGATAACCGTTCCCTGAAAATAAATACCGCCAAAATAAGCTTCACGCTGGCTCTTAGGTTGATTAGCAAAGTTCTTAATAAGTTTTGGCTTACTGAGTACACCGTGGTAAATAAAGTTCCAATAGTTTAATGGTGAGAGTAACAAATCACCGGCACCAATTTCTGACGAAGCGGCTTGTGATAGCATCTGCCAAGTCATCCCTGGTTGCATAGTTTGCAGTACTTTACGCGGTTTTACCTGATACACCATTTTTAGCTGATGGTGATTCAACGGTTTCAAAATTGTCTTTTTAATATAGTGATAGTAACCGCCATGAGTCCGCTGGCGAATAATCGCACCTAGTATTTCAAAATCAATATCCTGATAGTTCCAATCATGATTGGCTGTATTCTTAAAGTGATGAAGGAAGAACCGTTCCTGACTTTGTTCGTTATTTAATGTTTTCTTCGGTAACGCACCATCGTTTTGCAGCCCACTCGTATGAGTCATTAACTGTTGTAACGTTATCTGGTCGCTTCCCTGAATTTGGGGATAATATTTGCTTAGTGGCGTACTCCACTTCAGTTCACCCTTTTGAACGAGCTGGTACACTGCGACTCCCGTTATCAATTTTTGCAACGAACCAATCGGAAATAGGGCATTAGGAGTAACAACCTGTGCTGGATTAGTTGTAAGTTTATTCCTTAAAACTACTGGTTGATCCTTTTTCCCGTTAACGAGGATAATTCCATTAATATGGTGATCATGAAGGTATGCTTGTAATTCCAGCTTAGTTTTTCTATCAACCTGACTGGCATTCACATTTTTTTGCGGGCTCCAGAGAAGCACTCCCAGAATAATTACCGGTATTAATAATAAGTAGAATAATTTCCTTGTCATAAGCCGTTCCTAAAAATTGATTGTAATCTAAAGCAAAGTGTCTTTCGCCAAGTCACTACTACTAAAAAAAGCAGGATAGAACTAACAGATTAGTTTCCCCTGCTCTCTACATTTATAATAATCGGAACTACAAGATTTGAACTTGCGACCTCTGCGTCCCGAACGCAGCGCTCTACCAAGCTGAGCTAAGTTCCGAAAAGAAAAAGCGTGACAACACTAAGTAGTGTGCCACGCTTTTAAGTAGTGCACCCAGAAGGAGTCGAACCTTCAACCTTCTGATTCGTAGTCAGACACTCTATCCAATTGCGCTATGGGTGCATAAAGAGCGGAAGACGGGATTCGAACCCGCGACCCCCACCATGGCAAGGTGATGTTCTACCACTGAACTACTTCCGCATAACTGTTCTGCAACAATAATTAATATACCACGTGTCACAGACCGATGTCAATATGATTTTGAAATAAAGTATTATTTCAAATGCGGATGAAGGGACTTGAACCCTTACATCTAAAAGATACAAGATCCTAAATCTTGCGCGTCTGCCAATTCCGCCACATCCGCATATGGAGGATACAGGGCTCGAACCTGTGACCTCCTGCTTGTAAGGCAGATGCTCTCCCAACTGAGCTAATCCTCCGAAAAATGATATATTCATAATGGAACTTTATTAATATATCATCATTTAAATTTAGTGTCAACAATTATTTCAAACCAAGTTCGATTAATTTTTGATCAATCATTTTCAATACTTGACGTGCCGCTACTGGATCTTCGACAAAGTCATACTTATCCCCATCAATCAGCATTTTAGGACTAGCATTATATTGTTGATACCAATCACGGTAGCGTTCATTAAGGTTCTTGTAGTAATTATAGAGAGATGGGTCATTAGTGAGCTGTTCGTATGACCGACCACGTTTTTTTATCCGCTCCAGCATTGTTTCGAATGAAACCTGGATCGTGATTAGCAGATTAGGTGCTTTTTGGTGAGGTTGTTCAGGTAACTCTTCCATCATGTTGTGCAGTAATGATGAGTAAATATCCGATTCTGTTTCGGTTGCCCGCCCCATATCAGCATTGAGTTTAAACAACAATGCATCTTCAAAAATTGAACGGTCAAGGACATTTAAATCATTTCCAAAAGAATCTTTAATCTCATCTAGTCGTCGATTTAAAAAGTAAATTTGCAGTAAAAAACCATACTTTTTCGGGTCCTTATAAAAGAGCGGCAAAATCTTATTATCATCAACAGATTCATAAAATGCTTGGCTATTCAAATGATCAGCCAGCAATCCGGTTAGGCTTGTTTTCCCGGCGCCTATTGTCCCTGCAAGTGCAATCATTAAACGCTTCTCCCCCTTTAATTTATGAAAAACAACTTTACCATTCTAACATTGAACATTAAAAAAAAGAAGAGACTGAACCAGAAGTCCTCTTCCTAAATTCGAAAAGGATTCCCATACCTAAATTTTCTCGGTATAGAAACCCTCTTCAAATTCTAATTAATTTTGTTCTGGGTCATACTTTTCACCCTTAGTCTGCCGAGAAAGATCTACTTCCTTCAACGGAATAATATGGGTCTTATAACGAATTTTGTAGTAGAAGAACAAAATTAGGAATAACGGTACACTCATGTACGTAATCAAAATATTTGACCAGTCAAGTTTTGCAAAGGCCTCAACGTTCTGCCCGCAAATAACAATTGTACAAAGAACAAGCGCAAAAATCGGTCCAAAAGGATACAGGGTTGCGTGATATTTAAGTTCGCTTACAGTATGGCCCTGAGCGGTGTAAGCTTTCCGGAACCGGTAATGTGAAATGGCAATTCCTAGCCATGCAATAAAGCCACACAGTCCAGAAGCATCTGTTAGGTAAAGGTAAGCTTGAGGAACCACAAACTGAGTTGCAAATGCCAATGATGACACAACCATCGTCCCAATTAGTGCATAAATCGGTATTCCCCGACGGTTAACATAGCCGAAGAATCGCCATGCGTAACCTTCACGAGCCTGCGAGTAAAGCATCCGGGTTGAAGCATATAAACCAGAGTTAGCCGCAGAAACAACCGCAGTTAAGATAACCGCATTCATGATACTGGCAGCAACCGCTAATCCAGCCCGCTTAAAAATGATTGTAAACGGACTCATCGTAATGTTAGTAACATCCGAATTTAACAGGTTCTTATCTGTGTATGGCAGGACACATGCAATTACAAAAATGGCAAAGATATAGAAAAGAAGGATTCGCCAGAAAGTTGAATGAATTGCCTTTGAAATTGACTTTTCAGGAGTAGCAGCCTCTCCAGCAGTAATCCCAACTAATTCTGTCCCCTGGAAAGAGAAACCAGCAACCAAGAATACACTAATAATTGCAGGAATGCCGCCAACAAATGGAGCTTTCTTGTAGTGGAAGTTGCTGAAGCCAACTGGTTGACCGCCCATAATTCCCAGAATGATTGCAACCCCGACAATTAAGAAAACGATCACGGTAATTACCTTAATTAATGCTAACCAGTATTCTGTTTCACCGTACGAACGAACTGATAAATAGTTGATAAGGAATACTAAAACCAAGACAACCGTACTAAATACCCAGCTAGGAACATGTGGCAACCAGAAATTCATTACAATTCCCGCACTGGTTACATCAACTGGAATTGTAATCGCCCAGTTAAACCAATAGTTCCATCCCATAGCAAAGCCTAGTGCTGGATCAACAAACTTTGATGAAAATGCAGAAAACGATCCGGTAAGCGGCATATAAGTCGACATTTCACCAAGGCTAGTCATCAAGAAATAAACCATAATCCCCATGATTCCGTATGCAACTAAAGCCCCGCCTGGTCCAGCAGTTGAAATTGCCGAACCACTGGTAATAAATAGACCAGTACCAATCGTTCCACCAAGAGCAATCATTGCCAGGTGACGTGTTTTAAGTGTTCTTTTTATCTGCCCCTGACCATTACCCGTGTCTTCTGTCATCTTAAATTCCTCCTGTAAAATATCTGAGCGACTTACTCAATAAAAAAGGATCTTCCAACAAGGCAACCTCATTAGAAGATCCAAGATTTATCATTGAATCGTTCAGCGAAGCGCCCCGCGATTTATCGCGACAGTCCATGACTTTTTCAATCATGACCCAATGCAGCTCAGAATAAGCTAAGCAGCATTTCGGCATTCTTTCCTTTCAAAACTACTCCGGAACTTATTTTCCTAATAGTCAATACTGATAAAGAATGCAACCTCTTCATTTCGATAACATTATACTCTCATCATTTAATAACGCAAGCCATCATCCCATATCTTGCCGCTTCCAGAGTTCGATCATTCCTGGATTTATAGTGATACGAATAAAATTACACCGGCTTAAAACACCAATTGACGAAGCATTATCGCTCCTTACCTCTGCAGTTACCGTGATCTGAGAGCGGTTTAACTGGTCGCAAACGGCACTTAACGCTTCTGTCATGTACCCTTGATGCTGTTTTCGTGGAAGAAGTAGGTAGCCAACCTCGTATTGCTTTGGAAGAATAGCACCCGTTTTATCGTAGGAATGGAGAAGGATAATCAAGCCAAGTAGTCCTTGCTCTCCCCTTTCCCTTATTTGCAGTACACATTCCGTTTGGGCAAGCATCCCTAAAGTAACTAAATCAACCTTTCCAACTGTAACTAATCCTGCCTGTTGGAATAATGATTGATATTTTAGCAGTGGCGTTAATTCAATAACATTTTGTCGGTGAACCCTTTCAACAATAAGGCGTTTCGTTTTAATTTTCATCAAAAGACCATCCATTTCCCGGGAAATAAAAAACGCAAACAAATCAAAAATGATCCTTTGCGTTCTTCTTTTAATAAATTGAATTACTAAAGATTTTTAGCTCTCGCAGTTTTGGTGCCCAGGCTACGTATAGCCATTCAGCAACTTGAAGCCAAGCATATGCCAAAACCATTGCTGCAATTGTATCTACAGGCCAGTGAGCATATAAGTATACCCGTGAAACCGCCAAGAAGAAAATTGCAAAAATTAATAATAATTGGCAAATCGTCCGGACAGCTGCTTTCTGAATTATTGGGATTACCACAAGGAAAAGGATCCCAGCAACCAGAAACAATCCAAGGGTATGACCGCTCGGAAAACTATAGCCATCGTCGGCAGCTAAGTGTTGTGCTGGTCGTGCCCGTTTTACAAAATGCTTGACCAGTGTTCCTATGACATCCCCACCAATAATTGTACAGATTGCCCATACTGCAGGAATTCGGTAATTTCTTAGCCATAAAACAATTGCAATAATCAGGACCCATAGCAAATCAAGCTTAGGACTTGCTAAAAAGGAAATTAAAGTCATCAAGGCATGGAACCAACCAATATTTTCAAAGCGTTGGCTAGTAAATAACGATTGAAAAACTGCATCCATTGTGGTTCCAATTGTTGAATTGAACTTAATCATTAGCATCAAAACAATAAAAACGACTCCACTAATTGTAAATCGTTTCCACCGTTGATTATCTGGAACAATTAACATTATCTTTCTCCTATCATCAATTAAACATTAATTTAGAGTATACCATACCCCTAGCTTTTTGATTTTGAAGTTTTTACTAAACTAAGATGCAAGTAGTTTACTGCGCGAATTAGTAGTTCGCCAAGCCCGAAGCCAAGAGTAATCGCCCCAGCAATTACAATGACCTGATAAAGATATACCGTTGCTAATTGATAATTACCAATTGCAAAATTACGAACAAGTTTGTAGGCCTGTCCCCCTGGAACAAACGGAACTAAGGCAGGAACATTAAATACAATCATCGGCATTTTTAAGTGACGGGCAGCAACCATACTAAGCAGAGAAATTAAAATGGCAGCAAAAAGGTTACTGATTGCCAAGCCAGTATGCTGATAATAATACATTATCCAATAGATGACCCAAACACCGCCACCAATAATTCCAGCCGTATTATACGCCCGTAACGGAATATGCAATAAAACACCGAAGCAGACGGTAGATATATATGAAAGAATAAATTGTACGAATAAGTTTTCCCAGTTCATTCGCTTCTCCTAACTAAAACGCATGACAATTACAATTGCACTACCAATCGCTACTGCAGTTAATATTGCCTCAATTCCGCGAGTTGGGCCGCTAATGAGATTCCCAGAAACAAGGTCCCGGGCAGCGTTTGTTAGGGGAATTCCTGGTACCAGCGGCATTACGCCTCCAATAATAATTGAATTGGCATTTTGAGTCCACCCAAGTTTAACGGTTAAGATTGCTAAGCCTCCGATAACTAGTGATGCACAAAACTCACCAAGATACTGAATTTTAAATTTACGGACAACGAACGAGAATACAGCATAACTTAAGCCGCCAATGATAAATGCCGCCCACCAGTCAACAACGTCCCCAGTAAAAACGATCATTAAGGCAGCACTTAAAATAGCGGCTGCGAATGCTTCTAATGGATTTTGCCACCAGTCAGTCGTCTGCCGTTCAATTGACTTTAATTGGGCATGCGCCTCGGGTAATTCAATTAGTCCGCTTGCTAGTTCACGAGAAACTTCATTTACTGCTGCAACCTTACTAAGATCATTTTTTCGCCGGCGAATATCAGCAACCTGCGAATTAGGGAGATCATCACTGCTCGCAACAATCCCGGTTAACGTTGTGAAAGCCTGGAATTTTCTCAAACCGGCATTCTTTGCGATTCGATCTAAAGTATCGTTGACCCGTTCCATATTTGAGCCATTCTCGATCAGCAGTCTTCCTGCTAGAACACAGGTCCGTAACGCAAGAATTCGTCGTTCTTCTGTTAGCATTAATGTCTTCCCTCCCGATGTTCCTAATTCATGTTCTCCCTCTGTGAAAAACTGGGTTACTATCTTTCTAACACTAAAGTAGCAAAAAAGACCGAGGTATTTCTCGGCCCTTCACATCACTATTTGTCTGAATTTCCGGCCTTAATAAAGATGTTGTGCGATGCCTTATACGAAACATTTAACGGGGTATCTTCACCATCTTTTTCAATAACTAATGGCCCCTCAAACGGCTCGTGGCGGATTACTTTAACGGTATCGTTTGGCCGTAACTTTAATTCTTCCAGGTATGTTAATAATTCATGGTTATCTAAGAAGCGTTCAAGCTGAACTGTTTCACCATCATTTGCATCTGCCAGCAAACGGTGTGAAACATCAGGAAACTGTCCACTCGCTGACGGAATAACTCCACCATGAGGACATGCTTGCGGGTGTTGTAAAAAGTTATCTAGTGCTGTTGCTAAACGGTCACTTGTTTGGTGCTCTAAAACTTCGGCTTCTGAGTGAACATCCGCAAAATTATAGTGAAGCTTATCAACAAGAAATGTTTCCCACAGGCGGTGTTTACGAACTAACTCTGCTGCATACTTCTGTCCCTTTTCAGTAAGTGAAATACCAGCATAGGGTTCATGAACTACTAGTCCTTCATCAGATAGTTTTGAAACCATTTCTGTTACAGAACCTGCCGCTATACCTAGGCCTAACGAAATATCCTTATTTGAAACCTTCTTGTGACTACCACCTAGCTCAAAGATAATCTTAAGATAATCTTCTTTCATCGGTGTCAAGGGCTGCATCCTCCTCTACTTTGTTTATCGGCCTACGAACGGTCCTCTAATTAACTTATAATAACACATTTGATTATAGCATAATCAATAAGCATCTTCTTCGGATAGCCTAATTTTTTTGTTAGTTAGTAATTTAGTATGCTAAACTTATGAAGGAGATATCAAAGAAATGAGGAGTTTACGATGGATGAACAAATCACGGGAAAATGCTTTTTAGCAGTAACCGTATTAAACGTTCTGATAACTGTTGTTGAAATTATCGGGGGACTGGTTTCAGGAAGTCTTGCCTTACTGTCCGATGCCTTTCATAACTTAGGAGACTCATTTTCAATTGTTCTCGGCTATGTTGCCCAGTCAATTGCTAACAAGCCAGAAACGAGCAAACGGACATATGGATACCGTCGCGCTGAAATTCTTGCGGCAATGGTCAACGCTGCTTTCTTAGTAATCGTCTCGGTATTCTTAATCATCGAAGCCATTAAACGAATTCAGCAGCCCGCACATATTAACGGTGAAATAATGTTAATTGTTGCCGTTGTTGGTTTAGTCGCTAACTTACTTTCAGCGGTTCTGCTTCATTCTGGAAGCCACAATAACTTAAATGTAAAAGCAACCTACCTTCACGTTTTAAGTGATGCCCTATCATCATTTGCCGTAATTATTGGCGGTGTGATTCTAACATTTATTAACATCCCTTGGCTTGATCCGGTTTTGACAATTGCAGTGGCAATCTACATTGCCTACGAGGCTTGGCCTGTAATCAAGCAAACCGTTACCATTCTTATGGAATCAGCGCCAAAGCTTGACTATAACGGGATTGAACGAGATTTGGTTAAAATTGATGGGGTTACCGCGGTTCACCATGTTCATGCATGGATGATTGATGAAAAGCGAATTATTTTCTCCGCCCATTTAAATTGTCACGATATGAAGCTTAGCGATGTTGAAAAAATTTATAGTCAGGTTGATAAAATTCTTCGCGAAAAATATGGTATTTGCCACGTCACAATTCAAGCAGAATACCACCGGGGAAAAGACGAGGACTTCTTCGATACGGTGGTTGATGAGGAACATTTAATTAAATAAGTAGTAAGAGGATGAGAAAAAACTAAACATTTTTTCTCATCCTCTATCCATATTTAGCGATCTCCGAACTTATAGAGTCTAATCGCGGGAATCCAAATAGGCTCACTTCGTATCGTAACTGAGGAACTCGAGCCTAACGCAGCGAAGCAAGCCTATTCGGCTACGAACGATTCTGATGAGTTTATCATCATTCATCGTTCTAGGTTAGTCAACCGTCCCTCCGAGAAAGTTAATTCCCAGCTTCAATATTTTTAGAACAGCTTACCAACTCCGTAGTGGATGGCAACAGTAATCAATGCAATGATAATATTTCGAATAACTGCGATTTTTACTAACCCGTTTCCCAGCTTTGAACTAATATATCCGGTTAGCGCACTAGTTAAAACTACCGCCAAAATAACCGCATACCACTTATAAGCAGCGGGGGCAAAGGTCATCGCACAAAGGGGAAAGATTCCACCGGCAGCTGCTGAAAAGAGAGAGGAGAAAGCAGCATCCCAAGGATTCAAGTAGTGTCCTAACTCAATATCATACTTAACCCGAACAACGGTCTCCAGAGGCTTTTTGCTAAGAAGATCTTTTGCAATTGCGAGTGAAGTTTCTGGAGTAACACCCTTGCTGACGTAATAATCCTTAACAGCAGCAACTTCACTTTCAAAATCAGTTTTTAAGAGGTGTTGCTCCTTACTTACGGCCGATTCTTCTGTATCCTTCTGTGTTGAAACTGAAGCATACTCTCCAGAAGCCATTGAAAACGCACATGCAAGCAAATCAGATAGCCCCGCAATAAAGATCGTAAACCGGTCAGATGTCGCAGCGGCAACAGAAACCAGAACACCAACAACGGTTAAGATACCATCATTCGAACCTAATACACCAGCACGAAGGGTATTCAGCTTTTCTTCCATCGTTTGCTTTTTTTGTTGCTTAATTTTTTCCATCGCTCACCCCTCCTTTAGTGTGCCAGCAACTGACCAATAATATAGGTAACACCCATAGTTAGTAATCCAGCAATGGCATTCCGAATACTTGACTTCAACCGGTTAGAATTACTCAGGATCGCAGCGCAGTATCCCGTTATTAACAGGGCGATTAAAACCGCGATTGCAGTCGCAAGAATTCTACTTTCTGCGGGTGCCAGCGTAACTGCTAGCATTGGTAAGACAGAACCGGTTGGAAAAGAGATGAACGATGCAATGGCGGCCGCGTATGGACTGGTAAAATCTTTAGGATTAAACCCATACCGTTCTTGAACAACAGTTGACAGGGCATCCTTATCCATCAGTTCCTTGGTAGCCTGCTTAGCAAGTTTGGGATCAATATCCTGATCTTCATACTTTTGCTGAACATAATTAAATTCTTCTTGGTATTGATCATCTAATCGTTGACGTTTACTAATCAATGCCATTTTTTGTGAATCCTTCTGGGTAGATACCGATACGTACTCACCCATACACATTGAGATCATTCCGGCTAACGTCCCTGATAGTCCAGAAATTAAAATAGAATAGGCATTATTAGTTGCAGCGGCAACCCCGATAACAATTCCGGCAATTGAAATAATGCCGTCATTGGCCCCCATTACACTAGCACGCAAAATATTAACTTTTTGTGCTAGTGACATCTTTTTACTAGCCATTCTAAAGACTCCTCTTTTTTAAATTAGAATCATTATAACATTGTTTAAAAGTAGATCAACTAATAATTCTGTGTTTTTGACGTTAGTTTAGAAAGATTATTAATTGCATCTTAAAGGATAAAGGGACCGCGACAGGTTGTCGTAGTCCCTTTATCCTTGATTAGCTAAGGTTTTAAATCAGTACTAATTACTAATCAGAAATAATTATTCATATCTTTCCACAGCGGTTGTCCGAATAACAAATACGGAAGTACCTGCATGTCTAGTCATGTAGGATGCTTGTGAACCAACAGCCTTCCGATTACCCCATTTACCAATTGACCCAACAACTAGCAAGTCTGGTTGAAATGCTGGAATAACGTGGTTACAAATCCGTTCCGCTGGTCGTTCACCTTGATCAACAATTCCCGTAATCTTGCTTGGATCAACTCCGTAATCAACGGCAGCCTTTACGTATTCGTTAATCCGTTTCCGTAATTCATCAGCAGAACTGTGAACATAATCTTTGTCAAGAATTTGATAAACATTAACGTTACCAGTTTCCAAAATAGAAACAATTCCTAATTCGGAGCCATCACGTTTTGCCTTATCTACTGCATATGAAAAAGCAGCCCGGGCATCTGGTGCATCATCGACACCGACAAGGATCTTCTTGAACTTCTTTGGCTTAATTTCAAACATTAAACTATTCCCCTCTCTGTGGTCCTGACGATCAATAGATTATCTCGATCGCAGTAAGTTTCACCTACTATGTTACTACTTATCAAATATTTGTAAATATTTATTTTGGTAAGCCTAAAATAAAATTCTTTTATATTAAATGATAATTATTTTTAAATTTTTATATTCGTCTGAGCTTTCTTGCCTGTCGATCCAACAAGTTCTATAATTTAATTGTTTTAGTCTTTATGACTACTAATGACATCGTAAATTTAGGGGAGAGTAAAGTACCATGTCAATGATAGAATTTCATGATGTCCAAAAATACTATGGTAAATTCCACGCATTAAAGGACATTAACTTAACAATTGATGCTGGTGAAACGGTTGTTTTAATCGGTCCATCCGGCTCAGGAAAAAGTAGTCTAATTCGGACAATTAATGGGTTGGATCCAATTCGTGACGGTCAATTAATTGTTAACGGGTTTGACCTAGCTGATAAGAAAACCAACGTTAACTTGATTCGTAAAGACGTTGGAATGGTTTTCCAGCATTTTAACCTTTACAACAATAAAAACGTTTTGGAAAACATCATGCTGGCACCGCGGATTGTTCTTAAACGACCGGAAAAGGAAAATCGTGAATTCGCAATGCAGCTGCTTGAAAAGGTTGGCCTTGCCGATAAGGCTGATAATATGCCTGCACAACTATCAGGTGGGCAAAAGCAACGGATTGCAATTGCCCGCAGCCTAGCAATGAAGCCAAAGTGTCTTCTATTTGACGAACCCACGAGTGCACTCGATCCAGAAATGATTGATGATGTTCTTAATGTAATGAAGGATATTGCAGAAAATTCTAACATGACCATGCTGGTGGTTACCCACGAAATGGGATTTGCTCGGGACGTTGCCGACCGGGTTATCTTTATGGCTGATGGTCGAATTATTGAAGATGACTCCACCGAAAAGTTCTTTGGCGATCAACCAACTACTCAACGGGCCCGCGAATTTATGAGTAAGATTAGCGGACACTAAGGGGGAGGCCAAAATAATGAAAAAGATTTGGCACTTATTAACGATTGCTGCAGTTGCCCTTATTAGTATCACCGTTCTTTCTGGCTGTAGTTCTGTGGCTAATCAAGACGTTCTCAAAGTTGATCAAAAAAATAAGCAAATTACTTGGGGAGTTAAAGCTGATACTCGTCTTTTCGGTTTGGAGAATATTCGAACGGGAAAGCTTGAAGGGTTTGAAATCGATCTTGCCAAGGCAATGACTAAAGAAATCCTCGGGCCTAACGGAAAGGCCGTTTTCGTTCCCGTTACTAGCAGTACTCGAGTTCCGCTATTAAAGAATGGTAATATTGACACCATTATGGCAACGATGACAATTACGCCAGAACGGGAAAAGCAGGTTGATTTCACTAAGTCCTACTTTGATGCCGGTCAATCTCTTTTAGTAAAAAAGGGTAGTCCGATTAAAAATATTCAAGATTTAAATCAGCCCGGCAAAGTTATCTTAGGGGTTTCTGGTTCTAATTCAGTTAAAAACGTGGCAAAGTATGCACCGAAAGCACGAGTTCTCCAACTTTCAGACTACGCTCAAGCAATGACGGCCTTAAAGTCTAAGCAAGGAGATGCATTAACCACAGATAACGGGATCCTTTACGGGATGGCAAGTGAAAATCCTAGTTATGAAGTTGTTGGTGGCAATTTTACTAAGGAGCCTTACGGAATCGCGGTAAACAAGAACCAAGCGCCATTCAGAAACAAGTTGAATTGGGCGTTAGAACGACTTGAAAAAAACGGAACCTATAACCGGCTTCTTCTAAAATGGTTTGGTAACGTTAAAGGGTTTAATTATCAGGAGATGAAGCGTTAAATGTTAGATATTATTACAACACAGTGGCATCCCCTACTCAGCGGTCTGTGGAACACCATTCTTTGTAGTTTAATCGCACTTGTTGGGAGCTTAATAATTGGAACATTCTTTGCTCTGCTAGAGATTTCTAAGTATCGAATTGTTCGTTTGATCGGGAGTATCTATGTTGAAGTTTTTCGGAATATTCCTTTATTGGTAATTGCAATGGGCTTCTTCCTCATTATTCCCATGTACATCACTAAAATAAGCGGTTTTGCTGCCGGAACAATTGGTTTAACTCTCTATACTTCCGCCTTCATCGCTGAAACTGTTCGGGCAGGAATCAATTCAGTCGAGGGTGGTCAATTAGAAGGTGCCCTTGCCAATGGACTAACTCACGGTCAAGCAATGCGTTACATCATCCTTCCGCAGGCATTTAGAGTTGTTATTCCGCCACTAGGCAACCAATTCATTAACTTGGTCAAGAACTCTTCTGTCCTTGCCTTTGTAGCCGGTTTTGACTTAATGTATGAAGGAAATCTGATTGCAAATGACACCCTCCAAACAATGCCAACTTACTTCATTGTTGGTGTCCTTTACCTGATTATTACCTTACCTCTCAGCTACTATATGCGTCACCTGGAAAAGAAGCTAGCATAGGGAGGTGGATAATATGCAAAACTTTATTGATGCCTACTCATGGGTTAATATTCGTTTCTTACTTCAAGGATTAGGAATTACCATCGAAATCTCGGTTGCCTCAATTATCTGTAGTTTCATCATCGGAACTTTGCTAGGAATTATCCGGTATGCCAAGATTAAGTACGTTTCGGCAATTGTTGGTTTCATTATTGACTTAATTCGAAACCTTCCACTACTGCTGATCATCTTCTTTACTTACTTTGGCCTACCAAATATTGGAGTTAAGCCCGAAATTATTCCGGCTGCTATTATGGCGCTAACCGTTTTTGAATCCTCAATGGTTGCTGAAATTGTTCGTTCGGGAATCAATTCAATCGACTATGCCCAAACTGAAGGAGCACTTGCCAACGGTCTTACTAAGTGGCAGGCTCTCCGACTAATCGTTCTGCCACAAGCAATTAAAAACATGCTTCCGGCACTTGTTAGCCAGTTTATTTCACTGGTTAAGGATACCTCACTGGCAACAATTATTGTCTTACCAGAATTGATGTACCATGCTCAAATTATTTATGGTCAAAATACCAACTACATCATTCCAATGTTTGTCGCTTTGGCCGTTCTGTACTTTATTGTTTGTTACTCTCTGTCCCTTCTTGCTCGTTACCTTGATAAGCATCTGGCATAGGAAAAGAGTAACAGTATAAATAAACAAAATGATCCAGCCCTTAGCTAAGAGCTGGATCATTTTTATTTATCCTTAATATTGAATTGAGTAACCAAAATGTTGGTGTTCACCCGTTAAGCGTTTAACATGACGTTCCATAACTTTTCTACGAGTACCAAACATCATCCAAACGCTAAAGCCACCAAAAATCACAAAGAGGATTAACAGTGCCCACCAATCACCAGGAACCAAATCACCAGTAAGTTTAGTAGTTCCCGTTGCCAAGAAGCTAAACCAGTCGAGACTAAAGTGCATTAGCATCGTTAACCATAGTTGTCCTGTATAAACGTAGACAACTGCTAAAAATAGTCCCAGAAGGAAAGCTACACCAATTTGATAGAACGTTAAATCAGCTCTTTGTCCGCCTAAGTTAATCAAGTGTGCAAAGCCGAATAAGATTGAACTTGTAAGGAGTGCTAACGGCAGTCGCTGCTTAACATTCCGCCATGCGTAAAAGAGAACTCCAAGCATTGCAAAGCGAAATAGGCTTTCTTCCGCTAGTCCCGCTTCAAATGCCTGGCATGTTAGCTTAAAGAATCCCCCCTTAGGCAAATGATTGATCGCCATCATATTACTGCCTAACGGAACAACAAAAATTGCGATCATCAACAAGAGGATCCACCAATTAAAGTCCCCACTCCAGTTTGGCTTTAGCCCAGGCCATGACAAATGCCAGGCACGCATCACCGTTGTGGCAAAAATAAAGTAGGCAACTGCACCAACCGCTCCAGTTGCTAGTAAGGTCGATAGTTTTTGATTGTCAATTAAATCAAATGGTAAAGATGTAAACGGAACAATCACAATCTGAAACATCCAAATCACAAAAATAAACCGCTCAATACTTAATTCCATTTGTCCACCAATAACACTAGCAAAGGGCGCGTACATTACGAAATAATACAAAATCATGATTGATACTACTCCCCGAGATGGCATGTGAAGTACCGTAATAATTTCCCGGGTAATAACCCCCCACGCAAACGTTAAAATTATTGGCTGAGCTAGGCCCTGAAGCCAACAGTTAACACTACTGATAATTGGGGGAACATTCTCCCATAGTTCCTCAGAAAGGCCTATTCCGAGGATAATTACCATCCATAACAATTGCAGCCAAATATTACGGCCAAGTTCAAAGTTACGAATCATCATCATCATTAAAATAATTAAAGTCGCACCAATTTGAACTCGATACCAGATTTTTAAATAGTCTCTTCCAGTCATCGAGATTCCTCCAAATAAATAATTGCTTATACCGTTCGATCATACCAAATTAAACAAACTAGTTTAAGCATTTATTTAAAAATAAAAGAGAACTGATGAAAATTCCTCTCAGTTCTCTTCTTCACCTATTCGTTTTTACCAGCAGCAACTGGTTCTTTTTTAACGGTTTGTTTCTTATGACCGTTATGTTTCCGTTGTTGATGGTTCTTCCGGTTGTTACTGTTATTCTTTTCGTGATTAGCTTTCTTTTTATTATTGTTTGGTTGACGATAATGATGGTTTTCGTAATGACGATCGCCATTTAAAATCGTAACCATTGGAATAATCACTGGACGCCGACCTGTTCGCGCATAAAGGAGCTTCTGTAAACGACTAATAATCGTCCGGTTAAGTGCTCGCCGATCCACGTGCTTATGATTCTTAAAGGTATTCAAGATTGCCCAAAAGACTTCATGGTTCGCCGCCTTAATTAGTTCTTGAGATTCATGCATGTAGACAAATCCCCGGGAAACAATATCAGGTCCAGCAACAATTTGGTAATCTTTCAAATCAACAACCGCAACAGCAGTCACAACCCCTTCTTCAGAAAGAAGGCGACGTTCGTGAATTTCAGGATTACCAACAGTATCACCAGCATCACGCCCATCAATGTACACGTCAGCAGCACTATCAATGTGATCCGCAATTCGTGCAGAATCCTTGGTTAATGCTAAAACATCACCATTAGCTAAGATAAAACTATTCTTTTGCGGCACGCCAGTCATTTCTGCTAACTTGGTGTGAATCTTCTGCATCCGGTATTCACCGTGAACTGGAGCAAAGAACTTTGGCTTCATTAACCGCAACATAAACTCTTCGTCAATCTGACCACCATGTCCAGAGGTGTGGATATTATTAACGTAACCATGAATAACGTTCGCACCATCTTCTTCAAGCTTGTTAATTAAAGCATTAACACTAGTAGTATTACCAGGAATTGGGTTACTTGAGAAGACAACCGTATCACCGGGTTGAATGGTGATTTGCCGGTGAGTACCGTTGGCGATCCGACTCAGAGCTGCCATTGGTTCACCCTGAGAACCAGTACACATAATTAAAACCTTTTCCGGTGGATAATTATTAATTTCATTCTGATCAATTAATGAATCCTTGGGAATATTAAGGTAACCTAGTTCTTGACCAGCTGTAATGGCATTTTCCATACTCCGACCAAAGACAGCGATCTTTCGTCCTTGGGCGATCGCTGCATCTGAAGCTTCACGTAGCCGATAAACATTGGAAGCAAATGAAGCAAAGATGATTCGGCCCTTAATCCGTTCAAAGATCCGCCGAATATGAATGTCGACCCACCGTTCAGACTTAGTAAATTGTGGTCGCTCAGCATTAGTACTGTCAGATGTCAGAAGAAGAACACCATCATCACCAAGTTTGGCCATCTGTTGAAGGTTTGGCCCTGGCAAGTGACCAACTGGAGTTAAATCAAACTTAAAGTCACCGGTTTGAACGATTGTCCCTTGAGGTGTATGAACGGCTACTCCTAAAGTATCAGGGATTGAGTGAGTAGTCCGGAAAAAGCTAACCCACAATTTTTTGAAATGGACTTCATCAAATTCGTTGATTTCATGAAGCTCTGCATCACGTAACAGGTGCTTTTCTTCAAGTTTTCCCTTAATTAAGGACATTGCAAATGGTCCCGCATAGATTGGCGCATTTACTTTCTGCAAGAAGAATGGCAAGCCACCAATGTGATCTTCGTGACCGTGAGTGATAAAGATTCCCTTAATCTTATCTTTGTTTTCAATTAGGTAATCATAATTCTGAATTACGTAGTCAACCCCAAGGAGTTCATCTTCAGGGAAAAGCACACCACAGTCAATAATAATTATTTCGTCTTGGAATTGAACACAGTACATGTTCTTACCAATTTCGCCTAAGCCACCCATTGCATAAAAGGCAACTTCATTATTCTTGATATCTAATTTTGACATAATACCTTTCTTATACCTTTCTATTTTTCTTAAATTCTACTTAGATTTAAACAATAACGGAAAATTGTAAGCCAAAAGACCCGCTTCTCAGGTAAAGGAACGGTTTTATCAATTGGTGATTCAGTTTTATATTTTATATCCGTACTTAAAACTAATAATATTTTAACATAAATTGTTTTTTTCTGCTATTATCCAAGAATCAAAAAAATTACCCAGAAATAATATAAAATGACCTCCCTAAATCAAATAAGGAGATCATTTTATTATCATCTTTAAATGTCTGATTTTATTATGCTCGCCAGGGACTTGCTAGAGTTAGCGTTCTGGGCAGCATAGTCGAGATGCGTTCGCCCTAACTGTAAGTTCTAGGCGGCATAGTCGAAATGTATTCGCCCTAACCTTCCTCGAGCTAACGATTTCTCCACCTCCGACGATGAAACGTCGTTCGGTGGAGAAATCGTTAGCCACCGGAAGGTTTTAACGGGCTCACACTCTTTTTTTCCTAATCCTCCTTTGGCAATTGTTGTTCTTCCTTTTGCCAAAGCTTTTCTAATGGAACAATGGGTTGTCCTTCTTGATTAAACTTTACGTCGGTTAACTCGCTGAGGACTTCCTCATATGCGGGTTTGCAAAGACGTTCGCTAATTTCAGCAAGTTCTTCTGCACCATGGTAGGAATTTTCCTTCAGAACGTGGTTTATCGTTCCCATAACCTCATTTGAAGCCTTGGCCCCCATAATTTCAAGACTCTTTAATCGGTATTGATGAATATAAAAAGCAATAAATGTTTTCAAAGCTGCTTCCTTAGCTGCTTGATTATCTAGCTCATCATAGCGCAATCCTACTTCTGCCAATCTAATCGCTTTCCTTTCTTAGTTTACCGTAGAATACATAGCTATTATTTCTACCATAACACAAACCGCTAATATTCGTTAGTTATTCACTTTTTCGAAGGTGTAACTCAGTTTTACCGTCCTCAATGGTTGCATAAACCTCAGTATTTGGATTTTCGGCAATCTTTCCCAGTATAATTTCACCCTTGCCTGAACCAGTTTGCTCAACACTCAATTTTTGGTTAAAGATAAACTCCCTGAATAGCTTAACAGCTTCTCGGCGTTCCTGCTCTTTCTTAACCGCTACAGCAAGCGTATATCCCTGATCAAGGAAAAACTTAATCGTACAAACCCGATAAAGAATGTTAATTGAATATAAGTGATTCTGGTTCTTTTCCCCTTGTTCTGAGTTAATGTATCCCTTCTTCTCCCAATAACGAATTTGACTCGGTGACACTCCCGTCATTTCCACTAATTGGGACATCGTAATCCTTAAGTTGCTCTGCTTAATCATTTTACGAAACCGATCTGCTAGTAAAATATCCATCAAATTCCTCCAACCATTTAATTCACGGTTTATTATCTTAAAGTTAGTTGTTTTTGTCAAATAATTTGACAATGATATTAGATAGTTTTATATTAGCTTGTATTGATTTAAAAACGAAAAGAGGTATTTAGTGTGGATCAACAATCTGTTCCAGTAGATATTAACAATAAGCCATACAACAGAAGCCTAATGGTTCTCGTCTTATTAATCGGTGCCTTTTGTACTATTTTAAACCAGACCATTCTTTCAACTGCTTTTCCAGCTTTAATGAAGGCTTTTAATATCAGTACGTCAACGGTTCAATGGCTAACCACTGGTTTCTTAATGGTTAACGGGATCATGATCCCAATCAGTGCATACTTAAGTAGTCGCTTTAACACTAAAGGACTATTTGTCATTGCAATGTCAATTTTCGAACTAGGAACAATTATGTCCTGGCTTGCCCCATCCTTCGCTGTTCTTTTAAGCGGAAGATTAATTCAAGCAATTGGTGTAGGAATCAACATGCCATTAATGCAAAATATTATGCTGACAATCTATCCACCTGAAAAGCGTGGTGCCGCGATGGGAATCAACGGGTTGGTTATTGGCTTAGCTCCTGCAATCGGGCCAACACTTTCTGGATGGGTCATCGATAACTTTAGCTGGCGGTGGCTTTTTGGCATGATTGTACCAATTGCTGCGATTGTAATTATTGCCAGTTTATTCTTGGTTAAAAACGTTATTCCAAATCAGAAGCCTCACCTTGACTGGTTGTCTGTCGGTATCTCTACCGCTGGATTTGGTAGTATGCTTTACGGTTTCTCCAGTGTTGGTAATGATGGTTGGACTGATCCGATTGTCTTAACAACTATTATTATCGGAATTATTTTAGTTGTTTTCCTCGTTATTCGCCAAAACAAACTAGATGAACCATTTTTAGAGTTCAAGGTTTTCAAGAGTAATGAATTCACCCTAGCAACCATCTTGAGTTCCATTGTAATGATGGCAATGGTTGGGGTTGAGTTGGTTATCCCGCTATACCTTCAAATCATTCACGGAATGTCTGCTTTCCATTCAGGACTAACACTTCTCTTTGGTGCCCTTTTCATGGGGGTTATGAGCCCAATCACGGGAAACCTATTCGATCGCCATGGTGCAAGACGGTTAGCGATTACCGGGATGTTCATTCTTTCTGTTGGCACAATTCCGTTCGCCTTTATTACCCGTGATACGCCAATTATTTACATCGTCTTCTTATATGCAGTTCGAATGTTTGGAATCTCAATGGTAATGATGCCGGTAACTACTGCCGGGATGAACTCTTTGCCATACCTTTTAATTTCACACGGGACAGCCGTAAATAATACTTTACGGCAGGTCGCTACTTCTGTGGGAACGGCAATTATGATCTCAGTTTTAACCAACGTTACGAACTGTAATAAGCCTAATCATTCATTACTTAAAGCCGCTCCACTGCAATATAAGTCACAAATGTTTGATGCAACTTTAATGGGATACCATTCAACATTTTGGTTTGCAATTGCCTTTGCATTGATTGGCCTTTGCTTAACTTTCTTTGTAACAAGCGGTACAGGAATCCATGTAAAAATTGATGCAAACGATATTCAAGGAAAGGAGGATCCTAAATGATTATTGTCTTAATGTTTGGTTCCGCGCTTGCGCTATTCGCCTGCGTGATGTTTATTAATCAACGTCTAGCAAGGATCGTTGGTACCCTTATTTTCGGGATTCTCTTTGTCGGCTCAACTGCTTTAATGACGTTAAATTACAGTCAGCATTTCGGGATGAAAAAGGTAACAACGACGACCCGCCAAACTGTTTATTCAGCAGCTAGTCCCCTTCCAATTGCTATTTACCAACCAGTTGGAACTAGCGGCCAAGAAAATGTCCTAATTTATAAGACTCACCAAAATCAAAAGAATGCTGCTCATACTCAAGCAAACGAATACACGACAAGTAAAATGAAATTTACAAATCGAACTGCGCCAGAATTAAAAACAACCGAAACACGGTGGCAATTTAAGAACAGCTTTTACAAGGGTCTCTTTCTGTGGTCAGGAATGAACGGGACATTAATCAAACGGACTAACGTAATTGAATACCCACACACATTTGTTAAGCTGACTCCTGCGCAGGCTAAACGTCTTCAAAAAAGGATGACTAATACTGATAACTCACAGATTCAAGTTCAAGCAAAGAGCTTCGTAACTGCGAAGGTTAAAGCTGCAATGATAAAGCAACCAAATATGAATGCTCAACAGATTCATCAAATATCACAACAGGCTGAGCAAGAATTCCTCGCTCAATTAATTAGGAAAAATTAGGTACAAATGGTAAAAGAGACCGCTAAAAAGCGTTTTGCTTTTTTGGCGGTCTCTTTTTGGTTATCCACTTAGCGAGATAACCTCATTTTATTTTCTTATCAGGAATTTCATTTATTTCCCGGGAAAATGTTAATTGCTTTAAGGTAAAAGGATCCTTAAATGATAGTTTAGTTGCCCAAAGTGCTTGGTGCTGGTACTTAGAAGTATCACCACCATAAAGATGATCACCGATCAACGGGTGATTAATTGAAGCTAGATGAACTCGTATCTGGTGGGTGCGCCCTGTATGCAAACGAACTCGCAATTTAGTCCAGTCTGCACCTTCCTCTTCTACCCAATACTCAGTTACTGCACGTTGACCATCTTCAGCAATAACTCGCTGAACCTGTCCTTCACGACGAGCAATTGGCTTATCAATAATGTCATGCTCCTTATCAAAGATTCCTGATACAAATGCCGTGTATTCCTTTAACATCTGGTGCTGCTGAACCTGTTGACTAATCATGCTTGATGCCACATGGTGCTTAGCAATTAAAAGCAAGCCGCCTGTATAACGATCAAGTCGAGTAATTAAATGCGGTCGTTGGTCAGCTGACTTTTCTTCAACCAAGTAGTGGACTGCACGATTAAGGACAGTTCCATTGTCAACTGTAGGGCCAGGAATTGACGTTACCCCTGCAGGCTTATCAATTACTAGCCAATTATCGTCCTCATAAACAATATTAAGCGGGGCATCACTCAATTTTACCGATAAGTCACGCAACTCCGGTTGAGCAATTATAGTTAATGGCTGGTTAGGCAATATCTTCGTCGTTGGTCGAACTTTTCGGTGATCAACCAAAAATTTTCCCTGACCATTCTTTAAATCATTGAAAAGGCGGTGTCCCATTCCCAATGATTGAAGAAACTTTTTAATTTTAATCGGTTGGGCACCTTGATATTGCCAAGTGTTTTCCATTTTTACCTCCAAAATTGTTTCAGGATATAAAGAAAGAAGCTGGAAATTAACTTTCTCGGAGGGACGGTTGACTAACCTAGAACGATGAATGATGATGAAATCATCAGAATCGTTCGTAGCCGAATAGGCTTGCTTCGCTGCGTTAGGCTCGAGTCCCTCAGTTAATTTCCGCGATTAGACTCTATAGGTTCGGAGAGTGCTAAATATGGAAAGAGGATGAGAAAAAACGCCTAGTTTTTTCTCATCCTCTTTCTTTATTTACTATGACGGTCCGTACGAGACTCGAACTCGTGATCTCATCCGTGACAGGGATGCGTCCTAAACCAACTAGACCAACGGACCATTTGACAACAAATAAAAGTATACGAAACTTCCCCTCAGGTGTCAACAACTTTTTTAATTTCCTTTTTCTTCTTCATCAGCCATAAATACCTTATAATAGTTATTAGCATTCTATTGAGGAGGATACTATGGAATCCCTATATAAACGATTGTCATCATGGTGGGTTAAATACGCGCGACCAATAAAGATTGTCTTTGTAATTTCGGTCATTATCTTTGTCGTACATGCCCTAACCAGCTTTTTCAAAACCGTTGATTGGCACCGGGTTGGTACAGGGTTAAGCAATTTAACATGGTCAAACATTTTAATTCTGCTTATTTTTGGTTGTATCGCAGTTGTTCCAATGCTGGGGTATGATTTTGTAATTGTTAAATTTCTTCCTGGAAAGTTCAAGCGATCATACATTATTCGCTGTGGCTGGATTACAAACACGCTCACAAATATTGCTGGTTTTGGTGGTGTCCTTGGCGCAACAATGCGTGCTTATTTTTACCGTAAGCACGCCAACAAAAAAGATATTTTATTAGCAATTTCTAAGATCGCTGTTTTCCTTTTGTCAGGACTTTCGGTACTTTGCTGGGTTGCCTTATCCTTTATGTTTATCTTCCATCAGGGAGGTCACTTTAACCAGTATGCACTTTGGCTTGTTGCTGGTGGTCTTTACTTCCCTGTTGTTTTTTACTTTACCCTAATTAACAATAACCGGTTATTTAAGGACGTTACCCCAAAAATTGAGGGACTTCTAGTCGGCAGTTCAACTTGCGAATGGCTATTTGTTGCTCTTTTCTTCCTGCTAGTCGGTTGGTGCTTAGGGGTTCGTCACAACCTAGCATCAGTTTTACCCCTATACGTAGTTGCTCAGCTGCTTGGGGTTATTTCCATGATTCCCGGTGCCCTCGGTTCCTTCGATGTCATGATGATGTTTGAATTGTCATTAATGGGAGTTTCTAAGCCGACAATTATTATTTGGCTACTCCTCTTCCGAATTTTCTATTATATCGTGCCGTTAATTGTCGCCGGAGTTCTCTTTCTTCACGATTTAGCTCGGCAAGTTAATGACTTCTTTGATGGTCTGCCATTAGTCATCATTCAAAATACTGCTCACTTTCTAATCACAGCATTCATGTACATTTCTGGAATCTTGATGCTGCTTGCCGCTGCGGTTCCTGACATTACAGCCGATAACAAGCTCTTTGCTCGACTTTATCCGTTTACTTTCTTTTTTATCCATCAATTATCCACAGTGCTATTCGCCATTGCCATGTTAGCTTGTGCCCGGGGATTAGCATCAAAGGTTCAAAAGGCTTACTGGCCGACACTCGCCTTATTACTAATCGGGATTATCAGTACCTGGTGGAATTTAAGAACAATGAGCTTAACCATTTACCTTGCCATTGTTCTGGTTCTTATTCTCCTTTCAAAGCGGGAACTCTACCGTGCAAAGCTTCAATACTCAATTAGTAAATTTGCAACCGATCTTTTGATTTTTGCCGGAAGTTGTATTCTTTACGTTATTGTAGGGGTCCTTAACGCTCCCCAATATATCCGGTCACACAAGATTCCAAACTTCTTCCTTTTTCCGGGTGAAAAAGTTTGGTTCTCCGGCTTGATTGGCCTACTGCTTGGATTAATTCTCCTGGTTTTAATCCTCCGTTACTTCTGTTCTGGCGCTGACCCGTTTGCTAACCAGCAAAAGTTTGCTGCGGATCGGGTTCATAATGTTATTGACCAGTTTGGTGGTAGTCGGACTAGTCATCTCGCCTTCTTAAAAGACAAGAACCTGTACTTCTACCAAAAGGATGATCAGGATCAACTATACTTTATGTACCGTCGAAACTATGACCGCTTAATTATTATGGGTGATCCTGTTGGTAATGCCGCTGAAATTCGACCTGCTCTTCGTCAATTTCTAACGGAAGCCGACCTCTATAATTACCAGTTAGTCTTTTATGAAGTCTCCGGTGACTTTACGATGTTACTTCATGAATTCGGCTTTGACTTCATTAAAACTGGTGAAACTGGACTGGTTCGTCTAGCAGACTTTACCTTAGCGGGAAAGCGACAACGATCACAGCGGGCGTTAATGCATAAATTTGATCGTGAAGGCTACCAATTTAACGTTGTAAAACCTCCATTTGACGACGAATTCATGCAAAAATTAAAGGCTGTTTCCGATGATTGGCTGGGAAAGCAAGTAGAGAAGGGCTTTTCCTTGGGATTCTTCTCACCAAATTACATTCAGCAAGCACCGGTCGTAACCGTTACAGATCAAGACGGCAAGATCGTTGCTTTTGCTACCTTCATGCCAACCGGGGGAAAAAAGTACCTGACCATTGATTTAATGCGGCATACCCATAGTGCTCCTTCGGGAATTATGGATAAAATATTCATTAGTATGTTCCTGTATGGTCAAGAACACGGTTACGAATATTTTGACCTCGGAATGGCCCCATTATCAAATGTGGGTGAATCACAATTTAGTTTTCTTGGTGAAAAGGCCGCCCACTTTATCTACGAATACGGCTACCACCTGTATGGGTTCCAAGGACTTCGCCGGTATAAAAATAAGTATGCTGACGTTTGGGAGTCCCGATACACCGCATTCCGGAAGTGGAGTTCAATTATTAACTCAATGTTGGCTCTTGTCAGTGTCATTAACCAACGTGCAGATAAACCAGAAAAGCATGTTTTCTTTTTCTGGATTACCCGTTAATTTGCCGATAATTTAGGAATGAACTATAATGATCGTGTAATCGTTTACACGGTCATTATTTTTTATTAGGAAGGCGAATATTATGGCTACCGTTTACCTATCAGCAAAATTACCAAAAGTGGCTACTGAAATATTAAATAAAGCAGCAATCCACTATGAAGTTTTTGATGGAACAGGCTTAATTTCAAAAGATGAACTGATTAAGCATGTTAAAGACTGCAAAGTATTGATTACTCCGCTATCTACCCAAGTTGATCAAGAAGTAATTGATGCTGCCCCAAAGCTTAAGCTAATTGCCAACTTTGGTGCTGGGTTTAATAACATTGATGTAAAATACGCCCGGAGTAAGGGGATCGATGTTACTAATACGCCATTTGTTTCCTCAACTGCTACTGCCGAGGTTGCTAGCGGATTAGTTATTGCCCTAATGCGAAGAATTGTTGAAGGGGATCGCGTGATGCGTTCTGTTGGTTTTGACGGCTGGGCACCACTCTTCTTCCTTGGTCACGAATTAGCCGGCAAGACTTTAGGAATTGTTGGTTTAGGAAGTATTGGTCGTGGAGTTGCGCAACGTCTCCACGCATTTAACATGAAGATTATTTACACCCAACGTCACCAAGCTGATCCAGCAACCGAAGCTCAATATTCCGCTGAATACGTTACACTTGATGAATTACTAAAACGTTCTGACGTAGTTACTCTTCACTGCCCACTAACCCCAGAAACACACCATTTAATTGATGCTCCTCAATTCGCAATGATGAAGGATTCAGCATTCCTAATTAATTGTGCTCGTGGACCCGTAATTAATGAAGCTGCTTTACTTCAGGCACTTCAGGAACATAAACTTGCTGGTGCAGCCCTTGATGTTTATGAAGCTGAACCAAATGTTGCTGACGGCTTCAAGAAACTTGATAACGTTATCTTGACACCACATATTGGCAACGCCTCATTTGAAGCTCGGGATGCAATGGCTGAAATCGTTGCTACTAATGCCGTCAACGTTTTAAATGGAGAAGCCGCTAAATATATTGTTAATAGGTAGGCTCAATAAAAATTCCCGCTAAAAGAAGCGAGGAATGGGGCTGTGACATAAGCTCTATTACTTAGATAAAGCACGAACAGCGCAGTACACAAATGAGCTCCAGTATTCGGTAAGATCCGAACACTGGAGCTCTATTTGTGCTTGCGGGGGCGTGAAAACGAAGTCATAAATGACTTCTGTCACGCTCCCAGTCCCCGCTTTTTAATTAAATAATTATTACTTCACGTTCAAAATTGCAATAAATACAATAAAGATAAAGAAGAGTGCATACATAATCGGGTGCACTTCCTTACCTCGCTTGGCAGCAATCATGGTAAGTGGATACATAATTAACCCAAGAGCCATCCCATCTGAAATACTGTAGGTTAACGGCATCCCGATAACAATTAAGAATGCCGGAATCGCAACTTCGAGTTTTTCCCAGTGAACCCGTTTCATTGACTGAGCCATCAATACCCCAACGATAATTAAGGCTGGTGCGGTTACCTGGTTAGTAACTACTGGCAGCAATGGCGAGAAAAACATCCCCAAAATAAAGCAGATTGCCGTTACCACTGAAGTCAACCCAGAGCGACCACCAACCGCGATTCCCGCTGATGATTCAACATAGGCGCCAACTGGTGAAGTCCCTAAGATAGAACCAACTAACATCGCACTAGAGTCGGACATTAAGGCTTTCCCAACCCGTGGCATTTTATTATCCTTCATAAAGCCCGCTTGTTGAGCAAGACCAACTAATGTTCCCGCGGTATCGAAAAAGGTTACTAGCAAGAAAGTTAAAACAACAACCCAAAGCTGCACGGTATTAATATGGGAGAAGTATTCAACGCCGACGCCAAACGTTGGCTTTAAGCTTGGTGCACCCGAAATAACGTGGTGTGGCATTGGAATCAGCCCGGTAATTAATCCCACAATTGCGGTTACCGCCATTCCAATAAAGATTGCTCCCGGAACTTTTTTAACCATCAAAATTGAGGTAACAATTAGGCCAATGATCGTTAACCAGGTAGTTGGGGTAGTAAATGAACCAAGACCAACAACGGTCGACTTGTTAGCGACAATTAAACCACCCTGGTGAAGTCCTAAAAAGGCAATAAATAAACCAATTCCACTAGAAATTGCAAACTTCAAATCACTTGGAATCGCGTCAATAATTACTTCACGTAACTTAAAGATGGTAATGAGGATAAAGATCAATGAAGCAACAAAGACAGCAGCTAAGGCAGTCTGCCAGTTAACTCCCATCCCGATAACAACGGAATATGAGAAGAAAGCGTTAATTCCAAGGGCTGGTGCAGTAGCAATCGGGTACCTTGCGTAAAGCCCCATCATTAACGTCCCGAATGCTGCGGAAAGAGCAGTTGCTGTGAATACTGCCCCCTGATTCATCCCTGCTGCTCCTAAAACATTGGGGTTAACGAACAAGATGTATGACATCGAAATAAAAGTTGTGAACCCCGCTAGAATTTCTGTGCGAATGTTCGTATTTAATTCATTAAGCTTAAAATAATTGCTAATTGTGTTCAAGAAAAAATCCTCCAAACAGTAATTACGAATAAAACAACAAATGGTATCTTATAATATTCGCATTCATCTGTAAAGAGGAATCTTAGATAAAATTTAGATATTTTGAGCAAGATAATCGTACAGCATGTCCTTCTTAATTTGCTTTGTGTCAACTCCCAAGACTTCTGCAATCTTAAAGGCATAGGCAAGCGCGGTTGCTGGGCCACGACTAGTAAGGATCTTAGCCTCTTCATCGACTACAGTAATATCTTTGTGGAAACGGGCACTCGGTACTTCCTTTTGAATTTCTTCATTCATCCCCGGATAGCAAGTGTAATCATGGTTATCTAACAAGCCATAACGAGCAAGTGCGATTGGTGCAGCACACATAGCGGCATCCCACTTGCCTTCCCGGTTACGCTGAACCATTAATCGCTTTAATTGTTCGTTATCACGAAGTCGTTTTGAGCCACCCATACCACCTGGGAAGGCAACAAGATCATACTTCAACAGCTGATCGCCCATCAACTCATCACAAGTTAATTTAATATTATGAGCACCAAGGACTTCCCGATCTTCAAGGCCAACCATTTTGGCATCAATACCAAGGCGACGCAATACATCAATCACCGTTAACCCTTCAACTTCTTCGCAACCTGGTGCAAATACGACTGCAACTTTTGGCATAACTTAAGATCTCCTTCTTCAATTCTTCATTCTAATTGTTAACTATTTTTGTTATTTCCGTCATTACCTGATCGGCTTCTGGCATCCGGTATACCGGAAAAATATGCGGTAAATCACGCCCAACGACAAACTTAACGGGCACTTTTGTATCACGGAGTTTTTTGACGAATAAGGCACTATCTGGGTACATAATCTCCCGAGTACCTACACAAACAAAAACATCCCGCATCTGACTAACATCACCATTTATTGGACTTAGCCTGTAATCATCATGCTTTTCACCTGCAGCCCACAGTTTAGCTACTCGCCGTAATCCCTTAACTGATAAGGTCACGTCATGAGCTTCATACTTGGTGATTGTCGGGTTATTCAAGTCGAGATCCAACCAGGGAGATATTAAAACTAAGTGTCCTGGTTGTGGCAAATCAGTTGCTGCACAATATTCACAGAAACCAGCGGCTAAACCGCCACCAGCAGAGTCACCCAACAGCGTAATGTTACTTACCGGAATTTGATCATAAACTTGTTGATATACCTGGGTAATTTCTCGATATGCCGTTTTAAACTGGTGCTGTGGAAGATGAGAATATAGGACAACGTAAACGCGTGCCCCTGTTTTTTGAGCTAACCGGTCAGCAAATAACCACTGCTCCTTTACAGGTGACTCAACATACGCACCCCCCGGCAAATAAATAATTGCCTTTTGCGAGCCTGACTGTTCATTTAAAACATAGGTTCTTGCCAAAGTGTTGGATAATTTTCGCAAACTGACGCTAAATGGGACCGCCGGCATCACAAAGTCTTCTTCACTTTCTTGTTGCGCTTCCGTAAGCATCTGGTGAAATTTTTGTTCATCAGTCATCCGTTGCTTAAAGCCGCTTACCTGAATTTGTAATTCAACAAATGTTGCTCGCTGTGAACGGTGTTGACCACAGCATACTAATTCACGGATACTTTGGCCAAAATTACTAGCAAGTTCAGATGCAACCTGGTGTTGAAATTTTGGTAATTTTCTCATGAGCTGTTGGGCTCCTCTTAATAAACTAGTCGAGTTTTCCCGACCTCACTATAGAAATAGTTACTCTCATCGTAACACGATTTCAGCACCCAGCTCCATTCAATTTTATTAAGTTTTGTCTTAAAATTAATTAAAAAGGAAGTAATCTTAATGCACCAAGAATCTCTTTTCGCTCAATCAAATAATAATACTCCGCTAGCTAACCGTATTCGTCCCCGAAATCTTGAAGAATTTATGGGGCAACAGCAATTAATTGGTAACGGCAAGGTTCTTCGTGATCTAATTGAACACGACCAGGTATCCTCGCTTATTTTATGGGGACCGCCTGGTGTCGGCAAAACCACGTTAGCGGAAATAATTGCCCAGCAAACGAAGTCCCATTTCATCACCTTTAGTGCTGTTACAAGCAGTATTCGTGATATCAGAAAGATTATGGAAGAGGCGGAGAAGAATCGTGAGTTTGGTGAACGAACAATTTGCTTCATCGACGAAATTCACCGTTTCAATAAAGCACAGCAAGACGCTTTTCTCCCCTTTGTTGAACGGGGAAGTATTATTTTAATTGGGGCAACAACGGAAAATCCCTCTTTTGAAATCAACTCTGCCCTGCTTAGTCGGTGCAAGGTTTTCGTCCTTAAATCATTAACAGTAAATGACATTATTGCGATCCTTAAAAGAGCAATCAACCACCCAGATGGTTTCCCCGGAATTAAGATTAGTTATAATGATGACGTTTTAACAATGATTGCAGAGTTTGCCAACGGTGATGCTCGAGTTGCCCTTAACACCCTAGAAATCGCCGTATTAAATGCTAATCACCACAACCACCAAGTAAATCTAACAATCGACAGTCTGAAGCAACTGATCAATACTAAATCATTACGCTACGATCAACACGGTGAAGAACACTACAACGTTATTTCCGCCCTTCACAAATCAATGCGCAATAGCGACGTTGACGCAGCAATTTACTGGTGTTCACGAATGATCGATGGCGGTGAAGATCCGCTCTATATTGCCCGGCGGTTAGTCCGGTTCGCCAGCGAAGATATTGGTCTCGCAGATACTAATGCATTAAATGTTGCCATTAATACTTTTCAAGCTTGCAAATTTCTCGGTGTTCCAGAATGTGACGTTCACCTAACAGAATGTGTTATCTACCTATCGCTGGCGCCCAAGTCAAATGCGGTCTATAAAGCTCGAATGACTGCCAAGAAAGTAATTAAGAAGACTGGTAATCTGCCTGTTCCGCTTCAGATTCGGAATGCACCAACAAAATTAATGAAGGATCTTCATTACGGTGCCCACTATCAATATGCCCACGATACTAAGGACAAACTAACCTCAATGAAAACAATGCCACCAGAATTGGCGGAGCAACAGTTTTATAAGCCAACAACCCAGGGACGTGAAGGACGCTTTAAGGCCCGAATGGAGCAAATTAAAGAGTGGCATCAAGAACACGATAATCAATAGCTAATGAAAGAGCGAGCGTAAAAGCATAGCCACAACCGGCTTAGTCTTTACGCTCACTCTTTTAGTTTATTTTTACAGACTGTTTTCTATTTCGGACCCACATCACAATGACCATTACTAACGAAATAGTAATGAGGGTCAATGCAGTGATTACAATGTTTCTATACCCACTGTATAAGATATGACGCATCTCGGGTAACAACGATGCCGGTAAACTACTTGCTGTTTTGGCGTTAGATAATTTATTTAGCATTCCCATTGTAATTCCATGATGGTGTTTGATTCCCTGCAACAAAGCATTATTAAGGATCACCCCATAAATTGCGGACATGAAAGTCTGACTGAGGATCCGCATTAAATACCCCATTGATGTTGCAATTGGGACATCCCGTAATTCAGCATCAGTCTGAACATTAATCTGAAGAATGTTAAAAACTAAACCAACACCGAATCCTTCAAACGCCCCAAGAATCATAATTAACCAGAACGGTGATTTCTGACCACCAAGCAACAGGCCAAGGAATGAAATAAAAATCGTTAAAGCACCTAAGCCAACAATTTCATACTTCGACCACCGATCCTGAATAAACGGGACCAGTTCAGAGCCAAGAAAATCCGTCACCGCTCCTGGTATTTGGGTCATTCCACCAAGTAACGCCGATAACCCAAGAAGTCCCTGGGCCCACATTGGGATATAAATAACAAAGGCGATAAAGGAGCCCCAAATAATCACAAAGAGCATAAAGTCGATTACCAATTCATGATTAGTAAATAACCGGTTCGGGACAATCGGGTCAGCAGCTTGCTGATCAACTCTTACCATCCACCATAATAATGCCCCGCCAATAATCATTAGACCGAGGATAACGGGAAGCGAGGCAACCCCAATTAACTGGACGGCAATCAAAATCAACATTAAGCTACTAACTAACAACGTTGCTCCCAAGTAATCAATTGGTTTGCCGGCTGCCTGTTTATTAACGTTCTGATAAAAGATCGCAATGATCGTAATCGCAATCAACGCAATCGGAACATTAACGTAAAACACCCAATGCCAACTAAGTGCGTCAACGATCCACCCACCAAGAAGGGGGCCGATAATTGAAGCAGTCCCGAAACAAGCACTTGATAGACCAAGCACTGTGGCTCGCTTCTTAAGGTTGGTATAAATTTCGGCAAAGACAATGAATGGAATCGTGTTCATTCCACCTGCACCAATTCCCATTATTGCCCGGGCAATAATAAACCAGGTGATATTTGGAGCAAGTCCCTGAAAAATCGCCCCAATCGCAAAAAGAGAGGTTGCACTAATGTAAGCAATCTTATTTCCCTTATGCTCACCAAACTTACTCCATAATGGGGTTGCGACGGCCATCCCAAACAGGAAAATCGCTACTATCCACCCCATATACTGAAGAGCGTGCAAGTCACTGGTAATTGCTGGTAATGCCGTATTAACAATCGTCCCGTCCATTCCTGCCATGATATTAGATAACAGCAAGGCGCCCGTAACGATCGTTCGTCGTTGTTTTAATTCCAAGTTCTCGTCCCCTCCCCAGAATAAAGATAGCGGGTCCGCAGTATTCCGCTTCACCCGCTCTCTATCGAATGTTTTTTTAAGTTAATAACTAGTCATGTATTATACAAAGGGTTGAATACTAACTCAACCTCTTTTCAATTTTAAATCAACAATTAGTTAGTATTCTGAATAAATTCCCCTAACCTTTGCCAATCACGCAAAATGGTCGGCTCTAGTTTTCGACTGTACAGAACTGCAGCCGGATGATACATCGGTACTAATAAGGAATTAGTTGTTGCTAGTTCGTAGCCGCTACCATCTTTTTTGGCATGCTGAATTGGTTGATCCAACAGTCGGCCATGAAGTTTGCCAATGTTAGCTTGTGGCCCAAGCAGCCGTTGTAACGCCGTGTTGCCCAGTGGAACGATTATTTTGGGTTGTACCTGAGCAAGTTCCCAGTCAAAAAGGTTAGCAAACGCTAATACTTCCTTCTTTGTTGGGGTCCGGTTTGGCTTTTTTGTCACCTTAGCACCCGTTTTCTTATCGACAACCTCTTTAATAGAATACGGGCGCTGACGAACAACACTAGTGATATAAACGCTATCCCGATCATAACCAATCGTTGCTAACATTTTCATTAGCTCCTTACCAGAGGCACCCGAAAAGGGAATATTATGAACTTCTTCATGACGACCAGGTGCCTCGCCAACTAGCATCAAATCAGGTTTTAGTTTTCCCTGACCAGGAGTAAAGCCAGCAAGATTTCGTCCAGCAACTCGTTGGCGCACTTCAGCTAAAAGATTTTCTGGATACTGAATGATCATTTAATCACTCCCATGTTAACCATTATGCCGCCACTTTGGATCAGTGATAATTCGGGCAGCGATTAACCCTAATGGTAAGAAGACAACAATCAAGAGGGCCTTAGTAATCCAGAGGGCACCGACACTGATTGATGTTAATCCCATATTGTACATTGCCTGATACATGTACAATCCAGGAATCATAATCACGATCGAAGGAACAGTAATTGAAATCTGTGGATAATGAATTTTTCTTTTAACAATTGAAGCTAATAATCCAGCAATCAATGCACCAATAAACGCACAGGCACCCGCAGGAATACTACTATAATCAACTAATTCCAACCGAGTAGTGTTGGCAACCGCTCCAATCAATCCAGCAACTGCCGCCATTTTTGGCGTACTGTTAAACATTATTGAGAAACCAAAGACGCCACCAAAGCTCGTCACAATCCGCAATAATATTAATACCAGTGGTGGCAGAGGCATGGCTGCTAAAGTTCCCGGGCGCAGACGGACGGCCATCGCCACAATCCACCCTACTAGCGTTGCTACCACAATAATGGTTACAGCGTAGGCAAGTCGTTCGAGACCCGAGCGCATATCTAACTTAGAAATGTCTAGGCCACTAGTAATGAATGGAAAACCAGGAATAATGAAGAGCATTGCACCAATATACCCAGTTTCATGGCGTGGACTAATATGAACCAGCCATTGCATTCCGATAAAAGCAAAAAGATAAAAGAGGCAAGCAATTGCAACCCCGACGGAAACACAAGCCAGCAACGTAATATGCCGATCAATTAACTTCCGCCGGACATAGTTTCCTAAGCCTGCACCAAGAAAGCAACAGGCCATTTCAACAGGTCCGCCACCAAGTAAGAAAACGAAGCAGCTACAAGCTAACGCGGCCGCCAACCCAACCTGAATTGGCGTATAATTTCCCCGACTATGGGCAATTTTCTCAAGTCGATTATGTATTTCACCAATTGTCATTTCACTGCCATGCTCATGAAATTCGTCAATAAACCGTTCCATCTGGGATAATTTACTTGTATTAATCCCTGTGCTTGGTAATGATAATGCTTGAGTATAGCTATGGTGAGCATCCATGCAGGTGTATTCTAGTGAAACCAGTCCAATATCAGCTGAACAGGTCATTTTTAATTCACGAGCAACGATATTCATTGAGTCACGAACTCGCCAAGCCCCCGTTCCGTACGACAGCATCATTAACCCAATTCGTCCAGCAATTGCGGCCCGTTCTACTAAATTAGCTTCACCTGCTGGGGTGAAATTATCATTAGTAAAAAAGTCTTGCCACGGGATTGCCATATGGTGATGTGTCGAAATATGTTCTGCTGGTTCGAATCCCATGACTCCTTCAGTATCTTCTGCGTCACTTTTTTTCATGACTGCTTTCCTCCATCAATTCCATTCAATTTAAATTCACATAAATAATTATACCGACCTTGTCAACCACTAATTATCAAGCTGAATTTGTTTTACTCGTTGAATAAAGTCTTGTTCGTCATCACTAAGAACATACCCTTCCCGAATTACGATCGAAATATAAAATTTTTCTGGAATTGGATCAAGAATATCCAATGCTTTGATTCCTGGCTCATTTGTCGCGGCATCCTTAACCATTAGACTGATTCCCTTATTCTGCCGGACAAGTTCCTTAATCCAAGAAACATTCGGTAACCGATAAACAACAATCTGAGGCTTAATCTGGGCATAAGTACAATATGCTTGAAATGCAGATTGATGAACGTATTGCTGATCATAGTTGATAAACTTTTGCTCTGCTAATTCATTAAAATGAACGGCATCCTTTTGGGCCAATTGATTTTGCTCACTAACAATTATTCCGAACGGGCGTGTTGCTACTAACTCAGCAAAAATATCTTCCTCATTAATCGGCGCAGTCGATCCTAAAATTGCAATATCAATTTTTCCCTTCCGCAACTGATTAAGCAGATCATGGGAACCAACCGAGGTTATTCGGAGACGGGAAAGCAAGTCACCAGAAAACTCCTCAACAATTTTAGAAATATATAATTTCCCAATAATCGGTGGCAAGCCAAACCTGATCTGCTTTTTGTTAGCACGATCAATTTCCTTTCGGGTTAAATCAATCTTGTCATTAATCAGAACAGCATTTTCATAAAGAAGCAACCCACTTCGCGTAATCATTTCATCTCGGTGAAAGCGATCCTTACGAACTAATTGGGTATTAAATTCCCTTTCTAATCGTTGAATTGCTTGGGTAATGCTCGGCTGGGAAACCTTAAATTCTTTAGCAACCCGTGTGTAATTTTTATATTTAACTAACGCAACAAAATACTGTAAATCGCGGGTATTCATTTTTGTTCCTTCCTTTTTTCGATACATAATCATATCTTACGCCATAACCAAATAGAACAGCAAGCAGATAATAACGACAAGCGTAATTTATTATCTCTGAATACAAAAAAACAGACTGACGAAGCTTAATTTCGTCAGTCTGTTAGTTAATTTTCTATTCAAAAGTTTGAGTGGTTGGGCAACAGAGTCAAGAACTGCTCGCCAGGAACTTGCTAGAGATAATAGACAACAGAGCCAAAATATGTTCGCAGGGAAGCCCCTATAGACAACAGACTCCCTCCCAGATGCTTTCAGCATCCAGTCGGGAGAAATTGTTGTCTTACGGGCCTTCTTTACCTGCTCGCACTCTATTTTAAACGTGCTTCGCTCGAGTTTCCTAGAGCTAGCAACCTCCTTCCCCAGTAGCTAACTGAATTCTGTCACCAACAAGTTGGTAGCCATAACTCTAGTTAGCCTTGTGAAGGTTCACAGACGAAAACAAGTTTTCTGGTTCACTCTTTAGGCGCAAGACGCCTTCGTCAGGAGAAATTGCTAGCTTTCCGGAAACTCTTTGGAGCGAAGGCACTCTATTTAATTACCACATTCCCAGTACTTTCATCCAGAGGCTTCCGATACCGATCCAAACGACGATGTAGAAGATCCCGAGGACAAAGTTGAGTGACCACCACTTGGATTGTGGAACGTAACCAGAACCGAAGAGGACTGGTGCAGGGCCTGAAGCGTAGTGGGTGGTAGATGCCATTAAGTTACCGAAGAACCCAAGCATCAAAGCAGCTAACATTGGTGGAACATTAGCAGAAATTGCCACTGCCAAGAAGGCACTGTACATTGCAGTAACGTGGGCAGTTGAACTAGCAAAAAGGTAGTGGGAGTAGAAGTAAACCACAATCAGGATGATTAATACTAATACCCAGTTCATTCCGTGAAGTGAGCTACCAACAGCCTTACTCAACCATGGAATAAATCCTAAGCTTGTTAATGAACCAGCCATCATAACCAGAACAGAGAACCAAGTCAATGTGTTCCAAGCACCGGTTTCATGCAAAACATCTTGCCAACTGAGGACCCCAGTTAAGAGAAGCAAGCCTAATGCGATGAAGGCAGCCAAAGTTGCATCGACACCAATAAAACTACCAACAATCCAGAGAGCTAATGCCAATACAAAGATTACGGCCATCAACTTTTCAGGGAGAGTCATTGGTCCCATTTCTGAAAGCTGATTTTCAGCCCATTGCTTGGCGTTTGGTGTTTCCTTAATTTCAGGCGGGTACATCTTGTAGATCAGCCATGGTACAACGATTAATGAAATAACACCTGGTACCAAAGCAGCTAAGAACCAGCCAACCCAGGTAACGTTAACACCATTACCCTTAGCAAGAGTTTGAACTAGCGGGTTAGCAGCCATCGCCGTCATGAACATTGCGGCGGTAATCATGTCACCATGGTATTCAGCGAAGATTAAGAATGAACCAATCTTCCGCGAGGTGCCCTTCTTTGGATCTGATCCAAATGATTGTGATAATGATTCAATAATTGGGTATAAAACACCACCGGCACGAGCAGTGTTACTTGGAGTAGCTGGTGCCAAGATTAGGTCAACCCCAATCAGTGAATAAGCTAAGCCAAGTGTTCGCTTACCAAAGGCCTTAACAAAGTTCAATGCAATCCGCCGACCAAGTCCGGTCTTGATAAATCCACGGGCAATGAAGAATGCCATTGCGATCATCCAGATAGAAGCATTTCCAAAACCAACGATTGCCTTTTCCATTGGTACAGTCTTTGTCAATACCGTTAAAGCAAACGCAACAATTGATACCCCACCAATTGGTAATGGTCGAGTAATACATGCAATGATCGTTGCAACGAATAAGGCAAAAATATGCCAACCAGCAACCGGAACTGCAGCCGGCTTAATTGGGGTCATAAACCATAAGATTAGGCCAACGATAACAGGCCAAATGAACCCCTTATAATTTACACTTTCTAATTTTTTCATCTTTCCGTCCCTTAATTAAATAGTAATAATTGCTTGCGGTGGTTTCTCACCACCAACTGTTGCTATTTGTTTACAAACTCCGTGCGTACAGCGCAACTTGTTGACCTGCTTGACGACCAAAGACGATCGTTTCAGCAATGGAGTTACCCCCAACACGGTTGTTACCATGAAGACCACCAGCTACTTCACCAGCAGCGAAGAGTCCCTTAATGATGTCACCATTACCATCAAGCACTTGAGTCTTTGGTGTGATGTGAATACCACCCATTGTGTAGTGAATAGCAGGTGCAATGTGGATAGCGAAGAATCCTGGATTAGTAATGCCACGATCCATCCCCGTTGTCCGACCGAATTCAGCATCATCATGGTTTTCAACCGCTTGATTCCAAGTTGCAACGGTTTGCTTTAGGTTGCTTGGATCCACATTAATCTTCTTTGCAAGATCTTCAATCGTTTCACCATGAACAACTAAGCCAACTTTGTCATAGAATTCAATTGCCTTAACGTGATCACGAATTCCTTGGTCAAGAATTAAGTAGGCACTGTGTTCTGGTAAGGCTGTAATTGCATTAGACACAATCTTCCGGGTATTCAATTCGTTAACGAATCGCTTTCCCTCAGCGTTTACTAGAATTGCGCCTTCACCACGGACTGCTTCACCGATCAGGTAAACGTGGGGATTATCCTGCTGAACCGTTGGGTGGACTTGAACCAGGTTCATTTGCATTAATTCAGCACCAACGTTTTCAGCTAACTTCAAGCCGTCACCAGTAGCACCCGGTTGATTGGTTGTCTTGTAGCTTTCAAGATCTGGGCGGAACCGCTTAATGTATTCCTTTGAAGCACCAAAGCCACCAGTAGCTAAAATAACAGCCTTCGCATTAATAATCTTAGTGATCCCGTCAGCATCAACCTTAACGCCATTTACGCGACCATCATCAGCTCGCCGTAATTCGGTAACCTTAGTCTTGTTAAATACCGGAATATCTTCTTGAGCAACAACTTTCAATAAGCTCTTTACCAAGAAGCCACCAATTGGCGCCATACTTGCTGGACGGTGGGTCCGTTTTTTAGACATTCCACCAGTAATGGTAATATCATCAAGCTTAATGTCATGATCAGCTAACCAGTCAATTGCTGGAGCAGTATGGTAAACGAAGTAGCCTAACATATCTTTATCGTTGAGCCGGCCACCGTCTTTATATGTTTCATGATAAAAGTCAGCAACGTTATCAATCACGCCATGGTGAAGTTGAACATTGGTTTCAGCAGCGTTCATTCCAGAAGAAGCACGGTTAGTATTCCCACCAAGCTCTTCTTCCTTTTCAAGTACGGCAACCTTCATCCCCAATTCATTTGCTTGAATAGCGGCTGAAAGACCAGTTCCACCAGAACCAATAATTACAACGTCATAGTCGTTTTCTAACTTGCCAACAGATGTTGGTTGAAATTCTGCCATTACGTAGTTCTTCCTTTCAATATTTAGTTAGCTTTAACCCTAGTCCTTACGATCAACGTTGGTCATCTTGAGCATGTCCATCCATTCATCGTATTGTTCTTCGGTTACCTTGCCAGACTTCAAAGCAGCTTCCTTCAAAGTGCTTCCTGCCTTATCAGCAGCTTGAGCAATCTTGGCGCTGTCGTGGTAACCAATGTGTGGTGATAATGCAGTAACAGTCATGAGTGAGTTATCAACTAATTCTTCCATCCGTTCTTCATTAACGGTCATGCCATGGATCATCTTGTCAGCAAAGCCCATGATTGTACCAGTCAATAAGTCAGCTGATTCAAGGAAGGCATCAATTAATACTGGCTTATAAACGTTCATTTCAAAGTTACCTTGTGATGATGCCATTGTTACAACAGTATCATTACCGAATACCCGTAAAGCAGCCATCGTTACCGCTTCAGCTTGAGTTGGGTTAACCTTACCAGGCATGATTGATGAACCAGGTTCATTAGCTGGAATGTTTAATTCACCGTAGCCGGCACGTGGACCAGAACCCAAGAAACGAATATCTTGAGCAATCTTGAACATATCAGCAGCTAAGCTCTTCAATGCACCGTGAACAACATCTAATCCAGAGTGGTTAGCTAAGCCGTAGAACTTGTTTGAGTCGGCTGTTAAGTTTAAGCCGTATACTTCACTAAGCTTTTCAGCAATCTTCTCTGGCATCCCTTCAGCAGCGTTCAATCCGGTACCAACTGCGGTTCCACCAATTGCTAATTCGTTTAGGGTTGGTTCAAGAGTCTTAATGTAATCAAGATCATGTTCAAGCGCAGCAACGTATCCTGATAGTTCTTGACCGAAAGTCAATGGAACAGCATCTTGCAAGTGAGTCCGACCAACTTTAACGGTCTTCATGTACTTATCTTGCTTTGCCTTTAATTCGTCAATCAAGTGTTGAACAGCTGGCTTCAACTTATCAAGAGCTTCCAAAGCAACAACGTTCATTGCTGTTGGGAAGGTATCGTTAGAACTTTGCCCCTTGTTAACATCATCGTTTGGTAAGATTTCGATGTCAGGGTTAAGTTGGTGAGCCTTATGAGCAACTACTTCATTGGTGTTCATGTTGGTTTGTGTACCAGAACCAGTTTGGTAAACCTTCAATGGGAAGTCTTTACGTAATTCTTCATCGCTCAAAGCTAAGAGTTCGTCAATTGCTTGAACAATCAAGTTACCCTTTTCTTCAGAAATAGCATTTGTTTCCATGTTTGCTTGGGCAGCTGCCTTCTTAATGTTCAATAAAGCACGAATAATGGCTAATGGCATATACTGACCAGTTGGGAAGTTGTTTCGACTCCGTTCTGTTTGTGGTCCCCATAATGCATCTGCAGGAATTTGAACTGGACCAAGAGTATCTTCTTCAGTACGGTATTTTGTCATTGTAAAAGCCTCCATTGTCTAAAAAATCGTCTGTTTGTGAAAAAATACACATCAATTACACTATTATCCTAACGCGGAATAATATCCATAGTCAAACCTTTAGAATGTTATAATTTTCACTTATAATAATTTCCCGAGCATTGATTATTACTGACTTTGTAACCAACCATCGAATTATTTTCACAAACTTGATAAACAAAAAATCTAGTCAATTTTTCTCAAAAAACTAACTAGATTTTTATTGCTATTAAGATTAAAATCACAAAGTTATTAGACAGAATCAGCTAATTTTTGTTGTTAGTTATTCTTATCAATCGTTACTTTTTCCATGACAATATCTTTCTTCGGCTTATCCATGCTATCACGCTTAGCTTGACTAATTTTCTTGACCACGTCCATCCCGGTAATTACTTGACCGAATACGGTGTGCCGATGATCTAGCCATGGAGTACCGCCAACCTTGGCATAATGGTCAATAATTTCTTGAGGATAACCGACAACCTTCATTTGTTCAATCATATTAGCCGGTACATGTTCGTTAGAAACAATAAAGAACTGACTTCCATTGGTGTTTGGGCCAGCATTAGCCATCGAAAGCGCCCCGGTAAAGTTAAACAATTGATCAGAGAATTCGTCCTCAAAGGCTTTGCCGTAAATGCTCTTACCACCACGACCTGTTCCGGTTGGGTCTCCTCCCTGAATCATAAAATCAGGAATTACCCGGTGAAAGATTACCCCATCGTAGTAACCTTTTTCTGCTAATTGAACAAAATTATTAACGGTCTTTGGTGCTTGTTTCTCAAATAATTGAATTTTAATTTCACCAAGGTTTGTTTTGATTATTGCTTGCGGTCCCTTCACAGACGCAAGCTCTAATTGTGGATACTGCATCTAATTTCCTCCTTCATTTTACTCATGACTTATTCTGAGCACACAAGCGCCCTTAATATCACCACGTTTAACGTATTTCAATGCATCAAGTGCCTTTTCAAGCGGGTATTCGGTAACTTCAGGATGAATATTAAGACGATCGGCTAATGTTAAGAACTCTTCCCCATCACGACGAGTATTACTTTCAACACTCGTTAGCGTCTTTTCATGGAAGAGGTGTTTTTGGTAGTTCAGGGTTGGAACATCTGACATATGAATTCCTGCCATCGCCAACGTTCCTCCTGGGATTAAGCTTTCCAATGCTGGCAAAACGATGTCCCCTACTGGAGCAAAAATAATTGACGAATCTAGCGGAACATCCGAAAGATCATATGCGCCCTTAGCAGAAACACAGCCAAGCTGAAGAGCAAACTTTCGAGCATCAGCACCCCGAGTAAAGACGTGGACTTCTACTCCCTGAGCTAATGCAATTTGCGCTGTTATGTGGGCAGAACCGCCAAAGCCATATAAACCTAAACGGCCACCTGCAGGGACATTAGCCCGTTCATAAGCTCGATAACCAATGATTCCAGCACATAATAATGGCGCTGCTTCTAGATCATCAAACTTCTCGGGAATCCGGTAAGCAAATCCTTCCGGTACGGTAACATACTCAGCGTAGCCACCATCATGATCCCAGCCGGTATAAACTGAATGCGGGCATAGGTTTTCATGACCGGAACGACAGAACTTGCAAACACCACATGCATGACGGAACCACGGAATCCCAATCCGCTCACCTAGTTCAAACCGTTGTGTTTCGGGTCCAAAAGCAACTACCTTACCGACAATTTCGTGTCCAGGGGTAACGTGCTCATGATGAACCGGTAAATCGCCTTCTGCCACATGTAAATCAGTATGACAGACACCACAAGTAAGGACCTTTACTAAGACCTCCCCGCGTTGTGGCTTTGGAACTGGCTTAGTAACAAGCTTTAATGGAGCATTTTCACCATCAATTGGACCGGGAGTGGTTACTTCCCATGCACGCATTGTTTTTGGAATCTCAACTTGATTACTCATCTTCAAGACCTCTTTTAATTAGCTTTCTGTAAACTATTGTAGTCCTTTTTGTATATTTGTGAATTAATAAACAATAAAATTATTGATACTGTTTAGCAATTTCTGCTGTTAAGGCAAACCATTGTTTTTGTAACTGGTTAGCATTGAAGCCGCTATTGATTGTCTGATCATCCTGAGCAGCTAATTCCAAGCCAGCAGTTCCGCCAATATCATCTACAATCCCCTTGCCATTGCCGTCTAAAACTTTAGGTTCAGTCGGACTTAGTCGATAGCGTCTGATTGGCGTTGTTTTCTCAATTAGAATATTGAACTGCCAAGAATCACCAAAATCATATTCAAGTGTTAAGCGATCACCCTGCTGAGCCTCCCCTAACCAGTGGAGCGTGATATTCTCTCCGCCATCAAGGTACGGCAATTGGTAATTCTTCTTGTTTAGTTGAAGGTTATACAGGTGTGAACCAGTTGCCCCAAAACTGGCCATAATGAAGTAGCAAAGTTCATCAAGCCGGGTTTCGCCACTAAACTGAAGTCGTCGCCACATACTCGGCTGGTAATCCGCTAATTCAACTTTTATTTGATATTCAATTTTGCGGTAATGGTGTGCATGCTTTAATGAAGAACGCCGGCGGGTAAGCTCAGATTCTGCACTATGCAGCATTCTCTCTAACCGGTAACCTTCCTTAGCGGGCGTTGCATTATCGATTGCTTGATTTAATGCTTGGCTAAACTGATCAAAATCAGCATCAGCAAACAGAGCTTGCCGCTTGAGGAACCGACCGAATTCCCGAAAGGCGGCTCCCATCCCCCGATACTTTGAAGTAGTTAATCGTTCACTATTGCGTTTGCCATAATCATAAACGTAATAATAAATTGTCGAAATATCATCCAGAATCGTCTTCCCGTCTTCTGCAAGGTAAGATAAGTAATCCGTTGCGTAATCAGTATCCCGATCGATAATTTGATCGCTCTTCCCAAGTTGCTCCAGTGAAGAACGGTAATCCTGAATAATCTCCTCACGAACTTCTGACTCATTCATGACATCATTGAGTGATTCAGAATGATAAAGATACCGTCGATTATGTTCATTAAGCTTAGGATGTGCTGGAACAGCGAAATTATTAATTACGTAATTCTCAAACAGTTCCGTTGCTGTTTGAACCTCGTTTGTTTTAACATCCTGCAGTTTTAAATTTTTCATTAGTGCAAGTGAGATTGCCGGATTACTGGGATCATCATCCCACTGAACAATATCAGGCCGAGTTAACAGGTTTTGAAAAATCTGCAACCGCTGTTGAAGTGCAGGAACAACTGGCCGAACAAATTCAACCTGTTTCAATTGTGCATCACGAATCATCCGAACTTTAACTCGTGGTACCGGGAGAACTTCCAGCAGCCGAATTAGCTCACGCTTAAATGTTGCGGTAAAAGCCCGTGGATCGCTAAACTGCTGGGGATGACGAACTATCACCGGTAACGATAGAAGGTTATTCATTACAATCATAAAATCGCCGGTTACCCTAATCGACCAGGCATCGGTGCGCATCAACCGTTGTTCATCAGCTAGCCTTGTATTTGCATGGAGATGCTGAGCAACATTATTTTCAACAGCAATTAACACCATCATCACTCCTTCTTCTAAAACGGGCTTGAATTTATTATTTTTAGCAAACAGACCCACGTTTTATCTCTACCGTTTCCTCTATCTCCATTGTGACAGAATGGCTAAGTGAAAACAAATATTCTAGACAATAAGGATAAAACTACTAAAATAATTTAAGAAAACGTGAAATATTAAAGGAGTAACGAAAATGCTTGATTCCGGTAAACTAGATATTTTTGATCTCAAGAAAATCAAAATTAATCGAACAGCAAAGGAGTTAGAAGAAGCGGGAAAAGAAATGCGAACTAAGGTAAGCAGCGAACAGCTAGCCGAATTTGTCCCCGTTCACCGTGATGCTGTCGCCGCAATCAAGAAAACAGAATCTAAAATGATTCAAGAACTGCTGCCCCTTCGTCACGAACGAATGCTGGCTAGCAAGTTTGCTTTCTTTCGCGGAACAGCAGAATTAATGGAACAGGATCTTAAAGATCAGTATCAAAGCCATATTCCATTGATTATTTGTGGAGATGCCCACGTCAATAATTATGGTTTCTATGCTTCCCCAGAGCGTCAATTAATCTTTGGCCTGAATGATTTTGATGAATCACGGATTGGCAATTGGGAAAGCGACCTTAAACGTCTTCTGGTTAGTGCTCGCCTAGCTGGTGAAGAAAACGGCTTTAGCGACGAACAGCTTGACTCCGTTCTTCACCTAATTACAAAGACCTACCGCCATAGTATTAAGCACAATGATAAGCTGAGTCTTTTCCAACGTCTCTACTCTTCATACGAAATTCATGACATGATCGCCGCAATTGATACTCTGAACAATAGTGCTAGCCAAATGAATGAAATCCTCAATAAAATTATTAAAAAGAGCAGTCGAAGCAACTCAGAGCAAATCGTCAAGAAGATGACGAAGCTTAACGAAAACGGTCAGTTAAGATTTAGTGAAAATGCTCCCCGCGCTAAACATGTCAATGCAGAGAAGTATGCAGAAATCCTTCAAGGCTTTAACCATTACCGGAATAATGTACGTCAAGACATCCGCATCTTTCTCGGCAATTTCAGCATTACCGATATTATTCGCTACAGTGTTGGCGTTGGTAGTTTTGGGACTCGCTGCTACCTGCTTCTCCTCACTGGTAACGAAGGCAGCCATTTAGTTCTTCAAATTAAGGAAGCAATGCCCCTTCGTTATAACCTGCTCCGTTTACCAACAGCAGAAGCAATTAAAAATGGCGTGTTAGCAGGACGACGAATTGTCACAGCGCAACGAACCCTCCAAGCTTCTTCTGATCCATTTCTTGGTAGCACATCATTTGGCGGACGAAGTTACTATGTTCGTCAGTTCCGTGATATGAAAGAATCAATTAAAGTAAATAAGCTTGATTACGAAAGTTTTAACCTCTACTGTCAGATCTGTAGTACACTGCTAGCAATAGCCCACTTTCAAAGCCCAACCGCCCCAATGGTTCGTGGTTACCTCAAAGGACAAAAAGCATTAGATGATGGTCTCGTTGAATGGACAAACGCCTATGCTAAACAAGTAGCCATTGACTTTGATGATTTTCGGAATAGTTTGCAGGATAATAATGGACTAATAACAAAATAGTGGTTTATAAGGAGGTGATGCAACCGTTTGCACCACCTTCTTGTTAAATTGTGGTAAAATAGGTTCTGTAAATATTGAAGCGCTTACTTCAAGGAGGCAAATAGAATTATGAATATTACTAAAGTACCGTTTGGAACTTACCAAAACAAGCCAGTTACAAAGTATGTTTTGACAAATGATCACGGTGTCCAAGCGGGAATCTTAGACTTTGCTGGACTATTACAGTCATTTAAGGTGCCAACCAAGGATGGCGGTAAGGCCGATATGGTCTTAACTACTGAAAACCTTGATGACTTTACTAACAATGGTTTTTGCACTAACCGTTTAATTGGCCGGGTTGCCGGAAGAATTGCTGATGGCCAATTTGAAATTGATGGTAAGGAATACCACGTTGAACAAAACGAGGGTAAAAACACGCTTCATGGTGGGACTAATGGTTTCTACAGCTACATTTGGGATGTTGATTCTACTAACGTCACTGATAACGAAGCATCCATTACTTTAAGTCTCACCCTTACTGAAGAAATGGATACTTTCCCTGGAAAGATTCATGTTACCGCAACCTACACATTAGACAATGACGATAACCTGACCTTGAAGTTTGGTGCTACATCTGATGCAGATACTTTGTTTAACCCAACTAACCATACTTACTGGAACATGGCTAAGGCAAGTGCTAAGACAGTCAATCAATTAAAGCTCTATGTCAATTCCAAGAACCACTTAGCCGTTGACGATGGCAAGATCCCAACTGGAGAAAAGTTAGCCAATGAAGGAACACCATTTGACTTTAGCACCCCAACTCGTCTTGGCGATGCACTCGAAGGAATGGCTTCAACTAAAGAAAACGGGTTTGATGATATTTGGGAAGTTGAACCAAGTCTTACCAAGCCAGTTGCCACCCTTGAAGATCCTGAAAGTGGTCGTAAGATGACCCTTTACTCAGATCGGAATGCCCTAATTATGTACACCATGAACTCCGATGATCCAGCAGTATACAACCACGGTGAAGTTCATCCCCACTTAGGAATTGCAATGGAAGCTCAAACCCTTTCAGATGCTATCCACCATCCAGAATTTGGTGACATCACCCTTCATCCAAACGAGGAAAAGAACTACACAATTAAGTGGCACGTAGAATACTAAATTCTATAACATTTTAAAGAAAAAGAAGAGACAGGAAAAAGCAAAATGCTTTTCCTGTCTCTAATTATTTATCACTAATTTTCGAATTTACCGAGTCTAATTGTGAAAATCAATCTTTCTCCATTAAAACCAGCCGTTCTTCTTAATATTATCAGTAGCCTTAAAAGGAAGTTGAATTGAAGACATCCCTGTTGGTTTAAGGGTAACATAGCCAACATGCTGTCCCTTTTTAACCGGAGCCTTTAACTGGTGAGTCATCGAGCGATCTGCCTGTGCTATCTTCAATTTTGCCCCAACCTGGTTAAGCACTGTACCTTTAGGAAGCCAGATCGTAGTTGCCTTGGTTAGTTCAAGTCCAGTACTATGTTTGTCTTTGGCGTGGACCACATGAGCATCCTGAACGTTCTTTGATAGTTGTCGCAAAGAAGTTAGCTGAACTGGCTGATAAATCTCAGTTAATTTCTCATAGAATTTTTGAGCATCCTTTGACTGAGCGTTCCAGTCGCCCTTGGTATGAAGCGCCACAACGATTACTCGCCGACCAGCAAATGTTCCTGTTGAAATTATACATTTACCAGCCGTATCAGTATTTCCCGTCTTTAACCCATCAATCGTACCGTTTTTGGGAGCAAAACCATTTTCCGGTAATAACGAATTGATGTTGATCATTTGGTATTCCTGGTTTGCACTAACCCGGAAATTAGCCATCTTGGTCTTGGTAATTTTGAGTGAATCAGGATATGTCTCAATTAAGTACTTTGAAATAAGTGCCATGTCTTTAGCCGAGAACTGATTTTCGGCCGTCTTTTTGACCCCTTTAAGGCTATTTTTGCCTAAATCACCGTTTGCTAGGCCAATCATATTATAAATTTTAGCGTCGGTAACGCCCGCTTTTTTCGCGACTGCTTGCATTTTCTTGTTAAAGGCTGCGGTACTCCCCGCATCTGCCAAGGCAAGGGCTTCTGCACTACCGTCAGCTGATACAATCATCATTGATTCTGTAAGCTGACGAATAGTGTAACTCTCTCCCGCATTTAGTGGGACATTGGAAAAATGCCAATCATTCGCAACCTTAGCAACTGCTGGCGTAATCTTAACTTTTTGGTTCCAACTCAAATGATGGTTTTTAACATCTTGTTCAATTACAGCTAGTGTTAATACCTTAGTCAAGGATGCAACTGGGTAAGTTTTATTAGCATTCTTCTGGTATAAAACTTGGCCTGTTTCAGCATCAATTGCGTAAGCAGCCCGCGCATTTAAATTTAACTTTGTTGTATCCGCTGAGGCTGAATTAGCAAACCCCAGACTAACTACATTTACCGTTAAAATAGTAACTAAAAAAGCAATTAATGCCCTTTTTAACTTTTTCATCAAACTATTGTTATCCCTCTCTCAAAAATATCAAACTCAATAATATCGCATTCAGATGTTAAGAGGATGACTTTTTAATAACTTTTATGAAACATTTTCCGAGTTATTAAAATTCTCCTAATAATTAGGTGAATTTTCCTCCTTTTTCACTCAATTACTGGTATGATTGTCTAATGTTATCAAATTAAAGGAGAGTTTTCACTATGGGTGCATCTCGTCGTCGGTTAAACCGTCGTAAAGTTGTCTTGTTTATTCTTATTATTCTTGCAGCGTTCTGGGGAATTCACCATTTTACCGCAACGAGTCCCCGCTTAAAATCAGCTTGGAATAAGATCATTTTCACCTCAAACAATAACGTTGCCATTGCCGTCTATTCACCAAAAACTCACCGCACATACTCTTCATCCAACGTCCCAAACCATAAATTTCATATGGCAAGTACGGTCAAAGTTAGTGTTCTTGCCGGTCTCCTGGTTAAGCAAGATGGTGTCTTATCCTCACACCAGCGTTCACTAGCTAAACAAATGATTGAAGCAAGTGACAATAACTCAACCAGTGAATTATTCGATGATCTTGGCGGACAGCAAGGACTTCAATCCACGTTTAATCAATTTGGGATGAAGGATTCAACAGCGGATTCATCTTGGGGATTAAGTACCACGACGGCTAAGGATCAAATTAAGCTTCTGAATAATATTTTCTACAAGTCAAATCTTTTATCCGCAGATTCTCAACAATACATTAGCAGTCTAATGAGTAATGTTGAAAGCGATCAAATCTGGGGTGTCTCAGCATCAAGCGATAACTTCGCCTTAAAAAACGGTTGGCTCGAAAATGGTAATGAAAAATGGATCATTAACAGTATCGGCTATGTTAAAAACAGTAACGGGACCTCCTATACCATCGCCATGTACAGTGATAAAAACCAGTCAATGCAGACCGGAGAGGAGGTTCTCAACCAGCTTGCCCGCGTTACGAAACCAATTTTAAACTAAATAACGAAAAATAACCTCCCACTTTCGGTATGCCGAAAGTGAGAGGCTATTTTATTCCAATTAAATTTCACCACTTATCTGGCGTTGCAACATAATCACCGATTCCATCATGATTACCATTCCACTGGAAATCATGATACCAAAGTGAATGCTTTTCTTGATCTAATTCATCAATTTCTTTCATCTCATCAGCAGAAAGCTCGAAATCAAAGATCTCCATATTCTCTTTCATCCGTTGTTCATGGATCGTCTTTGCTAGCTCGATCATTCCATGCTGCAATCCCCACCGAAGTTCAACTTGAGCTGCACTCTTATTATGTGCTTCAGCAATCTTGTTAACAACTGGGTCCTTTAATAACGTCCCGCTTCCTAGTGGTGACCAAGCTTCAAGTTTTATACCATGTGAACGGTCAAAATCTACAATTTTCTGTTGATGGATATGTGGGTTGAACTCAATCTGGTTTACCGCCGGAATTATCGTCCCATGATCCATTAAGTCAGTCAGCCTTTCGTTATTAAAATTGGAAACACCAATTGCCCGTGCTTGACCATCTTTTAAAATTGCTTCCATTGCTCGCCAGGTTTCGTTATATTTTCCATCTACTGGCCAGTGCTCTAATAAAAGATCCACGTGATCAGTTTGCAAAGCCTTTAACTGCCCTTCAAAGGCTTGCCGAACATGATCATAGTCTCCCTGATCGCCGTTAAAAATCTTAGTAGTTAGGAAAATATCATCACGATTAATACCATCCTCTTTAATGGCAGCTTGAATTCCTTTACCAACACCTGCTTCATTTCCGTACTGTTTAGCTGTATCAATTAGAACATAACCGTTCCGTAAGGCAGCATGAACAGCATTTGCCGCATCCTCAATTGTGGACTTCCAAACTCCCAGTCCTAATTGAGGAATCTTTACTCCATTATTCAGTTCGATTTGTGGTTGCATATTCTGGTTCATATATTACCCACCTCCATAATCTGTATTAACCCTTTTACTATTAGAATGCAAAAAAGTTAACTACTAATAGATAGCCACCACATTGAATAACCAGTAAAGACAGATCTATAATGAGGTTAAATTTTTGGCTTAGTAACAAGCTAATCTCAGAAAATTTAAGTCAGTATTCTATGATTTCTTAATTGGAAGTGTCAAAATGGAAATTCAATCAAACATGTTAGCCCTTGCTGATGGTAATCAAATGCCACAAGAAGGATTTGGCCTTTATAAAGTTGATGACCAAGAAACAATGAATCACGCTATTAAGGCTGCCTATGAGGATGGTTACCGTCTTTTTGATACAGCTCAACTCTACGATAATGAGGCAGAAGTTGGTCAGGCATTTAAAGATTTAAATATTTCCCGGGAAAATATTTTTGTCACCACCAAGGTTTCTGAAGCTAACCAAGGATACCAAAGTGCAATCGATTCTGTAAAAGAATCCTTGAAGAAGCTTCAAATGGACTATGTTGACCTATTACTCGTTCACTGGCCTATCCAGCGAGCATTTTTTGATACTTGGCGCGCGTTTGAAGAACTAAAAAAGGAAGGACTTACTAAATCAATTGGTGTTAGCAACTTCCAAATTATTCACCTTCAATATTTAGCAACCAAGGCTAATGAAATGCCAGTCGTTAATCAAGTTGAACTTCATCCACGCTTAACCCAAAAGCCACTGTTTAAATATGACGAAGAACATCAAATTGTTACCCAGGCATGGAGTCCGCTTGGTCGTGGAGCAGTCCTCAATATTCCTGAATTAAAGGAAATTGCTGAAAAACACGGTAAGTCAACTGCTCAGATTATTTTACGTTGGCACTTGCAAAACGGGGTTTCATTTATTCCAAAGTCCGTTCACTCCGAGCGGATTCAGCAAAATGCGGATATTTATGATTTTAGCCTATCAACTGAGGAAATGAAGAAGATCGATGACCTTAATCAATACGCTCGAACCGGCCGAGAACCCGAATTGACTTACGAATATAATCATCAATATTAGCAGAAGCTGAGAATCAAGCTTTTTAAGAGTCCGTATGGCTAGTCGAGAACGGAGGTTGGTTTGATTAGAACCGTTCTCCGTTCGTAACTAGACACTAGGGCTCTGCTTGATTCCCGCGATTAGACTCGGTAATTCCGGAAATTACTGGTAATAGTAAGGGCTTGAGAAAAAACAAAATGTTTTTTCTCAAGCCCCTTTATTGATCATCAAATCAACCCTCCAGCAACCTTATCTGCTAATGCCGGATAAATTGCGATGATTGCTTGTCGGTATTCTTCGCCAGTAATCCTTAATCCAATTACTGGTAAGAAGTTATTAACATCATCGGCCGCATTGTCACCAACAGCACTTACACCAACCAAGGCGTCTCCCTCAAAAATTAGTGTTAGCTTTCCGGTTTGATCATTTTGGCCAGCTGCAAGACTAGAATACTTGAGGTTAAGGGTCTTTGTCTGGTATTGACTATTCCCCCTTGCAACTTCTTCCTTCACACCGGCTTCGGCAATCTCTGGGAATGTAAACGCAGCGGTTCCAATCGTTGGGTACTTAATTGCTGCCGTTGTCTTTCCTTCTAAGTAGTCAAAGAGATATTCTCCTTCAAATTCAGCAACTGGTGTCAGCTTAGGTTGCGGTCGACTGATAACATCACCAATTGCGTACACGTTTGGATTGCTTGTCTGTAGGTGTTCATTAACAATGATTCCGCCCCGAGCACTATTAACGTTAGCCACTGCTAATGCTAGCCGATCAATGTTAGGTTGGCGACCACTTGTATCGACTACATAATCAGTTGGGATCTCTCCTTGATCGGTCTGTACAATAAATCCTTCATCTTGCTGCCGAACACCCTGAACACTAGTATTCATTAAGAATTCAATCCCCCGCTTTTCCATTGCTTCCGTAACCACTTGAACCTTTGATGCAGGAAAAGCTTTTAACGGCCGGGCAGAATGATCAATGATCGTAATTGAAGCCCCTGCAGCACCCAGTACAGTTGCTAATTCCATGGCTACATAACCGCCACCAATAAAGGTAACGTGTTGTGGTAAGTGAGGAAGTGATAGCACATCCCTGCTAGTATGCGTAAACTGTTCACCAGGAATTGCTAACCGATGAGAACGCTGCCCCGTAGCAATCACAATCTGATTACTTTGGTACTGATGACCATTAACTTCAATCGTATTGTCATCCACAAAATGAGCATATCCTGATTCAACGTCATGACTCTTTGCAATGATTGCTTTGGTTTCTTCCGGCCATGAATTAAAATGATTTAGCTTAGTAGCCATCAATTCTCGCCAATCAATTGATGCTGCTTGTTTGATCCCTCGACCTTGGAGTTGTTGACTTTGCAGAACTACTCTGGTTGCACCTTCAAGAAAAATTTTCGGTTCACAGCCATAGTTCGGACAGGTCCCACCAAACTCATCCCCATCAACTACCAAAACCTTGCGGGAAGTTTTGGCTAATAAGTTAGATAGTTTATAAGCCGCTGGGCCAGAGCCAATTAAAATATAATCATACTTCTTCATTTTTTGCCCTCCATTCTCTTGGTTTCACGATAACATAAGCCAGCCTTAAAAAATATTTTTCTGCTTATTCACCTTTTCACTTTCATTATTCATTCGTTCCTTTTCGCATTCCTACAAGCTTTCATTTTTATTTTCATAATATGCCAATTTAATAGCAATGAAAATGATTACATGTTTATTTGATAAACGTTTGACATTTAAAAATGATCATTGTATATTATTCACACAAGCTAAATGATAAGCGTTTATCAAATTAATAATTTGGAGAGTAATTTGAACTATGAATAACAAGAATTCAATGGTTACCAAACTCGCTTTCTTATCTGTTTCCTTCATGGTTACTAGTGCGTATGCCATTCAAGGTTCACTACCACAATTAAAGGCTGCATTAGGAATCAGTCAACCACAATCGGAGTACCTGGTTACTACTCCTTCATTTGCGGTAATGATCTTCGTTGTCCTCTCACCATTACTTCAAGAATGGTTCAATATTTCTGACAAGAAGATTATTATGGCTGGTGTTACCATCGTTGGTCTTGCCGGGTTGGTTCCAATGTTTATTAGTAACTACACTGTTATCTTGATTTCCCGACTAATTCTGGGTGCTGGTTATGGGTTATACAACTCCCAAGCGATTTCCTTGATTTCAGTTTGGTACCAAGGCGAGACCCGAGCTCAAATGCTTGGTTGGCGTGCGGCTGCCGAACAGATTGGTCAAGCATGTACCCTTGCAGTTGCTGGTCTCTTACTTAATTACGCTGGCTGGCATGCTTCATTCCTTGTTTATGCCTTTGCATTCGTTGTTCTCTTCTTCTTCGCAATGCGGGTTCCTGATGACAGCAAGGCTCAGGATGATAGCGTTGCTGAAGACGACCTCGCTGAGGAATTAACTAACGAAAAGCCACAAGAAATCACTAAGATTAGTCCCGTGGTTTACCTTCTTGTCTTGTTTGCATTTCTGCTGGTTGTTGACTATGTTGGGATGGAAAACCGGTTCCCTGGATTATCCGTTGCCATCAATGGTGAACAATACACTGGTTCATCAATGTTCCTTTCTTTAATGCTGATTGGAGCAACTCTTGGTGGAATCTGCTATGGGCCAATTAACAAACGGCTTGGCTTTGGAACTGTCTACCTTGGCCTCGGCTTAATGGCCCTTTCAAACTTCCTGTTTGGCTTTGCCGGTCATAACTTTGTTGTCATGGTCATCGGTTTACTATTAATCGGTTTCCCGCTTCAATTAGTTTCACCATTAATTTTCAACCTGCTTCCAGACTTGGCTCCTGCTAAGCGGCAACCATTAGTAACATCCCTTTGCTTAATCGGATTTAACTTTGGTTCATTTTTCTCACCAACCATCGGTCAATGGACAAACAACTTGCTTGGTCAACCATTAAGCGGTCTCGGCCTCGCAGCACCATTCCCGGTTTATGGTGTTGTCCTGATTCTAATTGGAATCATCATCTTCTTTGCAAGTTGTCATGCACAAAAAGCTTAATCAAAATTATTTAGGAGGATTTTAATTATGCCTATTCAAAACAAAGCAATGTTAATTACTTATTCTGACTCAATGGCTAAGAATATTAAGGAAACTCACGAAGTATTAAAAAACTACATTGGCGATGCTATTGGTGGTGTTCACTTGCTACCATTCTTCCCATCAACTGGTGACCGTGGTTTCGCTCCATACCGTTATGACGTTGTTGACTCCGCATTCGGTAACTGGGATGACGTTGAAGCATTAGGTGAAGATTACTACTTAATGTTCGATTTCATGATTAACCATATCTCCAAGAAGTCAGTAATGTACCAAGACTTCAAGAAGAACCATGATGATTCCAAGTACAACGACTTCTTTATTCGTTGGGAAAAGTTCTGGGAAGCTGCTGGTAAGGGTCGTCCTACTCAAGAAGACATTGACCTTATTTACAAGCGGAAAGATAAGGCCCCTGAACAAGAAATTGACTTTGATGATGGTTCTAAGGAACACCTTTGGAATACTTTCGGTGAAGAACAAATTGACATCAACGTTAAGAGCAAGGTTGCCCAAGAATTCTTCAAGCAAACCTTAACTGATATGGTTAAGCATGGTGCTGACTTAATCCGGTTGGATGCCTTTGCTTACGCTGTAAAGAAGGTTGACACTAACGACTTCTTTGTTGAACCAGAAATTTGGGACCTCTTAAATGAAGTCCGTGATATTCTTGCCCCTTACAAGGCTGACATCTTGCCAGAAATCCACGAACACTACACTATTCCAGAAAAGATTTCTGACCATGGTTACTTCGTTTACGACTTTGCTTTGCCAATGACCACTCTTTACACTCTCTACTCTGGTAAGACTAACCGCCTTGCTAAGTGGCTGAAAATGTCACCAATGAAGCAATTCACTACTCTTGATACTCACGACGGAATTGGTGTCGTTGATGCTAAGGACATCTTAACTGATGATGAAATTGAATATGCATCAAACGAATTATACAAGGTTGGTGCTAACGTTAAGCGGAAGTACTCAAGTGCTGAATACCACAACCTTGATATTTACCAAATCAACTCCACTTACTACTCAGCATTAGGTGACAACGATGACGCCTACCTCCTTTCCCGGGCAATCCAAGTCTTTGCTCCTGGTATCCCAATGATTTACTACGTTGGTTTGCTTGCCGGCTCAAACGACCTTGAATTACTCGAAAAGACTAAGGAAGGTCGAAACATCAACCGTCATTACTACACTAAGGATGAAGTTGCTAAGGAAGTTCAACGTCCAGTAGTTAAGAACCTCTTAGACTTGCTTTCATGGCGAAACAAGTTTGCTGCCTTCGACCTTGATGGTTCAATTGAAGTTGAAACGCCAAGCGAAACCACAATCAAGATTACGCGGAAGGATAAAGACGGCAAGAACGTTGCTGTTCTCGATGCTGATGCTGCCAACAAGACCTTTACAATCACTGCTAACGGTGAAAAGGTTATGGAACAAAAGTAATTTCATTAGGTTAACCGGACTGATAATAAACCCTTTCCAATTAACAAGGACGGTTAAATAAAATTACCAACATCCTAAACTTAATTAGGCCACTAATATTCCAAGATTTTGGATATTAGTAGCCTATTTTTTGTAATTTTGTTTATTGTAAGCGATTTTATGTTACGATCAGCATAGAGTTGTATTGTTAACTAGGTTTGTTACAGGAGGATGATTATAATGGCATTTCAAAATGTAACAATTGCTGGAACGGGTGTGCTTGGAAGCCAGATTGCTTATCAAACGGCATTAAATGGTTTCAACGTTACAGCATACGATCGTAATCCAGATACTGCTAAGAAGCGGGTTAGTGCGCTAAAGGCAAGTTACCAAAACGATTTAGGACTAAGTGATGATGAATTCAATGCTGGTCTTAGTCGGCTTAGCTTCACCGCTGACCTTGCCGAAGCAGTTAAAGATGCTGATTATGTAATTGAGGCCTTACCAGAAAATCTGGAAATTAAGGAAGAGTTCTACAAGCAATTATCAAAACTTGCCCCGGCAAAGACTATTTTTGCAAGTAACTCCTCAACCATGGTTCCTAGTCAGCTAGTTAAGTTTGTCGATCGACCAGCAAAATATCTCCACATGCACTTTGCCAATAAGATTTGGAAATGCAATGTTGCCGAAATTATGGGGACGAATGAGACAGACCCTGCTGTTTTCCAAGAAGTAGTTGACTTTGCCCATGCAATTAAGATGGTTCCAATCCCGCTTCATAAAGAACAACCAGGATACGTCCTTAATTCACTCCTGATTCCATTTGTGATTAGCGCAATGGCTCTTTGGGTAAAAGGTGTTGCCGATCCACAGACGGTTGATAAGGACTGGATGATCTCTACCGGTTCACCTGTTGGCCCATTTATGATGCTCGATGACGTTGGCTTACGGACAGTTTGGAACATTGTCACTAACCTTTACGAATCTCGCCATCAAGAAATCTTCAAGGTGATTGCCGATCGGCTTAAGGAAATGATTGATGCTGGTCACGAAGGACTTGAATTAGGCCAAGGATTCTATCACTACCCTAACCCTGAATTTGCGGACCCAGATTTTCTTAAGAAGTAGAAGGGAGCACGTAATTATGTCATTTAAAAACATTACCGTTGCGGGTGCTGGTGTTTTAGGAAGCCAGATTGCCTACCAAATTGCGCTTAATGGGTTTAAGGTTACCGTTTATAACCACCACATTGATACTGCTGAAAAGCGAATTAATGCGTTAAAAGCGGATTATCAACGTGATCTCAACTTAACCGATCAAGAATTTCAAGCTGGGTTAGATAACATTACTACAATTACCACTGATCTTAAAGAAGCCGTTAAGGACGCCGATTACGTCATCGAAGCTCTCCCAGAGTCATTAGAACTTAAGGAAAAGTTTTACGCTGAACTTTCACAGGCCGCTCCTGCTAAAACGATCTTTGCAAGTAATTCTTCATCATTTATCCCCAGTCAACTGGTTAAGTTTGTTGATCGCCCGGCAAAGTTCCTCCACATGCACTTCGCTAATAAGATTTGGCGGTTTAACGTTGCTGAAATTATGGGAACTGAACAAACTGATCCAGCGGTTTACCAAGAGGTTGTTGATTTCGCTCGTGAAATTAAGATGGTACCAATTGAGGTTCATAAGGAACAACATGGCTATGTTCTTAACGCCGTCTTAATGCCTCTCCTTGCTTCTGCAATGCAATTATGGGCAAATAATGTTTCTGATCCGCAAACAATTGATAAGGACTGGATGATTTCTACTAATTCACCAATGGGTCCATTTATGATCTTGGACATGGTTGGTTTACGGACTCCTTACCAAATGGAGCTCAATGCTTACCAAACTACCAAAGATGAGATTCACCAAACAATTGCTCAAAAGTTAAAAGCAATGATTGATGCCGGACACGTTGGTCAAGAGTCAGGTCAAGGATTCTATCACTACCCTAACCCTGAATTTGAAGACCCAGATTTTCTAAAGAAATAAATTAATAGCTATGAAATAGCAAAAAAAGCTGGGAATCAAGCTTCTTGAGAGTCCGTATGGCTAGTCGAGAACGGAGGTTGGTTCGGTTAGAAACGTTCTCCGTTCGTAACTAGACATTAGGGCTCTGCTTGATTCGCGCGATTAGACTCGGTAAATTTAAAAATTATCGGTAATAGTTAGAGGCTGAGAAAAAACGTTTTGTTTTTTCTCAGCCTCTTTTAGTTTAAGTTTAATTTACTCTTCCCCAGACAATGCGCCAAGAAGAGCAATTGCTATCATGTACCAAGCGTTGGTGTCATCTAGCATTGGCAACTCGGTATTATCAGCACCAGGAACCTGCTCGGCAACATTCTGAACTGGTTGTTGCGGTGTCGGCTGTGGAGTTGGTTGCTGCTGAGTCTGTGGTTGTTGAACCGGTTGTGATTGTTGTTGACTAACCGGCTGTTGAATAACTGTTTCCCCAGCAGGTGATTCTTCAATTACCCCTTGGTCACCACTATTAGCTGCTGGTGAAGGTTGTTGTGCAACCTGATGACGTAACACAGTAACGTTATAAGTGGCGATTGCCGGTGTGTTGTTATCATCGGTTACTTGAATATTAATGCCCTTTGGCTTACCAAAGTATTCAAAGTCAGGTGAGAAGGTCACTAATCCGGTGCTTGGTTCCAAAATATAACTACCAATTCCTGAGATAGAAATCTTTTCAGCATTACTTACCTGACCATTAATGATAAAGCGGGCCGGGTGGTTAGCATCAATCCGAGCCATTACTTGATCACTACCACTAGTGATCCGAACCTTAGAAGTTTGACTTTGACCTTGTTCACCAATTGTTGGCGCAATCCGCGCACTCGGCCGAACAGCGTCAACTGTTGGCTGGTACTGAAGGTTGGTCTGCTCACCACTAGCAGATGTTACCCGAATAGTTACTTTATCTGGTTGACCAATAAAGTTTTTATCTGGTGCAAATGATACTGTTCCTGTATTAGGATCAATTTGATATAGACCAACAGTCTGACCATTCTTAGTCGCACTAAGCTGCTTGCTTGCCTGACTATTGCTGATAAAGTCAATTGGCCAATTACTATCAAGCGGTCTCCCGGGTTCATTAGGACTAGAAATAATTGTAATTTGTGAAGTCTGAGTAACCCCTTGAATATCATGAGTGTTTTGCAGCTGGATTCCTAAAACAGTCTGACTGAAATTGCCAAGGTAACTATGACCATCTGAACCATAAGCAATAAACTCTATTGGTTGCGGACGACCAACAAATGTCCCGCTTGGCTGGTAAATAATTTCATTCTTTCCCCGGTTAATCCGGTAAACACCAATCTTTTCGTCGTTCAAGATTGCATCAAGTGATTGTGCACCAGTTGCGCTTCCGTTGACCCAGAACTTGATGTCCCTTACATCAATATTTGATGGCTTTTCTGTTCAATCTTCTTTTCAGGATTAGTCCGTTGGTAAAACAGATCAGTTGATGGATTATCGTTTTGGGTAATTACAGGTAGGTTATTTTTAATTGAAATCTTGGCATGTTGTTCCTTACCTTGCCAGCCAACAGTTGACGGGTTAGAAACTTCACCACGAATGATTTGTGGTTGGAAACGGACAAAACCAATATATTCAAAGTTACTATCTGACAAGATTACGTAAGCTGGAGCAATCGGCCCATTATAAGTACTGTCGGTTAATTCAAAACTAACTTCAGCACCACGGTGAGCACCCTTAGAGGTTAACGTGTACGTTCCAACATTGGTATCTGGAACCGGCTCGCCATTTTCGTCCATCTTTTGAGCAGCCATCTTAATAGAATTCCGCCCGGTATCAATATAGTTTCCTTCAACCCAAATAGAAGTATTCCTATCAAAAATCTGGTTCAGGTTATTAGTCAACGTAATGGGACCAAATGTAGCGGGCCACATTTCGTCCCCTGACGTACTAACACTGTAGAAGTTATCCAGTTCAATACTTTGTGGCTGGTTAGAAAGGTTAGCCGTCTTTTGCCCAACTAAACTGTAGTAAACAATGTAGTAGACATCAGTATCCTTAGTAGGATCCTTTAAGGTTGCCGGGTCAAACGTATTGACAACGTTACCATCGCTTAATACTGAACCGTAACCACCTTCGACGGGGATATGAATCTTCTTAAATGAGCCATCCTCGTTCTGGGTGTACGGAATTGACCGTAATTTTTCTTGCTTTAATGCTCGATCTAAACTATGTAAAACAACGGATCCATAGTGTCCCTGCTGCCTTCGTCAAAGTACTCATTAGCAGCAGTCAGTTGACTTGGATCTATTGATTGATTTTGCTCATTAATATTCATTATCTCACCGTCACTTTGCCTTATTGACCAGCCCGTTACAACCATTAATTATAAAAATTATTCCCCGATTATTGATCGTAACAGTATAATTCAGCTTCCATTCTTAATTATTACTCTCCCCCACTAGCAAACTGATTTTGTGAAGAATTATGCTAGTGAGGTTAAAATAACATTCGCTTGATAAACAAGTTTTCAAATTTCTTAATTTAAACTCTCAAAATAAATCGTATATCTATTTTAACTTAAATGCAATTATTATCATACACTTATCTCTATATAATAAATTTATTATTAGTTAACTTTATTATACCTCTACCAGGCTCCAGCGAAGATTAAATGATATAATAAAAGTGAAATTCATAGTATTTAATCGGTCTTTTGTGAAGGGAGTAATTTAAATGGTAATGAATCCAAGTAAAGCTCAGGATGTCTGGAAAGACGCAGGAGAGCACGTTCAATTTACGGTTCTTGAACTAAATCGCAAGGATCAAGCAAAGGAACAAGAGGCAATTCAAGAATTTGTAGATCGTTATCAGGCAATTATCAGATCATTACGAATTCGTGATAATAATGGTAACTTAAAAACTTCGTTAGGCTTTAGCAGCGATGCTTGGGACTACCTATTTCCAAACGCTCCTAAGCCAAAGGAACTTGAACCATATCAAACCCTTTCCGGTGAGAAATACACAATGCCAGCCACTAAGGGTGATCTCTTTCTTCATATTCGAGCAAATGACGAGGCTGTTGTATATGAACTTCTCCGTCAGTGTCGGCTCTTCCTGAAGGACTTTACTACCGTTATTGATGAAACAAAGGGCTTCCGTTACTTTGAAGGACGGGCAATTATCGGTTTCATTGATGGCACTGAAGCCCCGCAGGTTGAAGATGCCGCCCACTACGCAATCATTGGCGATGAAGATCCATTCTTTGAAAACGGCTCATATGCTTTTGCTCAAAAATGGCGTCACCATATGGACATCTGGAATCAATTAACTACTGAAGATCAAGAAAAGGCTGTTGGGCGAAAGAAGTTTAGCGACCTTGAGCTTGAAGATCACGAAAAGTTTGCTAATGCCCACAACGTTGCCTCGCAAGCAACAATTAACGGTGTAGAACAAAAAATCGTCCGGATGAACGTTCCATACTCCGATCCCGTTGCCGGAAATACCGGAACCTACTTCATCGGCTATTCCCGTTATTGGAAAGTCACTAAGACAATGCTTGAAAACATGCTCAAGAAGAATGATTACCTGTTATCATTCTCCGACATTCTTTCCGGCCAACTCTTCTTCATCCCTTCTCGTCCCCTATTAGACAAAATCGCGGATGGGGAACTAAATTAGAGTGTGAGCCAGCAAAGGATTTGCGGAAAGCTAGCAATTTCTCCTGACGAAGGCGACTCGCGCCTAGGAAGGAGGTTGCTAGCTCTAGCAAGTCCCTGGCGAACACATTTTGACTTAGTTGCCTAGAACGTTAGCTCGAGGAAGGTCACGACAAACACGTTTCCACTCTATCGCAGCAAAAGCATCATTTGACAACCTTTCCTAAAATTGATACGCTTTGATTAGCAAAATTTGAGGAGGGATCATCCATTGAAGTTTTAATTCTACACAATTTACTGCAACTAATCTGTACCAACGACGCAGAAAGGTTGCTCACGGGTAGAATTATTATTTCAATGTGAAGATCATAAATTTAATGGTAGGAGAATACCATTTTAAAGGTCTGCCCGTGTGGTAGGCCTTTTTTGCGTCCATAAGAAAGGACGTGATGCGTTTAATGGAAAACTTAACAATCAGAAACCTCTCGTTTGCGTATCCAGGACAGGCTCCCCTTTTCGATCACTGTAATTTAGACCTTGATGGTGACTGGAAGTTGGGTTTGCTTGGTAGAAACGGCCGTGGGAAAACTACCTTGATGAAGATCCTTCGTAATCTCGTCAACTACCAAGGTTCGATCATTACTAACCTAAAGCCGCAATATTTCCCGTTAACCATTAAAAAGCCGACTTTCCTTGCTGGAGACGCGGTGATTGAGGCAGTGCCAAACTCGTTTCTTGAGCCTTGGCAATTAGAACGAGAACTAAATTTAATGGCAACCAATCCTGAAATCTTGTGGCAGCCTTACTCAACGTTAAGCGGCGGCGAACGGACAAAGCTCCAATTAGCTGCCCTCTTTGCCAGCGATTACGATTATCTTCTTCTTGATGAACCAACAAATCACCTTGATCAGGTTGGTCGTAAACAGGTTACTAACTATCTCCGTCAAAAAACTACTGGCTTCATCATTACCAGCCATGATCGGGAATTTCTTGATCAAATTATTGACCATACCTTAGTAATCGAAAGATCTCAGCTAGTCTTAGAACGAGGAAATTATTCAACCTACTTTAAACAAAAAAAGCGTCGTGACCAAGAAGCAATCACGACTAATCAACAGTTAAGAGCTGATATTAAGAAACTGAAACAAAGTCAACAGCAACGCCAGCAATGGGCCAATCGAGCTGAAAGTGAGAAAAAGAATAATTCCCACGCTGATAAGGGATTCCTTGGCGCTAAGGCCGCAAAAATGATGAAAAAGTCAGTAACCATTAATAACCGAATAGAGCAAGCAATCAATGATAAGCAGGGATTACTTAACAACATTGATTCCACCACACCGCTCTCGCTTAATCTTCAGCGAGATCATCACCAGACTTTGCTAGCGGTTAAGGACGTGACCCTCTCATTCTCTGACCATCAGCTCTTTGATCCACTGAATTTTACCGTTAAGCAAAATGAACAGGTTGCTCTCAGCGGCAGGAACGGCACTGGAAAATCCAGTTTAATTCAGGCAATCTGTCACCAATTTTCCGGGAATATTAACGGAACAATTGATCTTGCCAACAATATTACAGTTAGTACGGTTCGCCAAGACTATTCAGATAATTCAGGAAGCCTAACTGAATTTGCCAAAGCAAACCACCTAGAATTGGAAACATTCCTCAATATTCTTCGTAAGTTAGGCGTCCCGCGCTCGATCCTTCATAACCGAATTGAGACGATGAGCATGGGACAGCAAAAGAAAGTTGAATTGGCACGATCACTAGCTACTCCCGCCCATCTTTATATCTGGGATGAGCCGTTAAATTATCTTGACACATATAACCAGGAGCAGCTAATTGACTTAATTCAAACATATCAACCACCACTCCTCTTTGTCGAGCACGATCACCACTTCATTGAGCAGGTAAGTTCGAAGGTTATTTGCTTGAACAAAGATGAGTAACCTACCCTAATCCAATGTTTTTAGCCAATTAAGAAAGAGTTTAAACCATTCGCTCATGTGTTCATCTGTCCGGTCATTATTGACGATTCCCGTATACTTATTAGCAAGTGCCAGCCCGTGGTTACCAGTGCTAAATTCGTGAAGTTCGACAGGAACGTCATGTGATCTCAACGCTTGAACATATGGCAAAATATGGTCATTGAATGGTGTTACTTGGTCATTAAACGAGCCCCAAATAAAGGTTGCCGGAGTATTGTCGTTAACAAGTTGAGTAACATCCTCAGTTGACACGCCCATTCGATCATCAATTGTCGGTTTAATTACCGGATAGCCAAGGCCAACAAACTTAGCCTTCGTGTGCGCAATGTTACTGTATGCAGCTGCTAACTGTCCGCCAGCTGAAAAGCCGATAATTCCTAACCTGTTGAGATCCACATTTAGTTCGTCAGCATGAGCAACGATATGATCAAATGCCTGCGCAACTGCTGACTTAGCTGCCTGATAGTCCTTGTGTTCAACTACCGGATAACGGACCACAAATGCTTGGAAAGCGTGACTAGCAAAGGTAATTGCGACTCGTTCAGAATCTCGTTCCATAATCTTGTTGTAACTTCCACCAGGGATAATTACGATTCCTGGCAACGGTTTGTCACTATTGCTGTGGTAAACATCCAGTGAAGAAAAAGATTGAAATAGTGAAACGTTTTGAATATCCATTAATATCCCTCCATTTTTTAACACCTTTATTTTCATGCTTTTTTTGAACGACTTCAAGCAGAATGATTAAGGCAACCGTTTACATTTGACTTTCTTAAGAAATCCCCTTCTTTATGTTCATGGATCTGCTAAAGTTATACAGGATTAAAGAGAGGGGTATTATTAAATAATGTCAATTATTAAAACGAAGAGCTTTTGGCTGGCTGCCGTGATGACTCTCATCTGTGCGGTTGCTGGGGTTCTTCTAGCAAAGCTACCGTATGTCAACCTGATTGGGGCACTAGTCATTGCGTTGCTTCTTGGGATCGCAATGCAGCTGACACCAAGTAAACTACAAGCTGATGCCAAATCAGGAATGGGCTTTATCTCAAACAAGTTTTTACGTCTCGGGATCATCCTTCTTGGTTTCCGGCTAAATCTTGAGTCACTCGCCCAAGCTGGGGTAAAGACGATTCTTGTTGCGATGGTTGGGGTTACCGGAACCATTTGCTTAACTTACTGGCTCAGCCGCAAATTTGGTGCTGAAGATGAGTTAGCAATTCTCTCTGCTTGTGGTTGCGGAATTTGTGGTGCTGCTGCCGTTATGGGGGTTTCACCACAGATTGAAACTACCGATGAAGAACGGAAACGGGAAAATGAGGTTCTCGCGGTAGCAGTTGTTTGTGTTATGGGAACTGTTTTCACCTTGGTTGAAATTGGTCTTAAACCAATTCTGGGCTTAACCGATCCCCAATTTGGAATTGTTGCCGGTGGATCACTCCACGAAATTGCCCACGCAGTCGCTGCTGGAGGCGCCTTTGGTGAAGCCAGCCTAGATAATGCATTAATCATGAAGCTTTCCCGGGTCCTTCTTCTTGCTCCGGTAGCATTAATTGTCGGTTACTGGTACCAACGACGGCTCATCCGCGAAAGTATTGAAGAACACGAACAGGCACCAAAGAAATTACCAATTCCGTGGTTCCTTGGCGGGTTCATTCTAACCAGTATTCTGGGAACATTCCTGCCGCTTTCTGCAGGATTACTGGATGGCCTTGTTCAAGCAGCCTACATCTTTTTAGGAATGGCAATGGCGGCCCTTGGAATTTCGGTTAATTTCCGGGTCATTTTCAAACGTGGCGGTGCTGTCTTTGGTGCTGCCGCAATCAGTTCAACCTGTTTACTGATCTTTATGATTGTTATGAGTCGGCTCTTCTTCTAAAAGACTACTTTAAACTGATAAAGCCCTTAGCATTCGGCTAATACCGAATGCTAAAGGCTTTTCTGTTATTCCTATCTTCTCGCCATCAAAACACTGGTTTTTAACCATGGGCCACCCCACCAGCCATTGATGCCGGTAGGGACTATCCTAACATCTTGAAATCCTAGATTGTTCAGAAGCGGTCGATACTGCTGAAGGTTACCAAAATCAACAATGATTAGGGTGCCATTAGGCTTCATTACCCGAACAGCTTCCTGAATTGCCCGTCCCCGATTAATCGCGGGAGAAACACTATGGAAAGTAAATGTTGAAAGGACATAGTCATAGTGCCGACTCTCTAACGAAAGGTTCAGTAAGCTACCATCAACCAGTTTTGCCCGATCAGCAACCCGATTTTCCTTAATCCGTTCGTTTTCCTGCTTGGTCACATTTTCATTACCGGTGTTGACTCCCGTTACCTTTCCGGGAGCTTTTAACCGCTTTGCCACGTCGATAAACAGACCAGCATAGTTTAATCCTAAGATTGCGACCTGCGCATTCCCTGATATTTTTAATTCCCGAAGAATTTGGTTCCAAATTAAACTACGCCCCCGAAATAGCGTATTGCAATAAATTCCAATCACTAACAGGATTAAGATAATGATAATCGCTAATAATACCTTCATGATTTACCCTCTTTTCGGTCAAGCAACAATGCTATTAAGCTTCTTAATGTCTTTTAAGTCGCCCACTACTGTAATTTTATCATGTGGCTTGATCACGTCATTAGCTTGAGGCATCTGATTAACCTCATCATCAGCATTTACGATAATAATGACGTTAACGTTAAACCGATTCCGAAAATCAAGCTCGTCTAAAGTCTTGCCAAAGAACTTTGGGTTATTAATATTAACCTCAGCTAACGTGACTTTCTTACTGAGTTGGACGTAATCAATTACCCCTGGATTTAACTGTTGAAAGACAAGTCGCTTTGCTAAATCATGTTCTGGCCGCACAACCTGATCGGCCCCGATTTTCTCAAGAACTCGAGCATGGTTAGCGTTCTCCGCTCGACAGATGACATCTTTTGCCCCTAACTCTTTAGCAATTAACGTCACCATAATGCTAGCCTCAACATTTTTTCCGATAGAAACATAAACATGATCGAAGCTTCCAATATCAAGATCGCGAAGTGCATCCTCATCCTGAGCATCGGCAATTACCGCTCGCATAACAGAGTCGGCGTATTCATTAATTACCTCTTCATTACTGTCAATTGCAAGAACTTCTTGTCCCGCCTGAACTAACGCATCACAAATAGACGAACCAAATTGTCCTAAACCAATGACAGCATAACTTTCTCGTTTAACCAATTAAGACACCTTCCTTTGGATAACGGTATTCCCGTTGCTTTGGCTGAGCATTGAGGATTGAATACATCACCGTATAGATCCCGACCCGTCCAATAAACATTAAAAACATAATAATTAATTTGCCGACAAAATTTAGACTAGGCGTGATCCCAAGAGAAATTCCCGTTGTCCCAAAGGCTGCGGTTGCTTCAAAGGTAACGTAAGTCAAGGAATCGTGCCGGGGAAGTGCTTGTGTTTCAACTAATAACAGAATCGAAATCATCAAAATTGCAAAGGCAACAAAAAGCAGCGTCAATGCCCGAAAGACATTTTCGTCCGTAAATCGCCGGTGAGCAAAGACCGTGTCCCGACGACCACGCAGAGTAGCGATACTCTGAAGAGTCAGCAAACCAATCGTGGTGGTTTTGATCCCCCCAGCAGTCGAACCGGGAGCACCACCGATGAACATCAAAATAATTGTCGTACTAATTCCGGCCGCACTTAGTTTCGTATACGGGATGGTAACGAGTCCTGCCGTCCGGGGAGTTATTGCCATGAAGATCGTATTAAATATCCGTTGGGGATAGGATAATTCCCTACTAAACTGGCCTAAGTTATGTTCAGTCAGAAAATAAACTAAAACTGAAATCACAAAGATTACCGCCCCAGTACAAAGGACAAGGTGGGTATGAAGTGATAAATGGTGGCGTTTAGGGAATTGAAGCAAATCCTGCCAAACCAAGAAGCCAAAGGAACCGGTAATGATTAATACGGCCATTACCGTTAACATGTAAGGATCCTTGGCATAGTTCTCAAGACTATTGCCGGTTAAATCAAAGCCAGCATTGCAAAAAGCTGAAATAGAATGAAAAACGCTAAACCATAGTCCCTTTTTTAGGCCATAACGGGGATAAAAATCAATAAAGAGTAATCCCATCCCCGCCACCTGAATAATAATTGATAAGCGGATGATTAAATTAACCACGTTTAGTTGTGAAAGGTGATCAAGGTTAAGCGCCTCTTGGGTTAACAATCGCGTAGACATCCTCATTCGCTGGTGAATCAGCAACGACATCATAACCGCAAACGTCATGAAACCGAGTCCACCAACTTCCATTAGGATCGCAATCACCACTTGACCGAAGAAAGACCAGTAAGTCGCGGTCGGCACCAGAGTTAAGCCAGTTACACACGTTGCACTAGTGGATGTGAAAAAGGCGGTCATGATATCATCACTGCGACCGGACCGCGTTGCAATCGGCAATGATAGCAAAATCGTGCCAAGCAAAATGATCGCTAAAAAGCCCCAGGTCAATAGCTTGGGAAAAGAATATTTATGATTAAAGATCTCGATCATTAACTCTCACCCTCCATTCCAATTCAATCTGCTTTCTATCTTATCATTAACTAATGATTTCAGACAAAAAAGGCAACGGTATAATGCCGTCGCCCTTTTTGTGATTCAAAGTAATTAATTGGATAAAAATAATCCATAATTAGTTATACCATAAAAAGAAAATTTTGTCCCGTAATCTTTTCAATCGTATAGTAAGTGTTCTAGCTCTCCAGTCCAAAATACCAGTCTTCATAGTGATCAAACATAATTCGTACTCCATTATTACGAAGACTATCAAAATAATCATGGTAATCAACCGATTGTGTTTTCTTTATTTCACCCGTAACTTTATCCAATGTCTGGCCATCTAACCACCATGATTTATTAAACATGGCTATAAATTCTACTGGAATAACTGGTTCTTTCATTTGGCGATTAAATAATTCCTGATAAAGGACTCGTTTAGCATTAAGGCCAAATAGTTTCTCATCAACAGAGCCTGAACCATTTTGATACTTTTTTTCAACAATAAAAACTGTTCGTCGCTTAAAGTTAAAAAAGGCTTCATCAGGTTTCCAAAATTTATGATGTATATTTTTTATTCCATAGACTTGTTTCAAGACATTATAAAACTGAAACTGCTTGGTCACGACCCCAATATCTTCATTATTAATCCGATCATGGACAAGAAAATGACTATCCTTTGCTCCCTTTTTTACTAAATTTTCTCTTTTGATTGGGTATTCTGCTAACTCATATCTACCGTTAAAATCGTTTGCTAAATGATGAGCCAAATCTGTCTGTCGTTCAAAAGCAAGCCCATTTAAATTAGTATTTGCTCCACCCGTACCATTCTCAATCATATTTATTCTCCATAAGTTGTAATAATTACTTCACCAACTTTGCCCCGCCTATTACCTTTTGAATTAACGCTTCGTCGTGCCTGGACATGGTGAATATGAAATTGACGATTAGCATAGAGTTGCTCAATTAGCGGCACATCAGAATTTGATAACATTACTTTGACACCGCGATCAGCTAATTGCAATGCTAAGTCACGTAATTCTTCCTGCTGAATTAAGCCAAAGCCGTCTTTGGTATAACTCGTAAACGCAGCCGTTTGGTTAACTGGAATATATGGCGGATCAAAATAGACAAAATCATCTTGTTCAGCGCTTGTTACTGCATCCCGGTAATCGCCCTGAAGGATCTCAATATCATGAGTAACTAGGTAATGGTGATCATTACGAATCGCGTCAACTGGGATGCTTACCTTCTTGTGAGCGCCATAGGGGACATTATTCTGTCCCTTTGAATTAACTCGCCACAAACCATTAAACCCAGCCTTATTCAAATAAATAAATCGTGCTGCCCGTTCAACAGCAGACATCTTTGACAAGCGGCCGTCCCGATCGGCTAAGCGAATATTTAAATAATATTCTTTACTATCATTATCTGCATGATCGTTAACCAAACTAATTAACTTCTCAGGCTGGTCCTTAACAACTTGCCAAGCATTAATTAATTCCTCATTAAAGTCATTAATTATCGCTTTTTCGGGAAGAAGATTAAGCAAATTAGCCCCACCACCAATAAATGGCTCAAAGTAGCGATTAAATTTTTGGGGATAATAGGACGCTAATTCAGCTAGTAATTGGCGCTTCCCACCAACCCACTTTACAAATGGTGCAGCAGTCATTCGTCCTTCAGTTTTCATTCTCTTCATTCCTATCATGATTATTTTCCCACCATTTTGGCAGGTTAACGTTAATTTTTCGTTGTGGTTCATTTGCCAATGATAAAACAGCTTCTCCAGTTGATAACTGGCTTATTTCATGCAAATCAATTTCATCCGCAATTGCCAAACTAGAAAGTTCCTCTGGGCTTGTCAAATGATGAAGTAAGAGATTAGCAAACTGCGACCGTAAGCGAGCTGGCAGGTCTAATGGCGACTGAGTAGTCAGGGTCATTGATAAACCAACCTTGCGTCCTTCACGCAGGACCTGGAAAATCCCGTTATCCGCAAGTTGGTGCTCATCCCTTGGCAAGTATCGGTGAGCTTCATCAAGAACAATATTAACCGGGAAGCTATTAGGCTTTTGCAAGCGAGCAGCCAAAAGATTCTTTAACAGCAAGGAGATAACTACTCGCTGGCTTTCCTCGTATTGCTTCAATTTTGAAAGATCAATTACTAATGTTCGGTGACTGCTCCGATGTTCCAGAAACATTTTAATGACAAAATTCAACTCCGTCTTAAAGATTCCTGGGTGTGGCTCCGGGTCAAAGAGTACCCGAAAGGCATCACTGGCAAGTCGTTGACGAATTGTCGCAATTGCATTCCACTCGTGATTAATTGTCTGCCGATCGTACTGTTGACCAAGCAATGCATAATTAGCTCGTTCATCAGAATACGGGATTACGAACTCCTCAATTAATTGTTCGGCTAACTGCTGGGGTGCAAATGACCGGGACCAGTTGCTGAGCTTTGCTAATTGTTTTTGGTAATCTGCAATTGGAACCCCAATTTTAACATATGGTTTCCTGATTCGAACCAGGTTCTGTTGGATCCGTAATGCATCAACAGCCTGCGATAGCTTATCATTCAACAACGGTGATCCTGAAATTTGAAGAGCTTCCCGTAGTTGATGAGCACTTAACTGTCCAGCTTCAAGATAAGCATTTTCACCTAATTTATAGGTTACTGAGTTAGGTAGTTTTGAATACTCACCAGTTGGGTCGAAAATAATCGTGGTGTAGTTTGTGCGCTGCAATTGATCAAGCAGTGATAAAGTACTCGTTGTTTTGCCACTGCCCGTTTGTCCCACGACAAGTAAGTGGTGAGCAACTAAAGAATGAATGTCTTTAACCGGCTTCCCAGCGATCGTTGTTGCAAATGTTGTTTGAGTCATATGATGCAGCCCTCCAATTTAATCCACGCCTATTCTCTCCCTATTTTACTCTTTACCGTTCACTTGCGATAGTCGCCACTAACTGTTTAGCTTCCCTAACACCAAATGAACGAGATGTTTTCACTGGATAACGGTGTGTATTGAGGATCTGCAGGGCTTGCGCTCGGTTAATTTTTAACTGTTCTGCCAGTGATTCAGTTATTAAAACATAGAATGCAAGCTCACGTAATTTAATCGCTAGCTGGGCCCGGGCCTTAGTTAGGGTTAGTTCATTAATTGCTTTCCAGTTTTGGACCAGGAACCGACTCTTCCTTCTTTGAAGAGAATAATTTGTTGCGTTGCTTTTTACCCGGTGAAGTTCCTGTTGTCCCAAACCCTGTTCACTTAGCTGGTACGTGAGTAACGTAATCTGTTGCTCTATCTGTCGCCAGTCGTCGGCGATTGATGCTAATAACTGTTTGATCTGCTCTTTAGTTAATCGTGGCCGGTTCCCTGTCTTCAATTGTTCAACTAGGGTACGGAGATCATGCTCGTCAGTATCGTATAGTGGTAAATTAACCTGACTAAAGAGCTGACAGCGTTGAAATAAAATTGTACTTTCTCGGTTCTTAAACCCGTTATGTTGGCAAGCATAGTCAAATAATTTTTCGGGAAAACGCTGGCCAGATTGGTACTTCAACAGAATGCTATCCATGTACAGGTGAACCTCATTGATCCCCTGCTGAATTTCCTTAGCAACTGCCATCGGGATACTTGCATGCTGTTGAAAGTGAGTAATTCCTAAATATAGCAGTTTACCTGTCGAACGTGAGCGAAGAATAAACTGATTCTTTAACCGGCGTCCACAATCGCAGTATAAATTCTCACCATGGTGACCATGTACTCGCTGATACCAGGGATCAACAACCATCCCCACAAACTGCCAATCAGTATTCTGTAAATAGTGACGAGTATGAAATTGTGAAAGCATCGTGAAGCGGGTAAATTCACTTAAGGCTTCGATTTGTCGTTCATTTAATTGCTGTAAAATGCTGGCGCGTTGTTCAGCCGTCATCGTAATTATCTTTTTCAAAATCGTCACTACCCCACTAAAACAAATTGCTATCTAAATATACTAGAACAATTGTTCGAAGTCAAATTCTTGTTCAAATATACTCGCTAGTCAAAAAAAGACTAAGTTGAAAATTCAGCTTAGTCTTTTTTGAATTTATCAATTTCGTCTGTGAACCCACTCAGCTACTGCGGATCACCGTAACGTTCTAGGCTACACAGTCAAAATGTGCTCGCCAGGAACTTGCTAGAGATAACGTTCTAGGCAACACAGTCGAGATCGGCTCGCCCTAACCTTCCTTGAGCTAACGACCTCCGCCTCCGACGGCAAGACGCCGTTCAGCGGAGAAATCGTTAGCCACCGGAAAGTTTTAACGGGCTCGCACTCTAATTTAGGCACGTGACTTGTAAGATCCATCAGTAGTGTTGATGATCAGCTTGTCACCGTTCTTGATGAATGCAGGAACGTTAACAACTAAACCAGTAGTCATAGTAGCTGGCTTGCCACCACCATCAATAGTGGCACCCTTGATCATTGGTTGGGTATCAGCAACTTCAAGTTCAACTGTGGTTGGTAATTCGATCCCAACGATTTCACCATCAACAAAGTTAACAGTAACCTTCATGTTTTCAACCAAGTACTTCTTGTCATCGCCAAGTTGACTAGCGGAAACTTCGTATTGGTCGTAGTTTTCCATGTCCATGAATACTGAAGCATCGCCTTGATCATAAAGGTATTGTGCTTGACGCTTGTCAACGTTAACTTGTTCAACCTTTTCGGATGGACGCATAGTAGTGTGAACAATGGAACCAGTCCGAACGTCTTGGATGTCCATTTGCATCAAAGTGTTACCCTTACCTGGCTTGTGGTGGTTGATTTGAAGAACCCGGAGCAACTTGCCACCGCGTTCAAAAACCATTCCTTTTTTCAGATCGATTGTTTGAATCATAACTAAAAACTCCTTCACGTATTTTTGAACTACGCTCTCGCAATGAGAGTATGATCCAGGATTACATTAATCCCGTCCTCATGGCTTCGTTCGTAATTTTGCTCATAAAAGCATTCGGTTCCTATTGTATCACACCTCAAAGCGCAATCTAACCCCTAGAATAAAAGTGATCTCATTCTAGGAGTTAGAAATATTAGTTTGCCAAGTGACTAGCTACTCGTTCATCCGGAATTTTGACATAATTCAGCAATAATGATGATGTTACGACTGAAACCGAACTAAAGGCCATCGCAAGTGCCGCAATTTCTGGACTTAATTGTAAGCCCAGGCCAACAAAAATTCCGGCGGCAATCGGGATCCCAATTAAGTTATAAATCAAAGCCCAGAATAGGTTCAGCTTGATTCTGTTAAAGGTCTTCTTTGACATTTCGATTGCTTGGACAACACCCATTAAGCTATTTTGAACGAGGACAATGCTTCCAGACTCAATAGCAATATCAGTCCCGGAACCCATTGCAATTCCGACATCAGCCGTAGTTAACGCAGGAGCATCATTGATCCCGTCACCAACAAAAGCAACTTTATTCTTCTCCTGTAGCTTAGCAACGTAATCCGCCTTTTGGTTTGGCAAAACGCCAGCAATTACCTGGTCAATTCCAACTTCCTTAGCAATTGCTTCAGCGACTTGTTGGTTATCTCCAGTCAACATTACCGTCTTCAAGCCCTGCTTCTTTAATTCAGCAATGGCTGGTGCAGAACTTGGCTTAGGGACATCCTGAATTGCGACCAGACCAATTACCTTATTATCAACACCAACCAAGACAACCGTTTTTGCTTCTTTTTGCAACTTCATAAGCTGTTCTTTCAGTTTAAAACTAACCTGCGCGTCTTCGGCTAATTTTTCATTACCGATAAATGCAATCTTGCCATCAACTTTAGCACGGACTCCTTTTCCCTCTACTGCATTAAAGTATGCTGCTTCCGTAAATTGAATTTGGTCTTCTTCTGCCTTCTTCATAATTGCGGAGGCTAACGGGTGCTCAGAAGATGCTTCTAGGCTAGCCGCTAAACTAAGCACCTCATGAGAATCACCAATAACATCTGTTACTTGTGGCTTTCCGGCAGTAATTGTTCCCGTCTTATCAAAGATGATTGTCTTAACATCTTCAATTTCTTCAAGTGCTTCGCCATCCTTAATCAGTACTCCCATCTTAGCAGCTCGACCGGTACCGACCATCAATGCTGTTGGTGTAGCTAACCCAAGAGCACACGGACAAGCGATGACAATTACTGAAACGGCAAAAAGCATTGCCTGAACCGCAGTAGCACCGAAGAAAACGTACCAAAAAGTGAAAGTTAAAATTGCAATAATCAAAACTACCGGAACAAAAATCTGTGAAACACGATCAGTCAGATGCTGAATTGGTGCATGACTAGTTTGAGCCTTCTTAACCATTTCGACAATCTGAGCGAGCATCGTGTCTGAGCCGACCTTCGTTGCTTCAAAAGTGATCGTACCATCACCATTGACTGTCGAGCCAACAACCTCATCCCCAGGCTGCTTCTTTACTGGCATGCTTTCCCCAGTAATCATTGACTCGTCAACCGTAGTCGTCCCGCTAAGAACCTTCCCATCTACCGGAATTTTTTCTCCAGGCTTAACCTTAATCGTCTCGCCTACTTGAACCTGATCCAGCGGTACCTGAACAAATTCACCGTTACGTAAGACGGTAGCGTCCTTCACTTGTAAATCAAGCAGTTTCTTCAAGGCATTTGAAGCATTATCGTGCATCCGTTCTTCCATTGTATCGCCGAGAAGAACAAAGACGGTAATAAAGGCTGCACTTTCAAAGTAGACTGCCCGTCCCGTTACCATTGCAAAAATACTGTAAAAGTATGCAATCGCAGTTCCCAAGGCAACTAAAGTGTTCATGTTAGCACTGTGCTTTTTAAATGCTGCCCAGGCGCTGGTCCAGTAAGGGAGAGCTGCTACAAGCATGATGATTGTGGTAGTAATTAACGCAACCCAATTATAACCTGGCATCATCCAATGAAATGGCATTGCCAACATTTGGATTAGCATTGGGATAGCTAAAATAAATGCAATCCAAAAGCGTTGCGTACTAGTTAACTTGCGGAGCATCACTTAACAACCACCTTCCCGTGAAACATATCCATCCCGCAGGCAAAGTTGTATTCACCAGCTTTATCGGTCGGAATCTTAATTGAGGTTACCGGTTGCTTGGTAAGATCCTTATTAACTCCCAACTTATCAAAGACAACGTGGGAGAGACAAGCAGTAGAATCCTTCATATTGAAGTTTACCGTTGCCGGAATCCCCTTTTTCAAAACGACTTCTTCTGGCGAATAACCCCCCTGAACAACAACCGTTGCAGTTTGCTGATCATTAGCAACCGCTGCTTGTTCGCTTGATTGTTCATGCTTACCAAAGAACCACCAAACAATTCCCGCAATCAACGCAACCGCTACAATTAGAACAATGATTTGTGCCATAATAAATTCCTCCGTTTTTATCGTTTACAAATGTAATTTATAATTCTATTGTAAATCATTGTTTACATTTGTCAACAATAAAATTTATTGGTAAAGGAGACGAATGCTTTTCCGATCCTGTTTGGTAATTCCGTTACGAATATTCCGCGGTACCATAACACTATGCTCATATTCCGGAGCGTGGGCTAACCCTAAGGCGTGTCCTAGTTCATGTTGGGCAACCTCACTCCGAAAGTTTGGGTTAGTATAGTCTAGCTGGTAAGGATCAAGGATCGAGGTCGCCTTTTGTAATTCATGGGTATCAGGATTGTACTCCGTCTTGGTTTCTCCCAGCTGGGCTGTCTGATAGCCGACCCCGTTATTGCTGGTATGAGCCGAAAGATCACTATCCGTGGCAATGATGTTTGCTTTATCCTCGTTTTTCGTCCACTTAATCTTGATCACTTTAACCTGGTTCCACTTTTTGACTGCACTGCGGAAAGCAGCCTTTAGTTGGGGATCAGTCGTCCGCATGTAGATCAGGATCGTCCGTTTCCGCCACCTGATTCCTTCAAGGGGTGTTGGTGTATTCTGGGGGATTGCTAATTTCTGGTTATTTGGTGTTTGATCAGAATCATTAAAACTAAAATCGTTTGAACTGGCGTCTTCAGCATCCTGGTTGAAATAGTTTGTTGGCAGTGATGAATTATTATCATCAGCACTAGCCGACTGAGTAATTAAGCCAACCGTTATTAACGTCAATAACAATAAGAAATAACGACGCATCTTCACCCCTCCTTTCTCACTCGTCCCTAACTTTAAAAAACCGCCCTTCGATTCGTCAAAAATAATGAACTGACGAATCAAAGGACGGTTGAATTATTTAATTTGCTTAGTCAATTACAACGTAAGACTTAATAACTTGACGGTCATCCATTGCCTTATATGCATCCTGAATTTGGTCAAGGGTGAATGTCTTAGTGAAGACCTTACCAGGGTTAATTTCACCATCAAGAACGGCCTTAAGAAGAATAGCCTTGTCGTAAGTCGTAACTGAAGCCGGACCACCAGCAACAATTGTGTTCTTATAGAATGGGGTAGTCATATCTTGCTTTGGCGTATGTGGCAAACCAACCCGACCAACAATGGCGCCTGGACGGCCAACCTTCATTGCTGTGTCAGTTGATTGTTCAGTCCCAACACATTCAAGAACAGCGTCTGCACCGTCACCATGAGTCAATTCCATAATCTTCTTCACGGCTTCGTCACCACGTTCGGCAACGTTATCGGTGGCCCCAAACTCCTTCGCTAAGGCTTCCCGATCTGCGTGCTGACTGGTAGAAATGATCTTCTTAGCGCCACGCATTTTAGCAGCGATAATTGCACAAAGACCAACAGCACCGTCACCCATAACTACAACGGTATCGCCATCCTTAACGTTAGCAACCCGTGCGGCATGGTAACCAGTAGCCATGACATCAGCAAGGGTCAAAAGTGACTTCAACATCCCTTCACTATAATAGCTTGGTTGACCAGGAACCTTAACAAGAGACCATTGACCATGTTGGAAGCGGTAGTATTCTCCTTGAACACCATTACTAAAGTTATCAGCGTGATCTTCGCATGAACCGTCAAATCCCGCACGACAAGCAGCACACTGACCACAACCATGGGTAAATGGGGCAATTACAAAGTCACCAGGCTTAACCGTGGTAATGTCATCCCCGACTTCTTCAACAATTCCTAATGCTTCGTGACCAGAGTTTTCTTCGCCACCCTTAAGTGGGTTGATTCCCCGGAAGTTCCAGAGGTCTGATCCACAAACGCAAGTCCGAACGATCTTCAAAATCACATCGTCCGCTGCTTGAACTACTGGCTTTTCGACGTCCTTTAATTCCATTTGTCCTGCTTTAGCAAAAAATGCCTTCTTCATTTTGAGGACTCCTTTCATTTCAATAACATTCTCCTTTATTATAAGGAAAAAGCGACGTAAATGAAAAACGCTTTCTTCCTATAGCTAACCATTCGTTTGCGGAATAATTTTGCCCTAATTATTCCTCGATTGGGTACTTACTAGTTAGCTCATGGACCTGCTGGGCAACTTCTTCCTTGACTGCTTTATCATCAGCGTGTTCCAGCAACTGAATAATCAAATCAGCTACCTGACGAACATCAGCTTCCTTAAAGCCCCGGCTAGTTACCGCTGGTGTCCCAATCCGCAACCCGCTCGTCACAAACGGACTGCGCTGATCATTAGGGATTGATTCCTTATTCGTTGTAATGTGGACCTCATCCAATAAGTCTTGAGCGTCCTTACCGGTAATGCCGGTCTTAGTAATATCAATTACCAAGAGGTGGTTTTCGGTACCCCCAGAAACAACCCGAATAGTGGCCGACTTATTAAATTCGTCTGCCATTGCTGCAGCATTTTTGACAACCTGGTTAATGTAGTCAGTAAATTGCGGCTGAAGATCCTCATAAAACGCTTGGGCTTTCCCGGCAATGACGTGTTCCAGCGGGCCACCCTGAGTTCCAGGGAAAAGTGCCGAATTAATCTTCTTACCAATTTCTGGCGACTTAGAAAGGATCATCCCGCCACGAGGGCCACGAAGAGTCTTATGGGTTGTCGTGGTAACCACATCCGCAACCGGTACCGGGTTAGGATGGGCTCCCGTAGCTACCAAGCCAGCAATGTGTGCCATATCAACCATTAAGTATGCGCCAACTTCATCCGCAATTTTACGGAATTTTTGCCAATCAATAATTTTACTGTAAGCAGAAGCCCCAGCTACAATCAATCGCGGATTAATCTCTAACACCAATTGTTCAATTTGATCAAAGTCCAGTTCTTCCGTTGCCGGATTTAAGCCGTAGCTGTATGATTCATAAACTTTTCCTGAGAAATTTACCTTTGCTCCGTGGGTCAAATGACCACCAGCATCCATCCCCATTCCCAGGATCTTATCCCCTGGCTTAAGGAGTGCCTGGTAAACCGCCATGTTTGCTTGCGAACCGGAGTGGGGCTGCACATTCGCGTATTCAGCACCAAAAAGCTTCTCTGCGTAGTCAATTGCCAATTGCTCAACCTGGTCAATGTATTGGCAACCACCGTAATAACGTTTGCCTGGGTACCCTTCCGCATACTTATTAGTTAATACGGATCCCTGAGCTTCCCGCACTTCCTTAGAAACAATGTTTTCGGAAGCAATTAATTCGATCGTTTCTTGCTGACGGTGTTCTTCCTTCTTAATTGCCGCCCATAATTCTGGTGATTTCCCTGCATAATCCATTAAGATCACTCCTTAGTAGATCCAGCGCGATATTACTAAGATGATTATATCAAAAAAGACCAGGAACATTCCTAGTCTTAACTGAAATTAATTACTTTGGTACCACTGCTGTCGGGTTATCCTTAGTAAGGTGGAAGACCTGGCTTGGCTCAACATTAAAGTAGTGTTGAATCAACTTTGATAATTCTTCCATTGCTTCATTAGCGCGTTTGATTTGTTCAGCGTTAACTGATTCAATTACGGCAACCACGTTTTGAGAGTCCTCTGTCAGCATTGTCCGTTCACCGTCACGCCAATTCAGGCAACGGCAAACTGCACCATCGTTATCGTACCAGAGAACTTCACCTTCAAGGGCTGGCTCGTTCTTACCATCACCAACTGAATCGAACGCTTCGCCGCCTTTTGCAATCCCAAGGTGCATATCACCAGCAATCTTATCCCGGTCTTCAATACCTACAGGAACGCCATATGTCATTGAAACACTGTTGTAAACATCAACTAGCGGGTTAATTGGCTCAAAAGTTCGTCCCTGATTTGCTCGCTTCAATAGTGCTTCGACTGATGCACGCGCACCCTTCTTTTTCTTGAATTGTTGGTAAGCCTTCCGCCACTGGTCAATCACTGGATTCAAACGGAAAGTTTCGTTCGTCAAAAACTTTTGGGCTTCCTTAGTAGCATTATGGAGTAACTGCCGTCGTTCTGTTACATTCTCATCGTTATCGTGATTATTAATTCCGTCTGCGTACAAAATATTTACTTGAGCGTCTGGGAAAAGATCCCAAAAGCCTTGGTCAACTGTTACTTGATCCATTTCAAATCGCTCCTTTAATTAATATTTTCGTTTTCCGCCACGCTTAACGAACTTCCAATCAGCGTCAATGTTTTGACGAATCCGCTTCAAATAATCATGAACCTGTTGGGCTTCTTCTGGAGTAAAGCCCTGCAAAGCGACTTCATTCGAATGCGAATTCTCCCGGATAATAAAAGGATAAATCTGCTTCCCCTTTTCCGTAACGTAAAGGTGCTTAATCTTTTTATTGTCCGGATCGCTTTCCCGATAAACATAACCCTGCTTTTCCAAACGACGCACGGCACGGGCAAGAGTTGTCCGATCGACCTTTATCAGATTGGCAAGCTGCTCGGCAATGATCCCCGGGTGTTCATATATCCGCACCACATAGAGAAATTGCAGGTTAGATAAGTTAATGTCCTTAAATTCAATGTTGGAAATTGAATCAAGCGCGCGCTCAATCATTCCCACCTCACGCAAAATGTCAATCATGATAAATATCTCCTTACTTGTTCTATTATATTTATTTTTGTTGCAAATGCAACAAAAATAAATAATTATCCGTTAAAATTAAACTAGCCCTCTTTCGGTAGCATCTTCATTCCTGAACAAAAATTAAAGAGATTCATAAACTGGTAAGAAGTCCTTTAACTTTATAATGACTAAAGCTTATTAAACTCCCGGCTATGCTAGAATCAACCTATAAAGTTCTTATTAATTATTGTGAGGTGAATTATGCTAACAAAATACCGGCTTTCTAGCCACGGCCCAGAGAAATGTACCGCGGACCTTAAAAACTGTAATTTAATTTTGCTTACACAGGCTAGTAAAAATGAGTTACATCAAGTATGTCAGACTTTCGATCTTGAGCACTTGACGTTTGATTACTGTTCGTCCCCTGAAGAAGTTTCGCACTATCACCCAATTATTAGCGATACTCTTCCGGAAGGGCACATCCTGGTAATCTATGACTTTATCCCCAAACAAGAAAAAATCGAAAATCAGCTAACTCCTGCCATTATCATTTTTAATCAGGACGTTTTAATCATTTGCACTGACAATAGTGAAACCTGTCAACGGCAACTCGCTGAAAAGGATTCACAAATTATTGATTTCATTGCTGGCTACACCCTTAAATGTCAGCAAAATTTGATGAATGCCCTCTTGGAATATAAGCCGAAAATCGATCAACTTGATGCTGCTGCCCAAGAATCATTCAACAATGATGAATTAAGGGCATTAACCAACTTAACCAGAAAGTTAGTTTTCTTTGAACACACCATGAACGACCAGTCAGAAACAGTTGCCGCATTTATTAAGGATCCGCAGTTCAAAGCCGTTCGTCAAAAGGAGCTTTGCTTTAAATTAGATATTCAGCAACGACGGCTCACAAAAACGATCCATATATTTTGAGATCTCCTTGATTCGATCAGTGGTTTATTTACTGAAATGATGAATTCCAGTTTAAATAACTTAATGAAGTTCCTTGACTCAGCTGGACTGGTGATCGCAACGGCAGCACTGGTTTCTGGATTCATGGGGATGAACGTGGGTGGTCTTCCATGGAAAGATACTCAGTTTGGCTTCTGGCTTACCGTTATTATTTCCGTAAGCTTAGCACTCCTCATTTCAATTTACCTAAAAAGAAAAAGTTATCGCTAAATAAAAAGAAGATCTCGCGTGCCCGCGCAGAACAAATTGCCCACAGCCTTTATTCGGCAGCTCGCCTTTCATATTCGGCAGTCGACGATGATTCACCGGTTTATCTTCAGGTGAAGCACCTCGTAAACCAAATTCGGGAAGAAACCAAGCTTAAGGCTAGTATCATCGAGCAAATGACTGCACTCGCTAAGGAACTGCCTGAATATAACGAACTGCTTAGTATCCCAGGATTAGGCGTCCGAACCGTGGTGTCCTTGATTGGTGAGCTTGGTGATATTCGACGTTTCCGCAACAGTAATGCCTTGAACGCCTTTATTGGGATCGATTTACGACACTATGAGTCTGGTGATTATGTCGCTAATAATCATATTAGTAAGCGTGGAAATACGGTAGCCAGGAAGATTCTCTTCAAGGCAATTCAAAACATCGCCTCAGCTGCTCATTATCACCCAAACCACATCAATGACTATTACCAACGCCGGAAATTAGAGAACGGTCAACAAGGAACGAAGAAGATTGCGATCGCTGCTATTCACCGGTTAATTCGCACTATTTATCATCTCGTCATAAATAACCAATTCTATGATTACACCTTAGCTACTAAAGGGTAAGTCCAGAATTAGTTCATTGTCTTAAGTTCAGTCCACTGTTTAAACAGATGTAAGCAATGGGCTTTTTTGTCGTGGGCTTTAAACCTGCTTTTCGACCTTAATTACCTAATTTAAACCAAAAGAAAAGCGAGACTACCAACATAAAAGTAAATAATGTCGGTAATCTCGCTTGACTAAGCGTAGAAATAAGTAACTAGAAATTAACTACCGTTCCTGCTCATCTTTCTTTCGCCGTCCAGTAAAGCCAAAGATGCTTACAAGACCTGCAAAGAGGAATCCAAGCATTGAAGCCTTCTCATGATCAGCGTTACCAGTTTGTGGTAATTGCTTTTCCTTATTGCCATTCTCATTAGTGTAATGAGCAATTTGGGAAGAAATTGCGTTGCCGTTGGTAATGTAACCAGTAGTGCCATTTCCAGGTACATTGCCGTTTGGCTTGGTATTGTTTCCAGATTGGCCTGGCGTTACCGGTTGAACCGGAGCAGTCGGTTGACCTGGAGTCGTTGGCTGTTCAGGTGTTGTTGGCTGAGCCGGAGTAGTCGGTTGATCTGGTGTTGTCGGCTGTTCAGGTGTTGTTGGCTGATCTGGTGTGGTTGGTTGGTCAGTTCCGTCAGCTACCACTCTAATAACAGTTATTCCATTATTAACCGTGATCTGCATTGGTAATTCCTGACCATCCGCTAGCTTGTAACCCTTTGGCACGCTAAGAGTTACTGGAAGAACTTGACCAAGTTCACCGTTATAACTAGCGGTTCCTACTACCTTACCCGCTTGATCAACGAACTGAACTGTTTGGGTAGCAGTCGTTGGCGTTGGGTTTATAGTGTAAGAAATTTCTACCGTTTCATCTTGAGTATCAACCGTCACTGATTGAGCCTTCACTACTTTATTGGCAGTATATCCAGGGATCTCTGGTGCAGTGTAGTCTGACCACTCTGTTGGATCTGAACTTGTCCAGTCACTGTAGGTAATTGCACCCGTTACTTCATCGAACATTGCTGTTCTAGTGAAGTGAACAACTTGCTTAATTGTTGTCGTCTTACCGCTCGGGTCAGTGACCACAATCGTCCGAGTTGGGCTAGCCGTTAAGTTCTCCATCTTCTCGTAGTTCTTACTTGGGTCACCTGGCACTGGGCCGGTTGGAATTCCTGATGTTGGTGTATCAGGCGTAACAGTAATTGTCTTATGTTCAACCTTTACAGTTACAGTTGGAATACCATCAACGGTTGCAGTAACCGTCTTAGGAATTTCTTGACCCGGAACGATCTGCCAACCTGCTGGAGCTTGTGGAGCTACCTTGACAGTTTCGCCAGTCTTACCACTAAGGGCGGTCTGGCCAATTTCTTTACCATTACTATTATCAACGTACGAAATCTTACCGGTTTGTAGGTTAGCAGTGTAGCTAATAGTAATTTCACTATCCTTGTCATTACCAGTTACCGTTGCTTGCTCAACTTGGGCAGGAGCTGCAGTATAGCCGGCAAAGTCCTTCGGTGTGAAGCCAGCAAAGGTATTCTTGCCATCAACTGCAGTCCACTGACCTTCGCTATTAGCAACGAGTTTACCAGTTATCAAGTCATACTTAGCAGTCCGCGTAAACTCAACCGTTTGTTTCTTTTGGTCTGCTGGAATTTGAGCTAGTTGTTCTTGACTCAAACCTTCGTAATTGATGGTCCGAGTAACATCCTTAACCAAATCATTTTCCTTGAACCAATTTTTATCCTTAGTTGGATTTGTCGTTGGATCAGTTGGGTCAACGGTTGCCGTCTTATGAACCAGTTTGATGTACAAGCTCTGGCTCAATGGTTTGCCAAAAGTATAGCTGGTTGGCAATTCTTGATCTGGTGCCAACTCATAGTTTTCTGGAACCTTCAAGTCAAGATCATCAATAGTTGAGCCTGCAACGCCAGACTTAGTACTTGTTTGACCAACTTGCTTATTCCCCTCTTGAGTATCTTCGAATTCAATCGTCAAGGTTGCATCCAAAGTAAACTTAGCGTCTGAAGAAACATTCAGCTGGTAATTTGGATTGGCCTTTTCAAGGGCGATGATACTTTCTGGAGTTAAGTTAATGACGTAAACACCAGATTCAGCTGGAATGCCGTTTGCAAATTCGTAAGCCATCCCTGCTGGAACCGTAATCCCAGTTGGCACATTAACCTTAAATTTCTTGCCATCAATTGAGGTCGATGTACTTTCTTGGCTACCAGTAATCGTTACGTTAGCTTCTGCCGGACTAATTACATAAGTAAATCGACCGCTTTCAGAAACATTGTAGTTTGGATTATCAGCTTGGAGTTTCTTCAACCCATCAGCAGTTAAGGCGATGTAGTAAGTACCGGCATCTGTTGGGGCTGAAATAGGCTTGCCGTTGGCGTCGACCCACTCGTAGTCACCAGCAGTTAAGTGAACAGTATTCAGTGTCTCACCGTTTACCAAACCAGTCGAAGTAAATACACCAAAGTTGGTATCTTGGGTGTTAATTGTTGCCGGTTGACCATCGTAAGTCTTGCCATCTGCACCCTTACTATTATCACCAAGGATAACATTAAGATCCTTTTGCTTAATCGTGTAAGTAGCAGATCCTAACAAGTCTTGTGCATCCAAGGTAACATTCCCTTGACTAGCGTGTTGATTAATTGCCCGCTGTAAGTTAGCTAAGCCTTGTTCACTCAACTCAATAGTGTAAGTACCAGCATTAGTTGGTGCATTGCCATCCTCAGTCTCCCAAGTGTAGTCACCATCCTGCAAAGTGTAAGTACTTTGAGCAGTTGAGCCTGGGAAGTTGAGGTGAACAATAACGTTACCGTCTGTACTGTCAACTTCAGCAGTCGTTACCGCATGACCATCGTAAGTCTTAGAAGCTGAACCACTAAGCGTTGCCTGACCAGCAACTGCCTTAATCGTGTAAGTAAATGTGCCATCAACCATAGTAAAGTGGTAGTTTGGATTATCAGCCTTAACATGAGCAATTGCGACATCGGTCAATCTCAAGTAATAAGTACCTGCGTTAACCGGGTTACCAGTCATTGCAACGTAATTGCCATCGTTATCCTTGGTGTACCAAGCATAGCTATTGGCATTAATACCAGTTGTATTAATGTTTTGACCTGATACTAAACCAGTTGCATTCCAAGTCACATCATTTACTACATCAGCAATTGAAGTAGTTTGACCATTGTAGTCACGGCTAGTTGAACCACCAATTGTTGCAATGGCAACAGCTGGATTAATGGTGTAGTTAATTACACCGTCAACTGAACTAAATTGATAGTTTGGATTTGCTTGTTGCAATTTAGTAAGTGTACTTGCATTCAAGCGTGCTTGGTAATTTCCTACATCAACCGGTGCACTTTCAAGCTTCTTACCAGCTGCATCGTACCAAGTAAAGTCACTAGCACTGATGCCTGGATTTACCAATGGCGTATTGGTAACTGTACCGTCAGCCTTAATCGTTAAGCCAGTTACATCAAGATCCGCTGGTTGACCGTTGTAAGTCTTAGATTGGTCATCACCAAAAACCGTTACATTAGCAATCCTCTTTGGTGTAATCGTGAAGCTTGCTTGACCAGTTAAGTCATCTGCAGAAATTGTGACGTTATTTTTACCAGCTTGCTGGTTCAGAGCAGCTTGTAAGTGAGCTAAGATAGCCTGCTTGTTCAACTTAATAGTGTAAGTACCAGTATTTGTCGGTGCAGAAATTGTTTGACCATCCTCAGTATCCCAAGTATAGTCACCGTCTTGCAAAGTGTAAGTACTTTGAGCAGTTGAGCCTGGATAAGTAAGGTGGACTAAAATCTGACCATTGTTATTTACTTCAGCTGTAGTTACTGCTGAACCATCAAAAGCCTTTTCATTAGATCCACTAAGTTTTGCCTCAGCAGCTACCGCACTGATCTTGTAGTCAGCATTAGTATTAAACCTCCACTCGTAGTTAGCACCGTTATTACCAGTTAGTTGTTCGAGCTTTTCTTGACCTGTCCGTGACAATTCAACGTGGTAAGTACCGACATTGGTTGCATCGCCAACAATTTGCAAATCATTAGCTGTTAGAGCAAGAGTTTGTGCTGTACCATCTGCCGAGTAGACAGTTGCTGAATAAGTAACATTATATTTACTTAATTCAAGATCATTTGGTACGGTTTGACCAGCGTTATAGACTTTACCATCACTACCATTAAGAGTAACTGTAACTTCACCCTGGTTAACTGTAAGTGTACCTTTGGTAGTCACATCAGTAGCACCTTGTGGATAAGAATAGTTAGTACCTAAAGCTTTTTCAATGTTAGTTAACCCTTGCGTAGATAATTCTACTTGATAAGTACCGACATTACCTGGAGTTTGGTTAAATACCAAGTCGCCATCAACTGCATCATAACTTAAAATTGTTCCATTTTCAGTAGTAATAGTCAAAGTGTAGCCCGATGGATTCTCACTAATTACATCAAGCCATTCTGGACTACCATAAGTAACACTGGATTGACCTGAAACAGCAATCGTTACCGGCATCTGATCAACATAGAAGTTTGCTCGTGCACTAGCTGCTTGCGTCCAATCATAGTTACTTGCACCAGTTAAGTCTTGCAATTTCTTTAAACCTTGTGCTGATAACTTAACTTGATAAGTACCGACATTACCTGGCTGAGTAACAAATTCAAGATCGCCATTACCTAAAGTTACATTGGTGTAAATTAGTTCAGCGTCATTATCTACGTTGTCATTATGAACTGGAGCGGTGATTGAAATTGAGTAGCCGTTGTTGCCACCATAATTAATAGTTGTATTTTCGCCATATTTAATATGTTCAGCACCATTAATCGTGACTGTTGTTTGCGCTGGGGTAATGATATATGAAGCTGGGGTATGGCTAGGCTCCACCACATCTTTTTCACTAAGAATGACGTTGCCATCAGTGGTAGTAGTTTTACCAACATTGCCTGAGAAGTCATAGTCTGTGAACAACTGACGCAGTTTATCAGTTAATTGCTTAGAGATCTTGACACGATAAGTCCCGACATTTGTTGGAACACCACCATTTGGATAGCCTTCAACATATAAGTCACCAGCAGTCCACGTAAGTCCCGTATCATTGTCATTATTCAAAAGCTTACCGTCTTTCCAAGTTAGATGTGGAATTGGTTTATCAGTATTCAACCAATTAGTAAAGTCTAACTTATATGCACTTGGATCAAACGGCATTGCTGTTCCATAAACGGTTGTCTGGTTACCAGTTAAGGTCAATTCAGCCTTATGTTCGTAAATGAAGTATTCCCCGCTATTAGCTGATTGACTAATCGTGTAGTTGCTTGCGCCGGTTAGTTGTTTAATTCTTTCAAGACCACTAGCAGTTAAGCGAACAATATAAGGTGTCCCTTTAATAGGTTGTCCATTAACTCCATATCCAGCATTAGCGTGAAGCGCTGGGTTACCTTGAGCATCTACTACTTCAAGATCATCTGGCGTTAAATCGAACTTGCCTAAATCAACAGGCTCAGTATCCGAGTTCCCCCAGACCAGCTTAATATCGCCCTTATTAATCTGATCTTGCGTAATTGCTGCATTTTTATCATTAAATACCTTCGAAGCACTACCAGCAACTCCAATTACGAGTTCTGCAGGATTTACTACATAAATAATTTGACCGCTAATTGTACTCTTGCCATTATCTTCAAAGGTATAGTTAGGATTTGCATTAGCAAATACCTTTTCACCAGCGGCATTCAACTTTAAGTAGTAAGTTCCTGCATTGGTTGGCGCAGGAATCTCGTTACCCTGAGCATTGTACCAAGTGAAATCACTTGTAGACAAGGTAGGAAGCGTTAAGTTTTCAACATTGTGGAAGCCAAAGTTTTTAGCCGCTTCACTATTAGTTGGATCGAAGACAACAGCTTGTCCATTATATGTTGATTGCTCGTTACCATATAATTGAACATTTGAAGCTACCGCTTGTTTAATTTCAAAACTAGCAGTTCCTGCTTTATCAGCAGTCGTAGTTAAAGCAACGTTACCTTGACCAACAGCTTGGTCAATTTGAGCTTGGATATGGTTAATCCCTGCTTCAGTCAACTTAATAGTGTAATTACCAGCATCTTTTGGTGCGCTACCATCAGCTGTATCCCAAGTATAGTCACCATCACTTAAAGTAAAAGTAGTTGGTAAGTTAGTAATTCCAGTACCGTTAATTGAAACATTAATTGTCGAACCATTAGCATACAAGTCAGTAGTAGTAACGACTGAACCATTGTAGACCATTGAATTATTACCACTAAGGTCAGTAGTCACTTTAGCTTGGTTAATGGTGTAAGTACCAGTTCCTGCAGATGCAGTGGCCGACCACTCAACATTAGCGCTATTAATGGCTTTGATATTATTCCAGCCCTGTTGCGATAACCGAACCTGGTATTGACCAGCATTCACTGGTGCCACAGTTGTCCAAGTACCATTAACATTAAATTCAATGTCGCCAGCAACCAACTTATAAGTTGGATTATTTGGTTCATTTAGTTTAATTGAGTATTGGCTTAAGTAATTATTTGGACTAACTGCTACTCCAGTATATGTGTATACTGGATCGCCACTAAATTTAGCACTTGCTTTGTATTTATTAATGATTAAAGTACCAGTACTGTTTGCAAGACTAATGCTGTAATTATTACCAAGTGCTTGTTGAACCTTAGCTAAGCCGTCAGCAGTCAATTGAACTTGGTAAGTATTAGCATTTACAGCTGGTCCATTGACAATCATAAAGTTGCCTGAATCAAGAGCTATGTTAGCTAAGCTTGCTAATGCACCAGTACCGTTGCCAGCAGCTTTAGCAATTGAAACAGTAACACTATTAGTTCCATCGGCATTGTAGACAACATTAATTGCCGATCCGTTATAAGTTTCAGTTTGCGTACCACTTACACTAATTACATTAGCTGAAGGGATAATTTCAAAACTAGCTTGTCCACTAATTGCGTTATTTGCGAATTGGACATTACTTTGATCTTTTTGACCACTACCAGCTAGTGACTTGATGTAGTTTTCAACATTAGTAATCCCTGCTTGGGTCAAAGTGATAGTGTAGTTACCAACATCAGTAGCAGTGCCACTAATCGTGTAGTCACCTTGCTTTAACGTGTAAGTTTGACCATTTACACCTGGGAAGTTAAGACTTACCTTAATATCACCATTTGAGTTAAGTTGAGCATCGCTAATTGCTTGGCCGTCATAAACCTTACTATTAGAACCATTTAAAGTTCCAGTAGCTTCAGCTGGCGTAATGGTGTAAACACCTAAACCAGTGTTAGCCAAAGTAAAGTTTGGATTCTGAGCTTGAAGAGCTTTAAATGCTGCATCAGTTAATTTAACGTAGTAAGTACCAACGTTCTTTGGGTTTTCAGTTAACGCATTACCACTAGCATCAACCCATTCATAGCTGTTGCCAGTAAATGATTGAGTATTCAGTGTTACCTTCTTGCCATTAACCATCACAGTAACTTGGAACTTAGCTGGATCAATCTGGTTAGTAGCTTGAGCGTCATAAACCTTAGTGTAATTACCTTCAGTAACGTTAGCTAGGGTAGCATCAGTATTTAATGGTGTAATTGTGTAATTCGCACTACCACTGATTGCATCACTAGCAAACTTAACGTTACTTACATCATTTTGACCGTTACCAACAGCTTGTTTAATTATTCCTTCAATTGCATCTGAATTCAGAACAATTGTATAAGGTTGACTATCTGCATTGACCGGAGCTTGACCATTTGGTGTATTCCAAGTAAAGTCGCCCGCGTTTAACTTAACCGTAGTTAAGTAATCTGCGTTGCCATCTTTTGGATAATGCAAGGTCAAAGTAATGTGGTTATTATCATTACTTACGTTTAAATCATCAACGCTAACAGCATTGCCATTGTATGGACGCGTGCCATTACCAGATAAAGTAGCTGACGCATTCGCTTGATTAATAGTGAAAGTACCATTGCCAGCATTAGTTAAAGTAAAGTTTGGATTGTTCTTTTGTAGTTTTGCTAAACCAGCCGCGTTTAACTTAACTTGGTAAGTACCAACGTTTACTGGAGCTACACCATCAGCCCAATCAAAGTCAGCTGAAGTTAAGCCGGTTGCATCTAAGACAACGCTTTGACCATTCACAATAGCTGTAAATTGGAACTTCGCAGGATCAATTGCGTTTGGAGCTGCACCATTGTAGGTCATCTCATAATTGCCAGTTCGGGCATTAGCCATTGTGGCCTCACTATCAAGCTTGTTAATTGTGTAAGCTGCGTTGCTAGTAATTGTTGATTTTCCGTCACTAGTCCAAACAATACTGTTATTGCCGAACTGGTTCTTAATGCCAGTTTCACCTTGTGTGGTTAAACGAACTTGATACTTGCCAGCATTAATTGGCATGTTAGTTGACCAAGTTGTGCCGTCAGTAGAAAATTCAACATCCCCATTTTGCAAAGTATAGGTACCTGAACTTGCAGTAGGTCCGGTTACTGTTACATGAATACCATTATTAAGTTCACCATTAGTAATTGCTTGACCGTTATAAGTGCTCTCGCCATTACCTGTTAAGGTTGCCGTAGCTACAGCGCCCCAAGTGATATTAATAGTTGTGTCTTGTGTAGTACCGGTTACTGTTTCAGCTGGAATTTGACCATTTACCAGTGTAAGTGGAGTCGTAACACCATTTACTGTTTGAGTAACCGACATAGTGTAGCCTTCATTAGCTGGAACATTTTGTGCAGACCAGTTGCCAGTATTCCACCCACTACCTGCAAAGCCAGCGAATACTACACCAGTGTCATCGTTATTAACTTTTACTTGACGCTTCAATACAACTGTTTTAGTAGAAAAAGTTCTGGTTGCTTCTCCTGGTTCAGTGATTACAATTGTACGAGTTACTGTCTTATTTACTAGAGATTTAGGAACATAGTACGTGATTAATTCATTCCGCATAAACCATTGATTTGCAGTTGAATTAGTAAAAGTAGTATTTGAATTATAGACTGGAGCACCAAAAGTAAAGGTACTATAGGAACCTGCAGAATTAATATTAGCCATTACATATTCTGAACCAGCGCTAGGAGCATTTACACTCCAGCTTTGAGTCGATTTTGTAGGAAGGCTCCATGATCCAGAAAGCACTTTAAATCCAGGAGTAGTTGAATTGCCAGCGGTATTATCCCATTGCCAATTACCATAAGTAATGGTATTATTGTTAACGTTTAAGCTACCAGTTCGATTGTAAAATATTTGTACTTGAGAAGCTGGGGCAAAATCCTGACCATCTTTATTACCACCCGAGATGATAAATTTAGCGGTCACCAATCTCGCTTGGGTTTGAACTGGAATATACAAAACAGTGTGAACTGGACGGGCTTCATAAACCGAGGCGTTCTCAGTATATGCTAAGGATTCCTTACCTTCGTCGGATGTCCCTGCCTTATTCCAAGTTGGGTAAACAAATTGGTTTGCTGGTTTACCAGATTTATCAGTAATTACAGCAGCGGTATAACCATCTACAGTTGGCACATCAGCCACAACTGCTCCCCAACTTGTTGGTAAGCTTGTCCAATTACCAGATACTACATGATAACCATTTTGACCCTGTTTAGTATCCCAAAGCCATGGAGAATACGTATTTACTTTAGTAACCTGATCTTGATACTTATTGCGGCTGTAGTACACATCAAGAACTGCTGATTGTGCAGCACTACCATCTTGGGTGTAGGTACCATCAGCATTAACTTTGGCTTTGACATAGTTAACCGTTGCAGTCCGCGTTTGTCGCTCTTGAGTAGTATTAATCTTGTGCTTAAGATTAATGGTCATATTAGCGCCAGTTAAGGCCTTAAGAACGGAAAAGGTATTTTCCCATCTATAATTTGGAGTAGTCCAATCAGCTTTTGGATCAGTAAGTGGTACTCCATAACTTCCAAGTAGCTGTACCCTATCTGGCACTCCAGAAGTTGAAATAGACTGATAGTTTGTAGCGTTTGCACCATCAGGGAATTTTAATTGCGATACAACATATGGATCATAGCCACCATTGCCTGCAGTAGAACCTGACACTTTTACCGTACCAAGATTAGTGTTTGAGTCTTCATCATGGAAAGTAATGTAGAAGTGCATCTTTTGGTGAATTGGCACTTGAACAACCGGCGTCGTTTGACTAAAAGCAGTCAAAGTATACTGACTTGGAATTGACGCACCGTTTCCTAGTTCATAACCATCTGGCATCGCCATATTAAAGTTAAGCTTAGTGGCAACACCTGGAATAAACTCTTGTGAGTAAGGTTGACCGACTACTTGATCATTTTTATATTCATCCACAAACTCAAAATTAACTTTTTGGGCAATATTGACCTTAGCAGTAGCAGAACTCGTTGGGTGAGTTGCTGAAGAGGCAGAAGAGGTAGTAACTGTTGCGGAGTGGCTAGTGGCTTTAGCGGAGTTTACCGGTTGAGTTGGTTGGGGCGCTGCAGTTTGCGCTTGCTCGCTCTTTGCGGCTGTCTCTTTATTAGACTGCTCTTGGCTGCTATTCACTGAAGCCGCTTTAACCACTTCAGCAGTATTAGGCGTACTACCCCCATTGCTAGTATTATCGGTATTTGCGCTTGCGCTAACGTTCATCACTGCGGTTGCACCAAAAGTCAGCAAGAAGGTCGCGCACGCAGTCATCCATTGCTTCTTGTGCTTGTATAACTTGAAGTTTCGTTGTTCGGGAATCATTTTTCTCCGTTGATTGTTTCTCCCCATAATTATTCTCCTCTCCGCTTTATTTATTCACGATTTAGTATCCAATTATTAATTATACTGCAATTTCATTTATCGTACTTAAGCCAGTTCAAAATTGAACCATAGTCTTCCAATTAACCACTAAAATTCCCAACTGGTCTTGGTTAACATTAATTTTTTAAAATGATAGGTTATTAATAATAAAAGTCAAATTCAAGCCATATGTCTACATATAGATTATACCATGAACTAATTTTAATTATCATTCTATATACTATTATTAAGCTATTTAAAGAAAAAATAAAGTAATTTAGCATTAATGGGTTTAGTGATAATTTTGGCAAAAAATCAAAATTAGAGATTGACAGATTAAAATGAGAATGTTTTAATAAAAGCATCATTTAACGAAGGGAAAGATAAAATATGACTACTCATTCACTAAGTACCAAGTATTATTATCGCTATGCTCAGCAACTTTAATGTCTGCACGATGATGGTGCGGGCAAATCTGTTCGCACCTCAGCATAGTTGTATTTAGTGAGCTATTGCTAGGTGAGATCATAACCTAGTAATGGTGAGTCATTTCGATAAATTCCGTCTTTCTATTAGACCACCAGCTAGGTTGAGCAGTTTTGCTTGCAAGCTGGTGGTTTTATATTTAAGGAGAAAGATTATGAGTTTATTTAAGAAAGATACGAATCATCCAGAACCCAAATTCAGTTTTGGTGAAAGTTTACTAGTCCTCTTCGGGATCCTTTGCATTCTAGGTTACCTGATTATTGTCAAAAAGCAGGAGCCGCAAGCGCCCCTCTTTATCTCATTCATGGTACTTGCCGTTTACGGTCATCTTCGCGGCTTTAAGTGGCAAACCGTAATGGACGGGATGCGGGAAGGTCTTCGTGCCGGGGTTGACCCATTAGTAATTTTCCTTTCTATTGGGGTCCTAATTGCTACCTGGATCTTCTCAGGAACCATCCCCACAATCATGTACTTCGGTTTCAAGATTATTTCCGTTAAGTTCTTCTTGCCGACCGTCTTCATTGTTTGTACCTTAGTCGGGGTTGCCTGCGGGAGTTCGTTCACTACCGTTTCCACCATGGGGATTGCCTTCATTGGGATTGGTGCCACTTTACAGATTAATCCAGGATTGACTGCTGGGGTCATCGTTTCAGGAGCCTTTTGTGGTTCTAACATCTCCCCGCTTTCCGGTACTACTAACTTAGCCGCAAGCGTTGGTGAAATCAGTATCTACAAGCATATTCAATCATTACTCACTACCGACATCCCCGCTTGGGCTCTCTGCCTCGTTCTTTACACCTTCCTTGGCTTGAACTCAAAAAACGTTAGCCTTGCTGCTGTCCACCAAATGATGAACGGCTTGAGCAACGGCTTCTGGGTTTCCGGCTGGGCCTTATTGCCAGTTCTCCTCTTAGTTGTCCTGGCAGTCCTTCAAGTACCAGCAATTCCTTCACTCGGTCTTGGTTCTCTCTTTGCCGTCCTTCTTGGCTGGTTCCACGCGCCAAGCACTAGCATTTCGACAATTACTAAGACAATCATGACCGGTTTCGTTTCTCACACCGGTAACAAGACAATTGATACCCTGCTTTCCAAGGGTGGAATTTCAAGCATGCTGACTTCACTGGCTTTAATCGTTTTTGCCCTTGCCCTTGGTGGTCTGTTAATCAAATTCAACATCATCAGTACAATTATTAACCACCTTACCGGAATCGTAAAAACACCAGGTCGATTATCCCTAGCAACCGCGATTACCTGTATCGGAGTGAACTTGTTAGTTGGTGAACACTACCTTGCCATTATCCTTCCCGGTCAATCATTCTTACCTTCATTTGATAAACTTGGTTTGAAACGGGTAGATCTCACCCGGATCCTTAACGACGCCGGGGCTGCAGTCAATGCCATTGTCCCGTGGAGTGTTTCCGGAGTCTTCATCGCGACTACCCTGCAAATTAACCCATTGCAGTTCATTCCATGGGCCTTTTTCCCATTCCTCGTCACTATCTTTACAGTGATTGCTGGAATGTTAGTCAAGGTTCCGCAAAAGCGGGTTAACGTTGTGACCGAATAGGAAGTTCAAAAAATAATAATAAAGCTGAAAGAGGCCGAGAAAGACAAAATGTCTTTTTCGGCCTCTAAATGTTACTAGTAATTCCCAGCTTAATATTTAAAAATATCCAAATCTAACTCACGGCTGATCATTTCGAGTAACGCTAAACCAGCAACGCTATTTCCTGCTTGATCAAGAGCTGGGCTAAAAATCCCAATTCCGTATTTGGGTGCACTAGCAACTAAGCCGCCACCAACGCCGCTTTTTGTTGGAACACCAATCTTAACTGAGTAAGTCCCCGACTGGTTATAAAGGCCGGTCGTCATCATGACGGATTTAGTATAAGTCGCTGCGTCACTGGAGATTAACCGCTCACCGTTCCACGGGGCGATCCCATCATTTGCCAAAACTGCGCCCAAGTTTGCAAGGCTTTCACAGGTAACCATCATTGAGCACTGCTTAAAGTAAGTCTCAAGGCTTGTTGTTACATCATTGGCCAACGTTTCCTTAGCTTTCAGATAATAGGCGAGTGACCGGTTCATGTCCCCCGTCCGTAATTCGGATTGATAAATTTCTTCATTCAGGGTAATTTGCGGATCATTGCAGATTTCCCGAGTAAAGTTAAGGATCTGGTCAAACGGGGAAAGGTGGTCCTCCTCTTCAATTAATGACGAAACCAGGATTGCTCCACTGTTGACAAACGGGTTCAATGGTTTGGTTTCCTTAGTAATTTCCATATTTAAAATCGTATCAAAGGCAAAACCTGTTTGCCGGGTACCAACCTGGTCCTCAACCGTGGTAAGCCCTAAGCGCTCAATTGCATACAGGAGAGCAATGACTTTAGAAACACTCTCGATTGCAAAGCGGACATTAGATGCACCAGCACAGTCTTTCTTTCCGCTATCGACATTATAAAGACATACCCCTAACTGGTAAGGATCAACCTTGGCAAGGACCGGAATATAGGTTGCCACCTGCCCCTCATCGATCCGCTTCCAACAGGCTTGAATTGCATCGTTCAAATTTAACACCATTCGATCATCTCCATTCCACAAACTTTCTTTATCTTACTATTGCTTTTTCACTGGTAAGCGAAGAACAGTTTTTAGGTTAGCCGGTTTTGTCCGCCGTGGATCGGATAAGTAAATCTCGTGGTGGTGACGGTGGTCATTAATATCTAACTTGAGGCCGTTATTTGCAATAAATTCATGCAGCTTTTCAACGGTGGCCGGTTCATCATCGTATGGTCCAACGTGGAGTATTTGCGCACATAATCCCTCATCAATGGTCTTAAATTCAACCTTAGAGAAGTCAGTCTGTTTCTTTTCGGTAGCCGTTTTAATTGCCCAATCAAAGACATCCGTGGTAACAAAATCTGGCATCCGGATCAACGAAATGAAGTTAAACTTCTCCTTATGCTGGTAATCAACACCTTGAACGCCTGGTTGCCACCACATTCCCTCTAGCGGTGGAACAACAAAGTCAAAATAGCCAGGGATCTGGTAATCACCCTTCTTACTCATCTTAATTGTGTAGGCAATCCCATAAAGGGGCTGAAGTGCCTGATTATATTCACCATTTTCAGCGTTAGGATCACCCTTCCCCTGCACTGCAAGGTAATTCATTGGCGGAACTTTAATTATTGCCGGTCGTTTTCCTGGACGATAAAGTTCTTTTTGTTCTTTTTTAAAATCGTATGCCATTGTTTTATTCCTTTATAACTTTTTATATTCTCGAATCTATTTTATATCTGTTTATATCTTCAAATTTAATAAAAAATTGAGAGTGGCACAATGAACTAGACAAGCTAGTTCTGTTCCACTCTCTTGATCATCAATTTTCTTCCCGATTACCTAGCTCCCAAAAGGCTAGGGCCGAGGCAGCGGCTACATTTAAGGAGTCCACGCCCGGTGCCATTGGGATCTTAATTGTAAAATCACTCTGTGCAATTGTTTTTTCTCTTAAACCCGGACCTTCTGAGCCAAGAATAATGGCAAGCTTATCCACTTGATCCAGTTGCGGATCGTCAATATTAACGGTGTTGTGACGTAATGCCATCGCTGCGGTTTTGTAACCCAACCGATGAAGCAAGCTAATTCCTTCTGCTTGCCAGAGTTTGGCGTCAACATAGGTCCACGGCACTTGGAAAACCGTTCCCATTGATACCCGTGAAGCCCGCCGATAAAACGGGTCGGCAGAGTCACTCGTCACGACTACGCCATCTATTCCAAGAGCTGCCGCTGAACGAAAAATTGCTCCAATATTGGTTGGATTGACTACGCTTTCGAGAACCGCAATTCGTGGGTGAGCTTTCGGCATCGTTGCTAAAAAGCTAGCTAGATCTGGACGCTTTACCCGATGCATCGCAGCCAGTGCACCCCGCAAGAGATTGTACCCGGATAACTGACTAAGCAGTTCGCTACTAACCACATAAATTGGCGTTTGCCCTAAGCCACTCGTTTGGTTAATCGCCATTTCGTGATCCAAATCAGCCAGGTCTCGGTCTAGCGCCTTTTTTTCAATCAAAAGGGAAGCCGGCTGATACCCCGCCCGTAAAGCTCGTTCAATTACCTTCGGACTTTCCGCAATAAACAATCCAGGTTGCGGTTCCAAGGCATGGAAGAGCTGAGCTTCATTCAGGCGGACGTAAGGAGCCAAATCGGGTCTTGCTAAATCTGTAAGAAAAATTAAGTTATGCATGCTGAATCTACCTTATCGTTTGTATTACTGTGATGAGATTTATTTTAACGCTTTTCGTACTGTGTGTTGAACTACCAACTTTTCTCGTCACTGTGGTTATTTTTATAGAATTAACAGCGATGAAAATTATCGCCTAGCATATCGTTTTTTGTACCTTTATATTACAAAAATATAGCGGGCCTTCAATGGTAGTAACTTCGGCAACTACACTTTCAATACTGTTCAAACAGAATAATTATGTTTTTTGCCAAAGATTAACGCCATTGTAACAAAAAAAGCGATGAACAACTTCGTCCACCACCTTTTTACATTTAAAAATACAACACCCCTTAATAAAGGGGTGAAGCGGCTCCCGCCATATTTTCTATATATTATTATATCTTAACATAACTAATAGTCAATGTTTTTAATTACTATATATAGTGATGCTCTTGCAAATACTCTTAAATAAGTTACTAATAGCATTGTCTTTGTATAAGTCACGATTTCTTTGCATTCTAGTACACCATTCATTCAAATCATCTATTTTATGTAAGCAGTCAATAACAATACGTCTAGGCGCGGTCGACCAATCCCCCTATACTGAAAACATAAGATTCAGTACAGGAGGATTTCTTTATGGAAGAGAAGCATGATATTGTGGCACCCGTTTTCAAAGCCAAAGGTAAGCCGGTTAGTAAGGCTAAAATTTCATCGCAGCCAGTCGTTAAAAGGAAAGCTGGAAATATCCAATTAACAATTTTCAAAGGCACCAATCCCAGCCTTGCGGCCGAGATTGTAAAGGCTGTGGTGCGTTATGCTCATTAACTGGCACGATCCAGACCATGTTTATCTAGTTTGCGGGAAAACTGATTTACGTAAAGGAATTGATGGGCTAGCGATGGTTATCGCGGAAAACTATGGACTAGAGTTATACGATAATTCTCTGTTCCTCTTTTGCGGGTCACGTAATGATCGGTTCAAAGGGTTACTTTGGGACGGTGAAGGCTTTATTTTACTCTATAAGCGTTTTGAGAATGGTCATTTGAGCTGGCCAAGACATAGTAGTGAAGCTAAAGAATTATCAGCCAGGCAATTGGATTGGTTACTGAAAGGATTAAACCCGTTGCCAGTTCGTCGGATCAAAGCTGCCCAACCAGGTACCCTTTATTGAATTACCTCTGTTTAAAACCGTTGTTCTTTGATATAATTACCGAAGAATAATTTAAAGGGAGGTGACGTACTATGAGTAAGAGCTTAGTAGAAGAGAATCGAGAGCTTAAGCAGCAGATCAAAGCCTTGAAGGATCAGGTTAATAAGTTGACAGCGATTATTAAGCTTCAACAAAACCAAATGTTTTGGGAAAAAACTGAAGTAATTGAGTCCGTAGTTGATGGTCAGCAATCATTGCTTAGTGATGATGAACTAGCTCAGCTGCAAGATTCTAATGTTTCAATCACGGAAGTGATTGAAAAGCAGACAAAACAAGTGGTGCGTCACCGGAAAGCCAAGTCTTCTGGTCAGCGGACCGCTTTTTTGGATGGTTTACCTCAAGTGGATAAGACGATTCATTTAACTAATACGGATTGTCCAAAGTGCCATGAACAGATGAAAAAGATTGGTAATCATTTGTATAGCCGTGAAGTCCGGCTAAAGCCTGCCGAGTTGTACTGTGTGAATTTATACCAAGAAAGCTATAAATGTAATGACTGTGACGAAGATGGTAAAGATATGATCATTAGTAGCCAGATGCCACAATCATTATTGCCTCACAGTTATGTTTCCAGTAGTGTTTTGGCTAAAGTAGCTGAATATAAATTTGCCTTAGCTTTACCCTTTCATCGACAAGTAAAGCTTTGGCAAGCCGTTGGCTTGCCAGTTAGCGGTCGTCAACTCGCCACTAATATCATTACAGTTAGTCAAACATACTTGAAGCCACTGTATGAACGGCTAACCCAATTAATGCAAGGTGAAAACGTAATTCAAATGGATGAAACGCCATTTAAGGTCATTGACGAAGCTAAAAATACCAGCTATTTTTGGGCAACCAAGACCACGAGCGAATTTAGTCATCATCAGATGGTGATTTTTCACTATCGTAATACACGCTCAGGAAAAGTAATTGGCGATATTATCGGACAGGGCTATCCGGGCTTTATCATGTGTGATGGCTATGGCGGTTACAGTAATCGTTTATATCCCAATGCCCGATTTGGCTCGTGCTTAGTTCATATTCGTCGGGAGTTTATTCGAATCACTAAATTACTGAGTAAGAAGCAATTAAAGTATTCGAAAGCTCTCCATGCGGTAAAACTACTCGGGGCCGTTTTCCATAAGGAAAACGAATTAGTATATCAAACTGAAAAGGAAAAGCGGCAGCAAAGAATTACTCATGTGAAGCCGTTGCTTGATAGGTTTTACCAGTACTTGGGAAGTATCACTTCACCACAGGGCCGGCTGTGTGCAGCCATCAAGAATGCCTTAAAGCTTCGGACAAGAGTCTATCGGATTTTTGAAAATGGACAAATCCCCCTAAGCAATAACTCGCTAGAAGGAGAGATCCGTTTTACAACCTTGGTTCGTAAGAACTGCTTGTTTGCGAAAAGCGTTCGTGGAGCTGAAGCCAATGCGATTTATTACACGTTAGTGGCAACAGCAAAAATTAATAAACTAAATGTATATAAGTATTTCAAATACCTGTTTGATCGACTACCCAACCAGAAAAGGAGCGACATTGAGGCTTTTTTACTGTGGGCAGAAGAAGTGCAACAAGTATGTCATAACTAGAGAAAGGGCGTGAACCGTAAAAAGCCGCGGCTCACGCCCTTTCATTTATTTTCAATACGTATCGTTATTGACTGCTTACATTGACTGCTTACTATAGACGTGCTGTTATTCGGTGCTTACGTTATTGACTGCTTACCGTGCTTACGTTTGTTGGCTACTAAAAAGGGCCCGACCCTAACCGTAATTGGTTAGGGCCGGGCCCTTTCTTATGCGTTGCGCGGTGGTAAATTAATTACCTTAGTCTTCGCGCTTCTTCTTCAGACCGAGCAAGCCGAGGAAGGCTACGCCCAGCCCACTCAACATTGCCCACGTAGCTGGTTGGTCCCCAGTCTGTGGCAAGTGTTGTTGTGCTTGTTGCTTAGTTGCGGTTTGGTTCGTTGACGTTGCGCCCTTCATTTGGTTACCATTGGTTCCAGCGCCTGGCTTCGTTGCCGAGCCAGTAGTTGCTTCAGTCACGTGCTTGTGCAGGTTTGCCTGTAACGTGGTCGTGCTACCGTCCGCAAAGGTAACTTGTACGTTCCCGGCGGCATCAACCGTGATCGTCGCAATTGGGGCCGTTGGGTTGGCCGTCCGAATTGCTTCCTTGACTTGGTCTTGTTCGGCTTGCGTCAAGTGGTTCGGATCAACCACGTCGACCGCTTGCCCAGGGTTCAGTGGGTATTTATCCGCATCCATCTTGCCCGTTACCAAGTCGTGACCTGGAATCGTATTCGTGGAGCCATCTGGGTAGGTGATGGTCGTCGTCCCATCGTCACCGACCGTGACCTTCGTCCCATCCGGCAGGTTCGGGTTCGCTTCGTCAACCTTGTTCTTAACGGCGTTCTTTTCATCGTCCGTTAACTTGGTTGGGTCATCGACTTTAACCTTGTCGCCATCTGGTACGTTTGGCGTGTTCTTATCAGCGTCGGTTTCTGGACGTACCAAATCGCTACCTGGGATTGTATCAGTTGACTTAGTCTGATCTGGGTAGGTAATCGTTGCTGTACCATCATCGCCTACTGTAACTGTAGTGCCACCTGGGAACTTATCCTTATTAGCGTCTTCCACATTCTTCTTAACTTTATCTTTTTCAGGTTGAGTTAAGTGGCTTGGATCTGCTACTGGTTCCTTGGCTGGAACGTTTGGTGTGATCTTCTCAGCGTCGGTTTCTGGACGTACCAAATCGCTACCTGGGATTGTATCAGTTGACTTAGTCTGATCTGGGTAGGTAATCGTTGCTGTACCATCATCGCCTACTGTAACTGTAGTGCCACCTGGGAACTTATCCTTATTAGCGTCTTCCACATTCTTCTTAACTTTATCTTTTTCAGGTTGAGTTAAGTGGCTTGGATCTGCTACTGGTTCCTTGGCTGGAACGTTTGGTGTGATCTTCTCAGCGTCGGTTTCTGGACGTACCAAATCGCTACCTGGGATTGTATCAGTTGACTTAGTCTGATCTGGGTAGGTAATCGTTGCTGTACCATCATCGCCTACTGTAACTGTAGTGCCACCTGGGAACTTATCCTTATTAGCGTCTTCCACATTCTTCTTAACTTTATCTTTTTCAGGTTGAGTTAAGTGGCTTGGATCTGCTACTGGTTCCTTGGCTGGAACGTTTGGTGTGATCTTCTCAGCGTCGGTTTCTGGACGTACCAAATCGCTACCTGGGATTGTATCAGTTGACTTAGTCTGATCTGGGTAGGTAATCGTTGCTGTACCATCATCGCCTACTGTAACTGTAGTGCCACCTGGGAACTTATCCTTATTAGCGTCTTCCACATTCTTCTTAACTTTATCTTTTTCAGGTTGAGTTAAGTGGCTTGGATCTGCTACTGGTTCCTTGGCTGGAACGTTTGGTGTGATCTTCTCAGCGTCGGTTTCTGGACGTACCAAATCGCTACCTGGGATTGTATCAGTTGACTTAGTCTGATCTGGGTAGGTAATCGTTGCTGTACCATCATCGCCTACTGTAACTGTAGTGCCACCTGGGAACTTATCCTTATTAGCGTCTTCCACATTCTTCTTAACTTTATCTTTTTCAGGTTGAGTTAAGTGGCTTGGATCTGCTACTGGTTCCTTGGCTGGAACGTTTGGTGTGATCTTCTCAGCGTCGGTTTCTGGACGTACCAAATCGCTACCTGGGATTGTATCAGTTGACTTAGTCTGATCTGGGTAGGTAATCGTTGCTGTACCATCATCGCCTACTGTAACTGTAGTGCCACCTGGGAACTTATCCTTATTAGCGTCTTCCACATTCTTCTTAACTTTATCTTTTTCAGGTTGAGTTAAGTGGCTTGGATCTGCTACTGGTTCCTTGGCTGGAACGTTTGGTGTGATCTTCTCAGCGTCGGTTTCTGGACGTACCAAATCGCTACCTGGGATTGTATCAGTTGACTTAGTCTGATCTGGGTAGGTAATCGTTGCTGTACCATCATCGCCTACTGTAACTGTAGTGCCACCTGGGAACTTATCCTTATTAGCGTCTTCCACATTCTTCTTAACTTTATCTTTTTCAGGTTGAGTTAAGTGGCTTGGATCTGCTACTGGTTCCTTGGCTGGAACGTTTGGTGTGATCTTCTCAGCGTCGGTTTCTGGACGTACCAAATCGCTACCTGGGATTGTATCAGTTGACTTAGTCTGATCTGGGTAGGTAATCGTTGCTGTACCATCATCGCCTACTGTAACTGTAGTGCCACCTGGGAACTTATCCTTATTAGCGTCTTCCACATTCTTCTTAACTTTATCTTTTTCAGGTTGAGTTAAGTGGCTTGGATCTGCTACTGGTTCCTTGGCTGGAACGTTTGGTGTGATCTTCTCAGCGTCGGTTTCTGGACGTACCAAATCGCTACCTGGGATTGTATCAGTTGACTTAGTCTGATCTGGGTAGGTAATCGTTGCTGTACCATCATCGCCTACTGTAACTGTAGTGCCACCTGGGAACTTATCCTTATTAGCGTCTTCCACATTCTTCTTAACTTTATCTTTTTCAGGTTGAGTTAAGTGGCTTGGATCTGCTACTGGTTCCTTGGCTGGAACGTTTGGTGTGATCTTCTCAGCGTCGGTTTCTGGACGTACCAAATCGCTACCTGGGATTGTATCAGTTGACTTAGTCTGATCTGGGTAGGTAATCGTTGCTGTACCATCATCGCCTACTGTAACTGTAGTGCCACCTGGGAACTTATCCTTATTAGCGTCTTCCACATTCTTCTTAACTTTATCTTTTTCAGGTTGAGTTAAGTGGCTTGGATCTGCTACTGGTTCCTTGGCTGGAACGTTTGGTGTGATCTTCTCAGCGTCGGTTTCTGGACGTACCAAATCGCTACCTGGGATTGTATCAGTTGACTTAGTCTGATCTGGGTAGGTAATCGTTGCTGTACCATCATCGCCTACTGTAACTGTAGTGCCACCTGGGAACTTATCCTTATTAGCGTCTTCCACATTCTTCTTAACTTTATCTTTTTCAGGTTGAGTTAAGTGGCTTGGATCTGCTACTGGTTCCTTGGCTGGAACGTTTGGTGTGATCTTCTCAGCGTCGGTTTCTGGACGTACCAAATCGCTACCTGGGATTGTATCAGTTGACTTAGTCTGATCTGGGTAGGTAATCGTTGCTGTACCATCATCGCCTACTGTAACTGTAGTGCCACCTGGGAACTTATCCTTATTAGCGTCTTCCACATTCTTCTTAACTTTATCTTTTTCAGGTTGAGTTAAGTGGCTTGGATCTGCTACTGGTTCCTTGGCTGGAACGTTTGGTGTGATCTTCTCAGCGTCGGTTTCTGGACGTACCAAATCGCTACCTGGGATTGTATCAGTTGACTTAGTCTGATCTGGGTAGGTAATCGTTGCTGTACCATCATCGCCTACTGTAACTGTAGTGCCACCTGGGAACTTATCCTTATTAGCGTCTTCCACATTCTTCTTAACTTTATCTTTTTCAGGTTGAGTTAAGTGGCTTGGATCTGCTACTGGTTCCTTGGCTGGAACGTTTGGTGTGATCTTCTCAGCGTCGGTTTCTGGACGTACCAAATCGCTACCTGGGATTGTATCAGTTGACTTAGTCTGATCTGGGTAGGTAATCGTTGCTGTACCATCATCGCCTACTGTAACTGTAGTGCCACCTGGGAACTTATCCTTATTAGCGTCTTCCACATTCTTCTTAACTTTATCTTTTTCAGGTTGAGTTAAGTGGCTTGGATCTGCTACTGGTTCCTTGGCTGGAACGTTTGGTGTGATCTTCTCAGCGTCGGTTTCTGGACGTACCAAATCGCTACCTGGGATTGTATCAGTTGACTTAGTCTGATCTGGGTAGGTAATCGTTGCTGTACCATCATCGCCTACTGTAACTGTAGTGCCACCTGGGAACTTATCCTTATTAGCGTCTTCCACATTCTTCTTAACTTTATCTTTTTCAGGTTGAGTTAAGTGGCTTGGATCTGCTACTGGTTCCTTGGCTGGAACGTTTGGTGTGATCTTCTCAGCGTCGGTTTCTGGACGTACCAAATCGCTACCTGGGATTGTATCAGTTGACTTAGTCTGATCTGGGTAGGTAATCGTTGCTGTACCATCATCGCCTACTGTAACTGTAGTGCCACCTGGGAACTTATCCTTATTAGCGTCTTCCACATTCTTCTTAACTTTATCTTTTTCAGGTTGAGTTAAGTGGCTTGGATCTGCTACTGGTTCCTTGGCTGGAACGTTTGGTGTGATCTTCTCAGCGTCGGTTTCTGGACGTACCAAATCGCTACCTGGGATTGTATCAGTTGACTTAGTCTGATCTGGGTAGGTAATCGTTGCTGTACCATCATCGCCTACTGTAACTGTAGTGCCACCTGGGAACTTATCCTTATTAGCGTCTTCCACATTCTTCTTAACTTTATCTTTTTCAGGTTGAGTTAAGTGGCTTGGATCTGCTACTGGTTCCTTGGCTGGAACGTTTGGTGTGATCTTCTCAGCGTCGGTTTCTGGACGTACCAAATCGCTACCTGGGATTGTATCAGTTGACTTAGTCTGATCTGGGTAGGTAATCGTTGCTGTACCATCATCGCCTACTGTAACTGTAGTGCCACCTGGGAACTTATCCTTATTAGCGTCTTCCACATTCTTCTTAACTTTATCTTTTTCAGGTTGAGTTAAGTGGCTTGGATCTGCTACTGGTTCCTTGGCTGGAACGTTTGGTGTGATCTTCTCAGCGTCGGTTTCTGGACGTACCAAATCGCTACCTGGGATTGTATCAGTTGACTTAGTCTGATCTGGGTAGGTAATCGTTGCTGTACCATCATCGCCTACTGTAACTGTAGTGCCACCTGGGAACTTATCCTTATTAGCGTCTTCCACATTCTTCTTAACTTTATCTTTTTCAGGTTGAGTTAAGTGGCTTGGATCTGCTACTGGTTCCTTGGCTGGAACGTTTGGTGTGATCTTCTCAGCGTCGGTTTCTGGACGTACCAAATCGCTACCTGGGATTGTATCAGTTGACTTAGTCTGATCTGGGTAGGTAATCGTTGCTGTACCATCATCGCCTACTGTAACTGTAGTGCCACCTGGGAACTTATCCTTATTAGCGTCTTCCACATTCTTCTTAACTTTATCTTTTTCAGGTTGAGTTAAGTGGCTTGGATCTGCTACTGGTTCCTTGGCTGGAACGTTTGGTGTGATCTTCTCAGCGTCGGTTTCTGGACGTACCAAATCGCTACCTGGGATTGTATCAGTTGACTTAGTCTGATCTGGGTAGGTAATCGTTGCTGTACCATCATCGCCTACTGTAACTGTAGTGCCACCTGGGAACTTATCCTTATTAGCGTCTTCCACATTCTTCTTAACTTTATCTTTTTCAGGTTGAGTTAAGTGGCTTGGATCTGCTACTGGTTCCTTGGCTGGAACGTTTGGTGTGATCTTCTCAGCGTCGGTTTCTGGACGTACCAAATCGCTACCTGGGATTGTATCAGTTGACTTAGTCTGATCTGGGTAGGTAATCGTTGCTGTACCATCATCGCCTACTGTAACTGTAGTGCCACCTGGGAACTTATCCTTATTAGCGTCTTCCACATTCTTCTTAACTTTATCTTTTTCAGGTTGAGTTAAGTGGCTTGGATCTGCTACTGGTTCCTTGGCTGGAACGTTTGGTGTGATCTTCTCAGCGTCGGTTTCTGGACGTACCAAATCGCTACCTGGGATTGTATCAGTTGACTTAGTCTGATCTGGGTAGGTAATCGTTGCTGTACCATCATCGCCTACTGTAACTGTAGTGCCACCTGGGAACTTATCCTTATTAGCGTCTTCCACATTCTTCTTAACTTTATCTTTTTCAGGTTGAGTTAAGTGGCTTGGATCTGCTACTGGTTCCTTGGCTGGAACGTTTGGTGTGATCTTCTCAGCGTCGGTTTCTGGACGTACCAAATCGCTACCTGGGATTGTATCAGTTGACTTAGTCTGATCTGGGTAGGTAATCGTTGCTGTACCATCATCGCCTACTGTAACTGTAGTGCCACCTGGGAACTTATCCTTATTAGCGTCTTCCACATTCTTCTTAACTTTATCTTTTTCAGGTTGAGTTAAGTGGCTTGGATCTGCTACTGGTTCCTTGGCTGGAACGTTTGGTGTGATCTTCTCAGCGTCGGTTTCTGGACGTACCAAATCGCTACCTGGGATTGTATCAGTTGACTTAGTCTGATCTGGGTAGGTAATCGTTGCTGTACCATCATCGCCTACTGTAACTGTAGTGCCACCTGGGAACTTATCCTTATTAGCGTCTTCCACATTCTTCTTAACTTTATCTTTTTCAGGTTGAGTTAAGTGGCTTGGATCTGCTACTGGTTCCTTGGCTGGAACGTTTGGTGTGATCTTCTCAGCGTCGGGCTTCACACCATCAAGAGCAGACCATGCATCATTTTCAGCTTCAGTAAGCTTTTCTACCGTCGCTTGATCTGCATAGGCACCTGTATCTTTGTTAATCAAAGCTTTAGTTGCTTCAGTTGCATTGTCATAAGCTGCCTTTTTATCTGGATTTGCGTATTTATAGCGATCAGATGCCTTTGTTGTATCTTCCTTATGATCAGCAAAACTGCCATCAGAATCATACTGTCCGATACTATTACCCAGTTTCTTCATTGCATCATTTAGGGCATTGCCTTGATCTACAATCTTAGCTAAAGCATCTGGATCTGCAGCATTATTATGAATCTCACTACTTAAAGCATTAATTTGTGCATTATTAAGATAATCTTTATTAATCTTAGCTAAAGCATCCTCACCGATTTGCCAATTAGGAATAATATCTTTAGGGTTTAATGGTGTTAATGGTGCATCTGGATGAGCTGGATCAGCTGGATTCAGTGCTCTCTGCTCACCATATAAGCTAGAAAACATGTTATAGTATTTATTCTGAAAAGAATAAATATTAGCTGCGATTCCTGAGAATTGTTGATTTTTCGGACCTGTAGTTAATTCTACTTCATGAGAGTCTGTGTGTTGCGTAGTAAAGGAAATTTTATAAGAAGAAAATTGTGATTGATCATTGACACCTTGTGACTTAAATTCCATTGCTTGGTTAAAGTTATCACTGCTAAATACGCCATTAGGATTAGCGTTTTTAGAATTTAACCTATACCCCAGTGTGTCATAAATGATTTTGTTCCCCTGTTTTGCACCGTCAACTCCAGTCTTATTTTTAATTTCAAAATTATTAAGATGAAAGTCATGATTGCCACCTAGATAAGGGATCCTCTCATCATATGCATTATTATATTCAACCCCATCTTCAAAGTAAGTCTGCCATAAGTTCCTACGACCAGCATAAGCATCAGTATTGAAATAGTATGGGCCTTGCAAATATTGATTGTTATAAGCTGGCATGGTTTTACTATTAATTAAACCAGTATTTGGATCAACATCTGTGTTAGGATTAAATGAAAACTTCACTTCAGGTGATGGATTTGATACTGTAATGTCAGTAGATCTATTACTATTGTCCTTAAATGTATGAGCTACAAATGTTTGATTAGGATCAGTAGTTATGTCCATGTCAACATCACCAACGATTTGGTAGTCATTAGTGAGAGCAATACCAAATTTTGCAGATTGTAACCCACTTAAGTTACTGCCAACATTTTGTAATCCCTTATGAGGAAAGAAAACAACAGTCCAACGGGTCTTACCATTTCCTAAATCTTCTTTAGAAATATTGATATTATTTTTAGTATCTTCAGCTGACGTTGCATATTGCCCAAAAGCAGTACCATTAGCTTGAATATCAGCAGCATGGTAAACGTAGTCATTACCATAAATAGTTACAATCTTGTAATACTTTCCATCTTTACCTTTATAGATATTAGAACTGTGGTTATCTGAAGAAGTTAGATTATTCTCATTGGCCAATTTTTGATTTTCTTTATCTGGCTGAGTATTAATGTTATCTGGATTTACTGTAACTGCTGCACTTCTGTCACGACCAGTATTAGTACCTGTACCAGTACCAGCACCAGTATCAGTACCAGTATCAGAAGCTGCCATTAAGTTCATAAATGCTAATTTTGCTGCTGATTTAGCTGCTAATGATTTAATATCAGTGTGAGCGCTACCTTGCGTCTCTGGTGAAGATTGTGAGGTTGGCGCAGCTTCTGTAGAATTATTAGCTGTTGCATTGTTACTTGCACTACCTTGTCGAACTTTTTCTGTTGCACTAGTTTCTTTCTGAGTATTAGTTTGTCCAGTAGTTCCCAATACAGTTTGTTGCAAATCAATGGTTGGTAAACCATTAGATTTTTCAACGCTTTCTGTGGTTGCTGCCTTTACAGAATGATCTGTAAAGTTAATTCCAAAAATGGTTACTCCTAATAATACCGAAGCCACACCAACGTTAAGCTTACGTAAACTATAACGCGGTGTCCGCTTAGTTTCTAAAAATTCAGGTCGCTTCATCATTATTTTTACCTCCTAAATTTAATACTAGTGGTGTATTGCAGTACACCAGAACAATAGCGCTACCGTTAAGCTATCAGCCTAATTGTTGAATATAATATTTCTTCAAAATTCCGCTACTTACTCACTACCCTCATTCCCCTTTCATATAATCAACCGAAAAATTTAAAATCCAACCGTTGATTTATCACTTTTAGCAGCGCTTCCTAAATCAAAAACATTATCGTTGTAATAATCCATTTTGGCTACTAATTCACTATCATTATAACATAACAGTTTATTTATGATAAATGAAATGCATATGATTAGTGAATTCTTTGCGAATAAAATGTTGCGGCCAACGCCGTCGGGCTACTCCCCTATAAACTAAATTTTATTAAGCTCGTGTCCAGGCACCGCCACGCATAAAAAACTGATGCGGTCGGCGCTGATTACACCAATCGCATCAGTTTATTTTTGTCAATTTTAAAATTAGTTTATAATTTCGGCAGATTGCAAGAAATAACTTGAACGAATTTAGTAACGTAGATTAAGCAAGAAGATCTCGATTGGTGTATGCCAGTTAAGACATTTAAGTGGCCGGAAATTCAAATACCAATTAATTTGAATCAGCTTGTGATCGCTTAGTTCTTCAATGGCTTGTCCCTTGGGAATAAACCGTCGCAAAACTCGGTTACGGTTCTCATTACTACCGCGTTCGTGCGGTGAATAGGCATGGGCAAAGTAAACCTGAGTACCCGTTAGCTGTTCAATCGCCTGATAATTAGCGAACTCTTTCCCATGATCTACGGTCAGCGTCTTGAGCTTGTCTTGAAGTTGACTAGCTAGTTCAAGCACGGCTTGAGTCATGGATTGACTGTCGCGACCATGGAGCCGTTTAATAATTGTCAGGCGACTCTTACGCTCCACAAAAGTGGCTACAGCTTGACCTTTACGTTTGCCAGAAAGTACGGTATCAGCTTCAAAGTGGCCGAATTCCTGGCGAGTTTCGACTTTATGAGAACGCTCCTCAATGGAGCGGCCGTGACTGAACGTACCACGCTTTTCTTTAGCACGATGACGACGAATTCCATGATCAGGCAAATCGGGTAGCTGTACATCAAGCCAGCCTTGATCAATCCAGTTATAGACCGTCTTGTAGGCAATTCCAACTACATGGGCAACTTGTTCAGGGGACCACTTCTGGACTTGAATCTTTTCCTCGATCAAGTGTTTAAGGTTTTTAGTGAGCGAAGACTTCCGCCCCCGTTGACTAACCTTGCGTTCAAAGTCAGTTTGCGCTAGCTTAGCCCGGTACTCACTATTTAGCCGGTGAAGTTCGTTAAAGACTGTGGTCTTACTAAAGCCTAAGTAGTTAGCGATGTATCGCAAGGAACGTCCTTCATTATGAAGTGTTTCAATGACAACACGGTTCTGGAATGATAAAATAGTGGTGCCCATTAAGGTCCTTCTTTCTAATGGAATGTTGAGGTAACACCATTAAAGACCTTGATGGGTTTTTCTGTCCACTTAAATGTTCAACTTAAATTTTACAATCTGCCATAACTAAAAAGAGGCCGGGAAATAACCCGACCTCTTTGCTATTTTAATGATAAAAATGCAGCGGCTGGCTGTCCAGTCATCCCGCTACTCGTTATTCAATTGTTATCGCAAAACCGTCTGGAGCCAGCTGGTGCCCCTGCATTCCCTGACTAAGAAGCAGTTGGCCCCTGGTTGCTAACTCCGCTGGTGCGCCCGTAGTGTTAAAGAGCCCTTTAAGCACTTTCCCAGCACCTGTACGGGAAACTTCCACCACCCCGATTGGCAGGACATTAAATGCAATTGTCCCGCCTGCAATTAGGTCGGCATAGTCACGACGCAATGCGACTAGCTTCTTAAAATATGCAAGCATTTCTTGAGCATCATCGTCAGGCGCCCAGTTCATTGGCTTCCGACAGTCCGGATCATTGTCTCCATCCATGCCGTACTCGGTGCCATAGTAAATTGACGGTGTTCCAGGCTGCAAGAATGTAAAGGCAAAAGTTTGCTTGACTAGGTCCCGGTTATCGTGGGCCTGAGTCATAATTCGCGCTGTATCATGAGAATCCAAGACATTAAACATCATCTGATTAGTCTGGTCACGGTACTTCATCAGCTGGTTGCTAAGCTGATCACTCATTCGTTCCGCACTAAGCCGGTGGTTGATGAAGTGGTCCAAAATAGCACCGGTGTAGCTGTAGTTCATTACCCCGCTAAATTCGTCCCCGTTCAGCCACGCCTGCGAGGTATGCCAAATCTCACCTAGGATATAAAAATCTGGTTTGAGGGCCGTTGTCTCCTGATGGAACCTCTTCCAGAAGTGGTGGTCAATTTCATTGGCCACATCCAGCCGCCAAGCATCAATATCAAATTCTTCAATCCAATATTTGGCAATTCCCAACAAGTAATCCTGCACTGCTGGGTTAGCTGTGTTGAGTTTCGGCATATGCGGTGTGTAATCAAAGGTATCGTAAGTTGCATCCGGGGTAAATTCAAAGTTCTTGGTCGGCGTGTAAGTTGCTGGGAACTTATTAACATGGAACCAATCAGCATATTTCGAGTTTTGGCCGTTTTTAAGGACGTCCTGCCACTGCGGCGACTTATCACCAATATGGTTAAAGACGGCATCTAGCATTACCTTAATCCCCCGCTTGTGAGCCTGGGCAACCACTTCCTTAAATAAGGCGGCGTCACCAAAGTGAGGGTCAATCTGGTAATAGTCTTCTGTATCATACTTATGGTTAGAAGGGGCTTTAAAAAGCGGGTTAAAGTAGATCCCATTGACACCCAATGCTTGAGTGGTCCAGTACACCCTGCAAGTCACCACCATAGAAATCCTGACGACCAGGATGGTCATTGGCATTCCACTTTTTAGTACCAGCAGGGTCGTTGGACTGATCACCATTGGCAAAGCGATCGGGGAAAATCTGGTACCAAACCGTGCGGAGGTTCGAAGACAAACGCCCCAAACCAGCTTGCTAGCCGATTTGGGGCGTTTTTTCTCACTCTCCTTATTTATGTTATGAATTTGTTACGACGGTTTGAGTAGTTGCTTAATCCCGCTTTTTACGGAATCCGGCACTGCCCAACAAACCAACTAAGCCTGCAATGGCTAAGCCAACTAAGCCTGCACCACGTTGTGTTTCGTTACCAGTTTGTGGTAATTGAGTTTTTTCATTACCAGACTGTTGAATAGAACTATGATTTGTAACGTCACTGGAGTTATCACTTTGAATATGACCAGCTTGGTTACCGTTCCCTTCATTAGTTGCAGAATTATCTTGGTCATCGACTGAATTACTCTTAACAGTAATTCCGTTAATAGCTGCAATTCCATTGTTCTTAGCAGTTTGAACGTCTTCATCAGTGGAAGCACTCCGAACGTTTTCCTTAGCCTGGTTAGCTGCGTTCTGAGCTTGATCAATAAGGCTTTGTTTTTGGTCATCAGTTAAGTTAGCATTGTTGATTTCTTCAACCTTTTTAGCTAAAGCATTCTCAATTGCCTTGTTGGCAGCATCTTTAGTTGCAGAAGTAGTAGGAACATTAATGTTGTTAATCTTTTCAACACCATTATTCTTGGCAGCTTCAACAACCGCATTAGTAGTAGCGTCATCAATAGCGGCCTTTGCAGCGTCAGCTTCTTGATCTACCAAGTCGTTTAAAGGCTTGGCTTCTTCAGCAGTTAATGGCGCCTTCGCAATTGCGCTCTTCTTATTGTTAAGAGCAGCATCAATTGCAGCCTTTGCACTTACCTTGTCGATTGCGAGCTTACCTGCATCCTTTGCATCTGCAACACCTTGGTTATCAGAAGCTTTCTTGATGTTTTCTTGAGCATCACCAACAGCTGTGTCAATTTGATCCTTTGCTGTTTGCTTTTGATCATCAGTTAAACCTGAAGTTTCATCGATGGCCTTCTTAGCAGCATCAGCTGTGTTATCGAGATCACTATTAGCGTCATTCTTGGTCTTAGAAGATGTTGGAATTTCAACAGCATTAATAGCTTCAACACCATTTTCCTTAGCAGTGTTTACTGCATCATTAGTTGTGGCTTTATTAATGTCAGCAATTGCGTCATCAGCAAGTTTTTGTGCTTGGCCAACTAACGTGGATTTTTCTTCAGCAGTTAAGTTAGTACCGTTAATTTTAGCCTTCTTATCTGTTAATGCAGCATTGATTGCGTTAATGGCATCAGTCTTAGAAACTGAAGCAGGGATTTCAACAGCATCAATAGCTTTTTCACCATTGGTTTGCGCTGTATTAACATCAGCGTCTTTAGTGGCAGCATCAATCTTGCCCTTAGCTTCGTTAGCTGCAGCAGCAACTGTCTTCTTCAAATCAGCCTTTTCTTCAGCAGTTAAGTTTGAAGCATCGATTGCATCATCCTTAGTCTTAGCAGCTTTATCAATGGCATTCTTAGCATCAGTCTTAGCAGCCGAAGCAGGGATTTCAACAGCATCAATAGCTTTTTCACCATTGGTTTGCGCTGTATTAACATCAGCGTCTTTAGTGGCAGCATCAATCTTGCCCTTAGCTTCGTTAGCTGCAGCAGCAACTGTCTTCTTCAAATCAGCCTTTTCTTCAGTAGTTAAGTTTGAAGCATCGATTGCATCATCCTTAGTCTTAACAGCTTGATCAATGGCAGCCTTAGCGTTCTTCTTAACATCTGAAACTGTAGGAATTGTCATGTTCTTAATAGCTTGAACACCATTTTCCTTAGCAGTGTTTACTGCATCATTAGTTGTGGCTTTATTAATGTCAGCAATTGCGTCATCAGCAAGTTTTTGTGCTTGGCCAACTAACGTGGATTTTTCTTCAGCAGTTAAGTTAGTACCGTTAATTGCAGCCTTCTTATCTGCTAATGCAGCATTGATTGCGTTAATGGCATCAGTCTTAGAAACTGAAGCAGGGATTTCAACAGCATTAATAGCCTTTTCACCATTGGTTTGCGCTGTCTTAACATCAGCGTCTTTAGTGGCAGCATCAATCTTGTCCTTAGCTTTTTGACCTTCAGCATCAACTGTCTTCTTCAAAGTATCCTTTTCTTCAGCAGTTAAGTTTGAAGCATCGATTGCATCGTTCTTAGTCTTAGCAGCTTGATCGATGGCAGCCTTAGCAGCTGATTTAGTTGCAGAAGTAGTAGAAACATTAATGTTGTTAATCTTTTCAACACCAGTGTTCTTAGCTGTAGTAACATCAGCGTCTTTAGTGGCATCATCAATTGCAGCCTTAGCTTTGTTAACTTCATCAGAAACGGTCTGCTTCAAAGCAGCCTTTTCTTCAGCAGTTAAGTTTGAAGCATCGATTGCATCGTTCTTAGCCTTAGCAGCTTGATCGATGGCATTCTTAGCAGCATCTTTAGTTGCAGAAGTAGTAGGAACATTAACGTTGTTAATGTTATCAACACCAGTCTTCTTAGCTGATGCAACATCACCGACAGTTTTTGCACTGCTAATGGCAGTCTTGGCACTATCTGCTGCTTTCTTAGCTTGGTCCTTCACAGCTTGCTTTTCATCAGAAGTCAGGTTAGGAGCACCCTCAATTGAATGATTCTTTTCAGCCAGTGCTCCATCAATTGCGGCATTTGCATCATCCTTGTTGATTGCTACAGTTCCGTTGTTGACTGCATCAGTAACAGCTTGTTTAGATTTAGCATTAGCAATAGCTTCCTTAGCGGCCTTAGCATCGGCATCAACTTGGTCCTGAGCAGCTTTTTTCTCACTGTCAGTAATACCGTTAGTATTTTCAATTGCCTGCTTTGCGGCTTTTGCTACGTCATCAATATTTTGGTCAGCTTGTTGCTTAGTAGCTGATTGGGCCGGAATTGATACTTGATTAATCTTCTCAACACCAGTGTTCTTAGCTGATTCAACATCAGTGACAGTTTTTGCATTGCTAATGGCAGTCTTGGCACTATCTGCTTCTGTCTTAGCTTGGTCCTTCACAGCTTGCTTTTCTTCAGTAGTCAGGTTAGGAGCATCATCAATTGAATTATTCTTTTCAGCCAGTGCTCCATCAATTGCGGCATTTGCATCATCCTTGTTGATTGCTACAGTTCCGTTGTTGACTGCATCAGTAACAGCTTGTTTAGATTTAGCATTAGCAATAGCTTCCTTAGCGGCCTTAGCATCGGCATCAACTTGGTCCTGAGCAGCTTTTTTCTCACTGTCAGTAATACCGTTAGTATTTTCAATTGCCTGCTTTGCGGCTTTTGCTACGTCATCAATATTTTGGTCAGCTTGATCCTTAGCCTTCGCTAAATTGCTATTGCCATTCAAACCGCTTTGAGCATCTTGCAAGTGTTTTGTAGCTGTTGCTACTGCACTTGGATCATTGCTGTTCTTGGCCTTTTCAGCTGCTGATAATGCATCATCTAACGCCGTTTGCTTACCTGAATCGGCTTCAGTATAGTTTGGTGTCGACTTAGCACTATTGGCATCTGATATGGCTTGGTTCAAGTTACCTAAATCATCATTCAAAGTCTTGGCAGTTTGTTCAGCCTGTTGAACGTCTGAAGTTGTTTGCGCATTGCTAATATTTTGCTTGGCAATATCCTTTTGACCATCTGACAAGTTAGGCAACTTAGCTATATTTTGGTCAGCTTGATCCTTAGCCTTCGCTAAATTGCTATTGCCATTCAAACCGCTTTGAGCATCTTGCAAGTGTTTTGTAGCTGTTGCTACTGCACTTGGATCATTGCTGTTCTTGGCCTTTTCAGCTGCTGATAATGCATCATCTAACGCCGTTTGCTTACCTGAATCGGCTTCAGTATAGTTTGGTGTCGACTTAGCACTATTGGCATCTGATATGGCTTGGTTCAAGTTACCTAAATCATCATTCAAAGTCTTGGCAGTTTGTTCAGCCTGTTGAACGTCTGAAGTTGTTTGCGCATTGCTAATATTTTGCTTGGCAATATCCTTTTGACCATCTGACAAGTTAGGCAACTTAGCTATATTTTGGTCAGCTTGATCCTTAGCCTTCGCTAAATTGCTATTGCCATTCAAACCGCTTTGAGCATCTTGCAAGTGTTTTGTAGCTGTTGCTACTGCACTTGGATCATTGCTGTTCTTGGCCTTTTCAGCTGCTGATAATGCATCATCTAACGCCGTTTGCTTACCTGAATCGGCTTCAGTATAGTTTGGTGTCGACTTAGCACTATTGGCATCTGATATGGCTTGGTTCAAGTTACCTAAATCATCATTCAAAGTCTTGGCAGTTTGTTCAGCCTGTTGAACGTCTGAAGTTGTTTGCGCATTGCTAATATTTTGCTTGGCAATATCCTTTTGACCATCTGACAAGTTAGGCAACTTAGCTATATTTTGGTCAGCTTGATCCTTAGCCTTCGCTAAATTGCTATTGCCATTCAAACCGCTTTGAGCATCTTGCAAGTGTTTTGTAGCTGTTGCTACTGCACTTGGATCATTGCTGTTCTTGGCCTTTTCAGCTGCTGATAATGCATCATCTAACGCCGTTTGCTTACCTGAATCGGCTTCAGTATAGTTTGGTGTCGACTTAGCACTATTGGCATCTGATATGGCTTGGTTCAAGTTACCTAAATCATCATTCAAAGTCTTGGCAGTTTGTTCAGCCTGTTGAACGTCTGAAGTTGTTTGCGCATTGCTAATATTTTGCTTGGCAATATCCTTTTGACCATCTGACAAGTTAGGCAACTTAGCTATATTTTGGTCAGCTTGATCCTTAGCCTTCGCTAAATTGCTATTGCCATTCAAACCGCTTTGAGCATCTTGCAAGTGTTTTGTAGCTGTTGCTACTGCACTTGGATCATTGCTGTTCTTGGCCTTTTCAGCTGCTGATAATGCATCATCTAACGCCGTTTGCTTACCTGAATCGGCTTCAGTATAGTTTGGTGTCGACTTAGCACTATTGGCATCTGATATGGCTTGGTTCAAGTTACCTAAATCATCATTCAAAGTCTTGGCAGTTTGTTCAGCCTGTTGAACGTCTGAAGTTGTTTGCGCATTGCTAATATTTTGCTTGGCAATATCCTTTTGACCATCTGACAAGTTAGGCAACTTAGCTATATTTTGGTCAGCTTGATCCTTAGCCTTCGCTAAATTGCTATTGCCATTCAAACCGCTTTGAGCATCTTGCAAGTGTTTTGTAGCTGTTGCTACTGCACTTGGATCATTGCTGTTCTTGGCCTTTTCAGCTGCTGATAATGCATCATCTAACGCCGTTTGCTTACCTGAATCGGCTTCAGTATAGTTTGGTGTCGACTTAGCACTATTGGCATCTGATATGGCTTGGTTCAAGTTACCTAAATCATCATTCAAAGTCTTGGCAGTTTGTTCAGCCTGTTGAACGTCTGAAGTTGTTTGCGCATTGCTAATATTTTGCTTGGCAATATCCTTTTGACCATCTGACAAGTTAGGCAACTTAGCTATATTTTGGTCAGCTTGATCCTTAGCCTTCGCTAAATTGCTATTGCCATTCAAACCGCTTTGAGCATCTTGCAAGTGTTTTGTAGCTGTTGCTACTGCACTTGGATCATTGCTGTTCTTGGCCTTTTCAGCTGCTGATAATGCATCATCTAACGCCGTTTGCTTACCTGAATCGGCTTCAGTATAGTTTGGTGTCGACTTAGCACTATTGGCATCTGATATGGCTTGGTTCAAGTTACCTAAATCATCATTCAAAGTCTTGGCAGTTTGTTCAGCCTGTTGAACGTCTGAAGTTGTTTGCGCATTGCTAATATTTTGCTTGGCAATATCCTTTTGACCATCTGACAAGTTAGGCAACTTAGCTATATTTTGGTCAGCTTGATCCTTAGCCTTCGCTAAATTGCTATTGCCATTCAAACCGCTTTGAGCATCTTGCAAGTGTTTTGTAGCTGTTGCTACTGCACTTGGATCATTGCTGTTCTTGGCCTTTTCAGCTGCTGATAATGCATCATCTAACGCCGTTTGCTTACCTGAATCGGCTTCAGTATAGTTTGGTGTCGACTTAGCACTATTGGCATCTGATATGGCTTGGTTCAAGTTACCTAAATCATCATTCAAAGTCTTGGCAGTTTGTTCAGCCTGTTGAACGTCTGAAGTTGTTTGCGCATTGCTAATATTTTGCTTGGCAATATCCTTTTGACCATCTGACAAGTTAGGCAACTTAGCTATATTTTGGTCAGCTTGATCCTTAGCCTTCGCTAAATTGCTATTGCCATTCAAACCGCTTTGAGCATCTTGCAAGTGTTTTGTAGCTGTTGCTACTGCACTTGGATCATTGCTGTTCTTGGCCTTTTCAGCTGCTGATAATGCATCATCTAACGCCGTTTGCTTACCTGAATCGGCTTCAGTATAGTTTGGTGTCGACTTAGCACTATTGGCATCTGATATGGCTTGGTTCAAGTTACCTAAATCATCATTCAAAGTCTTGGCAGTTTGTTCAGCCTGTTGAACGTCTGAAGTTGTTTGCGCATTGCTAATATTTTGCTTGGCAATATCCTTTTGACCATCTGACAAGTTAGGCAACTTAGCTATATTTTGGTCAGCTTGATCCTTAGCCTTCGCTAAATTGCTATTGCCATTCAAACCGCTTTGAGCATCTTGCAAGTGTTTTGTAGCTGTTGCTACTGCACTTGGATCATTGCTGTTCTTGGCCTTTTCAGCTGCTGATAATGCATCATCTAACGCCGTTTGCTTACCTGAATCGGCTTCAGTATAGTTTGGTGTCGACTTAGCACTATTGGCATCTGATATGGCTTGGTTCAAGTTACCTAAATCATCATTCAAAGTCTTGGCAGTTTGTTCAGCCTGTTGAACGTCTGAAGTTGTTTGCGCATTGCTAATATTTTGCTTGGCAATATCCTTTTGACCATCTGACAAGTTAGGCAACTTAGCTATATTTTGGTCAGCTTGATCCTTAGCCTTCGCTAAATTGCTATTGCCATTCAAACCGCTTTGAGCATCTTGCAAGTGTTTTGTAGCTGTTGCTACTGCACTTGGATCATTGCTGTTCTTGGCCTTTTCAGCTGCTGATAATGCATCATCTAACGCCGTTTGCTTACCTGAATCGGCTTCAGTATAGTTTGGTGTCGACTTAGCACTATTGGCATCTGATATGGCTTGGTTCAAGTTACCTAAATCATCATTCAAAGTCTTGGCAGTTTGTTCAGCCTGTTGAACGTCTGAAGTTGTTTGCGCATTGCTAATATTTTGCTTGGCAATATCCTTTTGACCATCTGACAAGTTAGGCAACTTAGCTATATTTTGGTCAGCTTGATCCTTAGCCTTCGCTAAATTGCTATTGCCATTCAAACCGCTTTGAGCATCTTGCAAGTGTTTTGTAGCTGTTGCTACTGCACTTGGATCATTGCTGTTCTTGGCCTTTTCAGCTGCTGATAATGCATCATCTAACGCCGTTTGCTTACCTGAATCGGCTTCAGTATAGTTTGGTGTCGACTTAGCACTATTGGCATCTGATATGGCTTGGTTCAAGTTACCTAAATCATCATTCAAAGTCTTGGCAGTTTGTTCAGCCTGTTGAACGTCTGAAGTTGTTTGCGCATTGCTAATATTTTGCTTGGCAATATCCTTTTGACCATCTGACAAGTTAGGCAACTTAGCTATATTTTGGTCAGCTTGATCCTTAGCCTTCGCTAAATTGCTATTGCCATTCAAACCGCTTTGAGCATCTTGCAAGTGTTTTGTAGCTGTTGCTACTGCACTTGGATCATTGCTGTTCTTGGCCTTTTCAGCTGCTGATAATGCATCATCTAACGCCGTTTGCTTACCTGAATCGGCTTCAGTATAGTTTGGTGTCGACTTAGCACTATTGGCATCTGATATGGCTTGGTTCAAGTTACCTAAATCATCATTCAAAGTCTTGGCAGTTTGTTCAGCCTGTTGAACGTCTGAAGTTGTTTGCGCATTGCTAATATTTTGCTTGGCAATATCCTTTTGACCATCTGACAAGTTAGGCAACTTAGCTATATTTTGGTCAGCTTGATCCTTAGCCTTCGCTAAATTGCTATTGCCATTCAAACCGCTTTGAGCATCTTGCAAGTGTTTTGTAGCTGTTGCTACTGCACTTGGATCATTGCTGTTCTTGGCCTTTTCAGCTGCTGATAATGCATCATCTAACGCCGTTTGCTTACCTGAATCGGCTTCAGTATAGTTTGGTGTCGACTTAGCACTATTGGCATCTGATATGGCTTGGTTCAAGTTACCTAAATCATCATTCAAAGTCTTGGCAGTTTGTTCAGCCTGTTGAACGTCTGAAGTTGTTTGCGCATTGCTAATATTTTGCTTGGCAATATCCTTTTGACCATCTGACAAGTTAGGCAACTTAGCTATATTTTGGTCAGCTTGATCCTTAGCCTTCGCTAAATTGCTATTGCCATTCAAACCGCTTTGAGCATCTTGCAAGTGTTTTGTAGCTGTTGCTACTGCACTTGGATCATTGCTGTTCTTGGCCTTTTCAGCTGCTGATAATGCATCATCTAACGCCGTTTGCTTACCTGAATCGGCTTCAGTATAGTTTGGTGTCGACTTAGCACTATTGGCATCTGATATGGCTTGGTTCAAGTTACCTAAATCATCATTCAAAGTCTTGGCAGTTTGTTCAGCCTGTTGAACGTCTGAAGTTGTTTGCGCATTGCTAATATTTTGCTTGGCAATATCCTTTTGACCATCTGACAAGTTAGGCAACTTAGCTATATTTTGGTCAGCTTGATCCTTAGCCTTCGCTAAATTGCTATTGCCATTCAAACCGCTTTGAGCATCTTGCAAGTGTTTTGTAGCTGTTGCTACTGCACTTGGATCATTGCTGTTCTTGGCCTTTTCAGCTGCTGATAATGCATCATCTAACGCCGTTTGCTTACCTGAATCGGCTTCAGTATAGTTTGGTGTCGACTTAGCACTATTGGCATCTGATATGGCTTGGTTCAAGTTACCTAAATCATCATTCAAAGTCTTGGCAGTTTGTTCAGCCTGTTGAACGTCTGAAGTTGTTTGCGCATTGCTAATATTTTGCTTGGCAATATCCTTTTGACCATCTGACAAGTTAGGCAACTTAGCTATATTTTGGTCAGCTTGATCCTTAGCCTTCGCTAAATTGCTATTGCCATTCAAACCGCTTTGAGCATCTTGCAAGTGTTTTGTAGCTGTTGCTACTGCACTTGGATCATTGCTGTTCTTGGCCTTTTCAGCTGCTGATAATGCATCATCTAACGCCGTTTGCTTACCTGAATCGGCTTCAGTATAGTTTGGTGTCGACTTAGCACTATTGGCATCTGATATGGCTTGGTTCAAGTTACCTAAATCATCATTCAAAGTCTTGGCAGTTTGTTCAGCCTGTTGAACGTCTGAAGTTGTTTGCGCATTGCTAATATTTTGCTTGGCAATATCCTTTTGACCATCTGACAAGTTAGGCAACTTAGCTATATTTTGGTCAGCTTGATCCTTAGCCTTCGCTAAATTGCTATTGCCATTCAAACCGCTTTGAGCATCTTGCAAGTGTTTTGTAGCTGTTGCTACTGCACTTGGATCATTGCTGTTCTTGGCCTTTTCAGCTGCTGATAATGCATCATCTAACGCCGTTTGCTTACCTGAATCGGCTTCAGTATAGTTTGGTGTCGACTTAGCACTATTGGCATCTGATATGGCTTGGTTCAAGTTACCTAAATCATCATTCAAAGTCTTGGCAGTTTGTTCAGCCTGTTGAACGTCTGAAGTTGTTTGCGCATTGCTAATATTTTGCTTGGCAATATCCTTTTGACCATCTGACAAGTTAGGCAACTTAGCTATATTTTGGTCAGCTTGATCCTTAGCCTTCGCTAAATTGCTATTGCCATTCAAACCGCTTTGAGCATCTTGCAAGTGTTTTGTAGCTGTTGCTACTGCACTTGGATCATTGCTGTTCTTGGCCTTTTCAGCTGCTGATAATGCATCATCTAACGCCGTTTGCTTACCTGAATCGGCTTCAGTATAGTTTGGTGTCGACTTAGCACTATTGGCATCTGATATGGCTTGGTTCAAGTTACCTAAATCATCATTCAAAGTCTTGGCAGTTTGTTCAGCCTGTTGAACGTCTGAAGTTGTTTGCGCATTGCTAATATTTTGCTTGGCAATATCCTTTTGACCATCTGACAAGTTAGGCAACTTAGCTATATTTTGGTCAGCTTGATCCTTAGCCTTCGCTAAATTGCTATTGCCATTCAAACCGCTTTGAGCATCTTGCAAGTGTTTTGTAGCTGTTGCTACTGCACTTGGATCATTGCTGTTCTTGGCCTTTTCAGCTGCTGATAATGCATCATCTAACGCCGTTTGCTTACCTGAATCGGCTTCAGTATAGTTTGGTGTCGACTTAGCACTATTGGCATCTGATATGGCTTGGTTCAAGTTACCTAAATCATCATTCAAAGTCTTGGCAGTTTGTTCAGCCTGTTGAACGTCTGAAGTTGTTTGCGCATTGCTAATATTTTGCTTGGCAATATCCTTTTGACCATCTGACAAGTTAGGCAACTTAGCTATATTTTGGTCAGCTTGATCCTTAGCCTTCGCTAAATTGCTATTGCCATTCAAACCGCTTTGAGCATCTTGCAAGTGTTTTGTAGCTGTTGCTACTGCACTTGGATCATTGCTGTTCTTGGCCTTTTCAGCTGCTGATAATGCATCATCTAACGCCGTTTGCTTACCTGAATCGGCTTCAGTATAGTTTGGTGTCGACTTAGCACTATTGGCATCTGATATGGCTTGGTTCAAGTTACCTAAATCATCATTCAAAGTCTTGGCAGTTTGTTCAGCCTGTTGAACGTCTGAAGTTGTTTGCGCATTGCTAATATTTTGCTTGGCAATATCCTTTTGACCATCTGACAAGTTAGGCAACTTAGCTATATTTTGGTCAGCTTGATCCTTAGCCTTCGCTAAATTGCTATTGCCATTCAAACCGCTTTGAGCATCTTGCAAGTGTTTTGTAGCTGTTGCTACTGCACTTGGATCATTGCTGTTCTTGGCCTTTTCAGCTGCTGATAATGCATCATCTAACGCCGTTTGCTTACCTGAATCGGCTTCAGTATAGTTTGGTGTCGACTTAGCACTATTGGCATCTGATATGGCTTGGTTCAAGTTACCTAAATCATCATTCAAAGTCTTGGCAGTTTGTTCAGCCTGTTGAACGTCTGAAGTTGTTTGCGCATTGCTAATATTTTGCTTGGCAATATCCTTTTGACCATCTGACAAGTTAGGCAACTTAGCTATATTTTGGTCAGCTTGATCCTTAGCCTTCGCTAAATTGCTATTGCCATTCAAACCGCTTTGAGCATCTTGCAAGTGTTTTGTAGCTGTTGCTACTGCACTTGGATCATTGCTGTTCTTGGCCTTTTCAGCTGCTGATAATGCATCATCTAACGCCGTTTGCTTACCTGAATCGGCTTCAGTATAGTTTGGTGTCGACTTAGCACTATTGGCATCTGATATGGCTTGGTTCAAGTTACCTAAATCATCATTCAAAGTCTTGGCAGTTTGTTCAGCCTGTTGAACGTCTGAAGTTGTTTGCGCATTGCTAATATTTTGCTTGGCAATATCCTTTTGACCATCTGACAAGTTAGGCAACTTAGCTATATTTTGGTCAGCTTGATCCTTAGCCTTCGCTAAATTGCTATTGCCATTCAAACCGCTTTGAGCATCTTGCAAGTGTTTTGTAGCTGTTGCTACTGCACTTGGATCATTGCTGTTCTTGGCCTTTTCAGCTGCTGATAATGCATCATCTAACGCCGTTTGCTTACCTGAATCGGCTTCAGTATAGTTTGGTGTCGACTTAGCACTATTGGCATCTGATATGGCTTGGTTCAAGTTACCTAAATCATCATTCAAAGTCTTGGCAGTTTGTTCAGCCTGTTGAACGTCTGAAGTTGTTTGCGCATTGCTAATATTTTGCTTGGCAATATCCTTTTGACCATCTGACAAGTTAGGCAACTTAGCTATATTTTGGTCAGCTTGATCCTTAGCCTTCGCTAAATTGCTATTGCCATTCAAACCGCTTTGAGCATCTTGCAAGTGTTTTGTAGCTGTTGCTACTGCACTTGGATCATTGCTGTTCTTGGCCTTTTCAGCTGCTGATAATGCATCATCTAACGCCGTTTGCTTACCTGAATCGGCTTCAGTATAGTTTGGTGTCGACTTAGCACTATTGGCATCTGATATGGCTTGGTTCAAGTTACCTAAATCATCATTCAAAGTCTTGGCAGTTTGTTCAGCCTGTTGAACGTCTGAAGTTGTTTGCGCATTGCTAATATTTTGCTTGGCAATATCCTTTTGACCATCTGACAAGTTAGGCAACTTAGCTATATTTTGGTCAGCTTGATCCTTAGCCTTCGCTAAATTGCTATTGCCATTCAAACCGCTTTGAGCATCTTGCAAGTGTTTTGTAGCTGTTGCTACTGCACTTGGATCATTGCTGTTCTTGGCCTTTTCAGCTGCTGATAATGCATCATCTAACGCCGTTTGCTTACCTGAATCGGCTTCAGTATAGTTTGGTGTCGACTTAGCACTATTGGCATCTGATATGGCTTGGTTCAAGTTACCTAAATCATCATTCAAAGTCTTGGCAGTTTGTTCAGCCTGTTGAACGTCTGAAGTTGTTTGCGCATTGCTAATATTTTGCTTGGCAATATCCTTTTGACCATCTGACAAGTTAGGCAACTTAGCTATATTTTGGTCAGCTTGATCCTTAGCCTTCGCTAAATTGCTATTGCCATTCAATCCAGTTTGTGCATTCTCAATAGCTTGAGAAAGATCCTTAACAGTTGTTAAGTCAGCATTACTACCATTTGTTGCATCAGTAACAGCTTGACCGTTCTTGATTGCATTATCTAAAGTAGACTTCTTATCAAGATCGGCTTCATCATACGCAACAGTTCCATGAGTTGCTTCACCATTAGTAATAGCCTGCTTTAGAGTACCCATGGCTCGATCCAATGTACTTGCATCTTGCTTTGCTTGATTCATGGTATTTAAATCAGTAGCTTGATCAATTGCTGCTTCAGCTGCTTGCTTTTGGGCGTGATTCAAATGCGTTAAGTTTTTGATCGTAGCCTTGGCACCATTGCGATCAATTTTTACATAAATATAGGCATCGTGATCACTTTTTGAAAAAGTACCCTTTAGATTTGGACTAGTACCAACTAATACATATCCTTCTGGAGCCTCAGCGCCAGTAGCATAATCATAAGGATCCCCAATATTTCCAGTATAAGTTCGAGGATTCATTTCTTGACCACTAGCAGGTACACCATCGCCAGGAGCATATTGACTATCGTCTGTATCCTTAGTTACATCGATATAATGAACACGAAGTTGACTTTTATCTTTTTCACCAACTTTTTGGTAGTAGTAAACCATGGCACCATCAACATGGTTGATGCGATTATTGTAGGTGTAGCCTTGACCACCTGCCTTAAAGCTCATTGAATGATTGTTATCGTCATGGCCTAAAATTTTACTTGCACTAGCACCAAGAGGTTGTCCCTTGTAATATGCAGTTGCTCTTACAGTACCATTAGTATCAATAACAGTTTGTTTTACATAAACATCATCGGTAATGTATTGCGTATAAGTTTGACCTACCTTATAAGGCGCAATAATACCATCTTCGTACGACAAGCCTAGGGTCTTAGGGCTGCTTACTAAAGTATAGCCATCAATTTTTGGCGCATCGCCATTAATCTTAAAGCCTTGATAACCAAAGCCAGTAACCATCAATGGTTGAGCAATATCTTTACCTGTCTCTTGATCAACATATCTTACTGAGGTGGTAGTTTCTTGTGGGATTACACTAGCCCAGCCACCAATCTGTTCTTTATAGTTGATACCATTCTTATCATCCAATTCTTCTCTAGTTTTGTCCTTGTATTTAGGATTTAAAATACCTTGATCAAAAATAGGCGTTAAACCATAGCCACCTTGGCCATCGTCTTTAAAGCCCTTCAAGACTACAGAGAATGATTCACCATTATAGTTATGGACTTGTAAATTGTAGGTACTACCACCGATACCAAGGAAACCTCCATATTTCATTTCAGGAGCAGTTTCATTTGGAGTTTCTGTTTGTTGCTGAACAATATCCCTATACGTGTGGACTACATAAGTATAGAGGTTTTTATCGCTAGTATCTTGGCCTCTTGCAAATAAAATAATTCGGTGATACTGTTCTGAAAAATCAGCATATCCCGCAAAGAAGTACTTATCTGAATTGTTCTTAATAATACCATCATCGCCAAAAATTGTGTTTTCAGCATAACCTGCATAATCCGTGCCAAACCGACCTGGCGCAACTGTCTTATCAATCCAGGTATTTTTACCACCACGATTTTGATAATCGCTCATCATTGGGTCAGTTACTTTCGTAACCGTTTGATCTGATTTATGCAAAGTTGAACTATCAGTTGTGGAAGTAGTTACTAGTAATTTAGTAAGGAGACTTGCTAAAGTTTTATCAATGTTACTTACTACTTGAGTGTTAGTGGTCTTGTCAGTTGGTTGGCTATTTTCCTTGTTAGTTGTATTAGAGCTAACCTTTGTATTATCAGAATTTTTAGTTGCGGTTTGAGTTGTTTGCTTAGCTTTAGTACTTGAGGTTTGCGTAGCTTCTGTAGAATTATTAGCTGTTGCATTGTTACTTGCACTACTTTGTTGAACTTTTCCTGTTGCACTAGTTGCTTTCTGAGTATTAGTTTGTTCAGTAGCTACATCATTGTTTGTTGTAGCTTCTTTTGCTTTATCTGCTGCATCAGTAGCTGCTTGGTTCAACTTGTCTTTAGTAGTTTGATCAATAGTGGTTGCTCCATTAATTTCGCTCTTCTTATTGTTAAGAGCATCATCGATGGCCTTATTAGCATCATTTTGACTATCAGGCACTTTCACTGCACCAATTGCATTAATACCCTTAGTTTGTCCAGTAGTTCTCAATACAACTGCTGAAGTTTGTGGCAAATTACCGGTTGGTGAACTATTGGGATTTTCAACGCTTTCTACTGGGGTTGCTGCCTTTACAGAATGATCTGTAAAGTTAATTCCAAAAATAGTTACCCCTAATAATACCGAAACCATACCAACGTTAAGCTTACGCAGACTATAACGCGGTGTCCGCTTAGTTTCTAAAAATTTGTGTCGCTTCATCGTTATTTTTACCTCCCAAAGTTAACAACTAGTGGCGTATTGCAGTACCCCAGAACAATATCGCTACCGTTAACCTATCAGCCTATAAGCTATCAACCTAATTGTTGAGTATAATATTTCTTCAATCTGGTAATATTATAGCACAGTTTAGCGACTTTAACGGCCGCTTGGATCTCGATCCGGGCGGCTTTTCTGTTTGCAGTTAACTTATCAGATAGTAAAAGAGACTAACCGCAAAGGCTAATCTCTTTTCAAACACTAAAATTATTCAAGTTCGCGATTGAGAGTAGTGAGACGCAATCTCACTGCTCTCTTTTCATATATTGTGGTACTAGAAATAATGTTTCCCGAAATGTCAATTTAAATTAGAAAAAAGTTGAGAGCTGTTTATCGGTGACATGACTTAAGAATTCTTCAAGTGGTGTGTGGTAATTAAGTGACTTTCGTGGAATATTGTTTCTTCGATGCATTAGTTGAGTAATTAGTTCATCTGGTAAATTACGAAAGTCTAAGCGTTTACTGAGACCATCACGGCGTAAAATACCATTATTATTCTCATTCAATCCCCGTTGATTAGGCGCTCCAACCTCCGCAAAGTAAGTGTGAAGATCATGCTTATTGGCAATCTCACGCCAGCCGGCAAACTCTTTACCATTATCAAAAGTGATTGACTTAACAAAATGACGAGGCATTCTAGAAAGCCATTTATCTAAGTGGTAATTGATTGCTTCATCCGTCTTACGATGAACATTAAGGACGATCATCACTTTAGATTGTCGCTCAACTAGCGTCATTACCGCACCATGATGGGCTTTCCCTTGCACTGTATCTGCTTCAAAGTGGCCAAATTCGTGTTGGTAGTGAGGGGAATCTTGATATCCCTGGTAAATACTACGACCGAGATGCCCCGCCTTACCACGACGTTCGACATAGCCATTTGGGTGTCGTTTCCCCTTCATCGGTAATTGGAGGACATTGAAATTATATTGTTCGCGAGCAAACATTCGATAAAGGGTTCGCCTACTACAGCTAATTGTTCGTTCTACCCGGCCAACGATCGTATCCGGCGTCCAGCCAACTTTAACCTGCTCATTGATATAGCTAATCTCGTTTTTGGACAGCTGAGTACGCTTACGGCCACAACGTTGCTTATTACGTTGGTAGGCTTTAAGATATTGTTCAATTGTTTTACCAGTATCCAGGAAACGGTAAATACGGTAAATCGTTTTCTGGCTTCGTTTAAGTAGTTTAGCAGCCTGGTAAGCTTTTGTACCTTGATACCAAAAATCAGCTATGAGGGTTAATTCACGTGTGGTAAGATGTTTATAGGTCATTTGTGATTGTCTTTCTTTTGATTAGGGATACTCAAAAGTCTATCACAAATGGCTTTTTTATTTTTCTAACTTAATTTTACAAACGGCGATTAAGACAATTCAATTAATTCAGAAACATGATTTAAAGCACGAAAAAAGCGGCAAGTAGCATTCAAAACTACTTGTCGCTATTTAATTACGCAACTGGATAAGATTGTGGCATTCCCCAATAAGAACGTTTTTTAATCATCCTCACATTCCGCTTATAATCAGCGATTTCAAGGGTCTACTTTTTACGCAGTTTTTGAATTGTAAATTCGCCGGCAACAAAAAAGAAACAAAAAATGCCCCACTTATCAAATGATGATAAGTAGGACAACAGTCACTTACTTTTCAATAAAAGTAAGCAAAAATATCTAAATAGTCTCTATAAGCTAGCGTTTGGTATCTAATTAGAACCATAAGGTACCTTTTGACTACTATTTTGGTAGGGAACAACCCGATTTTTGCTTATTTTTGAATTAGTATGGTTCCGACAAATGCCGTCATATTGGGATTCCTTCTCCTAGCGCAATAGTCGAATTATTCGTACTCAAGGGATAATGCCCTAAAAGAAACCCCGTTAAAACGGGGCTTTTAGCTATTGCAAATTAACTTTGGTAGGATTTTGGTAGGGAACCTTATTTTACAGAATGAATATTTTGATTTCCAGTAAAATTAAGTTGGTTTTTTGTTGCTGACTTAAAATTAATATTTCCTTCCATTTTGTCCGCAATAGTTTCATCATTACGAGGCCAAAGATGCGCATAATACTTTAACGTAATCTCAGGGCTTGAATGCCCCAAGCGCCTGGAAATTGTCAAAACATCCGCATTGAATTCATTAATCAAATAGCTGACACTACTATGCCGTAATCCCTTCGCTTGAATGGGTTTAACACCTGCTAATTTAGCAAACCTCTTTACAATTAATGGTATTGTTGTCCGGCTCATTGGTGTATCATCATACGACATAATGAAATTATGCACACCATGTTTTTCCTGGTCTTTCTTCCAATTTTTAAGAATCCGAATAGTATCGTTATCCAATGATATTGTACGAATTCCGTTAATTGTTTTAGTATACGGCTTAAGTTCATAATCGTTTTTATTCTTCATCTCTAACGTCTTATGAATTTTCAGTCTGTGGTGTTCAAAGTCTATATCATCATATGTTAATGCCAATCCCTCACTCACACGCATGCCACATGTAAAGTATAAGTACAGGATAACAAAGCACATATGTTGATAGTAATCTTTGGTGTAAATTACTGACAAAACCTTTTCAAATTCTGATTTTGTCCAAAAAGCTACAGTACTTTTTCCTTTGTTAATGGTCTTCGTCCTACGCGATGGATTTTTAATTAAAAAATCCATCCGAACAGCGTAATCCAAGGTATTACGGAACATACAATAAATTAAACTCGCAAAGCCTTGAGAATAACCACTTTTACCTAGAAGAAACACCCGAAACTTTTCGCAATCAGTAGCCCTAATATCTCGTAGCTTTTTAGCACCAAACCACTTTTTTAAGTGCTTAAAAGTGCTTTGGCGACTTTTGAATGTACTATTCTCAACATCAGACTTATAAGATGGAATATAGAAATCATCTAAGAAGTCATCATATGTCAAACTATAATTAGCAAAGCCATTTCTTTCTTGGTACTCATTCTTTATTCTGACGGCTTCTTTATACGCCTCATGCGCAGAAGCAAATTTATTATGTTGAGCATCACGTCGTCCTTTTTTCTGAATTCTTCGACCAGTTATTAGGTCATGACCTAGTTCGACTAAGTAATAATACTGGCCTTTGTTATCAAGATAAACATTAGGATATTTAGTTTTAGCCATCTTGATCACTGTCTTCATATAAATGAAACCCAATAATATTTTCAACGGCCCTAGTCGGAACTACCCCAATTCGTTTCCCATTATAAAGAGCAAAGCCTTTATTAACAAGTTCAATTTTGGCATGATGAATAATATCGCGAGCCTGATGTTCCTTGAAGCCGATTGACATTAAATCTTTATAATTAACGGTTTGCTTTCCCATTTATGCGATGCTCCTTTCTTTTAGAAATAAATCATGAGACAATACTAGTAATATCAATTTATATAATTGGTTGATTGTATTTAGGGCTCTGTATTACTTTGGTCGGTTGCAGTGCTCTTTTTATTATATGCATTGGTATTACACCAATCGTCATACCGATCAACTATTTCTTGTTTATACATCTTTGAGTCAGGATATTTATCATGATTTACTTCCATGACATACCCTACTCTTAGATATTCACTGGCAGGAACTGGATAGCGCTTATCAATTAGTGGTTTTATAATTTTGGCAGATTGCAATAAATAACTTGAACAAATTTAATGACGCAGATTAAGCAAAAAGATCTCAATTGGAGTTCGCCAGTTCAAACATTTGAGAGGCCGTGAATTCAGATACCAGTTAATCTGAATCAATTCATCATCACTAATCTCTTCAATTGGCTGACCCTTAGGAATAAATCGCCGTAACACTCGATTACGATTCTCATTACTACCACGTTCATGCGGAGAATAAGCATGTGCAAAGTACAACGGCACGCCGGTATTTTTCTCAATTGATTGGTAGTTGGCGAACTCTTTCCCGTGATCAACCGTCAGTGTCTTGAGATTAGTTCCTAATTGATTAGTTAACTCAAGGATAGCCTTAGTCATTGAAGTGCTATCTCGTCCATCAAGCCGTTTAACGATAGTAAGGCGACTCTTGCGTTCGACAAACGTAGCTACTGCTTGACCTTTGCGCTTACCAGATAAAACTGTATCAGCTTCAAAATGGCCTGCAATATTACGATCAGAAGCTTCAGCTGGACGATCTTCAATCGAACGACCATGACTAAAAGTACCACGAGTTTCTTTAGCCCGCTTACGGCGAATACCATGATCTGGTAAGTCAGCTAAGCTAATCTCTAAGAGGCCTTGATCAACCCAGTTATAGATAGTCTTATAGGCAATCATAACCACATGGGCTACTTGTTCAATTGACCATTTTTGAACCTTGATCTTTTCTTCGATTAGTCGTTTGAGGTTAACCGTTAATAAGCATTTCCGGCCACGATAACTAAGTTTAGTTTCGTGGTCGGCTTGCGCACTAGTCGCATGGTATTCACCCTTTAACCGGTGAATTTCATTAAAGATAGTAGTCTTACTAAAGCCCAGGTAATCAGCGATATATCGAAGAGATCGATTTTCATGACGAAGCGTTTCGATGACAATGCGGTCTTCAAATGATAAAATAGTGGTGCCCATAAAGGTCCTTCTTTCTAATGGAATGTTGTGACGACACCATTAAAGACCTTTATGGGTTTTTCTGTCCACTAAAATGTTCAACTTAAATTTTACAATCTGCCATTAACATTTCTTAATAACGAATAAAGGGCAACGTTGTTGCCCTGTTTTATTAATACGTATTGAACTTATGTCCATTTCAATATTTATACGGCTATTCTGTTTACTCCGTATAGCACAACAAAGTTGTGCTTATCTATATTTATGTGAATATTAGTTAGCTTTAACTGGTATTTATATTTAATTATATATTTCTATATTAAGTCGCTAGATTAGCAAATTCTTGCTAGTTAAGCGACTTTTTGTTTTTTATAAAAGGAGAATACTACATGTTTATTAAGGAAAAACCTTTTAGTAATTGGACTTTACCTGGTGAGGATATCAATAAAGTTATTGTTGCTTTTGATTCTGAATATCAATCGGGAAGTCGAAATAATATTTCAATTGGTGGTGAATTAATAAATGTTAATCAACGTCGCCTTAAAGATATTATTTCAATTCAGCTTGGGTTTAACTATCGAAATCGTAGTCCAACTTTATATTTTATGAAACGTGACCCTGATGATTCGGCCTTTCGTTTTAGTGATGTAATAAAACTACTCAAAAAATATTTATGGAAGATTGGTAAATATAAAGAAGTTAGGGAACTTAAGAAATTAACTATTGAACTTTGGACTTTTTGGGGTGGCGTTGACCTTAGTGTTTTTCAGGATTACGAAAAGATTCTAACTGAAAATACCAAAAGTAAGAAAGATACTAGCAAAATTGTTGCTATTCATAGTAATACGGTTTTTACTAGCCAACCTCTTAAATTGCGTATCTCAGATGAAAACCGTAATGCTGTAAGTATTACTAAAAATGATAAGTTGGTAATCCGTGATATGACTAAGTTAGCACCTGGAAAAGAGAATTTAGCTGGACTAGGTAAACTAATCGGTGTCCCTAAGATTGATACTGAAAAATGGGACCAACAAGATGGCTGCCCTAAAGGTTACTATAAGGCACATATGACAAAATTATGGGAAAATCGTCAGTCTGATTTTGTAAATTATGCTTTAGAAGATGTGGTGGTGACTGCCCTATATGGAACTTTCATTTTGCAGTTTCAAAAGCAGTTAACTGATGATGGATTCGGCGACTTTAAACCACTGCAACTTAAACCAAGCTTAGGTAGTATTGTTGGTTCCATCATTGGTTGTCAAAATGCGAAATCTTCCGATTGGATTGTCGATGAAGTAGTTAAATTACTTAGCCAATTGAAGCAACGAACAAACAATGATAAAGATTTTGAAAGTTTCTTAAGAACCATTTGCAAACCAGAAATCAAGACCGAAAAGGGAAAAGTAGTTCGTGACTATCATTTCAATGAATTACATGCCAACCCAACCTCAGACGACCTGAAAAGATGGTTGAATGAACATCTTGATTTTGACAAGATTCGTAAAGGTTATTGCTTCCCTAGGACTGATATAAGTTCTGATAAGAGTCATAAACATCTAGTTCATGATATGACTAACAAAATAGACGTTCCCTTAAACAGAATGTTTAATGACGCTGTTAATGCTTATAACGGTGGATATAACATTGTGATCTACACCGGTATTATTCCTCAAGGTGGAGAAAAGCGAGATTGGGATATTAGTTCTGCTTATTCTGAAGCTGGACATTTACTTCCTGATATAGCACCAGGCCTGGGTGCTGTAAAGTTCAAGGAATTTCACAATTTAGCAGCAAATCAGTTTAGTCGTATTGTGAAGGCTGCCGAAAAAATAAACGGTCCTTATACGGTTGGTGTGGGGATTTTTGATATTGAATATCCCTCAGACTACAAAGGATTTGTGATAACGCCTAAAAATGTTAATGAAGGTCCACGTTATTTTAGGAAAATTCATGAAGTAACTTTATCTTATACTGATGCTTATACAGCATGGTCTTGCGGGGCAAAAGTCTTTACACATCGATTGAGTTTTGTTAGACAATCGCGAATTATTCTAGGAACTCTTGACGGGATAAGTCAAGAAGGTCATATTCAGGACATTTTTCAAAAGCGTCGAGAACAGTGTGTGCATGGTAGTCCCGAAGACAAGATGAACAAGAACGTTGTGAACCAGTGCTACGGGGTAACAGCTGAGGGATTGAAAAAGAAAACCAGCCCCGACTATAACAACGGTCGTCCGTATTATGTACCGTTTAGTAGAATTACTAATCCGCTAAAGGCTATCCAATTTACGTCTATTACGCGGTTACACATTATTACCTTGCAACGAGCAATTTGGAAAATTGACCCTAAGGCAGTATTTCTTAACAATGTAACGGATGGTTGTCTAACGTGGACCAAAAAGCCACTAAAAATTGATGAAATTATTCAATCAATGGACCAAATTACGGCTAAAGAAAATCCTTGGTATCACGATATGGTTCATAACTATTTTGATGGTAAATACATTAAAAGAAAAGACGGTACCGACCAGGAAACAGCGAACTTACGAACTCGATTAACTTTTAGTCGTGATAATCAGTTAAGTGCAATGGTTGGATTAACTAAAATTACGCCTAAACAAGTCTTTAATAAGTATCTTGATCAAGGACGTTCCACAATTAACGTTGTCAACCATCAAATTACTGGAATTACGGCGATGCGACACGAGGAAAAATTCCAACATTTACAAACCTCGTGGAATCAAACGACAGATTTATATTTCTCATTTGATATGGCTCAAGTACCAATCAACTACCATCAATCGGGACAGTTTGTGTACTGGGAAACTAGACCGTATAACTCAGAAGACGAATTTAATCGATTATGGCAACCAGGACGTGATGTTTTAAAATATGGCGTTTGGTACTCGGCCGAATATGCGCCTTTCTTTCTGCGATTCTTTACCGAACTTCAAAAAGGATATAAGCCTATGAAGTTTTGGAAGGTTAATAAAAAGGATAAGAAAGGTGATAGTTACTTGCATAGAGGGACAGAAGTCTACCGCAACTGGTCTTTCTATGTAGCACGAAATAATCTTGATATTAAAAATTCTTACGGATTAATAATCCAAATATTTCATGACCATGGTTGGGTATATATGCGCGGAACCGAAGAACGTGAACTTCCGCAGTTACAGTCATTTAGTGCAACTATTCGTCGGATTCAAAAGAATCACGTTAAGGTATTACCCAACTATGTTTTGCTACACGAATCTAATCTAATTTAAAAAGGAGACCTTTAATTATGAATTCAAACTTATACAAATTGAATGAAGCAATTACTGAAATGATGAAATTGCACTATTATCTGGGACATGTATTCCGTGATTCGGAACCCGATATTACTGTTAAGACATTTAAAATCCGTTATAAAACTGATGAGTTATATGGAAAGTTGGGTGAATTATGGGATGGTAAGTCTAATGCCTATATTACAAGAAATGAAATTAAATCAATGTGTTCTAAATTTGCGGTAAGCAAGAATGAATATGATGCATTTTACAATTTGCCACCTGAAAAACGTATTGATGCTTTAGCACATATGTATGGTGATGCTATCGGAATTAAAAAAGTATATTAAAAAAGGAGCAAAGCAATGAAATTAAATCTTTCAAATTTCAACCAACGATTCACGTTTCGTGCAATAGTTCAAGGTTATTGTTTGGATAGCGTATGGTCAACAAATGAGGAACATTATATTTGGAAACCCATGATTATGCTTTCAAATATTAATTACCAAAACACTGATACGGGGCTTTTTGAATATGCTGGAGAGAAGACTTGTATCAGCTATACCAACAAGATAGCTAAGTTAGGTCAATTGGTTGCTGGTGAGATGATACAATTTAATGCCCGATATGTTGGTGAATACTTTGAATCTTTGGACCGATTGATGAATCCGTCTAAATTTAAAAGGCAGATTGCAAGAAATAACTTGAACGAATTTAATGACGTAAATTAAGCAGGAAGATCTCGATTGGTGTGCGCCAGTTAAGACATTTAAGTGGCCGGGAATTCAGATACCAATTGATTTGAACCAGCTGGCGACCGCTCAGCTCTTCAATAGCTTGTCCCTTGGGAATAAATCCGCAAAACTCGGTTACGGTTCTCATTACTACCGCGTTCATGTGGTGAATAAGCATGGGCAAAATAAACCGGAGTACCAGTTTGCCGTTCAATTGTCTGATAGTTAGCGAACTCTTTACCATGATCCACGGTAAGCGTCTTGAGCTTGTCTTGAAGTTGATTAGCTAGTTCAAGTACGGCTTGAGTCATGGACTGACTGCCGCGGCCATGGAGCCGTTTAACAATTGTCAGGCGACTCTTACGCTCCACAAAAGTACCACAGCTTGACTTTTACGTTTGCCAGAAAGTACGGTATCAGCTTCAAAGTGGCCGAATTCCTGGCGAGTTTCGACTTTATGAGGACGCTCCTCAATTGAGCAGCCGTGACTGAACGTACCACGCTTTTTTTAGCACGATGACGACGAATTCCATGATCAGGCAAATCGGGTAGCTGTACATCAAGCCATCCTTGATCAATCCAGTTACAGACCGTCTTGTAGGCAATCCCCACCACATGGGCAACTTGTTCAGGGGACCACTTCCGGACTTGAATCTTTTCCTCAACCAAGTGTTTAAGGTTTTTAGTGAGCGAAGACTTCCGCCCCCGTTGACTAACCTTTTGTTCAAAATCAGTTTGTGCTAGCTCAGCCTGGTACTCACTATTTAGCCGGTGAAGTTCGTTAAAGATGGTGGTCTTACTAAAGCCTAAGTAGTTAGCGATGTATTGCAAGGAACGTCCTTCACTATGAAGCGTTTCAATAACAACACGGTTCTGGAATGATAAAATCTGCCAAAAAAAAATTTATTGTGCAAACGTTTGTATTTTAAGAAACCGCTTGCAAAGGTACAGGCCAAAGACTATAGTAAAAGTGTTCAGGAAATCAAATATATTTGAAACTCCTAAAGAAAATGTCTATTGATTAGAATATAGGAGATGTCAATTATGAAAGCTGCTGTAGTACGTGATGCCTGTGATGGCTACTTTGATGTTAAAGATGTTGATTTACGTGACCTTAAAGCCGGTGAAGCTTTAGTTAAGATGGAATACTGTGGTCTTTGCCACACCGACTTACACGTTGCTTCTGGTGATTTCGGTAAAGTTCCTGGTCGGATTACTGGTCACGAAGGTGTTGGTCGAGTAGTTAAGGTTGCTCCAGGAGTTACTAGCCTTAAAGTTGGCGATCGAGTATCAGTTGCTTGGTTCTTCTCTGGCTGTGGTCACTGTGAATACTGTGTCAGCGGTAACGAATCACTTTGTCGTGAAGTTAAGAATGCTGGATACACCGTTGATGGTGCAATGGCTGAATATTGTATCGTTGAAGCTGACTATGCTGTTAAAGTTCCTGAAAACTTGGATCCAGTTAAGGCAACTTCAGTAACCTGCGCCGGTGTTACTACTTACAAGGCCATCAAGACTAGTGAAATTCGCCCAGGACAATGGATCGTTATTTATGGTGCCGGTGGTCTTGGAAACCTCGGTGTTCAATGGGCTAAGAATGTCTTCAAGGCTCACGTAATCGCTGTTGATATTAGTGATGAAAAGCTTCAATCAGCCAAGGAAGTTGGTGCGGACTTCGTTATCAATTCTTCAAAGGTTGACCCAGCAAAGGAAATCCAAGATAAGATCGGTGGCGCTCAAGCTGCTGTTGTTACCGCTACTGCTCCAATCTGTTACGATCAAGCACTTGCTTCAGTTAAGGCTGGCGGTAAGGTTGTTGCCGTTTCACTTCCAAAGGGCAACATTGATGTTCCAATTTCAAAGACTGTCCTTGATGGTATCGAAATTGTTGGTTCACTTGTTGGTACCCGTCAAGATCTCGCCGAGGCCTTCCAATTAACTGCTGATGGTGGAATCGACCCAATCGTTCACACCCGGAAGTTAAGTGAAATCAATGACATTGTTGACGAAATGAAAGCCGGCAAGATCATTGGTCGGATGGTTGTCGACTTTACAAACGGCGCTAACTAAATTTGATTTCAACGTTAATCTCCCTTGTTTTTGAAAACATCCAGTATAAATAATTAAGACATTTGCATGACGAAAGCCTTGCAAATGTCTTTTTATATATGGCAGATTGCAATAAATAACTTGAACAAATTTAGTGACGTAGATTAAGCAAGAAGATCTCAATTGGTGTTCGCCAGTTCAAACATTTGAGTGGCCGTGAGTTCAAATACCAGTTAATCTGAATCAACTCATCATCACAAATCTCTTCAATAGCTTGTCCCTTGGGAATAAATCGTCGCAAAACTCGGTTACGGTTCTCATTACTACCGCGTTCATGTGGTGAATAAGCATGGGCAAAATAAACCGGAGTACCAGTTTGCCGTTCAATTGTCTGATAGTTAGCGAACTCTTTACCATGATCCACGGTAAGCGTCTTGAGCTTGTCTTGAAGTTGATTAGCTAGTTCAAGTACGGCTTGAGTCATGGACTGACTGCCGCGGCCATGGAGCCGTTTAACAATTGTCAGGCGACTCTTACGCTCCACAAAATCAGCCAAGCCACCCCAAACGTCAACCACCGTGTCTGCAACATCAAATTGCCCCCTTCTATAAATAGTTCTAGCTTACCGAACGCAACCGGACCTGACCACCGTTGGTCCCCAAGCTTAACCAGAACTTAATTTCCCAGCATTTCCCGGGCGATCGCCACCAGGGGACTAAATTCGGCGGCAAAGGAGCTTTCCTTTAAGTAGATCAAATTCAAGGGATGCTCGAGCGGAAAGCCGGCCAGCGGCAATTCAAACAAATCGCCCCGGGCCAATTCGTTGGCCACCAGGGCCCGGTACATAAAGCTGATCCCGACCCCCTGCTTAAGTAATTCAATGATCGCCGTCGGGCTGCTTAAGGCTAAGGTCTGGCGAAAATCACTCAGCTGGGCGTTGTGCGCCGCCAGCCAGGTCGTCAAAATCTCGCGGGTCCCCGAGCCGGCTTCGCGGACGATCAAAAGCTGGTCAAGCAAGGCTGGCAATGTCGCTGGCGCCTCGGCCTGGGCGGTCACGCCGATAAAGGGCGCACTGCCCAACGGGGCGGTGGCAAAGTCCTGCCGCGAATAATTACCCTCGATCAAGGCCGCATCTAATTGACCGGCGAGCAGCTGCTGGGACAGGACAGCGGTATTTTCAATCGTCACTTCCAGCTGGTAGCCGGCCGCGATCACCTTGGCCAGCAGCTGCGGCAGTAAAAAGGCCCCCAGCGAGCGGGTCGCCCCCAAGCGCAACGGCGGGGTCTGGGCCAAGCGGAGCCGCTTTAAGACCGCCTGATTGTCCTGCCCGAGCCGTTTAGCGTAGGCCACTAGTTCCGTGGCCGCCGGCGTTAGCTTGACCCGGCGCCCGTGGTGGACCAACAGCGGGACATCTAGATCGGCCTCCAGGCTGGCCAGCTGCTGGGAGACGGCCGGCTGGGTGATAAAGAGCTGCTGAGCGGCGGCGGTCAACGAGCCGGTCTGCGCCACCACCATTAAGGTCGTCAACCGGTGGTCCAGTAAATTTTCCATCGCCCTGCCCCTTTCATAAGGAAAACTAACTTACAAGAAAGAAATCATAATTTTTATTTATCAGTCTAGCATGGTACATTAAGAATGTAAAAAAATCCGGATGTCAATTCGGAAAGGAGAAAGTGAAATGCTCAAGAAGATATTTAGCTGGCCCTTTGCTTGCGCCGCGCTCTTAACCTTAATTTGTTCGCTGGCCGGCAGCTACCTGGCCACCCTCCCCTACCTCAAGGTGATTGGTGCCTTAGTGATCGCCCTCTTGTTAGGGATGGTGATGCAAGTTGGTCGCCCGGTCCTGGATTACAGCCGGCCGGGAATTGGCCTGATTGCCAACAAGTTCCTGCGTCTCGGAATCATCCTGCTGGGCTTTAAGCTCAATTTGATTGCCCTGGCCCAAGCCGGGATCAAGACGATTGCCCTGGCCGTCGTGGTCGTGACCTTCACGATTTTAGTCACCTACCAGCTCGCCCGCCGCTTCGGGGTCGACCGCCACTTAGCGATCCTGACCGCCAGCGGGACCGGGATCTGCGGGGCCGCCGCTGTGATGGGGATTTCATCGCAATTAACCAGCGATGACGATCCAGCCACCAAGTTGCGCCACCAGGAAAATGAGGTGGTTGCCGTAGCGATCGTGGCGATCCTCGGGACACTCTTTACCCTGATCGAAATCGGGCTCAAGCCACTCTTGCACATGACCGCCCTGCAATTTGGGGTGATGACCGGGGGCAGCCTGCACGAAATCGCCCACGCCGTCGCCGCTGGGAGCGCCGGGGGCCCGGTCAGCCTTGATACGGCGATCATCACCAAGCTTTCGCGGATCCTGCTCTTGGCCCCAGTCGCGATCTTAGTCGGGATCTGGTACCAAAAGGCGACCCGGCAAGCCAACCCGACCGGTGAAAAGCAGCCGGTGCCGATTCCGTGGTTCATGCTCGGCTTTATCCTGGCCAGCGTGGCCGGCACCTTTATCCCGGGCCTGGCCGCGTTGGTACCAAGTCTGGTCAAATTAGCCTACCTGCTCCTAGGGATGGCAATGGCCGCCTTGGGGATGAACGTGAACTTCTCCGTGCTCTTCACCCGCGGCAAGATCGCCCTCGTGGCCGCCGGAATTTCTTCGGTGTTGCTCTTGATCCTGGTCGCAACTTTGTCCAAGACCTTCTTTTAATCCGTAATTAAACGCTAAAACCGCCGTCTTCCAACTCCCGGAAGGCGGCGGTTTTGTTTAAATCATGCGTCATTATCTGACTTCAACTCCGTAAATTGAGCATCTAATTTAGCAATAATTTGAGCGCGTAACGTTTCGATCCGTTTGGCTACTGATTCCCACATAAATTTAGGGATGTGATTAATTACTTAGAAGAGCATTATTCACGAAAATCCTTATCAGTTAGGATAAAGGAAAATAGGGACACATTCTGTGCCCACCTTGAGGACAAACTCTTTACTGAGGACTCTGTCACGGGCAACGGTTCTGGCTCGTACACCTTCGACCAAATCAAAGCTGAGCAAAACTTGGTTTCTAATTGGGAACTTTTACGAGAAGCGAAATCTGCGCTTAGCACAGATTTCGACCCACTGACTGCTGGTCCGGAAGCTTGCGATGTTTTGATTCGCTGTTACTTACTCCCTGAAGCGATTGACCTTGCACTTCAAAAATTGCTATAATAAAAAAGTGCACTGGTAACCACCAATGCACGCAAACCTTTATGAAAGGCCGTGAGATTATTACGGAATTTCTTGGTTGCGCCTCGCTGGTGGTGTATTGCAGTACACTAGAACAAGGGCGCTTTATCCGCTAATCTATCAGCCCAATTGTTGAATATAATATTCAAACTTTAGCTGGTTATATTATAGCATGGATTAGCAACCTTGACCAACCGTTCAGCTTTCGAGCTGGGCGGTTTTTTCTGTTGAGTTATTCTTTAAAGTAATTTCATAATAATGGCTCAACACTTTGTTGGGCCTTTTTATAGTCCTAGGTCATTATCATTATTACGATTTTTACTTGAAGAAGAATTCGTATTTTTAGTTCGTTGCCTTAATTTTTGACGTTGTTCTTGCTTTTCCACTTGCCTAATCATTTTCAGATGTATCTGTATTTGACGTATCCGTTTATTTTCACGTTCTGATTGTGTATTTTTAAGTTCCCATTCAGGAATTTTAGTAACTCTGGTTAAGAGTTCATCTAATTTTGCATCAGAGAAACTGTCCACGTTGAAACTCATTTTTCCTCCCTAATTAATTTCCGATCTAAACCGTACATTAGTAAGATTACGAAGCACATGACAAAAAATTTTGCCCAGCCACCTGGTACTACTGTCACTAATAAGATTGCGAGCATGGCTTCCACGATTAAAAAGTATGATAGCCACTTAAGTTTATGAATACTTTGTTCGAGTTTGGTAACCGCATTTTCGGCCACATCTGCCGATAATTGCGCCGACTCGCTGGCCTTTTGTGCGATATGACGGTCCTTTTTAAAACCATCACTAACTGCCGTTTTGATAACCTCCTGGATAGTATGGCCGGTTAAGGCTTGGAACTCTTGGTACACCGATTTAGTCACATTAGAAGTATCAATCGTGATACCTTGTTGCATCGCTAAAATTAGTTGACGCATTACTGGTACTTGTTGCTGATTAATTGTCTTGGTATAAGTTTGTAAATATCGACCAATCTGATTCAGGTCAGCCAGTTTAGCGATATACTGCTGAGTCTTTTGATCTAAACGATTTTCCCTAAGATTAATGTTAGTTTCTAATCCATCATATTTTTGACTAAGAGCATCAACGCGCTTGCCCAAGCCATCACCATAACCAATATCGTGCGCATCTGTGACAGTCTGTGTCACCTTAGAGGTCTGGTCCTGAAGCTGTTTTGTGAGACTTTGCTTTTGCTGTAGCAAGTCGTCGTGCAATTTTTGCACGTCTTTTTTGTCGGCTAAGCTCTTCAAGTCGTCGTGACTGGCTTTGTCTTCTATGAGTTTGTCGAGTTTTAAGTCCATCTCTTTGTTCCTGTTCTTCAATTTTGGTGGCTTGGAGTTGATGTTGATTGAATTTGAATTGTTGCTGTTGACGCTGAGATCGTGCTCGGGCATCTGCGGCCATGGTTTTGATTTTTGCAAGTTGTTCGTTTTGTTCATTATTTGTTCGCTCCTCCTGTTTCTGTGCAAAACATTGTTCTAAGTTACTTTTAGTAAAGCTCTGTCCTAGTCCGCGTGTTGATATCACCTCACCGGTTTGTTTTTTCACCCGTTGATAAAAATCCCGAACTTTATATTCTTTTCCATTAATGGTTTGATGATATGTCCAAGCAGTCCCTTTCTTGCGCTCAGTAATCGTAATTCCTTGGGTGCCTAATAGGTGGACAAATTCTCTTAGGGAATCAACCTCATTCTTAACTTGGTTGATTATCTTCTTTAGGCTCTTCTGCCACTGCGAACGCGTCACTATATTATCTATATCTTGTCGTTTCTGTTGTTTAGATATAGGGTTAGTCCAACTATTGCCAGTTACTCGCTGATAGTTAGCTATCATTTCATGATCAAAGTTGGTTCTTAATTTATATATGTTAAAGCGGTTAGTTGGTACTGTACGGCCATTAGGTCTTACGGTATTAAATACAATATGAGCATGTAGCTTACCGCCGTCCCCATCAGCCTGAATGGCGATTACTGATTGTGCATCGGCAAAATGTTGATGAACATAATGTTTGACAAGCATTAAAGCTTGGTTTGCCTGTTCACTCAGGTCAGTAGTATCAAATTCATCGGGTGAAAAAGAGATAATTAATGTTTGTGCTTGGTATTTACGTTTAGGATTATGGGCCTTCTGCAGATTAGCTTTAAATTGCTTTTCCAAATACGCACCATTTTGTGTGTTTGCGATATGTCCATGTTGGTCATGCAGTAGCTTAATATTGAACCCGCTACACGCTAATACTCGCCGCGATGTCTTTTGATAGCTATGGGGTGGTTCCTGAAATAGATATTGCAACCGTCCGTAACTACTACGACACGAGTGCGTTTCGAGAACTGTCATATCTATCATTCGCTTTCTTGAGAAGTCCTACCTTAGTTTGAAACTCGTCAATTTTAGAGTGTAACTCTGCTAAAATCCGATTATTCTGAACAAGTTGGTTAGCTACCCAATTCCATAAATCACTATCGGTTAAATCAGCGTTCTCTTGTTCTGCTTGCCCTTTTGCGGTATTCAAAACATGAGCGATTTGATTTAAATTGGTTCCTGATTTGGTCACCGCATACATAATTCCTTCAAGTTGTTGCTGAATATCAGCGTATTGGTCCCGAACTATCTTTAATTCGCTTAATGACTTGGAATTTGTTAACCCACACAATGCTTCAACTAACGGCAACCTACCCTGATTATTTAATTGCTGAACTAAAATTGTAACTGCATCATAATTGTCATTGTGACACTCATCAGTTGCTTGCATTAATAATTTCTCATCACGAATCATTTGGCGCATTGCCTTTGAGTTACCAGTAAGCCCCAATTCATGCTTCACTTCATCAAAATCCGCCAACTCATCCTCACTTAGACGAGCCTGAATTAACTTATTCTTTAATGGCTTCATTCTCAATAACCTCCTCAGTTTTGCCTAACGGCAAAAGAAATTTTCAGTCTTCGCGTGCTCGCGACAACGACTGACTAAATTTCCTTAATCGTCGGGTCGTATATTTTTGGTACCTACCAATATTTAATTGGTAGGTACCAAATTCTTCAAATATATTATATCTCTGATCATATACGACTCGCAAGCAATTAAGTTAGTAATACCAAACGAGTTTGTAATACATAACTAATGCTTGGAGGGGCGCCTTGCTAGCTCCCCTTCACCCTGTCGAGCAATCAGATATTACATTCGAAAATGAGTACCTTGAGATTGCATTCAAGGTCATTTCGAGATTCTATATCTGATTTACTTATGTGTTCGACATAAGTAACAACACCGACCAGCTGAACTTGCCAGCTGGACCAGCAATTTCTTTTTGCATCATCAAAAAGAAACAAAAATGACTACCTTATCAATCAACGATAAGGTAGCCAACAGTTGCTTACTTTGACCAAAACAAGCAAATATTACAAAAATAATAAATTTGGTAGGTAACGGCATAAAAAAATAGAATAACTATCTTTCAAGTTATCCTATCTAATCCCAATGTTTATCTTAAATAGACCTGCCAATTTAATGATTACAATCGCTAATTTTTGGTAGGGTTTTTGGTAGGGAACAACCCAGTTTTTGCTTATTTTTGAATTGGTGCAGTCCCGCTAAAAGCCGTTATACCGGGATTCCTTATCCTAGCGCAAAAGCTGAATTATTCGTACTCGATCGTCGAAGGTGGCTTACTCGTGACATCATAAAGGATGCGGTTAACGTGATCGACTTCGTTTACGATCCGGACAGAGATCTTTTGCAGAACATCCCACGGAATCTTAGCAAAGTCAGCAGTCATCCCATCAATTGAGGTAACGGCACGAATAGCAACCGCGTAGTCGTAAGTCCGACCGTCACCCATAACACCAACTGAACGAATCCCTGGCAAGACAGTGAAGTATTGCCAAATCTTTTCGTCTAAGCCGGCCTTCTTGATTTCTTCACGCAGGATTGCGTCACTTTCACGAACAATTTCAAGCTTTTCAGGAGTAATTTCACCAATTACCCGAATTCCTAAACCAGGACCTGGGAATGGTTGCCGCCAGACTAATTCGTGTGGGATCCCTAACTTTTCACCCAATTCACGGGTTTCATCCTTGAAGAGCTTCCGCAATGGTTCGATCAACTTAAAGCCAAGCTTCTTTGGCAATCCCCCAACATTATGATGGGACTTGATTGTTTGGGCAGTGTCAGTTCCGGATTCGATCACATCGGTGTACAAGGTTCCTTGAGCAAGGAAGTCCGCATCTGGAATCTTCTTCGCTTCTTCGTTGAAGACTTCAATGAATTCCTTACCAATAATCTTCCGCTTGGTTTCAGGATCGGTAACTCCCTTTAACTTACCAAGGAAGCGGTCAGAAGCATCTACCTTGATGATGTTAACACCAAGATCTTTATTTAACGCCTTCATGACTTGATCTGCTTCGTTCTTCCGCAGTAATCCGTGATCAACAAAGATACAAGTTAATTGGTCACCAATTGCCTTGTGGATCAAAACAGCAGTAACACTAGAATCAACCCCACCTGAAAGGCCAAGGATGACTTTCTTATCGCCGACTTCTTGACGAATATGTTCAATCTGAAGATCGATAAAGTCATCCATCGTCCAGTTATCCTTTGCGCCACAAACATCAAAGGCAAACCGCCGTAAAATGTCTAAGCCGTATTCGGAGTTCCGCACTTCAGCGTGGAATTGGATCCCGTAAAACTTCCGCTGATTATCAGCAATCGCAGAAATTGGGCAGTTCTTGCTAGTTGCAACAACTTCAAAGCCTTCTGGTGCTTGAGTTACCAAATCACCGTGGCTCATCCAAACGTATTGCTTCTTTGGTAGTCCCTTGAACAAGACTGCGTTATCATCTAAGGCTTCAATGTCAGCCCGACCATATTCGGAATTATCAGCCTTTTCAACCTTACCGCCAAGGTCGTATGACATTAATTGCATCCCATAACAAATTCCTAAAATTGGAATACCTAACTTAAAGATCTCCGGATCAACCTTAAAGGCATCTGGATCATAGACACTGTTGGGACCACCAGAGAAAATAATCCCCTTAGGGTTAATCTGCTTAATCTCATCAGCAGTAATCTTATGCGATAGAAGTTCGGAATAAACTCCAAAGTCACGTAACCGCCGAGTAATCAATTGGTTATATTGACTACCGAAATCAAGCACGATAATCTTATCGAAAGCATCCAAGTTTAATTTTGCCACGTTGCCACTTCCCTTTTCTGAATTTCTTATTTCTTAACAACTAAGTTTACAAGCTAAACGTTTAATGGTCAATGGTCATTATTAGTTCGTTTTTTAACCGCGTTTTAGGTAGATCCGATCAACCACGTGATTAGCGGTTTTATGAAGAATGATGTTGGCCCGATTACGAGTTGGCAAAATATAATCAGTGAGGTTTGGTAAATCAACTGTTTGCCAAACATTCTTCGCCATCTTAAACGCTTCTTCTCGCGGCCCCTGGGAATAGGAATAATAGTAGTTATCCGGATCAGTAAGCGCCGTATCTAACAACATCCCAAACCGTTGCAGGTACCACTTTTCGATCTGCTCAGCATCAGCGTCAACATAAATTGCAGTATCGAAATAGTCACTAACATAAATTTGCTGACTAGATGGCAGCTGAAGGGTATTAATTCCTTCCACGATTAAAATATCTGGTTGCCGAATAACTAACGGCTGGTCTGGCATCACATCATACACTTGATGTGAGTATGTCGGTGCCTTTACTACTGTCTTACCAGCCTCAATATCATTCATAAAACGCAACAGCTTCTCCATATCATACGATTCAGGGAACCCTTTCCGATCCAGAATCCCCCGTCGTTTCAATTCGGCATTTGGATAAAGGAAACCATCCGTGGTCATTAATTCGACCCGTTTATCTGGGAGAAGCTTGTTTAGCAAAATACTTAGCAGACGGGCAATCGTACTCTTGCCAACCGCAACCGATCCCGCAATCCCTATAATATACGGGACCCGTTCACTTTTCTGGTGGAGAAAATTAGCCTTTTGCATCTGCCATTCCAGATGATTTTGAAAGCGCAACTGAAGCAGCTTGATTAGTGGCAAGTAGACATCTTGAACATCCTCAATTGAAATTCGATCATTAAGCGATTTAATCTCATCAAGGTTATCCTGGCTCAAACGAACCGTATCTGTCGGAAAGAAGCTATGCCATTCCTGTCGATCAAATTGCTCATAATTCATCCATTCATTCATAGTTACTGATTCCTTCATTAAATAATGTAAGCGATTAACAATAATCATACCATAGTTTAGGATGACTAGATCAGAAAGTGTTCTTGGTTATACTTATCAACAAATTCAGCAAAGAATGGTAATGATAATTGGACAAAGCCACAACGAGGAACCGTAATCAATTAATCGGCTATAACATACCTGTTTATATTTGCTTATCTTATTTTATATTTGCTTTATATTTGATAATTTCATTTTATATTTCAATCAAATAAAAACCTGCCAGTTTTTTGCTGACAGGTTTTTATATACCCTAATCTGGGAAACTAGGGTTCTGATCTTTCAATTCCGGTGCGTCAGTCGAGTAATCATCGTAAGTACTTTGATTATTATTCTTTGCCTTCACACTCGTCTTGTGTTTCTTCTGATCCTTCTTCAGTTTCTTCAGACTCTTCTTCATGTTGTAAGTGTAGTCCTTCTTGTTAACCTTCTTGAATCCTGGAAGGTTGTAGAACCGAATCAAGTCACCATTCATTACCTTATCGGCTAACCCTAACTCAGTTGTGACGTACTTTTGAATCTTGTCAAACTGCTTCTGTTCCTTTGCCGTTGGGTTCTTGATCTGCTTTCCAGTGGAAGTGTGGTAGTAATCGCCGTTATACTTCGTGTATTTTGGCGTTACCCAGTCACCATTCCGGAATGGCACAATTTGGTTACGATTCTTAGAGAGAAGATCCTGACCAAATTGAATGTACTTGTTGGAACTAATTCCTAATAGGTCTTCAAGGGTTGGCAGAACATCAATTTCACCACCGTAAGTATGGTCAATTCCGCCCTTAAGACCAGGAGCATTGATCATGAATGGCACCTTTTGGAACATTGCCAAGTCGTAGTTAGTAACCTTCTTCTTACCCAAGATTTGAGCAATTGCCGGCCGGTGATTATTTGAAATTCCGTAGTGGTCACCATACAAAATGATGACACTGTTTTGCCGCAAGCCAGACTTATCCAGGTAATCTAAGAATTCACCAATTGATTGATCAAGGTAATGTGCAGTTTGGATATAGTGATCAACCGTGTCATCCCCGGTCTTCCACGCATCAATCGAGGTATTCTTCTTATCAATAATGTATGGATAGTGGTTAGTAACAGTAATCAGCTTTGCGTAGAACGGTTGTGGCAACTGTTCTACATAGTGCATTGATTCCTTCATGAAGATCTTATCCTTCAATCCGTAACCCAATTCCTGATCCTTAACCTTTGGATAGTAACTCTTACTAAAGAAGTATTGGTACCCAAAGGACTTATAAGCATTATCACGGTTCCAGAAACTCGGCACATCCCCGTGGAACGAAGCTGTCGTATAACCCAGCTTTTGGTGCAATAAAGCAGGTGCTGATTGGAACGTGTTGTTTGTTCCGTCAGTAACCATTGCTGAACCTTCTGGCAAACCATAAAGGGAGTTTTCCAGCATCATTTCGGCATCGGCAGTCTTTCCTTGACCAACCTGGTGGAAGAAATTATCAAAAGCCAGAGTATTAGATGAATGGTACAGCTTGTTCAAGTTTGGCATTACTTCTTGACCATTTTGCTTATAATCAATCATAAATTGCTGCAAACTTTCCAAGTGGACAACGAAGATATTCTTTCCCCGCATGGTCCCTTCATATTCAACATTTGGACCAGCATAGTTCTTCTTTAAGAACTTTTGCACTGGCTTTAGCTGTTCCTTATTTGCCTTCGCCTTAACTACACTGTTATGGGTTGTCTTTACCCCATCATAAATAGTGTAAGCCTGTAATCCCAAATACTTAACAATGTAGTTATTATCAAATGTCCGAGTCAACAATTGTGAACGGTTTGATTCAGCCATCCCCAAGTTAACGCCAAATAAGACAAAGCCTAACGCGGTAATCGTCATTGCATAACGAATCTTAAAGTACCGCATATCAACCCGAATAACATGGAACAGGAGTACTAATGCAAGAATAATCACATCAGCGTAAACCAAGAAATCTTCTGGACGAATAATTCCTAGAATACTCGTCCCCAGGTTGTTGGAGGCTGCTCCTGAACCCTTAATAATGTTAAATGTAATAAAATCGGAAAATTCACGGTAGTACAGGATGTTAGCGAACAGCCAGGTTGAGAGTAATGCATTAATAATCAGCATCAACCAGTACGATAGCCGTCCCCTAAAATATAAGGCAATCCCCAGAAAGACTAATGCACCAGGAATAGTATTAAATGCCAAGAGAAAGTGCTGAACACTCCCCTTAACACCTAAATTAAACTCAGTGCTATATGCCCAGTAACTTTTAATTGCAAACAGGAGTACTACTAGCAGAAAAAAGCCAAGCTTGGTATTCAAGCCGTGCCAGAGCTTCTGCAACGCTGTCTTCATAATCGTTCCTCCATTAAAAAATATCAATACTTACAATATTACAACAATTTAGAGCGAGCAACCTTTAAAAACTTATTTCAAAAAAAATTAAGAATAAAGTAGAGTGCGAGCCAGCAGAGAACTTGCGGAAAGCTAACAATTTCTCCCGACTGGATGCTGAAAGCATCTGGGAGGGAGGTTGTTAGCTCTAGCAAGTTCCTGGCGAGCAGATCTTGACTATGTTGCCTAGGAAGGAGCTTAGGCTGAGCACGTTTGAAGTAGAGTGCCTTCGCCCCAAAGAGTTCCCGGAAAGCTAGCAATTTCTCTCGACGAAGGCGACTTGCGCCTAGGAGAGAGGTTGCTAGCTCTAGGGAACTCGGGCGAAGCACGTTTCTACTATGTTACCCCACTCTCCCTTTTTTCTTTGTTGTATTTGCAACAAAATATCATATACTAGGATAGTAAATATTTTGGGGAGGAATCTTAATGTCAAAACGTAAGGCTAATTTACTTTTACTAACCGTCGCCATTCTCTGGGGCGCAAGTTATATTTTTGTCCGAATGGCAATCAATGCTGGAATGCAGTCAGGGATGATTAATGCTGTCCGTGGATCGATGTGTGTCGTTGGCTGTCTCATTGTTTTCAATAAAAGCATCCGTCAAATGACCCGGTTTGATTTCAAAGCTGGACTGTTAATGGGAATCACAAACTTTATTGCCTATTATTTGCAAACTGACGGTCTTCGTTTTACTACGCCAGCCAAAAATGCTTTTATCACTACCATGTACGTTGCTCTATCGCCACTTCTCTTATGGATCTTCTGGCATGAACGACCACGACGGAAAACTTACTTTGTTATTCCGCTAGCGTTAATCGGGATGGGCATTTTAACCAACGTTACGGCTAGTGGATTAGCCTTAAATTATGGTGATCTTCTAACACTTATTTCTTCAATTTTCTGGGCACTCCAATTAATTTTCTTCGGTAAAATTGCCTCTAAAGCTTCAAGTCCCTGGATAATCATCTTTATGATTGGGTTAATTCAAGGGATCGCTGGTTGGTGCGTCTCCTTTACTACTGAAACGCAGACTTTTGCCCACATCCACTGGATCCAAGCACTAATTCCGGTTGCCCTGCTCGCAATTCTTGTTACTTTTGTCGCTCAAGGGCTGCAAATCACTGCCCAAAAGTATACCGACGCTACATCTGCTGGTTTGCTTCTGATGCTTGAATCGTTCTTTGCCAGTGTCCTATCAGTAATTTTAGGATACGATTCCTTAACTCATTCGTTAATCATTGGTGGAGCAATCCTGCTTCTCGCCAACGCTATTATGCAAACTGATCTTCACCGCCTCCCATTCTTAAAACGGACTAATTAATTGCATTTCGGATCAACAATTGGTACTCTGCAATTATCTTTTAACCAGGAATTTTCTGGAAGTTGAAAGGAGCACGCTGATGAAGCTTTCCAAAACAGTTGCTAACCTCCTCCTTGTTTTTGTAACCATTCTTTGGGGGAGCACCTATATTTTCAATAAAATGGTGGTCAATGCCGGAATGCAATCGGGGACCATCAATGCAGTTCGCGGCGCCATGTGTGTGGCTGGCGGGATCATCCTTTTTCATCGTCAATTAAGCCAAGCCACCCGTTTTGACATCAAAGTGGGCTTGATCGTTGGCCTGGTTAACTTTTGCGGTTATTATCTAAGAACACTCGGCCTTCAATCTACGACACCGGCCAAGAGTTCCTTCATCACCGTGACTTACGTTATCTTGACTCCATTAATTTTATGGATTTTTTGGCACGAACGACCACAGCTTAAAATCATTTTTGCGATTCCGCTATCACTCGCTGGAATGGCAATTCTAACGGGGATTACAGGAAGTAGTTGGTCTCTTCAATCAGGCGACTTAATCACCTTCTTCTCCGCCTTTTTCTGGGCATTGCAAATTATCATTTTCGGTAAATATGCGAGCCGAGCATCTAGTCCGTGGATTATCATTACGTTAATCGGGGTTGTCCAAGTAGTTTGCGGCACCCCATTAGCGTTGACAACAGAACGGGCATCCCTTGGCCATATTCAGTGGCTTCAAGCACTTCTCCCACTGGCAATCATTGCTGTGGTGATTACCTTTGCTGCCCGGGGAATCCAGATTAGGGCACAAAAGTACACTGATGCCACTTCTGCCAGTTTGATTTTGATGAGCGAATCATTTTTTGCAACAATCATTTCCGTTATTCTCGGCTACGACCAGCTTTCACCACGATTAGTTATTGGTGGCTTGCTAATTATTATGGCTAACGTGATTATGCAGTTTAATTTCCGCAGTTCAAAGCTAAGAGTACAAGATTAAGCTACATTTAAAACAAAAACCTAAGTTCTCGTCAAGCGGAGACTCAGGTCTTTGTTTTTATTAATTATTTTTACCGCGCTTCACCAATGAATACAGGTCATCTGGTACACCCTTAAGTAATGGCGTCACCTTACCGACGGAAATCATCGTTAACGCATGCATTGCCCGAGAAGCAATCGTGTACAGCAATTGGCGTTCACTGTCATCAGGGTATTCCTGCTCGTTAACGTTCCAGGCGATCACTGCGTCAAATTCTAGCCCCTTAGCCAAGAACGATGGCACAATAATGACCCCATCAACTAAACGCTGGTTTTCTGTCCGAATAAGCGTTGTCTTGACATTCCGTCGCTTTAATTCGTCATAAAGTTTTTCACAATCATTAAGCGTCTTACCGATAATTGCCACTGCATCATGCTCCTGCTGGTACTTCTTTAGCGTTTCAACGACACTATCAACACCGGTAGAATAACTATCAGTTTCAATTACAGTTGGCAAATCACCATTCCGGTCAAAGGCTTCAATTGCCTCCCCATTCGTTAGGAAGTGCTTTGTAAAGTCCGTAATTTGTTTAGTTGACCGATAAGACTTAGTTAATTGAACAACCTTGGTCTTTTCTGGATCAAACATCGTCCCCAATTGCCGTAAGAGCGAACGACTATTTTCATGGGTAAAAATTGCCTGGTTCAAGTCGCCAAGAAGAGTAAAGCGGGCGTTAGGGAAACGGAACTTTAGGTATGCTAATTGGTAAGCATCATAATCCTGAACTTCATCAATGAAAACATACCGAATATCCCGTTGACCCTTCTTTCCGGTCATTAAATCGTAAAGGTAGAGATAAATGGTAATCCCGTTAGCACTAATGTTTCCTTGACGAAGATCATCTTTTGTTTTTTCAACGTATGCTTCCCATTCAGTGGTACTAATGCCAAATTTATCCAGGTCTATGAGTTTAGGGGTTGCCCGTAGAAGGTGAATGAATTGGGCGTTGATATTGAGCCATAAATTATGATCAATCGCCCGTTTTACCGGTGTAAGAGCCTTCATTACAATCTGACGGGCCAAGAACTTGAATTGTTGGTTTTCATCCGCAAATTCTCGTGGCTGGTTGTCCATCAAATCATCAATTTGCTCCTTGCTCAGGTTTTGTACGGCTTCTTCAGCCCACTTACTGCGCATTTCAACGCTCACCCGGTGATTGAGGTACTTGATTAGTGCTTCCTTAGTTCCATCAAGTCGGTTGCCAAGATTGTAGTTATTATTAAATGAATAATAAATTTCTTTGATCTTCTCTTTGCTAATGAAGACTTTTCCGCGGAACATCAAATTGCGAAAACGCATATTGGCTTTCCCAAGGTGCTTAGCGTAACGTCCGGTTGCCTTAAAGTAAGCTAAACTCGTTGTTAGTTGAACTGCCTTTTTGGTTGTCGGATCCTGGCTGCTGTCAAACCGTTGAGCTAGTGTTTCCACATGAAGCCGTGGAACCCGTCGATTAGCAAACTGGTAATAAGTCATCTGGACCATATTATGCTCCCCTAATTCTGGAAGCACTTGGTCAATGTAATCATTAAATAATTGGTTAGGTGAGAAGAGGACCACCTGAGACGAACTCAGATTACCTCGGTAACGGTACAGAAGCCATGCAACCCGTTGAAGAACCGCAGCTGTTTTACCAGAACCTGCAGCCCCCTGGACAAAGAGAAGATCGTCTTTTGTGTCCCGAATAATTTCGTTTTGGGTTCGTTGAATCGTTGTAACAATACTCTTCATCTTAGTGCTGGAATGGGTGCCCAAAGCTTCCAAAAGCATTTGATCACCGACCTGCTCATCAGTATCAAAGATCGTTACAATCGTCCCATCATCAATCTGAAATTGACGTTTGAGGGTCATATTAACTTCCTGAGTACCAACAGGAGTCTCGTAACTAACCTTCCCTAGCTTTCCCTCATAGTAAATTGAAGAAATTGGTGCCCGCCAATCATATACTAGAAAATGATCTGGCTGATCACTAAATGATGCTAAACCAATATAAACGGTTTCGGGTTTTTCAGCACCCTTTTCTTGGAAATCAATTCGGGCAAAATAAGGTTTCTTTTCTAAGCGTTTCAAGGTTGAAAGGCGATCTGCAGCATGTTGCCAGCTGTTTTGCCGTTCATCCAGCATCTGCTGCTGGGCACGGAATGACATTGCCGTATCCATCATCCCAGAATAGGTCGTCGTGTTTAGATGAATATCATCGATCTGTTTATTGATCCCCTTAATATCATGTCGGGCGGTGTGGATCTTTTCCTCGGCCTTCTCCTTCGCCTGTTTGATCTCATCAATAACGTGATCTAAATGCTGCTGTTCAAATTCTTGTACTGACTGTTCGGTCACTCTTTCTACCTCCATTCGTGAAATCGTCTTACTATTATATCATTGATGAAGCGGTGACCGAAACAATATCGCCCTGTTATCGTGAATGCTAAATTATCTTTAAATATTACTGCTACCCTAACTTTTAAGTCCAGAATAACGGTAAAATAGTATAATAATTCGATTCAGAAAGGAGCCGTGTCGATTGGCCAACTTACTTTATATTTTGACTCACATTGCTGAAGTAATCATTCCAATGTTTGAATGGCTCGGGCCGTGGAGTTACGTTCTACTTTTTATGATTATCTTTATGGAAACCGGACTGGTCATTTTTCCGTGGCTCCCGGGAGAATCACTGATTTTTCTTACCGCCTCGTTCATTGCATTTCACCCTGTTCTGAAAATGGAAATTGTAATTCCCGTTTTCTTTTTAGCAGCCTTTATTGGCGATACGGTCAACTACTTCATTGGCCGCTCACTTTCACGCTGGCAATGGCTGGCAAAACGAGTTAACGGTCCCGGAATGGTCAAGGCCCACCAATTATTGGAAAAACACGGGATTAAGACCATTGCTTTCGGTCGTTTTGTACCGCTAATCCGGACGTTTGTGCCGTTAATCGCCGGGACAATGCACTTTGATTTTCGCCGGTTCATGGTCGGCAACCTTCTTGGTGTTATAGTATGGGTTCTCCTTGCCAGTGTCGTTGGTTACTACTTTGGCAGCATCCCATTCGTTAAGGAACACTTCTCGTTAATTATCCTGATTTTTGTTGCTGCTGCTTTGCTGGTTATCGCCACCCTTGCCCTCATTCGTCACATTCGGCGAAAGATCCTTAAGCGGAATAACATGCTGTAACATTAGACTGTCACGGTTCCCACTTACCATTAAAGCATGGTAAAATAGTAGATAATTGTTATTACGTAAAAAGGAGCTGATCAAGTTGGCAATTACTGTCTACTTTGTTCGTCATGGTCAAACATACCTTAACCGCTATAATCGGATGCAGGGATGGTCTGACGCTCCCCTTACCGAAAAGGGGATTGAAGATGCTAAGCGTGTAGGAAAGGCACTATCGAAGGTTAAGTTTGATTATATTTTCAGTAGCGATCTTTCACGGGCAGTTAATACCGCACGGTTGCTCCTTGCTGCTGATCCTAATACCGACCTTAAGGAGCCAATTCAAGAACCAGCATTTCGAGAAATCTTCTTTGGCTTCTTTGAAGGAGCAAATGGCGGTGCAGTTGCCGACATTGTTGGTGGTAAATATGGCTACCATACATTCTCACAAATGGCTGCTGGCTGGGGCACTGATGAACTTAAAGATCGAATTGCAAAGGCGGATCAATATGGGGACGCTGAAGATGCTGAACGTTTTTGGCACCGAATGGATAAGGGCTTTGATCGATTACGCAACCTGCCAGATAACTCTGTTGCGGTTGTCGTTTCACACGGTGCTGCTATCCGTTCAATCGCTGATCGCTACCTTGAAGGGGTCGATCAAAATGTTTCGCCACGAAACGGCAGCATTATGAAAATGACACTAACTGATACTGATACTCATGTGGACTTCTATAACCAACTCCACATTCCTGATAAATAAAATAATTAAACCAAAAGGGGGAACACTATCTTTCAATGGATAACATACAAACTGAAGAGCCAGTATTAATCACTGGGTTAAACACCGAACAAGAAGACTTTGATTATTCCATGACCGAACTTGCTGAACTAACCCAGGCAAATCACATGAAGGTAATCGACCGGATTGATCAGTCAATTGACCGGCCTAATCCAGCTACCTACTTCGGAAGTGGTAAGGTTGATGAAATTAAAGAAGCAGTTTTAGCTGAAAATGTTTCAACCGTGATCACTAATGATGAGTTAACTCCTAGTCAGTTACGAAACCTTGAGGACGAACTTGGCTGTCGTGTTCTTGACCGTACTGCACTGATCCTTGAAATTTTCGCTGAACGGGCACAGTCCAAGGAAGCCAAACTCCAAGTTCAAATTGCAGAATTACAATACCGACTGCCACGATTACAGACTAGTGCTAACCAACGACTTGATCAGCAAACCGGTGGCGGTAGCGGCTTCACTAACCGGGGATCCGGTGAAACCAAGTTGGAAATGAACCGGCGGACAATTCAGAATTCAATCAGCCACCTGCGAAAAGAACTGCGGGTAATTGATCGTTCCGAAGAAGTTAAACGGAAGCAACGGGACAAGAGTGCCATTCCAACGGCTGCCCTCGTTGGTTATACTAACGCTGGTAAGTCTACGATCATGAATGGCCTCGTTGAAAAATATGGTGCTGGCGAAGACAAGACTGTTTTTGAAAAGGATATGCTATTTGCTACTTTGGATACCAGTGTTCGTCAATTAACATTACCGGATCAAAAACGGTTCTTACTTAGTGATACGGTCGGCTTTGTCAGCAAGTTGCCAACCCACCTTGTTGAATCATTCAAGTCAACGCTTGCTGAAGCAGCCAATGCTGACCTGTTGATTCAGGTAATTGACGCTTCAGACCCACATTACGAAGACATGATGAAAACCACTCAAGAAACTCTAAAGCAGATTGGAATCGAAAACATTCCAATGTTGTATGTCTTCAACAAGGCTGATAAGACCGACATGGAATATCCAGTACTTGAGGGTGACGATCAAATTGTGATTTCTGCTAAGGACGATGAATCACTCGATCTCCTCGTTTCAGCTATTCGGAAGCACCTCTTCCAAGACTATGTTGAAGCCAAAATGCTGATCCCGTTTGCGGACGGAAATGTTGTTTCATACCTTAACGAAAATACCAACATTTTGAATACTGAATACCAAAACAGCGGAACTGTTCTAACCGTTGAACTTTCGCAAAAAGATTACGATAAGTATCAAAAATACGTTATTCAATAAATAGGAAGCTGGGAATTAACCCATTTAAGAGCCTGGTGGGCTAACCTAGAACGATGAATGATGATGAATTCATCAGAGTCGTTCGTAGTTAGACTCGAAGGCTCGGGTTAATTTCCGCAATTAGACTCTGTAAGTTCGGAGATAACTAAATATAGATAGAGGGTGAGAAAAACTTTTATTTTTCTCACCCTCTATCTATATTTATATAAGTGATACTACGCTGCTCCCCGATTAATCATCCCCATAATCCAGGAAACGATTAATACCAGAATTACTGCACCGATAATCGAAGGGACAATTGCCATTCCAGCAACTTGTGGTCCCCAAGCACCGAGGACAGCCTCACCCAATGACGAACCTACTAGTCCGGCAATAATATTGCTGATGACTCCCATGGAACCACCACGACGAGTAATCGCTCCGGCAATCAATCCAATGACACCACCAACGATTAATACCCAAATCCAATGGAACATTTACATCCCCTCCTTTTATTCAGCTAATTCTTCTTTTTTCTTAGCGGCTTTCTTCTTTAACTCATCTGCTTTTGCTTGAGCCTTACCGTGAGTTTCTTGTGCTTTACCTTCTGCCCCACGAACCTTGTCCTTAGTTAGCTTTCCTTCAACCTGTTTTAACTTGCCAACAACCTTATTCTTAATACTCTTTTTGCTAGTCATAGTCTGCTCCTTTCTCTATCCGAATGACTGTGCGCTAGTAACTTTCTTTGATGATTTGATCATAACAATAAGCGGTTTCGTTAGCGATACTTTGCTAGTCTGCTTATGAAAGTATTAATATTAATTATCTTTTCCTTAAGTTAACAAAAGACGTGAAGATACTAATTTAACAGCATCCTCACGTCTTTTAACGTCTGCTCACTTATTAATTATGAATTAAAAACGAACTTCATTCTTAACATTTTTTCCTTCAACAATCGCTGCAACATCATTCAAACTAACCTGAACCATATTGCGAACAGCGGTAGTCGTCATGAAGGCAACGTGTGGTGTCACTACCACGTTTGGCATTGCAACTAATTCCTTGAAGTCAGCCGGAACGTCCGCTGGCGAAACTTTCTTACTAAAGTAGGTTGTTTCATCACCAAGCGTATCAAGGCCGGCTCCCGCAATTTCATGATTCTTCAGGGCTGCAATCAAATCATTAGTATTAACCACTTGTCCCCGTGCCATGTTAATCAAAATTGCATTATTCTTCATTTGCTTAAACTGTGGAGCTGCAAACATGTTTTCCGTACTGGAAGTCAACGGAACGTGGAGAGTAATAATGTCAGCTTCCTTTAACGCGGTTTCAAGGTCAACAAATGCATCAACATATGGTGCATAAACAACACTAGTTTCTCGTGTAACCGCAATTACCCGTGCACCTAGCGCCTTATAGATCTGGGCGGTTGCACCGCCAATATGACCGAGGCCGACAATCGCAACGGTTTGGTTATAGATTTCATTACTAACTAGATCCTTGCTCCAGCGGAAGTCAGCGTCATTTACCATCCGTTCCTTAAACTCGCCAATCCGTCGTAAAAGGTACATTGCGTGAGTTAGCCCCATTTCCGCAATCGCCCGTGGAGAGTAGATAGAAACATTTGTGATTTTCAGACCATTTTTCTTTGCTAACTCAAGATCAAACATGTCAAATCCTGCTGTCCGGGTTGATAGTTGCTTAATCCCAAATTGCTTTAACTTAGTATAGATGGCTGGATCATCAATCTTGCTGGTTTGAAGAACTGAAATTCCATCAAAGCCCTCCACTAAATCAATGGTTGAAGTCGTTAATTGCTCCCTAACCAATTTAACTTCATTGCCAGTTTTAGTCGCCCATTCCTTAGCGTATGGTACTTCCTTATCATCTACGCCAAACATAATTAGCTTCATTTGAAACCCCATCCTTTTCATATTTGTGTGTAAAAAATCGCTTACATTCTTTATTATACTAAATTATTAGGACAAACAAAAAGCTGGAGACCAGTTTAACTAGCCTTCAGCTTTTAAATTAGAAAGTTATTTTTCAAGTTAAGCAGCCTTAGTTTCCCGACAAGTGACAAAATCACGCTGAATCCAAACGGAAACAATCATTGCTAAAGCATCAATAATAACAAAGACAATCAAAGTTACATAGTAATTGTGGAGTACTTGGTGAGTGTAGGAAAGAAGGATTGGTCCAACCATCCCCGCTGCAGCCCAGGCAGTCAAGATGTAGCCATGAATTGCTCCTAATTCCTTTGTTCCAAAGACATCGCCAAGGTATGCTGGAATTACTGAGAATCCGGCACCGTAGCATGACATTAACAAGCAGAGCGCTAATGCAAAGATAAATGGTGTCTTGAAGAAGAGGAGAACGAAGAGCATTAAAATATCTAACACAAAGATCAAACTATATGTGAGTGGCCGACCGATAAAGTCAGATAATGTTGCCCAGGCAAGTCGACCGAAACCGTTGAATAAACCAATGATCCCGACCATTACCGCAGCAGCACTGGCAGTCATTGTCGTCATGTTCTGAGCCATTGGTGATGCAGCTGAAACAAGTCCAATTCCAGTTGTGATGTTGATAAAGAACATGAACCACAAGAATGCAAAAGTCCGGGTCTTTAATGCTTGGTTGGCAGTTAATTCTTGGTTGGTTAAACTTACCCGTTGAGCGTTCTCAGCGATTGCTTGTGGTAATTCATGAGGACGTGGCTTTTTAATAAATTGAGCAGCCACAATCATTACAACAAAGTAAAATGCTCCTAAAACGTAAAAGGTATTAGCAATCCCAACAAGTGCCATCAGGTGTTGAGCAACTGGACCAGTAAGCATTGCCGCAAAACCGAATCCCATAATCGCTAACCCGGTAGCTAACCCCCGCTTGTCAGGGAACCAGCGAACAATTGTTGATACTGGTGTAACATAGCCAGAACCTAACCCTAATCCGCCAATAACACCATACGCTAAGTAAAGCAACCATAAGTGGTGTGATTGGATAGCTAATCCGGTTAATGCGATTCCGCTTCCGTAACAAATACTTGAGATTGTTCCAGTAACGTTTGGGCCAAACTTTTCAACCAACCGTCCCATAAATGCAGCTGACATTCCTAAAAAGAAGATTGCCAAACTAAATGCAAATGATACTGATGTTTCCTTCCAACCAGTATAGGCAGAAATTGGCTTGGTGAATACACTCCAAGCATATACCCCACCAATCATTAAGTGGAGAATTACCCCCGCAATTGCGACTCCATACCGGTTTCTCGTCTTTGCCATTCTTGATACTTCCTTTACTATTATTTCCGAACATTATTTTTAAATAAGCTCTATTAGTTCGGTGTTTAAAAAATAGCACAGGATTTTTAATTAAACAATAAGTAAAACACGAACTTTAATGTTGTAAGCGATTAAATAATAAATTATTAAAAGAGCCGGAAAAGTTAATGCTTTTCCAGCTCTTATTAATCATAATTAAATTCTATTTATTATCTTGACCGTTTGATGTAAAGCCATCGCCCTTACCCATTGGACCGTGTTCGTTAGCTTTTAAGCTTTCGACAGTTGGTGCACGGAATTCGTGTGATGCAATTCCCTTCATCGTTAATAAGAGTAACAAGTTAAAGACAACTGCGATTCCGAGAAGGACAAGGTTACAGAACAATGTGTAGTGAGTACCAAGACCACCACTGATTGAATCACGAAGACCAAGAATTGAGTAGGTCATTGGTAAGTACCAGTGAATAACGTTGTAGAACTTCATGGTAACTTCCATTGGGAATGTCCCACCGGAACCACCAAGTTGTAACATCAGAAGAACCATGGCAACAAACCGTCCTGGGTTATCAAAGGTCATCGACAAGAACATTACGACGGCCATTGAAGCGAGTCCAAAGAGGATTGTTGTGGTAAAGAATGACGGAACGTGGTCAATTGTTAGTCCACACATCATCATGATTCCACATTCAACAACGGCCATGGCAATTGCGGCTACCGCACCAACGACAACCTTACTGAACCACCAAGCAGTTGCAGAAGCATCTGGATCCGCAACCCGCCGAATTGGGTAAACAAAGTTGAAGACCAACATACCAACATAGAGGGCAACTGACAAAACATAAGGTGCCAATGCATGACCGTAGTTTGGTACGTAACTGTAGTTAGAGTGCTTTTCAACTGAAGGTTCAGCAATCATCTTAGCAGTCCGGTTAGAAGTCTTAATACCGTTGATCGTCTTTGCACCCTTGCCAAGAGCAGTTGAGAGCTTAGCAGCACCAACATTTAACTTGGTAATTCCCTGAACAAGGGCAGGTGAATTATCAACTAATTGCTGGGTACCAGCAGCTAATTGGTTAACCCCCGCAGTCAATGCAGGAACCTGACCATTCAGTTGACCAAGGGCACCAGCAAGTTGACCAGCACCAGCATTTAATGCACCAGAGTTAGCCGTTAATTGACCAACCCCAGCACCTGCTTGCGCAACCCCAGCGGTGTATTGACCAATCCCAGATGTTAACGCCCCGGCACCAGCGGCAGCGGTATCTACTCCGTTAGTGTATTGGTTGACACCAGCGTTCAACGTATTGGCACCAGAAGAAATTTGGCCAGTAGCTTCTTTCAATTTATTAACAGCATCTGGCATTGACGATAAAGTACCCTTATAACCATTTAAAGTGTTTAGTAATGTATTAGCTTGCTTGATTGTGCCATCAGCATTATCAAGAATTGTTGACATTTGAGAAAGCTGACCAAGTTGCGATTGCATATCACTTAGAGAACTCCCCAAGCTATTTAAACTAGTTAATGTATCACCCACACTGGCAATAGTTTTAGCACTTTCCCCAGCAGTTTTAGCATTTGCTCCAGCTTGTGCAGCTAATGCACCTAATTGGCTCTTAATATTATTATCACTAGTTGAACCTGCAAGTTCTTGTAATTTACCAGCGATCTCAGCATCACTTTTGGCAACACTACCGGCTCCGCTTGCAGCACTCGTTAATTGTCCTTTAACCTGACTGACACCAGCAAGAGCACCAGAAGCCTGTTGAAGCTTACCCGCACTTTCTTGAACACCAGCTAAAGCAGCCTTAGCAGTCGTTAAACCAGCTTGTAATTGGGTTAATCCCTTTTGAAGGTCCTGGGCTTGATTCATTGCCCCCATAATACCGTTAAAGTCAATATTGCCTAGCTGACTATTAACAGTACTATTTAACTGACTTGCACCAGTTGCTAATCGATCAGATCCACTTCGTAACTGACCAGAATTACCGCTCAATGTATTCAAGCCGCCTTGCAACTGGCTCGCACCAGAGTTCAACGCACCAGAATTAGCGTTCAACTTGCTCAATCCAGCAGCAAGCTGACCGACACCACCAGTGTATTGGCGGATACCGCTAGCAAGCGTTTGACTACCAGATGCTAATTGTTGAGCACCGGCAGCTAATGGGGCAACGCTTACCCGTAATGTTTGAACACCGTTGTTTACTTGGGAAACCCCGGCGACGTATTGGTTAACCCCGCTTTGAAGAGTAACCATTCCAGTACTCAATTGCTTTGCCCCGTTAGAAGCAGTACTCATTCCCTTACCAACAGTATGCAAAGCCTTGAACATTGCCGTAGCGTATGCCCGGGTAACTTGTGCCCGAATACTTTCGTTTAGCTTAGTCATCCCGAGTTGACTAATTACTTGACCAATGTAGTTAAGAGAACCATTAGTCTCGTACTTCAACTGCATTTGCTTAGGATGCTTATCCAATACAGTTGTGGCGTTTTTCGAAAAGTCCTTTGGGATCGTCACTACTGTGTAATATTTCCGGTGGGTTAAACCGTAATGTGCCTTTTCTGGTGAAACGATTTCCCACTTTAATTGCTTATTCTTCTTTAATTCTTTAACCATCCGGTGTCCAATATCCATCGTTTGTCCACGATATTCAACTGGAACATCCTTATTGACAACCGCTACTGGTAAGTTTTCTGTACTCCCATATGGATCCCAAACAGACTTCAGGAAAAAGATACTGTAAAGGAATGGGATGATACAAATAACAGTAGTGGAAATCAATAATAGTCGATTGTGCAGGATATTCTTAAATTCTGCTTTAATCGCATTCCACATTTCTATTCTCCTCTTATCCCCTAAATATTTTTATTAATAGTTTCATCGTTTTTGTTCCAATTGACGACCAATTGATAACGACTGCATCGTTCGTTTGGCAAATTCAATCACATGCTCAATTGAAACATCATAGTTTTTCTCCTGCCACCAATAAAACGTGCCGATCAGTGCGCCACTCAAAACATAAGCCAGCATCTCCGGATCATCGGTTTGTTGTAATAATTGGATAACAGAATCATTGCTCTTTTCACGCCGACGTTCCAACATAATCTGGCTTAAGATATGCATCATTTCAGCATACAGCGAACTATGAGCACTTTCAGATGCTAAGTGCCGAAAAACGTTCTTATGATCATTGACGTAGTAAATTAACTGCTTAATTAGATCATCTTCAGAATCACTACTATCAACCAAGTGGTTTATTTGTGTTCCCAGAGTTTGTTCAAGGAGGTCATATTTATCACGGAAATAACGGTAAAAACTGCTCCGGTGTAATAACGCTTCTTGACAAATCTGGTCAACGGTTAAGTGCTCAAAGGAATATTCTTCAAGCAACGTCAACAATGCATTTTGAAAATCACGCACGGTTCTCGTGACTCGCACAACTTTCCCCTCCTTTTCGCCGATTTTGCAATGAATATTGTAAACCGTGTCAAAAATAGACAACAGAGTTAATTTGGCACGTCTGCTCTAAAATAAGACAAAAAGAAACTATTGTCTCATTAAGATTGGGACAATAGTTTTACTATCCAACATTTTATTCAATTGTAGTTCTTTGATTTGAAGTTCGTTGACGATAAGCAACCTGAGCTTTCAGCCCATAGTCGGCAGTTGTCATGATTGTGGTGCCGCTTCGGCCGGGAATTTTGTTTGGCCCGTCAACCACGACCAAGTTGGCCAAATAAATTCGGTACTTCTGGTGGGCTTCCCGAACATCGGTCAACCCAATCTTCGAAATATGCCCAACTGGCCGTCGCTCCATTTGGTTCATCCCCATATAAATTTCGAGGCGGTGACGAAGCGGATCATGGACCAGTTCAAAAAATGGTGGAATTGACTCCGCATTCAATGCTTGAACTGGTTTATGGGTCTCTTGGTATTGACGGATAATCTCCCGTTCATTCATCCCGTTAAAATCATTGACAAAGATCTTTTCTGTTAAGAGCCGGTCAACCACTTTTTGGAGGTTCTCCTGTTCCGCTTGGTCAATCTCAACGGTTGCGGGAATAGTATCTGCACCATCAAAAAGGCCGTTTGACTGGTTAGCAAGCCCGGTTGAATACCGGTTTGCTCCCCGTCTCATTTGTGACTGATTATTATCCGCAAATCTTTGCCCCGTAATTTTGGCAATCCGTGGAGACAAAAAATCAAATTGTGATGTCTTTCCTAAAAAGTAAAAAACAAAGTTAACGTAAATAAAGTATGTGATTGCAATCATCGCTAAGCAATACAAAAAGCCTCGCAACCAGGCTTGGTTAATGAATAAGCGAAAAGTCACGTATACCAAATAAATATCACCCAGAGTTGCCAGAATAATATAAATCCGGTTCTTTAATTTAACGTCCAAGTTAAAGTAACTTAGCGATGAGTTAATCATATCGAGAAAACTAAACATTAGTTAGGTTCACCCCGCTTATTGATTATCAGTCGTGGTCTGATTATTAGTATTTTGACCACTATTTGATTGACCTGTCTGGTTTTCATTGCCAGTTGAAGTATTACCACCGTTATTTTGCTTATTCTGGGTAGTAGTCGAGGATGAGCGTTCAGTATCGTTCCCAGTATTATTTTGATTTTCCTGAGTAGTTGAATTGTTATTACTACGAGTACTGGAAGATTGCTGTTCGCTTTCATCCTGTTGTGAAGATGACCGGCTAACTGAACTACTGTCATCAGAGTCCATTCGTCGACTAACCGATGAGGTAGAACTTACTCGTGCACCTTCAGATGTATGCGTTGCGTGATTAACCACAACGTTAGTAGCTCCCAGTGCTAATACGATTGAAAACAACGCAAAGGGAGTTACGAAAGGTGGGATTTTATTTGCCATAAATAAATGCTCCTTTTCTACAACCTATCATACTCGCTTTTTTCCTCCATAAATGTTAAGGAAAATTGAAATTATTTTGCCTTTTTCTTGTTTGCCCGACAATTAGCACAAATGCCATGCAGTTCAAACGTATGCCCATTAATTTTGGCCCCCGGCAGCTGCTTGGCAAAAAAAGCATAGTCAATCGGTGGCATTTTGATCTCTTGCACCCTGCCACAAACATCACAAATAAAATGATGGTGATGGTTGGAATCACAACAAACCTTAACCTGCATCCGTTCACCAGCTTGTCTCGTTTCAACAATCCCCAAGCTTTCAAAATCCTTTAGGTTCCGGTATACAGTTCCATGGCTAAGTCCCGGATTATCCTTTCGCAAGCGCTGATCAACATCCGTAAAATCAATGTAGTGATCAGGATGCTCAGCTAAAATCTCAATCATTTGCTGACGCTGCTTAGTCCATCGTGAACCATTATCCTTTAATACCTTACGAGCTTGCTCTACAAGGGTACTCATCTAATGCCACCTCCCCAATGAGAAAAATATTCTACCACAAATCAGTCTTTTTCTGAACTGATTCGTCTTACTATTTGGTCAATCTGATTAGTTGTTTGCGACCAGGAATCATTAACAACAACGTTTGCAATCCCTTTAAGCTCATCTGGCAAATGAAGGTCCCGATGATACTCAGGGCTCTTCAGTCTTGAATGAACTGCCCGTAATTTATCTCCCCGTTTAACCATTCGATGAGCTAACGATGCAATATGACTCACCGTCAAAAAGATAATTACCGCGCGATCACCAAGCTTCTGGTAATAGGTGAACGCGCCCTTAGTATCCAGCACAATCACGTTATCATGCCCCGTCTGCCATCCCGCAACCAAGCTTTCCAATGAAGAGCCGTAAAGGTGGTGATCATATTCAACGGATTCTAATAAATGAAGTTTGTTCATTGAAGCTGGCGTCTCAAAATGGTAATCAACCCCATCCCGTTCATTTGGGCGAGATGCTCGCGTTGTATGGGTAATAACCCGTTCCATTTTGTAACGGTCATGAAGATACTTAGCAACCGTTGTTTTTCCCGAACCAGCTGCACCGGCAATTACAAATACTTTCCCGAAATTCATATTACTTGGTTAAATGATCGTTAACTTGATCGAGAAGTTGCTTGAGATTGTCGTAAGTCAACCGTTCCCGAGCGTCAGCATAGTTAAACCAACCGCAGTTTTTAATTTCTTCTGCTTGTAAATGAATATCTTCGCTCTGCGTTAAGTCTGCAGTATACAGCGTCATCTGCTTCCGATTACCATTTGGCAAGTCATATTCGGTATATACATGAAAACTAGTGTCGATTGGCAGCACTAATTGCGTTTCTTCTTTAATTTCTCGCTTAGCAGTCTCTTCTAAGGTTTCGTTTCCTTCAACGTGACCTTTAGGGAATCCCCAAAAATGGCCCTTATTCTGACTTTCTAACAGTAAATATTCAATTTCACCATTATTCTTTCGGTAAACAACAGCACCACTAGTGATTTCAATTGCCATAGTTACTTGACTCCCTTTAAAAATAATCTAATGTTTCTAATTGACTTTTAATGTTAATCAAATGTATTATATTTAGTATCCGCGACAGGAATTGTCCCTTGTCGCTAAATTTATTATAGCAAAGGTGGGTTAAAGATGGGCTTAAACATTTTCCGAAAAGAAAGCCTCGATCGTTACCTTGGAGCTGATAAGCTTTTTGTTAAGACGATGAATGCTCGTGATCTGATGGCTATCGGGATCGGAACCGTCATTGGGACTGGGATTTTCATTCTTCCTGGTACCATCGCGGCTAAGCAAGCTGGACCGGGAGTCTCCCTTTCCTTCTTGCTTTCCGCAATTGTCTGTGCATTTGCTGCAATGTGTTATGCTGAGTTTGCTTCAGCATTACCCGTTGCTGGTAGTGCTTATTCTTATGGTAACGTGGTGTTCGGCGAATTCTTTGGTTGGCTCCTTGGCTGGGCGCTGGTTCTGGAATATATGCTTGCCGTGGCATCAGTCTCAACGGGGTGGGCGGCCTACTTTAATTCATTTATTGAAAGTTTTGGGTTAAAGATTCCCCATGCCTTATCTGGTCCATTTGATCCCGCACACGGTACATATATCAATATCGTTGCGGTTGTCATCGTCCTCTTAATCACCGTAATGTTATCTCGTGGTCTGCAATCTTCCGTTCGGGTTAACAACATTGCGGTGGTGATTAAAGTTGCCATTATTCTAATTTTTATTGTTGCTGGATTGTTCTTCATCAAGCCAAAGAATTACCACCCATTCTTGCCTTACCACATGAGCGGGGTTATTCATGGGGCAACGATTGGTTTCTTTGCTTACTTAGGTTTTGACTGTGTTTCTAGTTCAGCTGCTGAGGTGAAGAATCCAAAGCGCAACATGCCGCTTGGAATTATCGGGACTTTAGGAATTGTTACCCTGCTCTACATGGGGGTTGCTATTGTTCTTACAGGGATGGTGAAGTATACACGACTGGATGTCGCTAACCCGGTATCATACGCTCTTCAGCTAGTTCACCAAAACTGGCTGGCAGAACTGCTTTCAATCGGGGCACTAATTGGAATGTTTACCATGATGGTTGCCATGATCTACTCAAGTTCTCGACTAATTTACGCGATCGGCCGTGACGGATTACTCCCAGCATTTCTGGGAAAGCTAGATAAGAAGAGTCACTCTCCACAAGTGGCCCTCTGGATTGTGGCCGTGATCATCGCTACCATGGGCGGTTTAGTTTCACTTGATCAATTAACTAGTTTAGTTAACATTGGGACCTTATTTGCCTTTACACTGGTTTCATTTGGAATTATTCCTCTCCGTCGCCGAAAGGATATTGGTAATCGTGGTGGCTTTAAGGTTCCCCTTTACCCATTTATTCCGATTCTTTCCGGACTGCTTTGTCTGGCAATGATGACCCAGTTACAGCTCGAAACTTATATTGGTGCCGGAATTTGGTTTACACTGGGAATCATTATCTACTTCACTTATGGTTACTGGCACAGTAAACTAAACGACAAACAAAATTAAATTTAAAGCTCTGCGGATTGGCTCCATTTCAGAAGCTAATCCGCTTTCTTATTCCCTGATAAATATTTGACAGCCCAGTTTCAAGTTTGTTAGTGTTTTTAACAATCTGTTTTAAAATTTATTGTTAATTTCAAGGAGGAATCAATTAATAGACACTCTTAAATGACTGTCTAATATTTATGGAATATACAAAAAAGAATTACAAGAAAGCACCGTTAAAAGCCGTTCACTTTCGCGTTTTATTTGCGATTATTCTTGGTCAAATTGCCTGTGGGTATGCCCTAGGTATTAGTGGTACCGGGCTTACTCAAGCACAGCATTATATTACCATCAATGATTTTTGGGTCGGCTTAATCGGTGCTGGTAGTTTACTGGGACTCATGGGAAGCGCACTAATGGGACGAATTGCCGATCAGTTTGGTCGACGTCGAATGCTATTGGTTGACATGTATCTTTTTGCGGTCTTTTCGCTTCTTCAGTTAGTAACTACTAACCTGTTCTTATTGTTTATTCTTCGTCTCCTTATTGGCTTAATGATTGCCATTGACTACACTGTAGGAAACTCACTGCTCGTTGAATGGCTGCCAGCAAAAGAAAGTGGTAAACAACAAAGCCAATTAATTATCTACTGGACAGTCGGCTTTATTCTTTCCTACATTGCCGGGATTATGATTAGCGGTTTTGGCAGTCATAATTGGCAAGCGATCCTTGCTTCTTCTGCTGTTCCTGGATTAATTGCCGGAATCTTTCGTTCAGTATCCAAGCTCCCTGCTTCTCCTAGCTGGCTTGCTAGTCAGGGTGAAAATAAAAAGGCCCAGAAGTTAATCCAAAAGCATATTGGTAAACGCTGGGGTCTTCCTCTCCGTCTCCTTAAAGCTAAACCCGTTGACAACATTTCCTGGACGATCTTATTTAGTAAAAAGTACCGTTGCCGAACACTTGTCGGTGGATTATTTTATGCTTGCCAGGCGTTTGCTTTCTTTGGCATCAGTATCTTTTTACCGATTCTATTAAAGAGTATGCATATGGGCGATAGTAATTTATCAGGAATAATTTACAACGGTTGCATGATGGTGGGAGTATTGATTGGTGCATGGATTTTCAAAAGAATCAGTCGCCGAGCATTCTTAATTGGAACCTTCTTCCTATCTGCACTTAGTTTGATCGGCATGATCATTGGCCCTCAGTCGTCTTTCGGCTTTCAAATTGGGATTTTTGCACTATTCTCAATCATCCTTTCTTCAGGGTTGACCCTTGACTACCCTTACCCAACCGAACTCTTTGACATTAAAGTTCGGGCTACCGGAGTTGGAACTTGTATCACAATTAGTCGGATTGGTGCTGCTAGCGGAACCTTTCTCTTGCCAGTATTGACTAACATTGGTGGTGCGCATCTCGCAATGCTCGTTTGCACCATCGTTTTAATCATCGGTGGTCTGATCTGCCTTCTCTGGGCTCCCGAAACATCGCCACGATTTGTGAAAAGCAAATAGATATCAAATAACCTAAGATTAGTTCAGAGCCAGAAATAGTCTTAGGTTATTTATACTTAGTGCTCTCCAAACTTACAGAGTCTAATTGCGGGAATCCAAATAGGCTCACTTCGTATCGTAACTGAGGGACTCGAGCCTAACGCAGCGAAGCAAGCCTATTCGGCTACGAACGACTCTGATGAGTTCCTCATCATTCATCGTTCTAGATTAGTCAACCGTCCCTCCGAGAAAGTTAATTCCCAGCTTATTTATTTATGAATTTTCATTGAACTATTGTCTAAAAATCCTTTAATAGCGCCTTCTCACCTTAACCAGAATGGTATAATATTCTTACGAAAAAATAAGAAAAGGACTGATTAAAGCAACTTAACTCAAAGCGAACAACCGACTGTTAATCATGGGGACGGGATCCCATGAGATTGTTGCTTTATAGTAAATATTTGAGGAGCAAAATGAAAGAACAATATCAATTAACTACTGATGAATTAAAGAAAGAATTCAACTTAACGGACTTCACTCAGGGTTTAACTAGTGCCGAGGTAAAGCAAAAGCTAGCCAGCGATGGTCAAAACGTCCTTGAAGTAAAGCCGACTCCTAAGTGGAAAATCTTCCTTCGTCAATTTAACAACATTGTGATCTACATTCTGTTAGTTGCAACGTTATTAACAATCATTATTGGGCACTATACTGACGCCATCGTTATTGGGGCTGTGGTTATCTTAAATTCCTTGATCGGGTACTTCCAGGAAACTAGTGCTGCCAATGCCCTTGCCAAAATTAAGGAAATGATGGCTAATCAGGCAACCGTCTATCGAGACGGTAAACGTCAGGACATCGATGCTGCTGATCTAGTTGTTGGTGACGTGGTTTTCCTTGAGGCTGGTGACAACGTTCCGGCCGACTTGAGGATTGTTTCTGCAGATAATTTACGGATTGAAGAATCTGCGTTGACTGGGGAAACGAACTCTGTCATTAAAACAGACCAAGCATTGACTGATACTGATATTCCGTTAGCAGAACGCGTAAACATGGCATATGCTTCCACTTCCGTAACAAGCGGAAGCGGTCTGGGGGTTGTAATTGCTACTGCTGAGCAGACTGAAATTGGGAAAATTTCTCAAGAAGTTGCCCACATTAAGCCAAAGAAGACCCCGCTTACCCGGGAAATTGATCATGTTGGGACAGTGGTTTCGTACATTACGATCACAACCTCGATTATCGTCTTCATCGTTGGGTTTATGCTTAAAATTTACTCACTCCCTTCATTAGCGCTTGCTGTTGTTGCAATGCTTGTGGGGGCGATCCCTGAAGGTTTACCAGCGATTACTTCTGTGATCCTAGCCTTTGGAATCAGTAAAATGGCCAAATTGTATAAGACAATTATTAAGTCAATGCCTGCCGTAGAAACTCTCGGTTCGGTTGACGTGATTGCAACTGATAAAACTGGGACATTGACCAAAAATGAAATGACAGCGACTGAACTGTGGGTTGGCGATCAACTCTATCAAGTTTCAGGAACTGGATACGCACCAACCGGTGAAATTAAATTTAACGGTAAAAAAGCGCCACTTACTGACCAACTCAAACTTTTTGTTGAAGCTGGTTATCAAGCCAACGATACCGTGTTAAGCGAAAACGATGGTGCTTGGCACATTAATGGTGAGCCTACTGATGGTGCCTTCTTAACGCTCTATCACAAGGCATATGGTCCTAAGCACCAATCACAGTATGCCGAAATTGACCTGTTACCATTTGACTCTGATTACCGGTACATTGCCGAACTGACAGAGAACCAAGAAAGCCACGAAAAAGTAATCTTCATCAAGGGTTCTCCTGATAAGTTATTTGAAATGGCTCAAAAAGAAGATCCAAGCTTTGACCTTGCCAAGTGGCAACAACGGGTTAACGACTGGTCAAGTGCTGGTAAGCGGGTGATTGCCGTTGGTTATCAGCCAGTACCAAGCAACGAAAACTTAACTGAGGTAGAACACGAACACCTTTACAAGGGAATTAAATTTCTTGGCCTAGCTGCATTGCTTGATGCGCCACGGGAAGAAGTAATTGTCGCCTTAAAGAAGATGAATACTGCTGGTGTTCACGTTAAGATGATTACTGGTGATGACCCGCAAACTGCTCGGGCAATTGGTAAGGAGTTAGGATTAACTAATGGTCCGATTAATGCCATTACCGGTGCGGAATGGGATAAGCTATCAGCAAAGGAACGGGAAACTGCTGCAATGAACAACCAGGTCTTTGCCCGAACAACCCCGCAAAACAAGCTCGAAATTGTTGAAGCACTGCAAAACCAACAACAGGTTACCGCCATGGTTGGTGATGGGGTAAATGATGCTCCAGCATTAAAGAAGGCTGACATTGGAGTTGCCATGGGAATCAAGGGAACGGACGTAGCTAAGGATGCTGCTGACATGATCCTTGGTGACGATAACTTTGCTACCATGGCAGCGGTAATTAAAGAAGGTCGTCGGATCTACGACAACATTAAGAAGAGTATTCTCTTCCTCCTGCCAACTTCCTTTGCTGAAGGACTTGTCGTTGCTTTCTCAATTCTGACTGGCCAACAAGTTCCGCTACAACCTGCCCAGCTACTTTGGATTAACCTAATTGCCGCCATCACAATCCAGTTTGCCTTTGTCTTTGAAAAGGCTGAGGATGGGATTATGGAACGTTCACCACGACCAATTACTCAGCGATTGATGAATCGTCATGATCTCTTCCAAATGGGTTATGTATCTGCGTTAATGGCAATTTTCGCCTTAATTGGATACGAATGGTTCATCCGGGGTGGTGCAAGCGAAATAAACGCCACAACAATGATGGTAAACACAATTGTTATCAGTAAGGTCTTCTACTTCTTCAGTATTAGAACTGAACAGTACGGGTTAACTCAAATTAACGATATTAGCAAAAATGCCTGGGGCGTAATTGGATTGATGATTATCTTCCAGCTCTTCTTGACTTACGTACCGTTTATGCAAACTGCTTTCCATGTTACTGGAATCAGTCTCGCTGAATGGGGTGCCGTAATCCTCTTCTCCTGCTTGATTATGATTTTCACTGAAGGAGATAAGTGGATTCGGTCAAGGGTGAAAAAAGTAAATTAAATAGCTTTAATCGGTGAAAGAACAGTCTTTTCACCGATTTTTCTTTACCCGTTAATATTTAACCGCACAAATAATCGCCAATTTAGGGCTTGCAAAATTAAATTTCTAATGGTATTCTAAGAAACATCAAGTACACGAAAGGAGAAAGATCAATGTTAGTATTTAATAATCAATTACAACAATCTTCCTCCTCAGCCTCTAGCTCTATTCGAGGCTGAGTGATTTTAGTGTACCTATAGAACGGTTTAATGAATTGCCGGGTTCACTTAATCATTTGGCACTTTCCAGATGATTAAGCGTGGACCCGGTTTTTATTATGCCGATTTTGAATTGGAGGAATGGCGATGAATAATCAACCAAAAGAAGATTTAAAACGGTCGTTAGGTTTTTGGTCGGCAATCTCGATTGTCGTGGGGACAATTATTGGTTCAGGGATCTTTTTCAAACAGGGTTCCGTTCTTGACAGTGCCGGTTCATCAACTTTAGCCATCGCCGCCTGGGTGTTTGGTGGGATTATTACCCTAACTGGTGGTTTAACTGTCGCTGAAATTGGGGCTCAAATGCCATACACTGGTGGTCTTTACGTCTACATTGAAAATCTTTATGGCCGGATTTTTGGCTTCCTTGCCGGATGGATGCAAGTAATCGTCTATGGTCCCGCAATCATCGCTTCAGTTGCCGGGTTTATGAGTATCTTAATGGCCAATTTCTTTGGTCTTGGTACTGAATGGCGAATTCCACTGGCTGTCATCACCGTTCTAGCAATCGGTGTGATGAACCTTTTTGAAAACAAGGTTGGTGCGATCTTTGCCATTATTACAACGGCAGGGAAAATGATTCCAATCGCAGCAATTATTATCTTCGGTCTCTTTTTTGGTAACCAACATGCATTTGGTCAAACCGTTACCGAAGTTCAACACGCTACTGGCGGCTTTGGTGTTGCAGTTTTAGCCACCCTCTTCGGTTACGATGGTTGGATCCTAATCGCTAACCTTGGTGGTGAAATGAAGAACCCACAAAAGTTGCTACCAAAGGCAATTATCTTGGGAATTACCGCTGTTTTAGTAATCTACACTTTAATCACTATTGGAATCCTCAAGTTCCTGCCAGCTAACTTAATCCACCGCCTTGGCGAGAACGCCACTGCCTACTTAGCAACGAAGGCATTTGGTGCTATTGGCGGGAAGCTTCTCTCGGCCGGAATTATTATCTCGATGATGGGAACGCTTAACGGGAAGATGATTACCTTCCCCCGGATCGTTTACGCAATGGCGCGTCGTGGCGATCTTCCATTCTCGCGCTTTCTCTCGTTCGTTACACCAAAGGGAAAGTCGCCAGTCGTTGCCACATTATTTATCGTGGCTCTTGCAACCGTGATGATGTTTTTCTTTGATCCTGACCACCTCTCGGATCTTTGTGTCTTCACAGTTTACTGCTTCTACCTTTTAGCATTTTTCGGAATTTTCATTTTAAGAAAGAAGAACAAGGAGCCTCGTCCTTTCAGCACCCCGCTCTACCCACTTGTACCAATTATTGCAATTGCCGGTGGAATCTTCGTTCTTGTCAGTGAAGTCTTCAACGACCCTGCCGGTGTCCTTCTCTTCATCGGAATCGTCATCGTCGGTCTTCCAATCTTCTATGCCGTCAAAAGGATGGATGCAAAGAGAATGTAATAGAAGAGTGCGAGCAGATCTTGACTATGTTGTCTAGAACTGAAGATAGTTCCTGGCGAGCAGATCTTGACTCTGTCGCAATAGAACCTGTCAAATAAACCTACACCCCTAATAAAGGCCGAGAAAAGCAAACAACTTTTCTCGGCCTTTATCGATCTAGTTTTCAATTTACATAGCCTAATCGCGGTAAAGATCCATCTTTACTTCTTAAACATCTTAAACTCCAAAAACAAATCATTATACTCACCTAGAACACGTCGAGGAAGATCCTTATACGTTTGCAGGTGTTCCATTGTTGATTCTGGCGGGTAGAATTGCTGATCATCAGTAACAGACCGTGGCAATAGTTTCTTTGCAGCGCGGTTAGGGGTCGCGTAACCAACGTATTCAGCGTTCTTAGCTGCATTTTCTGGTTGAAGCATAAAGTTAATGAACTGGTAAGCAGCCTGCTTATTCTTCGCTGACTTAGGAATTACCATATTATCAAACCAAATATTGCTCCCCTCACTAGGAACAACATAGTGTAAGTGATGGTTAACACTCATCATCTCCCGAGCATCCCCGGAATAAGTTACCCCGACAGCTGCTTCGTCCTGTTCCATATACATTTTCATCTCATCCGCGATAATTGCCTTTACGTTTGGCGTTAAAGCTTGCAGGTGGTGTTGAGCTTGCTTTAATTGCGAATAATTTGTCGTATTAACTGACTTTCCTTGAGTAATTAATGCCACCGCAAATACATCCCGTGCGCTATCAATTAATAATAAATTATTCTTTAGTCGTGGGCTCCAAAGCTGTTCCCAGTGTTGCACCTCTTGCCCGGTAATTTTTTGATCATTATAGATGATTCCTAACGTTCCCCAAAAATACGGAACTGAATATTGATTTCCTGGATCAAAATCCTGATTAAGAAAACGGGCGTCAATATAGCGCAGATTGCTGAGCTTCCGATGATCCAATGGCGCTAAAAGGTGTTCTTTTTTCATCCGTTGAACCGTATACTCACTCGGGACTACAACATCGTAGTTTGTCCCGCCTTGCCGGATCTTCGTTAACATTGATTCATTACTGTCAAAGGTTTCGTAGTCAACATGGTAGCCTGTTTGCCGTTCAAACTTTTTGATCAGTGCTGGGTCAATATAATCTCCCCAGTTATAAACGGTCACTGTCTTTCCACCACTACCATTATTCTGCCGGTTCATGAAGTAATCGCCCAATGCTAGCAAACAGCATAGTGCGATAATCCCCAGAAGGGCGCTCCAGAGTTTTTTCATTGAGCATCCCCCTCTTTAACCGTAACAACTCGTTGACGACGACCTGCATGTTTACTAACAAAGTAATACCCAATTACTAATGCTAAGGAAACAATGAACATTAAGGTTGATAAAGCATTAATTTCAAGATTAACCCCCTGACGTGCCCGAGAATAAATCTCTACTGATAACGTTGAAAAACCATTTCCGGTAACAAAGAAGGTAACCGCAAAGTCATCGAGCGAATAAGTCAGAGCCATAAAATAGCCCGCCATAATTCCTGGTGAAATTGCTGGTAAGATCACCCGGGATAATGCTTGCCACCGTGATGCACCAAGGTCATAGGCAGCATCAACCAAAGTTGGCGACAATTCATTAATCTTTGGCAACACCATCAAAACCACAATCGGAATTGAAAACGCAATATGGCTTAAAAGCACTGAAACAAATCCCAGGCGAATGCCAAGGACAGTGAAAAAGATCAAAAAACTTGCCCCAATAATGACATCTGGAGAAACCATTAAGACATTATTCAATGACAACAAACTATTCCGCCAAGTTCCCCGCGTTTCTTTAATCGCCAACGCCCCAAGTGTGCCGATGATTGTCGCAATTAAAGACGACAATACCGCAACCAATACTGTATTGATCACGATCGTAATCATCCGGGAATCCGCAAATAAGTCGGCATAGTGTTGAAGGGAAAAGCCGTGGTAATGTTCCATCGTTTTTCCAGAACTAAAAGAAAAGATCATTAAATAGAGGATCGGTGCATAAAGGATAATGAATACTAATCCTAAATACAGCTTGCCCCACGCAACTTTTTGCTTCATCTTAACGCTGACCTCCTTTCTCACGCGTATCACCAGTAACAAACATTACAATAAACATTGCCAGGATCAAGACAACCCCAATCGTTGATCCCATCCCCCAGTTTTGGGTCGTTAAGAAGTGCTCTTCAATTGCGGTCCCTAAAGTAATTACCCGGTTACCACCGATTAACCGAGTGATCATGAAAAGGGAGAGCGAAGGGATAAAGACGGCTTGGATTCCAGCCTTTACTCCTGGCATTGATAATGGAAAAACAATTCGCCGGAACGTCTGCCAAGAAGTCGCCCCGAGATCCTTGCTAGCATTTAACAATGAGGGATTAATTTCGATTAATGCATTATAGATTGGTAAAACCATAAACGGAATTTCAATGTATGCCGCAACGAACATAAAACTAGCGTCAGTGAAAAGCAGTTGATGACTTCCCAAACCAACAAACCGTAAAAATTGGTTAATCGACCCGGTTCGCGAAAAAAGACCAATGAATGCATATGTCTTCAGCAAAAGGTTAATCCATGTCGGCAAAATGACAATTAACAACCAGAATTGACGATTCTGCAGTTGAGTAAGGACATAAGCAGTCGGATAGCTAATCACGAGGGTCACTACTGTAATTAGAGCCGCGTACCAAACGGAATTCAGGGTCATCTTTAAGTATGTTGGCGATGTTAGGTAATCCTGGTAATTAGCAAGTGTGAAATGGCTATTAATATCAAAAAATGATTGATAAAAAATCAGTGCTAACGGGGCAACCACAAAGAGGATGATCCATAAAGCATAGGGAACGATGAACATTACTTTTTGCCGCATTAATTCTCATCCTCCTCGTAGCTATCAAGACGAGCATCAAAGTCTTCTTCGGACTCGTTGTACCGCATTACGTGAATATCTTCGGGATCAAACGTTAAGCCTACTTGTGCCCCGACTCTTGTTTTATGGATTGAATTAATCTTCCATTCATGGTTTCGCTGATCGTGAGCGGTAATTTGGTAATCAACTCCCCTAAAAAGCTGCGTATCAACCATCGCCTTTAATTTCCCCTGATCAACTGTGGTGATGTCCAAATCTTCCGGGCGAATTACAACTTCAACCTTTTCGTTAGGCTTCATCCCGGCATCTACGCACTCAAAGTCCTGACCATTAATATTTACAACATAGTCCTTCTTCATTACTCCAGGAATGATATTGCTTTCGCCAATGAAATCAGCAACGAAATGGTTTAACGGTTCATCATAAATATCCACTGGAGTTCCCGTTTGCTGGATCTTGCCATCATTAATAATCATGATTTGGTCGCTCATCGCTAACGCTTCTTCCTGATCATGGGTGACAAAGATAAAGGTAATCCCCAATTGCCGCTGTAACTGACGCAATTCTCGCTGCATGTCGACCCGCAATTTGTGATCAAGGGCTGATAAGGCCTCATCAAGCAGGAGAACTTTCGGGCGGTTAACAATTGCTCGGGCGATCGCTACCCGTTGACGCTGACCACCAGACATTGCAGTAATTTCCCGATTACCATAGCCATCCAGCCGCACAAGATGCAGGGCTTCTTTTACCCGTTGCTGGATCGCCGTCTTTTTTACTCCTTTAATTTGCAAACCAAATGCTACATTTTCAGCAACATTCATGTGCGGGAATAAAGCATAATCTTGAAAAACAGTATTCACTTGTCGTTTGTTTGCAGGTACGTTATTAATTGACTGCCCATCAAAAAGGATTTCACCGCTGCTAGCTTGATCAAACCCGGCAATGATCCGCAGAATAGTTGTTTTCCCAGAACCAGATGGTCCAAGCAGAGTATAAAATTTCCCTGCTTCAACCTCAAAATCAATGTCACGAAGAACAACATTATCATCGTAACGTTTACCAACATGTTTAAATTCCAAGATATTTTTTGCCATAATCTTCCCTCACTGTTTATTTGCTTCATCGTCCATAGTTAGCCAATTAATTATACTCTTTATTTATTTTCTCGGTAGTTACAATGCAATGACAATTTGGATTTATAATGAAGAGTGTGAGCCAGCAGAGGACTTGCGGAAAGCCAGCAATTTCTCCTGACGAAGGCGACTTGCGCCTAAGCGGTGAACCAGAAAACTTGTTTTCGTCTGTGAACCCTCGCAAGGCTGACTAGGACTTTATAACCAACTTGTTGGGATATAAAGTTCAGTCAGCTACTGCGGAAGGAGGTTGCTGGCTCTAGCAAGTCCCTGGCGAACAGATCTTGACTTTGTAATGGTAGAACTTTATCTTGAGGAAGCTTAGACTGAACGCGTTTAGGCTATGTTGCAGTAGGATGATATAGATAAACTTTATTGCAACATATTCAAGAGTTAAAGTTTCTACTGCAGCTAAGCCAAAACGTGTTCCTTCGGAACTCGCTAGAGCTAACGACCTCCGAGAAGTGGTGCAAGACACCACTCCCCGGAGAAATCGTTAGCTTTCCGCGAGTTCTTTGCGAGGTCACACTCTATCAAACGTGCTCGCCGTGACCGCAACTTCCGCCTAGATGACGTTCTACTGCAGCTAAGTTAAAACGTGTTCGCAGGGAAGTCCCTATAGACAACAAACTCCCTCCCAGATGCTTTCAGCATCCAGTCGGGAGAAATTGTTGTCTTACGGGCCTTCTTTGCCTGCTCACACTCTATCACAACGAGGTGCTCTTTATGAAAATTAACCAATTTAGTATTACTAAGACAAGTTCTGAACAGAAATTACGTGAATTAAAGATGCTCCATTTACTGAGAGCTAATGAAGCAACGGAGCTGGATCCAACGCAAATGTGGCTTACTCTCCTTGCTCGTACTCACATGGCAAGCGAGCAGCCAATTGCGGTTCGTCAATGGCTCCACGATCTGCTTGCTACACCAACTCTGGCAATTGATGAGTGGCTTGAACACGATCGGTCACTAACGACTGATGTTTTTTACTTAGTTGCTCTTCAACTCCTTCATTTTGAGCCAGAAGTTGACTTTGATCTTAACCATCCCCTTGAAGACTGGGCGCACATTGGTCTTCCGTTTGTCCAACACACTAGCTGGTCAACGCTAGATGTCCTAGAAGCCTTTTACCTTCTTCTCAACACCCGCAACAAGAATGGTCAGTCATTTATTGATCAGCTAACGAGCGAAGGCTTTCTCGCCTGGTCATACCAGTTACCGGCATATAAAAAGCCGCTGTACTTTAATGGCAAACCACTTGCTTCTTTTGATCCGGCCAAGTTTATCCGTGAAGTAGTTTATGTTGAGACTGATATGGATACCGATTACGATGGCAAAGCCGATCTCGTTAAAGTCGAAATCCTCAGGCCAGTCGATAGCAACAACGGCTTAAAGGTGCCAGCTGTCTTTACCGCTAGTCCATACAATCAGGGAACTAATGATGAGTGGGGAGAAAAGGTAACCCACCATGTTAATCATCCGCTAACCCATAAAGTTGCTGGAGAAAACGCTCCTGCCGAACCAACCTTTCCAAAGCAATTCACCCATCGCAAGATCAAGGGTGAAAGCAAACGTGCCACAGAAAGTTTTGCGGAAACACCGGCTTACACCCTAAATAATTACCTAGCAGCTCGCGGTTATGCAATTATCTACTCTGCAGGAATTGGAACTAAAGATTCTGACGGTCTGCAAACATGTGGTTCGCCTGAACAGACTGACTCAATGAAGGCAGTTGTTGAATGGCTTCATGGTGATCGGATTGCGTTTACAGATCGGCATAGCGGGATTAAAATCAAAGCCTGGTGGTGTAACGGTAACGTTGCAATGACTGGGCGATCCTACCTTGGAACCCTAGCTACTGCTGTTGCGACGACTGGCGTTCCCGGATTAAAAGCAATTATTAGTGAAGCGGCAATCTCGTCATGGTACGACTACTACCGAGAAAATGGTTTAGTTCGTGCTCCAGGTGGTTTCCAGGGTGAAGATGCTGATGTTCTGGCTGATGAAACCTTCAGTCGAACAAAGCGGCCAGCTGACTACCAGCGAATTAAGAAAACTAATGATAAATATATTGCTGGACTTGCACAGGCAATGGACCGGAAAACCGGAAACTACAATCAATTCTGGGCCAACCGTAACTACCGACCAGCGATCAAAAATATTAAAGCGGCCGTCATGATGGTTCACGGTCTAAACGATACTAACGTTAAACCAAGCAACGTTAAGGCGCTCTATGACGAATTACAAAAGCTTCCCGTAACCAGCAAGCTAGTCTTACACCAAGGTCAGCACATCTATATCAACGCCTTCCAATCCCTCGACTTTTCCGAAATGGTTAACTTGTGGCTAGCCAACAAACTGTGGGGAAAGGACAACCACGCTGATAAAACTCTGCCAAAAGTGCTAGTCCAGGATAATACGCAACCCGAAACTTGGTGGAAATATGATGAGTGGACTGCCGGAAACGAAAGAAGACTCTACTTTAATAAAACGGAATTATCCGCTAATGATCCGAAACTTTCTTCGGAATATCGTTTTAACGATCACCAAACTGCTGAAACCTTTGAAAAGTGGTGCCACAATATTAATGACTGGCAAAATTCATTAATTAAGGATCACGGAAAGTTCTCCTACAAATTAACGACAGCACCAGCAGAAAAAGATCTTTTGCTTCGGGGGACTCCTGAAGTTACCGTTACCGTTGCTTCTTCGGCTGATCACGGGATGCTTAGTGCTCAATTAGTTGATTTGGGCACTGCTAAACGATTAACGATTTCTCCGGTTTTGATGAATCGAAATGGTCTCCAACTAGGTTTCCACTGGGCAAGTGACGATCTCCGTGAATTCCGGTTGCAGCCAAAGACTAGTGACTACAAGATAATCGCTGACGGTCATATTAATTTGCAAAATCGTCACAGTGCCAGTCAAGTCGATGATTTAGCAGCAAACCAGTTTGTGAAAGTTCACTTTGAGCTTCAACCGCTTTTTCATCACCTGCTTAAAGGTCACCGCCTCGGTCTGGTTATTTATAGCACTGACTTTGGCGCCACTCTTCGCGGTAATGAAGAGATTACCTATACTGTTAAAACGGCCGATAGTTCCTTGTTGATTCCGGGAGTAATGACGCTCTAGTTTCCCACACCAATCGCTTATTTTTCACAAGTAAGCTTATCCTGTGCTAGAATAGTCTGTATACTGTATTAATATGCAGGCAAAGGAGAGATTGAGAATGCAAACAGGAACAAAGATTATTACCCTAGATAACGGTTATCACCTGTGGACAAACACTCAAGGCGAGGGTGACATTCACTTGTTAGCTCTTCATGGTGGCCCTGGTGGAAACCATGAATACTGGGAAGATGCCGCGGAACAACTGAAAAAGCAAGGACTAAACGTTCAAGTTACAATGTACGATCAACTGGGTTCGCTCTATTCTGATCAGCCCGACTACTCAGATCCTGAAATTGCTAAGAAATACTTAACCTATGAATATTTCTTAGATGAAGTTGATGAAGTTCGTGAGAAGTTAGGACTTGATAACTTCTACCTCATTGGTCAAAGCTGGGGCGGTCTCCTTGTTCAAGAATATGCTGTTAAGTATGGTCAACACTTAAAGGGTGCCATCATTTCATCCATGGTCGACGAAATTGATGATTACGTTAAACACGTCAACGCACTTCGGGAAAAGACGCTTTCTAAGGAAGCCGTTGACTTTATGAAGGATTGTGAAGCGAAAAATGATTACAGCAATCCGAAATATCAAGAGTATGTTCAGGTAATGAACGAAAACTACATTGACCGGAAACAACCTTCTAAGCTTTACCACCTTAAAGATCTTGGTGGCGATGCGGTCTACAACGCCTTCCAAGGTGATAACGAATTTGTAATTACCGGAAAACTAAAAGATTGGCATTTCCGTAACCAGCTTAAGAATATTAAGGTTCCAACCCTGATTACCTTTGGTGAACATGAATCAATGCCACTCGCTACCGGGAAAAAGATGGCCGAATTAATCCCAAATGCTAAGTTTGTTACCACGCCAAACGGTGGTCACCACCACATGGTTGATAATCCAGATGTTTACTACAAGCATCTCGCTGATTTCATTCGGGATTGCGAACAAAACTAAAGATAATTCAGAAGCTGAGAAAATTCGAATTGGTTTTCTTGGCTTTTCTTATTCTTTGCATTACAGATATTGATATTAGTTAATTCCTAACCATAATTGGTATACAATAAGAATGGAATACTTAAGATTGCGAGGTTTACTTTATGGCACACCAAATTACAAATTTCATTTTTGATATTGATGGAACACTCATTAATACTTATGAGAAATACATGCCACCAATGATTGATGTAATGGAAAAACATGGCTACCATGTTCCTGCAGACCAAGTTGATTCTCTCAAGCGAAAGCTCTTCGGTATTACCGGCGCTGATTCTTTACGTCAGGGCGGTGTCAAAGAAGAAGACATCCCCGAAATGGTCGCTGAATGGCGCGCTCTATCTTTTCAACGTGAAGATTTAGTAACGGTCTTCCCCGGAATCAAAGAAATGGTTACGGGATTAGCTGCTCGTCCTGACACTAAATTAGCAATTGCGACATCTAAGGTTCGCGAAGATTATCAAGAACACTTTGTCAATGATTACGACTGGACGAAATATTTTGATGTTGCCGTAACTGAAGAGTTAACTAGCAAACATAAACCAGATCCTGACCCAATTCTGTTGGCGATGGACAAACTTGGTGCCCGTCCTGAAAATTCAGTTTACGTTGGTGATACGATCAACGATCTGAAAGCTGCTCATAATGCTGGTATTAAATTTGCTGGTGCACTATATGGATCATCACAGCCCCAAAACATTCAAGACGCTGATTACCCACTCCACGAACCACAAGATTTATTGAAGATTGATTAAAAAGAAGGGTGACATAACAGAGGTTATAAAGAGCTTCTGTTATGTCACCTTCTTTACTCTATTAAATTAGTGCTTTTCTTGCTTACTTCTTGAATAACTGTGCCATCTTGGCTGCAACCTCAGGATCAAGATTGTCTGCTAAAGTACCAGTGTTATTTGTCGTTGTTGTTTGCTGGCTATTCTTAATAATTTCGGCTAAATTATCAGCAACCGCTTGTTCACCAATTTCAATTGGGTTGATGGTAAGTCGTCCACCAGCAGCATCAGTATGACCGCCACCATTAAAGTATTTCTCAGCGAACTTAGCAACATCAAGTTTCCCGTTGCTTCGTAGTGAAACACTGACTGGGCTAATTACTAATGCTGCATCGACATCAGGATGCTGAATCAGTAGTTCATGGGCGATCTCAGACTTGTAATCGTTAGCGTAAACGAGACCCAATTGATGTCCGGCAATCTTTGTAATTAAGGTATCCTTCAAATGGCTCTTTAGGTACTTTGCCCGACGTTCGTTAAGCGTCTTAATCAGAAGCTTATTCTGCTTAGAATATTCTTCCCAACCAACACTAAAAACGTTAGCAACGAATGATGCCGAGTCTTGTAGAGGATAAAACCAGAATAATTGGTCAAAGTTATCAGCAGCAACTCGTTCTTCTTCACTAATGTTTGGATCGTTTTGCCAATCCCATGTGTCGTAGGCCCGAATAAGTTCTACAAGATACTCAAGCTGTTGTCGTCGTTCTTCACTTAATTCAGTAAAGTGCGGCTGACTTGTTACCCAATCCCAAACAAGACTTGTTGCACTCGGGTTTACTTTCGGGTTTGCTGGACGAATACTGTTAGCCGAATATTGTTCCCGTAATTCAGCCTCGGTTTCGTGGTGATCAAATACCAACCAGTGGTTAGCAAAATTAGCATTTAGCTGCTTAAATGTATAATCACTATCTGGTGTCATATCCATAATATAAACATCAGTAGCGCGACTTGCCTCTGGAGTCTGCAACCACTTAGCAAATTCTTCATCAATTCGACCGGCACCACAATTGGTAAGGTCAAATTCACAATGGGGAAACATCGTCTCTTTAACCGTTTCTAATAAAAGCGGTGCTCCAAAGCCGTCTAAGTCGTTGTGTGAGAAAATTTTAATTACCTGATTTGCCATGATTAATACCATTTCCTTTGCTTAATCCTAATCAATTATACCAAGAAGCTCATTCATATGTCCTGACACTTTCCGAACTTCTTGGTATGATTATTATTAGTAAGCATTTAGAAAGGATAAGGCACTATGCAAATATACGATTATCGTCATGAGCTGATCGAATTACTAGAAAATACCAGCAGTGACCAACAAAGTTTAAGGCAAACACTCCAGAGTTTAAATACCGTGATTAATATCTTAAATCACTATGAAGATACTAAATCATCAACATCATTCCAGAGACCAAAGCAATTCTCCCAATCTGAAAGCAAGGCAACCCGGCCAGCACCACGGATTCGGCAAGCAAGTCATTCTTCCCTTCTTACCGGTCCGGCACACGAGGTAACAACCAGCTCGCTCAAGCGTCCGGTCACTCCTGAACCAGTCACGGTCGAAAAGGTTTCTCAAGAAGAGCGACTAGCAGCGGATGATCTTTACCTTGTTCACCGAAAATTAAGCGGTGCTGAAATCAATCACCATTATTACAGCGAAGCATTGATTCATTCACTTCACTTTCCACTTGAAGACGGTGACATTGTTCAACTTGATCCCCAGCAAACTGTCCGTGGTCTGCCATCAATTCGCCGAGTAACTGCTGACCACTTGGATGGTTATAAACCAGAAAAGATTGAAGTGATTGAATACGCTGAATTAAGCAGCGTTCCTGGTTCAGATGTCTTACAAATCAGCTCTACGCTAAAAGGTAATTCAATCTTGGATGAAAGTTCGGCAAATACGATCGTCATCGACCCATTTAAGTTCCCTGTGCGGAGTCTTAAAGCTGGAATGGTGATTGACTATGCCTATTTTGACCACGGCAACGGTCTTGAGGACGCCAAAAATGGATCAATTCGTTGGATCCACGAAAAGCAGGACTTCGACACAACCAAACAACCTGCAAAGCCAAAGCAAGTTAAGAAGCCCGTCCACCCACGTCACGATTATGAGAAAAAGCTGGATTACGATCTGAAGCAACGAATCGTTCTCCTAATTACTGGCGATCGGGAACGTTCACAAGAATTAAAGGCAGTTGTCGATAAGCACCATGGGATTTATCATGCTCTTGACGCTTCCATGGAAGATAAGGTTTCCAGCAGTAAAATGAAACGGGAAATTCGTGACGCTGACTTCGTTGTAGTCTGCATTGATAAAATTCATCACCGCATTAGTCAGTTAGCAAACCACCATGCCAAGCGTTATGAAAAGCCATTGGCAATCGCTAATACAACAACAAATACCGCTGTTGAGCGAGCAATTGCGCGTGCTTTGAATGGCGACCCTGCCTATGCACAAACAAGCGAAGATATGGCTAATTACCAGGAAAAATAAAAAAATTCTAAAAAGTTGTTGACTTTTATTAAAAACTATTTAGAATAATAAACAACAATTTAATTATTCGATCGCAATGAGAAAGAAGAGTAAATTAGCGATAGCCATTAGCGAGTCTCGTTAGGTGGAAGGAGACAGGTTCAACGTTAATCGAAAATCACTTTCGAGCTTAAGTCTTAATTCATAGTAAGACTTAATGGTAGCACCCATTAACGTGCCAGCGTATCGCCCAGTCCCGGGCCGTACGTGTAAGGTATTATCAGTAATGATGATACGAAGATAGGGTGGTACCACGCTCGAGCGTCCCTTAACCAAAGTAATTTTGGTTAAGGGACTTTTTTGTTGGGATCAAAGCAATTATTTAATGCTTTTTATATCCTAGGAGGGAATTTAACTATGCAGGATTTAACAACAAAAAAGTTAACATTTAAGCAATACTTAGTTGTTGCTTCGTTACTGTTTGGGCTATTCTTTGGTGCCGGGAACTTGATTTTCCCGCTTCACCTTGGCCAGTTAGCTGGTGCGAATTGGGGCCCAGCTGCTCTTGGTTTCTTAGTTACCGGGGTCTTACTCCCGTTACTTTCCGTTCTTGCCATCGCTGTTACTCGTGCTGAAGGAGTTTACGATGTTGGTCGGCCACTTGGTGCAGCATTTGCCCTAGTCTTCATGGTTTTGATTCACGCTACCATCGGTCCTTTATTCGGGACTCCCCGGACAGCAACCGTTTCGTTTACTGTTGGGGTTGCGCCATTCGTTCCAAAAGCTGCTCAAGGCTGGTCACTATTGCTTTTCTCAGCAGTATTCTTTGTCTTAGCATTTGCCTTTTCTTACAAGGAAAACAGCATTCTTTCAAACGTTGGTAAGGTTTTGAATCCTGTCTTCCTGGCACTTTTATTCTTAGTCTTCGTTGTTGCATTTGCTAATCCGTTGGGTAACCCAGCTAGTGCACCAGTAACCAGTGCCTACGTTCACAGTGCTGTTACTAATGGTTTCCTTGAAGGGTACAACACAATGGATGCTCTAGCAGGTCTTGCCTTTGGGGTTACTGTTGTTACCGCAATTAAGGGGATGGGCGTTCGTCGTCCAGGTGCCGTTTCAAAGGTTGTTACAAAGTCTGGTGTTCTCGCAGTTGGTGCCATCGGTTTCATCTACCTTCTCCTAATCGTCCTTGGTGCAATGTCACTTGGTCGCTTTAAGGTTTCACCTGATGGCGGTGTGGCTTTCAACCAATTAGTTAACGCTTATGCAGGTGCATTTGGTCAAGTTGTTTTAGCATTCCTATTAACTGTTACTTGTTTAACTACTGCTGTTGGTTTAGTTGCTGCTTTTGCTCAAGACTTCCACAAGCACTTCCCAAAGGTTAGCTACCATACCTGGTTAGCACTTAGCTGTCTCGCTTCATTCTTAACTGCTAACTTCGGTTTGGACCAAATCATCGCTTGGTCAACACCAATGTTAATGTTCCTTTATCCATTAGCAATGGTCCTAATCGTCCTTTCTGTTGCTTCACCACTTTTCCATCGTGATGGTGTTGTCTACTTCTTCGTTGTCCTCTTAACTGTGGTTCCAGCACTTGGTGATATGGTCGTTGCTTTCCCAGCTGTTGTAAGTCAAAGCTCATTTGGCCTCTGGGTAGCTGGTGTGCGGAAGATGTTGCCACTCGCTTCCATGGGACTCTCGTGGGTAGTTCCAGCCCTTGTTGGTTTAGTTGTTGGTCTCGCATTCCACTTCTTCCGGCACAACCAAGTTAACGTTAAGAAGACTGAGGTTGATTAATCTAGTAATCGTCATTAATTAAAAACTCCAAATCTAAAAAGCTCAGTTCAGGATGTTATCATTCTGGACTGAGTTTTTTACATGGTGAATGTGTTTGTTCTAGGCTACATAGCTAAGAGCTGCTCGCCGTGACCGCAACTTCCGCCTAGCTATCCTGTCCTTGATTGTAACCAATCCTCGTCCGGGATTTTCTAGTGCTCAGTTGCTAGTTCGTCACGGCTCACACTCTATTTGTCATACCTCTCCAGTCCAAACTTTTGGATGGCGTAGATGAGTTTGTTGGCATAGTTAGGATCGGTGGCGTAACCGTTCTTTTGGAGTTCTTGAGCGGCTTTTCGGTAATTGGTATTGGTGCGGACGCCATCGAAACGGTGGTGATTATCCTTAGTTCCATTAACAATAATATTAGTGTGAGCCTTAATTGAATCATCCCAGGTTTGGTAAACGGCAAAATACTGAGGAATGTACCGTTGCTTACCATTAATGTTTTCAATCGTGTACATTCTAACCTTATCTTCGCCCTTGCTTGCCTTCATCCCAAACAAGTTGTTGTACTTATTGCCGAGCCGACTATTCCCCCACTGGGACTCTAATCCGGCTTGAGCAATCGTGATGCTTGCTGGAATTCCATACTTCTTTTGTTCACGCTGGGCTGCGGGTGCAACCTGGGAAACAAATTGCTTGACGGTCATGTTTTGGTCATGAATTTGTCGTGGGTAACCTGATAACGGACTATTTTTAATTGTTAACCCACAAATCGTAAAGACGACAACAAGAAAAACGATTGTAATTGCAGAAATAATTTTGGTTTCTTTTTTCATATATATTCCTCTTTAACTAAAGTATTCGCGCTTATTATAAACAATCATTTATTATAAAGCGAGAGGTCTTAAGACTTCTTTAATAAGTCCTTCTTGACATCATTAAAGTGCTTTGTATCGGTAACCTTCATCTTTGGGAAGCTCTTAATCAGCCGCCGTTGGTTCCAAGAAAGGTGCTGGTTAAACCGTCTTGCATCTTCACTATCAATAATCTCTGCTCGCCAATTAGCCAGCCGCTGCTTTAAGCGATGTTCTTCAGCAGGTTTGGCTTCTTGAATCAGTTGATGCAAGTGTTCAAGCCGTTGATTAATCCGGTTATCCCATTGCTTAGTAGATGTATGAAGCTGGTGGACACTGAACATTGTTAAAACCGTATCAGTGCCCATTACAAGAACGATTATGACAGCCAGCCAACCGTGTGTCCGTGCTTCTTCCCAATTAATTATTCGCTGGATAAACGGTTGAATGAACTTAACTAAGAAAACAACACCGATTCCCCAAAACAGTGATATTTCTGGAGCAACTCGTCCTTGGATGTTTCCTTTCAGTTTAGAATAATCCCAAAGCTTCATATGAAAAGCTTTCTCCAAAAAGAGACTCGCAAAATATTCAAAGATACTAGCAACGATAAAGCCAACAATAAATAAGAGAATCAAATTATTTTTAACGGGTTCCGCTGTAATTAAAATCGTGGTAACAGCAAACCCATAGACTGGACAATATGGGCCGAAAAGGAAGCCACGGTAGGCGTAGTGATGATCCTTAATCGAACAATAGAAGGTTTCCCATAACCAGCCAATTACTGAATAGGTAAAAAATAAGACAATAATTTCTGAAATTGAGTAATGCATAGTCCGGCATCCTCCCTTCATCAATTATTGTCTCATATTTTCTACTTTAAGCTAAGCTTTTCAACATTCAGGATCTTATCAAGCCAGCCTTCATAGAAACTTTGCTCGTGACTAACTAAAATTAAATTTCCCGGGAAATTTTGCAATGCCGTTTTCAACCCTTCCTTGGTTTCATCATCAAGGTGGTTTGTCGGTTCGTCCATTATCAAAAAGTTGGACGGGGTTAACTCTAAAATAGCCAGCTTAACCTTCGTTTGTTCCCCACCGGAAAGTAAGTGTAACGGCTTCATTGTATTTGCCGCATTAATTCCTGCCCGAGCTAGCTTTTGCCGAATTGTTTTCGGTTGCATCGTTGGGAACATATTTTGAATCATCTGTAATGGGGTCAGTGATGGATCGTCCCATTCAAGATCCTGATCAAAGTAGTTAACCTTGGCAGATGGTGAAAAAGTTGCTGTTCCACCAAGTGCAGGTATCTTCTTTAGGATTGACTTAATCAACGTTGATTTCCCAACACCATTAAATCCCGTGAACAGAAGCTTTTCTCCCATCGTCATTGAAAATGTTACGGGCGCTAACAATGGATGACCATACCCAACGGAAAGTTTTTCGACCCGAAGTGCATTGGCGGATCCGGTATTTTCGTACGGAAACTTAAAAGTTGCCTTTAAGTTATCTGCCGGTGGATCAATCCGCTTCATCCGGGCTAACATCTTTTCCCGTGACTTAGCCATTGTTGACTTTGATCCCGCCTTATTTTTTCGAATAAACCGTTCAGCCTTTTCAATAACAACCTGCTGCTTTTCGTATTCCCGTTCCTGGGTTTCTTTCCGCTCTTCCTTTTGGCGCATTGCCTGTTCAAAGCTCCCCCGGTATTTAGTAATTTTCCCGAAAGCAACATCACAGATCGTATTCGTTACCTGTTCCAAAAAGTCGTAATCGTGAGAGATGATCATTGCTGCCCCATCGAAGTCGTTCAAGTAGTCAATCAACCACTCAATGTGGGCCGTATCAAGGTAGTTAGTCGGTTCATCAAGCAGGATTACATCCGGCTTTTCGAGTAACATCTTTGCCAGGATAATTTTGGAACGCTGACCACCACTCATCTCAGAGACAACGTGATCTTTCCCGATTTCGGTTAATCCTAACCCATTCATTACTCGCTCAACTTCGGTCTCAATATCATAGAAATTATGAGCATCCAATTGTTCTTGGAGTCGGCCAGCCTTAGTTAGCAACTCGTCATCCATCTTTTGAGCATATTCTTCGTACAGCTTATTCATCCGGTCATTAATTTCATAAAGATCGGCAAAAGCGGTATGGAGAAACTTAATTAAAGTCATCCCCTTAGGAATATCAACGTACTGGTCCAGGTAACCAATTTTAACGTTCTTAGCCCAAGTTACCGTTCCCGATACCGGGAGAACTTTTCCAATCAAGATCTTAATTAAAGTACTTTTACCAGCACCGTTTTGACCGACAATTCCCATATGCTCATGCTTTTCAAGCTGAAAGCTAGCGTCATTGTAGAGCTGCTTATCCGCATAACTCATTGTCAATCCCTTGACATCTAATACTGCCATGTCTTCTCTCCTCATTTTTCCGTTTAAACTGCTTAATATGGTAACACAAATCAAATTTCTCTCCAAACCGATTATTAAAGGAATCTCATTTTTGCCTTGACATCCAGATCATCCTTCGCTAAACTATAACCAATCTTAAATGAACGGAGAATGTTAAATGATTATGTCTCGCACCAACAAGTTAAATACTTGGCAAAGCCGGTAATTCGGGTTGAGTTCGTCATGGATGCAACCTGAGATGACAGATTGCATCTGTGCCGGCTGAGAAGTGATCATTTATTCAGTCTGCATGGATCCTACATGCAGGCTTTTCTTTTTTCAAAAGCGGAGAGCCCTTTGCATGTGGTTCCCCGTTTTTTCTTTAGGGAAGGAGTTCTATCTTTATGAAAAGAATGTCTGCAGTCATTATCCTGCTGCTTTGCTTTCTCGGTATTGCATTTTTCACCGAAAACGGTGGTGTTGTTAAGCAACGGGTACCAAAAGTCGGGGTATTAACCTTAATGCACCACCCTGCCTTAGATCAAATCTACAAGGGGTACGTCGATGAGCTGGCTAAGGAAGGCTACCACAACGGGAAAAACATTAAAATTGAATATGAGAACGCCAATGGTGACCAGAGTAATCTTAAAACTATGGCCAATACATTGACGAATAACAATCCAACGGTTCTCTTTGGGATTACTACACCCGCTGCTCAAGCACTCGCTAATTCTACTACTAAGACACCAATCATCCTCGGCGGTGTTTCTAATCCTCAGGGGGCTGGCTTAGTGAAAAACAACCAGCATCCTGGTGGCAACATTAGCGGTGTTTCTGATTTGGCACCAATTCATCAGCAGCTAACCTTAATTAAGCAATTTGTTCCTAACCTCAAAACTCTCGGGGTAATTTATACTTCTAATGATAGTTCTGGTGTTACTGGTTACCACCAAATCGCCCGTGAATGTAAGAAGATGAACATCAAGCTTAAGGCTTACTCGATTTCAAACAGTAATGACTTGAACCAGGTTTCTCAACAAATGGTAAGCCAGGTAGATGCGGTAATTGTCCCAACTGATAATACGGTTGCTGGTGCAATGCAGACATTGGTAAAGAATGCGGATGCTGCTAATAAACCCGTCTTCCCTGCTACTGACACCATGGTTAAGCAGGGTGGCGTTGCAACATACAGTGTTAACCAATACAAGCTTGGTGTAATGGGCGCCAAAATGACCGTAAAAGTCCTTAAGGGAGAGAAAGTTGGTAACTTGCCAATTGAATACGTTCGTCGCGGTGAACCAGTCCTTAACCTTAAGCAGGCTCAAAAACTCCACTTACAAATTCCTGCCCAATTCAAACATGAAGCACAAACAAAGGGGGAAGTATACAAATGAATCTAATCGTTTCATCTATCGGTCAAGGATTGCTCTGGGCATTACTCGGGCTTGGCCTCTACCTCACATTTAGGATCCTTGATTTCTGTGATATGACAGTTGAAGGGACCTTCCCTCTTGGCGCCGCTACAGCAGTTACTGCCATTGCAAATGGAATTAACCCGTTTTTCGCAACGTTATTAGCGATCGGTGCCGGGATGATTGCTGGCTTAATTACCGGTCTTCTTTATACTAAGGGAAAGATCCCAAGTCTCTTAGCCGGAATTCTAACCATGACCGCAATTTACTCCGTTGATTTACGAATCATGGGGAAATCTAACATCTCACTATTAGGAAAACCAACACTTTTTAATGGTAACGTTCTTCGTCAGCTTCCCCAATTCTTTGATAGCGTAACAGTCGGCTTAATCGTGATTATCATCGTAACTATTCTGATGATGATCTTTCTCGCAACTGATTATGGTCAAGCATTCATCGCAACCGGGGATAACCCCACAATGGCAAAGTCGTTAGGAATTCATACTGACAAAATGATTAATGTCGGCTTGATGGTTTCCAACGGGATGGTCGCCCTCTGTGGTGCCCTCGTTGCCCAAAGTAATGGTTACGCTGACGTTAATATGGGGATTGGGACCATCGTTATTGCCTTAGCTTCAATTATTATCGGTGAAGTAGCCTTTGGTGACCTTACTCTTAACCAGCGACTCGTTGCGGTGACTCTCGGTTCAATCATTTATCGCTTAATTCTATTAGCCGTATTGCAACTTGGCTTCTCCGCTAACGACCTCAACTTAATTTCTTCAATTGTCCTTGCAATCTGCATGATGCTACCGCAATTGGAAAAGGTTGTTAATTTAAAAAAGCCAATCTTGAAGGGAGTGCAGCCACATGAGTAAGCCCATTTTAGAATTAAAAGACGTCAAGACAGTTGTTAATAAGGGAACTGCAAACGAAACCACGATTCTTAAAGGAATTAATTTAAAAATTAATGAAGGCGACTTTATTACCATCGTCGGAACTAATGGGGCTGGTAAGTCAACCCTCTTCAATGTCATCGGGGGAAATCTTCATGCTGATAGTGGACAAATCCTTCATAACGGCAAGGACATTACCCGCTCAACCGAAGAACAGCGAACCACTTTTCTCGCTCGAGTCTTTCAGGACCCTAAACTTGGAACAGCTCCCCGAATGACCGTTGCCGAAAACATGCTACTTGCTACAAAGCGTGGCGAAAAGCGGCACCTTGTCCTTCGTAAGCTCAAGCAAAACATGGACCGCTTTACTAAGCTCGCCGCTACTATGAATAACGGGCTTGAAAACCGGATGACAACAGCAACTGGTGCGCTTTCTGGTGGTCAACGGCAAGCTCTTAGTTTCTTAATGGCAACCCTTAAACGTCCTGATATTCTCCTACTGGACGAACATACTGCCGCCCTTGATCCGCATACGAGTTTAAACCTCCTCCATACCACTGATGAGCGGATCAATCAGGATCACCTGACAGCTCTGATGATTACTCATCACCTAGAAGATGCCTTAACATACGGTAATCGGTTAATTGTCCTAAAAAATGGCCAAATTAAAGCCGACTTTAAGGGCGAAGCAAAACAACAGCTCACCACTGACAAACTCTACACCTATTTTGAAGATTAACCTTGTAAATATTCCAAAAATGATATATATTAAAAAATGAAATATATCGTTTTTGGAATATTAGAGGTTTAAATCATGAATTATTGGCTTCTTTTTGTTACCTTTATTGCCGTTAATCTAGACTTCTTCTTTATCTTGCTTTGTCTGGTCAATAAATATCCATTGCGAGACGTTATCATCGGTTACATGATTGGGGTCGCTCTCCTAGTTACTTCTAGTTTTGCTGCTGGAAAGGTGCTTGCACTCTTCTTTCCTGAATGGCTCCTTGGCTTCCTTGGGATTTTGCCAATTTACATGGCACTCCACGATAACGATGAAGATCCCAACCAACAATCAGCCACTCGATCACCAATTCTGATCGTTCTCATAACATACCTTGCAGTTTGCTCTGGTTGTAATCTCTCGATCTTCTTACCAATCCTCACGGGAATTTCACTCAATCATTTTGGCTTGGCCTTAAGTTTCATTCTTACCCTCACCATTCTCGTTGTAATTTTGATTAAGGAAATTGGTAAACTATCACCAGTCGCCCGGTTCATGGATAAATATAGCGAACTGCTAATGAAAATTATCTACATTGGAGTCGGAATATATGTTTTCTTCGATAGCGGACTGATCCGTCACTTGGCACAGTGGGGCGGTCTGGTATAATATTCACCAAAAAGCGATGGAGGCCTTCACCTGTGGAACAACCAGATGTTTTAATTAACGAAGCGGCAAAGATTTACAAAGTATTAAGCAATAGCACAAGAATCAAAATTCTCTACTATCTCCGTCATCAAACTGATGAGGTTGATGTAAAAACAATTGTTAATGATCTTGGTCTTGCCCAACCAGTGGTTTCCAAACAACTCGGAATCCTCCGGCGTTACCAACTGGTCTGTTCTCGTCGCTCTGGCACCCGGGTTTTCTACATCCTTGACGATCCCCACATTATGGAATTAACGGATGACATGATTGCTCACGTTAAACACGAAATCAAAGGCGAACCCCACCCGAAGAATTTGTATTAGAGAGAGTGCGAACCGCGACGGACTAGCTTCCTTGCATTACAATATCAATATCCTTTAAGATAATAAGAGGCTAAGAGTATTCTTGGTCTCTTTAATAATTTAAACAATTTTTAACGGGAGGATTATTTGTGAATAACCTATTTGAGCGTACTTCGATCAAAAAGGCCTATTTTACTCTTGCACTACCGGTAGTGTTAAGTATGGCTGTAACGCTTATTTATAATCTGGTTGATACTTTCTTTGTTTCTAAGACTGGTAACCCTGACCTAGTTGCTGGAGTATCTCAGGGAGCGCCAATTTTTACCTTGATGATTGCGATTGGTGATATTTTCGGTCTTGGTGGCAGTTCATTAATTTCACGGCTTTTCGGTGAGCGTAAGGATCAACTTGCAAGAAACGTTTCCGGCTACGCTTTCTATTACTCAATAGCCTGTGGAATTGTTGTTACAATCATTCTATTAGTCTTTCAAAATCCAATCCTTCACCTACTCGGGGCCTCACCTAGTACCTGGAAGTACGCCCGTGAATATTACCTGGTAATTGCTTGGGGAGCGGCATTTATCATCTTTGGTTTATCGCCAACCAATATTCTTCGAACGGAAGGCCTAGCGATTCAGTCAATGATTGCCTCAATGGCTGGAACAATCATTAACATCTTCTTAAACCCGATCTTTATTTTCACCTGTGGATTAGGAGCTGCCGGCTCTGCCCTGGCAACGGTCACTTCAAGCGTAATTGCAGATATTATCATGATCTATTACCTCAGAACGAAGAGCAAGAAACTGACGACCTCAATTCATGAAACGAAAATTAGCCGGCATTACCAACTTCAGATCTACGCCATCGGGATTCCCGCATCAATTACCAACATCATGGTCTCCTTTGCCACTGCAATGACTAACCGCTACTTAATTTCATATGGAGCCAATAGTGTTGCTGCAATGGGGATTGCGATGAAAGCTAATTCAATCATTATTATGATCATGGTCGGTTTTGCCTTTGGTGCCCAACCATTAATTGGTTATGCCTACGGTGCCCGAAACGAAAAACGCTTTTACGAAATTATCCATTTTGATTTATTTGTTATTTCTTCAATTAACATTGTCTTAACAATCCTTCTTCTTATTTTTGCTCCTGAAGTAATTCGTATCTTTATGAACGATCCGGTAATCGTTAAAGAAGGAGCCTTGATGCTTCGCTGGTTATCTATAACAACTACTTTAGCTGGGATAATCCTGGTATTTACCACCGCTTTCCAGTCAATGGGAAAGGCTGTCCCGGCTTTTTGGTTATCATTCAGTCGTCAAGGGTTAATCTTTGGCCTAGCTATCGTTATTTTGGCTCATTTCTTTGGTTATACGGGAATCTTAGCTGCTCAAGCATGTTCAGACGTGCTAACTTTGATTTTGGGACTAATCTTCTACAAAGTCTATGAACCACACTTTGATAGAAAGGAAAGCTGAATAATAAAGCTTTTTAAGTTTCCGATTGGTTCTCCATAAAAAGAAGACTAAAAAACTTGGGGACGGAAAAAATTTTCCGTTCCCAAGTTTTTTAGATTTTTCTTGAAAAGTAATGATCCAACTTTGCTTCAGGGTAGAAGCCCGTTACCTTTTCTTTAGCAACGCCATCGCGAAAAAGGATCAGGGTTGGGATGCTCATTACTTTGTATTTAGCAGCCATTTCTTTATTATCATCAACATTCAACTTCAAAAACTTAATTTTACCGGCATACTTTTTTTCGAGGTTTTCCAATGCCGGAGCCATCATCTTGCAGGGGCCACACCAGGGAGCCCAGAAGTCAACCACCACCACTGGAGCAGAGCTAGTCAACTCAGCAAAAGTCTGGTCAGTCACAACTGTTGCCATTGCTATTCTTCCTTTCGTTTTGGTTGACGAAGATAGTGAATGATCATCGTAACGACAAAGACAATGAGGACAAATGCCCCAAAGTAACCGGATGGTATTTCAATGTCAATTGCCGGAATAGTTAAGAAGAGCTTAATTGCAATAATGAAAATTAAGACATACGCCATTGGTTCCAGTTCTGGAATCTTCCGCATTAACTTCATAATAATTTCAGCGACACCACGCATACATGCAATCCCAATAATCCCCCCGATTAAGACGATTACTGGATTATTTGAAATTGCCAAAGATGCCAATACGGAGTCAATTGAGAAGATAATGTCCATCATTTCAATCTGGGCAACTACCGACCAAAATAGCTTTCTTCCCGTTAAGTTTCCGCCTAAACGATGAATTAACGGTTTTTTCTCTTTCTTTTGCTTATGAGAAAACTTGGCACTGAAGAATCGGTACACTAAGTACATCAGGTAAACAGAACCAAGAACCTTAATTTCCCAAAAGTGGATCAAGTAGGTTCCTAACCCAATAACCAGGAACCGGAAAATATACGAACCCCAAATCCCGTAGAAAAGTGATTCTTCCTGTTCCTTTAGCGTTGGCAAGACTCGTGTTTGGGCAGCCAACACAATCGCATTATCGACCGAAAGCAAACACTCAATTAATACTAAGGAAAGGATAATCAACCAATCCTGTCCTGAAGTAATTACCATTGCCCAATTATGACCATCAAAGAATGGACCATAAAGCTTTTCTAAAAGTGACAATCAATGTCCTCCTTTAATTTCTCTATTCTAAATGGTATTTTACCAGATCTTGACTAAAATAGTCAGGAAGCGGCGCGGTAATTGTAATTTTCTGATTACTAAACGGCACCACTAACCGTTGCTTGTACCCGTGTAAGTACATTTTAGCTGACGAAGAAGGATTATAAATCGGATCTCCCACAATCGGATGACCGCTATATTCAAGATGAACTCTTAATTGGTGAGTTCTTCCCGTTCCTAACTTCAAATCAACCAGCGAATACTCCGAATTACTCTTAACCGTTTGATAAAAGGTTTGTGCCCGTTGTGAATGCTCACCATTAACCTTCCTTTTTCGAATATCACTTGGATCATTTCCAATTGGCCAGTCCCACTCACCGCTACCTTTGATTTGACCTTCAACTAGTGCTAGGTACTCCCGATGAATTTTTCCCAGACTAATTAGTCGGTCTAAGATTGGCACAACAACCGGATTCTTCGCCACAATTACCACCCCGCTAGTTTGCAGATCGATTCGGTGAACCATATATGCTTGATGGTGTAAATAGCCGGCAACATCGTTCATTAGCGTTCCGGTTTCTCCCGTCTCATTAGGGTGACTCTTTTGGCCTCGTGGTTTGTTAACAACCAGTAAATCACGATTTTTATACAGCACATCCAGCTTAGGATTGTTTGTTGGGATGTACTGATTATTACCTGGGTGGCGGAATTCATCCCCTCTAAATTGCAGCACCACCTGATCCCCAGGGTGAATTGCCGTGTTCATTGAATGGTACTTGCCATTTACCAACACTTGACGACGACTACGGAGATAGTGAACAAACCGTTTTGGAAGAAGCCATTGTTGCTGTAATAGCTCACGAATGGAGAGCACTGGCTGATTAGCGGCTAACTGTTCCTGAATCTGCCATTGATAGTTAACCATTACTTAACCTCCCGAACAGTTAATTGGTCAGGGACATGATAAACTTTTGGCTTGTCCCAGCTAAGCATTTCCGGTGTTAATTGCAATTTTGTAATATCACCGCGGTGGTACGGTTGAAAGTAATAACTGCGACTCTCAGCCACCGTCACTGCGCGGTATACGGAATAGGTGCTCTGGTGACGAGTATTTTGCGGAACCGTGACGCTATCTAAGAGGTGCCACTCACTGATCACCCCATGCTTTTCATCCTGTGGGACATCTGATCGTTCCTTTAAATAAGCAGCCCGAACAAATCTGGCACTTGGCGAATAATAACCTGGCGGATTGGTTTTCCCTGAAAGACGGCCAGTCGTTACCCGCGGTGTGTTGAGTGGGACACGATGTTTGTTAAAAGCTGGTGTAAATTCAACGTATTTTTCCATTTGCTGAAGCTGCTTTTCAAAATTAGGACTGTTAGTCACTACGCCTAAGGGATTCTCAATTACTCGTAATGGGTTTTGGGTTGGTTCAATCACAACAATTCTTCCCGTCCGGTCAGCAACCGCAAAGTGAAGTTCAGGATTACCATACTTGGTATCGCTATTCTTTTCACTCATTAATTCAACTTCACCGAGGTGCTCTTCAATTTCAGCGACAGTTCGAAAGTTACCGAGAAGCCAAAAGATAAATTCATACGCTGCAAGCTGAACTTTTCCCTGATTACGCTCATCTACATAGTGTGCTCCGTTAGCAAATGTCAGTTTCTGCGCCATTAGACCATGCTCATTAACCCCATCTGATACATCAATCCGAGTTGCAGAAAGGCTTCCCCCGCCAACCATTGCATATTTGTTTGTATAAATTCGGTGATCAAATGCAGTGGCCCACTTGAATTGTCGAGGAACAAATAACGGTGAGACTGCCAAGGCCGGCCAATCCATTGTTCGCGCCAATAAGTGAGTATGATCAAATGTTACCTGATAAATACTGGTACACATGATGGTTTACCTCCCTTTTTTTATCTTAAGTTTATCTGATTTCCCGGGAAATAGTTATCATTTTGTCTTCAGACTGCTTTACTTTTCTCTGCTAAAATAGTTGAATAGGATTATAAGCGATTTACGCAAGGGGGATGAACGGCAATGTTAAGTACGGAGAGAATCAACGCTCATAGCTGGTGGATCAGTGTGTTTGAACCACTCCCCCACGAGCGGCAGGATCTTATCCAAAAGTATGAGGTTACTAAGGAGCTGCTTGACTATGCCATTGACCCCTATGAAAAAGCTCGGGTTGAAGTTGATCCAGATGCTGGAGTTACTTTGCTGATCTTCGATGTCTATGTTCCAACTCACGAGGTAACTGCTCCACAGACCGCACCAATCGGTATTATGCTAACAAATAACAACCTGATCACATTCACAAATGCTAAGACTAACTTTGTTAACGGAACTATCGCTAACCAACTCAAACGTTTACAGAATCGCGATACCGTTGTTGAAAAATTAAATCTGGTTCTCGCTGTCCTGTACCGCTTGTCAACTGATTACTTTGGACCTTTACGCCGGGTTGACCAAAAGCGGCAACAAATCCAGCGCTCACTTCAAGGGCGTACCGGTCGAAAAGCCATTACTGAATTTATGGAAATTGAAACTGGTTTGGTCTACATGCTTACTTCACTAAAAGGGAACGTTTCGTTACTGGAAGAATTCGAGCGACGAATGAATCCGATCATGTCGACCCGTCAGAGGAATGACCTTGATGATGTTATTGTCGAAGCCCAGCAAGGACTGGAAATGGCACAAATGACTTCTGATGTCTCTGCCCGGGTTTCAAATGCATACAGCAAGGTCCTGGATAGTGACCTAAACCAAACAATGAAGTTTTTGACAATTTATTCAATTCTTCTTTCCATCCCCACCATCGTTGCCGGATTTTATGGTGAAAACGTCGCACTACCGCTGGCTAACAAGAGTTATTCCTGGATCATTACCATCGTAATTGCAATTCTCTTAATGATCCTCTGCGCTGTCTTCCTAATTAGGAAGGATTGGTGGAAATAAGGAAGTGCAGACGAAGCACGTTATCACTATGGTTGTTGTCTATAGGGGCTTCTCTGTGAACGCGTTTTGGCTCAGCTGAAGTAGAAAAGCCTAAGTACAAGACTATGTACTTAGGCTTTTTTGTGTGGTTAGAGATAGCGTTCTAGGCAGCTGAGTCGAGATCTGCTCGCCGTGACCGCAATCTCCATCTAACTATCCCGTCCTTGATTGTAAAAACAATCATCGTCCGGGATTCCTTAGTACTCGATTGCTAGTCCGTCACGGCTCACACTCTACTTTAAACGTGCTTTGCCCGAGTTTCCTAGAGCTAGCGACCTCCTTCCTAGGCGCAAGTCGCCTTCGTCAGGAGAAATCGCTAGCTTTCCGGAAACTCTTTGGGGCAAAGGCACTCTTTTAATAATTATCCCCTCTCTCAAACTGGAACTTGGAGTTTAAGAGGGATTGGTGGATAAGACTGTTGAGAAGGTCCTTGGTAGCGTCCATGGCGTGGGTTGCGGTCTTGTCGTTTCGCTTGGTAAGGAAGTCGGTAACGGCATCTCCTTGCTTGGTTTTTGCAATGGCGGTAATCATGTCGACCCGCTTAACGGCATAGCTTTGTGAAGCATCACGGAAAGCATTTACCTCGTTAATAAATTCATGGTAACGAGGTTCAACGATTACTTCCAATTGTTTTTGTAGCCAGTATGCACTGTCATCAACCTTGTTGCCAGCGTGATCGTATGATGCCGGCGTTGCATTAATGTTCGTAAAGAATGGAACGTATGGGCTGTACGCAAAGAAGCCAAAGTTAATCCATTGAATTGCGGCACATTCTGCCGGAACGTTATTCCGAATTTGCAAAATGCATGAGCTTTGGTTCCGGTCTAAGGCAATTGAACGGAACTTCTTTTGATCCTTTTCGTCACCAGAAGCATACGAACCGGTTGGATCATATGGTGTGCCATTGTAGTGTGATGACAGGAAGTATTCAATATCTTCAACAGCCAGCTTCTTTTCTGCCCGTTGGATGAACGGAATGTCCAAGCTGGTTGGTTCTTGTTCAACAGATGGTGTAAACAGCTTTTGACCATACCATGAACGTGGGGTGTTGTAATATTGGTCAGCTTCGTCATTAGTTCCGAAAATCTTCCGGAAGTTGAAACTACCTGGGTATGGATTTAAATTATTGTCTTGAACAAATTGTTGGATTGTTGAGGCAAACATAAAGTTGTCTGGATCTTCAAAGTTAACCTCTTCAATGCACATGATATTAGGACAAATTGCATAGGCATCATCCGGAATCCGTTGAGCAACCCACTGGTGACCGCCAGCAGTTTCAAAGTACCAGACTTCATTGTTATCACTAAATGCAATCCCGTTACTTTCACCAGTCCCGTAAGTTTCAATTAAGTGACCAAGTCGTTGGACACCTTCACGAGCACTCTTGATGAATGGCAGAACAAGGTAAACCATTGAGTCTTCGTCAACACCCTTTTCAACAAGCGGGTCGTGGCCAAGTACTCGAGGGTTAGTCATTTCGGTTTCGGATGCACTCATCGCAACGTTATACTCGTTGATCCCTTGTTCATCCCACCGACCGTTATTAATGTCACCGTTTGTCGTGGCGGTAAAACGACAGCCTTGACCATCCAAGTCAACTTCCAAGCCATTATAAGTTGACTTAAAGTGTTCACCAGTATAGTCCTTAGCAGGATATACCTGGAAAGTCTTTGGGTTAACACCATCGTAATAATCTTCATTCCGTGCAATCATGGTTGAACCATCAATTGACGCGTTTTTACCAACTAACATTGCAGTACAACTGCTCATTTTCTTGACGCTCATTTTGTCCCGTCCTTTCGGTTGCATTTACTAATATAATAACACTTTTAGCCTAATCGACTTGCTTGCTTTTTCAAGTCGTGGTAGGATAACAACACTATATGCCTATATAATACCGTAATATGGTCGGTGAGTCTCTACCCAAAGCCTTAAACTTTGGACTATAAGCAATAATACTAGTTTATGTTTGGGGACTGCGACATTTGTTAGCAGTCTCTTTTTTATTGGAGGATTAATCGTGGACGAAACAGGTTCAGTAAATAACACTCACCAACGAAAAGGTTTATTTTCACCTAAAGATCTGGTACTTGGTTTTCAACATTTATTAGCAATGTATTCGGGGGATGTTCTTGTCCCGTTGTTAATTGGTAATTATTTGCACTTTTCGACCATCCAGATGACTTACTTGGTTTCAATCGACATTTTTATGTGTGGGATTGCAACACTTCTTCAGTTAAAGCGGACCCCGCTAACCGGGATTGGCCTCCCCGTTGTCCTGGGCTGTGCTGTTCAATCAGTGACCCCGCTGGAATCAATCGGGAGTAAGTTGGGAATCACTTACATGTACGGGGCAATCATCGCCGCCGGAATCTTTGTTTTCCTGATTGCCGGAGTTTTTTCCAGACTAAAGAAACTCTTTCCACCCGTTGTTACTGGTTCGTTAATCACCATCATTGGATTTACCCTGGTTCCGGTCGGTTTTCAGGATCTTGGTGGTGGAACGCCGACTGCCCACTCATTTGGTGATCCCAAAAACCTCTTCATCGGTTTCGTCACAATTGCGATAATCCTGCTCCTTAATGCCTGGGCAAAGGGCTTCTTGAAGTCAATTGCCATCCTATTAGGAATTTTGATTGGATCCTTTGTTGCCGGCGCAATGGGGATGGTTTCATTAAAACCGGTTTCTGAAGCTGCCTGGCTCCATACCCCGCAACTATTCTTCTTTGGTGTCCCTCACTTTAACGGAAGTGCCATGATCACAATGATTTTGGTTTCATTAACAACGATGATCGAGTCTACCGGGGTCTTCTTCGCCCTGAGTGAAGTCACCGGGCAAAAGCTCACGAGTGATGATATTAAACGGGGCTATCGTGCTGAAGGAATTGCCGCAATTCTTGGCGGCCTCTTTAACACCTTCCCATACTCAACATTCTCCGAAAACGTTGGTGTTATTCGAATGTCTGGGGTTAAGACCCGTCGACCAGTTTACTACGCAGCCTTCATGCTGTTGCTTCTGGGATTACTTCCTAAGGCTGGGGCTCTTGCTACCGTTATTCCTGATCCGGTTCTTGGTGGTGCCATGATTGTTATGTTTGGAATCGTTGGTGTCCAAGGTATCCAAATCTTACATAAGGTCGACTTTACCGATAACGGAAATATCCTTGTCGCCTCCGTTTCCGTTGGCTTGGGACTGGGTGTCACCATGTACCCACATATTTTCCAATTCTTACCAACTGAATTTCAGATTATGATGGGTAACGGTGTGGTTGTCGGTAGTGTTGCTGCCGTTGTCCTCAACTTGCTATTTAACGGTTACGGAAAAGAAAAGCCAGCCAAAGATTAATCTCATTAAATTTTAATAATAGTATTGACAATTTAATTTGGTCACGCTAGAATAACTTCAACAATTATCGTTTCAGTAATTGCTTCGTTCGGTGTCAGAGAGCCGGTGGGGATGTGCGAACCGGTCAGGCGGAGTTAATGAATTATCGCGAGTTTAAGATTGCTCGGCCATAGTCAGTGCCGTTACCACCTGATACGAGAGCGTATTAGATCAATGCGTATGTGGGTGGTACCGCGGTTAATAAATCGTCCCGTTGATGAATTATTTCATCAGCGGGATTTTTTATTCAATCAGTTCATTAAGGAGGAGCAAAAATGAAAAATTGTGGTGGCATTATTCGTTATCAACTTCAATTCAAACACTAACCAATCAATTATTTTATAAGGGAGATTTGAATTATGAAGTCAATTAAATTCGGTGAAGCAGTTAGTATCCTACTAATTATGTTAGTTATTTTAGGGACAGCCGTTATTAGGTTTGGGCTCTCCCCACAAATTCCAGTCCTCTTCGTCATTGCCTTAATCATGCTTTGGGCAAAGCTACGGGGAGCTTCTTGGGACGACCTTCATAAGGGGATCCAAGACGGAATTGGTACAGCAATTATTCCTATTTTTATCTTTATCCTGATTGGGGCATTAATTGCCGTTTGGATTAAAGCTGGGATTATTCCATCAATCATGGTAATTGGCTTTAAGATTATCAGTGCACGGTGGTTCGTTCCTTCTACTTTCCTCGTCTGCTCACTAGTTGGGGTTTCAATCGGGAGTGGCTTTACAACCATTTCAACAATCGGGTTAGCACTTTTCGCTGTTGGTCACGCAATGGGAATTAACCCTGCTTTAATTGCTGGTTCAATTATTTCTGGTGCGGTTTTTGGTGACAAGATGTCTCCGTTATCTGATTCTACCAACCTGGCCTCCGCAATTGCCGGTAGCGACTTATTTGCCCACATTAAGAACATGATGTGGTCCACCATCCCATCCTTCATTGTTTCATTTATTCTTTTCTGGATTATTGGTCAAAGCGGTAGCGGGATGAACTCTAGTAGGATCGTTCACACTACTCAAGCATTGATGAACAACTTCAGCATTAGCTGGTGGGCCTTGCTGCCAATCACATTGCTCTTTATCTGTGCTTGGCGTCACGTTCCAGCCATTCCAACTCTATTTATCAACATCATTGTGACCGTAATTATGATTTTCATTCAAGATCCGCACACGTCCCTTAAGTCCTTAACTAACTTAATTAGCGAAGGATTTGTGGCTCACACTAATGATGCTTCTGTTAACGCCCTTCTTTCTCGTGGTGGGATTACAAGCATGATGGGTACCGTATCCTTGATTATTGTGACCCTTTCACTTGGGGGAATCTTGATGCAGTTTAACGTTATTCAATCTGCTATGGATCCGCTTGTTAAGCATCTTAAGACTCCAGGAAGCCTAATTCTTACCACGATTCTTTCTGGAATTGGCGTGAACCTCTTTGTCGGGGAACAATACCTTTCAGTAATTCTTCCAGGACGGGCCTTCAAGGGTGCCTTTAAGGATATGAAGCTTTCTCCACTAGCACTTAGTCGGGTCCTTGAAGATGGTGGTAGTGTTATCAACTACCTGATCCCATGGGGAGTTGCGGGGATGTTCGTAGCCTCCACTTTAGATGTGCCAGTTCTTCACTTCTTACCATTTGCATTCTTTAGCCTCTTCTCACCTGTATTCTCCGTTATCAGTGGTTTTACTGGGATTGGATTGAAGCGCGCTAAAAATTAAATTACAAAAGAAAAGGCCGGAAAGACAAAATGTTTTTCCGGCCTCTTACTATTACCAGTAATTTCCAGCTTCCCCTTAGCAACAAACCCGGAAAAGCGATCCAATGTTTTGCTTAACCTGTCGGGCAGTATCTGAATGGTTCATCGTGTAAAGGTGGATCCCAGACACGTCATTAGTTACTAAGTCAACGATTTGGTCAATTGCATAGGTGATGCCAGCTTGCTTCAGTGCTTGGGGATGATCATGATATTTTGCCAGAATATCCTTAAACTTCTCCGGAACCGTCACTGCACTGGTCCGCAAAATTCGGTTAGCTTGTCGTTCATTAACAACTGGCATAATGCCCGCAATAATTGGTACGTCAATCCCGCCAATAGCACACAATTCACGGAACCGATAATAACTGTGATTATCCAAGAAAAGCTGGGTAATTATTTGGTCACATCCCGATTCAACCTTTAATTTTAAATGTTGAATTTCATCTACCATACTCAGTGACTCGGGATGTTTCTCCGGGTAGCAAGCCCCGGTAATTTGGAAATCAGGATAATTTTGTTTGATATAAGCAATCAGGTCACTAGCATGGGCAAAGTCAGTTTTCTTTTCCAGTTTTGGTCGTTCATCGCCCCGCAACACCAGTACCCGATCAACATGGCATACCCGCAATTGTTCCAAGATTCGATCAACGTCTTCCCGGCTGAGATACCAAGCAGGGAGATGTGCCATTGCTGGTACCTGACAATCGTTCTCAACGTAATCCGCTACCCTAACCGTTTCATGAGCAAGTTGTTTTGTATTACTGTTACAAGTGACACTGATGAAATCTGGAGAAAGATCGCGCAGGGATGTCAGTACCTGGTTAAGATGATTGATCCCCACCGTCGAATTAGGCGGAAAGACTTCGTACGATAAAGTTGTCACTTAATCACCCTCTCCTAACTGACGACGAACTTCACGAGTTGCTTCAATTACATTGGCTAAACTAGCCCTTGTTTCCTCAACACCACGGGTTTTTAGACCACAATCTGGATTAATCCAGACCTTTGGAGCAGCAATCTTAGCAAGGATCCGGTTGATTGTTGCCTTCACCTCGTCAACGGATGGAATTCGTGGTGAGTGAATATCATAAACTCCAGGTCCCACTTCCGTTTCAAAATGTTGTTTCTTCAATGTATCGAGGATTTCCAAATTAGAACGTGAGGCTTCAAAGGAAATAACATCGGCATCCATCGCATCAATTGCCGGAACAATATCGGAAAACTCGCTGTAACACATATGGGTATGGATCTGGGTTTCCGGTTTGACCTTGCTATGGACTAAGCGGAAAGCCGGAATGGCCCAGTTCAAGTATTCAGAATACCAATCAGACTTTCTCAGCGGCAGCTTTTCTCTCAAGGCTGCCTCATCAATTTGAATAATCTTAATCCCGTTAGCTTCTAGGTCAAGGACTTCCTTTTGGATAGCCAAAGCTAACTGAAGCGTTGATTCCCTTAAGCTAATATCTTCACGAGGGAATGACCAGTTCAAGATGGTTACTGGTCCTGTCAGCATCCCCTTAACCAGTTTTTTGGTTTGGCTTTGAGCGTACTTGGACCACTTAATGGTAATTGGCTGTTGTCGTTTAATATCACCCCAAATAATTGGTGGCTTAACACAACGGGTTCCGTATGATTGAACCCATGCATTCTTGGAGAATATATATCCCGAAAGGTGCTGGCCAAAGTATTCAACCATATCATTCCGTTCAAATTCCCCGTGTACCAAAACATCCAGTCCGATCTTCTCTTGCCACTTTAACCATTCGTCAATCTTTCCCTTAATGAAGTTGTCGTATTGTTCCTGATTAATTTCATGGCAACGAAACTGACGGCGAGTTTGCCGAACTTCCTTAGTTTGTGGGAAGGAGCCGATCGTTGTGGTTGGTAAAAGTGGTAGGTGAAATTCTGCTTTCTGGATCTTTTCTCGTACTTGACGAGCTGGTTGACGAACAAAATCTTCATCCTTCAGGTTTGCAATTTGCTTATGTAATTCAGCGTCTTCCTGAACCCGTTGCTTAGCAAATAATTCCTGATTAGCACGGAGCTTTTCTTTAGCAGAACCTTCGTAGATTGCTGCAAGATCATTAAGCTCACCCAGCTTTTCTACAGCAAACGCAAAGTGCTCCTTAACAGCTGGTTCAAAATTTTCATTTTTAACTGTAATTGGCACATGGAGTAAAGAACAAGATGTGCTAACCACAAGCTTCTTCACTCCGGCTTTCTTGAGTTGCGTCAAACTCTTATCATAATGATTCCGCCAAATATTTTTCCCGTTAACAATTCCGGCAAAAAGAGTCTTGTCTTCCGGAAAATGGTGACTAACTAATTGGAGTGTCTGCTTTCCTTCAACAAAGTCAAGGCCAAGACCATCAAACGGTAATTCGATCAAGTCGTCATAAATATCCCGAACGTCACCAAAATAAGTCTGCAAAAGAACCTTTAGTTTCCCTTTAGCGTTCAATAGTGGCTGGTAGAGTTCATTGAATAGTTGGCGATCTTCCGTAGTTAAATCCTTAACGAGGGCAGGGTCATCAAGTTGAATCCATTTTGCCCCGCTGTCTGCAAGTCGATTAAAAACTTCTTTATAGGCAGTTACAGCGTCATTAATAAAGTCACGAGCAGTCACATTTTGATATTCGCTTAACTTCAGTAATGTAAAGGGGCCAATTAATACGGGGCGGGTAATGATCCCTAATTCTTTTGCTTCTTCAAACTCTGCAAAAATTTTATTTCCAGTTAGCTTAAAGTGGGTATCCTGATTAAGCTGCGGAACAAGGTAGTGATAATTGGTGTTAAACCACTTCTTCATTGGCCAAGCCAGAACATTTCCTTCTTCACCCTGGTAACCACGTGCTAGGGCAAAGTACTTATCCAACTCAGAAAACGGTAAATCTTGAACATCTTGTGGAACTAGATTAAATAGGAAAGCTGCATCTAAGGTTTGATCGTAGTATGAAAAATCATTGCTCGGAATTGCATCGATCCCCTCCTGCTGAAGGAGTTTCCAGTTGCTTTTTCTCAGTTCCTTTGCTGTTGTCCGTAACTCTTCTTGACTAATCTTATTCTTAAAGTATTTTTCAGTAGCAAATTTCAATTCACGCTTCTCACCTATCCGGGGGAAGCCAATAATCGTAGTAGTTGTTGTCATCATTCGTTCATCTCTTTCGCCTTTTTATTTGTCTAATAATCTACCATGGATTTTTGCTATTGAATAACTGTTAAATATTTGAACTGGATATAGGCAAAGACTATAATGCAAATAAAAAAGGATCAGACCAATGAGAATTAAACAATTAGAATATTTAGAAGCCGTGATTGAAACCGGCTCAATTAACGAAGCGGCTAAGCGACTCTACCTTACCCAACCCAGCCTTTCAAGCGCGATCAAGGATTTAGAAAGAGAAATGGGAATCACAATCTTTCAAAGAAGCAACTCAGGAGCCCGTTTAACTGCTAATGGGCGCGAATTCATGAATTATGCCAAACAAATTCTGGATCAGGTTCGTCTGCTCGATGACCGTTTCAAACATCAGCAAGCACTTCACCAGTCCTTCGCTGTTTCTGCACAACACTATGCTTTCGTTGTTAATGCCTTTGTAGAATTAATCAAGGAAATCAATTCACCAACTTATAAGTTCACTCTCCGTGAGACAGAAACCGAAAATATTTTTAATGATCTACGAGCCTTTAAGAGTGAGTTAGGTGTACTCTACATCAATAATTTTAACCGACGAATTATCAATAAATTATTAACGGAGAACGGCCTCAAATTTACGCCACTCTTTGTTGCTAAGCCACACGTCTTTTTAAGCCGTTATAATCCCCTTACAAAGCGACAATCAATCAGCCTTGATGATCTGACCGAGCTTCCCTACCTCTCCTTTGAGCAAGGTGAAAATAATTCCTTTTACTTTTCCGAGGAGATTCAGTCAACTCTGAGTCATAAAAAGGAGATTAAGGTTAGTGACCGTGCAACTATTTTCAACTTAATGGTCGGTCTGAATGGCTACACCATCAGTTCAGGAATCATTAGCAGCAAGCTTAATGATGATAAGATTGTCGCTATTCCCTTAGAGCTCGACGATCCCATAACAATCGGGATTGCTCAACATCAGCATACTGTGCCAAGCCAGTTAAGCCTGAAATTTATTCAGTTGCTTAAAAATCATATTCGTGATTACGGATTCAAAATTATTGGTGAGGAAAACGAAAGGGTGTGAGCCTTTGAATATGGTTCACACCCTTTTTATGTTTGTTATTTGGTGTTCTTGACAGCAGAGTTGGAACGTGTTTAGCCTAAGCTTCCTCAAGATAACGTTCTACTGTCACATAGTCAAAAACGTGTTCGCCCTAACCTTCCTCAAGCTAACGACCTCCGACTCCGACGGCAAGTCGCCGTTCGTCGGAGAAATCGTTAGCCACCGGAAGGTCTTAACGGGCTCACACTCTAATTCATCAACACTTCCGTTACCAGAATTCCGCCACCGAAGATGAGGACAAAGGCAACGACTGGCCAGACGAAGCGAACCCAGTGAGAGTACTTCATGTCGAGCATTTGCAGAGTTGCCATAACTAATCCGGTTGGGGCAAGGAAGAGCATTGCGTATTGACCGAACTGGTAAGCGGTAACAACGATATACCGTGGGATATGAACAGTATCGGCCAACGGTGCCATGATTGGCATAGCAAGAACTGCCAAGCCGGAAGAAGATGGCACAATGAAACCTAGGACGAAGAAGATCAACATCATCATAATGATGAAGACAGATCCTGACATATGACGAACTAATTCTGAAGATTGGTAAAGGATCGTATCAGAAATATAACCATCATTCAAAATGTTGTTAATTCCCCGTGCTAACCCAATGATCAATGATACCCCAACTAAGCTAGCGGCACCGTTAGAGAATGCCTCGGTTGTTTGGTATTCACCAAGGCCATCTTTATGACCAAAGCAGGTTAAGAACATGATAATTACCGCAATCAACAGGAATGATGAAGCCATTTCTGGGAAGGCCCAGCCCTTAGCCATCACACCCCAAATCATGATAATAAATGAAGCGGCAAAGAGAACTAAGATAATCCGTTTCTTAATTGTAAAGGTAAGATCCTTTTCTTCTGAAGAATCCATTGACCACATTGCATCAAACTTAGCCTTATCTTCATAAGTGTATGAGAATGACGGATCCTTCTGAACCTTCCGGGCATACCAGTGAAGGTAGAGGAGCAAGCAAATAACAGCAACGGTGAACCCGATGATCCGTCCAGTCATCCCCTGAGTAAATTGAGTCCCGGCCGCATTAGAAGCAATTACAACCTGGAATGGGTTAATAATCGAGAAGGTTGTCCCAATTGATGAAGCCAAGAAAATTGCCCCAACAACGACAATTGAGTCATAGCCCATTGCAACAAATACTGGCGCTAAAATTGGGTAGAAAGCCACCGCTTCTTCTTCGATTCCACAGAGCGTTCCCCCAAATGCCAACAGAACGGCAACCATAAAGACAAGGATAAACTCTTTACCTTTCGACTTTTTCGTCAACGCTTCAAGCCCTGACTCAAAAGCCCCGCTTGCCTTAACGACCCCAATAAGGCCACCAAGGACAAAGATAAAGATCATAATATCAACAGCCTGCATCGTCCCGTTGACCATGCTGGTGAAAATCGAGTACAGACTCATTGGGTGCTGTTTAAGCCGCTTATAAGTTCCTGGAACTGAAACCGGCTTACTAATTGCCCCAGACTTAAACTGGTCAACGTCAATTTTCACGTTGAGCTTCTTCAGAGTTGCCTGCGTTGCCGGATAAACCGTCTTCTTTCCGCTTGGCGCTACAACCTGAAGATGATCATGGCTATACGAAAGCTTAGAATAACTTCCTGCTGGCACAAACCATGTTAAAAATACTGAAATGACCGTCAGAAAGAACAGAATTGTGAAGGCGCCAGGCATCTTCAGTTTCCATTTTTTCTTTGGCTGATTAGCAGTTGCATCCATAACCCTAAACTCCTCACTATAAATAAAATAATTGCACTTACTATTACTACTCCCGTCTGTTAAATAGATAGTTGTATAATAGTAGTTAATATGATTAATAGTTATTAACTGATTAATCAGTTACAATCAAAATTTTAGTAAGCGCTTTCCACGATCATCAAAAATAATCATAATTAATCATGGATAAAATTAAGGAATTCACATGTTAAAGAATCTTAACTTTTTACGTTACCGTAAATATCAACGAATTATTATTGCAGCTGTTTGTGTCGCTCTTGCTTCCCAAATTGGCACAAGTGCATTCACTAAGGGGAATATGATTGCTCTTTCTGCTTTCCTTCTGCCTGTTTTTCTCTACTTTAACCAGGACTTAAACCCGCTTCAATTAGGGTTAGCGATCGCGATCGCCTCCCCTGTTTTTCGCGGATTCGTCCTGCTAGTAAGTAATGGTGCCACAGCTTCAAATGCTATTGCCTATACGATCGCTGACATCATCTTTTTTACCTGTTACGTCTTTCTTTATTATTTGATTTATTGGCTCCGCAGTTTTCAAAATAACGTTGCTTTTTATTTTACGATTATTATCTGTGATTATTTCGCTAACATGGCCGAGATTGCTTTTTTAAATCATTTTAGTGCATTCTCGTTTAGTGTTCTTCAGGGATTATTCATCCTTGCTTTTGCACGGTCGACACTGGCCTTTTTGATTGCTTTTCCCATCCGTTACTTTCAATTTTTAACGGTGAATAGTGAAAGTCATGAACGCCAATATTACCATTTCATCTGGGTTGCATCGGCAGTCAAAAGCGAAGTCTACTTCATGAAGAAAACGATTAATGAAATTGAGCAGGTAACCAAAAACGCCTACCAACTCAATCAACGGCTAAAGGAGAAGGGACTTCCCGAAGAACAGGCAATGGCGTATAAAATTGCTCAGAACGTTCATGAAATCAAGCACTCCTACCAAAACCTTATTAAGGGACTAGGAGATTATTTTGACGATCAAAGCAACGCACCGATGACAATGACCGATATTCTGAAAATCGTTGTCGACTATTCCCAAATGATTATCCGCGAAAAACAGGCTCATATTAACCTGGTCGTTCAAAATCACGTTGATATTACCATTCCGCGTCATTTTTACCTTGTCACCATCCTATCAAACCTCATCATTAACGGGATTGACGCAATTGGTACTAAGCGAAATGGGGAGTTGCTAATCAAAGTTACTGCAGACAATCAGCACGTCTACTTTTCAGTTACCGACAACGGGAGCGGGATCGCAAAAAATCTCTTGCCGCTGATTTTCAAATCAGGTTTCTCAACTAAATTTGACCAATTCGGTGATATTTACCGGGGAATTGGTCTTTCAAACGTCAAGACAATTGCTGAGGAACAGTTTGCAGGAAAAATCACTGTCGATTCAGCTCCAGGCATTGGAACAACCTTTTTCGTAACATTGGATAAGCAAAAGCTAATTAGTTAGGGTGAGTAAAGATGAAATTTTATATTGTCGATGATGACCAATCAATTCTCTATGTCCTGCAAAATATCATTGAACAAAACTTTAACGATGAAGTTGTCGGGATGACCAGTTCTTCACCTGACGCATTGCAAGAATTAATGGTTAAAGATGTCGATATTGTCCTTGTTGACCTGTTAATGCCTGAACTATCAGGAGTTGACCTTGTACGAAAAGTCAAAGAGGTGAAGCCAAATATCCGTTTTGTAATGATTTCCAAAGTGCAAAACAGTGAGATGCGGGCGGAAGCTTATAAGGCCGGAATCGAATTTTTTATTAATAAGCCCATTAATTTGATTGAGGTTAAAACCGTTCTTAAAAATGTTAGGCAAAGCCTCCAAATGGCAACCCAACTCTCTGATATTTCGAAGATGGTTAATAATTTTACTCCCCAGTCGCAGCCAAAATCGGCTGAAGCGCACCACCAAGCTACCGCTACCCTCAACTATCTCGGGATGACTTCTGAAAAAGGGACGAGTGATATTCTTAAGATCATCTCCCTGATGAAGGCGCAAAAAGAGAATTACCGGAATATTGACCTAGAACAATTAATGGGCATTTCAGAGCACGAACGTCGGATAATCGATCAGCGAATTCGGCGAGCAATTAAAGTTGGTTTGGCAAACATCGCTAACCGCCTGATTGACAACCCCTATGACGAACAGTTATCTGATATTTCTAACCTGCTCTTTGGCTACGAAAGCGTCCACAGTGAAATGCTATACCAGCAAGGCAAGCGTTCTTCCGGTGGCAGAATTTCCATTCAAAAGTTCTTAGACGGTTTAGTAAGCAAAGAGTAAAAAAGATCTGGAAAATAATTTCCAGATCTTTTTTATTACTAAGTCTAATCGCGGGAATCAAGCTTCTTTCTAATCCCATTGATGAAGATAACTTGATAATCGTTTGAGTCCTTCTTTAAGGGTTGCTTTTGGAGCACAGTATCCTAAACGAACGTGCTTTGGTGTATCAAAGGCGTCTCCCGGAACAAGCAAGACTCCTTCATCCTTTAACAAGTTCTCACAGAAAGTATGAATATCTACCGGAACATCTAGCTTCGGGAATGACGTTGAAACTGCTTGAGGCATTACCACTGAAGCACGATCTTCATGTTCAATCCACTCTTGATAAATCTTCAAGTTACCGAGAACCAGCTTTCGATTACGTGCCAACACCTGGTCACGGTGACGAAGAACGTAGGTGGCAAGCAAATCATTAAAGACACCGCCACAAATCATTGTATAATCACGGAATTTCCGGAAAAGATCTGCTAATTCACTATTTGTTGCGGTCCAACCGATCCGAATTCCTGGTACTGAATAGGTTTTAGAAAGTGAATTAGTCGCGATTCCCTTATCATAGAGGTCAATGATTGATGTAAATTTCGTTGGATCGTCTAACGGCAAATAAACCTCATCAACCAAAACGTATGCACCAACTGATTTTGCAATTTCAACAACCTGTTCCAAGAACTTCTTATCCAAAATTGTCCCAGTTGGATTATTAGCATTGTTTAAGCAAATCATCTTCGTATCAGGACGAATCAGTTTTTTCAGCTCGTTAATGTCTGGGTACCAGTTGGCTTCTTCATGAATATGCCAAAAGTCAACTTCTGCCCCAAGCGACTTAGGAATATCGTACAACTGCTGGTATGAAGGGTATTCTGCAATAACATGATCGCCTGGTTGAATCAAACTATACAGGGCTAAGATATTAGCTCCAGTGGCCCCGTTAGTCTGTAACACATTTTCGGGCTCCACATGTTGGTACAGCTTAGCGACTTCCTGCTTAAATTCAGGTGAACCCTCAATCCAGCCGTAGTTCATCTTTTGTTGATCCAACATTGCATAGAACTCTTGACCATTATTACCATCAAGGTTTAAGACTTCATGCATTGTTAATGATGCGATTGTACTTTGGGAAATATCGTATTTAGCACTCTTTTCCCATTTATTCAGCCACGCCTCAACACCAAATGGAGCGATTTCTACCATAAGTCATAACCTCCTAATTATTAATTGAAATTGTACCGTTACCAATTAACACTAGTGAAACTATGGCAAAGATAACGATCAATGCCATAACAATTTTTTCTTTAGTAGTAACGACGTGCTTAAATTCCTTACATGCTTGCAAGTAAAAAATGAAACCAGGGATAAAGCCGACAGAAACTACCATCACTTGCTTCCATCCTGATAATACCATCGCCATTAACTCAAACAGGGTTGCGATTAATCCAATGATAAACTGACCCCATTCATGATTTTGACCACTATATTCCATTTGGTAAACCCCAACTAGGAAGTAACAAATAAGGATCGCGGCTGTACATAAAGTATATGCAAAATTATACGCATAATCAGTGAATAATAAGGAGAACAGGAAGATTGACTGAAGTACCCCAGTGATGATTAATGCTCGAGTTGGTGCTTTCTTGCTGTTTAACTTCCCCCAAGAGGTTGGCAGGGTTTGATCATCTGCCATTAGCATCAATGATTCAGCTGGCAACATGGTCCATGAAAGCCAGGAAACTAGCACTGAAATGATTAACCCAATACTAATCAATGCGGCACCCCAACCGCCAACCAGGTGTTGCATAATCGCACCAAGAGCCGGTTGACCACCAGCAGCTAACTGCGCCCGGGTCATAACTCCATAAGGCAAGATCGAAACAACGATGTAAATTGTCAATAAACTAGCAAGACCAAGAATTGAAGCCTTTTCTGCATCAGTCCGTGTCCGTGCCCGGCTCGAAAGCACTGACGCACCTTCAACCCCAACGAACAGCCACATCATAACAATAATTGATGACCGAACTTGGGTAAATAGTGACGTTTGCTTTAGTACATGAACGTTTTGTGCAACGTTGCCCCAAAAGTCTGCTGTAAACATCTTTGCCTTAAAAGCAATGATTACACAAATTACGAACACAACTAGCGGAATGATTTTGCATATTGTTCCAATTGAATTTATAAATGCTGCTGATTCAATCCCCCGGTTAACTAACAATGTCAAAATCCAGGTTAAAATAATTGCTACAATAATGGATACTAAATTTTGACCATTTGCAAACACCTTGGGAAAGAATGTCCCGAACGCACTCATTGTAATCGTGGCAAACGCAATGTTACCAAGCCAGGCCGATAACCAGTACGCCCATCCAGAAATGAACTCACCAAGTGGTCCAAATGCAGCCCCTGCATAACTAAAGATCCCCGAATCCAGATCCGGTCGTTTTTGCGAAAGATTATTTAACGATAATACTAATGTTAAAACCCCAATTCCAACGATAATCCATGCTAGAATCGCTGGTCCAGGTGCAGCTGCTGTTGCTAAGTCACTCGTTATTCCAAAAACTCCTGAGCCAATTGTTGAACCGATAATCAACAACGTTAGCTCGGTTGTATTAATTCCTTTTTTCTCATCCATTGGCATTAACTCCAATCTCCATCCTCAAGTAATACTCAATATTCTTTATTCAAAATAATGAATATTTATTAGTTGCGGTAATTATAACAGTGTTAAGTAATTCTTTCAAATATGATTGAATGCTTTGCAAGGTTTGCGTTTTAGTCCAAAAAGCTGGGAGATCAGTTAGGTTGCTGGTCTCTCAGTTTTTTTGCAAAGTTTAAGGGGCTAAATGTGCTTGGCAGAGGTTGCTAGAGCTAACAATTCTGGGCAACAGAGCCGAGATCTGTTCGCCGTGACCGCAACTTCCGCCTAGCTGACGTTCTACTGCAACAAAGTCAAACCGTGTTCGCCGGGAAGCCCCTATAGACAACAAACTCCCTCCCAGATGCTTTCAGCATCCAGGCGGGAGAAATCGCTAGCTTTCCGGAAACTCTTTGGGGCGAAGGCACTCTACTTGTCATACTCCTCAATCTTGAAATCGTGGTCGGTGAGGGTGGCGGTGGTGAGGCTACCATTTTTTGGCCGGACGGTGACATCATATTTGCCGCCACCAAATTTTTCAACAAGACTTAAGAGAGTATTCCCATGGCTTACCCACAGAACGTTGGCATCTTCAGGAAGGTCAGCGTGCCGAATTAATTCAAGTCCCTTGTTCATCCGTTCCCAGTATTCCTGATTATTTTCCGCATCATGGAATGGATCAGCCTCTTTCAGCCAATCCTTTGCTTGACCAATGGAACTTGCGAGAACAATTTCCTTGAACGTATTGTAGCCATGTGGGGCACCAGCGTTATACCAAGCCCAATCCATATTGGTTCCCTCATAAGAGCCGTAAAACTCTTCACGGAAATATGGGGCAGCAACTGGTTCACGTACGGAGTCTGCCTGATTCAAATCAAGAATCTTTTGAATGGTTTCCATTGCCCGGGTTGTATCACTACAAAAGGCCGCATCAAAATGAACATTTTTCAGCCGTTCACCAGCATTTTTAGCATCTTGCTTGCCCTTTTCCGTCAGCGGAGAGTTACTCCATCCTTGAAGCTTGTTATAAATGTTGTAGTACGTTTGACCATGTCGTACTAAGTAGATGTTTAATTTTGTCATTGAACCATCCTCCGTTCTTCTGTGATCTTCTTAATTATAGCGCTTCCATTAGTGATTTAGAAGAGGAACCAATTCTTTGAAATTGCTTATCCTCGTTTTCACAGCTTCTTCATACTTTCCCATTATCCTTAAAGCCAAGATGAAGGAAGGGATTATTAATGACATTAAAAGAAACTACTTCTCAACCTAACATTGTCGCGGCTAAAATTATTGCCATGAGTGCTAAAAAAGTTACCGTAGTGACAGAAGAAGGCCACTTATTGGTAATTCCATTAACCAAGGAGTACCGGCAGGATAAAACGATGCTTGAATCGTTAAAAGATATTCTTCACGCCGGGATCTGGATCCCCGTTAACAAAAAGTTACGCAAGTTATTCAGTCATGACTGGTTAGTGGAACCTGAACCAGTCCCGGTTAAGGTAAACAAATAATTAAATTTTGACAACAATCTTTCTTAGATAAATGTTTCTCAATTAATCTGTGATAGAATGGCTATTGATTTGCTAGTTTTGCTAGCATTAAATAACTATTAAATCTCGATTGCGAGGAACATTCCTAATGAAAAAACTAAGCAAATTCGTGGACACTAGGATCGGGTTCTTCACCCTTCTAGTGGTCCTTTTTTGGTTAAAGACATTATTTGCTTACTTTACTGACTTTAAATTAGGAGCAGAAGGCATCTTTCAATACCTTATTCTGCTAATTAATCCGTTACCAATTACCGCATTAATTTACAGTATTGCCTTTTACTTTAAGCGGTCCCGCTTCTTCTACCCGGTTTTAATGGGATTAGATATTGCCAACACGCTTTTACTGTACCTAAACGTCATCTATTATCGTGAATTTACTGACTTTATGACCATTGCGACTATGACTGGTTACTCAAAAGTTAATCAAGGGTTAAGCGGCAGTTCACTAGCCCTCACCAACGTTCACGACCTTTTTTATTGGCTTGACATTGTCATTATTATCATTTTAATGCTGCTGCACAAGATTCACTTTGATCCCCGTGCTATTAGCAGTAAATTAGCCTTTGCATTTACTTCAATGGCATTGACACTTTTCGGTATTAATCTTTCATTGGCTGAAATGAGCCGGCCACAATTACTTACCCGGACGTTTGACCGAACTTATATTGTTAAATATCTCGGCATTGATGCATTTACCGGGTATGATGTTGTGAAATCGCAACATATTAACAAGATGCGCCAAAGTGCCACCAAGTCAGAGCTATTAAAAGTTAAAAAATTTACCGACAAGCACTATGCATCCCCCAATCCCAAACTGTACGGGATCGCTAAGGGACGCAACGTGATTGTTATCCACCTTGAAAGCTTCCAACAATTCTTAATTGATAAGAAGGTCAATGGCCAAGAAGTTACCCCATTCTTAAACTCCCTATATCATGGTAGTGATACTTATGCATTTGATAACTTCTTCCACCAAGTTGGTCAAGGGAAGACCAGTGACGCTGAAAACATGCTTGAAACAAGTACGTTTGGGCTTCCTCAAGGGTCGCTTTTTGCCACTCTTGGTAGTGATAATACCTTCCAGGGTGCTCCAGCAATTCTAAATCAACGAGCTGGTTATACTAGTGCCGTCTTTCATGGTAACGTTGCCAGCTTCTGGAACCGGAATAATGTTTACAAGAACTTGGGGTATCAATACTTCTTCGACGCAAGCTACTATGATACCTCTGGTGATAAGGCAACGGGGTATGGCCTTAAGGATAAGCTGCTTTTTAAGAACTCAGTTAACTACTTACAGAACTTACAGCAGCCGTTCTATACCAAGTTTATTACCGTTACTAACCACTTCCCGTACAGCTTGGATGACGAAGATAAGGATCCTAATTTCCAAACTACCAATACCGGGAACACTACCGTTGACAATTACTTTGTGACAGCTCATTACCTTGATCAATCACTCGCTGAATTCTTTGCTTACCTGCAAAAGACCGGGTTAGATAAAAACTCAGTGATCATGATTTATGGTGACCATTACGGAATTTCAAATTCTGAAAACAAGGCTTTAGCAACTGCCCTTGATCGTAACCCAGATGACTGGACAGACTTTGATAATACTCAACTTCAACGAGTACCATTAATGTTTGTCATTCCTGGTTCTGGCGGCCACGGAGGAATTTATCACCAATATGGTGGCGAAGTTGATGTTCTACCGACCCTGCTTCACCTTCTTGGAATTAGCACCAAGCGGTATATCCAGTTTGGTACCGACCTCTTCTCTAGTCAGCACAGTCAGGTCGTTGCCTTCCGTAATCATGATTTTGTGACCCCACGTTTCTCCAGCATTAGCGGAACAATTTACGATAATAAGACTGGTAAAATTGCTAAATTAACTGCAAAGCAAAAGAAACAGCTAAAGAAGAATCATAAACTTGTTAATACCGAATTATCACTTTCCGATTCCTTAAACGAAAAGAACCTTCTTCGTTTCTACCATCCAAAGGGCTTCAAGAAAGTTAACCCTGCGGACTACAATTATTCCAATGGTTTGAAGCGTGAGAAACAAATCGAAAAGGAATTAGGAGATAAGTCAACCAGCATCTTCTCAAAGAACGGTGATCGTTCAACCGTTGATGATTACTCAACCGACGCTCCTGAACAAAATCACTCCTCAACCGATTCTAACCGAATCAAAATTACTAACCCGGATGGGAATAACAAGTAGAGTGTGAGTCGTGACGAATTAGCAACTGAGCACTAGAAAATCCCGGACGATGATTGTTTACAATCAAGTCCGGGATAACTAGGCGGAAGTTGCGGTCACGACGAACGCATTTCGACTCAGTTAAAGTAGAACATTATCTCTAGCAAGTCGAGTACGTTTCTCCTCTGCCACAAAATTCCAAAAACACCGAACTGCAATTTTAATTGTAGTTCGGTATTTTTTGCTTTGTTATGTAGTTAAGCATTTACTGTATCATAGCCAAAACGACTCACACTCTATTTAATTCCAAATTCTCTGCCAAAGGTTTCCGCGGTTGATTGTTTCGGTACTTTGTAGTGGGATAGTGAGCGGCTTATTATCGACGGTTCTGATGTCAGAGCCGGTAACTGCGATGGTTCCGAGTCGTTCACCCTTCTTAACTGGTGCGTTCAACCTTGCTTTATGGTTAGTTAAGTGCTTGTAATAACGAGGCTGAATAGTGTACTGAGCAGTCTTTTGCATCTGCCATACTGTAATCGAATGAGGTCCAACAGTTAGCATCCGTTTAGCACCATTAGAAACCCGCTTTTGCGACTGCTTTTTATTCAGTGTTAGCACTTGTTGGTGGGCATTTTGAATAAAGTACTGGTACAACTTCTGCGTTTGCGTAAACCGAGCATCCTTATCCTTACCGGTAGCATGAAACACAACAGTGATCAGTCGATGACCCTGGTAAATCCCCGTACTAGCGAAGCAAGCTCCGGCAGCATCAGAAGTTCCAGTCTTCAAACCATCAATCTGCACACCGTCAACGGTATATTTGCCACCTGAAAGCGTTTTATTAAGATTTTCAACTTCCTTTGTCTTCCCCTTGGCAATCGTAAATTGAGCTTTGGGCTGACTTGTAACTTTTAGAACACTTGGGTAATGTTTAACCAAGTACCGTGACATCAAAGCAACGTCACGTGCAGTCATCGAGTTTTCAGCATTGTTACTGATTCCCGCTTGCTTCAGTCCTTTCAGGTCACCATTCTTCAACCCAACCGGATTAACAATCGTGGCATCGGTAATTCCTATCTGTCGAGCCTTCTTTTGCATTTTCTCGTTAAACTGTTTGATGGTGCTCCCATCGGCAGTTGCTAATGCTAAGGCCGCCCCATCAGCAGATTTAATCAAAGTTGCATTGAAAAGCTCTCGCACCGTGTATGATTGTCCAGCTTGTAACCCAATTGCAGAATAGTTTGAATCATTAGAAACCTCAGCGATCTTTTTACTGATCTTTACTTTGGTATTCCATGAAAGCTGGTGATGATTAATTTCATCTTCAATCACGCTTACCGTTAACAGCTTACTAATTGAAGCAATCGGTAGCTTTTCCTCACTATTTTGCTGATAAATAATCTGTCCCGTATCAGCATCGATCATAATTGCCGATCGACTATCGATCATTTGGGCAGCGGATGCTGTTTGCGGTCTTGCAACCACACAACAAATCATCAGTAACAATGTCGAAAGAAAAGCGATAACCTTTTTCATTTTTATTCTCCAATTAGCTGCATTTAACCAACTATTTCAACTTTTGTGCCCACCGGCAAATTCTCTTCCATCCACTTTGCATCTGCCACTGATAACCGAATACAGCCATGCGAGCCCGTGGATTTTCCTAATTTAGCAGCTTCTTTTTTATTGTATGATCCGTCCGCATTGGTTGGAACACTGTGGAACAAGTATTCTCCATGATTTAACCAGGAAGTATAGTAATTAGCTCCTTCTTTTAATCGCGCATTGTAAAAACTATTTCCCCGTTCCTGTTGAACATAAAAAGTACCCGTTGGTGTCATACTCTTCATTTTACCTGTTTTAGGATCTTTCTTATAAATCCCACCGGTTGAATACATTGTGTAGATCACATGATTACCATCATATAAATAGGTGCGGTTAGTCTTTAAATTGACCTTGATCCACAAGTGCTTAACCTTACTCAGATCAGGGTATGCCTTTGTTTCAGAAGACTTTCGCCAATCAATTGGTGTCCGCATCTGGCTGCTAGAACTAGATGATGATTGCTTTTGAGCGACTGTTTTTGTAACAGTAGTGGCCGCCGTGCTCCCCTGATCGTTCGCACTAGTCTTTAAGCTTGAATGAACACCAAAAATAGCAATTATTAGGCAGAATAACGCATAAATAACGTATCTACTTCTTTTCATTAATTTTACCTTACCCCTTTTAATTCAACTACCAATAAAATCATTTCTATTATATTATAGACTATTAGATAATCAATCGTATTTTAAATGAATAATAAGAGGTAACAGAATGCGTCAAAATTTGAAGATCAGCTACCTTACCGCAATTTTCTTTTTTATTGTTGCGGTGATTTGTGCTAACTTAATGTAATTGGAGATCAGCTCTATGCAAAGTATCAGTAACCTTTTTAACAATCTTTGGACATATATTCTCACCCATAAATGGTCAAAAGATATTCTGCGAGGAAACATCCTCTTTATTTCTCTCATAATCATCTATGATCTTTGCCATTTTCAATTAGCAATCATCACATGGGGGATTTTCTTTAAATTTTGGATTATTCTCAACATCTGTTACCTTTTTAAATTATTTCTTGATCTATTTTAATGTTCTTAAAATTAGTAGTTACTTTCTAATCTTCATTGATGAACTGTGAGTTGCTAGCCGTTTAGTCGGGTAAAGTTTCTTAGCAAGGGCCGTGATTGCGGTCGGAGCTTCACCAAAAGCAGTCGCAATTAACGCTGTCTTTCCAGGATAGGTAATCCCATCCCCAATTGCATAAACATTTTCAATATTTGTTTGCATCGTTGAATCAACCTTAATCAGGTTTCGCTCAGCAGCTAAATTAAGCGACCATTGATCAAGTGCCGCATTATTTGACGTAAAACCATAGTTAACCACAATCCGATCAACGTTCAAGTTTGTCATTTCATCACTACGCATCTTCTTTAACTTCAACGTGACGGATTGATCGTCTTCCACCTGAAGTTCCTTTGGTAAGAACGGTGTAACCAAGTTCACGCTTGATTGCTTTAAAAGTGAAACAGAATGTTCCATCCCGCGGAACTGATCTCGACGGTGAACTAGCGAGACCTGCTTAGCTATGGGCTCAAGCATTAATGCAATATCAATGGCTGAATTACCGCCACCCAAAACCGCTACTCGTTTGTCAGCAAAGTCATCACGGTGAGTAACAAAGTAGTGAAGCTGGTTGCCCTCAACCTCATCTACTCCATCAAGAGCCAATTTTCGGGGCTTAAATGCGCCATTTCCTAAGGCAATCACAATTGCCCGGGAATGAGAAACTCGGCCAGCACTCTTAACTGTAAATGTCCCGTCTGCTTCCTTTACAACATCCTCAACGGTCTCATTTGTAAACTGGTCAACCGGAGCTACCGCAAGTTGCTTTTGCAGCTGACTTACTAATTCGTGTCCCGTTACTCCTGGAAGTCCTGCAACGTCCCAGATTTGTTTTTCCGGATAAAGAGCATTAACTTGGCCGCCAAGTTGGGGCAAGCTTTCGATCAATTGGGCGTTTAATTCATGGAGTCCACAATAAAAGGCTGCAAACATTCCTGCAGGTCCGCCACCAATAATTGTAATGTCATACATTTTTGCCATTCGCCATGGCTCCTCTCTATTCTTTTTTCTTATTGTAATTGATTTTTGCTGAAATTAAAATTGCGGGGCCAGCATCATTTAGCTATCATTAACATAAACTAGCTAACTGGAGGAAAATATCATGGCCACTAAAAAAATGATCCTGGATCTAGATACAGGGGTCGATGATGCGTTAGCTCTTGCGTATGCAATTGCTGACCCCAACATTGACTTAATCGGAGTTGTTGCTTCTTACGGTAATAACTTATTAGATCAAACCGCTAAGAACTCATTACAGCTGCTTGAATTACTCGGCCAAGACATCCCCGTTTTCAAGGGACTTAGCCACTCAAGCACTACTGATCATTTTACAGTCATGCAGGTCAGCAAGGAGATTCACGGAAATAACGGAATCGGTGATATTTCACTTCCTGAACCGCGTCACCAAGTTCAAACTAAAGACGGTGTTGATTTTATCATTGAAGCGGCTCATCAGTACAGTAAAGACCTCATTGTCGTTCCGACTGGTCCATTGACAAACCTTGCTGCTGCACTACATCGGGATCCGCAGATCAGTCGCTTAATCGGTAATGTTACTCTAATGGGCGGGGCGTTGACAGTCGAAGGAAATGTTAGTGAAGTTGCTGAGGCCAATATTAATCAAGACGCTGAAGCTGCTAACGAGGTCTTTACCAGTCAATTACCAATCACAATGGTTGGCCTTGACGTTACTTTGCGGACACTCCTCACAAAAAAAGAAACTCAGCAGTGGCGTAATTTGGGAACACCGGCTGGAATTGCCTATGCTGAACTCACTGATTTCTACATTGATGCCTACTATCGGTTAGGGATCGATAAGCATGGCTGTGCAATTCATGATCCGCTGGCAGTCGGCGTGGCAATTGACCCATCATTTGTAACCACCCTTGCTCTGCCAATGAAAGTTATTACTAGCGAACATAATTATGCCCGGACAATCGGTGATAAGATGCGGTTAAATGAACCCCATCCAAATGTTAAGGTTGCAATTAACGTTAACCAAGAACGATTCGTTCCCGTCTTTATGAACCACCTGACTAATCTTTTAGCCAATCACTAAATTAACTGTCGAAGAATCTGTTTTTGTTGTATGATAGTAACAAAAGAAAATCATTTGTCTGGGGTGCCACTTGGCTGAGATTAGACCCATTGAACCTGTCTAGATAATACTAGCGAAGGAAGCGCGTTTTTAATCAACCAATTAAGGGACCATGACATTTTTTGTCACGGTTCTTTTTCTTTCCCCAAGAAAGGAATCATTATGTTTCATCAATTTCACTTAAAAGATATTATTCTCTTAGCAATCATCGGAATCGTTTTTGGAGTAATCTACTTAGCAACTGGCCTGCTTTATAACGGTTTAACAATTGCCTTGACTCCCTTTGGCTATGGACCAATGGCTAACGATATTACATTAGGGATTTGGTGTATGGCTGGCCCGTTAGCTGGTTTTATGCTCCGCCTTCCCGGTGCCTCATTTCTCGGTGAATTTCTCAGTGCCGTAGTGGAAATGCTCCTCGGTGATCAATGGGGCGTAACCACCCTGCTCTCGGGTCTGGTTCAAGGAATCGGGACCGAACTTGGTTTTACCTTAACGCTTTATAAAATATACAATTGGGTAACATTACTTCTCTCCGCAACAACTACCACGATTCTGACATTTGCCTGGGATTGGTTCCGGAATGGTTACAGCCATTTCCCATTTTCAATGTTAATTGTGATGTTAATTGTTCGCTGGCTATCAATGTTTTTCTTCACCGGTGTCCTCGTTAAACTCATCGTTAACCTGTTAAACAGAAGTCACGTTCTTTCGAGGTAGAATGAATGGAATCAATAGCTATTCAACATCTGACATTCTCATATAAAGGTGACCAGCCGATCCTTAACGACGTCTCCCTTGAGTTGCCACTTCATACTTCAATCATCTTCAGCGGACCCGTTGGCAGTGGAAAAACTACCCTGTTAAAGTTGATCGCTGGCCTACTTCCAAAATACGGTGGCAACTGTTTAGGGAAAGTCATCATTCCCCATGGGCAACGGATTGGGATGCTCTTTCAAGATCCAGCAATGCAATTCACAATGGATACCCCACAACATGAATTAGAATTTACCCTAGAGAATCTTCAAATTCCTCACGAAGAAATTAACAAGCAGGCAAGGGATGCCCTGGCCTTTGTTGGTTTAGAAAAGCTTTCCCAGCAAAAACTAACTACCCTTTCCGGTGGTCAATTACAGCGGGTTGCGTTGGCAATTACAATTGCAATGAAAGCAGAGATCATTTTACTCGATGAACCTTTTTCAAGTATTGATGAAGCTAACCGGCTGTTTCTCCTTCAAAAACTAACCCAGCTTCAAAATGAAAATGGCACAACAATCATTATCAGCGAGCACGATCTCCATAATTACCAAAATTTTAGCCAGCTTGTTGTTCAGTTCCACGACTCTAAAGCCACACTTCTTTCACCGCAAAATAGCTTGACACTGTTAGAAAATGCTAACCACCAGCATAGTAGCAAGCTGATCACCAAAATTCCCCCGCTAACTGCTAATATCGTTATGAAGTTAAAAGACTATGCTATAAGTCGTAATCAAACTTCCCTTATTAAGCCCACCAGCTTAAATATTATTCAAAACAAAGTTACCTTACTAACTGGTGCTAGCGGTGCGGGAAAATCAACTCTTCTTAAATCGATTGCTAAGTTAACTCCCTACCAAGGAGAAATAACGTATAAGGATCAAAACATTCAAAAAATATTCCCCGGGAAATATTATTCTAAAGTCGGTTTAATCTTCCAAGAAACCAATCAACAATTCCTAAACGTTACTGTCGGTGAAGAACTAATGTTAAGCATCAAAAATGGTCATAACCCATTTTTAACCTCCAAAACAGCAAAGGAACTTTTAGCAATGGTCGGTCTGCCTGATATTAGTCAAAGAATTATTTATTCACTGAGTGGCGGCCAGCGAAAACTTATTCAAAACCTTGTCATGCTAATAATGGGACAGGAAATTTTGCTAATGGACGAGCCATTTGCAGGCCTTGACCATAAATCATTGCAGAAGTTACTGACCCTTATTGAACAGAGCAAGCAACACTTTCCACAAACCTTGCTAATTGTGAGTCACCAATTAGATCACTTAGCTAGCGTGGTTGATTATCACCTTAGTCTTACTAATCAGCAGCTTTCATATCAAGGAGGGCCACAAAATGAATCCCAGCATTAAACTTCTCCTCCTTCTCCTTATTTCACTCGAGATTAGCTTTACAAATCAGCTCTATGTAAACCTAATCCTTATCGTCTGTCTTTTGGTCGTTCTCCTCTGTCACCACCTAACATGGCGTCGCTTTATATGGCTAATGCTAATCCCCGTAATCCCTGGGCTTGCGGTTCTCATCACTATTGGCGGATATGGTCCAGGACATAGTTGGCTTACTGGATGGAGTATGGTAAGTCGCTTTTACGTTTATGTTTTTGCTGGCGGAGTAATGACTTTCACAACCTCAACACTTACCCTAGCGCGATCATTAGAACAGAACTGTCATCTTCCCAGTAAGTTCGCCTATGGTACCTTAGCAGCGTTAAATATTTTGCCACGAATTAAACGAACCGTTATTTCAATTAGGGTTGCCGGAAGAATGCGCGGAATTAATCTTCATTGGTGGTCGCCAATTCTTTACTTCAAAGCAATTCTTTCAGCCATTAGGTGGTCGGATCAACTAGCTCAGGCAATGGAGACTCACGGTTTTCGTGAAGGGCAGCCACGGACTTTCGCTGTCCGAATTCCTATTTCTTGGTCTGATTGGGCAATCCTAATAACTAGCATCATTATTCTCCAGGTTCTGCTAATTGCACTCCCGCAATAGATCAGGCATAATGAAGAAAAATGATTGGAGATTTTTTCACTATGAATAACGATATTAGTTTATCCAAACGAATCATTGGGGCCCTTTCGTACCTCAGTATTCTTTTTCTTCCAGTAATTTTTCCACTAATTGTCTGGATTGTTGCCGGAAGCGATAATCCTTGGGTTAAACGCCAGGCTAAGTTAGCCTTTTGGACGCAAATTTTCCCACTACTATACATTATCTTCTGCTTCCTATTTATTAGCGTAGCAGCTTGGCATTCAATGATTGCTAATCTGGGCGCATTCAGCGGGATCCTACTAACTTTTGCCCTGTTAATTGCGTTAATCCTCTATATTTATAATATTGCAATGGCAGTGAAGGTTCTTCTGGGTCGTGAATAGTTTAGCAGTCTTTTAGAAGGAGTTGAGTAAGTAAATGAACATTATTTTTACAATCTTTCTATTACTGGCTGCCGTCGTTATCGCTAATATTATTCACCTAATTTATCCGAAAATTCCGTTATCAATCTACCAGATTGTGGCCGGGATTCTAATGGCATCCCTGCCAACCACTGCCACTGATTTTACAATGCATCCGGAATTATTCATGATGGCGGTTATTGCCCCATTGATGTTTAATGATGGTCAAAATCAGTCATTCAGGGTTTTATCAAAAAACGTTAAAAATATCCTGTCGCTAAGTGTCGGTTTTGCGCTTGTTGCGGTAATTATTATCGGTGCTACCCTTCATTTAGCCTTTCCCAAGCTATTTACTCTGCCCCTCGCCTTTATGCTAGCGGCAATTATTACACCAACCGATGCCGTTGCTGTAAAATCGTTAACTACTAACGTAATGATGCCTGAAAATGTCAATACGACTTTGGAAGTTGAATCCCTCTTTAACGATGCTTCAGGAATCGTACTGTTAGACCTCGCACTTGCCGCTTTTACCTCTGGAACCTTTTCACTTGCCCACGGAATTTGGTATTTCTCTTACGTATTCTTCGGTGGGATCATCTTCGGGGCAATCCTAGGCAACCTTCTGATTACTCTTCGAATGAAATTGATGAGTCAACACGTTGATATTGGTTCAATTGTGATCCCAATTAACGTTATGACTCCGGTTGTTATTTACTGGCTAGCTGAAGAATGCCATTTTTCCGGGATCTTAGCGGTTGTCTCCGCGGGGGTTGTTCATAGTATCCTCTATGATCGGTTACGCCTAACCTCCGCCAAAGTTCAAATGGCAACAAAGACAATTTGGACAATCATTAGTGACGCCCTCAATGGAATTGTCTTTGTTCTTTTAGGGCTCTTAATCCCCCAAGTAATTGGACGAACTTCACCAGCTAACCTCTTAAAACTAATTAGTCTCTCGGTAATGCTTTTCTTAATAATGTTAATTCTTCGGTATGCTTGGGCTCGCTGGCGATTAGTTAACCTGCATTCACCAAAGGAAGAACTTAACCGTGATAGTTGGTTACTTGCTTTGGGAGGCGTTCACGGGACCATCACGCTTTCTTTAGCCTTCTCCCTGCCGATTATTGTTAGCGGTCATCAATTTGCCTTCCGGAATTCAATTATCCTCATCTCGGCATTGGTAATCCTAACTAGTATTATCGTCGGGGCAATTGCCTTTCCAATAATGCTTCCACGAAAAGCTAATGACTACAGTGCAACGGAATTTCATGATGCCCTCGTCAAAACAGTTCAATATGCAATCAATGAACTAAAGTCAAATACCGAGGATCGGGCTGAAAAAGCGATCATCATGGATCAGTTAAGCAGTCAAATGACCCAATATTACCGGATTAATTCGGTTGTTTTTGAGAAAATTGCCCGGAAATCTCACCAACTAGAATTGGAAATTATTGAGCAACTTGCTGAAGAGGAAAAGATCTCTGAAAAGCAAGCTGAATGGTATTCACGAATTGTCGCCCGTTCAATTTATAATACCGGGAACCACACTTTTATGTCCTTTGTCTCGACTGTTATTCACCGAATCAAATGGCGAATTATCCGGCACCGTAACGGTAAAGTTCAAGCCCAACACCGTCGTCAGCTTGAACAACACCAGCTTCATCCCGACCAATTCTTATCATTTAAGGCTGTCTTTAACCTTCTTAATCAAGAGGTTAATAAATTCCTTGATACAATTCAAACGCCAAAGAACGTCAATGAAATTACAATGATTCGCCGTGCTTATCTTCAGCGAGCCCACTTCTTTAACCGTGATTCACAAGTTGACGCTGACAGGATGAATGCTCTCTTTGTTGAAGCATTTCAGTTTGAGCACTCATATGTTCAGCAGTGCCTTGCTGATGGCAAGTTTTCTCAATCACTTGCTAATGCGCTCAATGAACAAATTTCAACCGATGAACTTGTAATGGTTCAGTCAATGGAATAAAAATGAAGCTGGAAATCAAGCTTTTTAAGAGTCCGTTCGTAACTAGACACTAGGGCTCTGCTTGATTCCCAGCTTCTTCAGTTATTTAAAGCGATAAAATCAGCCCAATTACTGCTGGAATAAATTGGAATAGCCAAATTTTCTTTGTAGCGGTTAAGGCGCCATATAACCCAACAACTGCAACGAAAATAAGTAATAAACGACCTACCATAATCGCAGTCATCCCCAGGAAAATAAACTGACTAGCAATCAACGATACTCCAAGCATTCCGTTGTAGATTCCCTGGTTAGCCATTGAAGTTCTTGCAGCCTTTTGGCGAAGAAAAGATTCTTCCATATCAAATGCTTTGGCTTGTTTTGCAGGGCTAGCAAACATTTCTAGCACCATAATCCCTAGATGTTCAATTCCAATTAAGATTGTAACGATTTCAAATGCAATTCCCAATTTTTGCTTCTCCTATCCGTTTTTGCTTCGACTGTTAATTATAACATTGTTGAAATGGGCTTCCACTTAGATGAGGTTCTACTGTCACAGAGTCAAAACGTGTTCGCCGTGACCGCAACTTCCGCCTAGCTATCCCGTCCTTGATTGTAAACAATCATCGTCCGGGATTTCCTAGTGCTCAGTTGCTAATTCGTCACGGCTCACACTCTATTTTACATACCTCCCCAAAAACCTTTCAAGATGGTGGCGGTAGGATTGAGGAGAGTGGGCGAAGGAAGAAGCGTGGGAAGCACCGTTAACGACCCATAATTGCTTAGGGCCTTGAGTAGCTCGATAGTTGGCATATACCATATTGGTTGGAACAAAATGATCGTTACTCCCGTGGATGAAGAGCATTGGCAAATGATTATGGTGCAAACTATTAACGGAACTAGCCTCACCAGTAAAGAAGCCGTTACGAATTCGGTTGATCAAACTGAGCGTCTTAACTAATGGCCAGCGAATTGGCGTTGGAATATTGTATAGATTCCCCGCTTCATAGTTAAGCTCATCATTGAGACTGCTATACCCGCAATCTTCAACATAGGCCTTCACCTGTTTCGGCATATGGATTCCACTTGTCATCATCGTCGTAGCTCCACCCATGCTGACACCATAAATTACAACCTGACTATCTTGACCATTATGTGCAATTAGTTTTTGAGTCCACTTACGAACGTCATAACGTTCCGGCCAGCCATAGCCAATATATTTTCCCTGGCTTTGACCATGAGCGCGGGCATCCGGCACTAGAACGTTATACCCCATCTGGTGAAACAGCGCTGCATACTCGCCCATTTTTTCTTTATTCCCCATAAAGCCATGAAGAATTACCACGTTCTTAGTCGTTTTATGACTTGCCGGAATGTAATCCGCAACCAACCGGTAATTCTTAGTGACAGATTTCATTGTCCAATGTTGTTTTTGGGCATGCTTAAACCACATTTTTTGGGTGTATAACGGATCACTCTTTTCGATTCGCTGATTATTCTTAACAAATGACTTATGACCAGGAACCATCCCAACGTGGAAAAAATAAGATCCTGCACCAAAAAGTGCAACTCCAAGCACCACTAACACCGTGATTATCCCACGACGGACCCAATGTTTTTGTTTCTTTTGTTGTAAGTTCAAAATAATTAACCCTATGTTGCATTTTTTGTTAACGGTCATGATTTTATCACAGAATATTTTTAATTGCACATTTTTCCACGAAACGTGGCTTCCAATGTTAAAATAAAGGTTAGTACTAAAGGGAGTGACTTGATGTTTCCAGAAAGATTACGCGCCTTACGTAAAGGGCAAAAGATCACATTAAAAGAATTAGCTGAACACCTCAATCAGAATCTCGGTCCTAACGAAAAGCCAAATACTGCTTCACAAATTGGTAACTGGGAACGGGGGATCCGGACACCATCTTACATTGAAGCTCGTAAGCTAGCCGAGTTTTTTGATGTCAGTCTTGACTACCTTACCGGGAAGTCAGATCGAGATGACTTTGACCTTGCTAAACTATTAATTTCCGCCCGCAATTTAACCTTTAATCAAACAGATATTAGTAGCGATGACCGTTACGAAATTTTCCAACTGATCGATGGTTACTTAAAGGGACGGAATAACCGTCTTGATACAGATAAATTCTACGGAAAACAAGAACAGCTTAATTTGAAGTTAAAGTAAGGAGCTATTATGAATCCAAAGCAACTAAAGAAGCTTAAGAAGCGGATTAAGAAGGCCCAGAAAGTTCTCCAACAGCCCAAATATATTGAAGAACTTACTCAATATCGTGACTTATTTGATCCTTTTCCAGAGGTTAAATTCTTAATTAATAATGCCTTAGAAAGTGACCGGTTGCTTAAAAACGGCCTTTTACCACAACCATTACCTCACCTTCTTCTTCCTGATGACATTCAAGATCAAGTATTCACGTACGTTAACCAGCATTATCCAAAGGGCGATCCACGGGGTGACGCTTTATGGAATAAATATTCAGCCGCTCTTCCTAAGCTAGATAAAGCCCTCCGCAATTTTCGTGACTACCTTGAAGATACTTATGGCATGTGGTCATACGTCAATGCTCCCTTCGCCAAGGCATTAGCGGAATACTTAAATGGTGCACCAGTTCTCGAAATTATGGCTGGAAACGGCTATATCTCTAAGGGGATCCGGAATAATAACGCTTCGGAAAAAATCTTCACTACGGATAGTCAAGCCTGGACAAAAGAGAATGAAACCGGAAAACACCCCGTCACCCAAATTGAGAAGTTAGATGCTATCGAGGCAATTAAAAAATATGGCAATCAAGTTAAATACGTCATTATGTCTTGGGCACCAGACAAGCAGGAAACGGATTGGGAAGTTCTCCAACTTCTCAGAAAAGATTACCCAGAAATTAACCTTCTAGTAATCGGTGAGAAGAATGGTGCAACTAATTCAAAGATTTTCTGGCATAATGCCCAATTAAGTCAGGATGAAGCTTTGCAAAAGGTTAACCGGCAACTTCATTCATTCGACTTAATCGACGAGCAAATTTATCTCGCAAAGTAATTAAAGACCGCAAACTTTTTAGTGGCGGGTCTTTTTTTTGTATTCCCTAGTAATTCAAGTTATTATTCGATACAATATTGCAAGTTTGAAATTTTTAAGGAAAGGAAAACTGTCCGGCATTCTGTCGATCAGTAAGGGTTAAATACAATGAAGTACCGTCTTCAATCAATTTTATTCGTGTTTGTTGCGTTTATGCTCGGCTGTAATGAATACATGATCGTTGGTGTTCTTCCCGATATTGCACACCAATATCATGATTCATTATCAACGCTTGGACTGCTCGTAACTGTCTTTGCACTTGTTTATGCTATTTTCACCCCAATTATTACATCACTCGCGAACCGCTGGCGACGACACCACGTTTTGCTTGTCTTGATGGTGGTATTTTTTATCGGCAATACCTGGACTGCTCTTGCTAGCAACTTTATTTCAATGCTTTTCTCACGAGTATTAACGGCTACTGTTGCCGGAGCAATTATTTCAATCGTGTTAGTAATGGCTAGTTTTGTAGCACCACGGGAAAAGCGGGCCAGCCTGGTCTCCTGGGTCTTTGCCGGCTTTAGTATTGCCTCCGTTATTGGGATTCCAATCGGTACGGTGATCAGTACTACTTTCTCATGGCACGACAGTTTCTGGATGATTTCTGGCCTAACAATTTTTGTCTTTGTCTCTTTAATCTGGCTGGTCCCAAAAGACACCCCACAATTCAAGAGTACTCTAAGCAAACAATTCACTCTTTTAAAGGACACACGGGTTCTGCTCGGGGTTGTCTTCATTGTTACAGTCTGTGCTGCTGATTACACTATCTACACTTACATCCGGCCATTAATCACTAACGAAATGGGATTTAGTAATACCTGGCTAAACTGGCTGCTGTTCGGTATGGGGATCTTCTTTATCATCGGAAATAAGTTTGGTGGCTACATTGCTGATAATGGTGGGATTCACCGGTTAGGCGGAATTTATATTGCAATGACGATTCTCTATCTCCTATTTGGACCGTTGCTATCATTCAAATGGATTGCCATCATCATCGTTGCATTGCTTTGTATTGCCTTCTCCTCCTATGGTTCTTCAACCCAGTTAATGTTCCTCGACATTGCTGAAAAGGAATATCCGCAGTCATTAGACCTTGCCTCATCCCTTAACTCAATCTTCGCCAACATTGGGATTTCTCTCGGCTCATTCACCGCGTCCCAAGCTGTTGCCTTTTTGCCAATGCGCAACTTAGGCTACGTTGGTGCGGTTTATGGTCTTGCCGCAACAATCCTTGTCCTGGTTCTAAGTAAGAAGTATACGGGGATGCGTTTTTAAAAAATAAGCTGGGAATTAACCCATTTAAGAGCCTGGTTGCGAAACGGAGTGATCCTATATGGATTCCCGCGATTAGACTCGGTAAATTCGAAAACTACTAAATAATAGTGAGAGGCTGAAAAAACGAAATGTTTTTTCAGCCTTTTCTTAGTGGACAAACGTACAATATGCGAATAACAGAAGAACGAACAAAACAAAGTAACCAAAGAAATACCATTCTCTCATTTCGATCACCCCTCATCTTCATTGTAAGCCCTTCCAGAAGAGAAAGCTAGCAATTAAGGGAAAAGAAAAAGCTAACCTAGAGCTGTATTAACAACTCTAGGTTAGCTCCGTGTATTGATACCATCTCAGGAAACTAGTCGGTGTCCACTCCGACTACTTCCAGGCACCTCACAATCCGGTGAGTTATGTGCCCCACGTTCGAAATGTCTTATGGTAGCCATTTGGGTTGCTACCAGACCTCTCGACTCATCGCAAAGAATAATTTAACACGAATGGACCAATTGCGCAAGTTTTATGCGTCTGCTCGTGCTTCCATCACATCGGCAAGGTGCTCAGCAAGCCACTCTTGAAGCCTCTTAATAAGGGGATCGATGTTTCCTGCCAGGTCAGTTTCGTTGGCTAACTCATCGATCCGTAGCCCAGACTTATTAACATCTTCACTCTCCATTACCATGTAGAGGTTCACCGGGTAGCTAATCTCCTTATCCAAAAGCTTGCCATCTAACCGCTCAGCTTCTGCCATTGGAATATTGATCAGGTTGGTATCAAGATGAAAAATCACTGGATCACCTTTCTTAACCCTAATAGTGATTTGATACTTTCCTAAATGCCCTGTATCTAATGCATCGATCACTGTTTCGATTGCTTTTTTTAATGTTGTTTTTTGTTGAACCTTTGATGCGGTTGTTTCGTTTTCGGTAATAAGTACCTTGTTACCAACAACCTGATCTAAATAATCTGCAACTGTTAATTTCATGTTCCGTCTCTCCTTACCGGATCAAAAAATGTGGTTAATCCACCATCCGGAAATGATCAATCAACCACATTTTACTAAAGATCACAGTAAAGCTCAATTAAGCTAATAGATCCGCAATTTGATCCGTTGGAATACCAGTAATGTATTGCTGGGTACCATTTTCATTCAAGACCTTGGCAATTGCGTCATGATCATACTTAACTCCCTTAAGCTTGGCCGCTAATTCACTAATATCTTGCGGGCCAAAGAAGTCACCGTAGAACTTTACATTCTTAATCACACCGTCTTTAACATCAAACCGGGCATCAATTGTCCCCATGTCAAAGTGCTTCCGCCGCTTAATAGTAAATTCAGGAGACTTGCCGTAGACCCAGTCCCAGTTGTTATAGTACTGTTCATAAATCTTATCAATTTCCTTTTGATCTTCTGGAGTAACCACGTATTGCTTATCCTTAATTTCGTCTAAACTATCCACGTGGAAGAGTCCCTTAATCAAATCATCACGGAAAGTTGGAACATCAATGTCCTGATATTCCTTATCAAGGAATGGACGCAGGTTAGTAACCCGTGACCGAACTGACTTGATTCCCTTTGATGCGATCTTATCCTTGGCAACATGGAGGGCGTCTGCAACAACGCTCAAATCAACGTTCAACATCAATGTCCCGTGAGAGAACGTCTTGCCATTCCGTGAGTACATTGCGTTGCCAGAAAACTTCTTACCATCAACTAGGATATCATTCCGTCCACTAACTTCAGCAGTCGTTGCCCCCATTTTATGTAAAACATCAACAATTGGTTGGGTAAAGGACTTAAAGTCACCAAATTCTTCACTATCGCTTGGGACAACAAAACTAAAGCAGAGATTTCCGAGATCTTGGTAAACGGCACCACCACCAGAAAGCCGCCGGGTTACCCGAATGTTATGCTCTTTAACGTAATCGTGATTGATTTCTTCAAGAGTATTCTGGTTCCGCCCAACAATGATGCATGGTTCTTCGTAGTAAAAAAGCACTAGTGGTTCCCGACCAAAATCCTTATCATTCATCAAATACTGTTCGGTTGCCAAGTTCATCCCAATATTATGGGAAGTCATTGAAACATATCGCATATTAACTGCAACTCCTTTGTGAAGATTCTAACTATTATTAGACTAAATTCGGTAAATTGTCCTTTAATCTACCTTTAAAGTTTAGTCCTATTTGCAACCGTTTTCAATCATAGGGATTAATTTTAGTAAAATTATATTTTTTATTAACTACGATTTAAGATAAACATTTATAATTAAAGTAAAGAGTTCGAAAGGAAGTAAGTTCGATGAAGGATATGCAATATCAAAACATTGTTGCGGCAATTGATGGATCAAAGGCAACCATCCCCGTACTAACAGCAGCCGTTAAGTCTGCAATACAAAATCACGCCCACTTGGATCTTCTCACAATTGAGCAAATAGGCCAAATTACAGATGGCTACATTACCGATAAAACCGTCAGTAGCGATCAAACATATAGTTTAGTTCAAGCCACTGAAGAACGGTTAGAGGATCTTAAGATGCGCGCTTGGAAAATGGGGCTTCTTGATGTTAGTATCCATATTCGTTTCGGTAATCCTAAACAGGTCATTGCTAAAGACTTCCCTAAAGATCACCATAACGATCTAATCGTCATTGGAACGACCGGACTTTCAAGCGTTGAGCGGTTTGTCCTTGGTTCGGTTACCAATTACGTTAACCGTAACGCCCTCTGTGATGTTCTCGTTGTTCGGACAGAAGATAACAATTAGGAGGCACTTGTGAAAAATATCGTTGCAGGAGTTGTCGCACACGTTGACGCAGGAAAAACCACCCTTTCAGAAGCTCTTCTTTACCGTGGAGGAACGCAACGACAACTGGGACGGGTTGATAATGGTGATTCTTTTCTTGATCCAAACACCCTTGAAAAGCAACGCGGAATCACTATTTTTTCCCATCAAGCAAGCGTCAATTATGACGACTTTCACCTCACTTTGCTTGATACCCCGGGACACGTTGATTTTGCGGGGCAAACTGAACAAGTGCTCCCTGTTCTTGACTACGCTATTCTAGTTGTCTCAGCAACCGATGGAATCCAAGGCTCTACCCGGACACTATGGCGTCTCCTAGAGAAATACCAAGTTCCAACATTTATTTTCATCAACAAGACAGACGTCATTGGTGCCGAACCTGCTCAAGTAGTTCAAGAATTACAGTCAGAATTTTCTCCCGCCTGCCTATCATTTTCTGAACCGCTAACCGCTGACACAATTGAAGCAATCGCAATGACTGATGATAAAGTTTTAAGTGATTACCTTGAATCCGGTGAAATCAGTGATAACACCATTCAGCAATTAATCAACCAGCGGAAGATTTTTCCAATTTATTCTGGTGCAGCCCTTAAATTAACGAGGATTGATGACTTTATTGCTGGCTTTTCTAAGTGGACCGTTGAACCATCACTGCCGACGGAATTTCAGGGACGAGTTTTTAAGATTTCTCATGACGATAAGGGAGAGCGCCTAACCTGGATTCGGGTTCTTGGCGGCAGTTTTAAGGCAAAGGAAGAACTGATTCCAAATGAAAAAGCTAACCAATTACGCGTCTATAATGGTGCTAAGTTTACCGTTGTTCAGAAGATTTCAGCTGGTGAAGTTTGTGCAATTACTGGTCCTACCACAACCTTTCCGGGTCAGGGATTAGGAACTACTGATGATCTGCCACTCAACGAAATTCAACCAGTTCTTAGTTACGCAGTTAATTTAAACGGCACCGATCCCCATAAATGCTTATTAGCGTTACGAGAACTAGAGGATGAAGAGCCCCACCTTAACGTTCAATGGTCGGAACACCTTCAGGAAATTCATCTTCAAATTATGGGAGAAGTCCAACTCGAAACCATTCAACAACTGCTTGATCAGCGCTACGGAATCAGTATCAGCTTCGATGAAGGAAACATTCTTTATAAGGAAACCATTACTTCAAAGATAATCGGCATTGGCCATTTTGAACCGCTACGACACTATGCTGAGGTTCACCTTTTACTTGAACCTGGCAAACCAGGAAGCGGGCTGTCCTTTGCTAACGAGTGTAGTGTTGATGTCCTTAACCATAATTGGCAAGAACAGGTAATGACCAGCTTACGGGATAAGGAACATCGGGGCGTCTTAACTGGTGCGCCGTTAACAGATGTCAAGATCACCCTAATTAACGGTCGTGGAAGTATTGTCCATTCTGTTGGCGGGGATTTTCGTGAGGCAACATCCCGCGCCGTTCGTCAAGGACTGATGGAACTTAAACAGTCTGGTAACTGTGAACTACTTGAGCCTTGGTACCAATTTAGGTTAACTGTTAGCCAGGAACAAGTTGGTCGCGCAATTAACGATATTCAGCAAATGGCCGGTACATTTAAGCTTAACGATGATCATTCAAATTCATCTACCGCCGTTATTACCGGGACTGCCCCAGTCACTGAGATGCGCAAGTACGCATCAGTAGTTCGAGCATATACTCATGGACAGGGGCAGCTTGAATTAACAGTTAGTGGCTACCAAAAGTGTCATAACGCTGACGAGGTTATTACAAAAGCAAACTATAACCCGACCGCTGATTTGGCTAACACTCCTGATTCTGTTTTCTGTGCTCATGGTGCTGGCTACCCTGTTAAGTGGGATCAAGTCCCATCAATGGCTCATGTGACAGATAAGTAAAACGAGACCTGAAATAATTTTCAGGTCTCGTTTTTTAGCCACTTAACCAATAACCGCTCGCCAACGATGAATTAGCAACCATTCAATTAGCTTTAAGATTCCGGCACACAAGAGCGTCAGCACAACTGTTAACAATGTTCCCCATAAAATAGGCACAACCTGCTGTGACTGGAGACCTTCAAATAGTAGCTGTCCTAATCCACCAGCATTAATCGTAGCCGCAATTGTGGCAATTCCCATTGTTGAAGCTAAGGCGACTTGGAGTCCACTGAAAATGGCAGGTGTTGCAAGAGGTAGCTGAACCTTAAAGAACACTTGCTTTCTTGTCATCCCCATTCCCTTAGCAACCTCAATTAATGCTGGATCGATTTCCTGAATACCAGTAATGAAGGTTCTTAATAAAACATACTCACAATAAATTGTTAAGACAATAATTGCCGTGCGCATTCCTAAACCGGAAATAGGCAATAAGAGGGCAAAAAAGGCAAAACTGGGAACTGAATAAAGCAACGAAAAAAAGTAGGTTAACCCATTCAACCAGTTTTTTCTGTGCATCAATAACAGGATCATGGCTCCCGCAATCACCAGAGCAATTCCTAAAGAAGCCAGAACCATCACAGCGTGTTGTTGCAAGTCGATGAGCATCGTTGACCAATTAATTTTCCAATACTCAATCATGATACTGCCTCCAGAGCTCTTGATTCTGTTGAACTGTTCCCAAAAGTTCTTTAACAAAAGGAGTTGCTGGATGAGAAATAATTTCTCCCGGTGTTGCAAACTGCTCAATTCGTCCTTCGTGCATTATCATCACTCTCTGGCCCAGGAAGAATGCCTCATTAATATCATGGGTAACAAACATAAAGGTTTTATTTGCTAGCGATTCGTGAATTCGTTTAACTTCTTTTTGTAATTCAATTCGCGTTAGAGCATCTAAGGCCCCAAAAGGTTCGTCAAAAAGAACGTATGGCGGGTTAACAGCTAATGCCCGAGCAACGCCAACCCGTTGTTGCTGTCCACCGGAAAGTTGACTAGGGTACCGATTAGCATATTTTGCTGGATCGAGTTGAACTAAAGCAAGTAATTCCTTCACCCGCTGATCGATCTTTGACTGCTCCCACTGCAGCATTTTCGGCACTACTGCAATATTTTCCGCAATCGTCATGTGAGGAAAAAGCCCGATCTGCTGAACAACGTAACCCATATGACGACGTAATTGTACTAGATCAAGATCACTAATTTTTTGACCATCAATCAGGATCTCTCCAGCATTCGGCTTCCAGAGGCCATTAACCATTTTAAGGGTCGTTGTCTTGCCGGAACCGGAAGAACCAAGGATGGTCACAAACTCTCCTTGGTTGATCTCAAAACTCAAGTCCGGGATTACCACATTTTTGCCAAATTGTTTTTGAACATGTTTAAATTGAATAACTGGCTTCGTCATACCGCCGGGCCCTCCTAATCAAAAAATCAAATCCAGCCATTGAAAGCAACGCCAGGATCGCCACACTAACTCCACCGATAACAACATAGGTCATATCGTATAATCCCAATCCGGTAAAAATTAATGTTCCTAATCCGCCAGCACCAATATAAGTAGCTAAAGTGGCGCTCGCAATGATTTCAACAAGGGCTAACTTTATCCCATTCAAAATATAGGGTAAGGCAAGCGGGATCTCGATTTGTCGCCGCAACTGTTGACGACTCATTCCTAAGGCAGTGCCAACTTCCTTATATAATGGACTAACCTCGTTAAAGCCGAGAATTGTGTTGATTAATAATGGTGGTAATGCCAAAACAACAAGTGCAATCAATGCTGGAGTCATCCCCGTTCCGATAAACGGAATTAATAAAAAGAGTAACGCTAAACTCGGAATAATCCGTAATACCTGGGAAAAAGCAGTACAAAAGGCTGCTACTGTCTTGATCCGCGAACCAATATACCCCAACGGCAACGCAATCGCCATTGCAATTACCAATGTAATCCCACTAAGGTAAATATGTTGCCAAACGTATAACCAGTATTGACTACTGTCCGTTTGAAAATAATGAATAATTTGCGATACCAAAACGTCACTCCCCAATTTCTTTGAAACGACCCATCTACTAATTCAATACGTGCTCGTTATACCAATTTTTCGCTACTGTCTTATAGTTTTGACCATCAACATCAACCTTTTTATTAAGACTAGTCAACTGCTTGGTAGTTAACTTAGCATCAACCTGGTTCAAAGCCTTTTCCATCTTTGGGTGACTCTTGGCTGCCTTCTTATTTACTAGTGGAACAAGATTATATGGCGACCACAGTCCTTTATCATCTTTCAATAGGGTAAACTTACTAGTAGCAAGCTGACCATCCGTAGTAGAAACCGGTGCTGCGTCTCCCTTATTTTGTGACATAATTTTATACTTTAAGCTGTCATCGTAATCCTTATGGGACTTAAAGTTGTATTCCCCGTATTTCTTATTCATCCCTGGTAACGCATCTGCCCGTTTATCAAACTCTCCTTGGGAAACAAACCGAATATGACTAGCATTTTTTTGGAGATCGCTTAACGTCTTAATATTATATTTTTTAGCAACACTCGTCCGCATTCCAATCCCTTGACGATTATCTCCTGGTGCATAATTAAAAGTTACTAGACCATCTTTCTTTACACCATTCTGTGCTAACGATGCCATCTGTGAAGCACTCTTACCATTAGCACTTTTCTTTAGGTACGCCTCGACAATTGTTCCAGTATATTCTGGATAAACATCAATCTGCCCAGTCTTGACTGCACGGAAAACAACAGAATTAGAGATATTTGGTTTCCGCACTACCTTATATCCAGCATGTTCTAATGCTAATGCGTAAATTTCACTAACTGTTTTACTTTCCGAAAAGCTCTTAGAACCAACGATAATCGGCTTACTGCTTGCACTGATGGTCGTTGGAATACTACTACCAACCAAAATCATTATGCCAAGCAAAGCTAGTCTAGTAATCAACTTCCTTAAACGAGTTGTCATTCTTCTGCCTCCATGATTAGTAACTTAAAAAGTTTCATCGTTCAAACTTATAATTCTAAGCTTATATTAATGATAATATGTTGTCAAGAAATACAAATGACTTTCTTCTGGATAATTGTAACACCAGCTGTTACAATTAGTTATACAGAAAAGGAGTAATTAACATGAGAATCTCAACTCGTTTTAGCGATAGTATCCATATTCTCGCTTTTATTGAAACCTACAAGGGTAAATTACCATTAAGTAGCGAGCATATCGCTGCAAGCATTGAAACTTCTCCGGTTGTTGTTCGTCGATTAATGGGAAAACTACGGAGTGCCGGATTGATCAAAACTGTCCATGGTTCGGCTGACCCTAAGCTAATGCGTGAACCAAAGGATATTTCCCTCTATGACGTTTTCCTTGCGGTCGAGGATGAACAGCACCTTTTTGCAATTGATCCTAAGACTAATCCTGATTGCATTGTTGGTGGCAACATTCAAACAACCCTTACCGAATTTTATAACCAAGCGGAAACAGCAGCAAAAGCAAAACTAGCGACAATTTCTTTGCAAGATGTTCTTAACTCAATCCTTGTTAAACAGAGTGAGAAAGATCCCCAAAAGTTAATAAACAGTAATTTGAAATAAGTAAGAAGGCAGAAAACCAGATTGTTTTTCCGACTTCTTACTTATTTCTTATTTTTCAATTTTTAGAAGCAACCCATAAAGAGCACCAAGAAGGTTGGCCTCATTGCCAAAGTTGGCTGCCTTGATAACTGGCATTGTAATATCAGCCATCAATCGACGATCTGCTCGTTGAACTTTAATAAACTGGTTTTTAATTTCCTCAATTAAGATTGGCTGGACACTAATTCCACCACCAATAAGAACTACTTCAAGGTCAAGGACTGCTTGAAGGGAAACGATTAAATAAGCAACCCGTCGACAATACTCTTCAAAAATTTCCCAAGCAAGCGGATCATGAGCAATGATTTTTTGAAATGCCTGTTGTCCATCTGCCGGATCAGGAAGCTTGCACGCTTGAGCTACCATTTCAACCATTTTAACCGCTGAAGTAGTAGCACCCACCGTCCGTTGTTCAGCTAGTGGATCATCACGATTAGTTACGATCGCACTTAACTCCCCTGCACGACTATGCGGACCATGAAGGAGCTTTCCATTAACCACGATTCCGCCACCAACTGATGTCCCTAAAGTAATAACCGCACCATTATCAACGTCGACCAGGTTTCCTAGCCATTGTTCTGCTAACGTTGCGCAATTAGCATCATTCCCAACGTAAACCGGTAACTGGGTCGTCTTTTCAAGATACTGAGCTAACTCAAATTTTCCCATATAACTCAATACCCCTGTAAACTGAACACTTCCCGTTTGTGGATCAACAATTCCGGGAACGCTTACGCACACGGCGGCAATTAATTGGTTTTCTTGAATAATTGTTTGCAGGACCTGCAAGAAAGCATCTTTGGAGCGTGGTGTTTGCTGTCTTCCCTTAGTCATAATGTTTCCCGAATGATCAATTCGGGCACTTTTGATCGTTGTTCCACCAATATCAATACTTAGGTACTGCCGTTGCATACTCACTAACACCTCACTTCAGTTATCACTAATATTATACACAACTATTTTGACCCTTCAAAGCTGGCTATCCGGCTAGCTTTACCGGTTTACAAAACTTTGCATTTAATTTAAAACCAAAAAATAGCCGAAGAAAAGCAATCTTTTCTTCAGCTATTTTCGTTTTATTAAGTGTTTAATTAGTAATCAACAGTGATTACTTAAGACCCTTCCAAGTCCAGTTAGTAACTTCTGGTAAGTCCTTACCTTCTGAACGGATGTAGTGGTTGTGCTTGTTAATCATGTTGTCCATCTTGGCAACAAATGCAGCACTCTTTTGTTCGTAACCAGGAACACTTTGGATAGCATCCTTAGCTAAGTTGAAACGGTCAAGTTCGTTCAATACACGCATGTCGAATGGAGTGGTAATGTCACCATTTTCTTCGTATGAGTGAATGTGAACGTTCCGGTTTGCACGATCGAAGAACAATGCTTGGATCATGTCACGGAATCCGTGCCATGCAAAGATAACTGGCTTGTCAGTAGTGAAGTAACGGTTGAATTCTGCGTCAGACAAACCTTCTGGGTTCTTGTCTTGCTTCATCAACTTCATGATTTCAATGATGTTGATGTAACGAATCTTCAATTCAGGGAAGTTGTCATGAAGAATGTCAATAGCAGCAAGAGCTTCTTCAGTTGGTTCAGTACCTGCTGATGCAAAGACAACATCTGGTTCGCTACCTTGGTCAGTAGATGCCCAGTTGATGTAGCCAAGACCGTTATCAACTAATTCAGTAGCTTCGTCAATGGAGAACCATTGTGCACGTGGGTGCTTGGAAGTTACGAAGATGTTGATGCATTCTTGGTCGTTGAAGGCTTTGTTAGAAACAGCCATCAGAGAGTTAGTATCTGCTGGTAAGTATTCCTTAACAAGATCTGGACGTTCCTTTTCGAACATGTGAGTTAACAGACCTGGATCTTGGTGAGTGTAACCGTTGTGATCTTGTTGGAATACAGTTGAAGTATCAACAAAGTTCAATGCTGGGTATTGGTGACGCCAGTAGAGATCCTTAGCCTTACGTAACCACTTCATGTGTTGAGTAAGCATTGAGTCAACAACACGACCGAATGCTTCGTAAGTTGCGAAGAATCCGTGACGACCAGTTAAGGTGTAACCTTCAAGGAATCCTTCAGCTTGGTGTTCAGAAAGTTGTGAATCAATCATCCGACCTGAATGTGCAAGGTTTTCATCGTTTGGTTCGTGAATACCTTCCATCCATTGACGCTTGTCATTGTCAAGGAATGCGTAAAGACGGTTTGACTTAGATTCATCAGGACCGAATCCACGGAAAGTGTTAGGGTTCAATTCAGCCATCTTGCTGAGGTACTTACCCCATTCAAGCATGTCTTGCTTTACAACAGAACCTGGTGTTTGAACATCAACAGCGAAGTCCCGGTAGTTTGGCAATACAAGTGGCTTAGGATCGATACCACCGTTAGTGATAGGGTTCATAGCCATCCGACGGTTACCTTCTGGTGTGTTCTCTTCAACAAGAGCAACTGGGTGACCGTTTTCGTCAAACAATTCTTCTGGCTTGTATGACTTCATCCAGTCAACAAGCATGTCCTTGTGTTCCATGTCATCTTGTGATACCGGAATAGGAATTTGGTGAGCACGGAATGAGTTTTCGATTGGGTTACCATCGAGATCCTTAGTAGGACCAGTCCAACCCTTAGGAGCACGGAAGATAATCATTGGCCATTGTGGTAATGAGTCATCGTTGTTTTCACGAGCATTCTTTTGGATAGCCTTGATTTCTTCAACAACAGTATCCATGGTCTTAGCCATTTGTTCGTGAACTTCCATGTGGTCCTTGTAACCGTTAAATTCACCTTCACGATCAGCTTCCTTGTAAGCTGAAACGAAGTAAGGCTTCCAGCCCATACCTTCGAAGTACTTAGTAAGTTCTTCGTCACTCATCCGTGAAAGGATAGTTGGGTTAGAAATCTTGAAACCGTTAACTTGGATGATTGGTAATACCGCACCATCCTTGATTGGGTTGATGAACTTGTCTGAGAACCATGATGCCATCAATGGACCAGTTTCAGCTTCACCATCACCAATTTCAACAGCGGCGATAACGTCTGGGTTATCTAAGATTGCACCAACACCGTGTGAAAGTGAGTAACCAAGTTCCCCACCTTCGTGGATTGAACCTGGAGTTTCAGGTGCGGCGTGTGATGCAGTACCGCCTGGGAATGAGAAGTGCTTAAATAACTTAGCCATTCCCTTAGTGTCTTGAGTAAATTCTGGATAAATTTCAGTGTATGAACCATCCAAGTATGAGTTGTTAACCATAACTTGGCCACCGTGACCTGAACCTTCGATGTAGAACATGTCAAGGTCGTACTTCTTAATTACACGGTTCAAGTGTGCGTAAATGAAGTTTTGAGGAACAATAGTACCCCAGTGACCAATTGGCTTAGGCTTAACGTCTTCTGCCTTTAATGGTTGACGTAATAATGGGTCACCCATTAAGAATAATGTACCAACTGAAAGGTAGTTGGCTGCACGCCAGTAAGCATCAACACTTTCCAAGTACTTCTTGGAATCGTAATCTACTGCCATTCTAATAAACACTCCTTCTGAATAAATAGATACGTTCTTGCCGTTAAACAATACGTAAATCATTCAAATTTACATTACTAATAATAACGGATTTAAAATAAAAGTCAACCTTTTAATAAATTGATCCGATCCAATTTATGTGGTTTATATTTCCACCCAATTATCTTAACAAAATAGTGACGAAAAAAGAATCTCGCTTTACACTTATTAATGTAAGTTTAAATAAAATATGGAGGATTAATTTTGCAACAATTAGGTGCAGAAAGCCAAGCAGACATTGGAGACTTCGTAAAGCTTTTCGCTGTGATTACCGTAATGATCCAATCAATTATCAGTTTTCTGATGCAAACTTCCTTACCCGTGGGTCAACAATTCTTGCTTGGTGGAATATATGAAGTAGTTAAATTTTCCGCATCAGCTTTTATCTTCGGCATTCTTTTTTCGTCAACCCGCACCCATCCCATGGCTCGATTACGCGATTATCACCGGTTTATAATTAACCGTTGGCACATCCTATTTATCCCCTCAATTCTTTGGACAACGGTCTACTTAATTTTTCTGCCGCAGCTACAACAACATGGTCATTATCACAACTTGACTAGTTTTGGTTGGCAATTCATCAACGGTAACGCTGCCCCACACCTTTGGTACAACGTTATGATGCTTCAATTCATTATCTTAATGCCAATTTTCTGGAGCCTTGCTCGTTGGTGTACTGGAAAACCGCAACGGGGAATCCTTATTTTTAGCCTAACCCTAGCATTTGAATTAGTGTGGCATTGGATTTACAAATTAGAAATTTTCCATGGTCCGCAAGCCCAGCAATGGTACTTGTTTGATCGAATTTTTCCGAGTTTTATTATTTTTGCCGTTAGCGGTACCCTCTTGTGGGTTTTTCATGAATCAATTTGTTTATTTGTAATGAAACATTGGGGACTGCTGGTTACTATTTGGTGTCTTCTTCTTTACTACGTTACTTTTAATTTCTTTAATTATGGTACGCCAGTCAAGTTAGATAATGCCCCTTATTATTTACCATCAATGATTTTCTATAATTTAGCTTCAATTGGCTTAATCGCAACAATTGCAATGTATATGCAAAAGTTTCGTAGCCAATGGTTGCCCTTAGTTCATTGGGTGGCACTTTATGCTCACCGTGCTTACCTTTCCCACGTATTCTGGCTTTACTGGAACTGGAAACTGCTAGCTCACTGGACAATCCCGTTAATGATTAAATTTCCGTTTCTAATTATAATGACTATTTTGTTAGCATTTATTTCTGCCTATGGTTTTCATTGGTTATGGTCAACTTTCAAGTATAGCTTTCACTTTCGTCATCTAATCAATGGATAATTGAATTTGTCTTTTTGCAACTCGTTGATGACAATAAGATCGCCAACTACTATCGAAAATTATCCGCTAATAAAGTTGAAGATTAAATATTAAGAACGGCAACCTTTATGTTATCAGAGTTGCCGTTCTTTACATTTTAATTTTCTTGATCCAGACTCACAAAAGTGTCATATTTCATATACCGGTAATGAACTCGCATGTTCGAAACTTCAAAGGGTGTTCCATCATCAAGGAAGAAGACCCCTTCCATAATCGCAACCGGTTCAGCTGGCTTGAGTTTAAGAAGTCGTTGATCATCAGCCTTTGACGGAGCAACACTAATCGACATAAAGGACTTTGTAACCCGCTTTCCCTTTGCAGTTTCTAGGTAGTTAAAAATTGAACTCTTAACAATGTCTGGCGAAAGGGTTGGAATAATCTTAATCGGAATATAACCAGTTTCGATAATAAAGGGTTGGTCATCAATTAAGCGAAGTCGTTTGATCTTATAGACAAAATCATTATCATCAAGAAAGAGGTCCTGCTGAAGATCTTTGCTTGCAGGGATAACCTGATAGTCCATCAGTTTAATGCTTTGCTTCTTGTCACCAAACTTAAAGCTATCGGTAACCCCCAAGTTACTTCCTTCATAGCGAAATAGCGACCGATTCTTTAGGTATAAGGGGTTAATAAACGTTCCGGATCCCCGTTTTTTAAAGATAATCCCTTGTTGTGCTAAAACACCAAGTGCGCGTTTGATTGAACTGCGACTCACCTTGTAACTTGCACTAAGACTTCGCTCATCAGGTAATTTCATTCCCGGATATTGATTTGCTAGGATTTTTTGTTTTATATCACTCATTACTGAGCGGTATACTAAATCTGCCATGTCATTTACTCCTCGGATTATTTGATAGACGTTTAATTCTGTTTCTAGTATAGCAGACCTATTTAAAATTGGGATCTATTTTAGTAAAAATTGGTTCGTCCCAGAAAAAAGGAGCTTAAAAGATTTATGAGTAAAAAGAAAAAAAGTAAAATGAAGAAAACCCAGGTTGAACAAATCTTGGACAAAAATAACATCCCATATGAACAAGCAGAATTTCCCACCCACCAAGATGGTGACGTCCGCTCGATGAGTGTCGATCATTCTGGTGTTGATGAACACCATATTTACAAGACATTAGTTCTTTCTGGAAATGTTACTGGTCCGCTTGTTGGCGTAGTTCCAGTAGATCAGCACCTTGATGAAAAGAAGCTTGCTAAGGTTTCTGGAAATAAAAAGGTAAACATGGTGCCATTAAAGAACCTCTTGAAGACTACGGGATATGTTCATGGTGCTAACACACCAATTGGTATTTATGAAAAGTTCCAGTACCCAATCTTCATTGATAATGAAGCGAAGGAGCAAGGCGAGATTTACGTTTCATCCGGTAAACTTGGTCGTTCAGTTAAACTCAATTCAGAGGACTTAGCTAAGCTGGTTCATGCCGAATTTGCTGATCTTGAACAACATCCTTAACTTAGTTGATATTACCGATTCCCATTAAGTTAACTTATGTGGGTAAATTGATAACCGGTATCAAGAAGCTTAAAATGATAATGACCAATTTTTTATGTTTTATCTAGAAAGGTCTTGAAATAGATGAAGAAAAACTTATCTGCTTGTACCACCGTCCTGGTTGGTAAGGACGCTACAATTGATGGCTCAACAATGGCAGCAAGAAATGACGATACGTTTGGCCCATTAACACCACAACGGTTTGTCACTTATCCTGCTTACCATAACCATCCTAATCAAGTAAAAGCCTACTTAAATAAGTGTGTTGTTGATCGGCCAGCTGACGGTTACCGCTATCAGGGAACCCCAAACGTTAATTACAAGACTGAGGGAGTTTTTGATGAAAGCGGCTTTAACGAAAAGAACGTTGGAATGAGTGCCACTGAAAGTGTTTATGCCAACGAACGGGTTTTGGCATGCGATCCCTTAAATACCGAATCTGGAATCAATGAAGACCTTATCGTCGCTGCAACACTTCCATTTATTGACAGTGCTAAAGATGGTGTTAAGTACCTCGGTCAATTGATTGCAAAGTATGGTTCTGCAGAAGGAAACGGGGTTATTTTTAGCGATAAAAATGATGTTTGGTACATGGAAATTGTTACCGGTCACCACTGGGTTGCTGAACGAATCCCAGACGATGCCTATGCAGTAACCGGAAATCGGGTTGCCATTCAACAAGTGGACTTCAATGATCCTGATAACTTTATGTGGTCAGAAGGTATTCAAGAATTTGTTGAAAAGAATCATCTCAACCCTGATAAGTACGGCTGGGATTTCCGCCATATTTTTGGAACGGCCGATGTATTCGATCAGCACTACAATACACCACGTCAATGGTACGGTCATAAAGTCCTCAATCCAAGTGTAGAACAGGATCCGCTCGACTTTGATCTTCCATTCATTATGCGAACCAACCACCGGATTACTTTGGCAGATGTGCAAAAGATTTTGAGCAGCCACTATCAAGGCACCCCATATGATCCACTAGGTCACGGTACTGAAGAACAAAAGCACTTGTTCCGGCCAATCTCTCTTAACCGGACACAGAACTCCCATGTTCTTCAAGTACGGAATGATTTACCAGAAGCTGCTTCTACTATTATGTGGATGAGTTTTGGTATTCCAACCTTCACTCCTTATATCCCATTCTTCGGTAATGCGGATGATATTGATGTCAGCTACCGTGAAACACCAAAGAAGCTTAATATGGATCTGAAGAGCGCTTACTGGATGTACCGGGCACTTTCAATGATTGTTGAAGCTCACCACGCTGAATTTGCTCAGGATGATCTTAACTACTTAAAGGACTCACGCGAATACCTTTACCGGTGGGTCAGTCAGGTTGCGCCAAAGGTTGAAGGAATGAGTGATAATGATGCTTGTGCCTACCTCAGTAAAGAAACCCACAAGATGGTTGCGGAAATGGCAAAACGAACTAAAGAGTTAATGAGTAACTTGATTATGCACGGCCTTGAGCTTTCTAAATTAACATTTATTATGGATAAGAATCTGTAGTGCATTCACCACTAAGAGGATGAGAAAAAACTAAGCGTTTTTTCTCATCCTTTTTCCATATTTAGCGCTCTCCGAACTTATAGAGTCTAATCGCGGGAATTAACTGAGGGACTCAAGCCTAACTACGAACGATTCTGATGATTTCATCATCATTCATCGTTCTAGGTTAGTCAACCGTCCCTCCAAGAAAGTTAATTCCCAGCTTCTTATTTTGTTCCATGTGAAACGTTTCAATTTTCTTCATCAGTCGCTAACCATATAATCTGCTAAAATGAAGGTAACTATTTTATTGGAAGGACTGACAATGATGGTTATGCCAATGCTAGGGTTAAAGGGAAGCAGCGATCAGCAACAGATTGACGACCGCCTTCAATATCACCCAGACGTATATGAGTTTTATACAAGTGCTGCTGACTTTACACCTGAAGGGTATCAGCGCCTTGATGAAGCAGTTCAATATGTTCAGTCAAAGGGAATTCAAAGGATCGTTATCCACCACCCAATGGTCTATCATGAGTGGCACTCAGAAGTTGTTGCCCCCGAAAAAAGCTTTCCAGAGCTTTATCGGTTCATTGAAACATCAACTGAACAATTAATTGCTCTAGCAAAAAAGCGAAATATCCAAGTACTAGTTCACGGTGGCTATGCCGGTAAAGAAGTTCAGGAAATGGTTAGCCTTTATCCAAGTGTCGAAAAAGCTCGCCAAGCGGTTTATAAACGGTTAGATCGCTTCGCAAAGGCTGACGGTCAGCATATTATGTTTGAAAACTCAATTGCCCCGGTATTTGCATACGGTCATCCGGAACAGGAAGACGAGATACTAAGCCATAACTACCGACTAGCATTCGACACTTCTCACTGCTTTATTGAAATGCACGGTGATAATCAAGCACTGCAGGCATCCCTTAAGCATTTGCGTGATCACGTTGTCCACTATCACCTTGTAGATTCAATGGGGCAAACACATGATAGTCTGCAACTAGGTAAGGGAAAAATTGATTGGGCTCCTGTACTAAAGCTATTAAACCCAAATGCTAGTAGCATATATGAAATCAACCTTCACGATCAGTGGAACTGCCGTGAACAGGTTGAAAGTCACCGGTATCTTACCAATATCGCTAAGAAGTTAATGCAAGGAGAACAACGTGAAAGTTAAAATTCAAAAAAATCACCTATCCCTAGTAATTACTCTTTTTTGCCTGTACCTGGCAGTAAGGTATTGGCCGACAGTGGCTAAACTGATTAGTTCAGTTACTAGTGCTGCAATGCCGCTTTTAATTGGTGGGGTTATCGCATATATCGTTAACCTTCTTCTTAATCAGTATGAGCACCTCTATTCCAGAATATTTAAGACAAAGTGGGCGCAAAAATACCGACGATTATTCGGGATTGTTCTTTCCTACCTAACAATTATTCTAATTCTAGTAATTGTTTCATCATTAGTAATTCCGGAGCTTATTTCTTGTATCAAGTTACTGGTGGCTAATCATGGACAAGTAGTTAACCGTTTCGTAAAAGTTATCGAGCACAATAAGGATTTAAATACCTTATGGAACAGCTTTGATTTAGAAAAGATTAAATGGAATCAAGTCGGTAAATACCTTACTGCTGGTTTTGGCGGGACCTTTAAAGCAATCATTTCAACTGCATCATCAGTATTTTCAACTGTAGCGACTGCTGTGGTTGCCCTCTTCTTCTCCATTTACCTCCTAATTTATAAAGAAACACTGAGTCGCCAAATAAAAAGACTTATTAACGCCTACCTTCCCCAGTTAGGCAAACATATTTTCTACGTTACCAAAGTTTTTAATGATAGTTACAGCAGCTACATTGTTGGTCAGTGTAAGGATGCTGCTATATTAGGGATTTTCTGTTTTATTGGGATGAGCGTTCTCCGGATGCCATATGCTTCAATGATTGGCGTAGTAACTGCGATTGGTGCCCTAATTCCCATTATTGGTGCAATTCTTGGCGCTGGAGTTGGCGTAATCATTATCTTCGCGGTTTCACCAATTCAAGCAGGAATGTTTTTAATCTTTATTATCATCCTTCAGCAGCTCGATAACCGAATCACCTACCCGCTAGTTGTCGGCAAATCAATTGGTCTGCCTAGTGTCTGGGTTTTCGCCGCTGTTATTATTGGTGGAGGAATTTACGGTATTTTAGGAATGATGTTTACCGTACCGTTATTCGCTGCTATCTATAAAATTATTAAGACAGATACCCATAAACGCCTAGCAAATGAATAAATTAAATGGGAGAGTTACTCGGAGCCGCAGATGGCTCTGGATTAACTCTCCCATATTTTTAATCTTCTTCTGTTTTGTTACTATCTGCCATTGTTTCTAGCAGGTATCTAGCTTTCAATCCAGCTAGAACCGCATCGATCCCTAGAACCATTAATTGTTCATTAGACGGGGTGAAATTCGGGTTAGCTGGAATTGGCTCATTTCTTAACCGCGCATTAAGGACTTCTACAAACCGGTCGTAGGCTTGTTTAGGATAATCCTTAGCAGTGATTTGGAGGATCCCTTGGCGAATATCATTAATTGTAAAGGTATTTTTGAAAAAGCCAATCAGTAATAAGTCAACGATTTGGTTAACAGCATACTTTTTCTTAATTGGTGCCTGAATGGTTTTCTTTTTTACATAGTTGTTAATCATTGACTTGGTAAGAGGTTCCATCCCCAAACTAGTTAAATACTCATTAATCACTGCAGCTACTTGATCAACATATAATCCCAAGCTTGGTAATTCTTCCCATTTTGGAAAATGCATCCGGGAGATCCCATTCTCCCAGCGTTTAAATTCTGTTAAGTTTGTCATTGTTGACCTCCCTCGCTATTAACAATCCCAATTGACTGATTAAGGTAGCGGTTGGTTTCAAGAACCGTTTGGAAAATCGAGACGAGTTGGTTTATTCCCAATTTGTTACCAGTCATCGGTTGGCCTTCACCAATAACTGAAACACTCGTATTTGTCAACATCAATGGTGGAATACGGACAATTGTATACGGAATCTCAAACTCATCAATCATTTTAACCGCATATTGGTGCATCATTATCATTGAACGTGCATCCTTGCCATACCACTTTTCTACTTGTTCCAGTGAAGCATCGTCTGCTGTTCCGGGAATGCTTAACATTACAATTTTTTCTGGTAAAAACGTACTCTGATCTATTAAATCAGCCAATTCTTGAACTTCGTCATCCACGTAATCGTTTAGTCTTGGTAGCCAGCACAAAATATCGCCCGATTGAAGTTGAACCTTAAAATTTGTTGATACAATGGCATCCGGCACCTTTTTCATAATCTTAAGTGCCAGTTCATCCTCCCGATTATCAACCAGTACTACTCTACCCACATGCATCCCTCCTTAAACACTTACCAGGTCATTAGTTCATCCTCTACTGTTGCGTCTTCAATTCGAACATCAGTAATCGTACTTTGTTCCATTAATGGAAGGAGAACTTGAATATTACCTGTGAAAAGGAACCGGGTTTCTTTAGGCGCTTCTTCTAACATATGAGCCCCTAACTTTACCGCGTTTTCAACCGGGAAACCTGTTCCAATAATTGTTACTACACAGTCAACACTATCCAGCATTTCAACATTACGAGCAGATGTCAGGTGACTACCTTCAAAATAATAAATCACCTTAGAAAAACGCATCAGTGTAGAAACATCCTGACTTGTAAAGATAACAAGTGAATCAGTCTTTTTAGTGTAGTCAGCAACCAGTTCGCTCATTGTCAAACGACTATCCTCATCAAGGTCATCAAAAGCATCATCAAGAAGAACAATTGGCCGACACCAAGAAAGGAGGAGAACGATTCGAAGCTTTTGCTGCTCATCGGGAGTCAAGTCAGCAACCCGTCTTCCCGGGACAATGCCGAGTGATTCAAGCATTTGGTTAGTTTGATCAATCGTCAAAACGTTTTGATGATGCTTGAGACAATTCTTTACCGCCTTTAAGACTGTTTTCCCCTTTAATTCAATATCATCAAAATGAGCCACGAGCGGATTGCCATGACGCCGGTTTACTTTTCCCAGCGGTTCACCATTTACGAGTACTGATCCCTCTTCAATACTTCCCTGAGCATCTAAGAGCTGCTTTAATGCTGTTGTTGCACCATTATCATTACTACAAAAAGCAATCACTTGTGGTGAAGTCAATTCTAATGAAACATTTTCAAGCTGATCCCCAGACTTAGCATCGAATGTTAAGTTATCTAAAACAATACTACTCAAATCGAGTCCTCCCAAATTAAGAAACATTATAGATTAATTTTATCATGTAATTATGTAAATAGACTATGCCATCGGTTTAAAATGATTTTTATCCCTTACTGGTTGCTCGTTATCTAAATATTTCTTGTACTATGTTTAATAGCTTAATATTTTTTACCATTTGCTACAATAATATTAGCAATCCTTAACAATAAAATAATTTATACTGTTATTTATCGCCCTATTCATCTAAAATAGACTAGGAATCAATTACGTTATAATAGAAAGAGGATCTCAAATGACAGCAATGAACATTCTTTATATCTCTATTGAAGGGAATACGCGTTCATTTCTTAGCCGTATGGAAACATATGCTAAGCAACAACATAGTTTTAATCCCAGCAGTCCACTATTAAACCTTAAGGAAATCACTGACCAGACTGAAGCAGCTGATGAACAAGAACCATTTTTCGTTTTTGTTCCGACATACTTAGACGGTGGCGATGGTATTACTTCTGGCTTTACAGAAATTATGACCACTGCTCTGGGCGAATACATTGCTTATGGCGATAATGCTAAGAAGTGCCTTGGAATTGTCGGTAGCGGTAATCGAAACTTCAACGAACAGTATTGCTTAACTGCAAGAAAGTACGCTAAGCAATTCGATGCTCCTTTCCTTGCTGATTATGAACTTCGCGGAACTTCTCAAGATATTGAGGTTATCTACGATCGTCTTGCAAAGAGATGGAATGAAAAATAGAGTGTGATCAAGATAAAAAATAAGAGGATGGGAAAAACTAGGCGTTTTTTCTCATCCTCTTTCCATATTAGCGCTCTCCGAATCTATAGAGTCTAATCGCGGGAATTAACTGAGGGACTCGAGCCTAACTACGAACGATTCTGATGATTTCATCATCATTCATCGTTCTAGGTTAGTCAACCGTCCCTCCGAGAAAGTTAATTCCCAGCTTCCTATTTTTTAATCTTCCTGCATCAATTTACCACTACAAATCAACCAAGTGATTCCGTATTTATCTACTACTTGACCAAGCTGATTATCAGCTGTTTGATTGCCAAACGGAATTGTAACACGCTGTTCGTCAGAGCTTGCTACCTTATTAAATAACTGTTTTGCCCCAGCCTCATCTTCACCGAAATTAATCATGATGGAAACCATTGATGATGGTTGGGGATTCGTCATTGTTGCGTCTGCACAAATTAGCTTCTGACCAGCAACCTGAAATATGCCACGAAAAGTTGTAGTACTTAACGAGTCAATATCCAATCCCAAGTTTTCCGCTTGTTCTTCACTAAGCGGCTGGTGATAAACAATTTCTGCATCAAAGTTCTGAACATAGTAGTCCATCGCTTCCTTTGCGTTCTCAAATGTTAAATATGGGTATATCTGTGCAGTCATGTTTTTCCTCCGTTAAAATCCTCTTTTTTGATTATATTGTTCATTCTGTGTCACGTCAAACAAGTGTCCCAAAATGAGGCACTAAAAATTACCTTTCTAATATATTAGAACGAGTATTTTTTGATTTTTCATTCGCATTTCTGCTTAATTCTGCATAAAAAAGCAAAAAAGTTTTGTTCTAGACCAATTATTTATCAATAGCGGATGTTCTTTTCATATGAATAAAGATCTCAGTTGATCCATTATCTTTGTAAAGAATTCATAGAGAAAACGTTTACCATTTTTAATGCAGAATTGCCGTCGAAAGTATATAATTGTAGCGTTAGAAGATTTTCTGAATATTCAGAAGGAGTGAACATTTTGGCTACAGAAAATAAGGCATTAATTACATTATTCGGTGCAACTGGTGACTTAGCTAAGCGGAAGCTCTACACTTCCCTTTTCAAGCTTTATCAAAAAGGCTACTTAGCTGACCACTTTGCATTACTTGGTACTTCACGTCATGAAATGAGCGATGAAGAATTCCAAGAAATGGTTTTAAATTCAATTAAGGATATTCCTGCAAAGGATGGCGAAGCAGAAGAATTTTCTAAGCATTTCTTCTACTGTGCTCATGATGTTACTAAACCAGAACATTACGCTAAGTTGAAGGATCGCTTAGCTGAACTTGACAAGCAATTCGGTACTGAAGGTAACCGTTTGTTCTACATGTCAATGGCTCCACAATTCTTTGGTACTATTGCTATCAACATCAAGAAGCAAGGCTTATTAACTGACAATGGTTACAACCGTCTTGTTATTGAAAAGCCATTCGGACGTGACTTTGACTCAGCTAAGAAGCTGAACGACGAATTGTCACAAACATTTGAAGAAAACCAAATTTTCCGGATTGACCACTACCTTGGTAAGGAAATGGTTCAAAATATCCAAGCATTACGTTTCGGTAACCCAGTCATCGAAGCTCTCTGGAACAACCGTTACATTGACAACATCCAAGTAACCTTAAGTGAAAAGCTTGGTGTTGAAGAACGTGCCGGATACTACGACAACTCTGGTGCTTTACGTGACATGGTTCAAAACCACATCATGCAAGTTGTTGCTCAATTAGCAATGGAAGAACCTGTTGCCTTTACTGACGACGATGTTCGTGTTGAAAAGATCAAGGCATTGCGTAGTTTACGTGTTTACACCCCATCACAAGCAGCTGCTAACTTTGTTCGTGGCCAATATGGTGCTGATGGCAGTCAACCTGATTACCGTCATGAAGATGGTGTTGATCCAGAATCAGGTACTGAAACATTCGTTGCTGCTAAGTTAATGTTTGATAACTACCGTTGGTCAGGCGTTCCATTCTACGTTCGGACTGGTAAGAAGTTAGCCGACAAGTTTACACGGATTGATGTAGTCTTCAAGAAGCCATTAATTGATATTTTTGCTAATCCAACTTCTGGCAACGAACAAGCTCTTCATTCCAACGTTTTAACTATCTTTGTTGAACCTAAGTCCGGCTTTGCTCTCCAATTAAACGCTAAGCATGTTGGTCAAGGTTACACAACTGAACCAGTTGACTTGAAGTTCCTTCAAAGCGATTCTGCCAAGAAGGAATCACCAGAACCATACGAACGTCTTTTCCACGATGCTCTTGAAGGTAACCACACTAACTTTGCTTCATGGGCTGAAATTGCTTACGCATGGAAGTTCGTTGACGTTATTCGGAACCTTTGGGACATCGAAAAGCCACAATTCCCTAACTACACTCCAGGCTCAATGGGTCCTGCCGCAGCTACTGAATTGTTAGCTCGTGATGGTCGCAAGTGGGTTTACGATCTTAACAAATAACCTAAATTACCGATAAGGTTTAAGAAGAAAATAATTTTCTTCTTAAGCCTTTTTTGTTTTTACTTTCAAAGTTGTTTGCTGTATAATAATTATTGTGAAAATAAACACAAGATTAGCTAAGGAGTGTAAGAATATGTCAGATCAAAAAGCACAAATTGGTGTTGTTGGTTTAGCTGTTATGGGTAAAAACCTCGCCTTAAACATTGAAAGTCGTGGTTTTACCGTTGGTGTTTATAATCGTCACCGTAACCGAACTGACGAAATGATCCGTGATCACGGTGATAAAAAGTTAGTGCCAAGTTACACAATTGAAGACTTCGTTAACTCACTAGAAAAGCCTCGTCGAATCCTTATGATGGTTAAGGCTGGTAAGGCTACTGATGCTGTTATCGATGAATTATTACCATTACTTGATAAGGGTGATGTTTTAATTGATGGCGGTAACACTAACTTCCATGACACAATGGCACGGAATGCTAAGTTAGACAAGTCCGGAATCAACTTCATTGGCATGGGTGTATCTGGTGGTGAATTAGGTGCTCTCTATGGTCCATCATTAATGCCTGGTGGTCAAAAAGAAGCTTATGACTTGGTAGAACCAATTCTTACTAAGATCGCTGCCAAGGCTGAAGAAGACGGCAAGCCATGTGTTGCCTACATTGGTCCTAACGGTGCTGGTCACTACGTTAAGATGGTTCACAACGGAATCGAATATGGTGACGAAGAACTGATCGATGAAAGTTACAACATCATGCGGAACGTCTTAAAGATGCCAGTTGACGATATTGCTAAGACCTTTGCTGAATGGAACAAGGGTGAACTTTCCAGCTATCTTGTTGACATTACTGCTGACATTCTTACCCGAAAAGATGACCTTGGCGATGACAAGAGTAAGCCAATCGTTGATATGATTCTTGACCGTGGTGCTAACAAGGGAACTGGTAAGTGGAGTTCTGAAACTGCCCTTGACGGTGGTGCACCACAATCTGTTATTACTGAAGCCGTTTATGCTCGTTACATCTCAATGATGAAGAAGGAACGGGTTCAAGCAAGCAAGGAATTGCCTGTTGATACTGAAGCCGTTTCAATTGATAACAAGAAAGAATTAGTTGAAAAGATTCGTCAAGCTCTCTACTTCGGTAAGGTAATGAGTTACGCTCAAGGATTCGAACAAATGCGGATCGATTCCGAACGTTACAATTGGAACCTCCAATACGGCGAATTAGCCCAAATTTGGCGTGCTGGTTGCATTATTCGTGCCCAATTCTTACAAAACATTACTGATGCCTTCGCAAAGAATCCTGACTTGAAGAACCTCTTATTTGACGACTACTTCAAGGACATTGCTAAGAAGTACCAAAAGGCTATTCGGGACGTTGTTGCACTTGCCGTAAAGGCTGGTGTACCTGTTCCATCATTAAGTGCTGCTATTAGTTACTATGACTCATTCCGTGCTGAAGTCCTTCCTGCAAACTTACTACAAGCACAACGGGACTACTTTGGTGCCCACACCTACGAACGGACAGACCGTCCTGGTAACTACCACTACAGCTGGTACGAAGAACAATAATTAATTATTATATTTCCATTGAATTAAGGACTTATGATGAAATCATCATAAGTCCTTTTTTGTTCATCACTGAATAAACATTTACCAACCGCTCATTCTTCCTAGTCATTTTATTAGTACTAAGTCATCATTGCTTATTATATTTCGCCTATTAGCACTATACCAATTAAACAATTTTTACCTAATGGATAAATTATTTAGCAAATTTTTTCGTAAAAATTTACTAAAAGAATATTGACATCTTTTATGAAAGCGCTTAACATAATGGCTGTAAGTTATTATAAATGTTGATGCAGAAAAGGGGAGTCTACAATGAACAATAGTTCTAAGAGTCAAGAACATGTTGGTCGTGCCCGTTTCGCCTATTCAATGGGTGCATTTGGACACGATGCTTTCTATGCCTTGCTCTCTACTTACTTTATTATGTATGTTACCGGACACTTATTCCATTCCGGTAACAAAGCATTCAATGATCACATGATTTTATGGATTACCACAATTATTGCGGTTCTCCGGATTATCGAATTGTTAATTGATCCAATGATTGGGAATGCGATTGACCGGACCCATACTCGTTGGGGTAAATTCAAGCCTTGGGTTGTTGGCGGTGGAATTATTTCTGCTGTTATCTTAGCAGCACTTTTCACTCCACTAGGTGGCTTAAACGTTTCTAGCCCTTATCTTTACTTGATTATTTTTGCCATCTTATACATCATTATGGATATCTTCTATTCATTTAACGATGTTGGTTTCTGGTCAATGCTTCCAGCCTTATCATTCAATTCACACGAACGTGATAAGATTGCTACCTTTGCTCGGGTTGGTTCCACTGTTGGTGGTCAGATTGTTGGTTTTGTTATTATGCCAATGGTTCTGTTCTTCTCCGCTAACCAAAACGGTGGTACTGGTGATGACCGTGGTTGGTTTATCTTCGCGGCAATTATCGCTGCCATCGCCGCCATTACTGCTGTTGGTGTTGGTTTAGGAACTCACGAACAACAATCATTGCTTCGTGAAAACAAGGAACAAACTAAACTTAAAGATGTTTTCAAAGTCCTTGTTAAGAACGATCAACTATTCTCCATTGCAATGTCCTACTTGTTCTACACAACCGGGATTACGCTTGTTAACAGTATGGAGCTTTACTACTTCACATACATTCTCGGTAATGCCAAGGCCTTCTCAATCCTTGGTGGTTTGAACACTGTTGTCGGTGTTATCTCAGTTCTTACTTTCCCAATGTTTACTAACAAGATTAGTCGGCGGAAGTTATTCTACGGCTCTGTCAGCATGTTAGCATTAGGATTATTAGTCTTTGCCTTTGCTGGTCATTCACTAGTAATGGTATTGATTGGTGCTGAATTATTCTTCATCCCACAACCACTTGTTTTCTTAGTTGTTTTGATGACAATCACTGACTCAGTTGAATACGGTCAGTTAAAATTAGGACACCGTGATGAATCATTAACACTTTCAGTTCGTCCATTACTCGATAAGTTTGCCGGAGCTGTTTCTGGTTGGATTATCGGACCTACTGCAATCGCTGCCGGAATGACTGCCGGAGCTACTGCATCATCACTTTCTGCATCAGGTGTAACAACATTCAAGCTTGTTATGTTCCTTGCACCAGCAATCATGCTTGCTATCTCTGTTATTATCTTTGCCACTAAGGTTAAGTTGGATGAAAAGATGCACGCCAAGATTGTTGATGAACTTGAACAAACCTGGGGTAAGCAATTCACCAAGGGTAACAGCAACGAAGCTGACTCAACAGATGAAACTGTTGCAGCTCCTAAGCCTGGTGTAACAGAAATCCCTGCACCAGTTGCTGGTACTGTTGTTGACTTGAAGAATGTTAGCGACCCTGCATTTGCTAGTGGAAGCATGGGGCAAGGATTTGCTATCAAGCCATCTGACGGTAAGGTTTACGCACCATTCAGCGGTACTGTTCGTGCAACCTTCTCAACCCGTCACGCTGTCGGTCTAGTTTCTGATAGTGGGATTGCATTATTAATCCATGTTGGTATTGATACTGTTAAATTACACGGTACTGGATTTGTTACCTACTTCCACAAGGGACAACATGTTACTAAGGGTGACGAATTAATGGAATTCTGGGACCCAACTATTAAGAAGGCTGGCCTTGATGATACCGTTATTGTTACCGTTACTAACAGTGAAGAGTTTGACTTCAAGCAATTGATTCCTGCTAACCAAGAAGTTACAACAACTGATAACGTTATGGAAGTTACAAAGAAGGATCAAGAAAAGTAAAACTGATTCTTTATAACTTAAAAAAGAGTAGCGAGAAAATTCTCGCTACTCTTTTTAGTTCTATAATTGAGGACGGAGGTGTTGATATGACTAAAAATAAAATCATTGCCTGGTTCTTCGTTATTCTTTGGGCGATCGTCCTGTACTTAACGCTTACAAATAAGATGATGCTTGCAATGGATCTAATGGCAATTGGGATGTTTCTTGATGCAATTAAGTGCTTAATTAAATCATGAAGCTTGGTAAAATAAAAGAGTACGAAGTCAAAACTATAATTCAGTGAATTACGATTTTGACTCCGTACTCTTTGGTTTATATGTGTTCTTGGCAATATAGTCAAGATCTGTTCGCAGGGAAGCCCCTATAGACAACAAGCTCCCTCCCAGATGCTTTCAGCATCCAGTCGGGAGAAATTGTTGTCTTACGGGCCTTCTTTACCTGCTCACACTCTAGCTGAGATCTGTTCGTCGTGACCGCAACTTCCGCCTAGCTATCCCGTCCTTGATTGCAAGACAATCATCGTCCGGGATTTTCTAGTGCTCAGTTGCTAATTCGTCACGACTCACACTCTACCCCAAACGTGCTTTGCTCGAGTTTCCTAGAGCTAGCAACCTCCTTCCCCAGTAGCTAACTGAATTCTGTCACCAACAAGTTGGTAGCCAGAACTCTAGTTATCCTTGTGAAGGTTCACAGACGAAAACAAGTTTTCTGGTTCACTCTTTAGGCGCAAGTCGCCTTCGTCAGGAGAAATTGCTAGCTTTCCGGAAACTCTTTGGAGCAAAGGCACTCTATTTTATTTTACCTGATCCACCGCCGTACGAACAACAAGGACATCAACTGGAGCATTCCGCTTAACGTAGGAAGTAACAGAACCCATGATTGCTCGTTGCATCCGTGACAAACCACTGGCACCCATCATAATCATATCGTTGTGGTGATCCCGAACAAAATCAAACGCGATAATTGTCTTTGGGTTTCCTAAACGAATGTGAATATCAATGTTATCAAAGTTTTCCTTATCCTTAACGCGCTTCAAAACGTCATCAAGGTATTGCTTAGACTTATCAACCAATTGGTAAGCGATACTGCCATCAGACATCCCGGCAAAGTTATAAGCCATTGCACGGGTGTCAATAACGTTCAACACATCAATGTGTGCCTTGCCATTACGTTTAGCAACCGCTACTGCACGTCCTAACGCTAATTCAGATTCCTTTGAGCCATCCATTGGAACTAAGATGTTTTCATATTCTTGATCCATAATCGAACCCTCCATTCAACCTCTTACATTTATTAATTACTATTGTACCATTAATTAATCTGCGCTTGTAACTATGTAATTATTATTTACTACTTTTATCAACTATTCTTTACTGGTTAAGTATTTGACTTGCATCATGCAATCAATTACAATCAACGGTAAATAATATTAAGATTTAATTAGGGATGTTTAATTAATTCTAATTTTGCATCTAATGAAATGAGGTAATTAACGTGGACAAAATCGATCGAAAAATTGTCAATATTTTACAAACAAACGCCCGAGCGTCCCTAAAGGATCTCTCAAAGGAATGTTTCATCTCTTCCCCTGCAATTGCGGCAAGAATTAGCAAGTTGGAACGTTCCGGTATTATTAAAGGCTACCAAGCAGATATTAACCTCGAAAAAATTAACTTCCATGTTAAAGCTTTTATTCAAGTCCAACTTGAACCTCGGCAAAAGAAAGAATTTTATCCTTATATTCAGAACATTCCAAACGTCATTGAGTGTAACTGTGTCACCGGTGATTTTTCTGAAGTAATGGAAGTGGTTTTCCCGTCAACGACTGATCTCGATGACTTTATTAATGATATTCAACAACGTTTCGGTAAGACAAGTACACAAATTGTCTTTAGCACCAGTGTTGACCACCGAGGCGTTCAACTGAGTGATCCTCAGGAATAGGAGCGATCTACTAATGCTCAGTTTTCGTCGAGCAACTCCAAACGATCTGTCGAGGATCGTTGCAATTTATAACAGTGCAGTGCCAAGCCATGACATTACTGACGATGAAATGCCGATCACTGTCGATAGTCGTCAAGAATGGCTTAATCATTTCAATGATCGTTTCCCAATCTGGGTAGTAATCAGTGATTCAACAATCATTGGCTGGTGCTCACTTGGCCAGTTCTACCCGCACCAGGCTTATCAATTTTCTGCCGAAATCTCAATTTACTTAGCTTCTGATACTCAAGAACGTGGCTACGGAAAACAAATTTTAAATTTCATTGACCAGCAAATTACCGACAACCTTGATATTAAAACCGTAATTGCTTACGTTTACGAAAATAATCTTCCCAGTCAAAAGCTTTTTCAAAAATGTGGTTATCAACAATGTGGCGTCTTACCACAGATTTCAATCATTGATGGCGAACTCAGAACACTCAAAATCTTTGTTAAACACTTCAATCTGTAAAGAAATACCGCTAACATCCAGCTTTGAATGTTAGCGGTATTTTAACACTACTCTAGTTTTTACCATAAGTATCTAGGTAGTGATTATATTCTTTACGGTTAAATTCTTTTTCAGATTCACCAATAACCAGGGTTGCAATGGAATTACCAACAACGTTTACGGCTGTTCGTCCCATATCAACAAACCGGTCAATTCCGGCAATAAAGGTAAGCCCGGCAATCGGTACCCCAATTGTCGAAACACTGGCCAGAAGAACAACAAATGAGGCTCCTGGCACCCCAGCCATCCCTTTACTTGTAATCATCAAGACAACCAGTAAGGTAAACTGGTGGGCAAAGCTTAAGTGGATTCCGTATGCCTGAGCAAGGAATAACGCTGCCAATGACTGGTAGATGGCCGAACCATCAAGGTTAAAGGTATACCCAGTTGGAATAACGAAGGAAACAATCCCCTTGCTGACACCCATCTTTTGTGTCTTCTCCATTAGCCGTGGCAACGTAACTTCAGAACTCGCTGTCGTAAAGGCTAAGATGATTTCATCAAGAATAACGTGCATTGTCTTCCAGTAGCGCAAGTGGAATAAGTGGGCAGTAATCCCCAAAATCACCACAACAAAGATGATCATTGTCATATAAGCAATAACAATAAACAACCCTAATGGCAGTAACGCACTAATTCCCATTTCGGCAATCGTCATCCCAATCAGGCCAAAGACCCCGATTGGCGCAAACTTCATTACCCAGTTAGTAACCTTGAACATTACTTCGGCAACCGCATTCAGCACATCAATAAGAATCTTTGCCTTCTCACCGACCGAAGCAATTCCCAAACCAAAGAGGACTGAGAATAAGATCACTGGCATCATATCCCCATCAGACATTGATTTAAAGATGTTCGTTGGAATAATGGAAAGAATTAATTCCCAGAAGCCGCTATTATGCGAAGCAGTTTTAGCGCTCGACATGTACTGTGAAATATCAGTAGCATGAAGCTTATGAATATCAATAAACGTTCCCGGGTGGGTAATGTTACCAATTACTAGCCCAAGAATAATGGCAATCGTAGTTAAAACTTCAAAGTAGATTAAAGTTTTTCCACCTATCCGTCCTAACTTCTTAATATCACCAATATTCGCAATCCCAACCGTTAAACAAGAAACGACGATTGGCATAACGATCATTTGGATCAAACGAATAAAAATGGTTCCCAAGCTCTGCATGACCTTAATTGCACCAGTATTATGGTAAAAGACCATCCCACAGATAATCCCCAATACTAGCCCAATCATAATTTGCCAGCCCATGCTTAGGCGTGAAATTCGGTATTTTTTCACCTTAAATCAGACTCCTTAAAAAATGTCTTGTTCTACTTTAGCATATTTTTAAGGGTTTTTCTTAGTAAAATTTAAATTTTATTTCTCTAAAGCCGAACAGTTATTTTAATTTCATAATTTTTTATTCATTTATTTTCCATATGGAAGCGGTTTATTTTTCAAGTAAATAGAAGTAGGATATTACTATAGTCTATTTTCAAAGGAGGAAATCGACAATTGACCAAACAATGGGCAAATAGTCTCACTGGTCGCTGGTGCTTTTTAGCATTTTCCATTTTCCTAAATTCCTGTTCCAATGGTCTCACTGTCTCTACAAACATGGGAAGTGCAATCTGGACTGCCTCCGCTGCTAATCTTAGTAACTGGCTCCACTGGTCGCTAGGAAATATGCTGTTAATTGAAGGAGTTATTGTTGCTATCACTAACCTGCTTCTGTTAAGAAAATTCGATTACTTTCGGTTAATTCGTAATCTTCTTTACATCATCCCTTTTAGTTATATTCTCCAGGGATTTGCTGACTTCTTCAATTATATTGGCGTTCCCGATCTCAATATTTGGTTTCGTGTCATCCTTGATATTATTGGGTTATTTGGTATTGCTGCCGCTGTTTCGCTTTACCAGCGAGCCAACCTAATTATGCATCCGAATGATGACTTCCCATATATTTTACGGTTCCGTTTTATGCATGGTTCCGCTGTTTGGTCACAATGGACAAGTTATATTCCGCCAATTATTTTAATCATCATCTCAGTAATTGAGACCCACCAGTTAGTTGCCGTTAACTTTGGGACAGTTTATAACATTCTTACCCAAGGTTACCTAATTGGTTGGTCTGATCACCATTTCTTTAGCAAATTGCACCACCACCTAAATTACAAATATTAAGAGAGGTAATTTTACTATGAAGAAAACCTACATTAACGGTCATATTTTTGTTGGCGATTCAGAAGATCACTTTGCCAATGGCATGATCGTTGAAAACGGCCGAATTAAATGGATCGGTAATGATCCGGTCCCAGAAGGAGAAACAATTGATCTCCAGGGACAAACCGTTCTTCCGGGATTAATCGACTGCCATACGCATCCAAAATACATTGCTGATGCCTTACATGGTGTCGCTTGTACTCCGCCAAACGTTAACAGTATTAAAGAAATGCAAGAAGCATTACGTAAGTCTCCCGCCTATGGTAAGGGTGAAGATGTCTGGATCGAAGGATGGGGATTTGACGAAACCAAACTAGCCGAACACCGGAGTCCTAACCGGGACGATCTCGATGCCGTCTCAACCACTCAACCGATTTTTATTTACCGTTCAGACTGTCATTCTTCTGTTGGGAATTCTAAGGCCCTTGAACTCGCTGGAATTGACGAAAATACGCCTGACCCAGTTGGCGGAAAAATTGAACGGTTCGCTGACGGACGACCAACTGGATTCATGCGGGAAGTTGCTGCATCTCAGCTTTTAATTCGTGCTAAGTCCGCCCAGAGCTATGAAGGCGATGTCCAGAACATGGTTAAGAGTTCCGAACACTACCTTGCTAATGGACTCGTTGCAATTGGTGAAATGATGGGACGGATGAAGCCATATACCTCTCTTAAGCTTTACCAAGACGCGATTAAGGGTGGTTTTGCCCCCAAGGCATCAATTTACTATGTCTTTGATGAAATTGATCCTGAAAAAGGACTTCAACCAAGTGGCGATGCTAAACTCCGTGTTGCTGGGATTAAAGTCTTCATGGACGGCAGTATTTCTGGTGAGACAGCATTTAATGCCGATCCATACCCATCAGGCAAAATGGGAGTTAGTCTTACATCGAAAGAAAAGTTAACTCGTGCTGTTAATATGGCGCGTGAAAACAAGTTGCAGTTAGCTGTTCATGCGATGGGCGACCAAGCTATCCAAACCGTTATCGACGTTACTAAGGATCTCGATCCATGGCTTGATGAAATGCCATCAGTGCGGATTGAGCACGCATCCCTAATGAGTGATGAAATGTTCATTGAAATTGCTCACAGTAAAATGAAGTATGCCTTAGTAACCCAACCGATTTTCTTCTTTGCTGAAGTTGAATCATACCGTCATTATTTGAACGCTGAACAATTCAAGCTAGCATACCGAGTAAAGACAATGTTAAATTCCAAGGCAATGCTTGGCTTAAGTTCAGATGCACCATGTACCCCATGGGCTGAGCCTGACAGCCCCTTCTACAGTATTTATGCCGCTGTCACCAGGAAAGCAGCTAATGGTGATGTTGTAAATGCCAATGAAGCAATCACTGTCCCCCAAGCAGTTCTTGGCTATACTCGTGATGGTGCTAAAATCGGTGGCTTTGACGATAACGGCACTCTGGAAGCAGGCAAGGCAGCTGATTTTGTCATTCTCAACAAGGATATTTTCACTGTTCCTCATAACGAGCTTCAAACTGTTCGGGTTAAAGAAACCTGGATGGCTGGGGAAAAGGTTTTTGAAAATTAAATATTTGACTTTGAAAAAGGCTGGGATTTGTTCCTGGCCTTTTGGTTTTGGGACTTGCTGGAGTTCTCGGCAACATATTCTAAACGTGCTTCGCCCGAGTTTCCTAGAGCTAGCAAACTCCTTCCTAGGCGCAAGTCGCCTTCGTCAGGAGAAATTGCTAGCTTTCCGGAAACTCTTTGGGGCGAAGGCACTCTAATTCCCAATTGATGCCGCTTTCAAAGAAGTTTACAATAGGGTTGTGAATAGATTTGCAAATTAGTTTTTTGGGGATTGGAGTGAGAGATTTGCAAGAAGTTAAGAAAAAGCATCGGTTCCATATGCCGTCAGCGTTCACGATTCTATTTATTATTATTGTTATTATTGCTATATTAACCTGGATTATCCCAGCCGGAACATACTCAACCGATAAGGCCGGAAATATTATTTCTGGTACCTACCGTTCGGTTGCTAGTAAGCCACAAGGGATCTGGGACGTCTTTATGGCTCCTGTCATCGGAATGGTTGGTGACAAGAAAACTGAAGGAGCAATTTCAGTTTCACTATTCATTCTGGTCATCGGGGGCTTCCTTGGAGTTGTAAACAAGACAGACGCCCTTAACGAAGGGATTAGTTCAATCGTCCACCGTTATAAGGGACGAGAAAAATTACTGATCCCGATCCTAATGATCCTTTTTGCCATCGGTGGTTCTACCTACGGAATGGGTGAAGAAACAATTGCCTTTTACCCATTATTAATTCCCGTAATGATGGGTGTTGGCTTCGACTCATTAGTTGCCGTTGCAATTGCCCTCGTTGGGACTCAAGTTGGTTGTTTGGCGTCAACCGTTAACCCATTTGCTACCGGAGTTGCTTCACAAACATTAAACATCTCTCCAGGTGATGGTTTAGGTTCACGGGTTCTTCTCCTGATTATTACGACAACCATTAGTATCATCTACGTTTACCACTACGCTTCTGTAATCGAAAAGCACCCTGAAAAATCGCTTGTTTATAAGCAACGTGCAGCAGATGAGAAGCGATTTGCAATTAAAGTTCGTTCTGACGATGATAATTTTCAAATGTCAAAACGGCAAAAAGCAGTTATCTGGCTCTTTGGTCTTACATTTGTAATTATGATCCTTGGCTTAATTCCATGGACTAACCTAAACAGTCACTGGACATTCTTTGACAGCTTTACAAAATGGCTAACAGGCATCCCATTCTTAGGCAATTTACTCGGCCACGATATGGCACCACTAGGGACTTGGTACTTTAACGAAATTACCATGCTCTTCCTCTTCATGTCTGTCCTAATCATGTGGGTTTACCACATGAAGGAAAGCGAGTTCATGGATGCCTTCATGAAAGGAATGGCTGACTTCCTTAGCGTTGCAATTATCGTTGCTGTTGCCCGGGGAATTCAGGTAGTTATGAATAACGGAATGATCACCGGGACCGTCCTCCACTGGGGTGAAACGGGTCTCCATGGTCTTTCACAAAGTATCTTTATTATTTTGACCTACATTTTCTACATTCCAATGTCCTTCTTGATCCCATCAACTTCCGGTCTTGCTGCTGCAACTATGGGAATTATTGGTCCTCTTGGCCACTTTGCTCACGTTTCTGGAAGCCTAGTTATTACGGCTTATCAGGCTGCTTCAGGTTGGGTCAACTTAATTACCCCAACTTCTGGAATTGTTATGGGTGCCTTAGCAATCGCCCACGTTAACATCAGTATTTGGTGGAAGTGGATGTTGAAATTGATGATCTACCTATTCATCGTTACCTGCGTATTCTTAGGAATCGCTGCCGTACTCTAGGAGGAATTAAATTATGACACAATTAGTTACCGAAAAAGAACAACAAGAGGCTGTCAGCGCTCTTGAAGAGTTAATTTCCGTACCTTCTTATAATCAAGCTGCTGAGGACGGTGCTCCATTCGGTCGGGGAATTCGAAACGCCCTTGATAAAATGATGGAAATTTGCGAACGTCTTGGGTTTAAAACTTATGAAGATCCTGATGGTTACTATGGCTATGCTGAAGTTGGCGAGGGTGACAAGATTTTTGGTGTAATTTGTCACCTTGATACTGTTCCTGCTGGCGATCCCAAGGCCTGGGAACATGATCCATTTAAGGGAACAGTAGTTAACGATGCCGTTTACGGACGTGGTTCTCAAGATGATAAGGGACCTGGAATTGCTGCATTGTTTGCTGTTAAAGCTTTGATGGATCATGGTTACAAGTTTAACCAGCGAATTCGCTTTATCTACGGGACTGATGAAGAAATTCTTTGGCGAGGAATTGCTCAATATAACAAGAAAGAAAGTCAAATCGATAGCGGGATCTCCCCTGATGCGGAATTTCCATTGATTTACGCTGAAAAGGGTCTCCAGCAATCCTACCTTGTTGGACCGGGAACAGATCAACTTAAGCTGAGTTTAAAGAATGCCTTTAATGCTGTCCCTGACAAGGCTGTTTATGATGGCCCAAAGCAGGATGAAGTTAAGGCAGCTCTTGATAAGCATGGCTTTGAATATACTAGCGATGAAAATTCAATTACCGTTCTCGGAAAATCAGTCCATGCAATGTTAGCCCCACAAGGAACTAATGCCGTTCTTCGCCTTGCAATCGCCCTAGATGATGTCTTTGACTTTAAGCCACTTGATTTCATCGGCAAGCTCTTCAAGGAGGATGCCACCGGTACTAACCTGCTCGGTGATGTTGAAGACGAATCTGGTCACCTGACCATCAATATTTCAAGTCTCGAAATCAACGAAAAAGAAACCCAGATGCAAATTGATCTGCGGATTCCTGTTACCGTTGATCGAGATAAGTTTTTGGAAAAGCTCGCACAACGAGTGGCTCCATACGATCTCAAGTATGTTCACTTTGACTATGTTGCACCGCTATACGTTCCAAAGGATAGCAAGCTAATCCAAACCTTAATGGACGTCTACAAGGAACAAACCGGTGATACCACTGCCACACCACAAATCTCTGGTGGCGCTACCTTTGCTCGAACAATGAATAATTGTGTAGCCTTTGGCGGAATGCTTCCAACCACTCCCGACTACATGCACCAAGCCAACGAACAATGGCCCCTCAAAGACATGTTCAAAGCTATGGAAATCTATGCTCAAGCGATAAAGAGGTTGTGTGTAGACTAGAGTGTCTTCGTCCCAAAGAGTTTCCGGAAAGCTAGCAATTTCTCCTGACGAAGGCGACTTGCGCCTAGGAAGGAGGTTGCTAGCTCTAGGAAACTCGGACGAAGCACGTTTAAAGTAGAGTGTGAGCCGTGACGAACTAGCAACTGAGCACTAGAAAATCCCGGACGACGATTGAATTGCAATCAAGGACGGGATAGTTAGACGAAGGTGACGGTCGTCGCGAGCAGATCTTGACTCTGTGGCAACAAAACGTTAGGCTGAGCACATTTAATAGGTGGCTTCCCTGCGAGCACATTTCGGCAATGTTGCACTAGGATGCAGGACTCGTCAAATTAAAACAATACTCTTTTATAAACAAAATAAGGGTGAGGAAAAGCAAACAAAATGCTTTTCCTCACCCTTATTCTTATTTCGTCGTCTGTCGCTTAATCAAATGGGTTCCAACAACCGTCTTACATGGGTCACTAGCTGGATGTGCGAGTCGCTTGACCATCACATCGACTGCAGCATGAGCCATTTCATCGGTTCCTACATGAATCGCTGACATACTTGGATAAACATACTTTACAATCGCGGTATCATTAAAGCTAATCATGGCTAAACGGTCAGGAATATCAATCTTTGCTTCCTGAACGGCCTTTAGCGCCCCGACAGCCATTGGATCATTAGCAATAAAAATCGCATGTGGTAACTTATTGCCAAGCTCTTCAATTGCTTTCTTCATTGCCCGATAGCCCGACATTGATGTATAGTCACCGGCAAACATAAATTCCGGATGATAAATACCACGTTGCCGCAAATCTGTTTCAAAATACCGGCGGCGTAGATCAGGAACTACTTCATTGTCCGTTGTCTTTTCTGTTCCAGCGAGCATTCCAATGTCTTGAATTCCTTCATCCAAGAACTCGTTAATAACAGTATGGACAGCATTCTCAAAGTCAGGCACTAAGCAGTCATATCCCGCAGCTAAACTATCGAAATCAACAAAAACAATATTGTTAGTTACCAATTTTAACTCTTGAACTTGCGAATCACTAAATTTACCGATTGCAATAATTCCCGTTACGTTCCGGGGAATCTTTTCTAAGTCATTTTGATAAATTGGCACTGTCTGGATCCCGCGTTGTTGAGCAGAACGTTCGATCTCCATTCGGATCCCCATATAGTAAAGGTCATCAAGTTCTTGGGTAAGCGAATACCATTGAACAATTGCTACTCGTTGCACTTGGTCACTTCGCGTCCGCTTATGCTTCGTGTAATTTAGCTCTTCTGCTGTACTTAAAACCCGTTGCCGAGTATTTTCATTAACAGAAAGCGTCGAATCATTATTCAAAATTCGCGAAACCGTCGCAATAGAGACACCAGCTCGACTGGCAATATCACGTAACGTTGCTGCCATGGTAATCACCCCTTCCCATTTTTAGAACTTATTTTACCTGGATTACCATTAATTTGTCTAGACTGAACTATAATTGAGCGATAAAACGATCCCAACCAGCGTTTCCGGCTTCATCATCCTTGAAGACACCGGCATTTTCAAGAACATTAGCAAATACATTCGCCAATTCTTGTTCCATGATTTCGTCAACGTTATCAGCATTAATGTCCATCTTTTCGGCAATTTCCTTAGCCCATGGAAGGTGACTGTCAGCAATATTATTTGCTTCACCTAACCAGAACTTCTTAACTTCCGCTAATTCGTCCTTTAACCGAGCTGGCAAAATTGCCCGTCCCATAACTTCGATCAAGCCGATATTTTCCTTCTTGATGTGCCATAATTTTTCGTGTGGGTGGAAGATACCAAGTGGGTACTTGTCACTAGTATCGTTGTCCCGTAAAACAAGATCAAGAACGAACTTCTTCCCATCACGGTGCATAATTGGGGTTACTGTGTGGTGACGAGTATCGCCATCAAATGCCTTTAAGGAAAGACTTTCATCATCATAATGATCCCAAACATCAATGATATGAGAACCAAGGTTTATTAATTCAGTAGTGTTTGCACTGGTTAAACGAATGTCACTCATTGGCCAATTAACAATTCCGGCTTCAACGTCTGGGTATTCGTCAAAGTGGAGCGGCTTTTTAATTTCAGCCTTCATCATTGGGAAGCTGTGACGACCACCCTGGTAGTGTTCGTGGGCTAACATTGAGCCACCAACAATTGGTAAATCAGCGTTACTGCCGACAAAGTAAGCAGGCAATTGTTCTTCAATTTCAACTAAGTTAATCAAGGTTTGCCGGTTAATTTGCATTGGTTCATGCTTGCTGTCGAGGAAGATGCAGTGTTCATTGAAGTAAGCATATGGTGAGTATTGGAAGCCCCACTTGTGGCCACCAACCATAATCCGGATTACCCGGTGGTTGCTCCGGGCTGCTTGTCCTAGACGTCCCTTGTACCCTTCGTTTTCCATACAAAGGGCACATTGTGGATACTTCTTCTTGGTATCATGAGCAGCCGCTGCAATTGCCTTTGGATCCTTCTCTGGCTTAGACAAGTTAATGGTGATTTCTAGATTACCGTACTTAGTTGGCCGATCAAAAACGATATTCTTCTTGATCGCAGCAACCTTAACATAATCATTTGATGTCATTAACTTGTAGAACCAATTAGTAGCAGTTTCAGGAGATTCTTGGTACTTCTCCCAAAATTCTTCGTTTACAACAGATGGACGTGGTGTCATTAAGTCATAAAGTTGATCATTCAAAATTTCCCGTTCTGTTTGACCATCCTCAATCTTACCCCGCTTAACGGCCAGATCAACTAATTGGGCAACAACTGGCTGGCCCTCATTACCATCAACATCTTCATCGCCTACAAAGCCACGAATCTTATTCATTACATAAATCTTGTCAAGTGGCTTGTATGCTCCACTGGCAATTACATCATCAGCAAATTTTTCGATTAACTTCATCTTTTAATTCCCCCACTCACTTTAATACATTATTCAGCGTTTAGGTAGCATGCGCGCTAACGTTCTAGGCAGCATAGTCTAAACGTGCTCGCCGTGATATTCCTCAAGCTAACGTTCTAGGCAGCACAGTCTAATCGTGCTTCGTCCGAGTTTCCTAGAGCTAGCAACCTCCTTCCTAGGCGCAAGTCGCCTTCGTCAGGAGAAATTGCTAGCTTTCCGGAAACTCTTTGGGACGAAGGCACTCTATAATTTGTGCGGACCATCCACAACTTCGGCGTCATAGAAGCTGGCGTCGTAACCGATTTTATCGCGGTAGATCTTACCAACATTCTTCTTGAAGTTTTCAGCTTCGGACTTCTTAACAATGGCAATTGCACTACCGGCGAAACCACCGCCGACCATCCGTGCACCAAGACAGCCAGGTTGATCCCAAGCATTTTCTGCTAAGGTGTCAAGTTCCTTACCAGTAACTTCATAGTCGTACTTCAATGAAACATGTGAAGCGTTGATTAAGCGACCAAGTTCTTCAAGGTCACCCTTTTGCATTGCGTCGATTGCCCGCTTTGTCCGTTCGTTTTCACTAACTGCATGACGAGCACGACGAATCAAAGTATCATCATTAATCAGGTAAGTGTATTGATCAAAGGTTTCAGAATCAATTTCACCAAGCTTGTTGATGTTTAACTTCTTGCTAAGACGCTTTACAGCTTCTTCACATTCTTGAACCCGTTCGTTGTACTTTGATCCAGCTAGTGAGTGGGTCTTATTCGTACTCATAATGATAATTTCGTAGTCGCCAAGTTCAAGTGGCAAGTACTTGTAGTCCAAAGTGTTGCAGTCAAGGAAGATTGCATTATCTTTCTTCCCCATCCCCACAGCAAATTGATCCATAATTCCAGAATTCAAACCAACAAAGTCATTTTCTGTCTTTTGACCAAGCTTAACGAGATCAATCTCATCAATATCTAAATTAAATTCTTCCTTCAATAAGTTACCCATCAGCATTTCAATTGAGGCTGATGATGATAGACCTGAACCGTATGGAAGGAAGCCATGGATATAAAGATTAAATCCATGATCAATCTTGTAGCCGCGTTGCTTGAGGTACACAAGCATCCCCTTAAAGTAGTTAACCCACTTTTCATCTTTAGCAGACTGTGGTTGTTCATCGTTAATATCAAAAGTAATGATCTTACTATTTTCAACCTTTGCGGAGTTTGCTGAATAAATTGCTACGGTAGTGTCTTCACGTGGACCATAAACACCATAAGTACCAATGCTAATTGCACATGGGAAAACATGACCACCATTGTAATCCGTATGTTCACCAATCACATTAATCCGTCCAGGGGAGAAGAAAACGTCCTTTCCTGGTTCCTTAAATGTGTCTTGATATTCTTTAAGAAAATCTTGCTTATCCATGTCAAAATACCTCCATGACCACTTGAGCAAAGTGGCTAAACAAATTAGTAAACTTTTACTAAACTATAATTTAGACTCTTTTACCCCATTTGTCAACAAGCGCTTTCATTTTTGAAGTAATGATATTGTAAGCGTTTTCTATAAAAGCTGATGGGACGCCTGTTTGTCCCTCCTTAGTTTGGTTTAAAGTTCTATAATTATAAAAAAAGGAAAGGGATTTTTTTCATGCATCGCTACTCCCCAAACTCTCTCTACAAATTAATCCACCCTCATGGACGCTGGTTCATTAAGGGGCTTAACCAATCCGCAACCCTCTATACTACTAATCTTGGTAGCCGATTACGGTTCATTGCTAAAGGTGTTAATAACCTGACAGTTAATGTGTTGGATAACCGCAACCCATTTTCACCCTCACAAATTTATGCCTGGCGAATAGACGGCAACCAGTGGCATCGTGAACTAGCAAGTCACCGCAGCTGGCATATAGAATGCGAATCAGCAAACCACTTGATTGAAATTATAACGGCTGGCAATTCGGATCTTGATCGTGTTTGGAATGACAACGAAGGTTTTGCAATCACTTCAATTGATGCTGAACAAGGAAAATTGATTAGTGCGCCGCCAGTCCCGGTGATTGATTTTATTGGTGATTCAATCACTGCAGGATGTTGGGTAGCGGGGCATAATGCCTCGATTGACTACCGACCAGAAAGTAACTATGTTGGGACCGCCGTTGACTTGCTTCACGCAACTGATGTACGAATTGCCTATTCTGCTGGTGGTGTGCTTCGTCAAGCCACTGGTGGTGTTCCGACTGCGGATCAATTCTTAACGAAACTTGATGCCACGACTTTTTGGCAAGCAAACACGCCTGATCTAGTAGTAATCAACCTTGGTGTTAACGACCGGCGTTTTTCGTTGGATCAATTTAATGCGAGCTATGATCACTTCTTGTCCCTTGTTACTACCCTTTTCCCTTCAATTCCAATTCTCCCAATGATTCCGTTTAGTCAAACTTTTGCTGAATCAATCCGTTCTCTTACTAAGAAACACAAGCTTCCCCTGATCGAAACTCAAGGATGGTGTTCTAGCTTTACCGATGATCTCCACCCTGATCAGTCTGGAGCCACCGAAAGCGGGTATCGATTAGCGGAGAAGTTATCAAACTGGCTAAAGTAGGGTACAATTAATAAGGTAAAGTACTTAGGATGTAGCAAGTAGTTCATCCTAGTAAAAGGAGGTTTTGACATGACGGGTCAACGCTTATTAGACATTCAAGATGGCCATAATTTTCGCGATCTGGGTGGCTACGAAACTAAAGATGGACGTCATGTAAAGTGGCACCGGCTTATCCGTTCCGGTTCGCTTGCTCATTTAAACGAACATGATTTAAGCACTCTAGCAGCAATTCCCGTTACGATCGACATTGATTTACGGGCACCAGAAGAGGTTAAGCAAGCTCCCGATAAACTCCCCCAGACTGCTAGCTATTATCATCTACCGGTATTTAAATCTGATGAAACTGATGCCTCTCACAGTGATGAAGAGATCATGAGTCGGATTCTAAAACCAGGTAATGGCTATCAGCACATGCTTGATGTTTACCGCCGGATGGTAGAGGTCCCTACTGCTAAGGCTGCTTACCAGCGAATGTTTGAACTCCTGTTAAGTAATAACCCTACTCAGGCCACCCTCTTTCACTGTACTGCCGGGAAGGATCGCACGGGGATGGCTGCCTATCTAATCCTGAGTGCCCTCCAAGTACCTGAAGAAACGATTCTGAAGGATTACCTGCTTACTAATAAGGCAACTCAGAGTTTTCGGGAACAGTGGCTTCAAATGTTGCGTGATAAGGGTGAAAATGAGGTCGTAGTAGAAAATCGGCGTGCTCTTGGTTCTGTTTCGGTCGACTACCTTAACCAGACAATTGATCTGATCAATACTAATTACGGAAATGTCCAAAACTACTTAACCGAATACTTCGATCTCTCGCCAACTGATCTCAAGCAACTACAACAACTATATTTAGATTAAAGAAGTGATTTTAATGAAAATTTCAGTACCACTTATCAATGGAATGTTAGCTGATGAATACGGTAAGTATGCTCCGGCTAACTCAATGCTAGCTGACCACCCAATTAAATCTTTCCCAATAGAGATCAATGAAGCTCCTGCCGAGACAAAGACATTTGCCATCGTTTTTATTGATTATGATTCCACTCCAGTTTGTGGTTTTACTTGGATTCACTGGCTCGCTGCTAATATTCCTAGCACCATGACTTCCATTGCGGCAAATGCTAGTCGCCAACTAAGCGATCAATTTATTCAAGGAAATAATAGTAATGCCGGATCCCTAGTTAATGGCGATCCTGCAATTTCTAGCGGTTACGTCGGTCCACAGCCACCAGATCAGACTCACCACTACACACTAAGGGTTTACGCCCTTGATGACCAGTTGCCGCTGAAGAACCACTACTGGTTAAACGAGTTTATCCATGCTGCTGAAGGTCATATCTTGGCTCAGGCAGAATTTGATATTCCAAGTCGTGCATAAGGAGGAACAAAAAATGGAAACAAGAATTTTCTTTAACCCTGGCGATTCAATCGCTAATATTCATGATTACAACGAAGCAGTTCGTAAGGGCCAAATCTTCAAGCGTGAACGAGAAGCAGATGATCTCGTCATCGCTAAGGGACCCGATGACGAAGAATACGCAATCTTCTATGCAAAAGATGCGCAAGTTAAGCCGAAAGCTGATAAAGTTAAGCCATATGAAATTAAAAATCGGCTTTAGCGTAACAAAAACGATCGTGATGGAAAATTTCCATCACGATCGTTTTTTTCATTTTCTTTTCTTTAACGGCCACCAACAATTTTAGCAACTTGTGATTCAAGGTAGCCAATCAATACATCTGAATCAGCTTTGAAGTCATCAACAAAGCTCTTGCCGTTTGGAGTAACGACACCAACTTGTTCACCCATTGCATCGGTAACAATTAACTTATCCCCGTCACGCTTTACCTCATCGTAGCGTCCTTCAAGCGCCTCATCCAATAAGGCCTGCAAAATATCTGGAACAGCCTGCTCAATCACTTCTTCCGGTGTTACTTTTTCACCATGAACCTGATGTTTAGCCACCTGAACAGCTACTTCTTCCATGTTTTCAGGAATATATGCACTCATTAATCTCAGCTCCTTTCCATCACGACAAAATGAATCAATTACTTTTTACGCTTTTTTCGCCGTTTCTTACTAAACTTAATTCCTTGTGGGACCCGCTTTTTCCTTAACAATTGCCGATCCTTTTCTACTGGAACTGGTTGATGAGTTGCCTGTTGCCGCTTATGCAATTGTTGTCGTTCGTACTCACCCCATGGGCTAAGGATCGACCGCATAAACGTTGCCACTTGTGATTGGTGGGCATCCATCCACTTCTCGGTTTTGTTCACGTTATCAGTATCAACACCTTGACTCTGGATGTATGAAAGCATCAATTGGGTTGTCCGTTGACGACGTTCCATTGAAGCCAGCATGTTTTGCGAAGTTTGCATATGGGCAATAGACTTCAAGGCAACCCGGTACTGCTCCATATCAATCTGGTCAGTCCGTTTCAAGTAATCAAATAACGCTTGCGCAGTTGGAACAATATTTAGGATCTCCAACTTGGTAATATTGGGATCCAGTGGCATCATCATCCCCAAGACCAACTGCAAGTCAGCAAACCGCCACTGATTAATTCCTTGATGACATTCCTGATACATCAATTGCAGGAATTCCGCAACCAGGTATTGCTGATCGGCAATACTGAGGTCCTTCTCCTTAAATTCCGGAGCAGTGGCAACTTCTTTTTTGATCCGCGTAATTTCCTGTTTCATCTTTCCTGCTGGAATTAACTTTACAGGAGTAGTCGGCTGCTTTAGTTCTTCACTCGCCGGTTCTTTGACAAGTTGATCTTTTTGTGGTGTTTCATGCTTAGCAGTTTGTTTTTTGGTACCCGAAGCAACTGTCTTTTGTGAGTCACCATTCAATTCAGCCAATGTCTGGTGAGCTTTTCGACACTTATTCATTATTGGCCGCTGCTCATCAATGGCCTTTTCAATTGCACCTAATTGCTTATTCCCCAAGAACTTTTGATAAGCCTTCAGCACTGGTGCCACGGCAATTCCAAACGAATTAGTTAACGCTGGATCAGCAATGAATTGACCAACCATTACTTGTTGAACCGCTTGGGGTGTCCACGCGGTATCATCCAGTTGGTGCTCTTCGGTCATATACTTATTAAACCGGGTCAAAATATTTTGAGCATGTTTCTGCTGGTTAGCAGATAGCTGGTTATACGTGGACGAATTTAGGAACCCTTTAATATGTTCTTCCTGTTCGCTCATTTCCCAATTATTCCTCCATCAAAAATTGAATTATCTTCTCTATCATATCATAATTACAGGTGAACAATTAATTACGCCGTCAGTAAGACGACAAGGAGCGATTTTCAATGCAACGTAAAAAGATCCAAGAAGCAATGGCTCACGTATATTTTCAGAAAATGACACCAACCGGCTATCATGAAATTGAGCAGGAAATCGAAAAGCTACAAGCACAGCGTCCTGCCAAGATTGCTCAGCTAAAAGCTGCCCGAGCCCTCGGCGACTTATCAGAAAACACCGAATATAGTACCGCTAAACGTGAATTGCGCCATTTGGAAAGTCGGTTGCGCTACTTAAATAAGCAGCTTCAATATGCCGAAATCATCAAACCTACTGACTCGCAAACCATCGATCTTGGAACTACAGTTACTCTCCAATTTATAGACGATGATGAACAGGTTAACTATACAATTGTTGGTAAGCAAGAAGCTGATTTACAAAAGCAAAAGATTTCATTTGACTCACCGCTTGGGCAAGCACTACTACATCAAAAGGTGGGGCAAACAGTTCCAGTTCAGGCACCACAGTCCACCTACCAAGTTAAAATTTTAGCTGTTCGATTAACCTCACCTGAGGAATCGGTTTAAACCAGCTTCGTAAAAAAATATTTTGAAATTAACTCGGTCCCCTGCACTAACCTAATTAAGGCAAATATCGACTGATTAATTGGCTAATTTTCTGCTTGTTTCGCTAGCGAAGAATGCTATACTAGATCTCGTTGCATTTGCACGATGTCCACAACATATTGTATTTTTTGCTTTTATTCATTTAACGTGGACACAATATATTGATATAGGAGACTTTGAGTAATGAAGAACTATTTACACTTTCTCGCTCACCAACTTAAGGGTTGGCCTCAACAAAACTACTACCTGTTTTTCTTCAGCCTTGGCTGTCAGGTAATGACCTTGGTAAACGATAAAATTACTTGGATCACGGTAATTACTTTTATCGGAACAACATTAGGAGTTCTTTGTATTTTAGCAATTAACGCTGCCAAATCCGTTAACGGTTGGTTAGGGATCCTTTCTGCTATCTGTTTTATCATTGTTGGTTTCAGCGCCAAGAACTACCTCAGTATTGGTGAACAGCTTGCCTACGTTATTACTCTGGATATTCCAGTTTTGCTCTCTGCTAATTGGAATATTAACATGGTCTCCAAAATCCGGAAATTCACTGGTAAGACCTGGGTTGTTGCTATTCTTTCAACAATTGTTGTTTACCTAGTTTCTGGTTACCTTATTGGTGCCTTAACTAATGATCCACGGCCATGGATTGATGCCATTAGCTTCTCAATTAGTTTGACTGCTGGTGTTATTTGTTTCTTACGGTACAACAACCAGTACTTCTGGTGGTTGGCTTCTGGAATCTTCCAAATGGTTCTTTGGGGGATCACATTTGCCCAAGGTGATTCTTCATTAGCAATGGCCGTTAACAGTATGGTTTACATCATCAATGATGTTTTGGCCTTTACCATTTCACCATGGTACAACAAGCGTGAACGTGCTCGTCTTGAAAAAGAAGAAGCTAAGTACTCCGCTAACTTAAATACCCAAGCCTAACATAAACTTACTAGTCCCCAACTCAGGTCCTTGTGATTTGAGTTGGGGATTTTCTTAATGTATGATCTGATTAGTTATTTGACTTTTTGGGGGTTCAAAGATGGCTAAAGTATTCGTTGTGGAAGACAATCCCACAATTATCAAAACGATCAGAACTGAATTAGCAAAATGGAAACACACAATCATCACCGTTAAAGATTGGGATCACGTGGCGGACGAAGTGGAAGAAGCTGACCCTGACCTAATCTTATTTGATATTACCCTACCAACCTTTGACGGCTTTTATTGGATTAGTGCTGTGCGGCAAATTACAAAAGCACCGATTATTGTTATTTCGGCAGCGGATATTGATAGTAATATTATGCACGCAATCGCCTCTGGAGCTGACGATTACATCATGAAGCCCTTTTCTACTGCTGTCCTGCTCGCTAAAATCCAGGCACTTCTCCGTAGAAGTCAGGAACCGGGCAATGTAGACAACCTCAATTGGGACACGAATGATCTCAATTCACTCACTAATGAATTAACGACACCCAAGGGAAGCGTTCAGCTATCTCCCACTGAAAGCGCCCTTCTCGGCGTTCTCATTACCCACCTAAATCAAACGGTTACTAAGGAGCAACTTCTTGAATGGCTTTGGCAGGGTGGTAAGTTTCTTAATGATAATACTTTAAACGTTAATATCAGTCGGCTGCGGTCTAAACTAGCAACTGTCAATTTGAATGATAATCTGCGAACTGAACGTGGAATTGGCTATCGGTTGGTGACCCGTCATGCAAAATAAAAAATTCTGGTTCTACCAATTAAAGTCATTTTTACCGCTTACCATTGGCTACCTTTTTCTTCTCGGGATTATTAAGCTCCTAACAATTTTGTATTACATCCCCAAGAGCTTTTTCTGGGATGTTATTCGCTTTAGCTTACCTTTCCTAGTAATTTGGTTCTTCATCAATAGCTACCAATCTGCTAAACGGCTAAAAGCAATCATTAAAGAACAGGGCATCCCTGCAAGCACTCCAATTGAAGCTCAACTTCTCCATACTAATAAGTTACAACGACGGAAAAGCGATCATTTAATCCGTAGCTTGCGTAATCATCAGCAAGAGCAGTTAGACCATGTTGAACTGTACTCTCACGAAATCAAAAATTCATTGACCAGTTTACAGGCAGCCGCGGAAAATAACGATATGGTTCCCAGCAAAGTAATCCGCCAAGCTGTCCAGCAAGCAAACTACCATTTAGAAATGTTATTAAATGATGAACGACTCGCAATGTCTAGTAATGACTTTAATTTTGAATGGGTTAACCTGGAAGCACTCATCATGACGATCCTGAAGCAAAACTCTTCTATTTTCATTAGTCGTCAGCTCGTCCCCAAACTCCAACACCTTAATGGGATTTCTGTCTTAACTGACAAAAAGTGGCTCCGCTTCTGTATCAACCAACTTCTAGCAAACGCAGTTAAATATTCGCCTAATGGAGCAACGATTTTCTTTAATTGGGTTGATAATAGTCTCCAAATTATTGATCAGGGGACTGGAATTCCCAGCAGTGATCTCCCCCGCATCTATGACAATGGCTTTTCTGGCAAAAACGGTCACCAAACAACTAAATCAACGGGGATGGGACTATATCTAGTTAAAAAGATCACCGCCCAGCTAAATTTCGATCTAACAATCACATCCAAAACCGGTCAAGGAACTTGTGCTACTCTCCATTTCCCAGGAAATAATGTCAGGCACAAGACCATTAAAAAGTAACAACCCAGCCCATAAACATTACAATTCTGTAAGGTTCTCCGCAATTCTGTAAGTACCAATTGCCGGAGAGCCTTTTTATAATAATGATAGAGTGTGAGCCATGAAATAGAGCGTGAAGCCGTAAAAAGCTCCCGGATGATAACGATTTCTCTCGACGAAGGCGACCTATCGCCTAGGAGAGAGGTCGTTATCTTGAGGGAGCTTAGGCTGAGCGCGTTTCGACTATGTTGCATTCGAAGCATTAGGGCGAACACATTTTGACTATGTTGCATTCAAACATTAGGCGGAAGTTGCGGTCACGGCGAACACATTTTGACTCAGTCGCCTAGAACCTCAGCTACCCAATCCTCACAAACTCAACCATCAAAGAAAGGATCAATCATCATGAACCTCTTACACCTTAGCCATATTAAACGAACATATAATGCTAATTCAAGTCACCCAGTTCACGCACTCAAAGATATTAGCTTTGACGTTAACGCTGGTGAATACATCGCAATCATGGGTGAATCTGGCGCTGGAAAAAGTACCTTGTTGAATATCATCGCAACCTTAGAAAAGGCTAGTGCCGGTGAAATTTTATTAAACGGGCAAGATTTAAGCGATCTGACCGCTGACGAGGCAGCTAAGTACCGTCGCGAACACCTTGGTTTTATTTTCCAGCACTTTAATCTCCTGGATAGTCTTTCCAACCGAGATAACATTTACCTCCCGTTGGTTCTAGCCCAGGTTCCCGTAGCAGAAATGGCTAAACGGGTTAAGCCGCTTGCTAAAGCATTAGGGATTAACAAAATCATTGATCGTTTTCCAACAGAAACATCTGGTGGTCAACAACAACGGGTAGCAATTGCCCGGGCATTAATTGCTCAACCCGATCTCCTGTTAGCTGACGAACCAACCGGTGCCCTTGATTCAAATACCAGTAATGAAATTCTTGATCTCTTTGATACTGTTAACGGTAATGGACAAACAATCATCATGGTTACCCATAGTGCTGCCGCTGCTAGTCATGCTAAGCGAACTCTTTTTATTAAAGACGGCAGAATTTACCATGAATTATTCCGTGGCGATGACTCGCTTAAGGAATACCAAGAGCAGATTAGCAATACAATGATGACCCTTACGAACGGTGGTGAATAAGGATGCTGTACTTTAAATTAATCAATTCTAGTTTTAAGCGAAACATGCGGAGTTATGGTCCCTACCTAATGGCGACCATTATGCTTGTCGCTATTAACTACATCTTTCTTGCAATTGAAGCTAACTCAAGCTTAAAGAAACTTAATACTGGGGCTGTTACTTCAGCAATGTTGGATCTTGGCTTCAAGTTCATTTTCCTCGTTACCTTAGCATTCCTAATCTATGTCAATCGCTTTCTTTGGCAGCAACGGAGCCGGGAGATCGGCCTTTATAGCATGTTAGGAATGACCAGTCATAATCTTCAACTCCTGACAATTATCGAGAAGTGCTATTTAATGGTCATTAGCCTAGTTGCCGGATTAGCCTTCGGAATCATCTTTGAAAAATTAGCCTTCCTTGGTTTCGGCTATCTTTTAAATATTGGACACATCTCTCAACCGTGGTTCGTTTCATCAGCAATTACTAAAACAATTATTTTAACCGGATGCCTTTTCGCGATCATTATGGTGATTGATCTAGTCAAACTTCACCGGTTAACTCCAAACCAGCTCTGGCATCCCGAAGCAGTAACACCAAAACGTCATGGCATTTTATATTCAATCGCCGGGATTTTAGGCTTTGCTCTTTTAATCTGGGCATACTACATTACACTCACAATTAAGCCCAAGATTTCTGCTATCTCACATTTCCTTTTAGCAGTAATTCTATTAGTAATCGGTACCTACCTAGTGTTTATCATCGGGAGCATCATTCTCTTAAAATTACTCCAGAAAAACAGCCACTTCTACTACAAGCCTCGCCATTTCATTGCTGTTTCCGGAATGATTCAGCGAATGCAGCAAAATGGCGCCAGTCTTGCCACTATTTGTTTGCTTTGTAGTTCAATCCTTGTAATTCTCTTCACTTCAATTACCCTTTACGTTGGGATTGGTAGTACGGTTAAATCCTACGCTCCAGAAGACGTTGTAATTACAAGCAATCAAGGATTAACAAAAGAGCAGAAAAGAGTAATCAACACCAGTGCTCGTCAGCACCACGCTAAAATTAATCATTACCTAACTTACAAAATGACAACTCCTCAGTATGGCTACTGGCGGGATAACAAATTCATTAGTCAGGGCAGTATTCAAAAAATGGACAGTAAAGCCAGTAGTTCAGTAATTTTATTAACAACTAACGAATATAATCGCATCACTAATCAGCATGTTCATCTCACGGGTAATGAAGCATTAACCTATACCAATAATAAGGGGCATGACGGGACGCTGATCGTTAACAATCAAAAGTATCATGCAAGAAAGCTTCAGCACTTCTCAGGATACTTCAATCCTGATCATAGTATTTATACCCCGACCTTTATTATCGCTAATAAGCTTCCGAAGTCCTTACCATTAACCACCGTAACCACCTTTAATTACCAATTATCAGGAAACCAAAAGCAACGAATTAAATTTGAAAACGCCTTACAAGCAAAGCTCGGGATTAATAACCTTTCATTTACCGGCAAGGCAACGATCACGTCGTTGATTAACAGTCTCTACGGCGGACTAGTTTTCGTTGGGATCCTTATCAGCTTGGCACTAGCGATCACAACAACAATCGTCATCTACTTCAAGCAAATTTCTGAAGGGTATGCTGACCGGAAACGATTTAAGACAATGCAACAGGTTGGGCTTAGTGAAAAGGAAACCGTTAAAAGTATTCACAGTCAGGTCTTAATGGTCTTCCTTCTTCCCGTAGTTGGTGCAATCGTTAACCTTTGTTTTGCCATTCCGGCAATTCGGCAAATCATGATTCAACTTAACTTCTACAACCTTCCGCTAATGATCACTGTGGGAATAATTGTAGCAATCAGTCTCCTTATCCTTTACCTTATTCTCTATGGATTGACTACCCGCACATATCGTCAAATTGTTGATGGCCAGGTTGAGGAAAATTAATCTCAAAAAAGCTCTTAGTATTACCAGATTCAGCGTACTAAGAGTTTTTAATTTGTTCACCTATTGATTAATGAACCCCCCCATATAGAATTAAGGTGAATTCAACTTATTGGGGAGATGATTCAATGCTAACCGTGAAGAATCTTAATATTTTCTATGGTCGTAAGCAGATAATCGAGAATGCTTCATTTAGTATCAAGCCGGGTGAAATCGTGGGTTTAATTGGACCGAACGGCGCAGGTAAAACAACCATTATGAAAACTCTTCTGGGTCTAACAAAATTCACCGGATCGATTACTTTTAACAATCAGCCCATTACTGCCAATAATCACAAGGCTCTACAAAATGTTGGGGCCTTGATCGAAAATCCTGCAATTTACCCATTTTTAAGCGGAAAGGATAATCTCTCCCTATATTCAACTGATAAAGGTGAGGTCGCTGAATTAATCACTAAACTACAAATGAATTCCTATATTCAGCGTCAGGCCAAAAGCTATTCAATTGGGATGAAACAAAAATTAGGGATCGCATTAGCTCTACTTAACCATCCCCAGTTTGTGATCTTAGATGAACCAATGAATGGTTTAGACATCGAAACTACCATTCTTATCAGAAAAATAATTCACGAGTATGCACACAAGGGAACCGCATTTCTTATTTCAAGTCATGTTTTAAGCGAACTGCAAAAGGTAATGACTTCCGTAATCATTTTAAACCAGGGACATATCATTATGGATGTCCCCGTTTCCCAATTTCAAGAAAGAGACAGTCAGCAATATCGCTTGGTAACCACTGATAATCAAACCGCCATTAAATTATTAACCGCTAATTCCATTACTGTAATCCCTACCTCTACTGGACTAATTGTTAATAAGGATGCACTCTCTCAAATTCAACAAATACTATTCAAGAACCAGGTCTGGTTACGGGAACTTGTTCCTAATGTCCCATCTTTCGAGAAGAAAATCATTACTGTCCTTAAAGAAAGGCGGGAGAATTCAAATGGGAAATAATTTGTCACAAGAAATTTATAAATTCACTCACCAGCGAACTTCTCTTTACGGCCTTCTTGTTATGATCGCGCTAATGCTTTATAGCAGCATTCCTGCATACAAGGTTAACCCCTTCTTGATCACTCAGGGATTTGGGGCTATTCAATGGTGTGCGATTATTATGGTTGCTGTCAGTGCTGATTCTATTTCAATGGAATATCGTAACAACACAATGGTCACACTTCTTTTTAAGAGTAACCACCCGTTTACCATTTACTTTGCTAAATTGATTACTCTAGTGGTTTATGGGATTACTTTGTTATTGGCTGGCTTTATTTGCTCACTGATTTTGATGCTGCTTCTAGGAAATAACTATTCGTGGTCTGACAATTTTCATGGTTATTCCCTGATTACAGCGTTAGGGTATAACTTTCTAGGCGCTTTTATCTACCTACTGTTTACAATTTCTCTCTCACTACTTTTGGTTATCTTGTTGAAGTCAAATTCAATTGTCATCATTATTGGCCTTGCAGTCGATTTTTTGGGAGCTAATTTTTCTGGGCTATTAATGAATATCCTTCCGAAACAATTATGGGCGTGGAACCCGCTTAATATGATTAACATCATTGTTCAACTATCTAATCAAAGTGTAATTAAAATTACCCATCTCAGTAATTTTGAATTATTTCTCGGTAATGGTTGCTATACCCTACTATTCATTATTTTGGGACTGTGGGCCTTTAAAAACTACCAAAAATAGGGAGGGACAAGTATGTATCCCGAATTACATCGTGAACTTTATAAACTCAGTCACCGCAAACTCACTTGGTGGATGCCCGTGATAATGATCGGCCTAATGATTATTATGGGATTAGCAACGGGGAGAGACTATTCCAATTTGCTTGTGATGACCTGTTATAATTCCAGCGACATTATTATGCTAATTCTTGTCATCCTTGGATCAACTATTTTTTCAACAGAATTTCAAAACAATACGATCCTTGCACTGATTTATCATTCATCGAGCAAACTAGCTACCTTTATGGCAAAGTACATTGCACTATTTATCTATAACGTAGCCCTTCACCTTTTAGCAATTATCTTTACCGTTCTTTTAAATATTATTCCGCTTCTCAATGCACCAGTATCATGGACAAGTATTTATAAATACCATCAGCCACTAGTAGTAAACATGCTAGCGACGACTGGTATTGACATCATAACTTCAACCTTAATTATCAGCTTACTGTGTCTCTTCTCTTGTCTGATTAACTCCGATGCAATTGTTATTGCGATTAATGCGATTATCATTTTTATGGGGAGAGGCTTTTCTGCAAGTTTACTAAACGCTAACTTGGGAATTGATCAAATCCTCAAGTGGAACCCCCTTAACATGACTAATCTCACAACTCAATATTATAATTACGCATCCTACCATCCCACTTCCATGCTTTCTAACAGCTAACTCTTCTGGGGAACTTGCTGCTATATCGTTTTGATTTCAGGACTAGGATACTTAGCGTTTAGAAGAAAAAGATTTTAAACAAATAAACTTCAAGAGCTTTACAATTAAGTTCTTGAAGTTTATTTTTACTATTCTTCTTTGATTTCTTTTTGGTAAGCTGCATAGGTGATTGGATCAAAACAGACCATCTCAACTTCATCGACAACCTGACTCGTTTTAAGAAAATCACGGATTGTTGTGATGGCAATGTGAGCAGCCCGAGCTAACGGAAAAGCATACACTCCAGTACTAATAGAAGGAAAAGCTACCGTACGACAATCGTTTTCTTCAGCAAGCTGCAAACTATTCCGGTATGAATTAGCTAACAATTCGTCCTCGTCATTAGTACCGCCATGCCAAATTGGTCCCGGCGTGTGGATAACGTACTTTGCTGGCAGACGAAAGCCATGTGTAATCCGTGCTTCACCGGTTGGACAACCATGAAATTTCAAACAAGCAGCGTACAATCCAGGGCCAGCAGCCCGATGAATCGCTCCATCAACACCACCGCCACCAAGTAACGTTGTATTAGCAGCGTTGACAATCGCGTCAACGTGAACCTGAGTAATATCTCCTTGGATTGCTTTGAGCTGGTGCATTTTTCTCCCTCCTGTCCTGATATTTTTTATTATAGAACTTAAGAGGAACTAAATCCCCTCTTTCAAAGATTTAATTCCTCTGTCGATTCTTACTGTTCAATTTTGGATTTAAATTGCGGATATAGCCAAATTGTAGCGGTAACGCAAAAGCCAAATAAGATATATCCCGTAACCCTTCCAGAAACATATCCTAAATAGTTATGGATATCTCCTGGCATTACTGAAAGTGACGAAGCAGTTAGCTCAAATTGCATCACAGCCAAGACAAGCCAACAAATATAGAATCCGTACTTCATCTTCAACCTTTTCCAGTCAATATACTTTAGAAGAACAACCGTATTGAAAATTAGCGCTAATACTAATACCCACGTGAACTTTCGCAGAGTTAAGTTACCCATTATCACAGGCTTTGCTAATAAAATTACTGACATAATAACGTTAATAATGTAGCTAAAGATAAAAGTCCGCCGTTCTTTTTTATTTATTTCATGTTCTTGCTTATAGCTATCAATCATTTTATGATCCTCCCGTAATAAATCATCTAAACTTACACGGTAGAGGTCACTAATTTGAACCAACATAAAGATATCTGGATAACTTCGGCTATTTTCCCAACTGGAAATTGTTTTTCGTGAAACATTTAGCCTTTCAGCAATATCTTGCTGGGTCCAATTATTCTTCTGTCGATAAGATTTCATTTTTTGAGCAAAATTCATCTCCAATTTAACCTCCACCGATATTAAATTGATTTCCCGGGAAATAATTCTGATACTAAGATAACCAAAAGTACGTTAAATGTCACGCTAAGCATCGTGGCAACAAAAAAGTTCCACTTGTCTATTCTCGCAAGACAAGTGGAACTTTTTGAACTTACCTTAGAAGTAGAAGTGCCGCAATCAGTGCTACTGCAGCATAGCTAAAACGTGCTCGCCAGGAACTTGCTAGAGCTAGCAGTTCTAATGCAACATTACCAAGGACTGTTAGCCGTGACCGCAACTTCCGCCTAGCTATCCCGTCCTTGATTGCAAGCCAATCATCGTCCGGGATTTTCTAGTGCTCAGTTGCTAATTCGTCACGGCTCACACACTCACCAAATATTCACCCGATCCTCAGGGGCTTTGAACATCGGATCATTAGGTTGGATGTTGAAAGCGGAGTAGAAGTCATCGAGGTTTTCGGCTTGGATATTAGCCCGGAGTTTTTGCGGAGCGTGAACGTCAATGGAAAGTAACAGTTGTTCATACTGCTTAGTGGCTTTCATTCGCCAAATTGTTGCCCAGTTAATAAAGAACTTCTTGGCGTCAAAGTCATCTTCTTGCTTGGCAGCCTCTAAGGCACAGCTCAAGCCACCGGCATCAGCAATGTTTTCGGAAACAGTCAACTTCCCATTAACCTTCTGACCAGCAAATTCAATTCCATCAAATTCTTTGATCATCTTTTGTGCTAACTGCTTGAAATGGGCGGAATCTTCTTCTGTCCACCAGTTATTGAGGTTCCCTAATTCATCAAAAAGGGCCCCGTTATTATCAAAGGCATGCGAGATTTCATGAGCAATTACCGCACCAATTCCACCATAATTCTCACTACTACTTTGCTTTAGTGAATAGAATGGTGCCTGCAAGATTGCGGCCGGGAAGACGATAATATTCTTAAACGGGTGGTAATATGCGTTTACGGTTGCCGCACTCATTTCCCAGCGCATCCGGTCAACAGGCTTGTTCCACCGACTAAACATCTCACGATTTGCGACAATGTTAGCTTGATTGAGGTTTGCAATTAATGACTCACCCTCATCAATTTTAATTTGATCATAAAGTGCTGGAATCTTATCTGGGTACCCGACCTGAATACCCAACTTGTCTAACTTCAAGATCGCCTTATCACGGGTAGCCTTGCTTAACCAGTCATTGTTAGCTAGTCGGCCCTTGTATACCTTGATCATCTGCTCAACCATATGGTGGACGTCTTCCTTGGCTTGGGGACCAAAGTACTTTTTCCCGTAATAGTCACCCATTACTTGGCTAAAGACATCTCGTGCCAAGTAATAAGCAAATTTCCGCTGATTGATTGGCTTTTTACTACCAGAAAGTGCTCGACTATAACGACCGTTAATCTCCCGCATCTCATCATCAAGGTAACTAGCATTAGCCCGGATAACGTTAATTAATGCCCAACTCTTAAACAATTCAAAGTGATCCGTTAAGATCCCATTAAGCGCCTTAAAGTATTTTGGTTCGGTTACAATGACCTTTTCCGGAGTCGTTTTAACCAACCGTTTAATCACATCTGCCAGGTCAAGCTGATCAGTTGAACCTGCTAATTCTTCGACGGTTTGCGGATTATACATTTTACTGTAATCAGCCGCTTCTTCAGCACTTTTGACATTTGGTGCAAGTAAGGCATCAAATTTCTTAGCATTTTCAATGTGTTTAGCAGCCTCATCTTTGCTATAACCCAGCTTGTCCATCAAGGTAGCAACCATTGATGACCATAGTTTCAATAATTGATCGTGCTGCTCTTTCTTATCGTCTTCATAATAGCTCTTATCTGGCAAGATCAATGAAGGAGCAGAAGCAAACAGAGCATAAACAGTTGCATTCTTCATATCAGCATCAATATCAAAGACAACCGGTGACGGCATCCCCGCCATAATCCAGTTCCGCCATTGACCCTGGTATTCATCATATGACTTTAATTCTTCAATACTTGTAAGCATCCGCTTAAGGGGCCGGGGACCAACTTTTTTACGGAAATCGAATTTTTTAGCAACCCGGTATAGCTTTACCATCTCGTTGAAACGAGAATCATCGCTTTTTTCTTTTCCCTCTGCATAAGCATCTAGATCATCCATGAGTTGCTTATCAATCTCGTCAACAAGGTCATTAAAGCCTCCGGTTGCTGGCTTATCATCAGGAATTTTGGCGGCCTTTAACCACTCTCCATTAACTGCTTCATATAAGTCATTTTTTATTTCTTGTTCATTCACTGTCACGCTCTTCATCCTCCTTATCAGTCATACATTTATTATACTATTTTTAATTATCCGTTATCCATTAAAGGGCTTTAAGAGCTCGAACCGCGCAGCTCCACTAAACCATTGAGAATGCTGGCTTAATAATTGACCAACCGCTTGATAATCATCAAGGTTAACGTTCCCGATTATTAAGTGATGGTGTTGTAGCTGACGAGCTAGAATTATATCCGCAGCCATTACCCGGTCCTGAAAGAGCATCTGATTTCCCAGATCCCAATCAACGTTCAGGAGCTTGACTGCCCGCTGGTATTCTTTCGAATGGGTTAAGATCTGTTTCATTACTGTCGGCTTTAATAATTCAGTCATTTTATTTCCTTCTTTAAGCTAAGAACCCGCCCAACCGGACGTTGAAGTGATAAATCTGTAGTTGCCCCCGTTACCAACCAATCGACCTGGTGGAAATTGTACGGGTTAATCTTTTGCTCACCCCATCCATCAGTCATGATTACTACTAATGAGTTTGTCGGATTAATATGACGATCATGGAGAAAATCAAATATGCATTGAAAACTTGTTCCTCCGCCACCAACTCGGTGAAAAATAACCCGCTTGCCATTTTCAATATGTTGATAATGCTCAGAATGAACACGCGCATCAAACGGATAAATTTCCACCGGAAGATGATCGCTATTCGTCAAGTAACTAATCTGACTTAATATCTTTTCCAGCTCATCATCAGTCACCGATCCAGAGTTGTCAACAAAGACTAAAACTCGGGGAACAAGTCGGCTAACTGCTCCCGGAAGCTCCATCCGCCAGGGTTGACGTCGATTGAACCTGTATGCTGCTTCTTCTCTTCCCGCAGCTAATGTCCCTACTTGGCGGCTAACTAATTGCTGCCAAGTAAACCGACTATTTATCTGTGGTTTCAATAAAGTTGTTAAAATATCACCTGGTAATAATCCACGATCCTTTTTCGGAGTATTCATATATGCCTGATGCAAGATCTTCTTGAACTGAGCTAACCGCAATTGTTGAATTCCTGAAGTAGGTTGAGCATCCCCTAGTTGCCATCCCTGATGCGTTTCTTGAACCACCTGAGAAGACTTTGCCTGAGTATCCTGGTCTGCACCCCGTTTACCTTTTCGTCGTAGCTTCTGCCTATCTTGATCTGACAGATTTTTTAACAACCGAAGATAGCTACTCGAATCTTGATGCGGCAAAATTCGCCGTTGCAAATAACGTTGCAGTTTTTCTAGCGTCATTGTTTCACGGGGAACTTCTGGTAAATATTGATTAACAGCAATATCCGTTGCCAATTGAACTAGTTCTGGCGTAGGAGAATTAGCATAACGTAGCGGGTGTTGCCATAATAAATGAAGAGCCTCATGTTCTAACAAAATTACTACTTCATCACTTCGCAATTCGGCTAATTTTTGAGGAACTACCCTTAACTCAATCTGATCTTTCTGCCAAAAGAGACCCAAAGTTGCATCTTGTTCCTGAACAACCCGTCGCGGAACTTGCAGAAGAATTTCACCAAGGATCCGCTGACTCTGGAGAACCTGAATAATAGCTTGAGTAAGAACACGCTGAGTCATTTCATAATCTGAAGTATTTTTTCTTAATTGCTCAAGCATTTTTGCTAGTTGATTCATTCGCCACGGTCTCCATAAGTAGCTATTTGAGCACCAGTTTCGTACAATTCTGCCACCGCACCGGCAGGATCTTCTTTAGCGGTATTATACATTTTATTTAATAATTCATCGTCTTCACCGACTTGCTGGATAAGCGAATATTGGCCATCCGGACTAATACCGGTTAAGTATGAACTAAAATTGGCTGCCCCGCTATTCTGGGCTAACGTTTCCGGATATTTTCTAACCCATTCACGTAAGAGCGATAATTTATCTGCTTCTTCTAATTGTTGGAAGTCAGTTTCTAGTCCGGCTTGGTTTATCATATCGCTTACCTTTAAGCGAACCCCGTGAGCTTGAACAAATTTAGCAAACGAAACCCCAATTTCAGTTCCCAAATCACCGCTAAACAAGTCAGGTGCCAATTGTGCTTGTACTTTTCCGGGAAGCTTCTGTAATTGGTCCAAGTTCCGCGAAACTCGCTCCCACGCTCTTGGTGTTGGTGTTAAATCAGAGCCAAATTGATGCGGCTGAACTAAACGGCTTGGATATTGTGTTAAATATTCAATTACCAACGGGTTAATTTGAGAACGCTTATCCTGTCCACGGGGCTTTTTAGCCCACTCGAGCCATTCATTAGTCGAACTAGCCATTACTAAACGAACAGTCCGATCCTTAATTGCCGCATCACCAGTTGAAACCGCATATTCACTATTTTCAAAACCTTCCATCGTGTTATCCGGATTTTCGGCAATCACAATTTTAACTGTTTCCGGAAGACGCAAACTGTTAATTTGACGTTGGAGAACCAGATTCATCAGTTCACTCTGAACAGACTGCGGTCCCCGATTAAATTCATCCAGGAACCAAATAATAGCTCGGTTAGGATTCTCTTCAGCATAGCGAACGATTGACACCAGCGTTTCAGAATAACCAAACTGAACATTTGCTAAACGGCCATGATTTTTTGTTTCAACAAAGAAGTCGCTAGTCAGCGGCGGAACCGGAATTGCAAGATCTCCCTTTTCACTCAAACTAACTACGGTGGTATATAGTTTAGCGTCCATCTTTTTAGCAACTTCCTCTACTAAGGCGGACTTTCCTAAGCCAGCTTCACCCACAATGCTGGGAACATTTCCAGCGCGTAAAACTAATGGGACCGTAATCAGGAGCTGCTGATATGTCAGGGCCATTGCTATTCCTCCCATCCATGGTTATCTAAGTTCATTTCGCGCTTCCGCAAACCAGAAACGTAAGGATTTCCCTTAACATAAAAGCGGTATGGTTTCCGACCATCCTTACCCTTTAAATTCACCCCGATCCGGCTTGTCGTTGTAATCTCACGCGGCTTCCGACCAGCAGTAAGTTCAATCGTTAAGGGGCTTGTTTCTAATGGATGACCATCCAATTCTCGTGAATGAATTCCGAGTGCTTGAACCAACTTTGCGGGACCATTACTAAGATTAAAGCCACTCATCCCCCGATTAATTGTCATTTGTTTCTGATTAACAGTCGGTTCTAGTCCCCGAATAAGGACTCCCTGAGGCTCTTCGGCATCCTGAACAACTACGTCAAAGCAGTAATGCCCCCTAATCTGGTAAAGATAAATATTTCCCGGGTTACCATAAAGCGATTCAGAATAATTCGTTCGTCGACCATTATATGCATGTGAAGCAGAATCATTTTCGCCAAGATAAGCTTCAGTTTCCACAATTAATCCACCAGTTTTTGACCCATCGACACTAGTATAAGTAATTAGTTTTCCTAATAACGATCGGGCAATCTCTTCTGTAGGACGACCTGTGAAAAACCGTTGATATTTTGTTAGCATCCTTGATTCCTCCTCAACTTGTACTATTCTAAAAGTATCACTAATTAGAAGGGGATTCACTATTATGGAATTAAAGTTAGAAAGAATTTATACAAAGCCTGCTGACCTAGATGGCTACCGAATCCTTATCGACCGTATTTGGCCCCGTGGGATCTCTAAAGAAAAAGCACACCTTGACCGGTGGATGAAAGAAGTTGCCCCAAGTAACGACTTGCGGAAGTGGTATGGTCACGATGTTGCCCGCTTCCCAGAATTTAAGGAACGCTACCTGAATGAGATTGCAACTGCGCCTTCCTACTACAACACCCTTCGTGCAATTATTCAGGAAGAACTAAAATCCCAAAACGTCATTTTACTTTACGGTGCCAAGGATGAAGAACATAACCAAGCTGTGGTTCTTGCGGACAAGCTCGCATCTGATTTGGGAGTTAAGGTTCACTCAGTTAAAAAAAGCGAAAATTAACATAATCTCCTTAATGCTCTAAAGATAAACGCCAAAAATGGATTTTTAGCATTTAGATATCCTTTTTAAGCAACAATAACCTCCGAAAATCGATTTTCGGGGGTTATTGTTTTAAATTATGATAGTAATTATGCTAAAAATTGTACTTTTGGCCTTAACAGTAACTTATTTTAATAGCTTCAACCCTTGCTGCAAAACCGCATCATCCACAAAAGTCTTTAGAAAACGTTGAAGTGGCGTTTCACTATGACGATCTTTAAATGCCATTGGCTCAGCGGCAATAATAACGGCCATCAGATTATTTTCCGTTAACATCAATTGCCCGGGCCGTTGATATTTTCCCTTTGTATGTTTCCCGGTTCGCCAAATATGGATCTTGGCGTTCCCTTGTTGATCTACTTTCAGTTGATACTGACCGTTATCATCTGTCTCAACCGGAATACATGTAAATCGTTGAACTTCATACTTTCCTTTTTTACTCACTATTCTCTTCCTCCAGCCATAAGTTAACCTAACCATATTCTACTCTCCTCTAGTCCCGCTCACAATTAACAAAAAGTGCTAAGCTAAAGGTAGTTTATATTCAGGAGGTTTCCATTATGGCAGACAAAGCAATTACCGCTGAACAAATGCGACACTATGATTCATACACAATTAACACAATTGGCATTCCGTCATTAGTATTGATGGAACGCGCAGCATTGGCAGTTCGTGATGAAGTACTAAATGCATTTCCGTTGAATTTACAAAACATTGTGGTGGTTGCCGGAAGTGGCAATAACGGCGGAGATGGACTAGATGTCGCCCGTCTCCTCCATATTGCCGGTGTAAAAGTCACTATTCTAAATGTTGGTAATCCGGACCACGCTTCCAATGAACACCAAGTTCAAGATCGAATTTGTCAGTACTATAAAATTCCGCAAACTTCAGATCTTAATGTTCTGAAAGACGCATCATTGATTGTCGATGCCCTGTTTGGTATCGGCATTGATCGTCCTGTTGAAGGCAACTATGCTACAGCAATTGAGGCTATTAATAATAGTGACGCCGTGGTGGTTGCCGTTGATATGCCATCAGGTATTAATACCGATACTGGAGAAGTAATGGGCGTTGCCGTTAATGCAACGGCAACCGTTACCTTTGCTGTAAATAAGGTTGGTTTAACTAAAAGTGCTGGTAAAAAACATGCTGGTCGGGTAGTTGTTGCTAGTGATATGGGGACATATCCAGTTGACGATTAGTGATATTAATATTCATTTTTAATTTAAATGTATAAAATATCACTGAATAAGCTTGATTTTAGATGCATTATCTCAGATAATTAGTGAAATAGTTCTCATAGTTAATATGATTCTATTGTATTTGAACTATCTTAAATGGAGGGACCATTATGAGTAAAATTTTTGCTTTTAGTATCCGAAAAGATGAAGAACCTTATTTAAAGGAATGGGCTGCTGCTCATCCTGCAGTTGAGGTTGACTTCACCGATAAGCTATTAACACCTGAAACTGCTAGTTTAGCAAAGGGTGCTGATGGGGTCGTTGTATACCAACAATTAGATTACACTCCTGAAACGCTTCAAGCATTGGCAGACTTAGGAATCACTAAGATGTCACTGCGGAACGTTGGGGTTGATAACATTGATATGGATAAGGCTAAGGAACTTGGCTTTGAAATTACCAATGTTCCAGTCTACTCACCAAACGCAATCGCAGAACATGCCGCAATCCAAACTGCACGTGTTCTTCGTCAAGACAAGGTCTTAGACGAAAAGATCGCTAAGGGTGACCTTCGCTGGGCACCAACTATTGGTCGTGAAGTTCGTGACCAAACTGTTGGGGTTATCGGAACTGGTCACATTGGCCAAGTTTACATGCAAATCATGGAAGGCTTCGGCGCAAAGGTTATTGCTTACGATGCCTTCAAGAATCCTGAACTTGAAAAGAAGGGTTACTACGTAGACTCACTTGATGATCTTTACAAGCAAGCTGATGTTGTCTCCCTTCACGTTCCTGCATTGAAGGATACTATTAACATGATTAACGATGACACTATCGCTAAGATGAAGGATGACGCAGTTCTTGTTAACGTATCACGTGGTGCATTAGTAGATACTGATGCTGTTGTTCGGGCATTGGATAGTGGTAAGCTCTTTGGTTTCGTTATGGATACTTACGAAGACGAAGTTGGGATCTTCAACGAAGACTGGCAAGGTAAAGACTTCCCAGATGCACGTTTGAAGGACTTAATTGACCGTCCTAATGTATTGGTAACTCCACATACCGCCTTCTACACTACTCACGCAGTTCGCAACATGGTAGTTAAGGCATTCGATAATAACCTCGCATTAGTTGAAGGCAACACTCCAGAAACACCAGTTGAAGTAAAGTAAACCTTAAATAAAAATTATCAATTATAGATAAAGGGGCCAGGAAAAACAAAATGTTTTTCCTGGCCCCTTTACTATTTACCGCAAATACTTTGTTGGCTCAGCAACAAAATCTGCAATCTTAACATCAACCGTATCCTTAGTAGCAGCATTCTTTAGTTGGAACTGCCCTTCATCAACTTCACGTTCACCAAAGACCGCAAAGTACTTTGCATTACGGCGGAAAGCTTCTTTAATTTGCTTACCAACCTTAACGCCACTGTAATCTTTATCAGCAACAACGCCCTTATCACGGATTTGATTTAGAATCTTAAAGGCAAGGTTATCGCCAGCTTCATTTGCACTAGCAAAGAAGACATCTAATTGATCTTGAGGAGCAAATTCTGGATTCTCTTGTTGAAGGAGCAACATTAATCGTTCTACTCCCATTCCGAAACCAATTCCACCTTCTTCAGGGCCACCAAGCTGGTTAATAAGGCCATTGTAACGACCACCCGCACAAACAGTAGTGTAGCCGCCCCCAAATACTGGTGAATCTGACATAATTTCAAAGATCGTGTGGTTATAGTAATCCAGACCACGAACCATGTTGGTATCAATTTCGTAATCAATTCCAAGTTCCTTCAATAGGGATTGAACTTGATCAAAGTAATTCTGTGACTCTTCGTCCAGGTAATCCAAAATGGATGGTGCTTGAGCAACGATCTTTTGGTCTCCAGCATCCTTACTATCTAAAACACGGAGAGGGTTCCGGTACATCCGCTCCTGAGAATCAGAACTCAATTCATCATAGTGGGGCTTCAGGAAGTTAATCAATGCTTCACGATAGTCTTCACGAACCTGCTTATCACCTAAAGTATTAATTGTTAACTTCACATTTGGAACACCGAACCGCTTAAACAGCTGCATTGCCATTGCGATTACTTCAACATCAATTTGTGGAGATTCATTATTTAATGCTTCAACACCAATTTGATGGAATTCCCGTTGGCGTCCTGATTGTGGACGTTCATAGCGAAACATTGGTCCCATGTAGTAAACCTTATATGGCTTAGGATATTCAGGACCATACAACTTATTTTCAACGTATGCCCGAACAACACCAGCAGTTCCCTCTGGACGCAAGGCAATGTGCCGGTCACCCTTATCATGGAAATCATACATTTCCTTTTCAACGATGTCCGAAGTATCACCAACATTTCGTGAAAAGACATTGTAATCTTCAAACATCGGTGTCCGGATACCGCGGTAACCAAATTGGTCAAAGACTTCACGCGCAACTTTTTCAACCTTTTCCCAAAGATTAGTCGTCCCTGGTAGTAAATCTGCGGTTCCTTTTGGTTTTTGGTATTCCATACTGGTACTCCCTTCAAAATAAAGCGCCCTCCTAAGACAAAGTGCCTTAGAGGGCGACTAATAAATTAAATCGTCTCTCTATAATTAATCGTTAATCTTAATTATCCATGTGTGATTTTACCATAGCTAGCAGACTTTTTGTACCTTTACCGTGCCTGCTGCTGGTGAATATGAAATAATTTTATTCCTACAAACATCAAGGTAACAATCATCAGCATGAAAACCGAGAAAAATAGTTCTTGATAATTGCCGTGTTCAATTACATACCCGCCATAAAGCGGCCCAATTGCTCGGCCAACTGAAATGACAATATTGTACAAGCCTTGATAGTGACCAGCATTAGCAGTCCCAGTCAATTGAGTAATCCATGCTGGCAATCCTGCAAAGCTCAATGTCTCCCCAATCGTCAAAACCACAAAGTCAATTACAAATTCGACCAAGTTATGGGCAAAGATTAAGAAGAAAAACGAACTGGCAAAAATTAAAATTCCTAACACAATCTGGGTTGAAAGCCGCATATAGGGACTTAACTTGTTAACTAATGGTTGACCGATAATAATAATGATCCCGTTTAGTGTCCATAATAAACTATATGCATAAAACGGAATTCCCATATTAGTCATATGAACTGCCATAACACTTTCCCAAAGCGAATAACTAATATGAATCGTCATTACATTAATCAAAATTAAGAATACCAGGGCAATAAATTTTGAACGGCCCTTGATTCGTCGACCTGGCTTTGAGCGTTGCTGTCCGATACTTTTAACCTCAATATTAAACGTAAAGAGTACCATTAGGGTTAAGCCTAGATAGAATGCCGAGGCAACGCTAAAGACCAGTACGACACTAATCGGCAATAAGACACCCACAAGAAGGGTTCCCAACACTACCCCCACATTAAATGCCATGTAAATGTAGTTAAACACGAAGCGTGCTGGGTGATTGGCAACCGCCGTCCCGTAGGAATTAACAATCGTCATATTAATCCCATCACCAAAACTATTAATTACCATCAGCACCGCATACCATGGCCAACCGTGAATAAAAATCAGTAGGATAATCGGAATGGTCGAACATGTCACGCCTAGCAAAGCCGTTCGATAAGAACTCCAATGGTCAAACAACCATCCCCCAATGTAATTACCAGCCATCATTGCAATTGATATCAGGAGCATCACTACTCCCGCAGTTGTTAACGTTTGTCCTAAATATTTGTTAACATACATCGTTGTTAACGGCCAGATAAAGGCAGCCCCAGTATTATTCAGCAAGCTTGCTAATGCCACCCACTTTAATTGAACCGTTTTTTCTTTCTTCATTCGTTCTTTTTCTAATCCCACAACTTTTTACTGAACTCCTCAAAAAGAAAGAGACTGAGATACAATCTCAATCCCAATATTAAATCCTTATAATTAATTAGTGTTCAGCTACCATGTTTTCCTGTGGCACCCGAAGCAGAGTATAACTAGACGCAATATGATTTGCTCGTAAGCTAAGACCATTTAACGGTGTATTACGGTAATGGCCCGTCATCACCGCAGCAAATGCATGTCCTGATTCGTTATCAATTTTCTGCAGTTTTTCCTTATTCCATGGTAAGCTCGTTGCTTCAACAGGAATAAGCTGCGCTCCATCACTAATTGAACTAAATCGGGAACTAACCATGTACTTAGAATTATCAGCCCAATAAGTGTATGACACGATCGGTCGCTTCCCTGATGTACTATGCTTAGCAAGAACATAATAATAATCGTTCCCTTGATCATGTAATTGTAATGGTTGGTACTTTGTGGATAGCTGTACCTGTTGACGATCATTGTAGTTAATCGGTTGAATAAAGCGAAGGTATACCAAGCTTCCTAACCATAAAATAGCCACCAAACTCATTACCACATACTGGGTAAACAATTTACCATCAAACCGTTTCTTCGTTTTAGCAATTAACATTAGCTGCTTTACCCGAATATAATGGATTACAAAACCTAAAAAGCCAATTCCAAGAATCCACATTAACCAGCCTAGCCAGTTCCAACTCATAATTTTAATTCTCCATTTCTTCTCAATAGACTTAACTTATATTGATTATCACACAAAATCATACCATTGTCCGCCCACATCACCAAAACTTAAATATTTATTCCATTTCATTCTCGCAATCTATGATAAACTTAATTTTGGCATCGAATCAAAGAATGTTCTACAATAGGACTAGTTAATCTTATATTAGCTTTGCTAAATAGCACTAAGGGGGGAAATTTATTTCATGGATAATTTGAACGAAATTGCCCAGGAATTGATCAAATTTGAACGTGAGCACGACATGAACGATAATCAGGTTGCTTTTGGTAGTCACTTATCTGTTGAACGGATTCACGATATCAAATCTGGTAACAGTAACGCAACTGATGAAGAAGCCGAATTAATTGAACGGTTCATGCAAAGCAACAACACCAGTAACGATTAATTTAATATTACAAGGCCCCTAGCATTCAAGAAAAATGAATGTTAGGGGCCTTATATGTATAAAAAACTCTAATTTATTCATTAGAACAGTGAACTGATTATTCCCTAAATTTTACCGGTAATGTTACTGATTCAATCTTCTTTCTCGGGTTAGCTATCCGTTCAAATAATGTCGAAATCAAATTCTCAGCAAGGGCATGGATTGGCTGAACCACAGTCGGTAATTGTGGGGCAATTTGACAAATCAATTGTGAGCCATCATATCCAGTGACAAAAAAGTCACGATTAACTTGGTACCCCTTTTGTCGATACTGCGAAATGATCCTTAGTGCTTGAACATCATTCGATGCAATTACACCATCAAATTGTTTGGCAAAGTCTGTCTGGTCAATTTCTTCTTTAGTTAAGGTTACGAAATTGTGGCCCTGATCATTCAGATAGTCAACTACCCCCTGCAGCCGATTTAACGTTGGCGAAACGGAGGTATCCTCGTCAACAATTACTGCCAACCGGTTCACCTGATGTTGGATCATAAAACGAGCGGCTAATTTACCACCACGATAACTATCGGCTGCAACAATTGGAATATTATCAGAAAGATAACGGTCAAAGGAAACGATTGGCGCAGTCAGTTGCTGATATTCCTCAATTCCCAGGTTATGGGAACCTGAAATAATTCCGTCTACCTGATTAGCAAAAAGCATGTTTAAGTACTCATGTTCAATTTCGCGATTTTCAGCCGAAGAAGCAATAATCGTCTTGTACCCTTTTAGGAAAAGCTGGTGCTCCAACTCATTAACTAATTCAGCAAAGAACGGGTTCGTAAGATTAGGGAAAATCAAGCCAATAAATTTTGACGGTTTTCCTTGCATTGCCCGTGCAAGAGCATTCGGCTGATAGTTTAACTGGTTCATTGCTTGATGAACTTTCTTAATGGTCTTTTCACTTAAGGAACCATAATTGTTAATTACCCGTGACACAGTTGTTACGGAAACACCAGCTAATTTAGCCACATCTTGTAGTTTAGCTACCATACTTCTTCCCCAATCTTTCTCAAACTGTTTTTCATTATATCCTAATATCAAGCTCTGGGGTTAAACAAAATAATTTTAATTAAACAACTAGTGATATAGTGTTTATTAATAGAAGTTATTTAGAAATATATCTTTCGATTGATAAGAATAAATAATCGTTGTTTTTATAATAACGATAAATGTTAAAATTACTTGCTCTTTTAACATATTAATGATACTTTTTATTTAGTTTGAAATCTTAATAACTTCTTAAAAACTTTTACTTTTTATTACCTTTTGATTATTGTTCGATTAGTTAATAAAGTTCCAAGAAGTTTTTCTAGGGGGAGTCAGAAAAATGAATCGATCAGAACTAACAAATTCGACAACGCATTATAAAATGTATAAGAGCGGTCGAAAATGGATGTTCGCTGGTTTAACTGCAGTTACCTTGCTAACAGCAACCGGTGCTGTAGCTCATGCCGATGAAACGCAACAAACCAGCAATAACGCCACTGAAGTTACCGCTAATACTAATTCTAATAGTAACAATACTGACAGCAGTGCTGCTGATAATGTTGCCAGTCAAAGCGCCAACACCAGCAGTAATAGTGAAGTTGTTTCTGCAACCGTTGCAGCCTCAAACGTTAAGGTAACGAGCGCTGCAGTTAGCGCTGCTAGTGCTGCCACTTCTACCGTTGCTTCAGCTTCTTCTGCAAGCTCCGCACCAACAAGTGCTACGAGTTCTGCAGTCGCTCCGCAATCAGCAGCTGCTTCAGCTAACACAACGGCAGCTTATGCAGCTCAAGCTCCAGCATCTTCAGTTGATTTAAATTCGCTTCACTTTAGCAGTAACGCTCATTCACAACAGTTTATCCAAAGTGTTGCTCAAGGGGCAATTGATGGTTGGAACCAATATCGAGTTCTCCCATCCGTTACCGTGGCCCAAGCAATTCTTGAAAGTGGCTGGGGACGGTCAAGCTTATCAACTAGTGCCCATAACCTTTTCGGGATTAAGGGTTCTTACAATGGTCATTCAGTAGTAATGCGGACTCGGGAAGTCTACGGCGGTCGCTCAGTTTACGTTAACGCTAATTTCCGGGCATACGCTAACAACTCTGAATCAGTAACCGATCATGGGCGGTTCCTCAATGTTAATAGTCGTTACCGGAACCTGCTTGGCGATACTAATTACGTTTCAGTTGCTAACAAGCTTCGTCAAGACGGCTACGCAACAGATCCTAGCTATGCAAACGCATTGATTAACCTTATTCGGACATATAACTTAACCCAACTTGACTCAGTTGCTTTCTCCGGTAAGGTCGTTACTAATAAGAACAATAACGGTGATAACAGCAGTTACAATAGTGGCAGTTCGAGTGTAAGTAATACCGGTTACTACACAGTTCAATCCGGTGATACCCTTTCTGGAATTGCTAACCGCTACAGTACTACCGTTAACCACCTTGCTTCATTAAACGATATTAGTAATCCAAACCGGATTTACGTTGGTCAACGGCTCCTTGTCCGGCAACAAGCCAGTTCACAAACTAACACTAATACTTCAAGCAATACTGCTAACACCAGTTCTAGTGCTACAGGTACATATACCGTTCAATCCGGTGACACTCTTTCCGGAATTGCTAACAAATTTGGTACCAATTATGAATCTTTGGCAAGCCTGAACAACATTTCTAATCCAAACCGGATTTATGTTGGTCAAGTATTGAAACTAAGTGCTAACTCAACTACAGCTAATTCTACTCACCAAGTAACTACTAGTACTACTTCAGCAGGTAGTTACACCGTCAAGGCTGGTGACTCGCTTTCTGCAATCGCTGCCCGGTACGGAATGAGTTACGAAACCTTGGCTCGTTTGAACAACATTGCCAACCCAAACCGGATCTATGTTGGCCAAGTATTAAGATTAGGCTCTGGTTCTACTTCTACCGTTTCCAATGTTGTTAACCATTCCACTGCTTCATCTGCTGGATCCTACACCGTTAAGAGCGGTGACTCACTTTCCGCAATCGCTGCCCGGTATGGAATGAGTTACGAAACTCTGGCTCGCTTGAATAACATTTCTAACCCAAACCGGATTTATGTTGGTCAGACTCTTAACCTTGGTACTTCAGGTTACACAAGCCATCATTATGCAGCAAGCTCATCAAGCAACGGTGGTTCATACACCATCCAAGCTGGCGATACCCTTTCCGCAATCGCTGCCCGGTATGGAATGAGCTACGAAACTTTGGCTCGCTTAAACAACATTTCTGATCCAAACAGAATTGTTGCGGGTCAACGAATCGTTCTCTAATCAAATAATTAAATCATTAAAATAATGCGCTTAAGCATGATAAAAGAATCATACTTAAGCGCATTTGTTATATAATAGAGTTATATGTATTGATATGTTTTGGCCTGAGTTTAGATAGTGAAAAGGGTGATTACATGATTAGTCAAACGGGGAGAGCTTTTGCTGACATAGAGGAGATTAGTCAATTATTTAAGTTACTTGGTAATCCGAAACGACTGCAATTACTATATCTCTTAATTCAAGATTCAATGAGCGTAACGGAAATTAGTCAACGGATGAAGTGGGAACAATCAGGGGTATCCCACCAACTGCAGCTACTCCGCAAGTTTAATTTGGTCGAACAGCGACGCGATGGAAAAACGATTATCTACCGCCTCGAAGATCCACAAGTAATGACGCTGATTGCAGATGTGCTTTCACACGCAGAGCAAATAATCCATCGGTAATTTCTAACGGAAAATAAACGGACGGGGACGTGAAATGAAGCCACAAACGACTCCTATCACATTCCCGCCCGTTTTATTATATTTAATTTTTACCTAGCGTCCCACTATCCACAGAAACTAAGTAAACTTTAAAGCAATTTGATCTTTCGCCATGATGTCCCGAATCACAACTTTCTTTCCATCATGAAAGTCATTATCGGTTAACCGAAAACTCGGGTGACTATGAGCATAAAACTTAAAATAATATGTTGGTGTCGTTGTTAAATCTTCCACTTTAAGTACACCAGTGGAACCATCAGAACAATTAAATTCTTGAGTTGCGTTTTCTTTGTCTTGGATATAAACCGTCGTCATTCCTAACACCTCCATTGTCTATTATACTGCCATTTTCGGATAACCTAAAAATATTTTTACAGTTTTATCATGATAATAGTCATTTTAGTCAAAATAGTATATTAAACATAAGAAAAGGAGCACCACCGATCGTCAGTCATGACTAATCGATTATGCCCCCTATTCAATATTATTCGATTCTGATCTTTTAATCTGCCGCAAGCGCATCAATTGGATTCAAGTTAGCTGCTCGCCGGGCTGGCAATAGAGCTGCCAAGAATGAAATAACCAACGCTACTATAAAGGCAAAAGCAATATTACCAAAAGTAATTTGAATAATATTATATTTAATCAAGTGATATAGGCCATGATTAATTGCTAATGTGGCAATAAAGACAATGATCAGGGCCAAAATTGCGGAAAAGAATCCAATAAACAACGATTCGGATGTGAACAGTCGGCGAATATCCTTTTTTCGTTCACCGAGTGCCCGTAAAATGCCGATTTCCTTGGTCCGCTCTGAAACTGACATGTACATTGTTACAATAATCATCAAGGCCGAAACAAGCAATGAAATTCCAGCAATGGCAGCAAGCAGGGTAGAGGCTAACTTAACGTAGGTATTAACAGTCTTCAAAATTGAGCCGACCGTCATTGCACCTAGGATTCGCTTATTCTGGGCATTCCGTAAATTATTAACCCGATCAGCAACAGTCTGGACCTGGTTTAGATCCTTAACATTTACAGAAAGAAAGTTAGGCTGGACGCTACCATTAGCTTCGCGAATCATCCTGGTTAGCGTTGCGGAATTAATCGAAGTCCTCACACTAGTACCATTAGAAATGCCTGATACTTTGACATTCCCCTCTGCTTGAACTGGCTTCCCTGAAACATCAACCCAGTTGAAACTAAGCTTAACTGTCTTTCCAATTAATTGCCGATACTTTTTAGCACTGCTTAATTGGATTGCTTGTTGTTTAGTAAGGACGATCTCACCATTACCTGGTTTATGACCCTTAGTAATTCCCCTAGTTGTGGTTGCATCAGTCCAGCTTTCCATTGAAGTGCCGCTTTGTTGGAGATCCTTATACGAAAGCCGGTAACTTGGTAACATATACCCCTTTTCGACAGAGGATATTCCGGCAATCTTCTTCACTTGATTAATCTCACTTTGTTTAATAAACATCGATTGCGGATCCGCCATCATGTTCTGGGTAGACATCTGTAGTTGATCCTGGGTCATCTTTTTCCCAGTGGTGTTTTTTAGGATGGTAATACTCCGGGGATTGGCTAACGAATTAATTTGGTCTTGCATATAGCCATTTACACCATTCCCCAATCCGCTGAACAGGAGGACCGCAAAAATACCAATTGCTGTTCCAAGCATTATTAGCGAATTTCGCCAAAAATTATACATCAAATGCTTAAATGAGGTCCGGTAGCTTGCCATTGCCGGAAGGACCCGTGATTGAAGATGCTCTGGATCATCCGGAATTGGATATGCGGGTCTAAGCCGTTCATCTCCATCAATTTTTCCGTCTGCAAGATGAACAATCCGGGTCCCATGATCCGCTACTTCTTGTGAGTGGGTAACGGCAATTACTAGTTTCCCGTCCTTTGCAATATCATCTAGAAGGTTCAATACTTCTTTTGTATTCTCAGAATCAAGGGCCCCCGTTGGTTCATCAGCAATGATTAACTGAGGATCATTAGCTAGTGCTCGCGCGATCGCTACCCGTTGCTTTTGACCACCAGATAAATGGTTGGGGTGCTTATTAACTTGATCAGCTAACCCCACTCGCTCTAGCAGTTCTAATGTCCGTTTTCGTCGAGCAGCTTTATCTAAGGTTGTCATATCAAGAGCAATCAAAACATTATCAAGAACTGTTAGGTGAGAAATTAAGTTATACGACTGGTAAATATAACCAACAGTTGAGCGCCGATAGTTGTCCAACTGCTTTTCCTTACTGTGATCAATTATTTTCCCGTCAACGATCACTTTCCCCTTAAAATTACGGTCTAAGCCCCCAATAATATTCATTAAAGTGGACTTTCCACCACCGGATTCCCCAAGAATCGAAACAAATTCGCCACGCTCAAAAGAAAGATCAATTCCCTTAAGAACGGGAAATTTCTGTTTATCTAGGTAATATGCTTTGCGGATATCCTTTAATTCCAGAAAGGCCATAGTCTCCTCCTTAACTGTTTTATCTAAACGCTCATTAATATAACGATTATATCAAGGTTACCGCTCTTATAAAATTACCTTGGATAATTCTAAATTAAATCTTATTATCATTTCCCGGGAAATTATTGGGGAACTTTTTCGCGCTTTAGTTTGCCATCCTCTAATTGATAAATCTTATCGGCAAATTGACGTAACCGAAGATCGTGAGTTACTACGATTACCGCCTTGTTTCGCTCAGCAGCTAATTCTTTTAATAGTTTTCCAACCATTTCCACCCGATCGCTATCAAGAGCAGATGTTGGTTCATCAGCTAAAACAATTTGTGGTTCAGTATATAGTGCTCGGGCAATTGCAACCCGTTGATTTTGCCCACCAGAAAGTTCGGCCGGATACTGTTTTAATAGTTTTTCAATTCCAAGTTCATCAAGTAATTGATGGAATTCTTTTTGATCCATGTTGCCATCTTCCTTTACCTGCTGAACCAGCTTAAATTGGTCAGCAATGTTTAAATATGGTAACAGGTTATACGATTGAAGGACAAAGCCAATTTTATTTAACCGAAATTGATCCCGTTTCTTACTCGGGAGACTCAAAAAATCTTGACCATCAATGATTACTTTCCCGCTATCCGGTGTTTGAAGGCCTCCCGCAATCGTAAGAAATGTACTTTTACCAGAACCAGAAGGCCCAAGAACTAAACATAGTTCACCAAGATTGGCCGCAAAATTAACATCCTTTAATACCTGAACTTTACCGATTCCCTTACCGAAGGACTTATTTACATTCTCTAACTTTATGGCTGTTTCCATAATTCTTCCCCCCCTTAATTAAGTGCCTCAACTGGATCAATCTTAAGAATTAGTCTTACAGGTAATAACGCACCAAGTATTCCTAAAACAATCATCACAGCAGATAATCCTAAAATTAAGGGCCAGTTCATCAAGATTGGTACCGTGGTTGGTAACATCAGTGAAGTCAGTTCAGTTAAGATAATTCCTCCAACATCACCAACAAAGACTAAGATTACTGCTTGAGCTAGCGTTGAACTAACTAAGTGCTTTGCTGGAACCCCTTGAGCTCTAAGGACTGCAAAATGAGCCATTTTCTGCATTGTTAAGATATAGAGGAAAACAGCAATGATAATCAATGAAATTACCATTAAAAATGAAATCATAAAGATAAAGGTTGTATTCTGAGCTCGGTAACCCGGCAACTTATTGATAAATTCTTTTGCGGTATAGTGAGCCAATTTGGGTTCATTGCTAGCTGCCTGCTTTTGGTTACTAAAAACACCGCTAGCAACAATTGAATTATTTACTCCTTTTAAATTTCGCCATGTTCCTAAGCTTCCGTATGCAATTGGTGCAATATTCAGTTTTGCATTTTTTGCAAAGCCAACAACTTCATATTTTGGGGAAAGTGAATTTAAGGTAACCTTCTTTCCCAAGCGGTATCCCTTATCTCTCAAACTTTCATCCAATACAATCTGGTGATCATTCTTTGCCCGGTGTCCACTAACTAATTCCAACCGATCCTGGTAAATAAATTGATCACGAGCTAAACCAACAAACTGGATGTTTTCCTTATGGTGATTTGTTTTATCGGTTGTTTCGATAACCACTGGAGTTGCCCCGACAAGCGCATCATTTTTAGAAAGGCTTTTAATTTGATCCTTTGTAATTAATGATTGACTAAGGCTATCGTTACTATCCTTATTCAAAAATACTGTCTGTGTACCCCAAGACTTTATTGCTGCGGTGTTTTCGTTCGCTAGTCCCAACATTAATCCCATTAAAATCAGCATCAAATAACTAATCAGGATAAACATTGCCATTATTAGGCCATAGCGAAATTTTTCATGTAAAATTTCCTTGATTGCTAAAAACATCTAAATCACGCTTTCTGTGTTAGAAGTCGAATTGCTTCGTAACACCGTTCGATAATCTGCTTTTCCTTCTCTGGAGTTTGGAGGCTCTCCTTGATTGCCTCATGACTTAATACCATCACTCCCCACTCTCGACTGTCCTTTGGTTGCGGAGCCTTAGTGTGACTTGGTTTAACTAGACTTTCATTTACTTGAAAATGAAGCCGAATCAAATCTTGATACGGACTGCCATTAACAGCATCTAAAAAATCTTTAATCTGTTTCCAGTACTCTTCCGCGCTAAGTATCTGGCTACTATTCGTGATCTTTTTATGAATTTCAACCATTGCTTGCTGGTAAAGGTAAGCATATGCATCTTGCAAATCATTAAAGTACTTATAAAAAGCCCCACGAGCAATTCCCGCTTCTTTAACAATCCGTGCAACCTGTGCATCAGAAACACTATGGTTACTAAACTCCAGTAATAACGATTGAACGACCTTTTTCCTTTTATCCTCATTTAAATTTAAGAAAGTTGTGCTTGGCATTTTAATTCCCCCGTTGATCGGTTGACATCGTGTCACTTTTCGTTAAATTAACAGTAACATTTCGGTGACACCGTGTCAACCTTTGAGAAAAAAAAAGGATTGAGCTCGTTCTAAACTCAATCTTTTTTATAAAATTCAACTTGTCTTTAGGCTTCTTCCCCAGCTAACTTAACAACAGCCTTAGAAACACCATCAATTCGACCATTTACAAAGTCATCAACTTCCTTAAGGTCAAATTCGTGAGAAAGCAATGGTAAGACATCAACCTTACCTGAACCCATCAAAGCAATTGCATCTTCAAAGCAGTAAGGGTTAATGAAAGCACCTTGAATGGTTAATTGCTTTTGGAATACTTCATAACTGTTAATGGAGAACTTATCATCTGGGTTACCAACACCAAACATTAATACCTGGCCACCACGAGCAGCTGCTTCAACCGCTTGTTCTTGGGTTTCTGGACGACCAACGGCTTCAATGACGATGTCGTAAGTATCGTTAGGAATCTTTTCACCCTTAGCAGTATTAATAGTCTTCGCACCAAACTTGTCGTGATTTAACTTCAACTTGTCTTCAGAAAGACCACTCAAGGTAACTTCTTCTACCCCTTGAGCAAGTAAAGTTTGAACGAAAAGTTGGCCCATGAAGCCATCACCAATAACCAATACTTTTTGGTATGGGTGCAATTCAAGAAGGTCAACCCCGTGAACAGCACATGAAAGTGGTTCAGTAACCGCAGCCGCCTTTAATGAAAGACTGTCAGGAATTGGGTATACAACCTTAGCTGGTGCAGTGAAGTAATCTTCAAATCCACCATCACGAGTAACACCAACTGCATCTAAATGTTCACAAAGTTCTGGACGGGATGTCCGGCAGTACTTACATTCGCCACAGTAGATGTTAGGGTCAACAGAAACCCGGTCCCCAACCTTAACATTCTTAACTTCTGAACCAACCTTGGCAACCACACCAGAGTTTTCGTGTCCCAATACAATTGGTGGAACAGCATCAGCTGAACCTGGTAATCCAGCGTAGAGTGCGTGATCGGTTCCACAAATACCTGCATAGGCAGTGTGAACAAGCACTTCATCAGGCTTAATTTCAGGCATATCAACGTCTTTAACTTCTAAGTTCTTAACAGCAGTTAATACAAGAGCTTTCATTACTAATACCTCGCTTGTGAAATATTTCTTTTAACTTATGCGTTTGATTATAATCGAATTAGCGCTTCAATGTCAACCGGTTAACATAATTTTTTCTTCCATTTAGTCATTTCATTCTCTGTTTCTTTTTTTAAAATAATTAATTATTTTTATGAATTTTAAATTTTATTTTTGCTTTTTGAAAGCGGTTTGATCCTCGTTAGGTCAACCAAAATTTGTCTTTTGCTTTTCCTCATCCCACTAACAAAGACCGTCAAATAGGCAATCTTCCGTTGTAGTATATTATTTTTTATGTTACCCTAAAAAAGTAATCAATTTAAGTTAACCGATCTGTTCAATTTGTGTTAACAAAAAAAGATGAAAGGTGGATTTGGCGTGGACAACACAAAAAATCAACACCGTAAGCATCATTTAATTGAATATGCTAACGGTAAGTCTCTGGAAGAGATTAACGGAACTATTAAGGTTCCACATGGTAAAGGTTTCTGGCGAACATTATTCGCTTATTCTGGCCCTGGTGCATTAGTTGCCGTGGGTTATATGGATCCTGGTAACTGGGCTACTTCAATTACCGGTGGTCAGAGTTTCCAGTACACCTTAATGACTACTATCTTGATTTCAAGTTTGATTGCGATGTTACTTCAATACATGGCGGCTAAACTCGGAATCGTGAGTCAAATGGACTTAGCCCAGGCAACACGGGCCCGTACCGGTAAAGCATTAGGTGTTATTCTCTGGATCATGACTGAGTTAGCCATCATGGCGACTGATATTGCTGAAGTTATTGGTGCCGCAATCGCCCTTAACTTGTTATTCCATATTCCGTTGATTCCATCAGTATTTATTACCGTTCTTGATGTTTTGGTATTGCTATTATTAACCAAGATTGGTTTCCGGAAGATCGAAGCAATTGTTGCCTGCCTAATTTTAGTTATTCTGTTTGTCTTTGCTTACCAAGTCGCATTGTCACACCCTAACTGGGGTGCTGCTTTTGCTGGCTTATTGCCTTCTACTAAGGCAATTGCTAAGTCACCAGAAATCGGTGGAATTACTCCATTAAGTGGTTCACTTGGTATCATTGGTGCGACTGTTATGCCTCACAACTTATACCTCCACTCAGCAATTTCTCAGACTCGGCAAATCGACCACAACGACTTGGATAGTATCCGGCAAACTGTCCGGTTCACCACTTGGGATTCTAATATTCAATTGTCATTAGCCTTTGTTGTTAACGCATTGCTGTTAATCATGGGGGTTGCCGTATTTAAGACTGGTGCCGTTCAAGATAGTTCATTCTTCGGCCTTTACGATGCATTAAACAACACTTCAATGCTCAGTAACCCAATTTTGATTGCAGTTGCTAAGTCTGGTATTCTTTCAACACTATTTGCTGTTGCCCTGCTTGCTTCTGGTCAAAACTCAACCATTACTGGTACCTTAACTGGTCAAGTAATTATGGAAGGGTTCGTTCACATGAAGATGCCACTTTGGGCTCGTCGTCTTGTTACGCGGATTATCTCAGTTATCCCTGTTTTAATCTGTGTTGGGATGACTTCAGGCGAATCAACTATCCAACAACACACTGCTTTGAACCTTCTAATGGAAAACTCACAGGTATTCTTAGCATTTGCCCTACCATTCTCAATGTTGCCATTGTTAATGATGACTAACAGTGACGTTGAAATGGGTGAATTTAAGAACCGCGGCTGGGTTAAAGTTTGTGGTTGGATCTCCGTTATTGCATTAACTTTCTTGAACCTCTACAACCTTCCTTCAACATATGAAGGATTTGATATTTGGTCAAAAGGTACTTCAGATGTCTTAGCCTACATCACCATTATTATCATCCTTATCCTCTTAGCTTGGACTTGTGTTGAACTATATCGTGGTGACAAACGCTTTGCTGCTGAAGGAAAAGGTTTCGGTCAAAAGGAAGAAAAGATGGCTGATAGCAAGGATTAAAACTTCCTTTATTATTCACTCACAAATTCTTCAAACTTTACCTGTATATTAGGAACCATAAGATAACTCCTATATCTTTTCCTCCCTAAATAAAAGTAAAGATTTAAAATTAGGGGCTGGGGTAATTCCCGGTCCCTAATTTTTTGCTTCTAAATAGCACTAAACCAGTTGATAATCCGGTAAAATGTTATAATATATCTTTGAAAATATAAGTCTCATCCTTAACTTTGAGGTGAATTCATTGAACAATCAAAATAATAATGAACGCCCTACCCGTGTTCAGCTATATGATTCAAATAACAATCGTCGTTCCCACTTGGGCGGTAAAAAGCCAAAGATGCCCCATTTTAAGGGAAAAAATAAGCTTTTCAAAATCCTGCTAGCAATCCTGTTAGCCATCTTAGTGATCATGATCATCGTCTTTTTGATCAAGCAACAAAACCCTGTTAATACTGATAACAATGACACAACAGTCTCAACCAGTAGTAAATCATCGTCACACAAAAAGAAGCATCACAAAAAGCACCAGTCTTCTAGTACCAGTGATGATGACCAGGATACTTATTCATTCTCATACTCCACCAATAACGGTGGCGGTTCACGGGGAACTCAACACTACTCTAATCAAGACCAACACACAACCGACAATAATGGCGGAAACACAACTTCTTCTCAAAACAGCACTCCACAATCAAACCAGAACAATAATAACGGGAATGCCCATCAATCTAACAATTCTGGTAATGGTCAATCTAATAACGGAAATAATGGTGGTAGCACTGGCTCTACACCAGCACCAAACTCTGCTAGTCACTAAATAAAATTCAAAAAAGGGGTTGCGATTCGTTCTCCCAGTGATATAATCATAGGCAATTAAAGGATATGCACATTAGTTACCCTCTACTAGGGAGTCGGTGCCTAGGCTGGAAGCACCGTTGAGGATCTAATTATTGTTGTACCACCTTTACTTATTGCTTGCCGAAATAAGGCGAGTCGGGTCGTGTCCGTTAATACACCTTAGAGAGGACGGTATCAGTACGTCCTGAAGATGGGTGGAACCACGCTAATTATAAAAATAATTGACGTCCCTAACGCTATTACTTTAGTAGCGTTAGGGACGTTTTTTGTTTAACTACAAAAAAGGGAGAGATTGTTTATGGCTCAAGTTGCTGTTATGTCACCAGATGGATCAGTTAAAAAGATCGATCGTGATTCAAAAGAAGGTTTACAAGCATTACGGAAGCTTTCTGCATTGATGTTGAAGGTTGCCTTAAAGCAAGAATTTAAGGGAATTCGTTTAGGGGAAGCAGTCGCTGACGAAGATGGTTTCCATGTTGATTCAGACAAGGACAACCAACAAGTTTCTGCTGACGAATTACCAGCACTTGAAGATGTTATCAAGGGAATGGCAAAGAACGATGCAAAAGTTGAATTTGTCGAAGTACCTGTTGAAGATGCTTTAACAGAAGTTGAAGCAGACCGCTTCTCAAGTGAATTGATCAAGGAAAGTGCCAAGGATGGCAAGGTTGCCATGTACCAACTTGGTGATGTCAAGGCAGTTGCCGACGACGATATTCTCCTTTATGGCGATGTTGTCAAGAACCTCCGTCTTCTTTCCGTTGCCGGTGCTTACTGGAAGGGTATGTCATCAAACCCAATGCTCCAACGGATTTATGGTACTGTCTTCTACAAGAAGGATGCCTTAGAAGAAGACCTTAAGAAGCGTCAAGAAGCCAAGGAACGTGATCACCGGGTTATCGGTAACCAACTTGATCTCTTCTTCGTTGATCCAAAGGTTGGTGCCGGATTACCATACTGGATGCCAAAGGGTGCCACTATTCGGCGGACAATCGAACGTTACATCATTGATCGTGAAGTAGCGGACGGTTACAAGCACGTTTACACTCCAGTATTAATGAACCTCGATGCTTACAAGACTTCTGGTCACTGGGAACACTACCGCGATGACATGTTCCCACCAATGGACATGGGTGATGGTGAAATGCTTGAATTACGGCCAATGAACTGTCCAAGCCATATTCAAATTTACAAGCACCATATTCGTTCATACCGTGATCTTCCATTACGGATTGCTGAACTTGGAATGATGCACCGTTACGAAAAGTCTGGTGCCCTTTCTGGTCTTCAACGGGTTCGTGAAATGACCTTAAATGATGGTCACACTTTCGTTACCCTTGACCAAATCCGTTCTGAATTTGCTAAGATTCTTCGTTTAATCATGGACGTTTACAAGGACTTTGACATTACTGATTACAGTTTCCGTCTTTCTCTTCGTGATCCAAAGAACGTTAAGAAGTACTATGCTAACGATGAGATGTGGGAAAAGTCTCAATCAATGTTAAAGAAGGCCATGGATGACCTTAACCTTGATTACTACGAAGCTGAAGGTGAAGCTGCCTTCTACGGTCCAAAGCTTGATATTCAAACTAAGACTGCCCTTGGCAATGATGAAACCATGTCAACAATCCAACTTGACTTTATGCTTCCAGAACGTTTCGGTCTTACTTATGTCGGCCAAGATGGTAAGGAACATCAACCAGTTATGATTCATCGTGGTGTTGTTGGTACTATGGAACGGTTCATCGCTTACTTAACTGAAATTTACAAGGGTGCCTTCCCAACCTGGTTAGCTCCTGAACAAGTTCACATTATTCCAGTTAATGAAGATGCTCATGGTGAATATGCTGATGAACTTGCTAAGAAGATGAAGGCTGCTAACATCCGGGTTGTTGTTGATCACCGGAACGAAAAGATGGGTTACAAGATTCGTGAATCTCAAACTCAAAAGGTTCCATACACTCTTGTTGTTGGTGACGATGAAAAGGCTAATAACGGTGTTTCTGTACGGAAGTATGGTGAAAAGGAACAAAACGAAATGAGCCAAGATGCATTTATGAACGAAATTCTCGCTGATATTGCATCATACTCTCGGGAAAACTAAAAACCATTTATCCTAAAGTAAAAGAGGTCGAAAATTCTGATTGGAATTTTCGATCTCTTTTATTTTATTCTATCAAGATGTTCTTTAGATTGTTGCTAATTGTTCTATCCAGCACGCAAAAAGGCTCCCAGCCAAAGGGCCAAGCATTGGTACCCAAGCATATGACCATTCACCTTTTCCCTTATTTGGTACGGGAAGAATAGTATAGGCTAACCGTGGTGACCAGTCCCGGGCAGGATTCAAGGCAAAACCAGTCGTTGAACCAAGGCAAGTTCCAATAACGGCAATCACAAGGCCAACCATAAATGGTTTTAGTCCTGAAGTAAAATTGCCTAAATTCAACAAGATGAAAATAAAGGCAAAGGTCGCAATAAATTCTGAAAGAAAGTTAAACAGACCGTTTTTAATTGCCGGCCGCGTAGCAAAAATGCCAACAGTATTCCCTTCCTTAGGCGTTTTAGTGACCTTAAATTGCGGGTAAAATTGAATAATCACAATGATCGCGCCAACAAAAGCACCAAAAAATTGACCACTTAAATAAGGAAGCACTGAATGCCAGGGAAACAAGCCAAAAATTGCGTATGGGATCGTTACCGCAGGATTAAGATGCCCTTGAGAACCAAGGAACCCAGCAACATAAACTCCCATTGTTACTGCTAGTCCCCAGGAGATACTAATGTACCACCAGTTACTCCCGCGACCATAACTTTGTTTTAAATTTACGCTAGCACACGCACCGCAGCCAAGGACAATTAAAATCATTGTCCCAAAAAATTCGCCAATAAATCCATGCATTCAAGCTCCCACCCTTCTTGTATTCGCTTACAGAGATGGTTTAATTTTAGCATACTTAAGTTGAAATTACTGCTAACTATTAGATCCCACGCCATTGACATCGTTTGATATCAACATGGTTTTCGTCCTTAAACGGTACCTTCTCAGCCATCAGCATTGGTTGCTGGTCAAACCATCCTGGAACAAGTCGGCCAGTAGCGGTTACTACCCTGTGACAAGGATGTTTACCATAGCCGCCGGACTTGCCAAGAGCCTTACCCACTAATCTAGCATTTCGGGGACGACCGATTATTTTAGCGATTTGCCCATAGGTTGCTACCCGACCGAACGGAATAATATCAACAATGTTCAACACAGATTGCATAAACTGCTCATCAATCTTTGTCATTTAATCACTCGTTTCTTGAGTCAACCGCGGCAACATTAGAAAAATGATTAGTCCAATTAAGAAAAGAATACTAAGAGAAGCTGCACCAACCGTGGATTTATTAGTCAATTGGGTTACAAAGCCCACAATTACCGGACCCAAAATAGCGGAAAATTTACCAAGAATATTATAAAAGCCAAAGAACTCGCTACTCGAATCTTTAGGGATCAACTGGCCAAAATAAGACCGACTAAGCGCTTGTAACCCGCCTTGACTTATCCCAACTAAAATAGCAAGAACCCAAAAATCAGCTAATGATTTTAAGCGTAACGCATCTAAACAAATAAAAAGGTAAATGATAATCCCTACTAGAATTGCTAAACGGTTTGATGTCTTCTGAGCTAGCCAACCATAAAGAATTGAACACGGGAATGCAATTAATTGAACCATAAGCAGAACAAGCATTAGCATTGTTGTTTCGATTCCGAGGTCCTTCCCGATTGCGGTCGCCATTGTAAAAATAGTATCGACACCATCAATATAAAAGAAGTAAGCAACCAAAAACCAGAAAATCTTTCGGTGCTGTTTAACGTGATAAAGCGTTCTTCCCAATCGTTTGAAACTATCCACCACTGGATCGGTTACCGCCTGAACATTATGGTACTGATGCCCATGTTCTTAACAACGGCCAAGCAAAAATTACCCACCAAACCGCAGCGAGAATAAAGCTGAATTTGGCAATTCCATAACTACTTAAAAGGCCATTAAAACCACCAGTTAGTTGTGCACCAAGAAAAATAATGAAAGCGAGACACCACCAAGATAGCCCATCCCGTAACCGGTTATTGAAACAGCGTCCATCTGCTGATTATCAGCGACATCAGTCAGAAAACTATCGTAAAAAAGATTTCCGCCAGAATAACCAATTACCGAAAGAACATAAATAATTAGTAACACAGCCCATTGATTTATCGGAACGACAGCTAACGCAAAGGTCATTGCAATCCCAACCCACGTAAACAAATTCAGCCACCGTCGCTTTGAATTAGGGTAATCCGCCAGCGCGCCAAGTAACGGTGCCATTAATGACACAATTAAAGTACCAAAACTATTCGCATAACCCCAAAATGCGGTTGAATTGGTTGCACTAATCCCGTTCTCATTTGCAATAGCCTTAAAGTAAACCGGCAAGACAGCAGTCACTACTAAAATTCCGTAACCAGAATTAGCTCAGTCATAAAAAATCCATTGCCACTGTTGCTTATTAAACTTCACTTACTTAACCTCACTTTTTATTACTCCAGGAATTACCTGACCGGCTGTTGGTGCAGGATAATGGAGTCCTAATATCTTAGCAAATGTTGGCCCTTCATCAACCAAGTGGGCTGTTTCTACTTCCTTTCCTTGGTTAATGCTTGGTCCAACAAAAATTGCAGTTGTGAAATAATTAGGCTGGTTAGGACCATAACCATGAACAGCACGGTAGCGATCATGAGTGCCAAGCGAGCTGGGATCAACCTTTTCGACAATTGCCGGCCGATTAACTTCATCGGTAAAGTAATACCCCGGTTTGGCCTCAACTAAAAAACTACATTTTGGATCGGCACCGAGCTTTACCGCTTCCGCACCACTATAAATCCGTTCAACACCTTCGACACCAGCAATTAATTGCTTCAACTTATTCAGATCAACATAGCCCTTAGTATAAATATACGTTTCTCCGTCACATGTTTTAGCGGTCACTCGCCAATTATTCTTGTACGTTGACTTTCCCTTAATCGGGGTAAGCAGGCCCTGTTTTGCGAAGGCCATGTTAAGGTGAATCATTTTATCAACATTGATTTGATAGTGGTCACCTAAAATTACAAAATCAGTATCGTCATATGTCCCCGCATCACGGCTTGCCTGAATAATCTTTGCTACCCGACGATCTAACCTTTGCAAAGCCGCCTTAGCTTGTGGAGAACGAACCCCATTCCGGTGACGCATACTGTCCATATCAACTAAATGAATTAGAGTAAGATCTGGGCGCTTATTTTTTATTGTATCTACAGCACATGCAGTCACAAAATCATCAAGCCATGGTTGCTTGATCCCTCGCCGAAGTTTTCCGTAGCGATGGTTCATTTGATAAAGAAACAGTGGCGAACTTGCTTTAAGTGACGCTAATACTTGATTCGTCCAGATCCGATTAGGAAAAATCTCTGCTAAATTATAATTTATTTTACTTCCTGCAGTAACCGGCCACAAAAATGCTGCCGTTGTTAAGCCGGCTTCACGTGCAACATCATAAAGCGGCATTGCCTTAACATCTTTACGGTACCAGTACCAATCAGGCGATTCGCGTTGTGGTTGAATTTTTGTGTTGTTTACAATGCCGTGAATTGCTGGATATTGGCCAGTAATGATTGAAGTATGTGATGGGTAAGTTAAGGTCGGAAAGATTCCTCTAACCCGTTTAACCCACGTTCCCCGTTTAATTAATTGATCAAGATGGGGAACGAATTCGCGAAATTCATCGAGATCGCGAAAGCCCATCGAATCAAGAGAGATTACTACCAATTTATGTAATGCCATTATCCCATCTGCTTCCTTTTAAGTTTTATTTCCATTTTAAAATAAAACTTAGCAGATTCGTAACCCCAAAGATAAAATGATAAAAGTAAATTCATTGAAAGAAGAGCTAAAGTAAGCGGTTACAGGATCGGCAATTTGATTCACAGCGATTTTTAATGTAAAATTAAGGTTCAGTTTTCTGTATTTTTTTGAAAGGAATCATCATTATGCAAAATCAGTTACCAAAGGGTAAAGAGCACGAGAAAACTCTCGGTCTCTTTGACCTTTCCATTTTAGGTATCGGCGCAATTATTGGTACGGGAATTCTAGTATTAACTGGAATTGTCGCCGCGGAAGATTCAGGCCCAGCGATCGTCTTTTCTTTCCTAATTGCCGCGTTAGCTAGTGGATTAATTGGCCTCTGTTATTCTGAACTAACTACTAGTTTACCTAATTCTGGGAGTGCCTTCTTCTATGCTTGGGTATCTATTGGTAAGTTCGTCGCATTTTTGGCCGGCTGGACACTAATTGGGGTCTACGTTACTACCACAGCAACGGTGGCGAATGGCTGGACCGGTTATGTTCAATCATTTTTAGAGGTTCTCGGTGTTAACCTTCCTCATCGTTTCTTAGTTACTCCAGCTGCTGGGGGGTATGTTAACCTTCCAGCTGTCCTGATGATCTTTTTAATGACAATTATCCTAACTCGAGGAACAAGCGAGAGTAAGTTAATTAATAACTTCCTTGTTGGGGTAAAAGTTTTTATCATCCTTTTATTTATTATCGTTAGCGTTCAGCACGTTAACCCAAGCAATTGGCACCCTTTCCTCCCGTATGGTTATAAGGGAATCTTCACTGGTGCTTCTGCTGTTTTCTTCTCGTTCCTTGGCTTTGACGCCCTGGCAACTTCTGCAGAAGACGCGAAGGATGTTGATAAAAATATTCCCCGGGCAATAATTTTATGTCTGATTATCTCTACCACCCTTTATGTATTAGTAAGTCTTGTTATGACAGGGGTTGTTTCCTATACCAAGTTAAATGTCTCTGAAGCCATGTCCTATGTTCTGATTGTTAAGGGGCATAGTTTCGTTGCGGAGATTGTCTCCCTGGGGGCTGTTTTAGGAATCATGGCAGTTGTGTTTGCCTTTATCTATGCTGGCTCTAACATTCTTAAGTCAATGAGTCGAAGTGCCTTTCTTCCTCAAGGCCTTGCTAAAGTAAATGCTAAAACTCAAAGTCCTAATCGAGCAATCTGGTTAGTGGGGATCTTTTCAGCGGTTTTAGCTGGTGAATTTGACCTTCACTACCTGGCATTAATTGCTAACATCGGTTCTCTAATGGTTTTCGCGTTAATTTCACTTATTGTTATTATCCTGCGTCTCCGTTACCCAGAACTTAAGCGACCATTCAAGGTGCCATTTGGTAAAACAATTCCGGTACTTTCAATTATTATTTGTATCGTTCTTCTTGTTAGCATCTCGTTAACTGCCTGGTTAACATATCTTGCTTGGATCGCTCTTGGCTTAATTATTTACTTCTGCTACTCGCTCCGTCATGCGGACGAATTCAATTTTACGAAGGAATAAGGTCCGTCTTTAATACATTCGAAAAGGGAGCGTGACAGAAGTCATTTATGACTTCGTTTTCACGCCCCCGCAAGCACAAATAGAGCTCCAGAGTTCGGATCTTACCGAGCACTGGAGCTCATTTGTGTACTGCGTTGTTCGTGTTTTATCTAAGTAATAGAGCTTATGTCACAGCCCTTTTTTATTCGGACTATGATTATTTTTGTAGTTTCCGTTTAACCATCGTTGGATCAGCCTTTCCAGGGTTCAACTCTACCAGCTTCCCTGAACCACTATAAATAATCCATTCTGCAAGGTTCACAATATGATCGCCGGCACGCTCAAGGTAACGAATTACAGAAAGGTAATCACCATACGTTTTAACGTTCTGCCCTGCTTTTACCAATGCATTCATAATTGCCCGTTGCTGTTGAACATAGATTAAGTCAACTTTTAAATCTTCATTAGCAACCTCATAGGCTTTTTGTTCATCAGTATAAACATATGCATCCAGAACCCGTTCTAACATCTCCCGAACAATCATCATCATCTTTTCAATCTGTTCTTCAATTTCTTCATTATGCTCCCGATCGCTTAAATGAATGGCTGCCCGAGCAATGTGGGATGCATAATCGCCTAACCGTTCAATGTCGCTACTTGCCTTCAAAATACTAATAATTTTTCGAAAATCGCTTGCTACAGGTTGTTGTAACGCCATTAACTTAAGCGCTTCTTTTTCAAGATTAATTTCCTCATCATTAATCTTAGGATCAGTTTTTAGGACTTGCTCTGCCAATACTGTATCGCTCTCTGTAAACGCCTTCGTTGCTTGATAAATCTGTTCACTAGCATCGATCCCCATCTCCATAAAGTGGCCACGGAGTCGCTTTAATTCATCGTTAAAAATTGCACCCATCCTACATCCTCCTAACCAAATTTACCGCTTAAATAATCAGCGGTTTTTTGTTCTCGTGGATTCATAAAAATATTTGCCGTCTTATCAAACTCAATAAGGTGTCCCTGATGCATAAATGCAGTCCAGTCTGCTGAGCGCGATGCCTGCTGCATGTTGTGGGTTACCATAATAATCGTTAATTGCTCTTTCAATTGTACTAAAGTATCCTCAATTTGCGAAGTTGAAACTGGATCAAGGGCACTGGTCGGTTCATCCATTAGAATAATTTCTGGTCGAACTGCTAATGTCCGGGCAATGCAAAGTCGCTGTTGTTGTCCTCCCGAAAGCGCAAGCGCACTAGATTTTAATTGATCCTTTACTTCATCCCACAACGCTGCCTGACGAAGGCTTTCTTCAACTCGCTGGTCAAGTACCCGTCGATCCTTTTCGCCTGCTAACCTAAGGCCATAGATCACGTTTTCATAAATTGACATCGGAAATGGTGTTGGCTGCTGGAAAACCATTCCGATCCGCTGGCGAACCCGGTAAACATTAACTCTCGGTTGGTTGATATTTACCCCGTGGAAATTAATTTCTCCCTTTACCGTTGCAAAATCATCGTTCATCCTATTCAAACTCCGCAATACTGTCGATTTACCCGAACCAGAGGCGCCAATTAATGCTGTAATTTTATTTTGGGGGAACTTTAGGTTAATATCGTGAGCAACATGCTTCTCACCATAAAGGACTTGAAGGTTTTTAGTTTCTAAAGCTGTACTTGTTTGCATTTGTTTCTCCTTACTTAGCTAAACGTTGCTTAATTCGGTGGCCAACATAGCGGGCAACAAGATTAAACAACAGAATCGTAATAATTAATACCGCAGCCGATCCATTGGAAACTGCTCGAGCATCAAGAACTAGCCCCTCACTATTCACTTTCCAGATATGAACCGCCAATGTTTCTGCTGGTCGCATTGGGTTCAGGAAACTTGTTGGCTTAAAAGGATTCCAGTCAGCATAGTTAATTGCTGGAGAACTTTGCCCCGCAGTATATATTAATGCGGCCGCTTCACCGAAGATCCGTCCAGCACTTAGTATTGCGCCAGTAATGATCCCTGGCAGTGCTGCAGGAAGAACAATCTTAGTCGTGACGCGCCATTTTGACATTCCTAACCCTAGTCCCGCTTGCCGTTGTAAATACGGGACTTGTTGAAGAGCATCCTCACAACTACGGGTCAAGATTGGCAAGTTTAAGATCGTTAACGCTAATGCCCCTGCTAACAACGAAAAGTCAAAACCAAACTGCAGGACAAAAACTAAGTAGCCAAACAGGCCAACTACTACGGAAGGTAAAGAACTTAAAACCTCAATTGCCAGCCGAAGCATTTGTGTCCACCGATTTTCTGGAGCATATTCACTCAAATAAATTGCCGCACAAAGCGCTAACGGAACTGAAACGATTAGGGTCAAAACAACTAAATAAAGGGAGTTAAAAAGCTGATCACGAATTCCGCCACCTGCAGCAAATGATTCAGCATTAGCCGTTAAGAAGTGCCAAGAAATATTGGGAAGTCCCATTGCCAAAATGTAAATTAACAAACTGAGGATTACCAACCCGACCAATCCTGCTAGCCCCAGTATTACCCCAGTTGCTATTCTGTCAACTCGCTCTGGACTCATTATCTTGCTCCTTTCTTACTTACCAACCGCATTAATAAGTTAAATGTCAAGGACATCACAAGAAGGATTAATGCCAGCGACCATAATGCATTATTCGATGCTGTTCCCATCACTGTATTTCCGATTCCCGTTGTTAAAACACTCGTGAGCGTGGCTGAGGATTCCATCAAGCTCTTTGGCACAATGGTTGTATTTCCAATTACCATTTGGACCGCTAATGCCTCACCAAACGTCCGTGCCATTCCAAATACCATTGCCGTTAAAATCCCGCTCTTCGCACTCGGAATTATTACCCGGGAAATAGTCTGCCACCGTGTTGCCCCTAACCCGGCCGATGCTTGCCGATACTTTTGCGGGACAGCTTGTAAACTATCAATGATCATTGACGTCATTGTTGGGAGAATCATTAGGAAAAGAACACTCGTTGCTGCCAGAATTCCAAACCCCGTTCCCCCAAACACTTGCCGAAGATTAGGAACAATTACGGTCAAGCCAAGGTATCCATATACTACAGAAGGGATCCCCACAAGTAATTCAATTAATGGCTGAAGATACTGATAAGTCTTTTTCGGGAGCATTTCTGTAATAGCAATTGCAACCACCAATGCTAGTGGTAAGGCTATAATTCCCGAAAAGACTGTCACACTAAATGAAGTAATGATCATCGGCAATGCGCCATAGTGATGGTGACTCGGTTGCCAGTCAGTACTTGTTAAAAAATGCCAGATTGACACCCCATTATCCTTAAAGAGCGCGATTCCTTTAAGGGTAAGAAAAATTAAGATCGTTCCTACCAATCCACCAATCAAAATAATTGCCAGGTAGCTGATCAATTTACCGACCCACTCCTGCTTGCTTTCAATTGAAGGCTGACTTAACTGTTTTTTTAAATCATCCATCGTTTACTCCTTTATCCTTGTCTTCCCGTCCGCTGTTCGTTGGACTTTCATATCATGAATATTAATGTAGTTTGCATCCTCGACTAATGATTGTTGAACCTTCTTCGTTTGCATGTAATTAATAAACTCTTTAGTTGCCTTAGTTAGCTTTTTCTGAGTATACATGTGCTCATATGACCATAATGGCCACTTATTTGTCGTAACATTCTTTGCCGTTGGCGCAACTCCATTAATTTTTACTGGCTGAACTTGGCCGTTAAGGTAAGCAAAGGAAATGTAACTAATTGATCCCGGAGTATTCTTGACAATTTCTTTTACAGTCCCGTTCGAATCTTGTTCTTGAGCATTGACTGACCGCTCACCATTCTTGAGGACTACCTGTTCAAATGCTACCCGAGTACCGCTTCCAGCAGCCCGATTAATCACCGTGATTGGTAAATTAGGTCCACCGACTTGTTGCCAGTTCGTGATCTTTCCCGTATAAATTTGTCGCAATTGTTTAAGCGATAGATTATTAATTCCCAGTTTCTGGTTTACAATTGGAACAATTCCAGAAACTGCAACGATATGATCCATGAGCTTCTTTTCATTAATCCCATCCTGCTGATCCGCAAAGATGTCTGATGAACCAACATTAACTGCTCCAGCTTGAACCTGACTCAATCCGGTCCCAGATCCGCCACCTTGGACAGTAATACTCGTCCGTGGCTTTACCTTTCGATAGTTTTCAACAACTGCTTCAGTTAGTGGCTGAAGGGCAGTAGAACCAACAATTGTGATTTTTTCTTGAGGCGGTTGTTTTTTCGCTGCAACCCAACCGGCTCCTAATCCGATAATTATTGCTGCACCGATAATCCCCGTGATTATTCTTTTCATCTTATCTCCCTAGTTGTTTTCGTCAACTTCATATGATACAAATAGAGAATATCAAGTCGATGTAAATATTTAATCTTCGCATTGTAAAAGTTGTGTAAATTTTGGAGAAGAATATGACTAACAAATTTTTACTAATGAGTCAGAACACTGAATTAACTCAGCAACTAACCACCCTCTGTAAAAAAGCACGGTGGACTCTTAGCCAAATTACAACACCAACCGGATTAGTGGTTGAACTTGAAAAGCAGCCAATTACGGGGATCTTCTGGGATCTTACTGACACAACCCTAGATACCACAATCGCGACAATGACCTTGATCCGCGAGCAGGTTCATGGTCCAATCATTGCTTTTGCGACCAAACTAACAGAACGAATTCAGCGAAAGCTTTATAAAGCACGAGTGGATGATCTGATTTTGTTTCCGTTTAATGAACGCATCATCCAACCATTAATCGAACAACGGCTGTGGCTTTATCAGCAGTTAAAGCTAAAGGAGTCTGCGCCTGTTAAAAAAAGAAGTTCACCACAAATAGCTTCAATCGGTTCATGGCAAATCGATCAGGGAAATTACACTGTCACTAAGAACGATTTGCCAGTTGAGCTTACTCCTAAAGAGTTTCAACTGCTCGCTTACTTAATTGAACATCACGATCAGGTACTCAGTCGGGAACAACTCGTAAATGGTGTGTGGGGATACGATATTCTTAATACTTCCCGAATTGTCGATATCCATATCAGTCATCTCCGGGATAAACTTGAGGATGATCCACATAAACCAGATCACCTATTAACGGTTCGTGGCTTTGGTTATAAGCTAGTAAAATAACATTTTTTAGATCCCAGCCTCGAAAGTGTCAAATAAAAGAAGATAGAACTTTTGGATTATTACACAAAGGGGATCTGATTTAATGACTCGTTTTAAAAATTCTGCTTGTACGTCCATTATGGTTGGCAAGAAAGCTTCAATGGATGGTTCAACTTTTATTGCCCGAAATGAAGACCGGGTAGTTGCAATCGAACCAAAACGGTTTATCGTTCAACCAGCAGTTTCTGGCCGAGACGAGACATATGTTTCACCATACAATAAACTAACCGTCAAATTACCAGCAACCGGAATGCGCTACACTGCAACACCAAGTGGTGACCAAAGCATGGGGCCAAATGAAGAAGATGGGTTTAACGAAGCAAATGTTGGTGAAAGTGCCACCGAAAGTGTTTACGCTAATGATCGCGTTCTTGCCTATGATCCATACGTTAAGAATGGTCTAGCTGAAGACTCAATGACTAACCTTGTCCTGCCATACATCCATAGTGCCCGTGAAGGCGTAGAATATCTGGGCAAGTTAGTGTCAAAGTATGGGTCTGCTGAAGGTAACGGCGTCCAATTTAACGACCAAAACGAGGTCTGGTACATGGAAATTGCTACTGGACACCACTGGGTAGCAGTTCGGATTCCTGATGATTGCTATGCTGTCGCTGCTAACCAAATTGCCATTGAAAAAATTAACTTTGAAGATTCAGATAACTACATGTGGTCCGATGGAATTGAAGAGTTTGTTAATCTTCATGGTTTAAATCCGGACAATGATCAATGGAATTTCCGTCATATTTTTGGGACAAATACCCAATTCGATCATCATTACAATACTCCCCGGGTTTGGTTTGTCCAACGCTACTTCAATCCTGTTGCTGCTGCTAACCAAACGCCTGAATCTTCAGAGATGCCTTTTATCCGGAAGCCAGAACGAAAAATTGCGGTTGAAGATATCCAATATATTTTGAAGTCCCACTACAATGAAACAAAGTACGATCCACTCGGTGACGGTAATGAGCACGATCGAAAAGTCTACCGGGCAATTTCCCTTTCCCGGACTGCTCAATCACATATTCTTCAAATGAGAAATAGCGTTGATTCAAAGCATGCCGCTGTCCAATGGATCGAAATGGGAGTTCCAAGCTTCAATGCCTATGTTCCATTCTTTGCTAACGCGGATGATACCGATGTTTCATACCGTGAGTTGCCAAAAAAGATGGATTTGAAGAGTGCTTTTTGGCTTAATGAAGCTCTTGCAATGGTCGTTGAAGCCCATTACAGCGAATTTAATCAGGCCGATCTCGACTTCCAAAAAGAACTTGGCGAATGGTGCCGGCGAAAGATTCACGAGGTTGATGAACATGCCAAAAAGCTTGCCGGTAAACAACTCATAACTTACCTTACTGGTCAAAACCATGAGATTGCGAGCCACTGTAACGCTAAAGCAAAAGAATTGTTATTCGACTTAATGACTCAGGGAACCGAGTTATCAAAGTTAACTTTCAAAATGGATCCAAACTTATAGGATAATCACAAAAAATGGCGACTTGGAAAAACGCTTTTCCAAGCCGCCATCTTTTATTACTTCCGATGTTCCCGCGTAGCTTCCGCAAGGTGAACTAAGTTAGTTACAAAGTTATGGGTTTTTGCTTCATAGTGGTACTTCCGCCCAAGTTTAACAAAGTAGCCGTTGATATAGTCAACCTCAACTGGTCGATTATGACTCATATCTTGATACATTGATGGGTAATGGTGAGGGTTACCAACTTTTGAAACATAGTTAACACTCTCCAGTTCTTCTGCCCGACTATTAACTAACTGGACTCCTGCCCGCTCACAAACGTCATAGGCTTCGTCAATTAGTTGCCGAGATAATTCATCCGCCTTCTCAAAGGAAGCATATTCCCCCATCGTGATTTCAAACATCGTACATAAAGTATTAACAACTGAATTAAAGACTACCTTGGCCATTAAAGTTCCCATGAAGTTATCCTTTAATGTTGGGTTGAAGTTTGCCTTTTCTAATTCTGCCATTAGCTCATCTGTTTTGGCATTCGGCTTCTCGGTATAGTTTGCCCAATTGGTAGTCCCCATCCCTGGCTTACCAACAAACTCGACTTCGCCCGGACCAGTCAAGATGGTTGCCACAAGTGCAGTTCCAGCAGTTAGCTTTTCTTTAGGGAAATATTTAAGTAATTTTTCGACGTGCCCCATCCCGTTCATCGCGGTTAAACAATACTGATCTTTGAAGAAATGTTTACACCGTTCCAACATATCGTCTAATTGCATCTGCTTCAGTTCAAAGAACACAAAGTCAGCATCGGTTGCTTGATATTCTTCTGGAGTATAGACGTTTACCGGAACGAGGTGCTTATTTTGGTGTTCACGGGTAACGTATACCCCACCCTGTTCCTTCATCTTGTCATAATGTGGTTGCCAACCTTCCACAAAGTCAACTTCATTTCCTTGTTCTTGCAGCAATACACCAAAGCGGAGACCCATTGCTCCAGCACCAACTACTGTAAACTTCATAATATCCAACTCCCTTTCTCTAGCTCACCAATAAGTCTCAGTGATAAAGCGTTCATGCTGATCGGTAATTCATAAATAAAAAAGCGCCCAAAGATTGATTAATCAACCTTAAGGACGCTCCTGCGTGTTACCACCTTTTATTCGTTAATAGCTCACACCATTAACCTCAAATGTTCAGTCATAATAACTAAACACGGTAGCGATAATGGGCTACTCCCACCGCAGATTACTAACTTCATCCTGGCACTCAAAGTGATTTTCATTAGCATCTAGTTATCCTTTTTCATCAACCAAGGACTCTCTGCAAACCCGATCCTAACTACTCTTCTTGTCAACGTGTTTTATAATTATTATTTAATTGTGTTTTAATCTAACTCGTTATTTATTAATTGTCAATATCCTTTTTAAATCCCTATTTTTATACACTTATTCGATGTGTTTATCCTATCAACGAACTAATTAAACTTAATTTTTAAAATAATGAAGATTAATCATTGACATCAAAATGAGAATATTCTAATATAATGACAATCAAATTTACAAATTGCATTGAAAAGATGAGTAGTCTTAGAAATCCAGCACAGAGAGTTGCGTTAGATGAGAAGCAATCTGGAGGACTTTGACGAAGATGGTCTTGGAGCATTTACGAACGATGAGCTAATCTAGTTAGTTGTTCACGATTGACGACCGATAAAACGTCTAGGTTTACCTTCGGGTGTACCTACTGAGGATTAGGCTGTGAGGTCTGATCAAAATAGGGTGGTAACACGTTATTTCTGAATGATTGAAATTGACGTCCCTAGGAAGAGTTAAATTGCTTTTCCTAGGGACTTTTTATTTACTCTTATTTCCTGAACTTATCTGAAAAAGAAAGGATGTATTCAATATGACTCAATTTACAACTCGCACTACTTCACCATTCCGTTATGATATTGTTGGTAGTTTCCTTCGTCCGCAAAAGCTAAAGGAAGCTCGTAATGATTTTGCCCAAGGAAAGATTAATCAAGAACAACTCACAGAAGTCGAAAATCAATGTATTACCGAACTAGTCAACAAGGAAGAAGCAGCCGGTTTAAATGCTGTTACAGATGGTGAATTCCGCCGAAGCTATTGGCACCTTGATACTTTCTGGGGATTTGCGGGAATTAAGCATACAACTCAGGAACACGGTTACCTTTTCCACGACGAAGAAACCCGTAAGGACTCTGCACAGGTTGCTGGTAAGATTTCCTTCAAGCCAGGTCATCCTGATGTTGAAGCATTTAAATTCTTGAAAAGTCTTACAGATGGTAAAGACGTCACTCCTCGGCAAAGTATTCCAGCACCGGCTCAATTCTATGCCGAATTAGTTCGTGGTGACGAAAACATTGCTGCTTTACGGAAATACTACCCTACCGATGATGAACTCTTCCATGATATTGCAAAAGCCTATCACGATTTAATCCTGGCACTCTATGATGCAGGCTGCCGCGATGTCAAGATTGATGATTGTACTTGGGGAATGGTCGTTGATGATGAATTCTGGGCAACAATGGCTAAAGCTGGCTTTGACCGGGAAGCACTCGAAAATACCTACCTGAAATTAAACAATGATGCGATCGCGGACCTTCCAGATGATCTAACCGTCACTACTCATATTTGTCGTGGAAATTATCACTCAACCTGGGCTGCTAAGGGTGGTTACGGACCAGTAGCCGATCACCTTTTCGCTAAGGAAAACGTTCAAGCCTTCTATCTCGAATATGACTCTGACCGTGCAGGAAACTTTGAACCATTAGCAAAGGTTCCCGATGACAAGTATGTCGTTCTCGGTTTGGTAACCTCTAAGAGTGGCGACCTCGAAGATCCCCAAACAATCATTGACCGAATCAAGGAAGCTGCTGAATTCCATCCCCTTGATCACCTTTGCCTAAGTACCCAATGTGGTTTTGCTTCAACCGAAGAAGGAAACATCTTAACCGAGGATCAAGAATGGGCAAAGATCAAGCTCGTTAAGCAAATTGCAGAACAGGTTTGGGGCTAGGAGAGTGCGAAGCCGTTAAAAGCTCCCGGATGATAACGATTTCTCTCGACAAAGGCGACTCGCGCCTAGGAGAGAGGCCGTTATCTTGAGGGAGCTTAGGCTGAACACATTTAGGCCCTGCCCAATTAGAAAGTCCCTGACAATCGTTAGCTCTAATGATTGTCAGGGACTTTTATTTTCTATACTAACTTACCAACAACTGGTAAATCCTTTAATACCTTATCTCCATGAGGCGACTCATTATACAGAACATCTGTTAGATCCTGACCGGCCTCATTACCGTGGTGTTTACCACCCTTCCAAGCAGCCTTATTCGAGACATCATAAACTGTTCCAGAAATGGCAACATATGCTGGTTGACCATTTTGTCCATTAAGCTTTGCTAATTCTTCGCGAGTAAAAGTCTTTTCTGCCATTAGCTACTGCCTCCTTAGTCAACAAATCTAATTATTTCATTCTCTAATTTGATTATAACACTATCAGGTCTTAAGCACTAATGTTTCGCTTCTGAACTGCCACACCACCAAACACCTTTAAAAAAATTTAAGCTGTTATAATAAAGATAATGGTTTGAAAGGAGGTCGTCCATGAAGAAGTTCTTATTGCCGATTTTAGTTAGCATGATGACATTTCTCATTACTATAACTATTACAGATAAACCCATCCAAGCAATGTCGCAAAAGTCATTAAATAACCGCGTCTACCTTGTTACTTTTATCAATTCAAATGGTTACACAACCGCGCATCAATATGTCTTCTTTACTACTAATGGTAAATCTGCTTACGTTAATATAACCGATACTGATCAATCAGGTAAACCAGTAATTACCAAAGATTCCACGAAAGAAGAAAAGGCTGCCCCACGAACAATTAATCGCTATCTCGCTGACCGGACAATCCTTAACAAAGCCACTAGCAAGAAATATTACAAAATTAAGAACAATAAGGTCACAATCGATAATGGACTAATAACAAAGAAATCATCCGGAAAGATTGAAAAGGGTGGTAACCTTGAGAAATTCACTGTTAATTTCCCTGATGGCACTCAAAAATACGACCGTGTTTTATTCCAGATGGCCCAAAAAGATTATCAATATCGATAATTTTACCCAATTCTAAAATAAGGCATCAATGATCTTCTTTTACAGAAGGTCATTGATGCCTTATTTTATTTAACTATCAGCATTAGTTATTTTCATTAAAGCCAATTTGGCTTATCGCCGTCAGTATTAGGTTTATTAACACCGAAATCCTTACGAGCATATGGAGCGGGATCAGCAATAATTTTTGCTACAAAATTACCAATTGACTTTCGTGAAACCTCAGTCCCTTTAAACGCTTCTCCTCGTTCTGTTGTTTCGTAATCAACCTCATCCTTATTTGTTAACCATGCCGGACGAATAATTGTGTAATCAAGATCAGAAGCAGAAATAACATCAGCTGCACTGCGGTAAGTTCCAAGGTAACTATCCTTTTGACCACCACCTAATTCAGCATTGTTCCACTCACCGAACTTACCAGGAACTTCATCATAGATCCCAATTGAGGAAATCCAAATAAGCTGCTTTACTCCATATTTATCCATTGCCTTAACAATATTTTCAGCTTGCTGTTTAATCTCAGGGTTCCGTAAATTAGCATAAACAACATCTGCTTGTGAAACAGCAGCATCCAACTCATCCATTTTTAAAGTATCACCTTTGATAACCTTTTCTCGACCTTCATCTACATTCTTTAAATGTTGCGGGTGACGAGTGAAAAGAAATAGTTCCGCATCACTATTCTTTAATAACGCGTTAATTGCGTGTTGGGCGATTTGGCCAGTTGCGCCTAAAATTAGTACTTGCTTTGTCATTTTATCTTCCTCCTAACCTTTGTTCACTTTTAAGTATAAGGAGATTTGAACTTATTAAAAGTAAGCACTTTTGTGTAAGATAGTTACCCTCAAGTAACATTTACTTGGCAGTCAATCAAAGGCGGTATTTAAAATTTTTTTACTAATCCAGACTAATTGATCCTTCCCCACTCTTGTAGCCCTTCAATTACTGGCTTAAGCTTTTTACCACGTTCCGTTAACGAATACTCTGTTTTAGGTGGAACTACCGGATAAACTGTTTTACTAATTAGGCCATCATGCTCCAGTTCTTTCAACTGCAACGCTAACATTCGCCGTGAACATTCGGGAATTAACTTTTGCAATTCGTTAAATCGGCATTGGGGATGCTCTAAGAGACGAAAAATAATTACACTTTTCCATTTCCCTGAAATTTGTTTTAACGAACTTTCAATTGGGCAATTTTCGACTTGCTTAGTCATTATTTTTCCCTTCTTTAATAATTATTACTAGGTGAAATAAAATTCCCCTCTTGCATCGCCTTTCAATTATACTTATTATTAGTAAGTAATCAAGCGATGAACGGAGGAATACTTATGAACTCAACATTTAACAAATTAACTGCCCAACGGCGCTCAATTTACGCTCTTGGAGATCAGCTAACTAACTCCCCAGAGGAAATTTATGATCTAATTATAACGGCAATCAAAAATTCCCCAACCGCATTCAATAGTCAAACTGTCCGTGCTGTAGTCTTATTCGGCAAGTCTTCAGATAAAGTTTGGGACATTGTCGAAGTGGCATTAAAGGAAGTCGTTAAGGATCCCCAAGCATTCGCCAAAACTCAACAAAAAATTGCTAGTTTCCGGGCAGGCTTCGGTACCGTTTTATTTTTAACCGAAACAGATACGGTTCATGAATTAGAAAAACAATTCCCAGCTTATGCAGATAACTTTGCTGACTGGGCAGAACAAGGAATCGGTGGCGCCCAACAAGCTGTTTGGACTGCCCTTGCTGAACAGCAAATAGGTGCTAGCCTACAACACTACAACCCATTGATTGATGATGCAATTCACCAAGCGTTCAACCTCCCTGATAGTTGGCAGCTTCGCGCAGAAATGCCGTTTGGTTCGATCGAAGCCCCCGCTGGTAATAAAGATTTCCGTGACGATAGTGAAAAGTTTAAATTAATCAAATAGTGATAATTCATTCTCCCTTTAGTGGTTTCATAATATAATGGAATTACTGGAGGGAGGATTTTCTATGGCTGAACAGGTAAAAATGTTTAATACAGGAGCTGACTACGCTCTTTCTCTAATTGGCGGCAAGTGGAAACCCGTTATTCTCTACCTCCTCGCTGGCCATCCCCGACGGACTGGTGAGTTAGTTAAGCAATTAGGCACATCACATAAGGTTCTCAGCGATCAGCTTCGTGAACTTGGCGATGCCGGAATAGTTGCCCGAAAAAGCTATAATACCATCCCGCCTCACGTTGAATATCGCTTAACTGAAGAGGGTGAAAATCTTTACGCTGCCCTTCGCTATTTAAATTACTGGGGCGAGCAGCAGGTTAGTAATGATCAAAACGTTAAAATTATGTGTACGGACAAAATGAAAGAGCTTGGTGATGACGGTCTTTGCGTAATTACCAAGCAACACCTTCATCATTGGAAACAAGAGATTGTTAAAAAGTAAGTATAGCAGCGGAAGTTTTGGTAAATAGAGCTTTCGCTATTTTATGTTAACTGACCTAATCCCGGTCGTAAATTAGGTGAATTCCCCCATCACCGAGTTTCTTCACTTGAGTAACGTGGAAACGTTGGTCAATAAACTTCCCCAATGTATCAAAAGTCCCCTTCTTCTTTGAATCACCAGATATATACGGTGCTACCACTAGCGAAATTTGGTTCACTAGCCCTGCTCTTAGGAAAGCACCATTAATTAACGCGCCACCGCCCAGGACCATTGTTTTGATATCAAAATAATTTTTCAACTTAACTAACGATTCAGCAAAGTTAATTTCTTGATCGCCACAAACCAAGTAGGGGATTTCCATTGATTGAAGAAACGCAAGGTAACCCTTTGATGCCTGCTTGGTGACAACTTCAATTGCGCGGTTTCTTCTTCCGGCATACGGGAAGTAATTTTTCTTCCAGCCAGCTCTTCCGCGACGATCGTAACTAACATCCCAAGTTATTGCCTTGATCCCGCTCGGTACCCAATCACGGTATTCAATTTTTTGTCCATCATATTTACTCAAATCTGGATGCCCCTTAGCAGCATACATCACGATCGTATTACTGCCGTTAGCATTGGCACTGCCTAGCCTAAACAATTGATCATCGTAATAATCGCCAGAAATTTTATCGCCAGGAAGGCCATCCCAATCACCGTCGATTTTGCCATCAATTGACATATACATATGAATAATTACCTTTGCTCGATCCATTTTAGTCACTCCTTCAATGCTAGTTTACTCTTGTTAAACATCATTTAAAACGGCCAATGTTTCATATGAAACACTGACCGTCGATAGTCTTTCAGCATTAAATAATTTAATTGTAAAAATTAATGTTTGTTTACCGCACTATTTAACTTCTGGCGATTAAAGAAGTAAATCAAAAGAATCAATGGAACGGTAATGAGCATTACTGGATAGAACCACTTAACCGGCATTGTGCTATCAACAATTCCCCCGATTACCGGGCCAAGAGTCATCCCAATATCTAATCCCAAGAAGAAAGTCGAACTAGCTAATCCCCGTTCATCATCTGGTGCAAGCATCATCGCAGTTGATTGACAAACAGAATAGATCAAGCCGTAACCAAATGCCATTCCTGCAGCCGCTAATGCCATTTCAATATTTGTCTTCATCACCGTTAGCATGATGAGGTAAAAGATCGTGGCAACAGTACTAGTAATTAACCAAGGGCCAAAACGAACGGTATCAAATTGGTTTCTTAGAAAAAGCCGAATTGCCAATAAAACAACAGCATAGATTAGGAAATACGAACCAACAGCAATCGGTAAATGACGTTGTTCAGTATAAGCAACAATATCCGCTTGGGTTGCAAAGTACGGAATTGCAAATAATGCCGTTAAAGCCGCAACTGGTAACGAATCACGTTGAATAATCTTAATATGAAGTTTCTTTTTCTTTCCTGATTGTGATTGAGGAACTGGTTTCGGTTTAGCCCGGTTACTAACAAACTGAACTGTAATTACCACCATTAACGCTGATAAGGCCGAAATAACGATGGCATCCCGATACCCAATTATCCGGTAAAGGTTAATTGACACTGCTGGAGCAAAGGCCATTGCCAAAGCATTCATCAGACCATAAAAACTCATTGCTTCACCAACATGGTTAAATGGAACCAGGTATGAAAGCCAGGTAGTCATACATACGGTACAAAGGACATACCCTAAACCATTAATTAATCGAAAGAACAATAGTAAGCCACTATTAGGAGTAATTACATAGCCCATTACCCCAAGAAAACACAACGCGCCACCAATGAATGATAGTGAATACTTCGAAAAGTGGTCGGTCAAGTTCCCCGCAATCGGTCTGAGGAACATTGCGACAATACTCATCATCCCCACAATAATCCCGGCAAACGCACTTGAAGCTCCTAATTCTTGTGCATAACCGTTAATTAACGGATTACAGTACATATTACTAAAAATGAAGAAAAACGATGCTGCCATTACCAGGACAACATCCTTTGTGAAGATCGATTCTTTTTTCTGCTTTACCACGATTTAACCAACTTCTTTCTCTCTAAACTTCTCTTATAGCAATAATCATACCGCAAACGATAGTTAATTTTTTAAAGAAAAATAAATCGCCAATGAGTTTTCTCATTAAGCGATTCATTCAGTAGCAAATTATCTTTTATTATTTTTAATGTACTAGAGCTAGTATTCTACTATCACAGAGCCTAGATCGGTTCGCCGTGACCGCAACCTCCGCCTAGTTATCCCGTCCTTGATTGCAAGACAATCATCGTCCGGGATTTTCTAGTACTCGGTGGCTAATTCGTCGCGGCTCACACTCTACTTTACTGCAACGAATCCCAAGCAGTCAGGGTAACAGGTTTGCTGTCGGCGAGCTTCTTTAAGTCGTCGCTAAGGTATTTCTTGTTGATTACCGCTTCGTAAGTATACTCTTCAAACCAGTCTTGAGTCATTACAAAGTAGCCGTTATCACCGTTATCCTTGCCCCAACTGTTTTCGATCTTCCACCGGTTTGGTTCGCCATTTTGAAGGTTAAAACCAGTTAATGTCATGGCGTGAGATACCATTGCCTGCTTCGATTCAAGGCGATCCTTCTTATCCATTACAAAATCAACATCTAACAATTGAGCACGTTGGAACAACTTAGCGTCCATTAAACCACGCTTTCGGTCCATTTGTTGAAGGACATCGTTACCAACCCAAACTGTTTCACCTGCTTTTAATTGTTTCATTGCCGTTTCTTGAAGGTCCTTAAATGGAACATTCACGAATTTAATTGGGATTCCCCCAGCAACGCTGTCTTGAGTTGGCATTGCATAAACCTTGTTATATTCGTGATCAGGTGCGTTAGTGATTACAACATAATCATTAAGGTTCGTGTCAAAGTATTCACGATAGAACTTCAGTGGCGTAAGACCAAGAACTTGGTGGAACTTCTTATCATCGTCACGGAATTCGAGATCGAACTTTGCCGGTGGTTCACCAAAGGAATAGGCAGCGACCTTATAAACATCAGCCATCATTCGTTGTTGTGCTTCTGCCAATTCCTTTTCGTTTGCACCATCATTAACCATGTGCCGTAGTTCTAATGCATCTTTCCGCATTAAGTAATTCATTACTTCAGCAACATCACTAGTATCACGAGTATTATGTGTATCAGGCATTACATATTCTGGAACAACCCCGTACTTCTCAATGATCGAGGCCGCATTAGCCCACTGACCACCATCATTCAAGGCAAAGCTCAAGTAAAAGTCAACAGTCCGGTCATGAAGAGGCTTCTTTGCGGTTTCAATAATCTTTTGGAAGTACATATTTGCCCGTTCAATCCGGTCCCAGAAGAATAGGTAGTTTTGGGAAAGTTCAAAGTCCTTAAAATTATACTTCTTAGCAAACTTATGCCGCATCGTATTCAGGGTCGCAAATGACCAGCATCGACCACTATGCCGTTGGTTACTTGGCTTCCCAGTTTTAATTTCATAGGAAAATGCTCTGTGAAGGCGTTGACTAGCGGTAGGGTCTTCACTGGCATTCTTAATCCCATTCTTTTGAACGGCACGAGCAATTACTTCCGCATCTTTTCGCGCATGAAAAACTTTTTGGTACTTTTTAACCATTTCTGTGGTTAAATGCTTTTCTTCTGTCACAATAATCCCTTCTTTTACAAATCTTTTCAGTGACTATTACTCTTTAATCATAACTCACTTTTTCGTTAACCGTCTATTAATTACCCTGGAAGTGTTATCGCTTTCTTGAATTATAACGAACGGTTAAAATTAGGATAGTAATACCAAAGGAGGAATTACCATGAGTAAAGTATTTGTTGCTGGTGGTTCAGGCCGGGTTGCCACTGAACTAATTAAGGATCTTATTAAAGATGGTAATGAAGTAGTTGCTGGTTCTCGTAATCCAGAAAAGATCGTTAAACTTGACGGTATCTCTGCAGTCAAGCTTGATCTTCATGCAGAAGTTAACGAAATTGCTAAGGTTATGGATGGGTGTGACGTAGTTTACTTTGTTGCTGGCTCCAGAGGAAAAGATCTCCTTCAGACGGACGCATTTGGTGCCGTTAAAACAATGATGGCTGCGGAACGCGACGGAATTGAACGTTACATCATGTTAAGTTCAATGTACGCACTCCAGCCGCAAATGTGGTCTAAGTACAAAGCTCTGGCTGCGATTACCGACTATAATATTGCTAAGTTCTTTGCAGATAATTACCTGATCCATAACACTAAGCTAGCTTACACAATCGTCCAACCTGCATCCCTCACTGACGAGCCGGGAACTGGTATGGTAACCCTCGGTGAAGGTGATGACACTACTAACCCCATTCCTGATGTTGCCAAGGTTCTTACTGATACTCTCAAATACAAGGACACTATCGGTCACATTATCATGATGCGCTCGGGGAAGACTCCAATTGAGGATGCCTTGAGTAATATTGATGATCCTGTTGCTTACAACAACGCTGGCTTGGCTGATTAAACTTCTAAAAACCGTTTTAATACAACAATTATTAGCTAAACTGATAATTGTTGTATTCTGTTATAATGTATTCGCTTACATAAAAATTTGAATAACAAATACATTATTGGAGTTGATGAAGATAGATAACCGTAAGCTGATTCATTCTGGGGACATCTATTCACCAGAAGATCCTGCAATCCTTGCTGAACAAACCCAAGCAATGCTGCCAATGTATGAATATAACCAGACTCTTCCTACTGAGGGGAAGAAACGACAGACATTACTCAAAAAAATGTTTGCGAAAGTTGGCAAAGATTGTTATATCGAACCGCCATTTCATGCAAATTGGGGTGGTCACCACATTAAACTTGGTAACCATGTCTACGCAAATTTCAACCTTACAATTGCTGATGATACCTATGTAACCATTGGCGATAATACAATGATTGGGCCAAACGTCACTATGTCGTCTGCCGCTCACCCAATCCTTCCTGAACTACGAAAACAGGGTTACCAATATAACCTCCCCATCAAAATCGGCAACAATTGCTGGTTGGGGGCTGGAATTATTATTCTCCCCGGTGTTACCATTGGCGACAACTCTGTCATTGGTGCTGGCGCTGTCGTCACCCGTGATATTCCGGCAAATGTTGTTGCAATGGGCGTTCCAGCTAAAGTTTCTCGGCAAATTTCTGAACACGATCGGAAATTTTATTACCGTGATCGGAAAATTAATCCCCAACTTTTAAAATAAGATTAATGATTCACAAAGTCCGGGTCAAATACTTGCGGCTCCTCTTTTTTCTCGCTAAACTAGTACAGTAATTTTATTTTGTGGGGAGAAATAATTGATGGAAAAAGTTTACATTGTTGCAGCTCAACGGACACCAATCGGTAAGTTTGGTGGGGCCCTTTCATCAAAGTCAGCAATTGATTTAGGGGCAACTGTAATTAAAGATGCGGTGCACAAAGCTAGCATTTCTGCCAAGCAGGTTGATCAAGTCTTAATGGGGAATGTTCTCCAAGCTGGTGCTGGACAAAATCCTGCCCGTCAAGCTGCCATCGCTGCTGGGTTGGATCAAGCAACTCCAGCAATTACAATCAATGATGTCTGTGGTTCGGGACTATCCAGCATTATTCTTGGTGTCTCACTGATTCAGTCTGAACAGGCCCAGGTGATTGTTGCTGGTGGAATGGAAAGCATGTCTCGTGCCCCATACGTTCTTTTAAATGCCCGTCATGGTTATAAATTCGGGAATGGTGAGCTGGTAGATACCATGCAGAACGATGCTCTCCAAGATGCCTGGGGTGGCTACGCAATGGGTATTACCGCTGAAAATGTTAACGAACGCTATCATATTGCTCGTTACCAACAAGACGAATTTGCTCTTCACAGTCACCAAAAGGCTGTCCAAGCACAGCAAGACCATGCTTTTGACGCTGAAATCACCCCAGTCAACGTCACTATCCACCACCAAGATACCGCAATTGATACTGACGAAGCACCCCGAGCCAACACTTCTCTGGCCGCTCTCCAGGGATTGAAACCAGCTTTCAAAAAGGATGGTTCAGTTACGGCAGGAAATGCTTCTGGATTAAATGATGGTGCTGCTGCAGTCATTCTTGTTAGTGAATCAGCAGTTAAGAAGTATCACCTGACCCCACTGGCAGAATGGCAGACTTCCGCTACTATTGGCCTTGATCCTGCAGTAATGGGACTTGGCCCATATTACGCCATCAATAAGTTATTTGCTCAAACCGGCCTTGATAAAGATGCCGTTGATCTTTTTGAGTTAAATGAAGCCTTTGCCGGACAATCAATTGCCTGCGAGCAACTACTAAAACTAGATGATCATAAGGTTAATCCTCGTGGTGGTGCAATCGCCCTTGGCCATCCGGTCGGCTGTTCAGGAGCCCGAATTGTTGTTACCCTTGTCCACGAAATGCAGGATCTGCAAAAGCAAACTGGGATTTCCTCCCTCTGCGTTGGTGGCGGAATGGGGATCGCTGCTTTACTCAAGCTACCTAATTAACAAGCGTTTTACCTAACCCTTCCCACCTTTCGTTGTACAATAAAATAAATGGTTACTAGGTAAGCTTATTTTGTAATTATTAGGCTTACCTAGTAATTACTTTTGTTATTATTTCATGACAAATAGAAATAGAAAGAGGATGAAGTTTTGCTTTCATCTGTAAGTCAATTTTTCAATGCTTTTGGCGCTACCGTTGTGGTACCAATCATGATTTTCATCATCGCCCTTTTTCTTCGGGTTAAACTAAAGACTGCGGCAATGTCTGCCTTGTATGCTGGAGTTGGGCTAACGGGGTTCTCCTGGATTATTGGTGAGTTTACTCCAGTTGTCACTAAAATCATCCACCAAATGGTCAACAATGTCGGCATCAAGCTTCCAGTGGTCGATATTGGCTGGCAAGCAGGTTCCCTGGCGAGTTTTAACTCCTCAGTTGGTCTTGCTTTCTTTGTCTTCGGCCTTATTGCAGAATTTATTCTCTTCGCGGTTGGAGTCACGAAGGTCTTTATGCCCTCTAACTTATGGAATAACTTTGGCTTTATGATTTGGGGAACACTTGCCTATTACGCTACCCATAATTTTTGGTTAGCAATGGGATTATCATTTTTCATGCTTCTCTATACTCTTGAGTTAGCTGAAGTCCAAGCAGATCGTTGGTCATCTTACTACCAGATTAAGAATACAACGGTTTGTGCTGCCCAAAATATTGTCCAAACAGTTCCTGCAATTTTATTGGATCCGCTCTGGAATATACTGGGCTTCAATAAAGTTCATTTAACTCCCAAAACATTTCAACAGAAGTTTGGTGTCTTTGGTCAGCCAACTACTCTTGGAGCAATCCTCGGTCTGCTAATTGGAATCCTTGGCAACCTTAATCGGCTCACTAGTTACCATGCTTGGGGCCAGATCTTCCAGTTTGCCGTTCAATTAGCAGCTGTAATGACCATTTTTCCGTTAGTTACTGACGTCTTTGCTAAAGCGTTTAAGCCTCTAGCTAATAGCATTGATCAACAACGGAAAACCGCGGCTAATACTCAACACATTACCGATCCCCTCAACGACCGTAAGCGCTGGTTTCTTGCGGTAGATGACGGCGTTGGGTATGGCGAATCAGCAACGATTATTTCAGGAATTATTTTAATTCCAATTATGGTCGTAATTGCCTTTATTCTGCCGGGCAATCGTACTTTACCAGTTGTTGATCTAATTGCCCTGCCCTTTATGGTCGAGTCTATCGTTGCGATCACTAACGGGAACATTCTCAAAGTCATCGCCAACGGAATAGTCTGGTTCAGTATCGGCCTATACTGCTCTAGCTGGCTAGCTTCAATTTATACTGGAGCCATTTCTCACTACGGAGCCGCTATTCCTGCCGGGATTATTCTTGTAACAAGTTTTAATTTGATGGCCCGGCCACTTAATGCGGTCGTGTTTGCTGCTTTTGTTTCGCAAGACCCGCTTTGGATCGGTTTATGTATTTTGGTTTACCTACTGTTGCTATTCTGCCTTCGTCGCTATCGATCCCAAATTTGGCACTACCTCAAACGAATGGCAGATAAAAATACTATTAATCCATCAAAGGAGTAACCTAAAATGTCAAAATTTAATTTAAAAAACACTTTAATTGCTGGAACTGCTGCTGGGGTAATCTCTGGGCTTGTTAAACTCGGCTGGGAAAATATTCTCCCACCAAGAACCCCAGAACGGGACAAGGTTAATCCACCCCAAACTCTGCTTCAACAACTCGGGGTTCCCGCTAAACTTACTCAAGCTACTTATACATACTCTGGGCAACAACTTCCTTGGGTATCATACCTAGTTCACTTTGGCTTCTCGATTTCCTTTGCGACTGCCTATGCTGCTCTACTAGAAAAGAAGGTTAAATTATTAACCCTTGGTGAAGGAATTCCATTTGGGATCGCTGTTTGGGTTGCCTTCCACTTAGTAATTATGCCCGCAATGAAGACTGTTCCTGATGCTAAAGATCAGCCTTTTGAAGAACACCTTTCCGAAGGTCTTGGTCACGCAATTTGGATGTGGACTAACCACGAAATTGCTGATGAAGTTTTAAGGCAGTTAAAAAAATAATATCACCCACGCTGATCATCATTTTAACTGAAAAAACTTTGATACTTTTTCAGTTAAAACAGTGAAAATAATAAAATCTTCTTTACGCTATTGCGACTAATTGACTAAGAGAGCTAGTCTAAAAATAGCTTATGGCAAATTTTATTATTGGGGGATTTAATAATGTAAAATCTGAAAAAATTAGCTATTTCTGGTACTACTCTTGTTGCTGCAATGACTATGGGGGTTGCTACGATTAGCTCCACTGCACACGCTGAATCATACCAAAACTTGGAAAACTACTGGAAAGCTACTTATCCAGATAGTAAGGTTGATTTTGTCACTGCTGCCAAGCAAGGCAACGGTGATGCCTGGCGGTTAACTACTCAACTAGATGGTTACAAGGCAAACAACAATGTCCAGCAAAGTAATAGTCAATCTGTTACTAATAATAATTCACAAGTACAGGCACAAAGTTCAGTTGCTACTAACAATACCGCAAGTTCAACCACTGCTAATACGCAACAACCAACCTATGTTGCAACTAAGTCAAACAGTGGGATGAAGACTTTACCACAAACAGGTAATAACAACGGTGAAGCAGTAGCTGCTTCTGGCCTTGGACTAGCTTCTGTTGCTTCAATGTTTGGCTTTGGTTTATTAAAGCATCGGTTTAACTAATTAACTGAATATTTTTCTAAATTTTGAAAGTATCCTGAAAGAGGCAAGGAAAAAACAAAATGTTTTTTCCTTGCCTCTTGTCTTTTTCAAAAAATTTTTAAAAAGTGGTTGCAATTTCTAAAAATTCAGTTAGAATACAATTAAAGATTTACAAAAGCGATGAGAAAGACGAGTAAATAATTTTCAGTCTCACAGTGAGTCGGTGATAGTGGGAGACCGATAGCACCTGGATTATTGAAAAACACTTTTTCCATGCTACTAACCCAAATAACCTCGTTTAAAGTAGGCTTAGTCGTCACCGGTACGTTATCTCGCCGGGAGAGTATTCTTGTACTCGATAAGATGGTCTAATAATATTTTAGACAATTTGGGTGGTACCGCGGAACAAAAGCCTTTCGTCCCTTAGGTGTTGGGGATGAAGGGCTTTTTTATTTATCCTCGATTCTAAGCATATTAAGGAGTTGCTAATTATGAGTTTAATTATTCCAAAGGATTACGATCCAAAATTGTCTATTCGTGATACAGAGGCTGCCATCCGGTTCATTCGTGAAAACTTCCAGGATGAATTTGGTCAAGAACTACACTTACAACGGATGTCGGCACCAATGTTTGTTGATAAGAGCACCGGATTGAACGATAACCTTAACGGGATTGAAAAGCCAGTTTCCTTCGATATGAAGGGAATGCCAGGTGAAACAATTGAAGTCGTTCATTCTCTTGCTAAGTGGAAACGATTAGCATTAAAGAAGTACGGTTTCGGTCTTCACGAAGGTCTCTACACCAACATGAACGCCATCCGGAAAGATGAAGACTTAGATAACTTCCACTCCATTTATGTTGACCAATGGGACTGGGAAAAGATCATCACTAAGGAAGAACGGACTGAACAAACCTTGAAGGCAACCGTTCGCCAAATCTTCAAGGTTATTAAGCGGATTGAAAAAGAATTATGGTACCTTTATCCTGATGCTGTTTACCAATTGCCAGATGATATTCATTTTGTTACTACCCAAGAGCTTGAAGACCGGTGGCCAGACCTCACCCCAATGGAACGGGAAGATAAAATCGCCAAGGAAATGGGCGCTGTCTTCGTTATGAAGATTGGGGACAAGTTGAAGCGTTCTGGTAAGCCTCACGATGGCCGGGCACCCGACTACGATGACTGGAGTCTTAACGGTGACATTATTTTCTGGTACAAGCCTCTCCAAAAGAAGCTTGAAATTTCTAGCATGGGAATTCGGGTTAGTCCAGAATCAATGAAGTACCAACTCGAACAAGCTGGTGCTACCGACCGGGAAAAATTACCATTCCATAAGATGTTGCTCAATGGCGAATTACCATATACAATTGGTGGAGGAATTGGTCAATCTCGGCTCTGCATGCTCTTGCTTGGTAAGGCTCATGTGGGTGAAGTTCAAGCAAGTATCTGGCCAAAAGAGATGCTTAAAAAGTGTGAGGCTGCACACATTCAAATTCTATAAAAAATAATTGATTAAGGGAGAGTATTAAAGTGGAAACAATTACAATTAGTCAAGCTCCTCAACACGTTGGGGAAACTGTCAAGATTGGTGTTTGGTTAACTGATAAGCGGTCTAGTGGGAAGATCGCCTTCTTACAGTTACGTGACGGAACCGGCTTCTTCCAAGGGATTATCCGGAAAAATGATATTGATGAAGCTAAGTTTGATTCTGCCAAGCATGATCTTCACCAAGAAACCAGTTTTTGGGTAACTGGTGAAATCGCTGAAGATAAGCGGTCAAAGTTCGGTTACGAAATCCACATCAAGGACTTTGAAATCGTTAGTGAAAGCGAAGATTACCCAATCGGTAACAAGGAACACGGGATTGAATTCTTACTTGATCACCGTCACTTATGGCTCCGTTCTCGTAAGCCATGGGCATTGATGCGGATCCGGAGCCGGGTTAAGCTTGCCACAATGGAATTCTTTGACAAGCACGGCTTTACTCAATTCGATGCTCCAATCTTAACTTCATCAGCTCCTGAAGGAACTACTGAATTGTTTGATGTTAAGTACTTTGATACTGATGCCTACCTATCACAATCAGGTCAGTTGTATGGTGAAGCTGGAGCAATGGCCCTTGGCAAGATCTACACAATGGGACCAACTTTCCGAGCTGAAAAATCAAAGACCCGTCGTCACATGACAGAATTCTGGATGATCGAACCAGAAATGGCTTGGATGCACCAAGATGAAAGTCTTAAGATCCAAGAACAATACGTTGCTTACCTTGTTCAAGACTTGATCGACCACTGTACACAAGAATTAGAAATGGTTGGTCGTTCGGTTGAAAGTTTGAAGCCATTTACCGAATTACCTTACCCACGAATCACTTACAAGAAGGCAATCGAAATGCTTCAAGAAGGTGGCTTCGATTCTAAGTACGGCGATGACTTTGGTTCACCTGAAGAAACATACTTAGCTGACCAATTTAACAAGCCGGTCTTCATTATGAACTACCCACGGGCAATTAAGGCCTTCTATATGCCAACTGATCCCGAAGATGACCGTCAAGTTATCTGTGCTGACTTACTTGCACCAGAAGGATACGGTGAAATTATTGGTGGTTCAGAACGTTCATACGACTATGAATACATCACTAACAAGCTTGAAGAAAACGGCTTAAGCAAGGAAGATTACGGTTGGTACGACGACTTGCGGAAGTTTGGTTCAGTTCCTCACTCCGGATTCGGAATGGGTCTTGAACGGTTCCTCTCCTGGATCACTCTCCAAGAGCACATCCGGGAAAACATTCCGTTCCCACGGATGATTAATCGGTTGCGTCCATAATAATTAGAGTGCCTTCGTCCCAAAGAGTTTCCGGAAAGCTAGTAATTTCTCCTGACGAAGGCGACTTGCGCCTAGGAAGGAGGTTGCTAGCTCTAGGAAACTCGGGCGAAGCACGTTTCAGTTAGAGTGTGAGCCGTGACGAATTAGCAACTGAGCACTAGGAAATCCCGGACGATGATTGTTTACAATCAAGGACGGGATAGCTAGGCGGAAGTTGCGGTCACAGCGAACACGTTTGGTCTATGCTGCAGTAGAAATAGTTTTAGAGCATAAACCTTGATATAAAGTTAAAAGACCCAAATTACGGTGAATAACCATAATTCGGGCCTTTTTGTTTTTTCGGATTACATTAAATTTCTGCTGAACCCTTACTCCAGTAAAAGCCTTGCTGGAGAATAGTTGGGTTACCTGCGAAAGTTTCTGCTAGTTGGCGATCGGCAATCCCTTCAATCACAAAATCAAGGTGATGGTGAGTGGCAAAAGTTAACCAAGCGTTAACAAAATTCCGTGTTGTTTCATGATCTTCATTTTTGAAAACTAATAGTGATAATTTAATTCGTTGAATTGCCGACAATTGGCGAACAATGAAAGCATAGCTGTTACTTCCAGCACAAACATCATCAATTGCTAATTCAAACCCCATCCTCTTTAACCGGAGAATCTCTTCATCAAGGTAATCAAGACTGTGGATTGTCTCTCGCCTTTCCGTAATCTCAATTGCTACTTGAGAGCCGTATTGCTCATGAATCTCCTCAAGGAATTGCCAAACACTATCGAACTCCATTTGGCATGGTTCTAAATTAATATAAATTTTTCGTTGGGGATGAGCGGTCAAAGCATCGGCAAGGGACTTCTTACTAATGGAGATCCACTGCTCGTTCCCTTCTGGGGTGGTAAGGCTATTTAAAAATTCCATCCCCGGAAATGCCCCTGATGAGTCCCGCATTAACATTTCGTGCGTGTTAACTTTAGCGTTCATCTCGTGGTCAACTTGAAAAATCGGCTGAAAGATATTATGTAATTTCTCACTGCTAATTATAATTTTTATCACTCATTCATTTTACTTTTTTGTCTTATCAATTTACTGCGACATTCTCTTCTGGCGTACTATGGTGGTCGATCACGATCCAGCCACGCCCATTATTCTTTACACTATACAACATTTTATCTGCTCGCTTCAAGGTCAGATCAAGCAATTCACCATTCAAATGATTAGTTAAACTGCAAGAAAAATTGATCGTAATTTTCACTCCTTCTTTAGTGACAATTGGCTGCTCACTAAATTGTTTTTCAATTGTTTGAAGGAGAGCGTAAACTTCCTCAATCGAATGGTTTGAGACAACAATTGTAAATTCTTCGCCACCAAAGCGGTAAACATATCCCTGATCAGGGAATGCCTCATGAATCTTTTTACGAAATACCGTTGAAAAGTAATTAAGAACCTCATTCCCCACAAAATGACCGTATGTATCATTAATTCGCTTAAAATGGTCAATATCCAGTCCACCAATCACAATACTGTGGATGTCGCGATCCTCGGTTAATGCACTAATTCCCTGACTAAGAGCCCGATAATTAAGTAATCCGGTAAGATCATCCCGCTCGCTTTCCCTCTGCAGAAGTTTGATCTTTTCCTCATTTCTAATCTCACTTTCATACCGGCGACTTTCAAAAAATAAAATGATCATAAGGCCTAGTGTCGCTGCAGCAACAGTAACAACGGTAAAATTGTTCTCAATTCCTAATGAGATGATTCCAACCAAACTTAAACTTAAGATTGCCAAGGGATAGCGAATTCGAATTGAAATCCCCTTCCATTGCACTAACACTCCGCAAACTAGCAGAAAAATTGCTGATTCGCCAAGCCAAATCCACCAGGTACTTATTGATTCAATTCCCAAAAGAACTTCAACCGCATTTGCAAATATAGGTGTAATCGCTAAGAGTCCCCACCAAAGCTTATTTTTACTATTACGAAAGACCATTGTGACTGAAACAACCTGCATAAAGGCAACTTCATTAATATTAAGTAGGGACAGCTGTAATAAGCAGAACTCCTGAATAAAATACGTAATCGTAATTGCCGCAACTAACCCGCAATTGGCTAGTTTATTTCCTTGAAACGATTCCCAATACCGTTCAAAGTAAATTTGACTAATAATCATACAGATAACAATTATTGGCAAATAAATAACTGCACTAAAAAGTTGGATCGCCAATACAAATATGGAGGCCGACAACTAATGGTTTCTAATATTTTTGACGCTGCTTTGAATACAGCGACACCTTGGGAAAGCTTTCTCTTTGTTGTTACCCTAATTCTTTGTCTCTACCCAATTTTGGGGGCAATGTTCTGGTTTTTTGGTGCGGTATCATACATGCTTTTTCGTCATCGTGAAGAACTTCTTCCTGATGTGGAATTAGAAAGTGAACCATTCATTACGATCATGATTCCGGCCCACAATGAAGAAGTTGTCATCAAGAGCACCCTTGAATATCTCTTAACCAAGCTCCATTACCATAACTATGAAGTCTTAGTAATGGATGATGGAAGTACTGATCGCACCCCAGAGATATTACACCAAATGCAAAAGTCATTTCCCCGGCTTCGGGTAATTAGGATCGAAGAAAATCAAGGAAAAGCCCATGCCTTTAATATTGGGATCTTTTTTGCTAAGGGGGAATATATTCTTAGCAATGATGCTGATACGATTCCAGAACCAGATGCACTAATTAAGTATATGCAATACTTTACTAGTCCAAATGGCGTTAACTATGCTGCAATTACGGCTAATATGGATGTTTATAACCGATCAACGCTGTGGGGAAAGTCACAAACCGTTGAATTTTCTAGTATTGTTGGAATTATCAAACGCAGCCAAACTGCCGTAAATAACACAATGTATGCTTATAGCGGAGCGAATACAATGTATCGACGAAACTTTTTAATTAATGTCGGTGGTTTTCGCCAGGACCGGGCAACAGAAGATATCAGCATTGCCTGGGATCATACCTTCATGAATGTTGTTCCCAAGTTTGCACCTGACATCGTCTTTCACATGAACGTTCCGGAATCATTCCATGATCTTTACCGTCAACGAACTCGGTGGGCCCAAGGTGGAACCGAGGTCTGGTTAACCAATTTTACCAAGATCATCACTCATCCTTGGCGCTTTCGCTTTGTTATTCCAATGTTAGTTGACACGACCCTTTCAATCGTCTGGTCATTTTTCTTTTGGATTACAAGCTTAATTTTTGTTAGTTTAATGACGTCATTTTTCCTTACAGGTAATTATGAGCGGGTCTGGCACGGAATTGTAATGAGCATGATCTTTGTTAGTTTCCAGTTAATCGCTGGCCTTTTCCAAGTTTTAGCCGCGTTAATTCTTGATTTTAACGGGACCAAACTACGCTACTTTGCTTTCTCGCCCCTTTACCTCCTCTTTACATGGCTCGTCAATCCCTTAACAATCGTTACCACCTTTGTTAAAGCAGTTAAGACGGTATTGGGCCACGGAAGCGGTAAATGGGTTAGTCCAAAACGAAAGGTTAGTTCTGATGAATGATTTAAAAACATTTTTCTGGTGGATCTTTATCACTTTTACCCTCAGTTGCTGTTTACTTTGCATTGAAGCACGGATCCGTTACAGAAATAAAAAGGGAATCGATCAGGATCAAGAATTTTCAAATAAATACAAATACTTTGGCCAACCGATTTATAATCACCATAAAAGGATTCAGGGTTATGAATTGCTTCTCCGTGAATTTGATTCACAAACACAGTGTTGGCAACTACCATCCGATGTGAATAACTTTCCATTAAGTAAAATTGTTCACACCGTTAAAAAAATTGATCCCGAAATTATTGCCAATATTAAGCTTCTTTCTCTGAATATGACTGTTAGTCAAATATCTGATTTCCGTGCAACTTACTTTTTCAAATGGATCCTCGGGGTAATCAATCACCAGCAATTACTAATTGAAATTGACGCTACCGATCTTTGTCAATCTAATTTTGTTCAACGCCATAAAGTGTTAAAGGTATTAAAGCAAATCGACCATTCTCTTATCAAAATAACGATCGAAAACGTTGATTCTTCTAAGAAAACCTACCGGATTATTAAACCCTATCTTCCATATACTGATTTTCTTAAATTCGATATCCAATCGTTTAAGAAATCGCCTTCCCACTGGATTGACATTACTCTCGCTCAATGGCAGCGATTCGCCAGCAAAGAAGGAACCGTCCCAATCGTAGGTAAAGTCGAAAATGCTGATCACGTTGCTTTAGCCGACCAGCTTAATATCAACCTACGTCAGGGATATGCTTATGGTGAGCCGAAAAGAATTTAAATATTATAGAGGGTGGGAAAAAACGTTAAGTTTTTTCCCACCCTCTATATATACTTATTAATCTCCGAACTTAGAGAGTCTAATCGCGGGAATCCAAATAGGCTCACTTCGTATCGTAACTGAGGGACTTGAGCCTAACGCAGCGGAGTAAGCCTATTCGGCTACGAACGACTCTGATGATTTCATCATCATTCATCATTCTAGGTTAGTCAACCGTCCCTCCGAGAAAGTTAATTCCCAACTTTCTTATTTTATTTGATTTTCGTAACTTTAAAAGTTACAATCGTTTCTAGAAAGGATGATTATCATGAAGTATTTAATTACCGGTGCTACTGGTCATCTCGGTCGTCTTGTTGTCCAAGAACTTAGTAAGCAAGTCCCTATCAACAATATTCGCTTAGGTGTCCACACTCCCGCCAAAGCTACTGGTTTCAAAAAGGCTGGATATGAACTTGCAACAATCGACTATCAGAACACTGCAACAATGAACCAAGCATTTCAGAACATTGATGTTTTAATCTATATCCCTAGTCTTACTTACAAGGTTCAAGCACGAATTAATGAATTTGAAAACACCCTTACGGCGGTAAAAGAATCTGGCGTATCAACGATTATAGATGTTAGTTTCATTGCCGACCAAGCGAACAACCCATTTCAGATGGCCGGTTACTATGCCTACCTTCCAGCCCGCTTAGCTAGTACCGGACTCCATTATGCGGTTATCAAGAATTCTCTCTATGCTGATCCACTAATTCCCTATCTTCCTGAACTCATCAAACGTCAGAATATTATTTACCCAATTGGTGATCAAGCAATGAGCTTTATCAGTCGTCAAGATAGCGCTGAAGCAATTGCAAATGTTGCTGTAAAACCGTATCTCTATAATCATGGACAAAATTACCTTTTAACAATGAAACAAAATTACAATATGGTTGAACTGAGTCAGATTATGACTACCGTAACTGGTAACATAATTGGTTACAACCCAGTATCAATTAGCGAATTTGCCGATATTTACAGGTCTGAAGGCAATGGTGATGAACTAGCTTCCATGTATAAAGCAGCCGCAATGGGATTAATGAATGATGTTACTAATGATTTTCAACATATTACGGGACATGATCCCCAAAATATGAAAGACTTTTTAATAAGTAATTATCAACCGACTCATTAAAAAAACAAAGTCTATGGGACCTCAACTTCCCCTTAGACTTTGTTTTTGTTATCCCAATGCTTTCTCAACTTCCTCAGCAAGCGGAATCGATGGCATTGCGCCCATCCCCTGTACAGCTAAACTGGAAGCTCGTTGGGCGTATGTTATTGCCGACTCAAAATTTCCCAGGTTAGGGCTTAACTGTGAGCTAAGTGCACCGATAAACGTATCACCCGCTGCTGTGGTATCAACTGGATTTACTTTAAATGCCGGAACTAATCCATGGTGACCATCTGCCGTTACGTAAAAAACGCCTTGCTCGCCTAAGGTAATAATTGTGTTTTTTATCCCATGCGCCTTAAAGAACTTTGCATTCTGAAGCATTGATGGTTCATCATTAACCGAAATTCCCGTTAATAAGGAACTTTCAGTTTCATTCGGGATAATAATGTCAGTATACTCCAGCAATTCCGGAAGCAATTCTGTTGCGGGAGCCGGATTAAGAATTGTTATTACATTTTGCTGCCTGGCTAGCTTGAAAGCAGCTAGCGTAACTTCCTGTGGCGTTTCTAGTTGGGCAACGATAAAGTCTGTACCAGCTAATTCCTGCTCTAAATCGTTAAGCTGAGCTACAGACATTGCCTGATTGGCGCCCCCATAAACCATAATATCGTTCTGACCATTTTCATCGACCGTGATTACCGCACTGCCAGTTCCGTTATCCGGATCAACAGCAATCCTACTCGTGTCCACATTATTCTCTGCTAATGTTTTAACCATTTCTTGGCCATCATTATCAGCACCAACCGCACCAACGAATGAAACCTTCGCTCCAGAACGAGCTGCTGCAACAGCCTGATTAGCTCCTTTACCACCCGGTGCATAGCTCTTCTGCTTTACCGCAATTGTTTCTCCCGGTTGCGGAAACCGCGTTACTTGATAGATTGAATCAACGTTAATACTACCGAGGATCATTACCCGATTTACCATTCTCGTCACTTCTTCCCTAATTCTAATTACTCTTATTATACGAAAAAAACTTCTTGAGAATTACCATATTTCCCAAGGAGTTTTTCACTTATCTTAAGCTCTACTTACTTTCATTATACTTTTGCTTAATGAAATTAGCAGAGTTCTGTAATTTTTGTAGTTCTTCTTCGGTCAAGTCCAATTGACTTTGTTCAAGAATTCCTTGACGACCGACAATTGCAGGGTATGAAAGGTAAACGCCATATTCTTCACGGAAATTTGATACGGGTAACTCAGTCCGTGCGTCACTTAAAATAACATTAACTAACCGCACGGCTGCCGTAGCAACCCCGTAGCTGGTATACTTCTTTCCCTTGAATACATACCAGCCACCAAGCTTAGATTCCTTATCTAGTTCCGGTAAATCAATATTCCGTTCTGCCGCAAGCTTAGTAATTGGCTGATCAAGAACACGAACCGTTGACCAAGCAGTAAATTGTGAGTTCCCGTGTTCACCAAGGTTGTATCCACTAACAGAGCGCGGATCGACATTAAACTTATCCGCAACAACCCGCTTCATTCGGGCAGAATCAAGCAATGTTCCTGTTCCGATTACTTGATTCTTTGGCAATCCCGTTAGTTGTTGATATAAGGACGTAATCACATCAACTGGGTTGGAGATTACAACGAGCTTTCCAGAAAAGCCGCTTGCCTTAATCTTGGGAGCAACATCCTTAACCGCATCCCGCGTAAATGGTAATTCGACAAACCGGTCAGCTTGTGGCTGATCTTGAAGCTTGATATTCCCTACTGCTGAAACGATTACTTCAGCATCCTTTAATGCCGAATAATCATTAACCACAATATTGGTGCGGTACGGCAAGTTAGGCATTGCGTCCTTCAAATCAAGAGCATCGGCATTCACCTTATCTTCATTGGAATCAATTAATACCAGGTCATCAGCAAACCCGTTAGCAACAATGTAGTGGGCAACTGTTGAACCAACGTGACCCATTCCAATAACGGCAACTTTTCGTGACATTCGGAAAACTCCCTTCACTTATTAAAATAAGATTAAAATTAACTTATATTAATGATACCATCTTTAATAATTCAGATCATTTAAAAACTGAACCACTTCAACTGCGCTTGCTTTTTCTCCACACTAACCTTGATCATTTTGAATAATTTTAATCTTGCTTTGATCGATCTTCGGATCATCCATAATAATTTCATCGACGTGATCAACTTTAATTTGACCGCTGATCGGATTTTTGATGCTCATAATCGATCCCTTAATTTCTGCATCAATATTGCTACATAATTCAAAGGCAAGATCCGTTCGAAGCGTCCGACAATTCTTCATTGTCAAATGGTCAACATAACATAATCCTTGATCACTCTCAATCGTACAGTTAATGAAGGTAATGTTCTTGGTATTCCAAGCGAGATACTCACCGCTAATCTTCGAATCATAAATGGTAACATTTTCGCAATTCCAAAAGGCATCCTTTGAAACTAGCCGTGAGTTATGAACCTCAACGTTTTTTGCCCCATCAAAAACATAGTTACCCACTAGATCAAGGTGATCAACATAAATGTTCTCACTGTTCATCCCCAGGTAGTCCCCGTTAGCATATACATCATGCATCTTAATATTTTTACAGCTCCACATTGTCTCTTCAGCGTCAGAGAAGTGAACGTTATCGAGGGTAATACCGTCACACCGCCGGAATTCCTTTGGGGCTTGAATGGTGCTGTTAGTAATTTCAATATCATTGGTATACCAAATTCCTGAACGCGACATTTCTTCAAAAATCGTGTCCGTTACCGTAATCTGATCAGAGTACCAGAGTGGATACTTCCAAGTGAACAGAACACCATCTAATGCTAAATTAGCTGTTTCCTTTAGTGGTGATTCACCCTTACCAAATGTAGTATTGATTAATTTGGTGTCGTGAATCCCGTAGAGTGGTCGTTCGCCATCATAATAGTCATCTTTAATTTCTTGCATGTTAGTTATTCCCCTTTGCGCTCCTCTTATTATCAAGATACCCACTAATTAAGAATAATCCTATAATATTAATTAGTACAATTAATATCCTTATTTTAAAGTAACACTAACTAATTAAAAGTAAGAATACCTATCCCTAATTACGTCATATTCGGTTCTTGAATAACTGATTGTCGAAAAGCATTATCTGGGGCGTCAATATAAATTGATGTACAATCAGGTATGAATGAATTTTAGTTTAAGAATAAATAAAGGAATGATTAACTATGAAGTACGATTTTGACACGATTCTTGATCGCCAGCATACCAATTCAGAAAAATGGGATGTTAAACCCGGCGAATTGCCAATGACAACTGCTGATATGGACTTTAAAACGGCTCCTGAAATCATGCAGGCAATGAAGGATAAAATTAATGCCGGTGCTTTCGGCTATGAGTACCCTAGCCAAGAATACTTTGATGCCGTCGCTCACTGGTATAAGATTGAGCACAACGCAGAAGCACAGACTTCCTGGATGCGCTTCGCTACGGGAGTAATTCCTTCAATTACCGCTAGCGTTAACCACTTAAGCCATACCGGTGATAACGTTCTTCTGATGGAACCAGTCTATAATACCTTCTACAACTCAATCCTGAACAGTGGTCGCCACGCCCTAGCAAGCCAATTAAAGTACGATCGTTCTACCTACACCTATTCCGTTGACTGGGATGATCTCGAAGAAAAGATGAGCAACCCGTTAACGACTCTGATGATTCTCTGCAATCCGCACAACCCAACCGGCTATGTTTGGTCTCGTGATGAACTAATGCGGATTATTAAATTAGCACAAAAGTATGGTGTAATTGTTATTAGCGATGAAATTCACGGTGACTTAGTTTTAAAGGGTCCCGATTATACACCAACTTTTTCTCTTCCCGAAGAATACCGCCAAAACCTAGTTACCCTAGTTTCAACAAGTAAAACATTTAACGTTGCTGCCCTTCATGCCGCAACGGGAATTGTTGCCAACCCAATTCTGCGTGAACACTTTACCCGGGCAATTAACAAGTATGAAGTTGCTGAACCGAACCTTCTTGCCATTCCTGGTACCATTGCTGCCTATACTCAAGGTGCCGACTGGCTTCACCAACTCAAGAAATACTTACTGGATAATCGAGAATACTTAGAACAATTTATCAGCGATAATTTACCTCAGCTTCATGTTGTTCCTGGTACAGCTACCTACCTTGTCTGGATTGATGTTAGTGAAGTCACCAAGGATAGCAATGCCCTTGCACAAAAGATCCGTCAAGAAACCGGGTTAATTATTAATCCAGGAACTTACTACCATGGTAACGGTAATGAGTTTATCCGGATCAACATTGCTTACCCGCTTGCCCAAATCAAGGACGGGTTAACCCGGTTAGCTAAAGCAATTAAAAACTAACTTCTTGAATTAGCGTTATGATAGAAGTTAATCGTACTTTAGGGAGTATCTAAGTTTGAGTAAGCTAAAAAAGCATATTAACCGTGAAATGAATCTTTGGGAACATAATCAAGCAAACGAGTTAGCAAAGATTCGTGCATCACAGCGTCACCTGGTCTACAACTTAATTGCCTACGTTTCAATTTCAATTATTGAATATTGGCTAGCCGAAATTAGTAAGTCGCAAACTTTACGGGCCGATGCATTTAATAACTTGTCTGGAATTATCTCAACATTTCTCTTGATGATGGGACTCCATATTGCGCAAGACATTGACGATGATGATATTGCTGGTGTGGAAATGCCGGACGAAAATGAAAATATCCTTGGCGGCGATCAACGGATGCAGTTTATTCGGTGGCGATATGAAACCGTCTTTTCCTTAGTGACCGCTGTTATCATGGTCGTGATTGCATTTGACGTTATTCTTGACGGAATCAAGGCACTGCTAAATCCCGCTAGCCGAGTGGTTCCCCAACCAGTCGCCATTATCGGTGCTGGAATTGCATCAGTAATTATGCTTATTGTTTGGTACATGAACCGCAAAGCAGGCCAACAACTACAAAACGCTGCCCTTCTAGCTTCGGCTCAGGATAGCCTTGCCGATGCCTTTACTAGTATTGGAACCATGGTTGCGATCGCTGGGGCACTCCTCTTTGACCTGGCATGGCTTGATGGGGTTACCAGTATCATCGTTGGTTTCTTTATCCTCTATTCTGGATTAAAAATCTTCTTCCAGACTAGCCTAAACCTGGTCGATTACTTTGATCCAAAAGCCGAGCGGGAATATAAGCAGGCAATTTTGAAGGTCAAAAAGGTGAAAAACGTCGCCGAACTTAAAGCTCACTATAACGGAAATGTTGTTTCCCTCGATGCTACTGTTTTGGTTGATGCTAAAATGACTATTTTGGAAAGTTATCAGCTTTCTGAAAAGATTGAACGGACCCTGCGGAAGAAATTTGGAATCGTTGATACTGATATTTCCTTCATCCCAGATCCCGGAACTTTTTCTGATAAGGACGTTAAAGGACACTTTTAATTTATGATGTTTCATATGAAACAAAAGGGAAGCTGGGAATCAAGCTTCTTAAGAGTCCGTATGGCTAGTCGAGAACGGAGGTTGGTTCGATTAGAACTGTTCTTCGTTCGTAACTAGACACTAGGACTCTGCTTGATTCGCGCGATTAGACTCAGTAAATTTAAAAATTATCGTAATCAAGTAGGAGATAATTGATTAGTTCAATTATCGACCTCTCACACCACCGTACGTACGGTTCCGTATACGGCGGTTCGACAACTTAATCACATTGAATTGACTGGAGCGTCTTGGACATATTCATAAGTCCAAGTTGTTCCAGTTTTCTATTAGTTAGAGAATAGCTTAAGGTCTTACTATGTGCAGTTCGCCAGTAGCCCTTGCGGGTACTAGCGAAGACATATGCATCACGCTGGGACAGCCCCAACTTCTGTAAGTTAGTTATCTTAGTTTTAAACTTTTTCCATTGCTTCCAGATATACTGCCTTATTCGAACCCTCAACCACTTGTCGAGGCGTTGAATAAAGTTAGTTAGTTTCCCAATTGAGTAGTACTGAAGCCACCCACGCATTTTTCGATGAATTTCTTCAAACATTCTTGTCAGAGATATTCCACGATTACGTTTAGTTAATACCTTCAGCGCTTTCTTTACTCGTTGTTGCGATTGTTTAGCTGGACGGGCGTAGGCCCCATTGTGGTCTACACCCAACGAAAAGCCAAGAAACTTCAACCGTAGAGGGCTACCGACTTTGGTTTTATCTGGGTTCACTTTAACTTTCAGGCGCTTTTCTAGAAACTGGGTAATGCTTCGCATTACTCGTTCTCCGGCTCGTTGACTTTTAACATAGATGTTACAATCATCCGCATAGCGCACAAAGTGATGACCACGTCTAGTCAACTCTTTGTCCAACTCATTTAGATAGATGTTCGCCAGTAGTGGTGACAATGGCCCTCCTTGTGGGGTTCCTTTTTCACTCTTAGCGAAGAGCCCATGGTCTAAGACTCCGCTAGTTAGAAACTTACGAATAAGTCTTAGTGTCCATGGGTCATCAATATATTGTTGGAGATACTTAATCATTAAGTCATGATTAACGTTATCAAAATAGGCTTTTAGGTCTAAGTCGACAACTCTTCGATAGCCTTGATTATAAAGATCTACTACTTTTGCAATAGCGTCATGGGCCCCACGGTGGGGACGGAAGCCAAAACTATTATCAGAGAAAACACGCTCAAAGATAGGCGTAAGAATTTGGGCCACAGCTTGTTGAACCATTCGGTCCACCACTGTTGGTATTCCGAGTTTTCTTACTCCACCATTAGGCTTCGGAATTTCTACCCGTTTGACTGGTGCTGGTTTATACTTGCCCTCACGCAAACTAGCGATCAATTCCGTCTTATTTTCTCTGAGATATGGCAGAAGGTCATTGACTGTCATATCGTCAATGCCTGCTGCCCCTTTATTTCTCTTAACTCGCAAATAAGCCTGATTAAGGTTATTGCGGTCCAAGACTAAGTCTTGGATAGTGACACTCATACCTTTACCTTCACCATAATCGGTACTACGCGCCCTTGTGTACTTTCGGTTTTCCAAACCTATCCTCGACAAGCGGTCAGCTTGTTGTTCTGTTTTCTGCGATTGTCGCACCTGATTACACCTCCGATATAAGTTACAAGTTATTGTCGTTCAGTCCTTCATCTGATTACTCAGACTACTATGACCTCGGCTGACTTCTGGCTTACTCAACGCTACATCACTGCACCGCCTGTTTCTGTGGAAATTAAACTTATTCCTCTTGTCGGAAACGTGTAGGCCAGATCTCCCCGGGTAAGGATATTAACTTTCGTACCATGTCACCGGTAGCTTTACTGAAAGTAACTTCGAGTAGTGTTGGACTTTAACTTGTCATGCAGTCTTATCCAGTTAGTTCCAGCCTTATAGCTACTTCTTGTTCATCGGTGCAGTACTTTGCCTTAGACTTCCTTCAGATTCCACCTCGCAGTGGACACCCTTGTCCTCAGCTCATGGTTCCGACTACTACGGCCCATAGCGGACTCTCACCGCCTAGCTAATACCCATGCCGGGCGCACATAGTTAGAGGAGGAGAAAAAACGTTTAGTTTTTTCTCCTCCTCTTCATTTTTTCTCACCTATAATTTTTTTAGAAACTATCTCGTTTCCCTTTGAATCCTAGCAAGCTAAACAATGCTCCAAGGACAGCAAGACCAATCAAACCTGCATGACGTTGATTACCAGTCTGTGGTAATTGACTTTGCGTTGTTGAATTGTTAGTTGGCGCTACCTTATCCTGACTCTGTGTTGGCCAGCTTGTCTTATTAACTAATGATTGACTATTATCCCTCCTAATAATAACCAATGTACACATCCAAGTTGATTCTAACATAATTAATATAATTATTATCTAACTTCGTCTTTAAACCAAAAAAGACACCTGCTAAATCATAACGACTTAACAGGTGTCTTGCTGTATTGGGCTAGCTGGATTCGAACCAGCGCATGACGGTACCAAAAACCGTTGCCTTACCGCTTGGCTATAGCCCAATAAAGTGACCCGTGCGGGATTTGAACCCACGATACCAGCGTGAAAGGCTGGTGTCTTAACCACTTGACTAACGGGTCATACTATAACACAGCACAAATAATAATATCAAGTCTTTCTCTAAATTACAAGCATCTTTTTAAATTTATTTGCTTTTTGACTAACTTATGAAATAAGCAAGAATTATCACACAATAATCTTCATTTTTATGAGGTATGCTTAGGTTAATAGAAAGTTGCATTTAACTAGGAGGTTATTATGAAAAAACAATCATTCAAGAAGCAACTCACTCATTTGTTAGCAGTTACTGTCTTAACCACCAGTTCTCTAAGTGGCATCACTCTGGCTACAAGCCCAGCCGTCTCTGCCGCTACCGTTTCAACCAGTAAAATTAAACTTAACGAAAAGGACGCTGTAAAAAAGTTCCACAAGCAGTTTAAGAACGTTAAGATTGATGAAATTCAATTAGAAACTAAGGGAAACAAGTTCGTTTACGAAATTTCTGGTGCGGATAATCAAAAAGAATATTCAGCTGATATTGACGCAAAGTCTGGTAAGGTTACCAATACCAAGTCAGAGGCGTTAGAAAACGGTGAGCAAAAGACTAACCTTGATTTAGATAAGGCCATTAGTCGGAAGCAAGCCAACAAGATTGCTGAAAAGGCCGCTAAAAAAGGACAGGGGCAATCCTGGACTCTTGAAAACGACAATGGCACCCCAGTATGGGACGTTGAAGTCGTAAACGGTCAAAAGTCAACTGAAGTTAAGGTTAACGCCCAAAACAAGAAAGTAATTAGCGTCGAAGCTGATGACTAAAAATTTGCTTAAAGGATGAAGAAGCTGGGAATTAACCCATTTAAGAGCCTGGTGGGCTAACCTAGAACGATGAATGATGATGAAATTATCAGAGTCGTTCGTAGCCGAATAGGCTTGCTTCGCTGCGTTAGACTCGAAGGCTCGGGTTACGAAACGAAGTGAGCCTATATGGATTCCCGCAATTAGACTCAGTAAATTTGAAAATTACTGGTAATAGTAAGAACCTGGGAAAAACATTTTGTTTTTTCCCAGGCTCTTTTGCGTATTTTTTACAATAACTTCCTCAATTCAGTTAATGCTTGATCATAGTCGGGTTCATCAGTCAATTCTTTGACGATTTGACGGTATGCTACTTTGCCGTCCTTATCCAGGATCCAAACAGAACGAGCTAGGACGCCTTCATCTGGAATTAGCAGCTTGGATTCATAACCAAAGGATTCCTCCCTGTCAGATACCAACTGCATATTTTGAACTCCTTCAGCCGCACACCACTTTTGTTGTTCTTCAATGGTGTTAGTCGAGATCGTTAAAAAGTTAACGTCCGGGAATTGATCCATCGTTGAATTGAACTTCTTTGTCTGAATACTACATACCGGAGTATCGATGTTAGGAACAACACTTAATAGTGTTACCTTCCCGAGTAATTGCCGAGTCTTGATCTTGTCGTGATTCTTATCAAAAACCTTAAAGTGTGGAAACTCATCGCCAACTTCTGGCGGATTACCAACTAGTTGTCGCGGTTTACCATTAATTGTGATTTCCATTGTTTATCTACTCCTTACTTCTTTTAGTTGAACCTAGTATAACTAAATTCGGCTAAAGATTCATTTATTTTAGCTCTCTAATTTCCCCTGTTGCTTCCGGACCAAACGAATTCCAATCCCAATGATAAATCCAGCAACAGCAAACGGGATCCACGAAAAGCCCAGTGAAAATAACGGAAAATACTGGTGAGCAAATGAAATCATTGCTTGAGCGAATGATGTTTTTTGCAATCCCACTGGTAAATTATTTACCAAATCAAAAACAGCTGGAATAAAAGTTAACCCTGTTGTAACTCGGTAAACAATCGGATCAGTCTTAAATAGCGGTGATGTTATTCCCAAAATCGTTAACGTAATTGCCAAAGGATAGAGGAATACCAATACCGGAGCAGACCAGGCAATAATCTTATCTAGTCCTAAATTAGCTACTAGAAACGAGAAAAGACAATTAAACAGCAAGAACTTCTTGTATGAAACTCGCGGAAATAACCGGTGAAGGTCCTCTGAAAAGGCAGCGGCGAGTCCCATTGCCGTTGTTAGACACGTTACGGAGGTCAAGGTCGCCAATAGCGCATCCCCCACAAAGCCCATATAATAATGAGCAATCTGCGCAAGCGTCGTACCCCCATTATCCGCAACCTTAAACTGGTGAAGACTAGTTGCCCCCAGCCAAATTAGACAAATATAAATTACGGCAATTCCCATAATTCCAATTGTCCCGCTCTTGGCCGTGGTCCATGAAATCTTCTTTGTATCTTCAATCCCTAGCTCCTTAATTGCACTAATTATTGCAACCCCAAATGCAAGGCATCCCAAAATATCCATTGTATTATATCCCTGGAGAAAGCCACTTGAGAATGCATGAATCGAATATTCTGCCGTAACTGGTGTCGTTCGGGTTCTTCCCGTCGGACTGATAAAGGCAAGGAAGAAAATAATAAACAAAAGAACCAAGAAAACCGGATTAAGAATTTTCCCAATCAAATCCGTAATTTTGGCCTCAGTAACGGTCAAGCCAAAAACGATTACGAAAAAGATCCCCGTATAAATCAATAACCCAACCACATTACCACTTGCAGAAATGTGGGGAGCAAAACCAATTGTATACGGAACAGTAGCAGTCCGGGGCATCGCAAATAGCGGCCCTAGAGTCGCCTGAACCAGAATGAGAAAGATTAATGCATAGTAGTGCCCATTAGGTCGTGCCAGGTCATAGATATCGTTAGAGCGGGTAATACTAATTGCTAGTAATGCCATTAATGGTAACAGGACACCTGAAATTAGGAAGCCACTACTCGCACCTAACCAATGAGCACCCGCTAATTGACCTAAATGGACTGGAAATATTAAGTTTCCCGCACCAAATAAAACGCCAAAAATTAGGGATGCAATTACAATTATTTGTCGCCCCGTGATCTTCGTTTCCGTCATTTTTTATTTCCCCCAAAATGAATCACTCTTACTCTTAATCGTTAACGATTGAAAAAAGCGTCCTTTAAGCATTACTGCTTAAAGGACGCCAGAGCGTGTTACCACCTTTTATTTACAATTATTATCACTAATAATGTCTCATTCCGTACATAAATACGCTGACGCTGTAACGGGCGCTCCCGGTCAAGACTTCATTTCGTCGCCCTGACCACTCATAGGCTACCTTCGCCTAAAACCAGTCATCCCTGCTTGCACTCATTCAGGGTCGCTAATTTTGACCAGTAAAAGGTTACTCTCCTACTCACTGTGTTTTTAACCGTTAACTATCGGTTATTAATATACAGAAGCCGTTCCTGTTCGTCAATCCTTTAGTTGAAAAATCCTTGGATCCAGTTTACAAAGCGATCCCACCAAGACTGGGCCTGTTGCTGGGCAGCTTTACCATCCTTTGAATTCAAGAACTGCTTTGCCTTATTCATCATATTGCCCGTGGAATTCTTAACATTATTGATCGTGTCAGTAACGTGAGAACTATAATCCTTACTTGAACTGATTGGCGCATTATTGAACTGAACCAATGCATTAATAATCGTGGTTGTGTGATTCTTGGTTTCGTTATAAATATTTTGCTTCTTTAGGTTTTGGTTTAGGATATTTTCAATTTGAACCTGGGTTGGTTGTTCTCCTTGCCGTTTTTGCTTATTAATCTGCTTAGTTGTGTCACCAACTGCAGCCATTAGCTTTCCTGGATAACTACTATCGTTCTTGTTGGCATCAATTGCATCATTAGTGGCACTTAGCATTTGGTTGGCTGATTGGGTATTTTGATTATTTAAGTTAATTCCATCCTCACTCAGCGCCTTGTATACCCCTGTAAGCGCCGACTCTCCAGATACTGGCCGGTTAGCAGAGACCGTAATTGTCACATCCGTTACCCCGGCCATTTGCGCTACCATCGCGTACTGCTGGGCCGTCACCTTGGTAATATTGCTCTGACCATTAAATTTCTTAATGTTCACTTTTACCCCAGAGCCAGGATCGGTCGGCACTATTGATACTGAACTGACCATCGCTGCGTTAGTTGTCGAATCATTAGCGTTAATATACTTTTGGTAATCACTGGCAGTAGCCGTAAGTGTTGTGAAATCATTGTTAACGCCCAGAATATTACTCAGCTCATCCTTATCTGCAGCTCCTGCACCATAGACAACGTATGACTTATTTAATGTATGCGTTTGGGTGGAAGAAGCAGAACTAGTACTTGTTGCTACTTGATCGTCCGCATGAACGATAACCTGAGAAACAGGGGTAGCTGCTAGGGCCATCATTAACGTTGATGTTAATAAAATTGTTGATAATTTCTTTGAACGCATTGTTATTCTCCTATTAGACGAAGCTAAGAATTAACTCGTCCTCTTTAATATTTCATAGACAGTAGCTGGGACGACAAACTAGACAAGCTAGTTTTCCCCATTCTCTTACTTCAATTAGGATAAAAAAACTGTCCTAAAAATACTAGTCTTTAGCCAGAATCTTTAGAACAGTTTATGAATTTTTACTTTTTCTAATTTAACTAGGTTGGTATTATGCCTTAATTTGCCCAGTAATGCTTCCACTCCTGATTAACGTTATAACGAGTAGTGGCAGTTCCAGTCCAAGAAGGCACTTTAACAACACCATCAATCTTGCTCTTTGGTACGAATCCCCAGTAACGACCATCATTAGAAACGCTTCGGTGATCACCAAGAACAAAATATTGACCCTTTGGTACCTTGGTTGCACCACTATTTCGTAACCAGTTATTCTGAACCGAGATACTCTTTAGTGTCCAATTTCCGGTCCCAGAAGTCCGTTGAGTATTGTTAATGTAACTCTGGCTAACCTTTCGTCCGTTAACATAAATATTACCATTTGCGGAACGAACAGTATCACCAGGAACACCAATTACCCGCTTAACATAGTCTGTCTTGGTAGCCACTTGCGGATCTACTCCGTTGGCATCGAAAACAATGACACTTCCCCGATGGATTTTCGCGGTTTTTAAGCAGAAGACCCGTTCATTGTTTTGTAAGTTAGGCAGCATTGATGGTCCATCAACCCGCACAATTTGGAATAAGAATTGTTTGATCAACAAGGCAATTAATAACCCAATTACGATTGGAATTACCCAGCTCATCGTTTGCCGAAATACTTTCATTACCTACTATCCCTCGATTTCAAAATCATTATCAAGCTAAGAAAAGTTTACCATAAATGTAATTATCATACTCAACTATTTATCATACTCTTTCATTAGCTTTTGTGACAATTGGTAATCGCCAACATAAGGAATATCCCGACCCTTTTCGTGCATGAATTGTTCCCGGCCTTTAGCAGCCATGAACATTGCATCGCCAGGCTTTGCCATTTCAAATGCCTGCTTAATTGCAGCTACCCGATCAACATTGATAATTACCTTAACGTTTGGATTAGTAATATGCTCCTTGATTGTTTCATCAATGTGGTGCGGATCTTCAAAGAAGTTATCTTCACTCGTTAAAATTGCAACATTGGCATATTCAGAAAGCGCCCGACCAACATCTTTCCGGCGTGATTCTGCCTTACCACCAGCAGCACCGATCACAACGATCAACCGGCCATCAGGATACTCATGCTTCATAAACTTAAAGCTTTCGGACAAGCTCAAGTAATTATGAGCGTAATCAACGCAAGCAACCATTCCGGCATTATTCTTCAAAAATTCCATCCGACCTGGGACCTTAGTTTCCTTCAATCCCTGAGCAAAATCACTAGTATCATCCTTAAGTTGCGCACTCACCGTAATTGCGGCTAACGCATTACTGTAGTTAAAGTGTCCCGGAATCATGACACGGAATTCACCAGTAACTTCAGGCAAATTATCATTATGCGTTGATACGTCAAAATAACCATGATCCTTGCCATGGTAACGATAGTCCGCATCACTTTCATCACTACCGAACGTAATCAACTTTTTCCCTAATTCGTGGGCTTTTTGAGCTAGCAACTCGTAATAGTCCATATCCCGATTCAAAATCACGGTATCACTATTCACGATAATCTGACTCTTGCACCACAAATAATCGTCAAAGGTTGGATGTTCTACAGGACTAATGTGGTCTGGAGAAATATTCAAGAAAACCCCGATATTAAAGTGCAGGCCATAAACTCGGGACTTCTTATATGCTTGGCTAGAAACTTCCATTGCCAAGTACTTCATCCCGTTATCAACGGCTTCTTTCATCATCCGAAAAAGATCCAATGACTCTGGCGTGGTCAGGTGAGCTTCAATAAAGTTTTTACCATCCACACATTCATCAATAGATGAGAATTGCCCTACTACCGGACCAAACTCATGAGCCAGAATATGACGGGTAAAGTAAACCGAAGTGGTCTTCCCCTTAGTTCCCGTAAAACCGATTAATTCAAGTTTTTCATCGGGACAGCCATAGAAATGACGAGCAATTACTGCCATTGCCTTTTGAACATCGGTAACAATAATCTGTGGCGTTGATTGCGCTTCTTGATCTAACTTGTCTGTATAAACAAGTTCAGAGATCGCTGCGGTTGCCCCTTCCTTAATGGCACTTGCCAAATATTCAGGATTAAACTTTAACCCCTTGCAGAAAAACAGGGTACCATCACTGACTTTCCGTGAGTCATAGGACAGGTCGGTAACTTCAGCGCGAGCTGCTTTTTCTGGCACAGTATAATACCAGTCACCGTCAATAATGATTTCCTTATAGAGACCATTTTCTTTTAGTAAATCAGTGATTTCCTTTAGTGTGAGCATTTATTCAGCCACCTCGTCTAGTTTCTTAACTTCTTCAGGAATAAAGTCGTCGATAAAGTATTGCTTGTACCATACTAAGAAGGTGTAAATAGTCCAGATCTTCCGTCGGCCATCAATCTTGTCGTTAAAGTTATCATCAAGCAACTTCAAAATCTTATCTTGATCAAAGAATTCCTTAACAAAGTCTTGTTCAAAGAGTTCACGAACTTCTTCGTAGTACTTCTTTTCTCGTAACCATGCCCGAACCGGAACCGGGAAGCCCATCTTTGGCCGAGTTGCCCATTCTTCTGGAAGGTGACGGTTAGCGGCCATCCGGAAGGCCCACTTGGTTCCGTGACGGTTGAAGAGGTACTTGGTTGGTGTATGACCAGCAACCCGCATTACTTCGCGATCCAATAATGGTACCCGGAGTTCTAGTGAGTTAGCCATACTCATCTTATCCGCCTTCAAGCAAATATCGCCAGGCATGAACTTGTGAATATCAAGGTATTGTTTCTTGGCAACTTCATCAATATCCTTATCTTCAACGTTCTTTAGAATTGGATCGATGATGTCATCAATCGTTGGGCCACAATTATACTTTTCTTGAAGAACATCAGCTGCTTCTTCTGGTGAGAAGATGTAGGCCTGACCAATAAACTTGGATTCACGAACTGGTGCTAATGCCCGGAACATGTGTAATTGACCGTGGAAGTGCTTGCCATCAAGCCACTTAGCAATCTTGTACCGTTTTGCTTGTGGTAATTCACGAAGCTTGTCAGTAAACCACCGGATCAGCATTGAATTAGAGTTAAATCCGTAGTCGATGTAACCCGCGAATAATTCATCAGCCCCTTCACCAGAAAGCATTGCCTTGTAACCATTTTCCTTGGCAAGACGAGTTAAGAAGTACAACGGAATAACTGATGGGTTTGAATCAGGTTCATCCAGGTAGTATTGGATCAATGGGAATGTATGGAAAGCCTCTTCATTCGTCAGCTTAGCATCGGTATTCTTTAGGTTAAGCTTAGCAGCTAATTCCCGCGCCTGCTTAGTTTCATCGTAGGTACTATCAAACCCAATTGAGAATGTATTATCTGGCCGCATCATTGCAGTCACGTAACTAGAATCGACCCCTGCTGAAAGGAATGAACCAACCTTGATCCCCTTATCAGCAAATGAGTGGGCCTTAACTGAATCCGTTACGATGTCTTCAATGTTATCAACCGCCTTATCGAAGCCTTCATCTTTAGGATCAAAATCAGCATCCCAGTATTCCTTCATATTGAATTGACCATCTTTATAGTGGAAGCAGTGTCCTTCTGGCAACTTGTAAATTCCCTTGAAGAATGTTTCCTGAGTCGCTGAATACTGGAACGTCATGTAAGGCTTCAAGGCGTTCTTATTCAGCTCCTTGTCAAAATGCGGGTGATCAATAAATGCCTTAATTTCAGAACCAACAAAGAAAGTCCCGTTCATTTTCCCGTAATAGAGTGGCTTAATCCCAAAGTGATCCCGGGCACCAAACATATCCTTGTTTTTAAAGTCCCAAATTACGAAGGCAAACATTCCCCGAAGCCGTTTCAGGACATCGTCACCCCATTGTTCGTAACCGTGAAGGATTACTTCAGTATCGGCATGGGTCTTGAAGGTATGACCTAAGTCGATTAATTCTTCCCGTAATTCCTTAAAGTTATAAATTTCACCGTTAAATTCAATGGCCATACTATTATCTTCGTTAAAGATTGGTTGATTACCGCTCTTAACGTCAATAAAACTTAACCGCCGAAACCCAAGGGCAACATTTTCATCTACGTATTGGCCCTCTGAGTCGGGTCCCCGGTGAATAATCCGGTTCTTCATTTTACGAATTAGGCTATCTTTAACCTTTGGATCTTCGTTATCAACGAATGCTACAATTCCGCACATATTAAACACTCCTTTACTTAGCGTTGGACAAAGTATTTTTGATAATTTTTATTGATTAGCCAGAAAGAATAATGCATTAACAAGCGTTGTTTCAAACTATCATTCTTGTCAAAGGCAGTCGTTCCCCACTGTCCTGCCTCCAGTAACTTCTTGGCTTTTTCCTTATACTCGTTTTCTTTAGCATACTGATAGAAAACCTTCTTCGGTGCATTCAACCATAGCTTGTTTCCTTCAGCATAATCTGTACCAGTGAACGGCTTGTGATCAATTACATCATCAACCACATACTTAGCCAGATTATAGCCATTTAAGGTACAGTAGTAACTACTCCGGCCTTGGCGAAGATTGATTTCAAAAATCTTAAATTGCTTATCCCGCCGATCATATTTCATGTCAAAATCAGCAAAACCAACGTACTTTACTTCTTCCAAGAACTTTTGAATCGTCTTGTAAATTGCCATGTCTTTTTCTGGCAAAATCACCATGTAGTTACCAACCGCAACTGGTGATGGATCCTCTAATAACGGGTGTGCAAGACTAATCATCCGAACGTTATGGTTAGAATCAACGTAGGCATTAACAGTCCGCATGTTAGAGTCATCGCCAGGGATAAAGTCCTGCGCAATCATCTTCCCGGTATAACCGGCCTTGTAGATCTTAGGCATTAATTCGTCAAACTGCTCACGCTTATCCAAAACATAAGCTTTCTTTCGTCCCTCAAACTGAATGTCAAGCCATTCCACACTATCAGAAGGCTTCAGGGCAATTGGAAAATCAAATGGTAATTCAATTGCCTTACCAGATTCAACTTCTTCTTTAGTAATGATCTTCGTCTTTGGGTATGGCAAACCATACTTTTCAGCTGCTTCATAGAAGGTTTCCTTCGTTCCCAGCTTATTAAACAAGTCTGCATCAACATACGGACAAATAAAGTGTTCCTTTAATTCATCCAAGTGCTTAGCAATTAATTCAGTATAACCATCCCCACAAGAAAGAAGCAGGTACTTCTTCTTTGGATCAAGGTTAGCTGCAATTTTGCGCATTGTTTCAATGAAGACTGGATCTTCATTGAAGCCTTCAATAACATGAACATCAACTAACTTAGTATAGCGGGTTGGTGCCATATGCATTACCCCATAGGCAATACTCTTAATACCATACTGTTGATAGAATGACCGTGCCATTCCGTAACAATTAAAATCTGTCCCTAAAAGGATTGGTTGAAAATCCTCGCGGGTCTGATTAACTTTTTCACTCATCTCTACTTGCCTCGTTTGCTTTTTAAATCAATCTTCAGTATAGCGATTCTCAGAATGTTTGTAAATGGAATAAAATGAGGCGTAAGTCAAATTTAACTTTAACTCCGTCTCACTTCATTTTCTGTAATTTAATTTCCCGGGAAATAATCCTATTTCCGAATATAAACACTTAAAATCGCTATGTCAGCAGGATTTACCCCACTAATTCGTGAAGCCTGAGCGAGCGTTTCTGGACGAATCTTCTCAAGTTTTTGCCGCCCCTCAGTTGCCAAACCATCGATCTTTTCATAATCAATATTGGCAGGAATCCGCTTTGCTTCCATCCGCTTTAAGCGGGCAACCTTTTCTTCTTCCTTCTTAATATAACCGGCATACTTTAATTGAATTTCTACTTGTTCAATTACATGACGATCGAGCTTTTCAGCTGGAGCCGGAATAAACTTCATTAACGTTTCATAATCAACATACGGACGCTTAATAAAGTCAGCCGCTGTAATCGCGTCCTTTAAACGATTATCACCGTGTGCCTCAATGAATTGGTTAACTTCATCGTTATTTGGCTTAAGCTTTTCATTCTTTAACCGGGCAATTTCATTTTGAACCTGCTCTTCCTTCTTTTGCATCTTAGCATAACGTTCATCACTTACTAAGCCAATTTCGTGGCCTTTCCCCATCAAACGGAAGTCGGCATTATCATGACGAAGGATTAAGCGATATTCAGCCCGACTAGTCAAAAGTCGATATGGTTCCTTAGTTCCCTTAGTTACTAGGTCATCAATCATTACCCCAATGTAAGCATCTGACCGCTTAAGAACAAATGGCTTTTTGCCAAGGGCCCGTAATCCAGCATTGATTCCGGCAATCAGGCCCTGACCAGCAGCTTCTTCATAGCCTGAAGTTCCGTTAGTCTGGCCAGCTGTATAAAGGTTCTTAACCAGCTTCGTTTCTAGGGTTGGATGAAGTTGGTATGGGGCAACGACGTCATATTCAATTGCGTATCCCGGACGCATTAATTGGGCATCTTCTAGCCCCTTAACAGAATGCAGAATCTTTTGTTGAATTTCTTCCGGCATGGAAGTTGATAATCCATCAACATACCATTCATCAGTATCCCGGCCTTCTGGTTCAAGGAAGATTTGGTGACGACTCTTATCCGCAAACCGAACAATTTTATCTTCAATTGAAGGACAATAGCGTGGACCGACACCCTTAATTACCCCAGAGAACATTGGTGCTCGATCAAGGTTATCCCGAATTAATTTATGCGTACCTGGATTAGTGTATGTTAACCAGCAGGAAATTTGCTCACTTAATGACAAGTAATGATCATCTGGTGTATCAAAACTGAAGTGATGAACTGCCTTATCACCAGGCTGTTCTTCGGTTTCGTCATAGTGAATCGTATTTCCGTTAATCCGTGGCGGTGTCCCGGTCTTAAACCGTTCAAGATCAAAGCCTAATGATTCCAGGTTTTCAGAAAGCTTTACTGCTGACTTAGAATTATTTGGACCTGATTCGTATTGAAGTTCACCGATGATAATCTTTCCCCGTGCAGCAGTTCCCACGGTTAGAACAACGGTCTTAGCGTGGTAACGAGCACCAGTGTTAGTAATTACCCCTTTACAAACTCCATCTTCAACAATTAACTGGTCAACGGTTGCTTGGCGAAGGTCCAAGTTTGGCTGCTTTTCAATCGTTTCCTTCATTGAACGGTGGTAAGCGTGCTTGTCAGCTTGCGCCCGCAATGCTCGCACAGCAGGTCCTTTACCCGTATTGAGCATTCGCATTTGAACATAAGTCTTGTCAATATTATGGCCCATTTCGCCACCAAGAGCATCGATCTCCCGAACCACGATTCCCTTAGCTGGACCCCCAACTGACGGGTTACATGGCATAAAAGCAACCATGTCAAGGTTAATGGTTACTAAAAGCGTCTTATTTCCCATACGGGCAGCAGCAAGAGCGGCCTCACTTCCCGCATGGCCGGCCCCAACGACAATTACATCATAGTTGTCGCTATCATACTGAATTGCTTCACTTGTCTGCATTTTCTTCCTCCTACTTTCCTAAACAGAACTGGCTAAAGAGTTGATCCAGTAACTCATCTTGGTAACTATCACCGGTAATCTCACCGAGCAAGTCCCAGCAACGCGTCATATCAATCTGGACTAAATCAACGGGCATCCCTGCCGCAATTCCTTTTAATACGTCGCCAAGGGCATCGTCGGCCTGGTGCAATAATCCAATATGACGGGCGTTCGTTACCATTACACTATTTTGGTTGTTTTCAATTCCTTCTTCAAAGAACATCTTACTAATGGTTTCGCCTAATTGGTTCATCCCTTCGTTCTTTACGATTGAAGTTTCGATCAACTTATCGCTTCCAACTAATTTCTTCAATTCACTCCGGTCAACCTTGTTTGGCAAGTCGGTCTTATTCAAGATTACGATCCGTTGCTTGTCTTTAGTTGCTTCAAGAAGTTCCCGATCCTCTGCGGTTAACTCTTCTGAATTATCAATTAGTAACAGAATCAAATCGGCAGCATCTAGGGCTTTTCGGCTTCGTTCAACCCCGATCTTTTCAACTTGATCCTTAGTGTCCCGGATTCCCGCAGTATCAATTAACTTCAACGGTACCCCATCAACATTAACGTATTCCTCAATTACATCACGGGTTGTCCCGGCAACGTTAGTAACAATTGCCTTATCTTCATGCAATAGTGAATTTAGCAAACTAGACTTACCAACATTTGGCCGGCCGATAATTGCGGTGGCAAGCCCTTCGCGAAGAACCTTCCCCTGCTTTGCCGTTTTCAGCAATGCTTCAATCCGTTGACGAATTTCCGTGGCCTTCTCTTTCAGCATTTTCGTTGTCATTTCTTCAACAGCGTCATATTCAGGGTAATCAATGTTAACTTCTACCTGAGCTAAAACATCCAGAATATCTTTTCGTAGCTTCCGAATTAAGTGAGAAAGGTTTCCATCTAGCTGATTTAAGGCCACCTTCATTGACTTATCAGTTTTTGCCCGAATTAAATCCATAACGGCTTCCGATTGCGATAAGTCAAGCCGCCCATTTAGGAATGCCCGCTTAGTAAATTCACCTGGTTCGGCCATTCGCGCACCATAGCTCAATACCAACTGAAGGATCCGGTTCGTTGCAAGCAGCCCACCATGGCAATTAATTTCAACTACATCTTCACAGGTGTATGTGTGAGGGGCCCGCATCACTGAAACCATCACTTCATCAACTTCTTCACCATTATCGGGATCGATAATGTGACCGTAATTGATGGTATTAGTGTGTACCTTACTCAGATCTTTACCTCGATAAATCTTTTGCGCAACTGCGATCGCATCATCGCCGCTAACCCGAATGATCGAGATCCCGCCTTCACCAACCGGGGTCGAAATTGCTGCAATTGTATCATTATCAGTATTTGCCACCATCCAGACTCCTTTCTAATAAAAAAAGTGCCCCCACGTCATCCACCAATTATTCTGGTAATCACATGGTCAAAGCACTTTCACTACTTTAACAAGTATCTTAAATTGTATAACCGCAATTATTTTAATTTCATCACGTTAAAATGTCAAATAAGAAATTTCACCCGTTAACAAGACTGCGAGTAGCCTAGTTTTTCGGTGCAATGACAACGCTCCGATACGGATCACGACCATGAGAATACGTCTTAACATGATCATTTTCCTGCAGTTCTTGATGAAGCTGCTTTCGTTCTCGAGCAGGCATTGGGTCCAAAAAGACTGCTTGACCAGTTGAAACAACTTCCATTACAGAGCGTTCGGCCAGCTGGTGCAATGATTCTTCACGTCGTTGCCGGTAATTAGCTGTATCTAAAATTACCATTGTCTTCTCTGCGCCATGATAATTCATAAAGGCGTTACTTAACTGTTCCATTGCATTAATTCGCCGACCATGATGACCAATAATCCGTCCAGACTGCTCACTTTGCAAATCAATCTTTACTTCATGAGAACGAACATCACTCACAACTGGTTTAACTTCAATTCCTAAGTTTGCAAAGACGTTCTTTAAGTAATCCGCAAGCTCCTGACTAACTTTTTCCACCCGCTTAACGTTTTGTTCATGGCGGCGCTTCATTTCAGCAGGATCAACTTCACGGTCTGGTGTTGACTTATGGCGAGTCTTCGGTTGCTGCTGAACCTTGGTTTGTTGGTTTGCTTTATGGTGACCGTGATTTCCCTTATTCTTGTCTTTCTTTTGGGCCTTTTTTATAGATACTTCAATGATCGCTTCTCGACGACCAATTCCTAAGAAACCATGACGCGGTTGTTGGATAGTTTTTACTTCTAACTGATCTACTGCTACCCCAAGTTTCTTGCTAGCAGAGGCAACTGCTTCCTCAACAGTTTCTCCTGTATAACGTCCCATTCAATTTCATCTCCCAAAATAAATACTCGTTTTATTTTACAACAGAACCATAAGTCGCGACAAATCGGTTCTAATTTACGCCAAAAAGAAAATGACTGAGAAAATCATTTCTGTTTTTCCCAGTCATTCTCTCGTTTGTGTTTTCCAAATCTTATTAAGTCTAATCGTAGAAAATACTACTTCCGGCGACTGCTGTATGCACGGCGTTTAGCCTTTTCAAGTTTACGCTTCTTTGCCTTTGCTTGCTTTTCCTTAGCTTCTCGTTCACGGCGAATCTTAAATGGATTTTGCAACAAGAGAGTTTGAACTACCTGGAAGGCGTTTGAAACTACCCAATACAAAGTAATCGCGGAAGAGAATCCTAATGCCATGAAGAATACCATAATTGGCATAAACCATGTCATTGCGGAAGTCATTGCATTTCGCTCAGGCATTGAGGCCATTGATAACCATGAACTTAAGAAAGTAAATAGGGCCGCCAGAATTGGCAAAATATAGTATGGATCTGTATGTCCTAATTGAAGCCACAGAAATGTCCCATGCCGTAATTCTGGTGTCCGCCAAATAGCTTGATAAAGAGCCCACATGATTGGTAATTGGATAATCATTGGTAACATCGAAGCCCAAGGATTAACTCCCGCTTCCTTATAAAGCTTACTGGTTTCTTCCTGCATCTTCACCATGGATTCACGATCTCGTGATGAGTACTTCTTTTGGATTGCCTTCAGCTTAGGAGCTAACTCCTGAGTTTTCAGCATTGACTTCGTTTGGTAGAACATCAATGGCAAGAGGAGGACCCGAATAATGATGGTGAAAATAATGATCCCCATACCATAGCCACCACAATTATTTGATAGCCAAATGATAAACCGAGAGAAGTTATAAACTATGTAGTGATCCCACAAGCCAGTACTATGACTTGTAACTGGCTTATTTGAGCAAGCTGCAAGAAAAAGCGTCAAACTTCCAATTGCAGCAAGACTTAGGACACGCTTTACCTTTTTCATTGATTAACGATCCTCACTTTTCTCTTCTAATAGATGTGCCCTTTTAAGAGCATGGACAAGGTTTTTCTTTGTTTCCGCCATTTCCAGGCCATCTGCAGCTGGACGAGCAATTACTAAGAAATCCACGTCTTGCCGTAGATAAGGTTTTACTTCAAGAAGTGTTTGGCGAATCCGGCGTTTAACCCAGTTTCGGTGAACCGCATTTCCAATCCTTTTCCCCACGGAAATACCAACTCGAAAATGCTTTTGACCTGGTTTTGCCATTTGATAGATGACAAATTTATGGTTGGCAACGGAATTATGGGTTTCGAATACCCGTTGAAACTCACTTTCCTTTTTTACCCGATATGATTTTCTCATAATAATGTAGATCTCCAGCCTTATTAAATGTAAAAAGGGCCGGACATTGCAGCTTCAACGAAACGATAGCTCGTCAAGCTGACTGCCCTGCCCTTGCAATAAAAAAAGCCACTATAAAAGTGGCCGTAATTATGCAGATAATACTTTTCTGCCCTTTTGACGCCGACGTGCTAATACCTTACGGCCGTTACTGGTGCTCATACGCTTACGGAAGCCATGGACACGTGCACGGTGACGCTTCTTTGGTTGAAACGTGCGCTTCATACGATGCACCTCCTATTCAATCTGAATGGTTTGGTTTTTATAGTCTAAAAAGACGATCTCTTCAAACATACTCTGGAAGTATAACATACTTTTCTCAAATATTAAACGTGAAATTTTTTTAGATTTTTTTATTTATCCACAGAAAGTCAAAAATAATCCACAGCGTTGTGTATTTCTCATTCCTGTGGATAAGTTATTAACCGTGATTTCACAGTGCTTTTCAACAATTCACATCCTGTTATTAAAGTTATCCACAGCCCTGTATAAAACTGTTCATAAGTCGTCTTAATGCCTTTGTTATAGTAATTAGTTATCCACAAGAAGGGTGGAAAACTATTATGTTTCTATTTTATCCTCCATTTCCACACTGCATTTTTTAATTTACACACAGTGTTGTGTAAATATTTTTCAATTATCCACTTACCTGTGGAAAACTTTTTTTCATAATGATAAAATGTCGTTTGTAATTTAATATCTATTAGGAGGGGAACTATT